>NZ_NHPP01000010.1 GCF_002838835.1 Siphonobacter sp. SORGH_AS_0500
TGATTGTTCGTGTAGTTACACGTTCCTCCACAACTCACCGTCAAGGTCACCTGCTTCTGCTGGGAAGTACATCCACTCTTACTCGCCGTTACCGTGTAGATGTAGCTACCCGCTGTGCCAGGGGCCGTCAGACTCACCGAACTGCCTGAACCCGTGAAGCCATTAGGTCCACTCCAGCTGTAGCTCACCCCCGAACAATCATTGCCCGAGCAATTAGTCGATAAACTCACCGGGCTGCTGCAGCTTTTGCTGCCGCCGCCTGTAGTGTTAAAGGTAAAATTACAAACAGTGTTTTCAAGATCATCAATCCAAACAATTGTAGGAGAAACGCCCCCGTGAGCATTTTTACTATTATTAAAAGCTGAGGTGTAAGGTTCTCGGTAATCTAGCCATCGATTAGTGGCTGCTACGCTCGTTTTAAAAGTTAAGACATCGGGGTTATTAGGGTTTTGAACGTTTTGGATGGATTTATTCCAGTATCCAGTGGCCTTAAGATCATTTACAACCTGATTTAAATATGTATCTAAACTAGGGCTCTCGTAAAAAGAATCAAAGAATGAGTATGAAATCTCAGTAGCTCCATTGTCTATTGCTTTTTTTACATAGTCGGTAAGTAACTCAGGTGAGTTTTCCAATACAGAGCTTTTAGTAGCTTCGATGATATTTATTCGACCTTGAGAGGCAATGGCTTTAGTTTCAAAACTCGGATCCCAAGATCCATCTGGATTATGTTTAACACCATCAATTAGAGAAGTATTTAAGGTAGCCATATTAGTAAAAGCTCCCCGTAAAAAGGTTACGTCATCCATGGATCCCCCATGCCAAAGGTATTTAACATTAGGTAAAATGCTTTTTATCTTATGAGCTGCATTTTCATTGATGTTCTTATAAATATCACTATGGAATTTTGCCGTTCTGATTTTGTTTTCATCCACGCTTACTTGGCTTCTTTTCGCCATGGCTCCTGGAACATTTCCATATTTGGATATATGCCAAGTATTCCATGCATTTACTGTCATAGGATTCGCGGCATCCTCAGCCTCCATTTTAAGTGAAGTTTCGTACGTGGCATTAGTACCAATGGTGATGTAATCAATAACATTTTGGTAAGGTGCAATCGCTTCGACAAACTTGCCAATCCACTTATAGACATTAGCCCATTTAGGGCTACCAAGTGCTAAGCTATGGTAAAAAGGCTCCCCAAATTTAATGCCATTGGAATCGTACTCAATGTCTTCCTCTTGAAAACTCCAAGACGTAGTTGTGGTGTTTTCAGGATAAACAATTCCATTGGCATCCTTGGCATTACGTCTAAAAGGTAATAAGAAGAAAGCTACTTTAAGATTTTTAGTTTGAGCTCTCTGTAAAAGCCAAATGTATTCTCGGAATTCGAAAGAATTTTCTCCGTATTGAGAACGATCCCAAAATACAGGGACACTAATAGCATGGCCTCCTTTAGACGACCACCCATCAATAATTGCTCTAAGTCTAGGCCAATCCTGAACAGTTAGAGAAGGGCCAGGTGGAGGCGAAGAAGGAGCATTTGTCCAATAGTTATTGTGATAGCTACCATCGCTCCATAAAATGGTATTTTGCCCCCAATTTGAATCATGAAAAATAACACCCAAGTTATGCTTTACTGTACTCTGTCCGTAGAGATATTGAGTAAAAAATAAGAAAATAATAAATAAAAAATGCCTCATAATTTAAAGGTTTGATTGAGGCATAAAGATATATAACGTTTTATTATAATTCATATATATTAATGATATATTTTGTAAATATGAATTTTTATGAGATATGAAGTGATATATTTTTAATATAGGTAATTGATAATAATATTTTAAGATATTTATTGTAATTAACTTATTATTTAGGTTTATATATATTAATCATTTGATTGTTAGTGCTTTAATTTTGTAATACTAAAGATTTATTATGAATGATTAAGATTTGTATCTTTTATACCTTGGTAATATTTAGTGTAGGTTAATGAAGTATATGCTTACAATGGTTCATAATTATAATTTTGTGTATTTATATAGTAATTTTTGGTTATGTTGTAAAGGTGTAAATTATTAAATTTGCACATGGTATATGAAGCAGTCAAATGTAAACATTGTGGTTCGCCAGCATCAGTAAAGCGTCATGGTATAACACCATTAGGGAAACCTAGACTTCGATGTTATAGTTGCGGTAAAACATTTGTTCACCAATATGTCAATCGAGGATATGAACCTGCTATTAGGAAACAAATCATTGAAATGGCTCTCAATGGCAACGGAATCAGAGAGACGGCTCGTGTGTTAAAAATTAGTACTTCCACAGTTATTAAGTATTTGAAAAAAACGTAATGACTTAGTTTCCGTAAATCCAGAATATAAAGACACCTATCGTAAATCCCTCATTCTTAAGGTTGATGAGATGTGGAGTTATGTTGAAAAAAAGAAAAATCCACGTTGGCTTTGGTGGGTGGAAGATGCTATTACAGGTAAAATTGTTGCGTTCGTATTCGGGCGTCGTACAAATGCTACCTTTAGACGATTATTAGCTCTACTAGAGCAAGCCAAAATAAGAACCCATCAATGGGTTACCGATGCTTGGTGGGCTTACCTAGATTGTTTGGATCAATCTAAACGGATTCAAGATAAATCTCTTATGCAATCCCTTGAACGAAAGCATCTCACTTTAAGATCTCGAATAAAAAGACTAGCCCGTAAAACCATTGATTTCTCTAAATCTCAGATTATGCATGATACAGTTATTGGGTTATTTATTAATCGATTCTTCTTTGATTTACACCTTTAGCACATAACCTAATTATTTATTTATAAAGAACAAAATGCATATTAGTATATGAATTAAGTGATTTAATTAATACCAGGTACATGTTTCCTAAAAATACGATGCTTTATGTAATAATAGTGTATTAAAAGTAAGCGAAATAGAAAATTGGGTAACGTAACCATAACAAATGCTACTAGGTAAGTTAAATTTTGGGATATTTTTTGGTATTTTAGGAAATCACCGGAGATTTGAGGCTAGTAAAGTGACAATATAATAGCAGGAGCTCTTCGCTAGATCGGACTTATGATTCGGATTAACAAAAAAATTGAATTTAAATCGAAATTGTCTATGTCAAGCGGATTCAGTGTTTTAGGTCAGTCATGACCGTGAATTTTAGATTGGTCTGTAGAGTCGCTGCCGATCTGAATTAAGTTACTATAAAAAGAAGAGTGCGTTTGGATTAAATACACTCTTTTCATAGTTAAAAATTTGATATACTGTTGCAGGTCTATTTTTTCACGAATAAAACTCAAATTAATCTGGTGGCTGCAGCTTCAATTAAGAAAAGGTTTCTAGTTCTATTCGAAGATTTTGCGGTTAAGCTGATCAGCAAATGCAAAGTCAGGGGGTCGCAGTTTTGCTTTGATAAAACGAAAGGAGCTATCTGGATTGAAGGGAATGTTGTAAATTGCTCCAATAATCCTGGAAAAGTGAACTAGCGGCAACGGAGATGAATAGTTGGTTTGATGGTATTTGAAAAAATGAATTTATTAATTGAATTGATATAATGATTAATCAGTGGAAGTGCAGTTTTAGAACCTTGGTCTGTTTATTAGCCCTATCTGTAGGAGTGCTTTCTGCCTGTGAGTCAACTTCTAAAGAAGATTCTGTTCATAAGACGGCCCACAATACCTTAAGTGAGGCGGAAATAAAAGACGGCTGGAAGCTTCTTTTCGATGGAAAAACCACCAAAGGTTGGCACGTCTATAATCACGGCGATACGACCTCGAAATGGTCGGTAGAAAACGGGGAGCTCTGGTGTAATCCGAAGTCCCAGGCGGGTGATTTCGGTGATTTGGTAAGTGACAGCACTTATCAGAATTTTGAGATGACCTACGACTGGAAAATTGCCAAAGGGGGTAATGGCGGCGTATTTATCAACGTGCAGGAAAGTCCGAAGAATCCTACGGCTTACATGACGGGGCTGGAAATGCAACTCCTCGATAATGAGAATGGAGAGGAGCGGCACAAGATCAACCCCACACACTGGGCGGGTTGTTTGTATGACATTAGCGGAAAAGCCGAAAACTCAAAACCTAAGCCCTTTGGCGAATGGAATCACTCCAGAATTGTACACCGCGATGGAAGAGTAATCTTCTTTCTGAATGGTCTGAAAACCGCTGATGCTACAATCACCGCTCCCGATTGGAAGACCAAAGTGCAGAAAAGTAATCTTAGGAACTTCCCCGATTTTGCGAAAGCCATTAGCGGGAAAATCGCTCTACAGGACCATACGGATGCCGTCTGGTTTCGAAATATGAAGATTCGGGAGTTGTAACCTCCAGATTATGGTTAGTTATTAGGATAGGAAATGATTATTTATGCCTAACGATGGTTTATACACAATCGTTAGGAAATAATGGAATTGATTTGATGCATCGGATAAATTGTACAGTCGCTTCTTTGCTGGAATTCATTACCATTGTAAACTAAATTCAAGTCAGCGTCAGGAACTAGTTTGTGGAAGTAGTTTAGTCCCTTAAAAAATTCACTATTAATCGTTTTCCCTGCCTTAATTTCTATTGCTTTCAGTTGTAAACCTTGCTGAATCAGTAAGTCTACTTCATTTTGATTACTGTCTCTCCAGTAATAAAGTTGCGGACGCTTCCCTTGGTTAAGTAGTTCCTTCATGATCTCAAGAATAACAAAGTTTTCGTAGATGGCTCCGCGGGCAAAATGTAGTTGTAAGTCAGTTTCGGATCGTATACCTAATAGATGACTAATTAAACCCGTATCATAGAAGTAAAGCTTGGGTGATTTGGTAATACGCTTATTGAAATTTTTGAAATAAGGTTGTAAGCGAAAAACAATGTAGGAAGCTTCCAGGACGGACATCCAGGATTCAACGGTCTGGCCAGAAACACCAAGTTCATTACCTAGGCTAGAAGCATTGAAAACCTGACCTGCTCGGCCAGCGAGTAGATACAGAAAGTTTTGAAACAAAGTTAAGTTCTGAATCTGAAGTAACTGACGTACGTCCCGTTCTACATAGGTCTGAATATAAGTTGGGAAAAAATCTTCTGGAGCAATTCCTGTATTAATCAGACGTGGATAGCCGCCCGAGTATATAAAATTTTCAACAGAGGGCTTCTTCGGTAATTCAAAATAGGAAAGGGGCAATAAGGTTAATAAGGCTACTCTACCTGCTAAGGATTGGGTGATTTTTTCCATAAGCAGAAAATTTTGAGAGCCAGTAAGAATGTATTGACCGGGTTGATTTCTTTCATCGGTATGTACTTGTAAATACGAAAATAACTCCGGTACATTCTGTACTTCATCTAGTATAACCCGATTGGAATAACTATCAAGAAAACTTCTGGGGTCTGAAGAGGCAAATCTGCGGATATCGGGTAATTCTAGGTTTACATAGCTATATTGAGAAGCAAACAGCTTGGAAAACGTAGTTTTTCCAGACTGACGGGGGCCCGAAATGGATACTATAGGGTACTGTTGTAACAAGGATTGGGCCTTTAGAGATAGCGTTCTTTCAATCATTTATGTAAATTTACAATCGAATTGTAAATTTACATAAATATTTCAATCGTTTATAACCTATTGTCGTACCAGAGAAATGACTAATCGTTAACAGCCATTAGCATATAGCAGAATTCTTATTTGTAATCATTAGGCATATGCTTTAGTAAGTAAGAGAGGCATCGAAATTTTCCGATGCCTCTCTTTTGTTACTTCGAATACAACTGGTTACTAGCCGCTTCGTATTTATCCCCTTTTATCCACTGGGGCCGCTGAGGCATGTTAGCGATCAGTCGAGCGGCGTAGGCGTAGGTTTGACAGAATTTAAGTAAATAGGTGTAACTAATCGTCTCAGGGTTATCGGCTACCTGATGGTAGAACTTGAAGAGAGACGCGTCAAATTTAGTAAAACCGGGTGTAAATGTAGGAGCAGGAATACCTTTGGCAGCAAAGCTCACGTTGTCCGAGCGGTCAAAAAGTCCCTGCTCAGGAGCGGGATCTGCATTGACCTTCAGGCCGAAGGCTTTAGCAGCAGTTTCAATTTGCGTCTGCGTTCCGGTACGTTCCAGACCAATCACCGTTACCAGCGTTGTATCATTATAACCCGCTCCGTCATTATTCAGGTTGTATACACAATCTTTCAATGGAATTAATGGATGCTCGGCATAATACTTACTGCCTAGCAGGCCCAGTTCTTCCCCCGTGAAATTCAAAAACAGAATCGAGCGTTTGGGCTTTACTTTCGAAAGCGTTTGAGCCGCTTCCAACACTGCCGCTGTTCCCATGGCATTATCGCGGGTTCCGTTAAAGATGCTGTCGGCTTCCGTGTATGGACCGCCGCCCTGCTTACCCGTACCCACGTGATCAAAGTGAGCGGAAAGGATGACGTATTCGCTTTTCAGTGTTGGATCAGAGCCTTCTAACACGGCGGCTACGTTATAGGCCCGGAGGGGTTTAACGGTCATGGATGCCGTTTTTCCGGTGATTTGTTTAACCTGATCGCGGTTAAAACCTTTGGCCGAAGGGCCACCCAGCCAGATGTGGGGTAGTTTGTTTTGCTCAGCGTTGCTGGATTTCACCCGAACGCTTTCTTTACCAAAGTAATTAGCCACCGTTACCCAGGGAAGTTGCGGAGGCAATACTTCGATTAGGGCCAAGGCTCCGTGCTCAACGGCAAGTTTTGTTTTTCTTTCAATGGACTCAAAGCCTTCCATAGGCGATTTAGCATCGGCTGAACCAAATTGGGCAACGACGATTTTGCCTTTTACATCCAGTCCCTGGTAATCATTTTCATTACCATAGGCTGCAAAAACGACGGGCGTATTGGTAAATGTAGTCGGCTCGCCAGAAAGGACAATAAAATTTTGTTTCACCTTCAGCGTATCGGTTCCAAAGAAAAGGAACCCATCCTTGCCCGGCTTGACACTTTCCAGTGATACGGGTTGCAGATAATCCGTCTGGCCCGAAACGGGTTTAAGTCCCAGCAGACGATACTGCTCGGCGATATAACGGGCCGCCACATTGTTGGTGATTTCACCAGTGCGACGTCCTAGCATTTCATCGGCTGCTAAAAAGCGAACGTGAGCGGCGGGTTGCTCGAGCTTCATCTGAAACTCGGGCAGAGAAGCGGGAACCACCGTCTTTTTTGGTTTTTGAGCCTGAGCCAGTGTCGTGCCCAGAACGCAGCCCATCAAAAGAGCCGATTGAAAAAATGATTTCATGAATGTGGAAAACAAGGTACGTGTAACGTTTGAAAAGCTTAAACAGGGTTAATCACTTCTCAAACTGAAACGAAATAAATGATACGATGAACGCAAGATACAGTTTTGTTGCCTTTTTAAAATAGATTTAGCCGTTAACGGCTCATACCTGAAGTGAACGGATTAAAGGCCGTAGTAAAATGGGATAATTCTGCGTCAAATTTTTAATGGCTTCTTTAAGAACAATTAAGCAGAAAGACCGTTTTTTGTATGTCTTAACTTTATGCATCACATGAAAAAAGCATTGCTTACCTTCTTTGTAACCTTCCTGGCTTTCACGACTGCTGTTTTTGCTCAGAATACGAAAGCTCCTGAAGACAAATCTAAACGCCCTAGTCCTCCAGCCGTGGCTATGGGAAAAGTAAATGGTAAAACTATTACGATTAACTACTCTCAGCCTTCAGTAAAAGGCCGTAACGTATGGGATGCGAACGATAAAATTGCTCCTTACGGAAAAGTATGGCGTACGGGTGCCAACGAAGCAACCACCTTTGAAACGTCAGGCGATCTGAAAGTAGAAGGTAAAGACCTGCCCGCTGGTAAATACGCTTTATTTACCATTCCTGGTGAAAAAGAATGGACGATTATTTTCAACAAGACGGCTGAACAGTGGGGAGCTTATAAGTATCAGGAAGCGGATGACGTGCTTCGTGTGAAAGTGCCCGCTAAATCAGGTAAAATGACCGAAAAATTCATGATCAACGTTGCGAACTCAGGAACCATTTCTATGGCTTGGGACAAAACGCGGGTGGATTTCAAAGTGAAATAACACTTTAGATTTATTACGTGAAGAGCCGTTTCTCTAATGCAGAGAAACGGCTCTTTTGGTTTTTAAGGCTTTGAAAATAGTGGTAGCCGTCATTCAGAGGAGATAGAAGAAGCTTTATATTTATAAGGGATTAGATGTCAATCATTGGAGGTTAGAAGAATGATGCCAGCTTTTGGCTGGCATCGGCTAGGCTGAAGTATATGCGTTTGTCACCTTTGCTGTCATTTGGAGCAAAGCGAAGGACCTTACTTAAGATTGGGTACCACTTCTTGGGTGGGAGTTCATTAGCTTTTCGTAAACTTCGGCCCATTTTTACGGGAGGTCTCTCTTCGTTCAAGATGACAAGCTGAATAATGAAACGTTTATTATTCAGCTTGTAGTTAGTCGGATGACAAACCAACACCGAGCATTGACTCACTTCTTATCGCAAATGTTCAGGTAGCGGAATATGCTGCGAAAGATCATCGGCAATGGGAGTCAGGCGTTTGTGTTGCAGGGGGATAATCCCCGACCAGATGTCAAGCGGTAGATCTTCTTCTTCATTATTGGGCATGCCCGTCCGGGATTTGGCCGAAGCCTGATCGAGAGAAAAGGCTAAAACGGTAGTTTTACGCACTTCGCTTTCAGTCATGGGCCGCAGGTAATTCCAACTGCCTGGAACGATCTTCTCTGTTAACCATTGCAAAGAATCCCACTTGAGTTGAGGCGATTCAATTTTTTCCGCCTCGGCAAAAACAATGACGGATTTATAGTTTACCGAATGGCTAAAAGCTGATCGGGCTACTACCAACGCATCTACCAGCATAATGGTAATGCAAACGGGAATTCCCGTTTCAAGACTTCGAATAAAATGACTACCTACCGAGCCGTGGATGTATAGTTTGTCTTCGTAACGCACGAAAGACGTAGGAATGGAAAAAGGCAGACCGTCCTGCACGTAACTAATGGTGCAGAATAAAGCTTCGTCCAAAATAGGGTAGATTACCTCTTTTTCTAAACTGGCTTTTTTAGGGGCTCGGCTGGGAAGTAAAGGCTGTGGTTTCATTGCTTTTTTTCACAAAACTCTAGTTTTATTGGATGGGTATAATCGTCCATTTTTTATATTTTGAGTAGTCCAATTCTCTTTTACTATCTTATTATAACCCTTCAGAATTAGCTTCCAGATGATTTTAAATGCTGCTCATGCAGCGACTCTAGATAAATAGACGTCATTACTTATAATTTATAGACAGCCACCTTATCGTTCTGGTATGAAACAGCTCAACCTTACCTTTTTACTGCTAGTTACCTTTTGCTATTCCACCACCGCTCAAACTAAAGTTGAACTTCTCGACAGCCTCTTCACTAATTTATATAATTATGGGAAGTTCAATGGAAATGTACTCGTGGCAGAAGAGGGAAAACCCATCTTTGAAAAAAGTTACGGCAAGGCCGAAGAACAATCAGGGCGATTATTAACCACTGAATCGGTTTTTGAGCTGGCGTCGGTTTCCAAGCAGTTTACAGCCATGGGAATTGTCCTTTTGCAAAAGCAGGGAAAACTCAAGTACGACGATTTACTTTCCAAGTATATTCCAGAACTTCATTTTTATGGCCCCGTTACGATCCGCCACTTGCTACATCATACGGCAGGATTACCCGATTACATGGATGTCATGGATGAGCATTGGGACAAAACGAAAATCGCTACCAACGATGATGTCATTAAGACTTTTGCCCGGCTTCAGCCTAAAGTAGTATTTGCCCCTAATGAAAAGTACGAATACAGCAATACGGGTTATATGCTACTGGGCAGTATCATTGAACGAGTCTCTAAAAAAACGTATGGCGTATATCTGGATAAGTTCATTTTCAAACCCTTGCAAATGAACCATACGCTGGTATATCGAAGTCGTTTTCAACCTCACAAAATAGAAAACTATGCCTTAGGCTATGAGCAGGATAGTACGGGTAAAAAAGTATTACCCGATAGCTACGGCAAAGCGTATTACTCCTATTTTCTCGACGGAATCGTAGGGGATGGAATGGTCAATTCGAGCCTGGAAGATTTGCTCCGATGGGATCAGGCCCTTTACACCGACAAGCTGGTTAACCAGACGGACAAAGAGCAAATTTTCAATGGAACTACTACCCTGGATGGCAAGAAAACGACCTATGGCTTTGGATGGATGATCAAAAATTCTGACAAGTACGGTAAGATCGTAAATCATTCGGGTAGCTGGGCGGGTTACGTCACCTTCATTGAAAGGCATTTGGATCATCAAAAAACCTTCATCGCCTTACAGAACAACTACATGCGGAGGACCAAGATCCCATCGGCTGAAGTAAGAAAAATTCTTTACGGGGAAAAGGTTGAAATTGAAAGCTATAAACCCATTCAGGTGACGAGCCAGAGCCTGGAAAAGTATGAAGGCGTATATACGTCTGCTGACCTACCTTTTAAAATTAAAATATACATCAAAGACGGCTTTTTATACGGTCACGCTCAGGCCAAAAAGCAAAGGCCATTCAAACTAGATGCCTTTGAAAATCAGGTGTTCCTTTGCGAAGACGCCAATATAAAAATGATATTTAATCCAGAAAGCCATACCATGGACTATACACAGGGGGCTAAAAAACTGCTCTTTACGAAAGATTAATGCCCGAGTGGTAAGGTTAGTCGAAAGTCATTTGCTTTTTTTACTGTTCTTATCACCTACGGTGCGGTAATCAAAGCAGTACATTTTTTCTTACGATGTGGACGTTCACCCTTACCCTGGATCGGACCAGTTCTCAGCCCTTATATCTTCAGCTTTCTACTCAGCTGATGGATCACATTCGAAGCGGTCAATTGCTTTGGGGTCAACAGTTACCGAGCAGTAGAAAGCTTGCGGAACGACTACAGGTTCATCGGAAAACTATTGTGCAGGCGTATGATGAATTACTGGCTCAGGGCTGGCTGGAAAGTCGGCAGGGGAGTGGCACTTTCGTCACCACGCATTTTCCAGAAAGTAAACCCTCGCTTCAAACAAGTTTTGATCCTTTAAAAACGGCAGGCTTTTCCTTTGAGTCCAAGCCTTTTTTAGAGCGTCCCCCTTTGCTGGCCCAGGGACCTTACCATTTGGATGATGGATTTCCCGACGTTCGGTTAGCCCCTTTGCTGGATCTTTCCCGGGCGTATCGCAATCAACTGCTTCGCTCAAATGCGTATAGCCGTTTGGGTTATAATGACCCTATGGGCTCGGGCTGGCTTCGCGAGCAGTTATCCCTGTATCTGAATGAAACCAGAGGGCTGCATACCACAGCTGCTAATGTGCTCATTGTTCGGGGAACGATGATGGGTTTTTCTTAACCAGTACCGCTTTTGTGAAACCCGGCGATTACGTAGCCCTGGACTCGATGAGCTGGTCGGGTTCGACGCTTAATCTGGAGCAGGCCGGAGCCCGGCTGCTAAGTGTGCCCGTAGATGAGCATGGCCTTCAGGTTGAGGTTTTAGCTGAGCTTTGCCAGCAGTACCCGATTCGCATGCTTTACCTCACCTCGCACCATCATTATCCGACGACCGTAGCTTTAAAAGCCGAGCGTCGGATGAAGCTGATGAGTCTGTCGCGGCAGTATGGTTTTCTCATCTTCGAAGATGATTATGACTTTGATTTTCATTACGAGCAAAAGCCCCTTTTTCCCCTGGCCAGCGTGGATACGAGCGGAATGGTTATGTACTGCGGCTCGTTTACGAAGACCATTGCTCCAGCCTTCCGCGTAGGATATTTAGTGGGGCCTGAAGATGCCATTCGCCATTTATCCCGGCTGAGAAGAATCATTGACCGACAGGGTGATATGATGCTGGAAAACGCACTGGCTCAATTACTCGAAGAAGGCCTGATTCAGCGGCATTTACGAAAAGCTTGAGAATCTACAAAAAGCGGCGGGATTATTTTACTCAGGCTTTATCCCACGAATTAGCCGATAGCATTCACTTTCAAACACCCGAGGCGGCCTTGCTTTCTGGACTCAGTTCAAAGAAGGGACTAATCTGGTAGAAGTGGCCAGCAAGGCTTTAAAAAAGGGACTCTATTTCTCGAATGGCATTCAGCATGGGCCTTTAACTTTTCCCTCTACCCGGTTAGGCTTTGCTTCTTCCAATGAAGAGGAATTGAGCCACTGCGTTAAAATTCTTAAGTCCTGTCTATAAAAAAAGGGTTTCAGACTATCAGATCTGAAACCCTTTTTGGGTTATGAGCCATTGAGTATCAATTTGTAAACGGATAACCGCAGCCGCTAAAAACGATCCACTACTTATTTACGGGTAATATTTTTAAACTCTGAATCCTTTTTCCAGCCGGGGTAAACGGGTTCGGTTGTGAGCTTATAGCCGATGTTAAACAGAAGTCGCATGTCTTCAATGATACCTGATAAATCCCAGTTAGGATCGTACTCGTCGGAGGGTTTGTGGTAATGATTGGTATTATAATCTTCCTTTTTCTTCCGGCCCCAGGCTCCCCATGTTCGATGGAAACCACGCCGTTTTCTAAATACATGGAAGGCACGCCGACTTTGGCAAAATTGAAGTGATCTGATCGGAAGTACCAGCCGCCAGCGGGGTTGAATTCGGGGCGGGTAAAGCGACCCTGCCGGCGGGCGGCTCCTTCCACTATATCATCTAAATCCGACTGCCCTTTCCCTACAATAATCACATCCTTCATCCGACCAAAGGGCTGCAAAATATCCAGATTGATGTTAGCAATGGTTTTGGAAAGCGGATACACGGGATGCGTAGCGTAATACTCCGAGCCCAAAAGACCCTGCTCTTCGCCCGTCACGCTCATGAACAAAAGCGAGCGGGATGGTTTTTTTTAAGTTGGGTAAAGGCTTTGGCCAGTTCCATAATGGCGGCAACGCCCGTACCATTATCCGCCGCTCCGTTGTAAATCGAATCGCCGTTGATGGGCTCTCCTTTGCCAAAGTGATCCCAGTGAGCAGTATAAATGACCACTTCTTCCGCCCGATCTGTTCCGGGAAGGTAGGCTAGTACGTTTTTTGAAACGGAAGTTTTGACCTGATTATCCAAAGCAATCGAAGCCTTCACGCCCAGAGGAACGGGCTTAAAACCGCGTTTAGCCGCCTGCTGATACAAATCCGTGCTTTTTCCGGCCATTGCTAGTAACTTTTCCGTCGTTTCCTTCGAAAGCCAGCCTTCTACTTTGGCTCGGCTATGGTTATTATCTGGACTTTGCAGGTAGAGCTTGGATTTCGACCAGCCGCTTCTCACAACGTCCCAGGGGTAACTGGCCGCTTTGGTATCGTGAATAAGCAAAACACCGGCGGCTCCCTGCCGGGCCGCTTCTTCAAATTTATAGGTCCAGCGACCATAATAAGTCATGGTCTTACCTTTAAAAAGTGTCGAATCAGCCAGACCCGGATCGTTCACTAATACCAGAACCGTTTTGCCCTTGACATTAAGGCCCTGGTAATCGTTCCAGCCAAATTCGGGAGCGACAATGCCGTACCCTACGAAAACCATCTCCGAATTCTCCAGACTGACTTTGGCATCCGTCCAGCGGCTGGCTGCCACAAAATCAGTCAGGTAATTAAGTTTAAGCTCTTTATTGTTAGTCGCCAGTTTTAAAGGAACCGAAGGCTTGGATAAAATATCAACTAAAGGCACGTCCTGAAAGTAGCTCTGATTATTACCAGGCTTAAGACCCATTTTCTTGAATTCAGTCTCCAGATACTTAACCGTTACTTCTTCTCCGTGGCTAAAGGGCTTACGTCCTTCAAAGGCATCAGAAGACAGGTGTTTGACATATTCGGTAAAGGGCCGAGCCGTAATGAGACTGTCAATAGAAGTGGGTTTCTGGGCCCATACACTTAGCGTACTTAGTAAAAAAAGGAGAGTAACTCGCGTGAACATGGTATAATTCGGATGGACTAATAACCGAAGATAGGATTTCTCTGTACTCAAATGGAAACAGAAAGGAATTTTAAATGCGGTTATCTAACTAAAAAGGAACCAACTCATCCGCAGGAATAATTCAAAGGCTCTTTTGTTGTAATTATAAATTATTGAAAATCAATCATTCGAAGAGTTGTGGCTTACCTAAGCATTCATGAACTAGAACCCTTCTCCGTACGACGTTCGATGGACATCTGTCTGTATTCCTGGTAACGGCATGTTGCCCGCAATCCGGACGTATGGGGAAAGCTTTCGGGTTATGCTTTCCCCGTACATTCGGAATGAACAGATATTAGAATTGATACGAAAGACCTAGGGTGCCGTTAACGCCACTTATTTTCTCGTGGTACGACGAAATCATACGACCAGACGTATTGTTGATGTTGGTATAAGAAACGGAAAAATCTGGCTTTGTACTAGCGTAATCAGCTCGTAAGGATAAGCCAAAATGAGGAAGGAAAGCCCAGCGAACACCAGCCCCCAGTTGATAAGCAAAACTGGTAGCGGTTGATTTATTCTGGGTAAACACGGATTCGTCTTCCAGGGCTACACGCAAGAGGGGTAATGTGGCGGTAGAAAAACCCGCAAGTCCCCTTAGATCCAGAGTGAATTTGTTAAAAGCAAATGAATAGTACGGCCCCGCCAGAAACGAATGGAGCCTGTAATGTTTGCTGGTAACGATGGCCTGATCAACGTCAAAATCTTCCCGGTAACCTTCCGCTAACGGTTGGGTTCGAACGCCGTAGTCAGCCTGGCTAATACTGAGGCCCAGTCCGAAATGTTTACCCCAAAACCAGGCTCCCTGAATACCTCCGACGGAACCGGAGCGGGCAAAACCGGAGCGAGGATTAGCGTAATTGCTTTGGGAAAAATTGCCGGAAATCCCCGACCAGCCTCCAAAGACTTCCACAAACGAACGGGGGTTGGTCTGGGCAAATGTAAGGGTAGGTACGAATAGGATCAAACTAAACAGAAATGGCAGAATACGTTTCATAATGCTGGATGTAAATAGATGAAAGACTATACTTATTGAATCACAACGTCGAAATTGGTATCGAGATCCGAAGAACCCGGAGTAGCAGTACCGTCTTTAGTATTAGGCTGGTGACGTAAGACCACATGCAGTTTGCCCGTGCTAGCGGCTCCCGTGCGTACATCGTACGTCAGACCAACCGGGTAGGGACCTGGAGCGGGATTCGTATCTTTATCCGTAATGGTGACAGCCATATTCAAACCACTGGCGGGGGTATAAACAAAGAGGTGAATATTCTGACGTTCCTTGATTTCCGCACTAACATCCGCGACGGGGGAGCTGGTTTTGTCCAAAAGCAGTATGACTCCGCTGTAGGAAGCATTAGCCTTGAGTCGAAGCGTGTCTTTGCTAAAATCGACAGTTCCGTTAAGGCCATCCACGGTAGCAGTCACTACCTCTGTAGGGTTCGCTTTATTGGTGAGCTGAAGCGTAGCTGTTGTCAGGGCTTCGTTATCAATCGTAGGAGCAACGGATTGCTCTTCTTTGTTACAGCTTACCAGAAAAAAGACGGATAAGAAGCCTAACACTGAAAGGATTCGTTTCATGGTCATTGATTGTTTAATATAGAAAAATTAGAAAGGGATTTTAATCTTAAGGTTGATGCTTCGACCGGGTTCAGCAGCGAAGTAGCGGAAGCGGTTTAGGTAATCCCGATAGACTACATTCGTCAGATTAGTACCGCTGAGAATAATCCCGATTGATTGTTTGGCAAGGGCAAGGGTGGTAGCCATTTCAGCACCGAAAAGAAAATATCCCGGCGGTGGTGAGGCAAAATCTCCCGTATAGACAAAATGCCCATTTTCCAGTCGACTGGTAACAGTGGGGGCTCGGGTTTGTCGAGCCACGTACAAACCCGAAATTTTCAGGTAGGTACGGGTCATTTTTTTCCAGTCTTTCAACGTATAGGTTATACTGTTGTCGGTTCGGTTAGGCGTAATAAACACCAGGTAATCCTGATTCGTATGATCGTAGGCGTACAGCAGGGATGTTTTGGAGGTAAAACTCAGGTGGGTCGTAAAAGCATAGCTAAAAGTCAGGTCAACGCCTTTGAAGGTTGCTCGTACCTGATTGTAACTGTAGGAGGGGAAAACGCCACGTTGCCGTACCAGAGGCAATGAGTCTGGGTTTAAGTAGATATAGTTTGAAATCAGGTTAGAATAAAGCCCCAATTCTGCCGTAAACGATTGGTGGGAGTAATGAAGAGCAATCGAGGCATTGTAGGCCTGTTCCGGTCTCAGATTGGCATTGCCATGCTCATAGGCTACGGCACTTTGGTGTAACCCATTGGAGTAGAGTTCGGCGACGTTTGGAGCTCGCCAAGCTGTACTTACATTCGTAGTTAAGTCTAGATTCGGCCGAAGCTGGTATGAAATGCCCAGCGAGGCGTTCGTATTGGACCAGTTGTGCGTTTTATAATAGATAGTATTGGTTGGCTCATCGAGAAAGTAAGCCCTGAGCCAGCGGTAATCGTATCGCAGCCCCATTTCTGCCGACCATTGTTTGCGACTGAAGCGTTCCAGTGCAAAAACTCCACCCGTGTAAGTACGAAAATTAGGAATGAGGAATAAATACTTTCGGACGTTTCCCTGGGTGAAGCCCGTAAAGCCTGCCGTACTGGACCACTGCCCGGAAGTAGCGTTTTTTGATTTTTCCCAGATTAGATCTGCAGTATGAGTAATAAGTTTTAAGTAAAGTTCAGGATTGAGGGAACCACTAAAGGATACGTAATCGTATTCCTGTCGCAGATTTTGCTGGCGGGCCAAAGTGGCTGTGAACGTTCCCAGTCGCTCTGACCGCACATACGTTCGAAGTTTCACCAAGTCGTGCTGAATGTCCTGGTAAGGACGGTTCAATTCATACGAAAATCTGGGTTGTACCAGCGGTTCAGAACGATGGATAGCCGCGTATAAATCAGACAGACTACCAATCTGGGCCTCGGTGAACAGGCCTATTTTGGTGGCAAAACGACTATAGAAAACCTCTAATCCCGCATTCTTTCGGTCATAATGGACGTCACCAGAAAAGTTGCGTTCCTGATAACTTGTGTTTTCCAGATAGTATCGTGGCGTTTGAATGTACCCCGATTTTTTCAGCGTACCCTGGATACGCCAGCTTAGTCCCTGTATCCAGCGGGAGGGTACCCCTTCCAGCATGCCCGATACAACGCCCATTCGTCCATTGCTGGCTCCCGCTACATAAGCCTCGCCGCCAATGCCTGGTTGGGTGGGCATGTTTTTAGGTTCCAGCAGAATTACGCCGCCAATGGCATCCGAGCCATAGCGAATGCTGGCCGCTCCTTTGATAACGGTTATCTGGGAAGCCAGGAAGGCATCAATTTCTGGAGCATGTTCACTGCCCCATTGCTGTCCTTCCTGCCGTACGCCGTTGGTAAGAATTAAAATACGATTGCTATGTAACCCGTGGATGACAGGCTTGGAAATGGACGGACCCGTTTGAATGGAGTACATACCCGTCAGAGCTTTCAGGCTTTCACCTAGAGACTGGCCCCGAGATTCATCCATGCCCTGACCGGATAGTTCGGCCTGCACTTGCAAAAGCTGCTGTCCTTCATATCGGTGCTGGATAATTGTGACGGCCTTTAAATCCGTTGCCTGGGAGACCATCTGAATGCTCAGCAGGGAAGAAAAAGGGATAATAACCTTTCTAATTACGGGCTGATATCCCATGAACTGGCAACGGAGGGTATAGATCCCTTGACATAAGTCCGTACATGTAAAATGACCTGTGCTGTCGGTTTGAATGTTCCGATGAATTTCCTCAATCCAGATACTTGCTTCGGGTATAGGTAATCCATCAGTACGCTGTACGAGGCCTTGCAAGTGGTATCGACAAACGGGCTGAGTTTGTGCAGTAGAAATGAAGGAATACCACCACATGCTACAGCCTAAAAGAGGTATTATTATACAATTCCGCATCTGACTTTCGCTAGAAGGAGCAAAAGTAGTTGTATGTGCAACAATGTTGCATTAATATGAATTAAACACCTGTTAAAGTTTAGCAGACGGTTTTTTCCCGTAGCGATAGCCAGTGTAAGTACCTATGGTGTGGTAGATTAGTAAAAACTTGACAAGTTGCCGTAGACTAGCCTACGAAAGCAGCAGTCTCAGTACGATTCATGGGATTATTAAGATCGGTATTAAAAGCTTTTTGAGCATATTTAACAATTCATTTTAACAAATACGTTTTCAGACTCTATACCGCTTACTCGCAATGTCTTTAACTTCTACTGTCCCTGAGCCCGAAGTGGCTCAGCCTGTACCCATCAAAAGGCTTTTATCGCTGGATACACTCCGGGGCTTCGATATGTTCTGGATTATGGGTGGAGATGAAATTTTCTACGCTCTGGCCAAAACCACAAGCTGGAGCTGGGCCTTATTCATGGCCGATCAGTTGACGCATCCCGCCTGGAACGGTTTCCGCTTTTACGATCTAATTTTTCCACTTTTTCTTTTCATGGCGGGCGTATCCACGCCTTTTTCACTGGATGGCCGAATTGCCCGGGGAGAAGATAAAAGTAAACTGGCCCGGAAAATTGTGAGTCGTGGGATTACGCTGGTTATTTTAGGAATCATCCTTAACAACGGAATTTTCCAAAAACCCCTGGCCGAAATGCGTTTTGGTAGCGTATTAGGTCGAATCGGGCTAGCGGGTATGTTTGCTCAACTCATCTACCTTTACGCGGGAAAACGGGCGAGTTATGTCTGGTTTTTCGTGATTTTACTAGGGTATTGGGCTGCTATGATGCTCATTCCGGTGCCGGGTTGTGGAGCGGGAGTATTAACAATGGAATGCAGTCTGGCGGGTTATTTAGATCGGTTACTAATGCCGGGGAAACTCTACCTAACCGTACACGATCCCGAAGGCTTACTCTCCACAATTCCCGCGATTTGTAATGCCTTGTTAGGGATTTATGCAGGCACGGTACTGAAAAACCAGAGCAAAACCGCTTCAAGAAAAATCATTCATTTAGTTGGATTAGGTTTGGCGTTCATTGGCCTCTCCCTGCTGTGGGATGTGGTTTTTCCCATTAATAAAAACCTCTGGACCAGCTCCTTCGTCTGCGTGACGGGTGGTTGTAGTCTGTTACTACTCTCCATCTTTTACTGGATTATCGATGTCAAAGGCTATAAAAAATGGACTATACTTTTTACCGTCATTGGTATGAATTCCATTTTAATTTACATGAGTGGATTAGTCGTCAGCTTTGAACACGCCAGTGAATTCTTCTTCGGCGGTTTAATCAAGCATCTGGATTCGGTACCCCTGAAAGCCGTATTGACGGTGCTGGGCATGCTTTTCATGAAATGGCTTTTCCTGTATTTTCTCTATACTAAAAAAGTCTTTTTGCGGGTATAAGTCCTGCTTTACCGTAGCGGCAGTTACGGATGGTTTTTCGCGTTTTAAGAATCCCATTTATTATGAAAAAGTTACTCTTTCTTTTATTAAGCACTTCGGCGTTTGCTCAAAACCCGGATCCTTCAAAAATTACACTGGTATTACACGGAGGAGCGGGTACGATTACCCGGCAAAACATGACTCCCGAAAAAGAAAAAGCTTACCGCGAAGCCCTGAATCGGGCTTTACAAACAGGCTATGATGTATTAAAAAAAGGAGGTACGAGTCTGGATGCGGTGGAAGCTACCATTCACGTCATGGAAGATTCGCCTTTGTTTAATGCTGGCAAGGGAGCTGTCTTTACTCACGAAGGAAAAAATGAGCTAGACGCAGCGGTAATGGATGGAAAAACGCTCAAAGCGGGAGCCGTCGCCGGAGTAACTACTGTTCGCAACCCGATTTCAGCGGCTCGGGCGGTCATGGAAAAATCCGAGCACGTGATGATGATTGGCAAGGGAGCCGAAACTTTTGCTAAAGAGAAAGGCCTCACTATCGTAGATCCGAGTTACTTCTACACTGAAAACCGTTGGCAGGGACTTCAGAAAGCCCTGAAAGAAGAAAAGGTAAAGCTGGATCATTCGGAAGAAAAACCAGCTAAACCGACCAAAGCTCCCAAAAATGCCAGTAGCCGGGCAGAAGAGCTCATCTTTTCGGAAGGCAAAAAATTTGGTACCGTCGGCTGCGTGGCTTTGGACCAATACGGTAATCTGGCCGCGGGTACTTCTACGGGTGGAATGACGAATAAACGATATGGACGGGTAGGTGATGCTCCCATTATTGGAGCCGGAACCTATGCCGATAACGAAACCTGTGCGGTATCCGCCACAGGTCACGGCGAATACTTCATTCGTTCCGTAGTTGCCTATGACATTGCTGCTTTAATGCGGTACAAAGGGCTTTCCGTAGAAGAGGCAGCGAAGGAAGTGGTGAATAAAAAATTAGTGGAACGAGGCGGAGAAGGCGGCGTGATTGCCTTGGACGCCAAGGGTAATTTTTCCATGCCATTTAATTCGGAAGGCATGTATCGCGGCTTTATCACAGCGGATGGGAAGAAGACGGTTGAAATCTATAAGGATTAATGTTTTTCTTGCCCCAGGGTAAGTTATGGATAGGAAGTGTTTGGGAAGCGGTTCGAATTCCATCGAACCGCTTTTGTTTTAGGGGTAATAGACAATCGAAATTCTTATTTGTATATTTACTTACTAGTAAGTAAGTTTGCCAGAATTTCTATGGAGACAAAAGATAAAATCAGAAATCTGGCGGAGGAGTTGATTCGTACCAAAGGCTATAATGCCTTTAGTTACGCGGATTTGTCGGCTCCACTAAAAATAAAGAACGCGGCCATTCATTATCATTTTCCCAGTAAAGAAGTACTGGGAGCGAGCGTGATTGAAGAAATGGTATTGGGCTTTCAGCAATTAAGCAGTAGCTGGAGTGATCAATCGGAAAAGGAGCAGATTGAATGGTTCATGGACATTTACCGAAACTCTTACGAAAAGGGAATGGTATGTCTGATGGGATCACTAGCCCCCGATTTTGAAACGCTTTCTCCCGCCATGCAGGCCCAAATTCAACGGATGAGCCGGGTCATTCTTGACTGGTTAACTGCTTGCCTGGAACAGGGGCGAACCAAACAGGTATTTCAGTTCAAAGGGGAAGCCTCCGACCGGGCTTTAGTGCTGATTTCTAGTCTGATTTCTTCCTTATCACTTTCCCGTGTGCAGCAAACAGATCTCTACAGCCGCATACGTCAACAATTATTGTCTGATATACTAGCATGAAACGAGTAGTCATTACGGGTTTGGGAGCTTTGACTCCGCTGGGGAATAACGTAACCACTTTCTGGAATAACGTCACCCAGGGCAAAAGTGGAGCAGGCCGGATTACCCGGTTCAATCCCGAAAAATTTAAAACCCAGATTGCCTGCGAATTAAAGAATTATCAGGCTTCCGATTACCTGGATAAAAGTGACATTCGTCGCAATGATCCTTTCACGCACTATGCCCTTATTGCGGCCGACCAGGCCATTGCTGATTCAGGTTTGGATTTTAACCAGATGAACCCCTTCGATGCGGGAGTGATCTGGGGTTCGGGTCAGGGTGGAATGGAAACCTTTGAAGAGCAGGTTCGGGAATATACACTTGCTGACAACACGCCGCGGTTTAGTCCTTTCTTTATTCCCAAACTCATCGTCAATATGGCTTCGGGAATGATTTCTATTCGCCACGGATTAATGGGCATCAATTATACCACGGTATCCGCCTGTGCCACTTCTAACACGGCTATTATGGATGCTTTTAACTACATCCGTTGGGGCAAAGCGAAAGTAATAGTTACGGGCGGATGTGAAGCACCGATTACCCCCGCATCGGTAGGGGGATTTAGTGCTCTGAAAGCCATGTCTACCCGCAACGATGATCCGCTCACGGCTTCGCGGCCTTTTGATGTCAACCGCGATGGTTTTGTTATGGCGGAAGGAGCGGGAGCTTTGATTTTGGAAGAATACGAGCACGCAAAAGCCAGGGGAGCGTACATCTACGCCGAATTGGCCGGAGCAGCCATGACGGCTGATGCTTATCACATGACGGCCACGCATCCTGAGGGGCTCGGAGCTTATCAGGCCATGAAACTGGCTTTGCAGGATGGCGAATTGAATGAAGCTGACCTGGATTATCTGAATATGCATGCGACTTCTACACCCGTAGGAGACGTAAGTGAAATCGCGGCTATTACCAAACTTTTTGGCTCTCACCCCGATCACTTACAAATTAGTGCTACCAAATCCATGACGGGTCATTTGTTGGGAGCAGCGGGAGCGGCAGAAGCCATCATTTCCATTCTATCGATTCGCGACGGCTTAATTCCGCCGACAATTAATACACAGGAACTGGACCCCCGAATTTCTTCTCAGTTAAACATCGTCTTGGGTCAGACCAAGGAATACCCCGTGAAAGTAGCCATGAGTAATGCCTTTGGCTTTGGTGGGCATAACGGAACTGTGGTGTTTAAGAAGTTTGAAGGGTAAGATTAAGGCGGTTAATCAAGCATTGTGGGCTCATTTGATCGCTGAAGGCTCCGAGTGACCGGGCCTGATCAGAACACTGGTGGTAGTAGATAATATACCCTGGTCACTATACGGAAGGCTTAGTAAAAGCTTGTAGTTAGCAAAATGATTTTGCTGAGAAGCATGACCTCGGTTTGGACAACCCGAATAATTTTCTCTGATGAACATATAGAACGGATAAGTAAACCAGCACTCGTTTTGAGGCGAAGAATTAGCAGGAATTGTCCATCGACCGGCGGTTTCTCTGATTCTGGTGACAATTCGTTGATTGTAATAATCAGGAAGATTACCCATTACCTGAATACTATCTACCAAACCCTCATAATTAACTCTAAATTTAAATTCTCCGTATCTGGTTTCACACTGGGGCGAGCCTTCATTAGGACTTATTCCGTTCCACTGAAGAAAATACGATACATCGTCCCGACTCGTATTGAGTTTTAAGTAATCACGAAAATTAAGTTTAAACGCAGGAATCCATTTCTTTTGCTGAGCCTGTAATGCAGATATACCAGAAAAGAAAAACAGTAGAAGAGTTAATACCTGTGTTTTTAGGAAAACGTGATTCATAGCGTGGAAGGGGTTTAGAACAGGCATTATACAAAAAAGGCAGAACTTCTGCCTTTTTTGTATAAAATCAGTATCTACAAAATATACCGCGTCGAAAGAAAATTCGATTCGTTCTTTTGTAGAATCTCATTTACAATCGCTTTGTTTTCGCTGGTTTCTTTCGTGGCGACAATCGTTCGAATGGAGAAAGAGCGAAGGGCATCATTTACAGATAAGGTACCTTCGGCGGAATCTTTACGACCCGTAAAAGGGAACATATCCGGTCCACGTTGGCATTGGGCGTTAATGTTAACCCGCGAAACCTGATTTACTAACTGATCCACCAGATTAGCAATTTCCACGGGATCGTTACCAAAAATACTAACCTGCTGTCCGTGCTGAGAATCAATTAAATATTGGATGGGTTCTTCTTCACTTGTAAAGGTAGCCACTGGGATAATGGGGCCGAACTGCTCTTCCCGATACACCTTCATGCCTTCAGCCACGGGATAAAGAATGGCTGGATACACAAAAGATTTGAAGTTTTCACCGCCGTGTGGATTGATTACACGAGCACCTTTGAGTTTGGCGTCTTCAATGCATTCAATCAAATAAGCGGGTTTATTAGGCTCGGGCAGAGGCGTTAGATTCACGCCTTTTTGCCAGGGCATACCCAGTTGCAGTTTGGCTACGGCTTCGCTGAGTCTAGAAAGAAACTCTTCAGCCCGGTTTTTATGAACCCAGAGAATTTTCAGGGCCGTACACCGTTGTCCATTAAAAGATAACGCACCCAATACCGATTCTTTTACGGCTAAATCCAGATCCGCATTTTCAAGAATAATACCTGCATTCTTGGCATCCAGTCCTAAAATGGCCCGCAAACGGTTGGTTTTCGGGTGCATTTTCTTAAGATCCGACGCGACACGGCTGGAGCCAATGAGCCCTAATACATCAATTTTACCCGATTGCATTAATCCCGGAATGACGGTATTACCGCGTCCGTACAGTGTATTAACCACGCCGGGAGGGAAACTTTCTTTAAAGGCTTCCAGCAGTGGGTAATGCAGCAGAGTTCCGTGTTTGGGAGGTTTGAATAACACTACGTTACCCATCAGAATTGCAGGAATGAGCATCGTATAGGTTTCATTCAAAGGATAATTGAACGGTCCCATGCAAAGCACTACGCCCAGTGGCGAGCGGCGAACCTGCCCAATAATACCTTCCTCGATGATGAATTTGGAATTCTCGCGGTCAATGCGTTTGAGCTCATCGAGGGTGTCATGAATGTACTGCACGGTGCGGTCAAATTCCTTTTCCGAGTCGGCCAGCGATTTACCAATTTCCCACATGAGCAGCTTCACCACCTCGGCTTTCTTTTGCAGCATTTTCTGGGTGAAGGTTTCCATGCAGGCAATTCGGCCCGCAACAGACATAGTCGGCCATTCACCGCGACCGTTATCGTACGCTTTCAAAGCGGCATATAATACTTCCATGCCGTCAGCAGCATCCACTACGGGGTAACTACCAATGCGAACGGGTTCCCAACCGTCGGCGGTGCGTTGATGAATGGGCGAATACACATCCTGGGTTTTACCTTGCCAGGGTTTCATGGTTCCTCCAATCAGATATTCCCGCTGCTCTAGGGGGGCTGAAAGGGCGTGTTCGGCGGGAATTTCTTCCGCTAGGGGAAAGAGAGACTCAAGTCGTAGCGTACTCATGATGAAAAGAAATTTATGTAATCTTCTATAAATCAGAGTTGAATGAAGCGTTGTAAAGCCTTATGGAAAAGACGGAGAAGATTCTGCCAGACCCGATAAACGTAGTAGATTTTTCATCCGCTTCCTTCACCATGAAAAGGAAGCGGAAAAAGAAAAAGCTAGAAAAATCCTAGATGATTTCTTGAAGAAGTGTTCTGAAATGAACGAATTGCAAACCGTAACGACGATCAATTTCAGATTCTAAACGGGCCGAATAATCATTAACGTAGGTATTATAATCGTCCATATCGGCAAAAAAGAACTGGAACGTATAGGTTACTCCACCCTGATCAATTTCCGTGAGTAGTTTAAAAATGCGATTACCAATGGGAAGATTAGTTGCCAGTACAGCCGGAACGTGGGTGTTTTTCATCCATTCAATCCATTCATCATGGGCGGCGTGTTCAATATTATACGTGACGTTATAAAGCAGCATAGTGTTATGATAAGGGTTCGGGAATGCGTGATTTCCCTTTCTAAAATGGTTTTTACTGATTTGTTGCCTGGTAACAAACCTAAACCAAGAATTAAGGATGGCAATACCTTGAGGTAAGAAATTTATTTCTTTTCCAGATTTTATCCTTGTCTTTGATTAAAAAACATGGTGCCATTCCGCCCTCTTCTGTAAAACAAGTAGCATGCGGTCGGGTTATTGCTGGCAATACTTTTTGCTAGTGAAGAAGCGGGAGATAAAACAGGTAAGCCCCAAAGAGACCTGCTATACGAATACGGATGGAAAAAATTTCAATTTGCTGGTTGCGGCGGGATCTTCGTCTGCACGACCAGGCTGCTTTATATCACGCCTTACGCGGAGCATATCCCGTATTGGTCTTTTTTATTTTTGATCGTGAAATTCTTGATGACCTGGAAGATCGCCGGGATCGTCGGGTAGAGTTTATTTATGAGCAAATTCTTTCCCTTGATAAAAAGCTTCAAAAGCATAAGTCGGGGCTACTGGTGAAATACGGTTCGGCCTTACCCGTCTGGAAAGAGGTTTTGAAGGAATATGACATTGCCGAAGTCTACACGAATAATGATTACGAACAGTATGCTTTAGAACGAGATAAAGCCGTAGCTGACTTGCTGGCCACTAAACAAATTCCCCTGCATAGTTTTAAAGATCAGGTTATTTTCGAAAAAGACGAAGTGTTGAGTAAGGCCGGAAAACCTTACTCTGTTTTCACGCCCTATAGTAAAGCCTGGAAAACTAAAGTCAATGACTTTTACGTAAAGTCGTATCCAACCGAGAAGTACTTTAAAAACTTTTTTGAGGCCAAACTTCCCGCTATTCCCAGTTTGCAGGATATGAATTTTGAGGCCGTAGGCGAGCCCTTCCCTTCGTCAGAAATTAACGAAGAACTCATTAAAGACTACGACAAAACCCGTGATTTCCCAAATCTGGAAGGCACAAGCCGTATGTCGATTCACTTGCGGTTTGGTACTGTTTCCATTCGGGAACTGGTTCGGGTGGCTCAAAAACTCAATGCTACGTATCTCAATGAGCTCATGTGGCGGGACTTTTATTTTCAGGTACTTTATCACTTCCCGCATATTAACTCAGGCCACGCGTTTCGGCCTGAATACGACCGAATTCAGTGGCGTAATGATGAGAAAGATTTTGAAGCCTGGTGTGAAGGACAAACGGGTTACCCCATCGTGGATGCGGGCATGCGGCAGATGAATGCAACAGGCTTTATGCATAATCGGGTTCGGATGATTACGGCAAGTTTTCTGGCTAAGCATCTGTTAATCGACTGGCGGTGGGGCGAAGCTTATTTTGCCAAAAAACTTCTGGATTACGATTTTTCGGCTAATAACGGTGGCTGGCAGTGGGCAGCAGGTAGTGGCTGTGATGCCTCTCCTTATTTCCGGGTGTTTAATCCAGCTTTGCAGGCTAAGAAATTCGATGCCAAACAGGAATACGTTCGGCATTGGGTACCCGAGGTAAGTGAAGCTCATTACCCCGACCCGATTGTAGAACACGAAACGGCTCGGGAACGGGCCATTACCACCTATCGAAAAGCGGTAAAGAAAAAATGATTCTTACTGAGAAAGGTATTCAGTGAGGTGGTTCTGAAGTTCCTGTACGAGAATGTGGCGTTGAATTCGACCGCCTTCTGTGACGAGCGTGATTTCGCCCCGCTCTTCTGAAACAACGATAATAGCGGCGTCCGAATGCTCGGATAATCCAATAGCGGCCCGGTGACGAAAACCCAGGATGGGTGAAATATGAGGACTTTCAGAAACGGGTAACATACATCGGGCTGCTTTAATACGGCCATCAGAGATAATAACGGCTCCGTCGTGCAGGGGGCCGTTTTTCTGAAAAATTGCCAGCAGAATAGCCTTGGAAAGTTCCGCATCAATACTATCGCCAGATTCAATGTATCGTTTAAGCGAATCTTCTTTTTTAATGGCAATCAGGGCTCCGGTCCGGCTGGCGGCTAGTTTTTTAACGGCGTCTATTACGGGGGCTAATTCCCAAGTGTTATGGTTTTCGGACTTCTGTTGAAAAATACGGTTTAAAATGGGGTATTGCTGAAGGTTGGTTGAACGGCCTACAAAGATGAGAAATCG
Organism: Siphonobacter sp. SORGH_AS_0500; assembly: GCF_002838835.1. Classification (GTDB taxonomy): domain Bacteria; phylum Bacteroidota; class Bacteroidia; order Cytophagales; family Spirosomataceae; genus Siphonobacter. The sequence goes on from NZ_NHPP01000010.1 coordinate 27,399, forward strand.
CCTGATTTCGGGTTGAAAGATAATCACCAGAGCCAGTACGCCAATTTCCATGAACTGACCTAAAATCGTGGAGAGTAACTCCATGTTTAAGGCTTTGACAATCAGGTAAAAACCGTATACAAGAAGGTAACCCAGAAAAACCCGGCTTGCAATGCTGCCTTTGATCAGAAAATAAATCTGATACATCAGAAAAGCGACCAATATCACGTCGATAAGGTCAGAAAAGGCAACGTCTAAAAAGCCAAGACTATAGAGCAACATTCGCCAATGATTAACAAATAGGATTGAAAGGGCTAGTCGTTTGACGAGCGAAAAACCAAAAATAAAAATTTTGAAGCTAATATCCGCGTATTATTTTCATGTATTTTGTATTAATCAAATTTAAAATATAATTAAAATATTAAAATTGAGTAGTATTGACGGGTTTTTACCCAAAACAGCCAAATTAATGCTTTGGGCCTGCTTCGAGGTGTAGCTGATTAGTGTGGATCCAGCCATCCTGAATCAGGCGTTTGAAAATGGTTCGAGCTGGCACCAGATTTGTTCCTTCCGAACGAATGGAGGCTTTCCAGAAAGCCTGTTGATCAGGTAAGGTTTGTAATTCGACGCTGTATTCGTTACCCGTGACACGAGTGGCTCCGTAACTGTTTTGCTGAATGATATCGCCCGTACGTTTGACAATCATCACTACATCGGCTTGACAGACTTTATTTTCTTTGGTAATGAAGCTATCCACGGAGTCAAAAGCTAGCTCCTGCGAACGAGAAACCGTACACAGCGAATAACCTTCCGGGCAGGCTTTCAAGAAACGCTGGGAGTCTCTAACATCATGGGAAGAATCCAGCAGGAGTACTAAAATCTTACGAAAAGAAGCCTCCTGATGCGTTTTCGAGTTGGAACGAACGGAAACGCAACTAGTTAGAAAGGTGAAAATAAGGAAAAAAGCAGTGGACTTGATCATAGGTTTGGTAGAAAAATACCAATTATATGAAATTAGCTTTAGTCTTACCTGAAAAAGTGAAGAAACTGCCTTTTTTAATGTACTTATAATTTGTTAGAAACCTTACTCAGGCCTGCCACAACCCGTATATCCCAGAAATAGTAAGTTCCTTCGCTTCGCTCTGGATGACAGATTAGAGTAGCTGCCAGCTTTACTTAAGAGGCCTCTATGAAAGAAGGGAGAAGCCAGCTTAAGATTCTCCTTTCTTTATACGAAAAAGCCATCTTAGACAGCCTTTTACTGTTCAGAAACGAATAAATTCCAGACCTGCTGAGCCAGACTCCAGCTAACCAAATCCAGTAAGTCGGTAGAAGGGACATCCGCAGTTAATACCTCCGCATTTTTTTTTGTAAAAGCATACGAATCAAAAGCGGAAAGTACCCAGTGAGCCGTACTCTGATGACTATACGCATAAATAAAGACCGACACTGGGGGCTGAATAGACTGCACAAGCTGGAAATGATGAAGCAAAAAACGTAGTGTTCGGATCATGACAGCATCTAGTAAATTCTGGCCCGTCAGCTCTAGGCAAACCTCCACTTTTGTAAGCAGGGTTTCTGCCGAATGACCCTGGTCAGTTAATGACCTCAGCCAGCGTTGCAGCGTATGCAGTACATGGCTTAATCGTCTGACGATGTTCTCTTCTACTGGAGAAATAGGAGAAATAAGGCGGAAAGGTTTGAAGGAGGTCGAAAAAGAAGTTTTACGAAGAAGCCCTTCTTCAAAACCAGGTAGGTCAGGATTGAGTTTACTACCAAAGCCCCCTTCAAGGGCTGTGGAAAAATGACGCTGCAGGGTATCGGCCAAAGCCAAGTAATCCACTGATCCTGAGAAGTAGATTTTCTGATCAGTGGGGTTGAGGCGAGTGGCTAATAAATCGTAATCCAATTCTGGGCTTTCAATTACTAATTCAGTAGCCTTGCTCTGGGGTAGAGAGGTTGGTAGGGATGGATCGGTAATAAAAACCACAGATCGGGCTAAAAGCTCAGACTGTAATCGCTGGCTTTCAGAGATGGAGTGGCCGGGAAAGGAAGATGCAAAATCTTCTAGCTCCAGGTTCCATTCCTTCAACAAAGCCAGAGCCGCTTCTCGTAGTCCTTGCGGAATAAACTGCGTATGATTAGGGTAATAAAATTCAGCTAAAGGAGTAGTAAAGTTGTCGGTTAAAGTCATGGTTGGGGTCGTTTGAAAGTGACGTATTTACAAAAAGGCAGCTAGGGGGTAACGGTTTCTTAACTGAAAATGCATAATTTGGGAATGCTTTTCTCTAAAAAGAGCGTACTCAAAAAAATTTGAGGAATTTGCTTAAATACTTTTTACGGGGCCATTCTGTTTATTTATCTTTGCACCCCTTGTGAAAAATCCAGCCTGAAAAGAGCCTTGCAGACTGCCATCAGAGATGCCAAATCCGTTTGGCAAGAGTGTTTAAAGATCATACGTGAGTACGTGCCCGACCAGAGCTTTAAGACCTGGTTCGAGCCGATCGTGCCCGCACGTCTGTCTGGAAACACCTTGACCATTCAGGTACCAAGCGAATTCTTCTATGAATGGCTGGAGGAAAATTACGTGCACGTGCTGCGAAGGGCCATTGACCATGCCATTGGCCGTCAGGGCATGTTGGAATACGCAGTGATTGTGGATAAAGGCGATGATAAGAAGCCGCCGATGGGTTATACCGTTCCGAACCAGCGACCCGCTCCTCAAAATGCACCCGCTCCGCAGAAGAAGGCAAATGCGGAACCCGAGCAACTTCGAAATCCTTTTGAATTACCCGATTTGGATGGGCTGGAATTAACGTCCTATCTGAATCCCATTTATACCTTCGAGAATTACGTTGAAGGGGACTTTAACCGGCTGGCCCGCTCGGCGGGACATGCCGTTGCTACCAAACCCGGAGTTACCTCCTTTAATCCACTGCTGATTTACGGCGGGGTAGGTTTGGGGAAAACTCACCTCGCTCAAGCCATTGGTAATCAGATCAAAGCGTCTGACGCGGGGAAATTTGTGTTATTTGTTTCCACCGAAAAATTCATGAATCAATTCGTGATGGCGGTGCGGAATAACTCCATTCAGAACTTCACTAATTTCTATCTGCAAATTGACGTACTCATCCTGGATGACGTACAGTTCCTGGCAGGTAAGGAACGAACTCAGGAGACATTTTTCCATATTTTTAATCACCTTCATCAAACTGGTAAGCAGATTATTATGACGTCCGATCGTCCCCCCAAAGATTTACAGGGGCTTCAGGATCGTCTGCTTTCGCGTTTCAAATGGGGGCTTTCAGCCGATTTACAGATGCCCGATCTGGAATCGCGAATTGCCATCATCATGAAGAAACTACACGGCGATGGGGTGGATATTGATTACGAAGTCATTGAATACCTGGCTCACTCCATTGATACCAACGTGCGGGAGCTTGAAGGTGTCGTGGTTTCTCTGATTGCTCAGGCTACCCTGTTACGTCGGGAGATTGATATGAATCTGGCCCGGCAGGTGCTTCGAAATATCGTTCAGGACTCAGAGCGGGAGGTTACCATTGAAACCATTATGGAAACCATTTGCCAGCATTATAAAACTACGCTTCAGGATATGAAGGGAAAGAGTCGCAAGAAAGAACTCGTTTTCCCTCGTCAAGTAGCGATGTACTTTGCCAAGGAATACACGGATTTATCGCTTAAGTCCATTGGTTACCACTTTGGAGGCCGCGATCACTCGACGGTGATCCACGCCATTCAAACCATTTCCGAGTTAAAGGAGCATAACAAAGACGTGAAAGCTCAACTGCTCGAACTTCAGAAAAACTTTGGGAAGCGAAATTAGAAATACGTTGGGTTTGGAGTTATGGAGGGGAAATTCTTATTTCAGCTCACACACTACTTCAGTCCAACCGTATGATTACTTGCCTTCGTCGCTCTCAGCTTAATACTGTCGCCTATGATGCCTGCGTAGAAGCCAGTGAGTGTGGTACGATTTACGGCCTTTCCTGGTGGTTAGATCTGGTTTCTCCGCAATGGGAATGTCTGGTCTGGAAAAGTACGAAGGATCAATACCGGGCCGTTCTCCCCGTTCCCGTGCAGCAGCGTTATGGTTTCCGTTTCGTGCATCAACCGCTCTTCTGTCAGTTTCTGGCTTTATACGCTGGTGAAAGTCTTAGTCTTGATGATCAAAAGCTATTTCTGGATGCTTTATTCCGCCAATACCGCTTCATCGCCAGTTTCTCCCTTAGCTTTCCTGCTCTGTCTTTATTAAATACCTATTCTTTCGCCCGCATTACTACTTTTCAAACCCATGTGCTTTCACTCGATCAATCCTATGAGTCGATTCGTGAAGCGTATAAACGGGATCGGAAAATGAACGTAAAGCGGGCTGAAAAAGCTCAATGGACGATTTCCGTAGGGAATCAAATCACGTCATTAGCCGACTTATTCCGGTACTACCACGAGCATCAGATTCAGGGCGGAACTCATCCCAGGACGTATGAATTACTGAACTCCTTGTTTGAAGCAAGTCAGAAAAGGGGCTTTTCCGAGTTATGGTATGCGGAGAAGGCAGGGGAAATCCAAGCTGGAGCCTGGTTTGTTACCTGGAAAAAACGTACGCTGTATTTGTTCAATGCAGCCAATGAGGAAGGCCGCCGGGGTAATGCCCGCACTTATCTTATTGATCGTTACTTAAACGAAAAAGCCGGAACTTCCGGCTTATTTGACTTTGAAAGTGCTCAGGTTACCGATATTGCTAACTTCTATGCTAGTTTCGGAAGCAGGGTAATGTCCTTTTACGAACTCCGAGCCAATCAGTTACCCGGATGGGTAAATGCCCTCTGGAAACTGCGTAATCGCATGCGGTAACTATTGCCACTGGAATTCTTCCCGCATGCCTCTGTAATTTTTAAGATCCATCGCTACAGCACCTACCATCAGATCAAATTCTACCTTGACCGGTACTTTATTCGCATCATCTGAAACCCAGATACGGATGGCTTCCTTGCCGTCAAAAAGTTTATTTTGAGGCATGATGGGAATGATGCGGTGCGTGTTGAGCTTACCAAATTTGGTTTTCACCACTTCTTTACCAGCGTAGCGAATCTGGAGGTTAATAAAATCGTTATCATAAAAGGTTTTGACCGTCGTAATCTGGCCTTCTTTCATGCGGTTAAAATCCACCGTTCTCAGAAAAAAATAGCCACTAATGACATCATAGATCGAGCCAGGAGCTTTAAATTCCTTCACTTCTTCCTTTGAATCCTTGCCCTTACTTACCGAAACGATCTTGTCGCTTTCCTGATCGAAGCTAACCTTTTGCTCTTTCTGATAACGTCCTTCCTGCTGCCGCATGGAAAATTCCATAGGTAACAGCGTTTGCGGATCAATGTAGGACTGCCAGGAGTCCCGAACTTTCGTTACCAAATCAAATGCTCCCGTGGTTCTACCCGTGGCCGTCACGCGGTAACAGGCTTTTCCCTTCACACGGTGAAATTTATCGCTGACATCCACGGTGGCTTCGGCAGCATTAATAAAACCATAGTGAACGCGGTACTCCAGATGTTCGCCGGGCGTTGCCTGAAAAGTGGTCCTTGGAGTTAGCTCCTGAAGTGAAATAAATCCTAATCCAAAAAAACCACTTAGGAAAAACACTAGTAAAGAGAAGCGGGACATTCGCATGTAAAAGGGGAGTAAATGATCGTAATGAATCCGGTTATAAAGGATATTAAGAGTCGTATTTAGTTTTTAAATAGGATAAGTATCGTTTGAAATCACCCCGAAACTTTTCCTTAAATTCAATTTCAAACTCATTTCGCCGAGAATTATACGTGGCAAACCCTACAAAGAAAGCATTATTTGGTAATTCATCAGCTTTCCAGCTTCGCCGCCGCACCTGAGTAAGGCCTTTATATAACGTATCAGCCTGTTGAATAATATAACGAATCTGCTGGTGTTTCAACTGATCTTTTCGTTGATTCGACCACTGGGGCAAAAAAGTTGCGTATAGACTATCCAGTGATAGTTTACCCCGATTGAAGTGCTGTACATAGCGATCTCTGAATACTTTACCCTGCAAATAGGTTTGATAAACCGGGGAGCTAGTTCCAAAACGCTGTGCCAAAAATCGGACGGCTCCATAATCGCCGATGAAGTTAGCCAGATTCTCATTGAACTCATGTTGATTTTTAATAAAGACAGTGGCGTGAGTCATTTCATGCATGATCAGACTGGCCAATCGTCCTTCAGGCAGTGAAAGCATGCCTGACAGAATAGGATCGTTGAAGTAACCCAAGGTACTATAGGCCGAAACCGGGCTGATTTCGGTATCGTAACCTGACCAGAGCTTCTCTTCTTTTTTGGCTCGTTGCAAATCAAAAAAACCTTTATAGGTAAAAGAACCGATGATGGGAAAAGAAAATTCAATGGCTTTGACCTGGTAGGGCTCTGCTACGGTCAGAACGTAACAAATGGGTTTATTGTGCTGATCGTAATAAGACTGATATAAGGGGGTATCGTTGAGACCCAGTGAATCAATGGCAAACTGCCGGATCTCTTCAATAAAGCGAAGTTTGCTTTTAATGGAATCGGGCACGGAAGAATCCTGAAGTACTTCACTAACGGGTTTAGCTTCCAGCAGTACTCTGGCCCCGCCGCTGAGTTGCCCGTAGCTGTAACTTACCCAGTCCCACTGCCAGATGCCTACTACCAGCACTAGCAAACCGATGGACAGGGCAATTTTTTTTATGATATGTTTCATGGGTGACTTTAAACAATAACCTGGACTTCAATAAAAACGCTTTTTTTGTAAACGGCAACCAGATATATCCATTTTCCTCGTAAATATGTTTTAAAATCAATCCGGGACGGAACGTTTCGGTGTTCAAATTGATTAAAAAAATAGAACAAATATTTAGGGGTGATTAGGATATTTGGCCCCTAATGTGTAATTTTAGGTCAAATTCTTCACTCAATAGCTCGTTTTTTTAAACATGGCAGAAGCAAAAGGTACGGACGCAGGGCAAAAGTTAAAAGCTTTGCAAACCACCATTGAAAAATTAGACAAAGCCTACGGTAAAGGTACGGTCATGCGTCTTTCAGATGCGAAAGTTCTGGATATTCCTGTTATTTCAACGGGTTCTTTAGGACTGGATCTGGCCTTGGGCATTGGCGGGGTTCCGCGTGGACGGGTGGTAGAGATTTACGGACCTGAATCTTCAGGTAAGACGACTATTGCCATGCATTGCATCGCTGAGGCTCAGAAAAAAGGAGGCTTAGCTGCATTTATTGATGCAGAGCACGCCTTTGATCGTAGTTACGCAGAAAAATTAGGCATCGATACAGGTAATCTTCTCATTGCTCAGCCTGATAACGGTGAGCAGGCTCTTGAAATTGCCGAGCATCTGATTTCCTCCGGTGCTATTGATATTATTGTGATTGACTCCGTCGCCGCTTTGGTTCCTAAAGCTGAGATTGAAGGCGATATGGGGGATTCGAAAGTAGGTTTGCAGGCTCGTTTGATGTCGCAGGCTTTACGTAAGATGACTGGTATCATTAACAAAACTTCCTGCTGCTGTATTTTCATTAACCAGTTACGGGAAAAAATTGGTGTGATGTTCGGTAACCCCGAAACCACTACGGGGGGTAATGCTCTGAAATTCTACGCATCGGTTCGTCTGGATATTCGTCGGGCGGGTCAGATCAAAGAAGGAGCGGACAGCATTACGGGTAACCGTACGCGGGTGAAAGTGGTTAAAAACAAATTAGCTCCTCCATTTAAAGTGGTTGAATTCGACATCATGTATGGCGAAGGAATCTCGAAAGTGGGCGAAGTGCTGGATTTAGCTGTTGAACTCGAAATCGTGAAAAAATCAGGTTCCTGGTTTAGCTACGGTACCAACCGTTTGGGCCAAGGTCGCGACGCAGTAAAAGAGATCCTCAAGGATAACCCCGAACTGCTGGACGAACTGGAAGCTAAAATCAAGGAAAAAGTAAAAGGTGATGATGAAGCTTTAGTGGACACACTCGAGCCTAACATTGTTGACGACGGTAAAGAAGAATAAGTATTTGTATTATCGTTTTCGAAGAACCCTACTGACTATTATAGTCGGTAGGGTTTTCTTTTATAGTTTATAAACATTCAATAATCAGTATACGTTTTAAGGCAGATTCAGCAGTCATTAGAATAAATTAATAGCGGACTGACTTTAATTATTACCAGTAAATCTTAGTATCTTTCCAAAGACAATGGAATTATCCCCGCCAACTCATGAAAAATATCCTGATTACCCTGTTACTACTGACAGGCTTTCCAGCCCTTCTTCGGGCTCAGCAACCCGATAGTCTTTTACTGGCTTCGGCCAAGTCTTCTACTCTGGTCTCAAAAGACACCTCCAAGGATTTATTTGCCAAAGGAAGACAAGATGCTCAGCTGCATTATAAAAAGTACAAAGCGGCTCGCAATGCTACTTTTCTAAGCAGTGTGCTGGTTCCTTTCATTGGAATTATTCCTGCCGTGATAAGTTCAGACAAAGGCCCTAAACTAGAAAATCTGGGTTTTCCGAATGCTGATCTAATGAAGTCGCCCGATTATGCTTCGGGTTATAGGCAAAGAGCCAAACAAATCAAACAAAAGAAAATCTGGACTAGCTGGGGTTTGGCTTTCGGTATTAATGTTGCCGCTCTGGTTATTATCGCTAATCGATAGAAATAAGGCTATCACAAAAGCAGCAGGAATGGATCTCCCTGCTGCTTTTGCCTTTATACATAAATCATCTTTCGGCTCATGCCCCCATCAACGGTAAAGTTTTGACCTGTAATAAACGAATTAGCGGGATCACTTAAGAAGATAACCAGATTGGCAATATCGTCGGGGTTACCTACACGACCCGCTGGGTGCTGTTCGTGGTCGGCTTTACTGAGTTTTGCGGGTTTTTGATCCGAAGATTTTTGATAGGCCGTAACGTCAATCCATCCGGGAGAAATGCAATTTACCCGAATGTCAGGACCCAGACTGATAGCCAGAGCATGCGTCAGAGCAAAAATTCCTCCCTTCGAGGCTGAATAAGCAAAGGTGTCGGGGTCCGACTGAAAAGCCCGGGTGGAGCAGAGGTTAATAATGACTCCTTTACTTGCTTTCAGGTAAGGAGCACAAACCCTGCTACTCCAAAACGGACCCGAAAGGTTGACATTTATGCCCTGAGCCCAGTCTTCAAAACTCCAGTCTTCCAGCGGCTTATTTTCAAAAATGGCTGCATTATTTACGAGTATGTCAATGCGGCCGAAAGCTTCAACGGTTTGCTCCAGAGCTTTTTCAATGGCTTTGGGTTGAGCAATATCACAGGGTAAAGCCAGTACGTGACCGAGTTTCTCGAATTCCTTCTGGATTTCACGTAAGGCTTTTTCGTCCTGTTCCCAAATGGCTACTGAGCAACCTTTTTCGAGTAATCGCTGGCTAATGACCCGCCCAATTCCCTGAGCACCGCCGGTAATAATGGCTACTTTTCCCTGCATGATTTTCTTAAATGATCTGGAAAAGATCGCTTAAAAAAGCATACAAAGTCCTAACGGGGATCGTCAATCTGGCCCTTCATGCGGTAACGAAGTAATACTTTTTTACCGGACACTTTTTCAAGCATAGGGCGTAAAATTTTACTAGCATTCTCGCGGGTTTGTTCTAAGATCCCCTGATTAATAGCCGATTGGCTGACCTGCTCTTCGGCTTTCTTAAAGGCCTCATCAATCAGCAGGGCTTCATCGGTAAAGGCATATTCGGTGTTATACACCTTGGATTTGGAATGATCAATTTTGGCAACGCAAATTTCGGGTTCGGGCAAACGCACGATGAGTGTATCCCGCATTTCACCAATATCGGCAACGGTCATTTTAGTTAAATCCAGACAGCCAATGGCTTCGCCCTGAATGATGAGCAGAGCTTTGCCGTCGGGCAGAAACTGACGGGTAATTTTTTGATCGACGACATCTCGAAAGTTATACTTGACTAACTCCAGTTTTCCCAGCGAGGTGATTTGCTGAAGAACGACGTTGTGATTGGTAACAACTTCGGAGCGGCCCGAGGGATCAAAAAACTTGCGGGCTTTGATTTGTTCCCAGCCGTAAATGATACCGGCCACGAGTAAAACTAGGAAGAGCAAACGAAGAAGCAAACGCATAAGTCAGGGGTGGATTTATAGAACCATGAGATTACAGCCCCGAAGGTCTGAGTTATCAAAACGTCCCAACACCCGAAAAGTTTGAGGCTCCCTGCCGTAACTTCCTAAGTCTTTCGTTTCTAGAAAACTACAGGAATCAATGTTGGCCAAATCAATAATATTAATGCCGCCCGTGCTGCGGGTTTGCTGACCGGGCTGATACAGATGAAACGGATCATTCACATCCCGAAGGGTAATTTTCATACTGGCGGGTAAGTGAAACAAACCTTCGCCGAAAGAATAGCCCTGGGAGAGTAACTCCGTCATTCCGTATTCTGAATGAATCACAGGAACATGAAAAGCCTGGGTGAGAATTTCGTGTAACTGCTCGCGAAGTAACTCTTCTCTGCGGCCTTTCATGCCGCCCGTTTCCATGACAATCAACTGATTCATTCCCTCTAAAAAAGATAAATCAGCAGTTTCGGCCAGATCTAAAAGGGCGAAAGTAACTCCGATGAGCAGGACTTTTTTCTCGGGTTTCTGCCTCAAAACAGAGAGTCGTTCCAGCAATTCGTCGGTATTATGCAGGTAAAAGCCCGAATAGTCGGATTGAGTTTTAGCAATGAAATGCCGAACCATGTGGACCAGCGATGAATTCGACCGTTCCAGGTACGAGGGCAGCAGAGCCAGGATATGAAAATCCTGAAGTGGGCCGTAAAAGGCTTCGAAAATACGTTCACTCACCGCATCATAAAAATCAGGGTCCGTTACCAGATGCTGACTAGTGATCTGGCCCGTGGTGCCACTGCTGGCAAAGGTTGTTTTTACCGTTGCAGAAGTGCTTAATATGCGGTGCGATTTAAAAAACTCAATGGGTAAGTAAGGAATCTGCTCAAGCGAATGAACCTGTTCAGGCTTGATAGCTAAATGAGAAAGGTATTGCTGATAAATGGCATTCTGCCGGGCCTGAAGCCGGAAGACTTCCAGGCTCAGATCCTCAAAATGGTGGGGATTTAGCGATACTATTTTATCTTTAAGTTCTTCAGTAATAGGCATTTGTCTGTGACTTAAATAACCCTATAGGGTGAATTTTTACAAACTTACTTAATTTAGCAGGGGCTAATGTAACTTTAAGAGTGAATTGGTCGTTTATGACAGTGACTATAAGAATTAGGTTCCTATGATGCGGGTATTATTTACGTTTTTAATCCTTGGTGCGGGGCTATATCTAGCGAGTTGTACGACCGAGCCTGACTTTTCGAATGTGCCTAACTTGCTCGACGGAAGCACTACCATTAGTAAAACAACCAACACCGACCGCCTAGGTAATGCTCAGGATTCGCTGGTGATTGGCGTCAAATTTCAGGATGGAGATGGGGATTTGGGCTTATCCAGTAATATGTATCCTGATTCAGTGTTAATAAAAGAAGGGTATAATTATGAAGTAAAAACCCTCCGTCGCATTCGGGGCCAGTTTCAGGACGTAACGCAAAGCTTTGGCGTTTCCAACTCAGGTAACTTCCCCCGACTTCGTCAGGATAACAAAGTGGGACCCATTGAAGGTACGCTTTCGCGGTCTATTATGATTCCGCATTTAGCCGTTTCCCGAAACGACACCCTGAAATTTAGAATCAGAATCAAGGATCGGGCCCTCAATGTAAGTAATGAAGTAGAAACGCCTTCCGTTATTCTTCGGGTGCAGCAGTAAGCCATACAATTTATTCAATCATAAAAAAGAGAATGGCTTCACAGTCATTCTCTTTTTTGTTAGGTCTTTACGGGTAAGGTAATTCGGAAGGTAGTGCCTTTCCCCGGCTCGGAATTCTTGACGAATAACTTGCCTTTGTGATAGTTTTCGATGATGCGTTTAGCCAGCGTCAGGCCTAAACCCCAGCCACGTTTTTTGGTACTAAAACCGGGGTTAAACACTTGTTTCCAGTTGGATTTAGGAATGCCTTTGCCCGTATCACTGATGTCAATCACAATCTGACCGGGCTTTTCTGTCATTTGAATTCGCAACTCGCCTACGCCTTCCATGGCATCCACGGCATTCTTGCAGAGGTTTTCAATCACCCATTCAAAAAGATAGCGGTTGATGGGTATAAGCTTGCCCGCCGGAATTTGATTGGTAATCTGCCACTTGATTTTGGACGAAACCCGGCGTTTAAGATAGTCCACAAACTTTTCAATGTGAGTATCCAGTGGTTCTGGCGAAAGGGTAGGCATGGAGCCAATGCTGGAGAACCGGGCCGTGATGGTTTCCAGCCGCTCAACGTCTTTTTCCAGCTCTAATACATATTCCGTTTCGTAGCGATCGGGATCAGTCTTGAAGTATTCCACCCAGCCTTTCAAACCTGACAGGGGCGTACCTAACTGGTGAGCCGTTTCCTTAGCCAAGCCCACCCAGACCCGGTTTTGCTCGGAGCGGCGGGAAGAACTAAAGGCCAGGTATGCCAGGTAACCAAACACTAAAAGCCCTAGAAACATCACCAGGGGGTAATACTGAAGCTGTGTAAAAAGAAAGGAGTGGCTGAAGTAGATGTATCCCTTGCCAAAACCTCCGTCGTATTCTATTGGAGCATTATCTGTTTGGAATTCAGCGGCTTTTTGTTTTAAGAAATCATGAACTTCATCTGGATTTTCGGGTAAGATAATATTTCGGGGCGTGTACGTATTTTGATACTCAACGATAACCGGAATTTCAGTATTAACCTTTACAATGTTATCAAAGAAGAAGTTAAGATCGGTCTCGGCAGAACTGGTATAGGCATATTCCAGACTTTTGGCGTAGAGGCGTACTTCTTCAAGCTCATGAGCTTCTAGTCGGGAAATTAGGGAATTTGTATAGTAAAACCATCCGATGGAAAAGGCCATCAAAGTCAGGAGAATACCGATTTTAACCTGGTTTTTCTGCTGGTATAAATCACCCGACCGCATCCGGGCGGCTAAGTTACCCCGGCGGTTGTCGGCTGATGGTTTCAATGGAGGATTAGCAACGCTTTGTTTCATTTCTTTTCAACCAACGCCAAAGGCTTTTGGATTTATATACAGCCAATAAAATAATTCCAGCCTAAGTGATCCCATCATTTAGCAATGGCTTGACGATTGGGGCAAGCCTGAGTCTAATGCTCTGGATGAGCGGATTAGGAAATGACAAATGTCATAGATTAAGTTGAAAAGTTGCCTTAATCTTGCTCAGGAGTCAGGAAAAAGACCGATGTAGTTTTGATTCATTCTAAATAGAACAGAATGGGATTTATTACATCCGTCGGAAGGTTATCCTGACGTATTTTTGTGTTTTTAGTGAAGGAAATGACTACTACGTTTCGAGCAATCAGTTTATCGTACAAAACTGCTCCCTTGGCCATAAGAGAGCAGGTGGCACTGGATGAAAGCGAGGCCAAGACCTTTTCCCTGAAACTGAAAGAGCATTTTGGATTTCAGGACATTCTGGTGGTTTCCACGTGTAATCGTACGGAAATATATTATACGGCGTCAGCAAACTACGCCGAGTCAATTATTAAGTTATTAGCCATTGAAAAAGGTCTGGAAAAGCCCTCAGACCTGCCCAATTACTTTGTAGTACTGGACGATCAGCTTCAAGCCATTCGTCATTTGTTTGAGGTAGCTACGGGTCTTCATTCGCAGGTAGTAGGTGATCTTCAGATTCCTAACCAGGTCAAGCATTCGTACCAGTGGTCAGTGGATGTAGATGCAGCAAGTCCTTTTCTGCATCGATTGATGCATACGATTTTCTTTTCCAGCAAGCGGGTTAACCAGGAAACCAGTTTCCGGGATGGAGCTGCTTCGGTTTCGTATGCAACGGTAGATCTAATCGCTGATTTAACGCAAAACCATGCTCAGCCTCGCGTGCTGGTAGTGGGTTTGGGTGAAATTGGAACGGATGTGGTAAAGAACCTGGCCGATAAGGAATTTGCTCAGATTACGCTCGTTAACCGTACGTATGCTAAGTCGGTTAGCCTGGCGGAAGGAACCAATTTCCGGGTGGCTGACTGGGAAAACCTGGAAGCTGAAGTGCGTCAGGCGGATGTAATTGTTTCCTCTCTGCGGGTAACAACGCCGCTGTTTACCAAAGCTTTTGTAGAGAGTCTGGACATTCTGACCTTTAAGTACTTCATTGATTTATCAGTGCCTCGCAGCATTGAAGCTCAGGTAGAAGAAGTTCCGGGAGCTCTAGTGTACTCCATCGACGATATTCAGGCGAAAGCCAACGCCGCATTGCAGCGAAGACTGGAGTCTGTACCAGCCGTACACCGGATTCTGGATGAAGCCATGGCCGGATTCCAGGACTGGTCGAAAGAAATGGTGGTATCACCTACGATTCAGAAATTCAAGCAGGCTCTGGATCAGATTCGTAAAGAAGAACTGGCCCGTCAGCTTAAACACCTGACGCCTGCCGAAGCCGATAAATTTGATAAGCTCACGGCAAATATTGTGAACCGCATTCTGCGTTCACCCGCTGTGAATCTTAAAAACGCCTGCCGTCGCGGAGATGCCGACCAACTGGCGGATGTTCTGGTGGAGCTCTTTGATTTAGAGCGTCAGCCCGAACACAAATAAAGACTATACAACAACGAGTGTATTGAAACGATGTAGAGCAAGGCTTAGGCCTTGCTCTTTTTTGTTTCTATTGATACGCCTTTTGGTATTGGGCGGGCGTTAATGTAGTAATTTCCTTGAACTGCCGATTAAAGTTAGAAATGGTATTAAAGCCGCTTTCGTAACAAATCTGGGTTATGGTGAATTTCCCTTCTATTAATAATTTGCAGGCATAACCGATGCGAACTTCACTGACAAATTCAGAAAAAGTCCGGTTGGTTCTTGTTTTAAAATACCGGCAAAAGGCCGAAGGGCTCATTCCTGCTAGTGATGCCATTTCATCAAGTCTGATTTCCTGTCGAAAATGATCGAGTACGTAATCGTGTACTTTTTGCATCCGTTCGGTTTCTGATACTTTGTGCGTATTGACGTAACCCAGACTGGCAATAGGCTGGCATTCTTCGGCGTGAGCTAATTCGTCTAAGATGGCTAGTAATTGCAAAATGGCCTGAAACCCACTCGCCTGCAAAAGCTTGTGCATTCGCTCCCGAATCTGACTCTTCAACACTCCGGTAATTTCATAGCCCCGCGTAGCTCCGTAAAAAAACTTTGTAAGCCGTGCATTTCGGGCCGTTTGAAAAAGTCATTACCCAGAAAATCTTCGGTAAAGTACACCACAATTCCCTTGGTGGAAAGCCCGGAGGGGGTCTGAAAGTAGGCCGGATCACTTCGCCAGAGGTGTGGAATATTCGGCCCCAAAAAAACGGTGTCTCCTGGTTCAAAAGGCTGAATGTTATCGCCAATGAAACGAGTTCCAGTGCCTTCTTCAACCGTAAAAAGTTGGTAATGCGGATGAAAGTGCCAGTTGGGATCAAAATGAGGAGCCGTGAGTTCCTGCATGGTAAAGGAAGCCACTTGGTTTTCAATGGATTTACGCAGAGCTAATTTCATAGTGGAAAAGATTCGACGATATATTAAAAATCGACAATATTCTGTATTTTGATGCTTAATTAAGTTGATTCTGCAATATAGGTCAAAATACAGTAGGACATAGTCAATGTGGAGACAGTATTTATCATTTTTCCATTATAAAATTGCATAATGATTTACAGCATGAATCTGCTCCTGTGGGGTGGTAATCTCGATGAATCTTTTTTTCCAACGCTCGAATTAATCCAGTCTATTGGTTTCGGTGGGGTCGAAGTGCCCTTGTCTACGAGCGATCGTCAGTACTGGAAGCCCTGGGCTCGAAAACTGGATGAGCTGGGCCTTCAGCGGCAGGCCGACGTAATCTGCGGACCCGAAGCCAACCTGATCAGTGCGGATGCGGGGATGCGTAAAGCTACGCTGGAGCATTTGCTTCGCAGCGTAGATTGTGCTGTAGAACTGGGAGCTGAAAAACTCATGGGTCCTTATCATTCTGCTTTGGGCGTTTTTACGGGGCAACCTGCTACTGCAGATGAATGGAAATGGGGCGTGGAGGGCATTCAAATTCTGGCCGAATATGCCCAAAGCCAGGGGATTACTCTAGGATTGGAATACCTCAATCGTTTTGAAATGTATCTGACGAGTTGTGGATCCGAGCTAGCCCGCTTTGTCGATGAGGTGAACCATCCCAATTGTCAGATCATGTTCGATACATTTCATGCCAATATTGAAGAAAAGAACATTGGCGAAACCATTCGGCAGTTAGGAGACCGCATCACCTTCATACAGCTTTCAGAGAACGATCGTTCTACTCCTGGTAAGGGTAATGTGGATTGGAAAGGAGTATTTGCTGGCCTTCGCGACATTGATTACCAGGGCTGGTTGAGCATCGAAGCTTTCAGTCCCAAACTCAGTGTAGCGAATATCTGGCGGCAGATGTTCGATTCAGAAGAACAACTCATGCGGGATGGTCTGTCTTTCATTAAAAGTCAGTGGGAGTCGGTTCCCCAAGTAGTCAGTAACGGTCAGTTTTAACGATTTGTCTTAATTTATTAACCTTACTATTTTCAATCAGGCTTAACCTCTAATTACATGTCTTCACCCCTCAATATTGCCATTGTTGGCCTGGGATTCGGAGCCGAATTCATTCCCATTTATCAGCGTCACCCTTTAGCTAATATGTACGCCATTTGCCAGCGTACACCTGAGAAACTCAACGCCGTGGGAGATGCCTTCGGAATCGAGGTTCGTTACACGGATTTTGACGAGTTACTTAAAGATCCTAAGGTAGATGCCGTTCACATCAATTCACCCATTCCCAATCATGCCGAGCAGAGCCTGAAGGCTCTTCGGGCGGGCAAGCATGTAGCCTGTACTGTTCCGATGGCTACGAGTGTAGAAGATTGCCTGGAAATCGTAAGGGTTTCGAAAGAAACGGGCAAGAAGTACATGATGATGGAAACAGTGGTCTATAGCCGCGAATTCCTCTTTGTCAAAGACTTATACGAAAAAGGTGAACTGGGTAAAGTACAGTTTTTAAAAGCTAGCCATCAGCAGGACATGGAAGGCTGGCCAGATTACTGGCCCGGACTTCCCCCCATGCATTATGCAACCCACTGCGTAGGTCCGGTGGCTGGTTTACTGAAGTCTAGTCCTGAGTACGTTTCCTGCTTTGGTTCGGGCACGATCAGCGAAGATCTGGCGAAAATTCACAATTCGCCTTTTGCCATTGAATCAGCACACATTAAATTCAAAGACAGCGATTTAGCTGCTTATGTCTACCGTTCACTCTTTGATACTGCCCGTCAGTACCGGGAAAGTTTTGAAGTATACGGTTCGAAAAAATCTTTTGAGTGGCCGTTGATTGAAGGCGAAGAGGCCGTCATCCATACCGCTAAAAAAGAAGAACACGAAATTCCTGAGCGGGTTACTGTTCCCGATTTTGCTCATTACTTACCCGAGGAAATTCAGGCGTTCACCACCCAAGGCGTTTACGACGTAGCTGATAACACGCACCTGAGCTTTACACAAGGCAGCGGTCACGGAGGATCTCACCCACATTTAGTGCATGAATTTCTTTCGGCACTCGTGGAAAATCGCCAGCCTTTCCCAAATGCTGTACAGTCAGCCGAATGGACGAGTGTAGGCATTTTGGCCCATGAATCAGCTCTACAGGGCGGGAAGTTGATGTACTTACCCGATTTTGAGAATGCATAACGATTTAATGCTGGTAGCCGTACTCTGCGGCTACCAGTTAAGCCTGAGCATGCTAAATCCACTTAAATGATGAAAAAAATTCTGGCCGGACTAGTCGCTTTGAGTCTGTTGACGCTTACCTACTGTACGCGGCAACCCCAGACCAAGAAAGTTGAATCCAAAGGCCGACGCATCGAAATTCTTTTCCTGGGCGACAAGGGACATCACCGCCCGATTCAGATGGCTCCGTTGTTAATGGCTGGGTTGGGAGATAAGGGAATTAACCTGAGCTATACCGATAAACTGGAAGACCTTAATCCAGAGAACCTAAGCAAGTACGATGGGTTACTGGTATTTGCCAACTGGGACAGCATTCCGGCTGCCCCCGAAAAAGCCATGATTGACTTTGTTAAGAATGGCAAGGGACTCATCGCCGTGCATTGTGCTTCCTGGTGTTTTCGCAATTCGAATGTTTTCGTCAATGAAATGGTGGGTGGACAGTTCTGGAAACATGGCTGGGACACCATTCAACCCGTATGGACGAAGCCCGATCATCCGGCCATTTTTGGTGCCAAAAAGTTCAAGACGGTTGATGAAACCTACTTGCATAAAAGACTGGCGGCTGACAATGTGGTCTTAACCGAGCGGTTGATCGATGAAAAACAGGCCCAAGACAAGCCCGGACAGAAAACCGAACCTTATACGTGGGTGCGGAATTTCGGTAAAGGCCGTGTATTCTATACTGCTTATGGTCATGATGAAATTACCTGGAAACAGCCCGATTTTCATACTTTAATGGAAAAGGGCATCAAATGGGCTGTGGGGGATAAAGTCGTTGAGGAGCTTAAAAAACTTAATGTTCCCACGCTGGTATATAAGGAAGCCAAGTTGCCTAATTACGAAGGACGTCCGGGGCCTCAGTTGAAGCCTGATCCGCTTTCGCCGGAAGAGTCGATGAAATTTTTACAGGTTAATCCTGATTTTACGCTGGGATTATTCGCCCACGAACCCAACGTGCAGCACCCCATTGCTCTGAGCTGGGATGAAAAAGGCCGCATGTTTGTGATCGTAACGCTGGATTATCCCAACGAACGTAAGGAAACCGGCGGTCGGGACTACATCCTTATGCTGGAAGATACCGACAAAGATGGCAAGGCCGACAAGTTTACCAAGTTTGCTGAAGATCTGAGCATTCCCACTAGTTTAGTGGCATACGATGGCGGATTTATTGTGTCTCAGGCACCGGATATGCTCTTTTTGAAAGATACCGATGGTGATGGAAAAGCGGATGTTCGTAAGGTATTGATCAAAGGATTTGGTACGACGGATACCCATGCCGGGCCTAGTAACCTGCACTACGGCTTTGATAACTGGATTTACGGTGCCATTGGTTATGCGGGCTTTAACGGTACCGTGGGTGGCAAGAAGCATCAATTTGGTCAGGGCTTTTTCCGATTTAAGCCGGATGGTTCCGAGATGGAATACCTAACCAATACGTCGAATAACACCTGGGGATTGGCTTTTGATGAAACGGGTAACCTGTTTGGATCGACGGCTAATAACGATCACGGCTGGTACATGGCTATTCCTAACCGCTATATACTGGGCTGGGATAAACTTCGCATTCGCGGCGGTCGTAGCACGGATACACACAAGGATATGAAAGTACTTACCCGCATTCGTCAGGTAGACGTGTTTGGCGGATATACATCTGCGGCGGGTCATAACTTCTATACGGCCCGCAGCTTTCCAAAATCATACTGGAATCGCGTTGCTTTTGTAAACGAACCTACGGGGCACATCATCCACCAGAATACCCTAGAAAAAGAAGGTACTGACTTCCATGATATTAATGACTTTAATTTAGTAGCTGGAGCAGATGAATGGTTTTCGCCCGTTTTTTCCGAAGTGGGTCCCGATGGAGCGGTTTGGTTTGCCGACTGGTATAGCTTCATTATTCAGCATAATCCAACGCCCAGAGGTTTCGAAACTGGCGAAGGTAATGCCTACGTAACGGATCTTCGCGATAACTCACACGGAAGAATCTACCGCGTCGCTTACAAAAAGGCTCCTGCGTATCAGCCCCTAGCTTTATCGAAAGATCGGCCTGATGAGCTAGTAGCAGCCTTAAGTAATAACAATATGTTCTGGCGACAAACCGCTCAGCGATTACTAGTTGAACGGGGTAATAAAGACGTCGTAAGTAAGCTAATAGGATTAATTCAGAATCCATCGCTGGATGAAATCGGATCAAACCCTGGAGCGATTCATGCCCTCTGGACTTTGCACGGGCTGGGTGTTTTGGATGGGTCGAATGCGGAAGCTTTAAAAGTAGCACAGGCTGCCCTGAAACATCCGGCGGCAAGTGTTCGTAAGACGGCTGTTCAGGTATTACCAGCTTCTGCTCAAACAGCCGAAGCTCTACTGGCTGCTAATTCACTCAACGACTCCGAGCCACTAGTGGCTTTGCACACGTTATTAGCGTTTACGCAGATTCCGCTCAGCCCGGCTGTTGAAAAGGCGGTATTAGCGGCTTTGTCTAATCCTAATTTTGTTTCGGATCGCTGGATGCCGGACGCCTTTACCACCGTATTTAATGCCCGTGGTTCAGAGTTACTGAAAACGTATCTGGCCAAAGCCCCCCGTAAGTCGTCAACGACTTCTACTGCGAATGCTTCAACTGGGATGAATCATGATCATCACGGAATGAACCACGGCGAAGCTAAAAAGACGGAATCAACTGGACCTAAGGCGGATTTGGTGGTGACCCAGGTAAAGTCTTCGACGGCCATTCCTACCATACGGGAAGGGGTGACATTATCCGTAGAAGTTGAAAACCGTGGCTCTAAAGCCATTCCCGAAGGAACACCTATTACCTTGAAAATTAACGTTGCCGGGCCTAACATGACCCGGGACTGGGTAAGTTATACGTTCGTGAAAGGTCTTGCCGCTGGCGAAAAAGCCCTGATTTCAGAAGTAAATAACGGCCCCTGGGTAGGGAATATGAGCATGAACTCGGACGTTCCTGGCAATTTCACCATTGCCGTTACCGTGGATCCAGATAATAAAATTCCAGAGAATAACGAAAATAACAATGCTTATCGCCATGTGCTCAAATACCAGCCTCTGAGTAATCTGACTGGATTTGTGGTTGAAAATGCCAGCCGGGCCTATGCTGCCACGGCGACAGATGAGGAAATTCTATCTCTGGTAAGCGAGTTGAAAGAAGTTGATGACGCAGATACGAGAGCAGTACTAGCAGGTCTGAGACGCGGCTGGATCCCAAGCGAAAAATGAGTCCGGAGGCTTCTTCACAGCAATTACTGGCCAGTCTTGAAAAGGAATTTTCGACCGATAATAAGAAAAGCTTAATCCTTTGGGCAGAAGCGGCAGGTTTGAAAAAATCAGATGAGGTATCGGATGATCCGAATCTTCAGGTAATCAAGTTGAAAACGGTGACTGAAAAACTGCAATTCAATTTGAAAGAGTTTAGCGTGAAAGCTGGTCAGCCCGTAGAGATCATCATTGATAACCCCGATCAGATGCAGCATAACTTCGTGATTGGTAAACCTAAGTCATTGGAAATCATCGGCAAAGCCGCCGATGCCATGATTACTCGCCCTGATGCCGTGTATAAGAGTTACGTGCCTGAAATTCCGCAGGTAATCATTGCGACTAAGCTCATCAATCCCGACGAAAACGTCCATCTGAAGTTTGTCGCTCCCAAAGAAGCTGGTGATTATCCATTTGTATGTACCTTTCCCGGCCACTGGCGAATCATGAATGGTGTTATGCGGGTAGTGAAAGAGTCCGCATCAAATACTTCCAAATAAGGTAAATTCTTTTGCAAAAAGCCTCGGTAAGTTTTCTGCTTACCGAGGCTTTCTTGTAAAAGAACGTAAAGTTCTACTGTAACTTTTTTCCCTCCAGAAAATGCTTCCGGCATCGGGCTTCGTAGCTATCCGTTTCCCCGAGTAATACTTGTCCTGGAGTAGCTACTTTACGAAATGAGTAATTGGCCAGTTCTCCACAAACCACGCAAATGGCCTGCACTTTGGTTACATATTCTGCTACGGCCATTAAAGCGGGCATGGGTCCAAAGGGGTTACCGTCCGAGTCCATATCCAGGCCCGCAATAATAACCCGCTTGCCTCTGTTGGCTAGTTCATTGCACACTTCAACAATTTCCACATCAAAAAACTGAGCTTCGTCGATAGCTACGATGTCGCACTTACCCACTAGCTCTAAAATATCGCGGGCATAGGTAACAGGGCGGGAGCGAACGGAAGCCGAATTATGAGAAACTACGTCTTCAATGTGATAACGGGTATCAATCGCGGGTTTGAAAATTTCCACTTTTTGCCGGGCAATCAGAGCCCGGTTGATTCGGCGGATAAGTTCTTCCGTTTTCCCTGAAAACATAGAGCCGCAGACCACTTCCATCCAGCCCGCGTGTTTCTCATCACCAGCCCGCAGACCACTCGTACGTTCAATAAACATAAGCCTTAGATTCTGCCTCGGATCACCCTTGGCGTTCTTCTCAATTACCCTACAAAATAACAAAGCAGCGATGGGATCATCGCTGCTTTGAAAAAAGAGTACGGATTTTCGTACCAATTTTTACGACTCGAAATAATTGAGTGTCCGGAAACCACCCTGGTTAAGGTGAAGATCCTTTTTAAAGAGAGCTAAATCTGAAGTCATCATATCGTTTACCAGAGCGGGTAAGTCGTACTTAGGCTTCCAGCCCAGAACGGTTTTTGCCTTAGTAGGATCGCCGTGCAGTAAATCTACTTCCGTCGGACGGAAATAACGGGGATCAATGGCAACCACTTCTTTACCTATTTCTAATTGATACTCTGAATTGTGACAAGCCTTCACATATCCTTTTTCATCCACGCCTTCGCCTTTGAATTCCAGCTCAATGCCTACCTCATTGAAGGACATGCGGATAAAGTCACGCACTTTGGTAGTTACGCCCGTAGCAATAACAAAATCTTCGGCTTTATCCTGCTGAAGGATTAGCCACATGGCCTCTACATAATCCTTGGCATGACCCCAATCCCGCAGGGAATCCAGATTACCCATGTGAATTTTATCGAGCAGACCTAAGGCAATACGCGAGACGCCACGGGTAATTTTACGAGTTACGAAGGTTTCTCCACGAAGAGGAGATTCGTGATTAAAGAGAATACCGTTAACGGCAAACATATCGTAAGCTTCACGGTAGTTAACCGTAATCCAGTACCCATATAACTTAGCCACAGCATAAGGAGAGCGGGGGTAGAAAGGCGTCGTTTCCGATTGGGGAACGGCCTGAACCAAGCCGTATAACTCTGAAGTAGAAGCTTGATAAATCTTGGTTTTTTCGTCAACCCTAACAAACGTACGGCTTCCAGAATGCGAAGGGTACCTAAACCGTCTACTTGTGCGGTATACTCAGGTTCATCAAAACTCACCCGAACGTGGGACTGAGCTCCCAGGTTGTAAATTTCGTCGGGTTGAACTTCCTGAATCAGGCGAATGACGTTAGTAGAATCCGTTAAATCACCGTAATGTAAGTGAAAGCGAACATCCTGCTCATGTGGGTCCTGATACAGGTGGTCGATACGTTCAGTATTAATCAGCGAGCTGCGTCTTTTTACGCCGTGAACTTCGTATCCTTTTTCCAGTAATAATTCTGCCAAATAGGCACCATCCTGACCGGTAATGCCGGTGATAAGGGCTTTTTTCATGTGGTTGTATAAGAATAATGATTGGCCTGGCCGCTCTTTCTATACCTTTAGGGGGAATAGAAAGTTGCCTTTTGCTAATAATTATTACAAAGATACCACAATATGAAATCAAAAATGATCAATGATAAGAAAGGATTAAGGCTCATACAGCTCGTCTTTATCCGCTGCCCGATTGTCCATGATCTTTAAAGCATCCCGAAGTGTTACCCGATCTGTAATAATGGTAGCAGTTGGGTAATCATCCTTGATTTTATTGAAGTAGCGTTCTACATCCAGTCGGGTAGCAAAATCACCCACGCGGAGGCGATACGTTGGATGATTGTAGGCAATATACGTATTGAGATCAGCGAATCGCTGATAGATAAAGAGTTTGGCTGCTTCGAGCTCGTTGCGTTTGGTTCCGGTGTAGAGTTGAATTCGGTAACCTGCGATGTACTTGGCTGCTTTATTCCGCTGAGCCATCGTATCGAGGATCGTATCAAGCTTTTTATTAATATTCAGGGGCTGCGTACTGACTGGAGTCGCTGGCGTAACAGGCGTATTTTTTTCCTGGGCCGCCGTCTTTTCTATTTCCTTGACATCGCTCAGGTTATAAGTGGGGCGATACGTATTCAAATCCAGAGTGTAGGCCTTGGAAGAGCTGCTGGGCAATACTTTAGAAGCACAGCCTGACAGAGTAATCACCAACAAAAAACACAGGTACTTTACGCTTGATTTCATACGCAATCATGGATTTGCGATGGTTGGAAGAAAAAATACATCGCATTTTTGAACAGGGCTACAAATTTTCAGGTAAAATCCCAGAATTCAAACGCATTTGTGCGTCATCTTTACCAAAGTTTGCTTTCTCTTTAGTTAATAATCAGCTTATGCATATTCAGGAATATATCTCTCTAAAGCCTTATACCACGTTTGGAATTGAAGCTACGGCCCGTTACTTCGTGGAAGTCAATTCATTGGAAAGTTTACGACAAGTATTGGCAGAGCCCGCTTTCGCTGCTACCGAAAAACTGATTCTGGGTGGTGGAAGTAACGTGTTATTAACGAAAGATTTTGACGGGTTAGTCATTCGCATGGCTATTACTGGTATCAGCGTTTCGGCGGAAGACGAACTGTACACGTATGTAAGAGCCGGAGCTGGAGTGGTTTGGCACGAGTTAGTTCTGGAAAGTCTGGAAAAAGGCCTGTCAGGACTGGAAAATCTATCTCTCATTCCCGGTTCGGTAGGGGCTTCGCCCATGCAAAACATTGGAGCGTATGGCGTCGAAATCAAGGATGTGTTTCATTCGCTGGAAGCCATTGACCGTCAAACCGGTGAGCTTCGCATTTTTAGTCACCAAGAATGTCAGTTCGGATATCGGGAAAGCGTCTTTAAGCATGAACTCAAAAATCAGTTTGTTATCGTTGCGGTTACCTTCAAGCTTTCAAAAACACCACATTATCAGATTAGTTACGGAGATATTCAGAAAACGCTAGAGGCCAGGGGTGTTACCGAACTAAGTAGCAAGGCCATTAGCGAAGCAGTGATTGAAATCCGTCGCTCGAAACTGCCTGATCCGGCGGAGTTGGGTAATGCGGGGAGTTTCTTTAAGAACCCGGAAATTCCTGCGGGGCAGTACGAAGCCCTCAAAAGCCGTTTTCCCAATATACCCGGTTATCTAACTACGCCCGGACAAATCAAGGTGCCGGCGGGCTGGCTCATTGAACAGGCGGGCTGGAAAGGGTATCGGGAAGGCTCTGTGGGGGTACACGCCAAACAGGCTCTGGTACTAGTCAATTACGGTCAGGGAACGGGTCCTGAAATCAAAGCTTTATCCGAAAAGGTACAGGCTTCGGTGCTGGAAAAATACGGCATTCAGCTCTCGGCTGAGGTGAATTTCATTTAGCTTCTGATTGATAATAGTTCTTTAAGGAAAGCACTAGCAATTTATGGTATTTGGCTACCGCAGTCGCTTGGCTCTAGCCGAGTAACTGCGGTGGCTTCCCGAAACGAAGTCCGTTCGCATAACCAACAAGTTCCTTTGCTTGGCTCTGGATGGCAAGCTACTTTCCCCTAATTGGAATTTTACTCGTAGGCTTAGGCTCATTCACTCTTTTACTGGGCTATTACCGCTACCAAAGCACCAAAAAACAGCTTGATCAGGGCGAGTATTACCATTCCTCTTTACTGAATCAACTGTTAACAGCCTTGCTTTTCCTGACCATTGTCTTGTTATTAATATACGTCATTAAAACCACCTGAGCAGTAACTTTCGGTGGTTTTAAGGCATGGGGTTGGTTCGTATTAAGGTAAGAAAATCTCTCCTTTTAAATACATCACGGCTTCGCCTGACATCTCCACTCGATTGCCTAGGAGTTTCACCCATAACTCACCACCCCGCTTGGAAATTTGCCGGGCGAATAGTTCGGATTTGCCGAGTTTTTCAGCCCAGTAAGGCACTAATACCGTATGTGCCGAACCCGTTACGGGATCTTCATCTACGCCAACGGCAGGACCAAAAAATCGGCTAACGAAATCAGCTTCATCGCCTTTGGCCGTTACAATGATGCCACGGGCATTCACTGATTTCAGAGCTCTAAAATCGGGTGTTAACGCAGCTACTTCGGCTTCGCTTTTCAGCACTACCAGGTAATCATTCGTGCGGCCTTTTAGTACCTCTAGGGCTTTCCCAACTCCCAAGTATTCCAATAATCCTTCTGGCGTCGATTCGGCGTAAGGGACGTTAGCGGGGAAGTTGAGCGTGTATTTTTTCCCGTCTTTACGAACGGTCAATAAACCCGAATTCGTCTGAAAGCGGATCTCGCTTTCGCTGTATCCCAGATGATCGTAAAGGACTTTTGCCGTAGCGACTGTGGCGTGTCCGCAAAGATCAATCTCTACCAGTGGCGTAAACCACTTTAATTCATAATCCACGCTAGACTTTACGAAAAAGGCCGTTTCGGCCAGATTATTTTCAGCGGCGATGTGTAACATTTCTTCTTTACTCAGCCAGCTTTCCAGCGGAACGACAGCGGCGGGGTTGCCTTTGAAAAGTTGAGCGGTAAAGGCATCTACCTGATAAATGGGAAGAGTCATGGCTTCGATTAATAAGGTGGTAAACCACTAATTTGAGCTTTCCTGACGAGTTTATAAAATGCTTTTACATAAAATTACCATTGGTAACGCAATTGAACTTTCACATCCGTACGGTGCGGATGCGGGATCTCGTCTAAGCCTGAACCTACCGTGGGCTGATTGAATAACTGCGTTCGGGAAATCCGGCACCAGGCATCGAGGTGTTTGGAAAACGAATACCGAAACAAAGCATACGTACGAATCCCTACGTCGGCGTAGGCAGGAATGGAAAACGCCGCCAGTACATCGTCTTCGTAGACGTAGATACGGCTGTCGTAATCGTTGGTGTGGAAATAGGCCAAACGGCCTGTGAGGGTTACCTTTTTCATCTTCAGGCGAGCATCCTGAATCAACGCGAAACCCTGCGAAGGAGCATAGTTTCGGTAACTGAATCGGGCATAATAGATTCGACTATGAAGCGACCAACGGGCCGTAACATCCCGGCTGTAGCCAGCCCAGACCCCGCTTCTTTCAGTAGGGGTAACAAAAGAGGTTTTGGAAAGTCGCGAGGGAATATTCTTTTCTTTACGCTCAAAAAAAGCCTGTAGCGTCCAGGCTCTGGTTTTACTGGGACGATACGTGCCACGAAGCAGGTACCCATATCCCCGCGAAGGTTGATCAACCAAATATTTTAGGGAAGGAAAGCGGAAATAGTCCAGGTAACCACCCACCTGCCAGCGTTTATTTGGCGTGTATTTCAGTCCTGCGTATAGACCCGTTTCGTTGATGGGGCGTGAATTTTCACTGAAGGAATTACCGTAAAACGTGTGAAAATTTCGATCATAGTGCCGAAAAATTAGGCTGGCGTCCCAGCGTTTACTGAGGCTGCTCAACACACCGCTTACCAGTCCAATTCCGCCGGAAGCTGAGCGGCTATTTCTCCGAAACCGTTTAAATTTCGCCAGAGGTAACTATAATTCAGTGAAAGAAGCGTATTCGTTTTTCCCGAAAACTCGTACTGATTATAGGCCCGATTCGCTTTTTGCAGGGCTTTGTCATAAGTCGTTTGGAGATACGTAAACCCCAAACTCACCCTGCTGTTTTGCCAGCGAAGATGACCGCCATAATCCTGCGTTTGCAGACTGGCCTTATCACTGATTTCTGCGGCTGTCCGGTGCAAACCTGACGTTTGTAAACTGCTGACGGTGTATTCGTCAACCAAGTTTGCATCCCGGCAAATTCGGGAATAAAAACCTGTAAACTCCAACCGGGCACTTAGCTGAACCGTTGCCGCCAGCCCACGAAAGAAACCGTATTCTGTTGAAGAAGTATAGGGTCGAATGCCCAGTTGGCTACGACGAACGGTAAGCACAGCTTCTGAGCCTTTACCCAGATAAAACCCTCCCGCCAGCACTAACCCCTGACCGACTTGTAACTGGTAATCACCCACAGAGAGACTCTTGAGTCGGCCCCGGTTTTGTAGATGGGCCTGAAAAGAAAGATAATCCGTTCCGTAACTCCGTGTTGCCGGGTTCCAACGAAAGGGTTCTCCGGCGTCCTGCTTGGTGGTAACGCCAAGGCTAAAATTTCGGGCAGCGTACCCTTTGTACCGCATGAATAGCCGGTAAGGGCTTCCGAGGTATCGGGGGTTACCCTTGGCATCGGAGGTAAAGCCTTTGCGAAGTTCGAGGGAACGATCATACCGCAGGATTAACGTATGATTAGGGTTACCAGAAAGCCGTTGAACATCGACGTAAACAAAAGGGAGTAGGCGTTGGATGGTAACTAAATCAAAATAAGGAATGGACTGAAGTTCGTAAAGTGACACAAACGGCCCGGCCTGTTGACGGTACTGAAAGAAGTGGGTAAGCTGATGTTCGGAGAGAATATATAATCCCGTGAGTTCTTCGAGCGTGACGTCATTTAGATTGAGCGGCTGTTGATAAAGCTGATAGAGATTATCCAGCACCTCTTCGGATACATTTTCGGATTGATTCGGTAATAGTTGTTGTAAGAGGATGCCAGGATCTACCTCTGGCCGAACAGGTTCCTGAGCCCGGCTAATGCAGGGTAATAACAGAAAAACAAATAGCCATTTCATGGGTCGAAAAAATAATCGACCAATTTGAGTTATTTAACTTAATAAATTGATAAATAGTTATTGAATGGAAACAAAAAATGCCGACGAGATCCGTCGGCATTTGATTACCTGAGCCATTTTTAATCCAGGCTGATAATTTTGAATTCGGTACGACGGTTTAGCTGATGTTCTTCTTCCGTTTGTGCATTAGGAATGAGTAACTGACTTTCACCATAACCTTTCGCCGTGATTCGATCGGGAGAAATACCTCGGGAAAGGATGTAATTAACAGCAGACTCGGCCCGTTGCTGAGAAAGCTTCTGGTTATAGGCGTTAGTACCCCGCGAATCCGTGTGCGAACCTAGCTCCAGTTTAATATCAGGGTTATCCTGCAAAATCCGAACCACTTTATCCAGCTCAATCGAAGCATCGGCCCGGATGTTAAATTTATCAAAATCGTAATAGATCGTTTCAATTTTAAAGGCTTTGGAAAGTTCCGTTCCCACTTCTTTCTTGAGCATATCTACCGTTGCATATAGTGTGGTGTCGGTAATGGCCTTCGTAAGTCGATCCGCAGGAATTGCTTTCCCTTCCGTTTCGAATAACTCCTGCTTTTTGATGTATTCCGAGCGTTCAACTACGATGTTATAATCTCGACCAATGCGGATGGGATAAACGCCAAATTTACCATCGGCGTTGGTTACCGCTTCACCAATAGTTGTTTCATTTTCATCAACTACTGCTACTTTCGCTCCGTCCAGCGGTTGCTGGGTTTTGGCATCAATAATGGTTCCGGCAATAAAGTAACGAACGGATTTACCCGGTTTATTATCCGGGTTTTTAGGTGTTAAAGGCGGTTGCTGAGCAATCTGAACGGGCTCATTACTGGACTCGAAGTAATAAATATCATCGTCGCCCTTACCACCGTCACGGTTCGAAGCAAAGTAACCCCGGGTGGAGTCGGCCCAAACCAGACCAAAGTCATCGGCTTTGGAGTTAAAAGGCTGTCCCAGGTTCTGCACCTGAATCACCCCTTCGTTACGGGTGGCTTCAAATAAATCAAGTCCGCCAAAACCTGGGTGCCCATCAGAGGCAAAATATAATTTGGCATCGGGCGAAACGTAGGGGAAAATCTCATTACCGGGGGTGTTGAGCTCACGTCCCATGTTAGCCGGACGACCAAAACGGCCCGATTTATCAATGTTCACTCGCCATAAATCCAGTCCGCCCGAACCACCAGCCCGATTGGAGCTAAAGTAAAGCGTTTTGCCATCGGCTGAAAACGAGGGCGAGCCATCCCAGGAAGCCGAATCACTAAAGGCCAGCCGCTCGGGTTCAGCCCAGCCCGTGCCAGCATTACGACTGATGTAAAGATCCACGTCGGCAGATGTGTTCCCCTCGCCTTTGCTACGGCCCGTATTACCTCGGGCGAATACCATCATTTTGCCATCGGCTGAAAACACGGGAGTGCCTTCGTTCATGTTCTCGCCAAAAATGCTCTGACTGAATAGTTCTGGCGTACTCACTTCGGTAGGAGAGGTTAACTTAGCCTTGTAAAGACCCAGCATGGGTTGACCGTTGGCTTTATAGATACGGTCTTTTCGGGAGGCAGTGAATACCAGCTCATTTTGTACCAATACCGGAGCAAATTCTGAAGAAGCCGAGTTTAGGTTCGAAACGTTAGTAATCTTGAAAGGACTTACTTTCTGACTGATGGAATCAAGCAGGGTTAAGTTATCCAGCTCCCGGCGAGCCAGCGAAAGCAGGTTGCGGTTATTACCCTTTTGCTTGGTAAATCCCCGTAATTGATCGGCGGCTCCATTGTAATTTCCCTGAGCTTTCAGGGCATAGCCATAGTATAAACGTAATGTTGGTTCTTTACTGCCCGCTTCCAGAGCCTTCTGATAATAATCAGCCGATTGAGCAATGCGATTAGAACGGCGGTAACTTTCGGCAATGTATAGATTCGCTTTAGCGGCATCCTGAGGAATCGCTTTTTGAAATTGCTTGATGGCTAATTCATATTCACCGTTTTCGTAGTGACTTTCGCCCTTTTTAAAAGCCTGCATCGCCGAATTACAAGCGGCCAGACAGACGCTTAACAGGAGTAGAAAAATACGGGAAGTAGTAATCAACTTCATAGTGGCTGCGGTAGTTTGCGGGTTCAAGTTAGGTAAAATCCGACGATCAGTACTTATGGCTGAAAGGAAGGCTTTTCTTCTCTAAAAAAATTACCAGATAAAATTCAGACCTCCGGGAATGTTTCGGTACATTTTTCGTTACTAGAAACGGATAATTACTGCCCAATCATCTAATGAAGCAAAGAATTTATTTTATCTTTGCCGCCCCTATTTACTGGTTTTTGTTAATTATTTAAAAATCAGTCAGTTACAGCAGGGATGTTGCAACACGAAGTTTTGGGTTTTCAGCATTTGGCTGCCCGGGTCTATTACCAGAGAATATAGCTATAAAAACGGCTGAAACCCGAGAAGGTTTTCGCAAGAAAAAGCTTTCAGGCCATATTCGAAGGGAGACCCTTTAACCCATACTTTCTTCAAATTTAACCATAGTTATGGCACAGCAAGAGGAGTCTTCACGTAGACCCCGCAAAACCAATTCAGAAGGCCGCACTTTTTCAGGTAGCCGCCCCGAACGTCGTACTGACGAATTCCGTCCTCGTCGCAGCAGCGAAGGAGACTCAGAAAACAGACCCCGCCGCTCATTTGATAAACCTCAGGGCGAACGTTCGTTTGACAAGCCCCGCAGTAGTGGTCGTTCCTTTGACCGTTCCAATGATCGTAACTCCGATTCTCGTCCTGAACGTAACTTTTCCCGTGGAGATCGTAACGCGGATTCACCCCGTAGTGAGCGTAGTTTCGATAAGCCTCGTGTAGGGGGGCGTTCTTTCGACCGCTCCAGTGATCGGAATTCGGATAATGCTCGTGGGGAGCGTTCGTTTGACAAATCCCGCAGTGGAGGCCGTTCGTTTGATCGCTCCAATGATCGTAATGCAGACGCACCTCGGGGTGAACGTTCGTTTGATAAACCCCGTAGCGAACGCAATTTCGACTCGAAGCCCGGTTTTTCCCGTGGCGATCGCCGATCAGACGCACCAAGAGGGGAGCGTTCATTCGACAAACCACGCGGCGAACGTAACTTCGATGCTAAACCAGAGCGTAGCTTGACAAGCCCCGCCGGGATGAAAACAAGGATCGCGAAACGCCCAATCGTTATGGCAAGCGGGCCGATCATGATCCTACTCGCAAGAAAGGCCGTTTTCAGCGTTCGGATGACGCCGAAAACATCAAAACGCCTACGTATAATTTAGACAAGTACAAAGAAAACGCTCCTGAGAAAATCCGTAAGAAAATTGATAAGACGGAGAAAGAAGGAAGAAATACTACGCGGCTGAACCGATACATCGCTCTTTCGGGAGTTTGTTCGCGTCGCGATGCAGATGCTTTGATTGAAGCCGGAGAAATTTCAGTAAACGGTAAAGTAGTCAAAGAACTCGGCTATCAGGTGAAAGCCGGCGAAGTGGTTCGTTACGGTCGTCGCACGCTCAATCCTGAGAAGATGGTATACGTGTTACTCAACAAACCGAAAGATTTCATTACTACGGTAGAAGACGACATGGATCGTCGCACCGTGATGGAACTGGTAAAGGCCGCCGCTGGCGAACGCATTTATCCTGTAGGCCGTCTGGACCGCAACACAACGGGTTTATTACTGTTGACGAACGACGGAGAGCTAGCCGAAAAGCTGACGCACCCTTCTAACCAGATTGAGAAAATCTATCAGGTAGAGATTAATAAACCCATCACCACGGAAGATTTCGAGGCCATTAAAAATGGGGTGGAGTTGGAAGACGGTTTCATCAAGCCCGATGAAGTAAGCATCATTACGCCAGACGCTCAAGTGATAGGCATTCGGATTCACTCGGGTCGGAACCGCATTGTTCGCCGGATTTTTGAGAAATTCGGTTATGATGTAACCAAACTGGATCGCACGGTTATCGCGGGCCTCAATAAAAAAGAGTTACCCCGGGGACAGTGGAGATACCTGACTGAAAAAGAAGTAATTCGATTGAAATATCTGGTATAAAAAGTAAAGGGCGATTGATCAATTCAATCGCCCTTTTTTATGTGTAACCCTGACGGATAGCTTAAATAAAAATGACTTCACGTACGACTTCTTCGCCCATTTCGCGGTTTAATAGTTCGATGAGCTTCGTTTTAGCCAACACTAATTCCTGTCGCAAAGGGGCCGAAACAATCTGCACATAAAGCGTGCCTTCAGAAACGTACAAACGTCCGGTTCGGCTGGCGATAGACTTGCCCACCAGTTTTTCCCAAAAGGCCACCAGATACGTTTCACTGTACTTATTTTTCAGTTCATAAGCCCGGAGCATCTCGTCGATGGCTGCTTTGATGGTCGTAGTGCCCGGTTTTCGGGAGATAGGCTCGCGGGTAATTGGCATATTCGTGGTGTTTGCGGGCAAAGGTACAGTGACTATCAGCTAAATTCAATGATTCATTTCTAAATGATGGCATCAAAGAGAAAACAAAATCCATTTTTCTCATTTTATTTTGTTTCCCTAGTCAGTAATGCCTAATTTTTAGCTGGTCTTATTAATTCCCTGTGATAATCTAAAGTTTTGTTTATTATTTGTTAGTTTCGTGTTAGATATACAGAGGTAAATACTCAATGCTCCCCAAAAAGATCGTATACGTTTATCAGTTTTTCAGAACACCCGAAGAGGGCGGCATTATTCGCTCGTATTACCTCTCGCGGTCTCTGGTTGATGCCGGTTACGAGGTAGAAGTGATTACGAGTCATAACGAAAAACAATACGCCTGCAGGCAAATCGAAGGCCTTACCGTACATTACCTACCGTTACACTATGAGCAGCGTTATGGCACGTTTCGCCGGCTTTATGTGTATCTGGCTTTTGTACTGAAGGCCATTGGTTGTGCTCTACGCATCAGGAATGTGTATCGCTGTTATATTGCTTCGGTGCCGCTGAGTGTGGGTTTTATCGGGGTGGCCATGAAGTGGTTCAAAGGCGTTCCCTACTACTTTGAAGTGGGCGATCTTTGGCCCCGCACGCCTATTGAAATGGGGTATTTCAAAAATCGTTTCCTGCAAAAACTTTTATATGGCTTAGAGCACCTGTTTTACGAACAGGCCGAAAAAGTCATTGGGCTTTCTCCGGCGATTCAGAGTGATATTGAAGAGCGGATTAACCGCCCTGTAGCTTATATTTCTAACATAGCCGACTGCGAATTTTACCAGCCTCGTTCAAAAGATCCGGCTTTGGAAAATCGCTGGAATACCGCCGGAAAAACGGTTATTACTTACTTTGGTTCCATTGGAAAGGTCGTAGCTCTGGATGCTCTCCTTGACATTGCCCGGCTGGGTCAGAACCGTACCGATCTGAGTTTTCTTATCGTTGGTACGGGTTCGGAGCTGCCTCATCTCAAGCAGAAAGCCGTGGGCCTGGATCATGTTCAGTTTCTGGGTCATGTCAATAAAGGGCAACTTCGGGACATTCTTAGCATCACTGATGTAGCGTATTTGTCTTACCTGGATGTGCCGGCGTTGGGTACCAACTCTCCCAATAAACTTTTTGAAGCCCTGGCGGCAGGAAAGCTATGCGTTATTAACATTCGAGGCTGGCACTGCGACATGATTGAAAGCGAAGGATGCGGGTTTTACGCCGATCAGAAGAATCCTCAGCAGTTTTACGATAAACTGAAACCTTACCTTCAGCAACCCGAATTTCTTCATCAGGCCAGTGAAAATGCCCGGCGACTGGCCGAAACTCAATTTTCCAGACAAAAACTGGGAGCAGATTTCGTAGCTTTGTTCAACGTTGAGCAGCCTTCCCTGCGTCGAAATCACGTATTAGTGAACTCCTGAACCGTCATTAGTGTAAGCGTATTCTTCTTCGGATGATTAAAAAAGTAGTGTTAGTGGGCCCGGAATCTACGGGTAAAAGCACGCTGGCCCGCCGCCTGGCAGAGCATTTTAATACCGTTCTGGTGGAGGAATATGGCCGGATTTACTGCGAAAAATTTGGGAATGACTGTGATGCCATGGATCACTGCCATATTGCCGCCGGCCAACTTTTTCTCGAAGAGCAGGCGTTGCCTAATGCCCGGCATGGTCTTCTCATTTGTGATACAGATTTGTTGGTTACCCAAACTTTTGCAGAACTATACCTGGGGCAGTCGCCGGAGCTGATTCAAAAATGGGCGGCCAGTCAGTTTTATGATTTGTATCTATTGTTGAATACGGATGTACCCTGGATCAACGACAGTATTCGTTTATTTGCAGATCGGCGGCAATGGCATTTTGATCGGCTGAAAGCTTTACTCGAAGAGCAACAACGGCCTTACGTCATCATTTCAGGCGATTATGAGCAACGTTTCAGGCAAGCGATTCGAGAAATTGAGGCAATTCTCAAACCAGAAACAATACTTTGAGGTATTAATAAAGAAGTTTCTTTTAAACCTGGACCATCCTATTGGTGTCTGGTATGAAAGTAAAATTTATCAGCGTTTTTTTCGTTAAAGTAGTTAGTATTTGAATTGTATAAAAGACATGAAACGTATCTCAAAATCGCTCCTGCTTTTGGTATGCAGCGTTGGACTTTTGGCAGCCTGCGAGCGTGATCCCGTTAATGACCTGGACCCTAAGGACTCTCAGGTATTCATTACCAACCACGCGACTACCAATTTTACGGGTTATAAAACCTTTTCGATCCCCGATTCGGTGTTGGTAGTAGAAAATGAAAAATCAACGAAAATGGTACGTACCCAGGATCTGATTTTCATTGACCGCATTATTACTAATTTGACTAATCGGGCTTTACCCGCGTGCTCGTAACGCCAAGCCCGATCTGGAGGTAACTCCCGCTCAAATCAGCTACTCGCAGTCGGGGTATGTGCCTACGTATAACCCTTGGTATTATGATCCTATTGGGGCTATGGGAATGGCTATGGGTATGGTTACGGCTACGGTTACGCTCCGTATTACAGCTATTACTCGTACAGCGAAAACTACTGGTACATTCGTATCGCCGACGTTAAAAATGTAAGCAACAATCAGGCTACGGTTGTTTGGGACGCCCAGATTCGCGGGGACGGAATTTATGATACTTCATCCGTAGGAACAGTGGTGGATGGCATATTTGCTCAGTCTACTTACTTGAAAGCCAATTAATTGTATTAATCTAGTCTTCTTATGAAACGCCTATTATTGCTGGCTTTTGTTGGCTTGTCTTTCGGGGTAAGTGCTCAGCAAAACCCAGGACATTATAATAAACAGGATTACGAGTATCGCAGTGTTCCGACTCGTACAATGAAATCTCCTTTCGAACGGTATACGCACTATCAGATTACCGCCCGCTATGGCGTAGCCTCGCCGCTGGGAAGTTTGAAAGATTATGCCGGAGGAATGGCTAAGTATCATTACAATCTTTCAGGAGAGTTCGTAACGCCGAAGAATTACTCCTTCGGTTTGCAGTTCAATTATTCCTATTTCAAGGATCGATTGCCCCGCCGGATTTATACCTCGGGTAATCAGGACATTTCCTCTATTGAAACGCACTCGTTGGGAGCTACTTCATTTCATGCTTTTGGGAAGTACCATTTCGCGTCACCGAATGCCCCCGTTCGGCCTTACGCCATGTTAGGTTTGGGAGCTACCGGTATGCGGAATCTGACTTATTACGGCTACCTGGAAGATGGAAAAAGCACGCTGGCGTTTAGTGGTCAGGCTGGGGTAGGAGCCCGTTTCCTGTTTGCTAAAAATGGAAACTTCGGAGCCGACGTTCAGGCTACTTATTTTTACTCGCCTTTCAAAAGTAGCTATGTATCTAATGTAGCAAATGTATCGGCTTCGGCTGGTTTGTTTTACCGCTGGTGGTAAGCTCATACACGTTTAGAAAAAGCCGCTGAGTTACTCAACTTAGCGGCTTTTTTATGGATAATTACTAGAATTTTGAGTGAAAAAGTTATCAGAATATCTAATGTGAAGTAATTGTTAACCAGTGAGTTAGAACTTTATTGATATAGTAAAATGAAATTCAAGCGTGGGTCACAGATAGGCGGTAGTTTGCAGCATGGATGTACGCACGCATTTTCGCACCATTGTCCTGTCGGATATTCACCTGGGTTCGAAGGGAGCCAAGGCCCGGGAGGTCACCGCTTTTCTTAAGCAGTATACCTGCGATAAGCTTATTCTCAACGGCGATATTATTGATGGCTGGCAGCTAAAAAAATACGGCAATAGCTGGAAGAAAAAGCATACTTCGTTCTTTCGTCAGGTCCTTAAAATGATTGAGGCCTACGACACGAAAGTCATTTATCTAAGGGGTAATCACGATGATTTTCTGGATCATGTGTTACCCATCAAAGTTGGAAAGTACTTTTCCATCCGCCGGGATTATATCCTCAAAACCCAGAAAAACCAGCAATATTACGTCACCCACGGCGACATTTTTGACCGTATTACCACGCACCTGAAATGGCTGGCTTACGTAGGCGACGTAGGGTATAACCTGCTGCTGGGAATCAATAAGTTTTATAACCACTGGCGGGCCTGGCGTGGATTGCCTTATTACTCCCTTTCGCAGGAAATCAAGCATAAAGTCAAAGCGGCGGTTAATTACATCTCCGATTTTGAAGAGAAACTAGCTGATCTGGCTGAGTCCAAAGGATGCACTGGGATCATATGTGGGCACATTCACCAACCCTCCATTCGC
Source organism: Siphonobacter sp. SORGH_AS_0500 (assembly GCF_002838835.1). Lineage (GTDB taxonomy): Bacteria > Bacteroidota > Bacteroidia > Cytophagales > Spirosomataceae > Siphonobacter. The sequence goes on from NZ_NHPP01000010.1 coordinate 64,855, forward strand.
ATGATCGGTTCTGTACAATATCTGAATTCCGGTGATTGGGTGGAATCACTTTCGGCTTTGGTGGAAGATCACGAAGGAAACTGGAACCTGCTTTATTATACGCCCATTTCTTCGAATTTACCCCTGGAAGAAGAAATATCTGAAGACGATCAGGAACAGGAAGATGACATTCTCAAAAGCCTTATATCTTTGAGTTCAGTCAAAGGCTAAGGTATGCGAATTCTTTTTTTTATTCAGGGCGAAGGTCGGGGCCATCAGACCCAGGCTATTGCGATGGCCGAGATCCTGCAAAAAGCCGGACATGAATTAGTAGGAGCAATTGTCGGCACAACCCAGGGCCGGGGCATTCCGGTCTTACTCGAAAAACACCTGTCGGTAGAGATGCGGGCTTTCCCTAGTCCGGCTTTGCTCTATAGCGAAAAAAGTAAATCGTTAGCCGTCTGGAAAACCTTTTGGGAAAACCTCAAACAGGGTAGCGTTTATATGCAGCAGGCGGGTAAAGTGGAGGCCTATATTCAGGAAAAACGTCCTGATGTGATTATCAATTTTTACGAAATGCTTTGCGGCTTATGGCGATTTCGGTATAAATCCAGTATTCCGGTGCTTTCCATTGCCCACCAATATTTATTACAGCATTCGCAGTTTAGACTTCCTACCAGTAGTTTTCTTCATCACCGCATTGTCAATACGGTTACCCGACTTTCAGCGTTGGGAACTACTCGTAAACTGGCTCTTTCCTTTTACGAAATGCCTGATGACACGAAGCAGGATATTTACGTCATCCCTCCTTTACTGCGAGCAGAGGTAAAGGATTTAGTCCCGCAAAAAGAGGATTTTATTCTGGCCTATATGACTCATTATAAGCTGGAAGATGACCTGCGGGATTGGTGCCGTCGCCATCCAGAAACAACCGTAGTAGCTTTCTGGGCTCATCCGCAAGCTCAAAAAATTGAAACGCCCTTACCCAATTACAGCCTGCATCGCGTGGATGCTCATTTATTTCTGGATGCCATGCGTCGTTGCCGGGGATTGGTGAGTACTTCGGGTTTTGAAGCCATTTGTGAAGCGATGTATCTGGGTAAGCCCGTGATGCTTTTTCCTACGCCCCAGCATTTTGAGCAGGCCGTTAATGCCATTGATGCCGCTCGGGCGGGAGCAGGAATTCAGGCCACTTCTTTCCTTGAAATGGATCGATTTCTCGATTACCTGCCTACTCACCAGCCCATTGAAGACACCTTTCGCCTTTGGCAGCATCAATTGGAAGAAAAAATCAGGCAGCAACTAGTCGCCGTTACTGGCTGATTGTTTTTTGATGATATTGATAAACTTAGAGAGTTCCTCCTGACGGGCTGGGCTAGATTCGGGATAACTCATAGGCAAAGTTTTGAGCTTTTCCAGAATAAGTTGACTAACAATGAGTCGCATGTTTTTCTTATCGTCCGCCGGAATAACGTACCAGGGAGCTTTGGGTGTAGAGGTCTGGTTGATGACTTCCTCGTAGGCCTCTTGATAGTCGTCCCAATATTCCCGTTCTTTTACGTCGTTTTCCTCAAACTTCCAGTTTTTAGAAACGTCTTCAATCCGGCTGATGAGGCGTTTGCCCTGTTCTTCTTTAGAAACATTGAGGAAGAATTTCATGATGTGAATGCCATTCCGCACCAGATACTTCTCATAATTGGCAATATCCTTATAACGATGTTTGAAGAGTTTGTCCAGGTCTTTGGTCAACTCTTCGGGTAATCGCTGGGTATCAAGAATGATCTCGGGATGAACTTTTGTCACCAGAACTTCTTCGTAATAACTCCGGTTGAAAATGCCAATGGTGCCCCGCTGTGGAGCCCGGAGGCTGGTTCGCCAGAGGAAGTCGTGTTCCAGTTCGAGCGTAGAAGGACGTTTGAAGTTATGAATCTCCACGCCGAAGGGATTCACTCCACTCATGACGTGCCCAATGGTGCCATCTTTACCCGCCGCGTCCATGGCCTGAAAGATGAGTAATAAACCAAAGCGGTTATGAGCGTACATGCGGCTTTGCAGCTCGTCAATCTCTTCGCGGTATTCCGCTAAAAGGCTTTCGTACTCTTCCTTCGTTTTGTAGAGATCCTTGATTTGAGTCGAATGGTCTTTGATTTTAAATTTGTCAGAACCCGTTATGCAAAACGGTTTGGTATCGAGATTTAATTTCATACAGATAGGGAATGTTGGACTGCTCTAAATTGCTTGAATTAAGGTAATAATATTCTTTTACTTAGGTAAACTATCCTGGTTCTGTTCCTGTTATCTATCTAATGAAAACAATATTTCGAACGCTCAAACTAAGTCTCCTGTCTGTGGCCACGCTCTTTGCGTGCCAGTCGCCGGCTCAGGAGCAGAAGAAAGCTATGACAACGGATAAACCTCTGCCTAAAACAACCGTACAAGTACCCGCTGGACTCGAAGTAGCCACCTTAGGATCGGGCTGTTTCTGGTGTACCGAAGCGGTCTTTCAACGGTTGGATGGTGTAGTAAAAGTAGAATCAGGTTATTCCGGTGGTTTTGTGGAAAATCCTTCCTACAAAGACGTTTGCACCGGTCGAACCGGACACGCTGAAGTAACGAACATTACTTACGATCCCAAGAAAATCAGCTTTGCTGATCTGTTAGCCGTTTTCTGGCGGACACACGACCCAACCACAGTTGATCGGCAGGGAAATGACGAAGGGCCTCAGTATCGTTCGGCCATTTTCTATCATAACGAAAAACAGAAAGAAGAAGCCGAACACTGGAAGAAAGAAGTAGACAAGGCCAAGATTTACCCCGATCCGCTGGTGACGGAAATTACGCCTTTTACTAATTTTTATAAAGCCGAAGCTTACCACCAGGATTATTACAACCAGAATGGCCGTCAGCCTTACTGTTTGTTTGTGGTAAGACCCAAGGTTGAAAAGTTTGAGAAAGTTTTCAAGGATAAACTCAAACAACATGACTAATCAGTTTCGTCTGATGGAAAAGTCCCTGCCTTCACCCGCAGGGATTTTTTGTTTACACCCTACAAAACCTAAATTCGCAGCTTATTTTATTTGTTTTCAGTTTGCGGAGGTCTGTTTTCAGTTGACGATAACCAGAAACGTACCCGGCTTAATGCTTTGTGAAACGCTGTGTTGAGACCTTGGGTCTTCAGGGTAAAACTGAAAACGATTAATCACAAACTGGAAATTGAAAACGGAAAACTACTATGTCTGTTCATAATCCTGATATTAAGCGGGTTACTACGCATACCCTGCAAGAATTAAAATCCAAAGGCGAACGAATCAGTTGTTTAACGGCCTATGATTACTCCATGGCCAAGCTTATCGATGCGGCTGGCGTAGAAGTTATTCTCGTAGGAGATTCCGCTTCGAACGTGATGGCGGGGCATGAAACCACCTTGCCTATTACCCTTGACCAAATGATTTACCACGCTCAGTCGGTGGTTCGGGCCGTGAAGCGAGCCCTGGTCGTAGTGGATTTACCCTTTGGCAATTACCAGGGAAACTCCGAAGAAGCCCTGCGTTCGGCTATTCGGATTATGAAAGAATCGGGAGCTCATGCCGTGAAACTGGAAGGCGGAGCCGAGATAAAAGAATCCATTGCTCGGGTGCTGAGTGCAGGTATTCCAGTAATGGGACATTTGGGATTGACCCCGCAATCTATTTACAAATTTGGCACTTATGCTGTGCGAGCAAAGGAAGAAGCAGAAGCTCAAAAACTGCGTGACGATGTTCGTTTGCTGGAGGAGTTAGGTTGTTTTTCTTACGTTCTCGAAAAGATTCCGGCTCAGTTGGCCGCTGAAGTTACGGCTTCGGTGCACATTCCTAGTATTGGAATTGGAGCTGGGGGCGGTTGCGATGGTCAAATTCTGGTCATGCACGACATGTTAGGAATTAATCAGGAGTTTAAACCGCGTTTTCTGCGTCGCTATGCCAATGTCGCCGAGGTGATTCAACAGGCAGTATCGAGTTACGTAGACGATGTGAAAACGAAAGACTTTCCTTCGGCAGCGGAGGAGTATTAATCAGCAAAAGGCATGAATCCAAACTTGGGCAAAGGACTGATCATTCTGGGCGGGATTGTAATGGTACTGGGAATCGTGATCTACTTTTTTCACGATAAACTGCACTGGATAGGACGATTACCCGGCGATCTACGTCTGGAGCGGGAAAACGTTCGGATTTACATGCCCATTGCTACCTGCATCCTCGTAACCATCATTCTCAATGTAATCTTGTGGCTGATTCGTCGCTTGTTTTAGCTTTTAGAAACGGGCTAAAATTTATAATTGTCAGACTTCAATACACTGATTGGGAATCGGAGGGTAAGACAGATACATTCTTTCGTTCAAGCCTGTTCTCTCGAACGAAAGGAGAGCCCTTCTTTAAAACGGGTAGGCTTCGAGGTCGATAAGAAATCACTTACGAAAGATAACATTGACTAAGAATTTACAGAATAATTCTGTCGAGTTGCTGTTTGGTAATAAAATGAAGACATAATGTAACAAAAGCTCCCAATTTGTCCGATTTTTGTGGAATTATATTCCCATTGATGGGGAAAAGTGTTGAAAAGTGAAAGGCATATAGCTTAGCTTCGAAAGGTTAATGAATAGTTAATATACATAGCAAAGCCCCAGCACTTCAAAGAGCTGGGGCTTTGCTATGTACTGGTTTTAAAAGTTGAATTTCGTTCGAAGGCTGATATTTATTCCCTGTTCGTCAGCATAATACCGAAAACGGTCTAGATAATCTCGGTAAGCAGTGTTGAATATATTTTGAACGCTCAAGCTCACATCCAGATTCTTTTTATGAAGTGGAATGGAAGTACCTAACGCCGCATTCCAGAGCCAGTAGGCTGCTGGTGGAGGAGCAAAGTCACTGTTTGGGGGGACCCTGATTTGCTTGGCTACGTAGGAATGGCCCGCCTGGAGGTAAAGTTTATCCAGTCGCCAACCGGGCTTTGTCCATGCATAACGAAGCGAGTTTTCCAGCCGATCAGGAGGAATTTGAACTAGCCGAACGTCGTTTTTAACGTCCATTACCCGAACCATTGCATATTTACTTTGTATAGTTAAATGATTGGTTATCAAATAACTAAAGGAAAGGTCAATTCCCTGAAAAAGAGCATCTACCTGTGTATATTTAAAATACGGAAATGCCCCCCGGATGGTAAGGATAGGCGTAGCCTGGGGTTGCAGGTAAATAAAATTATGGATGTAATTACGGTAGAAAGAAACTTCAGCCGTCAAGCGTTTGCTACTGTATTGAGTCGTCCAGTCAAGATTAAAAGCCGTTTCGGGTTGCAGGTTGGCGTCGCCTTCTTCATACGCTGCTGCTCCGTGGTGAACGCCTGCACTGTATAATTCATTGATGGAAGGAGGCCGCCAGGCCACCCCAGCATTCAGCCGTGTATTCCATGCTTTCCCGAAGCGACGCACGAGACCCAAACTGCCCGATACGTTACCAAATCGCATATACTTATATTCCCGAACTCCGCGACGAGGAAAAAGAGTAACTCGCTGATAACGAAAGTCATATCGTACGCCTGCCTCTAGATCCCATTGTTCACTGCTGTACTTTTCAAGCCAGAATAACCCCGCTGTTCCTTGTCTGAAATTAGGAATCAGGGGCCGGCCATAAACCAGATTTCGTTGGTATTGAAGACTTAATCCTGCTGATCCCGTGATTCTTTGGGCAATGGGTCGATGCTCGTAAACCAGATCTCCCGTATAGGTCGAGATTTCAAAGTTAAGTTCAGGTCGGTTTAAAGCCGCTAAACTATCATTTCGGGGTCGGTGAAGATCGTACTCTGCCCGTTTGTTTCGTTGACGAGCCAGCGTTAACGACCACAGGCCTTTTTCGGAGGGTGAATAACTGATTTTCAGCTTCTCAAGACTATGGGATACTTGCTGATAAGGACGCCCAATGGCATAACTAAAACCACTTTTTACGAACGGTTCTCCATTTTTAAGTACATTTTCCAGGTCACTAACACTGCCAATGTGCGAACCACTGAAAATACCTAGTTTAGTATCAAAATGGCTGGCGAATCCTTCCAGATTCCAGTTACCGTGACGGTAACCCACCGCCAGCGAATAGTTACCTTCGGCAATGCCCGTGTTATCTAAAAAATAATGAGGAGTTCGAATATTACCGCCCCTTTTGAGCGTTCCCTGTACCCGCCAGCCTAATCCGGGTAGTGCTTTTAAGCCCCCTTCTACCTGTAAAGAAGCTACGCCCTGACGCCCATTAGAGAAGCCAACTAAATTTGCTTCGCCTTGTATATCAGTATGTTGTGAAATAGGGGCAGGCTCTACCAGCACCACTCCGGCAATTGCTTCAGGACCATAGCGAACGCCAGCGGCTCCTTTTACCACCGTAAGTTGTTTGGCAACAAAAGGGTCAATTTCGGGAGCGTGTTCGCTGCCCCATTGCTGTCCTTCCTGACGAATGCCATTGTTCAAAATCAGGACTCGATTGGAGTGCATGCCGTGAATAATGGGCTTACCAATGCTACTGCCCGTTTGAAGGGTTGATACACCCGTAACGTTTTTCAAAGCATCGGCCAGACTTTGCCCCCGGGTCTGATCCAGAGCTTCTCCCGATAACACCGAACGATTCAGCGTAGAATTCTCCAGCTTATGAGCCGTAACGGTTACGTTTTGCAGGTGAATGTCTTCTTCTTCCAGATGAAGATTTTGCTCTACTTCTTCATGAATAAGATTAACAGAAAGAGTATCAGACTGATAACCAATGAGTTTACAAATTAGAGTATACTTACCCTGGCACAAACCCCTAAGCACATATTTCCCGGAACCGTCGGTAAGAGTCGTCCGATTTATTTCCGGTAAGAACAAAACAGCTCCGGCGACGGGTTTGCCGGTTTGATGCTCATTCACTTCTCCTTTCAGTACACAGTTACAATTCTGGGCTCGCACCGACCCCGTTAGTAACAGTCCCCCAATCAATAACCAACGCATCATGAATTCCATCGCTTGAATGTAACGACAAAAGTAACGTATGTGCAACAGTATTGCAAAAAGACAGATTATGGAATGAATTTTGAGTGTATATGACCAGGTAGGTTGTTTAATAATTTATTAAAATCAATTAGTCAAAAGGCTGTGGCCCGGTTTTTTAATATTAATTCCCGATTGTTCAACCTAGAGTCCAGTTTTGTTAAACACCTGATTTGCTGGGTGAAACCTGATTTGAACCGTTCGATCAAAAATTCACGCAAGATTTTTTATTGCTAGGACATAAACATAATATTGTTTAACCTAATAAATAATTTCATTAAACAAACGTCGCCTTATTCAGCCCATGACTGCTCTTGAATTTACTCATCACGTTGGACACGTCTCGAAATCACTGCGGCCTTTTGCACTACGATTAACGAAGGATGTTGAAGAGGCCAATGATTTATTACAAGACACGTTACTCAAAGCTTTCACCAATCGTGATAAGTATGCGGACGGCACTAATATCAAAGCCTGGCTTTATACGATTATGAAAAACACGTTCATTACAAACTATCAGCGGATGGTGCGTAAGAACACGTTTATTGATACATCAGACGACTTATATTACTTAAACTCGCTGGAGAGTTCTACCGACAATCAAGCTTATTCAACCTTTGCTCTGGAAGACATTAATGCCGCCATTCACGTATTGGACGATTCTCACAAAACGCCCTTTATGATGTATTTTCAAGGCTACAAATACCACGAGATTGCTGATCGTCTGCAAATTCCCATCGGTACCGTGAAGAACCGAATTCACTTGGCCCGCAAGGAATTAAAAGATCAGTTGAGCATGTACGAATACGCGTACTAGGACCTTCATCTTGATTAGAATAACGAAGCCGGATTCTCCCGGCTTTTTTTGTGTCTACTCCCCAAACAATTTGACTTCGTCCCAGTTAGACTGGTAGTATTTTAAGTAATTTCATGGGCAAACGAGTAATTGTTATTGGTGCCGGTTTTTCGGGCTTAGCCGCCGCCACCGCTCTGGCGGATCAGGGGTATGAAGTAACCATACTAGAGAAAAATGAGTCGGCTGGAGGACGGGCCCGAAAGTTTGAAACCCAGGGTTTTGTCTTTGACATGGGCCCGAGTTGGTACTGGATGCCCGATGTGTTTGAAAAGTATTTTGCTCAATTCGGTAAAAAGCCTTCCGACTACTACCAGCTCATCCGTCTAGATCCTTCCTATTGCGTGGTTTTTGGCTCTAACGATGCCGTAGATCTTCCCGCCAGTTTGCCCAAACTTGAAGCTTTGTTTGAAAAGCTGGAACCCGGTGCCGCCCAAAACCTTCAAAAGTTTCTCAAGCAGGCAGCCTATAAGTATGACGTCGGAATGAATACATTCGTCTGGAAACCCAGCCGAAGCATTACCGAGTTCTTGAGCTTTAAATTACTGCTGGACGTGAGTCGTCTGGATGTGCTGCAATCGTTTCATTCCCATATTCGGAAATACTTCAGGCACGAGCGAATTCTCAAGCTCATGGAATTTCCAATTCTGTTTTTAGGAGCCCTTCCTGAAAACACACCGGCTATGTACAGTTTGATGAATTATGCGGAAATTGCTCTGGGTACCTGGTATCCCATGGGCGGCATGCACGAAATCGTCAAAGCGATGGTGCAGCTGGCCGAAGAGAAAGGCGTTCAGATTAATTACGAAGAAGAGGTGCAGGAATTGGTCATCAAGGATGAAAAGGTACGGCAAGTTGTGACCACGACGGGCACTTATCACGCCGATGCAGTGGTAGCGGGGGCCGATTATCATCACGTAGAAGATCGGTTGCTGAAACCCGAGTATCGGAATTATTCCGAAAGCTACTGGCAAAAGCGAATTCTGGCTCCGTCCTGTGTGCTATATTATTTAGGGGTAAATCGCCGGGTAGATAAGCTGATTCATCATAACTTATTCTTTGACGAAGACTTCGGGCTGCATTCGCACGAAATCTATACCGAGCCGAAATGGCCCAGTAAACCTTTGTTTTACGTATCCGCTCCCTCCAAAACCGATCCTTCGGTGGCTCCTGAGGGTTGTGAGAATTTATTCGTTCTCATTCCCGTGGCTCCCGACCTGGAAGGGGATACCGAAGCCACTCGTGACTATTATTATAATATGGTTATGGAGCGGCTGGAGCGTTACGTAGGTCACGACATTCGCAGTCATGTGGTTTATAAACGTAGTTACGCCCATTCGGATTTTATACAGGATTATCACGCCTTTAAGGGTAATGCTTACGGATTAGCTAATACGCTCAGCCAAACAGCTTTATTAAAACCTACGCTTAAAAGTTATAAGGTAAAAAATTTGTATTATACTGGTCAGTTAACGGTTCCTGGCCCCGGCGTACCGCCATCCCTGATTTCGGGACTAGTGGTAGCTCAGGAATTAGACCGCGAACAGAAAAAGAGAGTATAGTTTTTTTAGGGTTTTATCCTTACTAAACCTACGGCAAATTGATGAAAAATATGATGGCATTATACGAACAAACGACACTGGAGTGCAGTCGGCTCATTACCCAACGCTACAGCACGTCGTTTACTTTAGGCATTAAAACACTGGACCGAAAGTTCCACTGGGCCATTTATGCCATCTATGGATTCGTTCGATATGCGGACGAAATCGTGGACACTTTTCATGATTTTGATAAAAAAGACTTACTGCTGCGTTTTAAAAAAGATACCTATCAGGCCATTGAAGAAGGTATCAGCCTGAATCCGGTGCTGCATTCCTTTCAGAAAGTAGTCAATCAATTTGGCATCGAGCGAGAGCTTATTGAAGCCTTTCTGATTTCTATGGAAATGGACTTGGACGAAACCAGTTATACCAAAAATGACTATGAAACGTACATCTACGGTTCTGCCGAAGTGGTTGGACTGATGTGTCTTCGGGTGTTTTGTGAAGGTGACTGTAACGAATATAACTCCCTGAGTGAACCCGCCCGCCGGCTGGGTTCGGCTTTTCAGAAAGTAAATTTCTTGCGGGATATTAAATCCGATTTTCACGACCGGGGCCGAGTATATTTTCCCGGTGTAGATTTCAATAGTTTTTCAGCCAAAGACAAACTTATCATCGAAGACGACATTCAACAGGATTTTGATGCGGCTCTTGTAGGTATTCGGCGATTGCCTCGTTCGGCCCGGATGGGAGTATATCTGGCCTATTGTTATTATTTGCGACTTTTTGCCAAAATCAAGGCCGTACCTTTTGCCCGAATTCAGGAAGAACGAATTCGAGTGCAGATTTTCAAAAACTCATGATGCTGGCCAAAACATACGTTTCCTATCGGACCATTTAATGGAGGTTGGTAAATAAAAGAGCAGCTTTTTGTTTAGAGCAGAAAGCTGCTCTTTTATTTGCTATCCCATAGTATTCAAAATCAACTAAAGCCAAGTAAAAGCTTAATTTCTAGGCTTATAGCTGCATTTTACGTTAACATCCATTCGCAGGTGGTACCTCAAAGACCAAATAAAAATATAATTATTTACATAATATAGTTGACATATTCCGACTTAGGTAATATTCTGAGTTTATTAAAATAGGTTTATTATTAATCTAAGTTTTATAAAAAAACATAGTAAGTGTATTGACTATATTGAAAAACGACTAATTTTATTCCAGATTTTTAGTAAACGGTCAGTTTAGGTCCATTTTGAGGTTGAAGGTAGTCTTATAAAGAAATTGGATTTAAGTAATAGTTGCCCATTATCCGTTTACAATCTCCGCCCGGTATAGAAACATTCATTATCCTTATATAACAGAAATCGGTGACCTGCCAGGGTCACCGATTTCAAGTACTGGAAATTTCGTCTGTAACGCCAATCACTCGACGAAACTCCGGTTTTGATTTCCATGTGTCTGTTTACATGTACCAAAACAAAGCAAAAGTATGAAAAAAAAGTACCACACTCTCCTGGAGGTGGCTGGGCAAAGGAATTTTAAGAGTAAATTAATTCTCCCCGCACTGGTCCTGGGATTAAGCCCGATTGTTTCCGGGGTAAACTTGTCCGAAAAAGTAAAAGTGCCTACCAGTCTGACTATCAGTGCCCCTGTTGATCGCGTGATTACAGGAAAGGTAACAGACAAGGAATCAAAAGAAGGGTTACCGGGTGTGTCGGTTCAGGTCAAAGGAACCAGCATCGGTACTACGACGGATGCTCAGGGCAGATACAAACTGAGCGTTCCCGACCAGCAAAGTGTAGTGGTGTTTTCGTTCGTGGGCTACACGCCAATTGAACAACCCATTTCTTCACAAACTACACTGGACGTTGAATTAGCCACTAATTCAAAAGACTTAACGGAAGTATTAGTGGTGGGCTACGGTACGCAAACCAAGAAAGAGTTTACGGGTTCGGCAGCAAGTATCAATAGTGAGAAACTCAAAGAAATTCCCGTGCAAAGTTTTGACCAGGCTCTGGCGGGCCGGGCAGCCGGGGTGAATATTGCCGTAGCCAATGGCGTACTTAATAATGCTCCCGTCATTCGGATTCGGGGGATCAACTCGATTTCTCTAAGTTCCTATCCATTAATTGTAGTGGATGGTATCCCTTTAACCACTGGTAGTGTGGGTAACGGTAACGTCCCCAATAACCCGCTGGGGGATATTAACCCTTCGGATATTGAGTCCATTGATGTGTTGAAAGATGCTGCTTCCACGGCCATTTACGGTTCGCGGGCGGCAGCTGGGGTGCTGTTAATCACCACAAAAAGAGGGAAAGAAGGACGGGTGAAAGTGGGTTACGACGGCTGGGTCGGTGTGACGAGTCCCGTGCGTTTGCCTAAACTGCTCAACGCTGATGAGTACATGATGATTAAAAACGAGGCCGTTAACAACAGGAAGATTTTAGAAGGTAGAGCTAATGATCCAAATGTACCCTCGGAATTATTTTTTCAGGCTCGTCGCTCAGATGGCTCTATTATTAATACTAACACTAACTGGTATGATTATATCTTTCAGAATGGCGTATCACAGAATCACGCCGTTAATGTAAGTGGGGGAAGTAAAACAACGAGTTACTTCTTTTCGACAAACTATTCAGATCAGAATGGTATCCTGAGAACCAATAATTTCAAGCGTAAAGGTATCCGTTTGAATCTGGATCATCAGGTTAATAAATGGCTGAAGCTAAGGGGAAGTATTAATTATACTAACTCTTTTAACAAGTCACCCAATTCTGGCTCACTGGAGGGTAATGCACAACTTATCGTGGGGGCTGCCCGGATGGCCTATACGTTGGCACCTAACGTAGCAGCTTATAAAGAGGATGGTACCCCTAACATCAGGGATGTAAACGCAGGATCTATCAATGACGGAGGACCTATCAATAATGATGGGAACAAAGTGGTTAGTGTTTATTTTAACCCTGTCGCACTTTTTAAGCTGGCGAGTTATACTTCTGAAAATGATCGTATCCTGGCTAATATCGGTGCGACTTTTAGTCTTCTGAAAGGGCTTAGTTTTACAACTAATTACTCTATTGACCGTCTAAGAAATGAGAATATTACCTCATTAAGTGCTGTCCGGGGGAGTAGTTCTACTACTAATGGTTCGGTTACAAACATAACGGGTCTTCGCAACAACTGGAACTTTACGAATACCCTTAATTACGACACTCGTTTTGGAAAAAGCCACCTGACTGCATTGCTAGGTTATGATGCTCAGGTATTTGATACTAACATATGGGGAGTGAACGTAACTCAGGCGGCTGACCCTTACTTTGATGATTACCAGGGAACATGGGGTAATATTACGCCTTCAGGAAACAGCCTCTTTAATCGATCCTTCCTGTCGATGTTCTCACGGGTAACGTATGACTTTAATGACCGTTACTTTTTTACGATAAACTTTAGAAGGGATGGTAATTCTTCTTTAGGATCAGATAAGAAGTGGGGTAACTTCGGAGGTATCTCTGGTGGCTGGTCTTTGTCCGAAGAAGAATTCTACAAAGCTTCTTCGCTGAGCAAGGTCATGACCAGTGCTAAGCTGAGAGCTAGCTGGGGACGGGTAGGAAATGGGAACCTTAACAGCCCATATGCTTCTTTAAACCTATATTCTTCATCGCTTTACGGAACGGTGCCTACCTGGGCATATAATCAGGCGGGCAATGCCAATTTAGGTTGGGAGACTTCGCAACAGACCAACGTAGGAGCTGACCTGGATTTCTGGAATGGTAAGCTTCAGGTAGAATTAACGTATTTTAATAATAACGTTGATGGCTTGATTCTGAATGTTCCACAAGCCCCATCCAAGGGAATCCCTAATAACGCTATTTTATCTAACGTAGGATCCTTATCTAACAAAGGACTTGAATTAGGCATTAACTCGACGGTAATTCGTAAATCGGACTTCTCCTGGAATATCAGCTTCAACTATTCCCGTCTGAGTAACAAAGTGACCTCTTTGGCTAGTGATGGGAAGCCTATTTTAAGCACTACTGCCAGTTCAGCTAATATCTTCAATATCACACAGGTAGGTTCGTCGGTAGGGACGCTCTACGGTGCTATTACCGACGGTATTAACCCTGAAAACGGACAGCGTATTTTCATTAACGCTGCTGGAGAGCGGGTGCAGTATAGTTTGGCAGTTCCTACTGATGGAAATTCCTGGACATATCTGGATGGGAGAGCTGCCCCTGCTATTACAGCTAATGACTACAAACCTATGGGTAATGCTCTGCCTAAATGGTATGGTGGATTTAATAATACGTTCCGTTATAAGAACTTTGATCTGAATGTAAACTTTACCTACTCTGGTGGTAACTACATTTTAAACGGGAATACGGGTACCTGGCTGGATCAACGGATGTTTAATAACTCCAAAAAAGTACTCAATCGCTGGACAACTCCGGGTCAAGTTACGGATGTACCTCGTCTGGTTTATGGAGACAACTTTGCTGCGGCTAATATTCCAAACATTTCAGCTTATGTAGAGAAAGGAGATTTCCTTCGGTTGCAAAACCTGGTGTTAGGCTACAAACTACCTGCTGCTGTATTTGGACAATCGGGTATTAGCTCGCTTCGTGTGTATGCCCAGGCCTCTAATGTATTTCTTCTTACGAAGTACTCAGGCGTAGAACCTGAATCTTCCGTAAATGGCAATACTAATACTTCACCAGGTATTGAATATAACTCTTTGGGGAATGGCCGTACCATCACGTTTGGTGTGAATCTTAGCTTCTAGAAATGATCTTCTGAATGGATTAAGCAATCTTGGCATGAAAAATAAAATATTATCTACCGTAACTTACTTAATTACGGGAGGGCTTTTACTAATGGTATCTTCCTGTAATGAATCCAAATATCTGGATACCATTCCTCCTACTCAGGTAAACGCTAACGATATCTTTGACACCCCGAGTCGTATACTTGGGCTAGTCAACGGAACCTATAAATCTTTGAAGGATGCCAACTACTTCGGCGGACGTTTTCAGCTCTATCTGGATGTCCGTGGAGAGGATTTCATTAATACTACGGGTAATAGTTTTACGGGTTACGATAGCTGGGCCAACCGCTATAACTCGGGCTCGAATGATATTAATAACCTGTGGACGGCAGCCTATGCTACCATTAACCAGGCTAACATCATCATTGATGGTATTCCTAAAAATCCAGGGATTGTTTCAGATGAGTTAGGGAATCAATACATCGCTGAAGCTAAGTTTTTACGGGCCTTATCTTATTATAGCATTGTAACGGTATTTGGACAGCCTTACAATAAAAATAATGGAACGTCGCCGGGAGTACCCTTACGGTTACAGCCTGAAACGACAATGGAGAATAACGATTTAGCCCGCAGTACGGTAGCGGCAGTGTATGCCCAAGTCTTAAAAGATTTGAATGATGCCGAAGCAGGTTTACCGACAGATTACACCGGCTCAACGGCTCTAACCCTAAAAGTTACCAGAGCTCACCGAAATACAGCCATAGCACTGAAAACACGGGTGTATTTAAATATGGGGAATTACGCAAAAGTGGTAGAAGAAGCTAAGAAAATTGTGCCTCAAACAGTAGCTCCTTTCTCCGCTACTACCGGAGTGAAGCATGCTTTACAGTCTAACATCGTTTCTGTGATTACTACAGATTATACAACTACTGAATCCATCCTTTCAGCTCCCTTTAGCACACTTGATATGTATAGTGGTCAGTCGGCTATTGGATATATCTATAATAACGTAGCTGAGTACTATCTGAACCCAACGGGGATTTTAGGTTCTTCTCAGTGGCCTACTACCGATGCCAGAAGAGGCTTTCTGAGAGCGAGTGGCTCTACTAATTATCTTTCTAAATTTGGCCGTACTGCCCCTTACCTAATTTACATGCCTTTGATTCGTTATTCCGAGGTACTGCTGAATTACGCTGAAGCAGCAGCAGAAACGGGAGATTTAACCTTGGCCACGAATTTACTTAAAGCCGTCCATGCTCGTTCAGATGCTTCCTACACCTTTCCGGCCTCTGCAACAGCTACGAAAGACGCTCTAATCAGTTCAATTCTTGTGGAAAGAAGAATTGAACTGTTGGGAGAAGGCTTCCGCTCCAATGATTTGCTACGTAGATTGCAAACTATTCCAGCAAAAACAGGTCCTACTGTAAGTGCTAATGCAGTATCTCCGGCTGCTGAGAACTATATCTGGCCAATCTCTAACAGTGAAATTGTAAATAATAGGCTTATTAATCAGTAGAAATCAGGATTACTTAAAACGGCCTGCTTCCTGTTTACAGTGGGGGCAGGCGTTTTTGTATGAATAATAAAGTAACAAACACTCTTTATATATACTGACAATGGTAATGAATCAGCGGTTACGGAAATATCCGTTAATTGCGGAAGTATAATGAGAAAGATAACCAGAGAATATTCATGTCAGTAAACAAGGATGAAATCAAGTTCCCTCTATTTCACTCTTACCTAAAACGATTTGTAGATTTAACGGATAACGAGTGGCTTGCTCTGGAGGAACAGCTACGGGTGAGGAAACTTCCCAAAAAACAACATCTCATTAGACAGGGTGAACAGGCTAAAGAGATTTTCTTCCTCATCAGTGGTTCTGCCCGGCTTTATTACGAGAAAGACGGTGACGAAAAAACGACTTACTTCTTTTTTGAAAATAACCTGGTTGGCGACTACTTGGGTTGCTTAACAAGTCAGCCGAGTACGATCAATATTCAGGCCCTGGAAGATTGCGAGCTGATGTATTTTAAGTATGAAACCCTAACCAAGCTATATGAGCAATTTCCCGTCTATCAGATTTTCGGGCGTAAGCTGGCGGAGTATTTATTCATGGGGCTGGACATACGACTAGCCGAGTTACTAACCCTAACTCCAGAAGAACGTTATCTGAAATTCATCAACACGTCAATTAAACGTAAGATTCTCGAACGCATTCCTCAGCAGTATATCGCTTCTTACCTGGGGATAACTCCCGTTTCACTAAGTCGCATTCGCCGCCGGATTGCCACTTCCTGATTTATTAACTTATGTAAAGAATTTTACCCTGTTCTCCATCGGACCTTTATAGCGAATCAAAAACCACAACAAATACTGTTGTTATGAAAACGCTCATAAAGTTTGAAGAAGCCGCTCAAGTTATTCTTTCCCTTGTCTTATTTGCCCAGTTACCGTTTGCCTGGTGGGTGTTTCCGGCTTTACTATTAGTTCCTGATGTAAGTATGGTGGGTTACGTCTTTAATAGTAAAACAGGAGCTTTTATTTATAATGTATTTCATCACAAAGCAGTAGCTATTTTGATCGGAGTCCTGGGTTTCTATCTTGGTAATGAATATGTATTGCTGGCAGGTATTATCTTATTCGGTCATTCTTCGATGGATCGGATGTTTGGGTATGGGTTGAAGTTTGATACGGGTTTTGGATATACGCATTTGGGAGAGATTGGGGATTTGAAGAAGTAATCGTTATTATGGCTCCAAATGCTCATTCGATCAGCTCTGTTGATTGATTGGGGAATGTCAATTAATTCATTGAAGAAAATAATCTAGATAAAAAGCTTTTAGTCTTATATGATTTATTGCTAGTACGCTTAATAAGAAACTTATAATAAGTTGTTGAGTTACCAATATCTTCTTTACCATCTTGATTGATAATAAAGAACAAAGAATTATTGTTTTCATAACTTGAAAATCGAACGTAAGAGTTATCACTCCATTCCTTTGTGGTTTCCCCCTCAAAATAGTGAAAATGGTAAGCTCCGTCCTGAAAGGCTACTATTATTTTATCATTGTCGAAATTTTGCATAGTTACATAATCATATTCTTTTTTCAGGAAACCAAATCCAGAATATCTTACCCCTAAACTTGCAAAATTTTTATAAAATGCATTGTATTCTTTTACTAAATATATTTTATCATACTTTTTTCAATCCATACTTTTCCGCCTTTAGAATTCACTAATTCAAATATTTCCGTCTTTACACATTCATAAAAATAGTGAACAGATATTCCTTCATCCTTCAAATGATGACGTTGCCAATAGTTACCTACCCAGATACTTCGATTCAGAAGTGAATAATTTTGATTATCGATAATTATGTTTTCTCCGGGTTCTATAGGCTCAGTTGATTTATAGTTTACGTTATATACCTTGTTTTGATAGAAGGATTTTAATTTGTTGTTGACTACCATATGTACATGTTGACAGTACTTACAGTTTATAAAAGTAGAGGTAGATAAAATGCGATATATAGGTTGGTAGCAATTAAGACAATGAAAAAGCATAGATTATATGATTTTTCATTAAAGGTAATTTAGAATTTAAAGTCTACATTAAAATATTGATGAATGGTTATTTTGAAATTTAATAAAAGTTAAAATTTATTTAACTTTAGCTAGTTATTCGGCAGAGCCGAGCGACTGTGAAAATTATTAAATGAATTCGTATTATTCTATATCCCAAATTACATCATTAATATTAATTACGCTTATGAAAAAAGGTTTTTACCTTACCCTCGCTTCACTTACGTTACTACTGTCAGGATGCTCTAAGCATAATTATGAAAGCTCATTTAGGAATACTCTTCAGGAAAAAACATCAGAGCAGTATCTGAATCAGCTCAGAAATACTATTGACGAATCGAAACTAGACCAGATGCTAGTGTTAAAAAGCCTTCCTGCTAAAAAGAGCTTCTATATAAATACCTTGAACTCGGGAGAACGCTATTATTTCTGGGTTCGGAAGTTTAATCACTATGCATCTCTTTCAGACGCTACTGCTGAACAAAAAGCCTTACTTAAAGAACTTGTGAGTCATCTAAAACCAGAATTCTTTTCTAATCCTGCACAGGGAAACCAATTTGCAGAAGGTTATATGGCCGAATGGAATAAAAAAGCACTGACTGCCTTTGATAAAGGCAATTTGGCAACCCTCACAAGTACGCTGGAATACACGCGTTAGCTTTTTAGATTTTCCCGCAGTTGCCCAACTCTACCAGACAAAACAAGATACGGAAAACGAAAGTAATTCAATAAACAAAAAGCCCGCCGCAAAACTTTGCGGCGGGCTTTACTATTAATACCAGCTATGACTTATTCAGCTGTAGCATATTCTTCCAAAGGAGGACAGGCACAGATCAGGTTACGATCTCCGTAGGCTGAATCGATGCGGCTTACCGTAGGCCAGAATTTGCTGGCTTTTACGTAAGGCAGCGGGAATACCGCTTTTTCACGCGAGTAAGGACGATTCCAGGCATCTGAAAGAACCACAAACTGAGTGTGAGGAGCCATTTTCAAAACGTTAACCGTTTTATCCGCTTCGCCTTCTTCAATTTCTCTGATTTCGTTACGGATGGCAATCATGGCATCACAGAAACGATCCAGTTCTGCTTTTGACTCTGATTCGGTAGGTTCCACCATCAGCGTTCCGGCTACGGGGAACGAAAGGGTAGGAGCGTGGAAACCGTAATCCATTAAACGTTTAGCGATGTCTTCGGCTTCAATGCCTACTGATTGCTTGAACGGACGACAGTCGAGAATCATCTCGTGAGCACAGCGGCCTTGCGAACCTACGTACAGCACGGGGAAGTGTGATTCCAGACGAGCCTTGATGTAGTTGGCGTTCAGAATGGCCGTTTCTGTCGCGTGCGTCAGACCTTCGCCGCCCATCATCGCGATGTAAGCGTAAGAAATCGTCAGGATGCTCGCTGAACCATACGGAGCTGCCGAAACGGCTGAGATAGCCTGTTCGCCACCCACGCCTTCTACCACAGCGTGACCGGGCAGGAAGGGAGCCAGGTGAGCCGCTACACCGATGGGACCCATACCAGGACCGCCACCACCGTGAGGAATACAGAACGTTTTATGCAGGTTCAGGTGGCAAACGTCTGCTCCAATCGTACCAGGAGAGGTAAGTCCTACCTGAGCGTTCATGTTCGCTCCATCCATATATACCTGACCACCGTGCTGGTGAATCAGATTACAAATTTCGATGATCGACTCTTCGAATACGCCGTGCGTCGAAGGGTAGGTAACCATCAGACAGGACAGGTTTTCACTGTACTGCTCGGCTTTGGCTTTTAAATCAGCCAGGTCGATGTTCCCGTTCTCGTCGGTTTTGGTAACGACTACCTTCATACCCGCCATAACGGCTGAGGCAGGGTTGGTTCCGTGAGCAGAAGCGGGAATCAAAGCGATGTTGCGATGGCTATTACCCTGAGCTTCGTGATACGCCCGAATCACCATCAGACCCGCGTATTCACCCTGGGCACCTGAGTTAGGTTGCAGAGACATGGCCGCAAAACCTGTGATTTCACAAAGCCAGTCGTTGAGGTTTTTAAATAACTGCTGGTAACCCGCCGCCTGAGCTTTAGGAGCAAAGGGGTGAAGTTTACCAAACTCAGGCCAGGTTACCGGAATCATTTCGGTTGTGGCGTTGAGCTTCATGGTACATGATCCCAGTGAGATCATGGAGTGTACCAGCGATAAGTCTTTATTTTCCAGCGATTTCAGATAACGTAACATTTCGTGTTCGGAATGGTGCGTATTGAAAACGGGGTTTGTTAAGTAAGCAGATTCCCGGGTAAGAACTTCGTTAAACTCCCAGGTTAAGGCTGATTCAATTTCCGACAGGTTAACACTTTTGCTTACCAGTGTCGAGAAGATGTTGATCAGTTCAACGGCATCCTGATAGGTTTTTACTTCGTCAAACGAAATACCAACCAGATTATCTCCGAAGTAACGCAGGTTGATTTCAGCGGCTTCTGTGGCAGCTTTCACCACATTTTCATCCGAAACTTTTACCTGAATGGTGTCAAAGAAAGCTTCCGTTACTACTTCATAAGCCAGTTCCTTAAGGGCCAGAGCCGTCAGTTGCGTTAAAGCATGCGTGCGGTGAGCAATTTTCTGCAAGCCTTCAGGGCCGTGGTATACGGCATAAGCCGCCGCCATTACCGAAAGAAGTACCTGAGCTGTACAAATATTAGAAGTGGCTTTCTCGCGGCGAATGTGCTGCTCACGAGTTTGCAGAGCCATGCGAAGGGCACGGTTTCCTTCCGCATCTACCGATACCCCGATGATACGACCGGGCATCTGGCGTTTGTAATCGTCTTTGGTAGCAAAGTAACCCGCGTGTGGTCCGCCGTAACCCATGGGTACGCCAAAACGCTGAGCAGAGCCTACTACTACGTCCGCACCCATTTCACCAGGAGCTTTCAGTAAAGTAAGAGCCAGTAGATCCGCTGCTACTACTACTTTGATATCTAAGTCGTGAGCAGAGGCAATCCAGTCACCGTAATCAAATACAGCTCCGTCGGTGGCGGGGTATTGTAATAAAGCACCGAAGATGCTTTCGTTGGTCAAATCAACTGTACGGTGATCACCCACCATGATTTTGACCCCAATCGGAGTAGCCCGCGTATAAAGCAGGTCAATCGTTTGTGGGTGGCATCGATCTGAAACAAAGAACGTATCTGCTTTCGCCTTGGCTCCTTTTTTCAGGGCATGTAATAAATGCAGAGCTTCCGCAGCGGCTGTGGCTTCATCCAACAGAGAAGCATTGGCGATTTCCATGCCCGTTAATTCCAAAATCATGGTTTGGAAATTCAGCAGCATTTCCAGGCGTCCCTGCGAAATCTCGGCCTGATAAGGCGTATAGGCCGTGTACCAGGCTGGATTTTCCAGAATATTACGCAGAATTACATTAGGGGTATACGTATCGTAGTAACCCGTACCGATGTAGCTCTTGAAGACTTTATTTTGACTGGCAAGCTTCTTGAAATCGTCCAAAAATTGAAATTCCGTTTGAGCGGGAGGAAGATTCAAGGCATTAGCCCGGCGAATGGCCGAAGGTACTGTTTGGTTGATGAGTTCTTCAACCGAAGTTACGCCAATTTCAGCCAGCATAGCCTGACGATCGGCCTCATCTGCATTATTATGACGATTTTCGAAAAGTTCCTGGTAACGAAGAGCAACCTGCATGGAGCATTATTGTTGATGGAAACAAAGGACAAATATACACAGAAAAGACGGCCCTTGTGCAGAAGAAAGAACTAGGATTTTTACAAAATTCATAGTTAGGTAATAACCTGCTTAGACGATCGGATCACAAGGATTATCTTTGACTTTTTGCAAATCCGGTAGTCCATGAATTACCTTAGTTTTCTTCTAACCGTTCTAAAGTAAGAATTCGATTCATTTCCAGGAAGTTCGCTTGTCTGGATTAAATTTTTACTGGTAGAGATTATTTCATTAATGAACACAGCTATGTCAAAGCAACCAGCTGCAGAGCAGAACGATCAAATCGAAATCGAATTGTCCGAAGAAATGGCAGAGGGTACTTATTCGAATCTGGCCATTATCTCGCATTCCCAAAGCGAATTTGTTATTGATTTTGTACGATTAATGCCTAACGTTCCTAAAGCAAAAGTAAAATCACGTGTAATCATCACGCCCGACCATGCCTTGCGGTTGATGCATGCCTTGCAGGATAACCTGGCTAAATACGAAGAAAACTACGGCCCCATTAACGAAGGTGGCGGGCATTCCGGTTTTCAACTTCCCTACACGGGTCCCGTAGGAGAAGCTTAATCAAACGGCTGGCGATTGCTGGCCGTTTTTGTTTGGGGGGAAGATTGGTAGAGCTTAATAAACCTCCAAAGTACTGGTAGATCATTCAATAACTTCATGCTGGGGTTGAAAGTACATCCTTATCCAGCCGTTGCCAGCTTTTTCGCTGGCAACAGGTGTTACTTGAAGGACTCCTTCGAATAGATCATTCAGTGCCAACCAGACCGGGCTCATCCATCAGGAACCCCCGTATTAAATCTCGCTGGAGTTGAAAGTATATCCTTATCCTGCCGTTGCCAGCTTTTCCGCTGGCAACAGTGTTACTTGGGGAGGCTTATCCCCGGGTTGACACCCGGGGCTATTCATATGGAACCCCGCTGGGGTTTTAAGTTGAATGATTTGCAAGTCCAGAGCCCCAGTCTGGATAGCCTCGTATGCTAATGCATAAAATAAAAATCATTTCAAAAACCGAAGAAAAGCCCCAAACCTGCGTTTGCTTAGGTATTCCAGGTCTTCTTCAAAAGCATAGGCTTCCTTTTCAAAACTAATAGCCCGGTAAGCAGCGTGATGAGATTTACCTTTCAATCGATGGTAATAATACTCGCTAACGTACCAGAGATAAAAGGGCAAAATCAGCCACTCCGCCTGTTGACGAATATGAATGCGTTCATGATTCATCAGCGAGGCTGAAGGACGGGGCGTACTAACAATAATAAACGGCCAAAGGGTAATACCATTTACCCCAAGCCCCGGCCAATAAAGCGTTAATGGCCATCCGGTAGACTTTAGAAATCTGATTTTCAGTGATTAGTTGTCCGTTTGCTATTGACAGTTTTCAATTAAGTAGAGTGAACGGGCTCGCAATTGTGAAGGTAAAGAGAAATACTAAAAAGGTTAATAGCAAGCAACTGAAAACAGAAAACTATAAACTGAAAACTCCAACTTATCTTTGCATCATCATCTGAGGGAAGCCTCTTCATTCATTTCTATTATTCTTACATGTTTAATCCCGGTGTTCGGTTTGGCCTATTGGGCGGCGGCCAGTTAGGTCGTATGCTCCTACAGGTTGCCATTGATTTTGACTTATCCATTAAAGTACTTGATCCTGATGCTCAGGCTTCCTGTGCGGAAATCGCCCCCGAATTTGTGGTAGGGTCTTTTCAGGATTTTGATACCGTCTATGCGTTTGGTAAAGACCTGGAAGTAATAACAATTGAAATTGAGGCAGTGAATCTCGATGCCCTGAAAAAGCTGCAAAGCGAAGGCGTTCGGGTATTTCCTCAGCCCGAAATTGTTGAGATTATTCAGGACAAACGCCTGCAAAAACAATTCTACCGCGATCATAACCTGCCTACTTCTGATTTTGTGTTAGTCGAAAATCAGGCAGATGCCCGTCGTCACGCAGATTTTCTGCCTGCTTTTAATAAGTTGGGGAAAGGCGGTTACGATGGTCGTGGCGTACAAAGAATTGCTACGGCTGCTGATTTCGACAAAGCATTCGATGCTCCGGGGTTATTGGAAAAAGCCGTTGATTTTGAAAAGGAATTAGCCGTCATCGTCGCTCGTAATGAGCGGGGAGACGTCAAGACATTCCCTACTGTAGAAATGGTTTTCCATCCCGAAGCAAACATGGTGGATTATCTGTTTGCTCCGGCCTCGATTCCCGCTGAAGTAGATGCCCGGGCTCAGTTTATTGCCAGCCGTACAGCCGAAGCTTTTGGCATTGTGGGTCTTCTCGCCGTTGAAATGTTCTTAACCAAAGACGGCGAAATTCTCATTAACGAAGTAGCTCCCCGTCCGCATAACAGTGGGCATCATACGCTGCGGGCTAACGACGTAAGTCAGTTTGAGCAGCACTTACGGGCTGTATTGAACTGGCCTTTGGGCGACACAAAAGCCCATTCCTATGCGGCTATGATTAACCTGTTGGGAGCTGAAGGCTACGAAGGCGAAGCTAAGTATGAAGGCATGGAGACCCTGCTGGAAACCCCCGGCGTGCATCCTTTCCTCTATGGTAAAAAAATTACCAAGCCTTTCCGCAAAATGGGCCATATTACCGTCGTAGACAAGGAACTTGAAACGTTGAAAAAGAAGGTAGAAGCCCTTAAAAACGCCGTTCGCATCATCTCATAAATCTAGTTTTTAGTTGTTTGTTAAGGGTTGTTAGGAAAAGTGAAGACTTTAACTTTCATCAGCTAACAACAAACAACCATCAACCGATAACTCAAATAAAATGGTAGGTATTATCATGGGCAGCATTTCTGACTTAAAAGTCATGCAGGAAGCTGTCGACGTATGTAATGAATTTGGAGTAGCTTACGAAATTGACATCGTTTCGGCTCACCGTACACCTCTGAAAATGATTGAGTACGCTCAGCAGGCCCGTCAACGGGGTGTAGAAGTGATTATTGCGGGTGCCGGCGGAGCTGCTCACTTGCCCGGCATGGTGGCTGCTGTGACGACTTTACCCGTTATCGGCGTTCCGGTGAAATCTTCCAATTCTATTGACGGTTGGGATTCAGTTCTTTCCATTTTGCAAATGCCCGGTGGCGTACCCGTCGCAACGGTGGCTTTAAATGGAGCAAAAAATGCCGGAATTCTGGCCGTTCAAATTATTGGTGTAGCAAATAAAGAAATCGCTGATAAATTACAGGCGTATAAAATTTCGTTAGAAGCCAAAGTGGCCGAAATGAGTCAGCAGGCCCGCGAAGGATTACCGCCGGTATAAAACAAAAAGGGTACTTCCGGGATTTACTAATTAATCATTCAGCCCCAATCTTAACGTATGGAAGAGCGAAACCAACGACCCAAAGAAGGTTCCAGTTTACCCACAATTACGCTGGGAGTATTGGCTATTATCGTAGCGGCTTTACTTTACATTGGTTATGCTTACTTTATGGATGAGGACGCCGTAACGCTAACGCCTCAGAAAGTAGAAAAGTCGGCGGTTACCGAAAACACTGCCGATAACATGGATTCGGACGTTCCCACGCCTACGGCTGTTGAACCTGAGGCCATTGACGCTACACCTTCGGCAGCTACTACCAGTACGAGTTCAGAAGAAGCAGCTTCGGAATCCAAGCAAACGGCTAAAACTGCTGAGGTAAAAAAGAGAAAGCTTCCGAAACGAAAGTAGCCAAGACCGAAGAAACTAAATCGGTTAGCTCCAGGGGTGGAAATATTTCTTATAAAGTAACCGGTGGCCAAACCTTCTATAGCGTGGCTACTAAATACGGATTATCCGCTAGTCAGCTTAAGTCAGCAAACCCCGATGTGGACCCTGACAAATTACAGGCAGGAAAAAGTCTGAAGATTCCCGTTTATGCCACACATACGGTAGGGAAGGGAGACATTTTGCGGGTAGTTGCTGAAAAATACGGCGTTTCTGTAGATGCCCTGATGAAGGCCAATGGAAAGACGAAAAACTACGTAGAGAAGGGTGAAAAGTTAATTATTCCGTATCCTAAAAAATAACCTAAGCTCTTCTAATTGTTCCAAAAAATGCGGCTTTACCCCGGTAACGCCGCATTTTTTATTACTAAATAAGCAGATGGATTTATAAAAATTTTGAAAATAGGGGCTTTGGTGGTTTTGATTTTCCGAAAACTTAGCGTATGTTTGAACATCATTTATTGTTTTCATGGCTTTTACGGGAAAGACTCGGTGGAATCCGCCGGGTTTTTTTATTTATAAGGTTTTGCAAAATTTGCAAACTACTTTCATCTGCCGTCCGGATTTCTGCCTGCACTTCTCGTACCCCCTTCTACTAAGGTTAGCGTACCCTAAGCCATTTTCTTTCAGTCGCAAGCGTGGATGATTCCCCTGAAAAGCTTACCAGTCATTTCACTAGTAGCCATGGTTACCGCTGTTGGCTTTTCCACCAAGTGAACACCATAAAAAACGGCAACCCTTTGCAGAGTTGCCGATGCATGGCGGTAAACTTTACTAGTTAGATTATTTGCGAGCGGCAGCTTCTTCTTCCGTCAGATAAATGTAACGAACAGAAGCAGCAGTCGTGATGCGAACGGGATGAACAACCATCCGATCTGCACTAGCAACGGTTAGAGAGTAATCGCCGTCGGGCAATTGGCTCAAGTCCATTTTTTGAGCTACGTGCGTTTCGTTTTTAGAAACATACTGCTCATTGATGATATTGTTTTTATGATCACGGACGGTAATCGTTAAACGCTGCCCCGCTTGTTTATCAACGAAGCAGTAGAATTGCGTAGCATTTTTACCCTTGAACACGTTCGTGTGAAAGGTAGCTTTTTTCGCTTCTTTATCTGTACCAGGATTCTTTTCGATGTCTGAAGCCTGAGCAACAAATGAACTTAAAGCGAATACTAAAGCGAGTGACTTGATGATGTTTTTCATGGCTATGATATGTAACAAAAATGGTCTTCGCGGCTAGAAGATGTTTTAATAGAAAATGTTGAAAGTAAAGTTTATTAGAACAAACAGGGCGACGAAATAATATTCTGTTAACATTGGCTCGTCTCCGGACCTGCTGTCTTCTTATAACGCTGGCAAAGGTAAGATTGTTAGCACGAAATGAACAAATATTTTTATATAAATTTTTGATTATCAGTAAGTTGAATAAGTAAAATACAATTTTTCCCCAAAGCTGAGTGTAGCTGTTTACAAATTGCCGTTATTACGAATAACATCAAAAACGAAATTATATTCTGTTTTGACTGTTGCCGGTAATGGAGCTGTTGGGAAGACATTTGCTTTATCCACATAAAAATAAAGTCTCTAATCTTAGTAGATTAAAGACTTTATTAGTAGGAAAATTGTATTTTATTAAGGCTTGTCCCAGAAGACTCGGGTCTCTAAATCATCGGGTCCCTGACGGCTCACGGCTACATTATAGTTCTCGGCATTTACAGACTGCTCTAAGATCGGGTAGGTAAGTCGCCGGATGAAATCTCCCGTAATGGTTCTGCCCGGATATTTATTGGGTGTTAAGACGGGAAAACCGCTTCTTCGCCAGTTGGCGAAAGCTTCCGGGCCGTTCAGGAAAGAAGCGACCCAGTACTGCGTATTAATCTGCTGAAGACCCGTCGCTGCCACGTAAGGTTGAGCCGCCAGGTAGGTATCAATGGCAGACTGAGGAATGGTCGCTGAGGCATCATAACTACTCATTTGGGCCATGTGAGCCGTAACGCCCGCCTGATAAAAGTTAGCGGCACTGCCCGTAATCCAGCCCCGTTGAGCCGCTTCCGCTAGCAGTAACTGTGTTTGAGCGTGAGTAAGGTAAAAGTTAGGACCATCCACTTTTCCCAGCGTCCGCCGATTGACCTGCGAGTAATTCCATCCACCCGAGGGCACTCTTCCCGGAAAGTTGGGAGCCGTGGCAATCGAGCCGTCGTCGTAGCCGTAGGGCATGCCAATCTGATTGGCTGCCGTGCGATCCACCGTAGTTTGTTCGGGATTTTTACTGGGTTCTCTGTAACGAGCCGCAATGACCGTCAGGCGGGGGTCATTGGTTGTTTTCAGGAAATTCACGAAAGGAGCTCCCAAATAGAAATTGGCTTTTTCGGTATTATTCCAGAGGTTCCCCAGCGGATTGGTATAAATGCTGGTGTACTGAATTTTGACGTTGTCGTCGTTGGATTGAAAAACACCACCCTGAAAAGCTTTCTGGACGATACTTTGGGCTTTGGCCGCATCTACTTTAGTATAACGCATGCCAATTCTCAGCATGAGCGAATAGGCCAGTCTCCGCCATTGGGCAATATTCCCCTGATAAAACAAATCTCCGGTTTCAATTCGCTTGCTGGCGTTCAGTCCCGCAATAGCCTGGTCGAGTTCCTTCACCAGATCCGTGTAAATTTCCGCCTGAGGATCATACTTAGGTAACTTGTTTCCGCTAATAAAGGCTTTACCTGCATCGAAATAAGGTACATCCCCATACGTATCTACCAGCACCTGAAATACATAAACCCTCCAGATTCGGGACATGTGGTAGAGGTTGCTGCGGGTGCTATCGTTCTGGGTCTGGTTCATCACGGCGGTAAGTAGCTTGATGGGACCATTATTGCCATTATTGGTTCCGCTGTAGAGATAAAGCCAATTCACCCGCGTGTTGTCGCGGTTATCCTGATTGAAGTTAGCTCCGGTATTCAGACCTCCAAACGGGGTATTGGTCTGTTGAACAATAGCCGATTCATAGAACATGGTCTGAGAGGCCAGAGTCGTATTGAGCTGAGCATTGGAAAACAAATACAAAGGATCAATGCTGGTAGACTGAACCGGGTTTGTGTTAATACTTTCGAAGTTTTTATCGCAACTGATCAAACCAGTAGCCAGAGCGACAAGAGCCAGTATTTTTTTCATGGAGATTAGAATTTCAGGTTCAGATTCATGCCGTAACTGCGGGTAGTAGGCAGGGTGTGCGTTTCAATACCCTGAATGTTATCCGAGGCTCCGTTAACGGCTTCTGGATCGAGGTTAGGCAGGTGCTTTTTAATCAGCAGGACGTTATTACAAAGGGCAGAAAGGCTTAGGGACTTCACAAATCCTTTATTCAGGAAGCGGGAAAGATCATAACTCACCGAGAGCGAACGCCACCGAATGAAGCTGGCATTATACACGAAGCGTTCTGCATTATTGGTACTGCGGTAGCTGGAGTAAAAATCCTCGGCTTCTACCCGCGTGGTATTAGGGGCTCCTTCGGCGGTTACGCCTTCAAATAATACACCACCTTCCCGACCAACTAATGATTCTTTAGAAAGTCCATGACGCAGGAAATTCAGGTTTGAATTCGAGATGATTTTATGACCGCCCTTAAAGTCAATTTGCGTGAAGATTTTAAAGCCCGCTACATTGAACGTGTTAATCCAGCCGCCCGTGTATTTGGGGATGGCACTACCAAAAGTGGTAATAGGGCCCGCCACGGGTTTACCGCCCGCGGTAATGATTCTTCCCTGATTGTCGCGTTTGTAAGCTATGCCTCGTAGCGATGCCATCGGCATGCCGACTTCGTGCCATACTTCGCCGAAGAAATCTCCCTGACCTACTTTTAAACGAGCCTGACCGTCGGCCAGAGCCAGTACTTCACTTTGGTTATAGGTAAAGTTAAAAGTCGTTTCCCAAGTGAACTTTTCCTTTTTCACCGGAACCAGCGTGAGTAGGACTTCAATTCCCTTGTTACGCAGCTGACCCACGTTCACTTTGGATTTGTTATAACCTGAAGCCGTCGAAATATCTACGTTGAGAATTTCATCGACTGTCTTTTTATTATAGTAAGCTACATCCAGATTGATCCGATTATCGAGTGTTCGGAACTCCAGCCCCAGTTCAGCTTCTTTTACCTTGAGTGGCATCAGGTTATTATTGGGACTAACATCGGTAGCAATATAGCCCAGAGCTTGCCCCTGGATGGAGTTGGCATTCAGGTTGTAATACAAATTGTTTTGATACGGATCGGTATCTCCGCCGACTTCAGCGTAAGCCGCCCGGACTTTCATGAAATTCATCCAGCGTGGGCGTTCTTTGAAGGCATCACTGAGCACAAAACTGGCACTCACACTAGGGTATAGGTAACTATTCGATTGCGGGTTCAGGGTGGAAAACCAGTCGTTGCGGGCCGTAGCATTTAAAAACAGGAAGTTTTTATAGGAAAGCTCCGCTACGCCGTAGAGAGAATTGACCTGCTTGCGGGTATAGGCATACTGGGGTTCTTTATTCTGACCATTCATGATGGTGTACAGATCCCTAATGTAGAAGTTAGTGGCCGAAACGTTACTGTTAGTATAAATCTGCTGGAGCGAGTTGCCTCCCAGCGTTATATCCAGTCCGAAAACGCCTAATTTATGCGTTGATCCAATCAGAAAGTCCAGATTTCGCTCACGGAAAGTAGAGATTTCCTGATAGAAGTAACCGTTAAAGCCAGTAGCCGCGGCGGCTAGGGATCGCGTACCCGTAGGGCGGTTAAAATCATAAGGACGCGTGAAGTAATCCTGGCCAATCCGGCCCTGAGCGTAGAGCCAGTCCGTGAGTTGATAGCGAACGGAAGCATTACCAAAAATCCGATCCCGGCGTACGTGTTCAAAGCGGTCGTAAGCCACCCAGTAAGGGTTATTGCGGTTAGTAAAACGAGAGGTAGCCAGCTCAAACCCATTCGCATCGTATCGGTTATCCTCCAGCGTTTTCATGGCTACCGATGTAGCTGTGGTATAGACCGTAGTATTGGCGTTCAGATCCTGCAAACCAATCTGGGGCGGGTTATGATTGTATTCGTTGGAATAGTTAGCATTTAACTGCACCGAGAGTTTTGGGGTGAAGTTGTAATTAAGCCCCAGATTCAAGATCTTCTTATGGTAATCAGAGTTAGGCATGATCGAGTTGGCATCCATGTTGGAAAATGAAATGCGGAACCCGCCTTTTTCATTACCGCCCGATAAAGCCACGGAGTTATTCCAACTGGTTCCAGTCCGGTAAAAATCCCGAATGCGGTGTCGCTGGGCCAGATAGGGGCGTTGTACCCCGTCGAACTGATAGGTCGGCTTGCCATCGAATCGTTCTCCGAAGCTAAACACGCCCGAGCTTTGAGCATCTCCCACGCTTTGGGGCCGTTTGCCGTATTCCCCCTGACCGTATTCATATTGAAAATCAGTATAGTCGAGGGCCCGTTCGGCAATAAAGTTGGAGTTGACTTCTACACCAATACCCTGGCCGGTTTGACCCGTTTTAGTGGTAATCACGATGGCTCCATCCTTGGCCCGAAAGCCGTATAGTGCCGCTGCCGTTGAACCTTTTAAAACGGTAATGCTCTGAATATCATCCTGATTAATACTTTGTAACCCATCGCCGCCGTCTGAAGCTGAGCCACTTCGGTTCGTAGTGCCATCGCTATCCCCCTGACGGCTGGAAAAATTAGAGTTGTTGATGGGAACGCCGTTGACGATGATTAAAGGAGAGTTATCGCCTTTGAATGAAGACTGCCCCCGAATTCGGATTTTAGAAGTTCCACCGGGCCCGCCTGCCGGAGCCGTTACGTTCACCCCCGCTACTTTTCCCTGCAAACTATTACCCAAATTGACAGTACGATTGGTAGTGATCTGATCGGTATTGACGGTGGAAGTAGAATAGCCCAGTTTTTTAGCCTCTTTTTTAATTCCCAAAGCCGTTACCACCACTTCAGAAAGCGAGGTCGTACCTGCTTTCAGGGTAATGTCCACTACGCTTTGGCTGGAAAGGCTTACTTCAGCGGGCAGATACCCAACGGAAGTAAACACCAGTACGCCAGTCGTGTTATCCGGCACGTTAAGTGAATACTGCCCTTCGGCGTTGGTGGTCGTACCAATGGAAGTATTTTCCTTTAAACGAACGTTAGCCCCGGGAATGGGCTGGCCGTTTTCATCACTGACTTTTCCGGTAATGATAACTTTGGGAATGCGTACCTGATTGGCCTGAGGCAAGGGAATAACGGCTTCGGTAGTGGTTTTTCTCTTGAGAATAATTTGATTACCAACGACTTCATAATTCAGTCGCAGGGGTTGAAGCAGCCGTTCCAGTACCAGTGTTAATTTTTCATCAATGACCGAAATAGAAACTTTTCGGCGGGCTCCGATGAGTTGTGGACTATAGGAAAATTTGACATCCGCCAGTTTTTCCAGTTGCAAAAGCACCGAGCTAATGTCGTCCTGATCGGCTTTAAGAGTTACTTTCCGGTCAAGAATGTCCGCTCCTGGGCCAGCCAGTAAGGGCAGGTTAACTAGCAAACTCAGCATCAGGCAGCAGTAAAGCCACCATTGATTTCTCCTTGGAAGTAAGGATGAATTCATACGTTTTGGAGGTTTAGAAGTAAAAGTCCACAGCCCCATTGATCGGACATTCGCCGTCAGATAAAAGGCATGGGGTACGCGAGAACGAGTAATTAGGTTTTAACGAGTAATTAGGTTTTGTTGAGAACCTTTATGGCAACCTGGCGAAGGCAGCGTAGGGCAATAATTTTCAGGAATGGAAAGGAGAAGAAACCTAAACCCCCTTTCCACGAGGGAAAGGGGTTAGGACTGTTCATAGGTGCTTACGGAGTAAGCGGTTTAGAGGTTAAGCTACTGTACTGGTATTGAATAATAAGGCTTTAGTTAGAGGGAACAACCTTCGCCGGAGATGACAAACTGAGCGTCTACGACCTGATAGCGGGCTTCAATGCTTTTGGTAATAATCTCCATTTTCTGATACAAAGGTTCATCACTTAAGTCGGCATTCAACTGGCAATGGCGGAAGGTATCTTCATCATAGATAATGTGTACACCGTACGCTTTTTCGATGGCCGAGATACGTCTTTCACACTGGCATTTCGGAAGACGAAAGCGGAACTAGCGGATTTCGCCAAAACGGAGGGCTGAGTAACTAGTGATTTAACCATGCGAACCTGCTCGCGAGAGTAAACAATCTGTTGATTAGGCGTTAAGACCAGCCCTTCCAACTCGGTAGATTCGGCTTTCTCTTTGGCCTGCTGATCTGACTGAGCGTAAACAGAAACCCTTCCGGTCTGTACCATTACGGTAACTTTCTGATCTTTAGGAAAAGCACTGACTTTAAAACTGGTACCTAATACCTTGGTGACAATTTCATTAGCATAGACAAAAAAGGGCTGTTTAG
The DNA here is from genome assembly GCF_002838835.1 of Siphonobacter sp. SORGH_AS_0500. Lineage (GTDB taxonomy): Bacteria > Bacteroidota > Bacteroidia > Cytophagales > Spirosomataceae > Siphonobacter. Next base: position 97,496 of record NZ_NHPP01000010.1, read on the forward strand.
GATTTTTAGCTACTTCGAAAAAAGCTTCGCCGGATAAAAAGACTTCCCGTTTGGAAGACTTGAATTGCTGAGGGTAACTCAGCCGACTGCCCGGATGTAAAAGCACAGAGCTGCCATCCTGGAGGGCAATAGTTTGGACGTGATCCGTAGTATTTACCCATTCCTTTAAAGCCTGATCTGCATGGGCTACGTTGTGCTGATAGCTCTGATCCTGACGGGCATACCAATACCCGGCCCAACTAATCAAAAAAGCGAGGCAGGCAGCCGATGCCCATACCCAACGCTGACGATAGAAAGGTTTTACGCCAGTTACCGGATGAGTGATTCGGTGATTGATTTCCTGCCAGCTATGTTCAATTTCTTCGGAGGGCGTTACCGGATTTTGCTCCCTGACCACTGTTGCTAGTTGCAGAACCATCTCTGCCGCCTGACGAATGGTTTCGGTCTGCTCGGGGTATTTCGTCAGGTAATCGTACCAGAACTGGCGAGTCAGTTCGTCGGGTTTTTGAACCCATTTGCGGAAGTACGAGTCTTTCACAAAATCCTCCCGACTAAAGTTCTGATAGTTCATCTGTTGAGCAATTTGACATCAAGAGGCAGCAAGGGTGGGTTTTAACTCAGTAAATAGGAAAAAAAATATAAAAAATTTACTTATTAGACTTTTTGTAAATTTAAAATACTGATTTACAATGATTTAATAAAAGTGCTATTTTGAATTAAAAGCTGTTTAAAATTTATAATCAAAGAACTTAATACGAATCGGGCCTCTTTCAATTTTGACCAATTAGGTTTCCTCCCTTGGCTCTGGCCTATGTTAGCAGGTCTGTTTAGGTTGGGGAAAGTTGTTTTGTAACTAGTTATGGGTTCGCAGTCTACCGGCCAGAGGCCTAGAGCTAGGTAGTCACTCAGCTAGAGCCGAGCGACGGCAGGGAGGAAGTTTGCTATTAACAACAGTGTCCCCGGATGAAATTCGGGAACTTATAATCAAGAAAAAGGCCGCTCAATTGAGCGGCCTGGGGCAATAAACAAGGATAATCCTAATTTATCAAAAACGTTTGAGTGCCATTTCAGATACGGTCAACCCAATGGATAAGGAGGAGGTGGCCGCCGGGGAAGGGGCATTGAGTACATTAATCACCTTAGCGTCTTCCAGAATTGAGAAATCATCGAGCAGACCACCCGTTCGGTCACAAGCCTGAGCTCGCACGCCCGCACCACCGGGAATGAGATCGTTTTCCTGAATATCGGGGATCAACTCTTGTAACGCTTTCGTGAAAGCCGCTTTCGAGAAGCTTCGATACATTTCTCCCAGGCCCGTTTGCCAGTATTTAGCGGCTACTTTCTGAAAGCCCGGCCAGGAAAAGGTTTCGTAGAGTTCCTTAAAATCAATATCTAACTTTTTATACCCTTCGCGGCGGAAAGCCAGCACGGCATTAGGCCCTGCTTCCACACCACCGCCAATCATGCGGGTAAAGTGAACGCCGAGGAAGGGGAAATTCGGATCAGGAACGGGGTAAATCAAATTACGCACCAGATGCTCGCGTTCGGGTTTTAACTGGTAATACTCACCACGAAAGGGGGTAATGCGAACGTTAACGGGCTGATCCTGACTAAACTGAGCGACTTTATCCGAATACAAACCTGCACAGTTAATAACGAGTTTGGTCTCGTAAGAAGCTTTTTCGGTCTTGACGATACTAATGGTTGAGCCCTTGGTGATACCAATGACTTTTTCACTGAGGTGAATTTGCCCGCCTAAGGCCTGAAATTTTTCGGCGTATTTTTCAGTAACTGTTTTATAATCAATAATTCCCGTGTAAGGAACTTCCATGGCTGCTACGCCGGAAACGTAAGGCTCAATTTCCTTCATTTCACCCAGACTGATCTTGCGAATCTTGGTGAGACCGTTCTGTTGCCCGCGATCATAAAGGTTGTTAAGCAAAGGGATTTGCTCATTTTTAGTCGCTACAACGATCTTTCCGCAGAGATCAAAGGGGATGCCTTCTTTGCGGACAAAATCCAGCAGCATATCATACCCCCGGATACAATTGGTAGCTTTCAAACTACCGGGTTTATAATACAATCCCGAGTGAATCACGCCCGAATTGTGGCCAGTCTGATGGGCGGCAACGTGATTTTCTTTCTCCAGGAGAAGAATATTCAGATCGTAGCGTTGGCGTTTGAGTTGCAAAGCCGTCGCCAGCCCCACAATCCCTCCACCAATCAAGGTTATGTCGTAAACCATGGGAGAAATGAGTTGTCAGTTTACGGTTTACAGTTGTCCGTTTTGTTCGTCAGCAATAACTGAAAACGGTAGACTGACAACAGTAAACTATTAAGAGTTGCTTACTTCAGGTTCCTTTTCGATTCCGGCCAGGTGACGGGTGTCGTTACCGAGTTCGAGGGTGAAATTACCCGTATTGTAATCGTACCGGATTTTATACAGACACAGATTAGAGTGTTCCCAATGATCCATCTCCGATAAAGGTTCCTTGAATAAATGCGTTAACAAAATCCGAATAGCCCGACCGTGCATACAAACCAACACCTGCTCTTCTTCAGGACGACTGATGATGTGTTCAATGACGGGAATCTGACGATTGAGAACACTCAGCGGGCTGTCGCCTCCAATGGCGGATACATCGACGTTGCCAATCCGCCAGTTGTAGATCATACTACGGTAATAGTCGTCTTCGGTGTAATGGGGCGTTTTACCTTCCATATCTCCCCAGCCAAACTCATTTAAACCCGCATGCTGTTCGTAGGGAATGCCTGCGTCAATGAAGTCCTGAACCGACTGAACCGTACGTTTAAGAGCCGAAGTATAGATGCGTTGGAAAGGTACTTGCTGGTAAGCTTCATAAAAGGCATGAGCTTGAGCCCGACCGCGGTCGTTCAAATCAGAGTCAACGCCTGAGCCCTGAACAATTCCTAATCGGTTATATTCCGTTTCTCCGTGCCGTACCAGATAAATTATTTTCAAAGCTGTCAAGGGGGTGTAAGGCCTGAGCCCTAGTTTAAAGTAACGTGGAAATCACTTGCCCAATTGCTAACACTCTTGAGATGAGAACCATCTGCTTTGAGCAAAATTTCCGCAAAAGTACGGATTATCAAGCGAGTGTCTACCTATGGGCTTGTATAAAATGCTAGTATTTTCAGTGAACGGATGTATTTTTCACGAAAAACGGATCATCCTTATCCTGGAAAAGTGAACTCTGGTAGGAGTCTAAGCTTTTCATAAGCGTTTGTCTATGATGTTATTTCAAAAACAATTAACACCCGAAGCCCTTAATCGCCTCAATGCCAGCTCGGCTGCCGGTCACCTGGGGATTGAGTTTACGGAGGTCGGCCCTGATTACCTGATGGCTCGAATGCCGGTGGATCATCGTACCCGGCAACCCTTCGGCGTACTGCACGGAGGAGCTCGGTATTACTAGCCGAGACGCTGGGAAGCGTAGCGGCCTATGCTAGTATAGGAGAAGGAAAAATAGCCGTAGGGTTGGACATCAATGCCAATCACCTGCGAGCAGTGAAAGAGGGCTTTGTGTATGCGAAAGCCCAGCCCATTCACGTGGGACAAACCACACACGTCTGGGAGATTCGTATTACTAACGAAAAAGAGCAGCTCATTTGTATCAGCCGGATTACAATGGCGATTTTAGATCAAAATGGCTAAGAAAACGTTTGCTTTATGACCTATTTTAACTCCGCATTGCATACGGGGCTATTCATAATTTAACCCCGATGGGGTTATGCAAAAAACAGCAAAAATCAAACTTCATGAAAGTTCGAAACTTTCATGAAGTTTGGTAAACAACTAACAACCGCAGCCGCTAACAACTAACAACAATAACCTAAAGCTTCTTAATCCGTTCCTCCAGTTGATCGGGCGTCATTTTTACTTTATCGGGATGTTTTTTAAGCCAATCGCGGAAGGTTTGGATAATGGCAGCCGACCACTTCATATCGATTTCTCCGGGCGTGTATTTACCTTCCCGTAGCATCTGATGGCCAAAATCATCCTGAAGGGCAATCCACTCCGAGGAAGTAATGACCTTCTCGGCCAGGTGAGCGGGAATGAATATTACCCCTTCGGTTTTTCCTAAGATCAAATCCCCCGGTAATACGGTGGCCCGGCCAATGCGGATGGGATAATTGATGCCCGTCATGAGCATATCCTTAATGAACGAAGGATCAAACCCACGAACAAAGCCAGTAAAACCCTGAATGGCTTCCAGTCCTTCCAGGTCCCGAACGCTGCCGTCGAATACGACGCCCGTTTTCGATTTAGCATAAATGGAGTTACCCAAATTATCACCAATGAGGGTTCCGTCCACTAGTTTTCCATACCCATCTGCTACGTATACATCATTCTCATTAAGCTGGTCGATGGGCCAGGAGTTAGGAGCCCCTTTCCGGTTTTCGGCTTTACCTTTTTCCTTGATAGGGTTTTCCATATCGGGGCGGGCGGGCATGTATTGAGCCGTTAATACCCGTCCGGCTAATACCTGACCAGCATTAATCCGCATCCAGCCCGCTTCGAATTGGTTGGTATAGCCTTCACTGCGAAGTACACCCCAGGCTTCTTCCAGAGAAATGGTTTTGAGTCGTTTCACCAGATCATCGGAGACTCTGGGCCTGCCATCGGGAAAGCGTTCGCCTTTGTACTGAGAGGTATAGGTTTGAATAAGCTCTTTGGGAGCATTAATCTGCTGGGCGGAAACCGCCAGGGTAACGGCCCAGAAGGCGGTTACCAGAAAGCTGACACGAATCATAAGTACGATAGAATTTAGAGGTATGTAAAAGGTAATCAGGCATTAAGAAGCAATAGGCGAAGGCTGGGATTCTACGGGTTCTTCTTCCCGGGGCGGCTTGGTTCGCCACCAGTTCGCCAGCATGGATCCCGTGGTGTTCATTAACGGACCAAACACGGCGGGAGCCAGTCCCGTAGTTGCCAGTTGGCCCATCTGAAGGGCCAAACCCGAGGCCATCCCTGCGTTTTGCATGCCAACTTCAAAAGCCACCGAACGGCTGGATTGCTCGCTAAGTCCCACGAGTCGGCAGCTCCAGTAACCCAAAAAATAACCCAGGGTATTATGCAGAAAACAGGCCAGTACCAGAATCAGCCCTACCTGCAAAAGACTTTGCTGACCAGCGGCGGTAATCACCACAATAATAGTGGTAATACCCGCCATGGAAAGTGAAGAAAGAACCCGATCCATGATTTCCCGTTTTCCACCCGCCAATCGCTGAAAAAGCCAGCCGCCCAATAGGGGCATTCCAATGAACCAGAAGCAATTCCAGCCTACGGTTTCGGCGAAATTGGTAGCTCCTTCCTGAAGGGCGATGGTGTTTTTCAGCAGAATAATTCCCAGATAAACTGCAATCTGGATTATAATACTCCGCTGGCTTTGGCCGGGATAGGCCAGGGCATTAAACAAAAGACCCGCTACGATGGGGAGAATGGTAATATTAAAAATCTCCATTACCATTTTCCAGAAATCAACGGGTAAGAAAGCTCCCGCCAGCACTTGTAATAAAGCAGGCGTTAATACCGGAGAAAGTAGCGTAGAGAAAGCCGTTACCGTAACCGATAGAGGAACATTGGCCCGGGCAATATAAGCCATGACGTTGGAAGCCAGTCCACTGGGCGAGCAGCCTACCAGAATAATGCCCGTTGCAATTTCGGGGGGCAATGGAAAGGAAACAGCCAGCAAAAAGCCTACGCTGGGCATAATCAGGTAATGACTGGCAATACCCACCAATACGCCTTTAGGGTTCTTGGCAATACCCGCAAAATCCTCCAGACTTGACTGTGACCCCATGCCGAACATAATGATTTGAAGCAGGGGAATGATGAGTCGTTTTAATTCAAAATCACCCCATTTCAAAAACCATTGCGGCTGATACATGGCTACGGAAACGGCTGATAGAATCAGAACGGTGTAACTAAGACTTGAGGTAGCGGGGGATCGTTTAACCCCCAACGCTAGCAGCAGCAGTCCCCCAACTACGGGCAGGGCCGTCAACTGGCCCGATCCCGTCAGAAATAAGCCCAAAGCAAGCAATAGGCTTATTCCGCTCAGGATCAGAGCGAAAGTGAATAACTTTTTCATAGATAATGTTTAGAGGTAAAAATCTTCCCTGAGCTTAGTAAGAATTAAGATTACACAGGAATTACTGCAAAAAAAGACAATTTTTTCTTGGATAAGATGTATTGTGTGTAACTTTTCGTCGAAAAATTACCTCTAAACTTTATAAAGTACTATGAAAAACATTTTCGACCGCTTCAAGCAGCCGGCCCGGTCGGCTGTTTCCCCGCCTGAAACGTCACCAGGAGCCGACCGTCGGGGATTTATGAAAAAAGCAGCTCTCGGAGGATTAGCTCTAGGCTTACGTTTCGACAATCACATTGAAGAGGAGATGGAGTACATCACCCAGAAAGTCAAGCGGGCTTCTAAACCTTCGGAGCTAAAGATTACCGATTTACGCATTGCTCATTTGCAGGGGGTGCCTTTCAGTAGCCCTGTCATTCGTATCGAAACCAATCAGGGATTAGTAGGATGGGGAGAAGTTCGCGACGGCGGTAGCCCCAAATACGCTTTAATGCTAAAAAGCCGTCTGCTGGGTAAAAACCCCTGTAACGTCGAGCAACTGTTCAAGATGATTCGGCCCTTTGGCAATCATGGACGGGCGGCGGGCGGAGTTTGCGGAGTAGAAATGGCCCTTTGGGATTTGGCAGGTAAGGCTTATAACGTACCTGTCTATCAAATGCTGGGTGGAAAGTATCGCGATGAAATCCGGCTTTATGCGGATACCCCCGAAGTGGATGATCCAAAAGCTTTTGGCAAAAAACTCAAGGAAACCCGGCTGGATCGGGGTTATACTTGGCTAAAGATGGACTTCGGCATTGGACTGCTGGCCGATAAACCCGAAATGCTGATTGGAGCGGGTCTGTGGGATATTAAGAATCAGTACGGAAACAGTAAAATAGGTCGGGTAGGTAGTTATGGACTAACCAAACATCCCTTTACCCGGGTGCAGGTGACGGAAAAAGGCATTCAGTACATTGCTGATTACGTGGAAAAGGTGCGTAGTGTAGTAGGTTATGATATTCCTATCTCAGCCGATCACTTCGGTCATTTTGATGTAAATACAGCCATTCGCATTGGAAAAGCAGTGGAAAAATATCAACTGGCTTGGCTGGAAGATCTAGTTCCCTGGTTTTATCACGACCAGTGGCGGCAGATTACCGAAGCCATCGAAACGCCGACACTCACGGGCGAGGATATTTTCGGTAAAGAAGAATTCATCAAGCTCATTGATGCCAAAGCCGTGGATATCATTCACCCAGATCTGGCGTCGTCAGGCGGCATTCTGGAAACCAAGAAAATTGGGGATTATGCTGAAGAACGCGGCATTCCTATGGCCATGCACTTTGCCGGAACACCCATTTGTATGATGGCTAATGTGCATTGTGCGGCAGCTACGCAGAATTTTATTGCTCTGGAGCACCACGGCGTGGATGTAGTGGGCTGGGAGGATCTGGTGACGGGTATTGATAAACCCTTTACCAATGGTTTCGTAAAAGTTCCTGACAAACCCGGATTGGGGGTGGAATTTAACGAGGACTTTGCCAAGAAGTTTCTCAAAAAAGGCGAGCAGTGGTTTGCCCCAACGGAGGCCTGGAATACTCCAGACTCCTGGGATCGGGACTGGAGTTAATGCGATGATTTAATCAACATTTCGTGGTCATCTTTTCTTTAAAGTTGACCACGAAATCTATCCAACTCAATATGTATGACCGTTTCTACTCAGTCTGACCTGGAGCTTTGGAATGCCTTTCGCCGGGGAGATCTCCAGGCGTATGAAGCCATCTATCGCCGCTACGCTCCAGCTCTTTTTTCCTATGGTAAACGCCTTACTTCGGATTACGATCTGGTCAGGGATGTGATTCAGGACGTATTCGTAGAAATCTGGCAGCGAAGAGAAACTCTTACCGATTTACAAACCATCAAGTTTTACTTATTTCGAGTCCTGAGAAATGCTCTTTCCAGAAATCGGAAGCATTTAATGGATGAAGAGCCGCTGGAATGGGGAGCTCTCTGGTCGCCGGAAACCTGGCTTCCTTCCGTAGAATACACCATTACCGAAGAGGAAGATCGCCAACAACAACTCAACCGGCTTCGGCAGGGGCTCAGTAAGCTTCCCGAACGACAACGCGAAGCATTAATGCTGGCTTTTTTGATAACCTTTCCAACGAGGAAATCGGCCACATCATGGGTATCCATGTGCAGTCCGTAACCAATCATATCAGTCGGGCTCTCCATTTTCTCAAAGATGTAGTGGTAAGTGGTATCCTGACCGTATTGTTGGCGGGCTACTAAAAAAGCCCCCAAAAGAGGGGGCCTATGATTGAAGGTAGAATGATGAGCCTTTGGAAAGGCTGTTTGCAAAAAAAGAAAGGAAAAACAGAAATTTGTTAAATCGTGATAAACGGCATATTTCAGGTTTCTACTTAAGAATAAAAAGACTGACGGAATTACGTACGCCTGTAAATTTTGTTAATCCTTCTGGGGTAAACCTTCTACATGTACGGTAAATCCAGGAAGGATGGTTTTTCTGAATCTTAAAAAATTACATCTTTCCTCAGGGGCTATGAGCAGAAAGGCAATCCATTTTCTTACTTCTTTAGAGGTGATAAACGGACTGGCGGAAACTTCTCAGTTTGACCTTAGACCCGGTTTTACATCAAACTCAGAAGTTTAGTGAGACTACTAAAAAGGTAGCGACGCCCTTCTCAATGCTGATGCAAAACTAATACTTAGTATTATCCTAGTGTAATGCGAATTTTATAAAATTGTGAAGCCGTTTTTAATAAAATGACAATAGAATGTGGTAGGCATAAATAAAGGCAAAATTTTGTTTCTTTTTTTTTGGATTTGAAAAATAGAAGCCTTTACCTTTGCGATATGCCAACCCAAAAAGTGGCAAAATTCAATTCCTGATGATCCGATTTGTTTCAAATATTCTCGTGATTATTATTCTCGTACTCATCCGACAATCCGTGTGAGACAGGTTGATATTCACCTTGAAAGACCTTTCTCACATCCCGAGAAAGGTCTTTTTGTTATCTGGTCATCCCCGTCTTAGAATAAGGCAAGATTTGTTTGATTAGTACAATTTTTGATCGATTTATATATTCCATCAACGGATGACTACAGAGGAGTTTAGCTCTGATTGCATGCTTGGCTCTTTTGCTGATTTCGCTTAACAACGAGTTGATATGGTAACGGAAAGTACCCCATTGAATAAGTACTCGCGTACGCTTACCCAGGAAGTAACCAATCCCGCTGCTCAGGCCATGCTGTATGGCGTAGGTTTGACAGAAGAGGATATGAGTAAAGCCCAAATTGGCATTGCCAGCACGGGCTATGAAGGGAACACCTGCAACATGCACCTGAATGGTCTTGCCGTTCATGTAAAAAAAGGAATTCAGGGTAATGGAATGGTTGGACTCATCTTTAATACCATTGGTGTTTCGGATGGGATGACCAATGGGAATGATGGCATGAGCTACTCTCTTCCCAGCCGCGATATTATTGCTGATTCCATTGAAGATGTAGTGGCAGGACAGTGGTACGATGGCGTCATTACGGTGGTGGGTTGTGATAAAAATATGCCCGGAGCCATTATGGCTATGGCTCGTCTGAACCGTCCCGGCATTATGGTGTACGGAGGGACGATCCGCACGGGTAGCTGGAAAGGTCAGAAGCTCGACATCGTATCGGCCTTTGAAGCCTTGGGTAAGAAATTTGCCGGAACCATTGCCGATGAAGATTATAAGGGAGTAATCCAGAATGCCATTCCCGGAGCTGGAGCCTGCGGCGGGATGTATACGGCTAATACCATGGCTTCCAGTATCGAAGCATTAGGTTTAAGCTTACCTAATTCCAGCTCTTACCCCGCTACGCACGAAGGCAAACAAGCAGAATGTCTGGCCATTGGGGCAGCCATGAAGAAATTGCTCGAACTGGATTTGAAACCCCGCGACATCATTACCCGTAAGTCACTGGAAAATGCCTTGACTTTGGTAATGGCGATGGGTGGTTCGACCAACGCCGTTCTGCATTATCTGGCGATTGCTCACGCCGCTGAAATTGAATTTACCCTGAAAGATATTCAGGACATCAGTGACCGTACTCCACTTATTGCCGATTTGAAACCTTCTGGTAAGTATTTTATGGAAGATATGCTTGCCATTGGGGGCGTTCCGGCAGTCATGAAATACCTGCTCAAAGTAGGCTTATTACACGGCGATTGTATGACGATCACAGGTAAAACCATCGCTGAAAATCTGGCTGAAGAACCTGATCTGGATTTTGAAACTCAGAAAATCATTTTCCCGATTGAAACGCCGATCAAAGCTACGGGGCACTTACAGATTCTGTATGGTAACCTGGCTCCTACGGGTGCAGTAGCTAAAATTACGGGTAAAGAAGGGGAGCGTTTTGAAGGTGTTGCCAAAGTTTGTGACAAAGAAGAAACGCTCATGGCAGCTCTGGCCAACGGTGACATTAAACCCGGAATGGTGGTAGTAATTCGTTACGAAGGGCCCAAAGGAGGTCCCGGAATGCCCGAGATGTTAAAGCCTACCTCGGCTATTATCGGAGCAGGTCTGGGTAACTCGATTGCCATGATTACGGATGGACGTTTCTCGGGTGGTACGCACGGGTTTGTCGTGGGTCACGTAACGCCCGAAGCTTATGACGGCGGCCCCATTGCTCTTATTGAAGATGGCGATCTGATTACGATTGATGCCGTAAGCAATGTCCTTCAGGTGCATATTTCTGATGAAGAAATGGCCGCCCGGAAGGCTGCCTGGGTAGCTCCAGAGAACCCCTTCCAGCGTGGTATTCTTCGTAAGTATATCAAAAACGTTTCCTCGGCTAGTCTGGGTTGCGTGACGGATTTATAAGATTTGATTGTCAATAGAGTAACTACTTAAAAATAAACGCTTAACGACTCATCGTTAACAGAAAGGAAGAATCCTATGGCACACCAGATGCAAACCGCTGCCGAGGTTTTGGAAGAAGCCTCCCAACGTACAGTAACGGGCTCTCATGCCCTGATGCTGGGGTTACTGGCTGAAGGAGTAGATACCATTTTTGGATACCCCGGCGGAGCAATCATGCCTACTTATGACGCTCTTTTCGATTACCGGGAGGTCCTTCATCATATTCTGGTTCGTCACGAGCAGGGAGCGGGTCATGCCGCTCAGGGGTATGCCCGCATGCAAAATCGGGCGGGTGTTTGTATGGTAACCTCCGGTCCCGGAGCTACTAACCTGATGACGCCCATCTGCGATGCTCTGCTGGATTCGACCCCCCTGGTATGCATCGTCGGTCAGGTATATAATAAACTTCTCGGAACGGATGCTTTTCAGGAAGCGGATGTAATCGGTATGACGATGCCCATTACCAAATGGAACTATCAGATTACCAATGCGGATGAAGTACCTGAAGTACTGGCCAAAGCCTTTTATATTGCTCAAACCGGTCGTCCCGGTCCAGTGGTGTTGGACTTTACACGGACGGCCCAGATGGAGCTGATGACGAAGCCATTTTCGTATAAAAAGTGCGAAACAATGGTGAGTTACAAGCCCCGGATGGTGCCTAAAGAAGATCAACTGAAGGCGGCAGCCGAACTGATTAACCGGGCTAAGAAACCTTATATTCTGGCTGGTCATGGTATTACCTTAGCGAAGGCCGAAGAAGAACTCAAGGCATTTACCGAAAAGACGGGTATTCCGGTGGCGGTTACGCTTTTAGGGATGTCAGCCATTGACGAAGACCACCCTAATTTCGTAGGCTGGCTGGGCATGCACGGTAACTACGGTACAAACGTATTAACGAACCAGTGTGATTTATTAATCGCCATCGGGATGCGTTTTGATGACCGGGTAACCGGCGATTTAAGCAAATACGCTACTCAGGCTAAAGTCGTTCACATCGAAATCGATCCCGCCGAAGTAGATAAAAATGTCAAAGCAACGGCCCCCGTTGTTGGGGATGCCAAAGAAGCTTTGAAAGCCTTATTACCGCTGGTGGAAGAACGTTCACACGAAGAATGGCGGAATGAATTCCGGGCGTACGATGCGATTGAAGACGAAAAAATCACCCGGGCGACGCTCTTCCACGAAGGCGATCAAATTAAAATGGGTGAAGTAGTCCATTTGATTTCGGAAAAAACCAAAGGTGAAGCGGTAGTCGTAACGGACGTTGGACAACATCAGATGCTTGCCAATCGGTATTACCGTTTTAAAAAGCACAATTCCGTAGTAACCTCTGGCGGGGCGGGAACGATGGGTTTTGCCTTACCCGCAGCCATTGGTGCCAAAAGAGGAGCGATGGATCGCGAAGTAATCACCTTCATTGGTGACGGCGGCTTCCAGATGACGCTCCAGGAATTGGCTACCATCTGGCAGGAAAACCTGAATATCAAGATCGTTATCCTCAATAATAACTTCCTGGGTATGGTGCGGCAGTGGCAGCAATTGTTCTTTGACAATCGCTACAGCTTCGTGGACATTAAGAACCCGGATTTCGTAACGATTGCCAAAGGATTCCACATTGAAGGACATACCTGCCGGGATCGGGCGGCTTTAAGTGACTCCCTGGATACCATGCTGAATCATGACGGACCTTACTTACTCGAAGTCATTTGCGAGAAAGAAGAAAACGTATTCCCCATGGTTCCAGCGGGGCAGGCGGTTGATAAAATCAGATTAGAGTAGGACTTAGTTGTTGTTGGTTGATCATTGCTCGTTGACAGTAAAAACAAACAAGATTAACCAATAACCATCAACCAAACACTACGATGACTAATTACACCATTTCCATATTTACCACGAATACGGTTGGTTTACTGAATCGTATTACGATTGTCTTTACGCGTCGCCGCTTGAATATCGAGTCGCTGACGGTTTGCGAAACCGAGCGTAAAGGCGTATCCCGCTTTACCATTGTACTCAAGTCCGAAAGCCGGGAATCGGTCGAGAAACTGGTTCGCCAGATTCGTAAACTGGTCGATGTGCTGGCTGTATACGGGTATCTGGATGAAGATATTGTCTTTAATGAGACAGCCCTGTTTAAAATCTCAACGCCGCTGGGAGGTCTTGCACTGGACATTGAGCGTGTAAACAAGGATTTCAACGCCTGGGTTGTGCATTGGGGAACGGATTCGGTCGTGATCGAAAAATCGGGAACCGAAGCGGAAATTATGGAATTTTACCATTACATCAAGCCCCACGGTATTCTGGAATTCGTTCGTTCAGGCCGTATCAGTGTATCAAAAGAAGAAAAAGGACTCGTAGAGTACCTGCCTTCCGAAGGCGTTTGGGAAATAGCATAAGAGTCTGGGGTTTTGAGTTTAAAGTTGTGAGTTGTTTTAACTCTAAACCCCAAACTCCAAACTAGAAAGAGCTTTTACAATTTTATTACCATCAAATCTAATCAAAATGGCAAAGTTGAACTTTGGCGGAGTCGAAGAAGAAGTAGTAACCCGGGAAGAGTTTCCCCTTGAGCAAGCTCGTGAGGTCCTCAAAGACGAAGTTATCGCGGTAATCGGATATGGCGTTCAAGGTCCTGGTCAGGGTCTGAACATGAAAGATAATGGCTTCAATGTAATCGTTGGACAGCGTAAAGATTCTAAGACCTGGGATAAAGCCGTTGCAGATGGCTGGGTTCCTGGCGAAACGCTTTTCGAAATCGAAGAAGCCCTGGAAAAAGGTACCATCATTTGCTACCTGCTTTCTGACGCTGCTCAGATTGCAGTATGGCCAACCGTAAAGGCTGCTCTGAAACCTGGTAAGTCTCTGTACTTCTCACACGGTTTTGGCGTAACTTACAAAGATCAGACGGGTATCGTTCCTCCTGCGGATGTTGACGTATTCTTAGTAGCTCCTAAAGGTTCAGGAACTTCACTGCGTCGTCTGTTCGTTGAAGGTAAAGGTTTGAACTCAAGCTTCGCTGTATACCAGGATGCTACGGGTAAAGCTCGTGAAAAATGTATCGCTATGGGTATCGGCGTAGGTTCAGGTTACCTCTTCGAAACGGATTTCTACAAAGAAGTAACTTCTGATTTAACGGGCGAGCGTGGTACGCTGATGGGTGCTATTCAGGGGATTTTCGCGGCTCAGTACGAAGTTCTTCGCGAGAACGGTCACTCTCCTTCTGAAGCATTCAACGAAACGGTAGAAGAGCTGACTCAGTCTCTGATGCCTTTAGTAGCTGAAAACGGAATGGACTGGATGTATGCCAACTGTTCTACTACAGCTCAGCGTGGTGCTCTGGATTGGTGGAAGCCTTTCAAAGAAGCTACGAAGCCTGTGTTCGAAAAATTATACAACTCGGTTAAATCAGGCGAGCAAGCTCAGATTTCCATCACTCGTAACTCACAGTCAGATTACCGTGAGAAACTGGAAGTAGAATTAGCTGAACTACGTGAATCTGAAATGTGGAAAGCCGGTGCTACCGTACGTAGCCTGCGTCCCGAGCGTAGCTAGTAGCGTTTATATGTTTAGGGTTTGGAGTTTAGGGTTTAGAGTTAAAAAAATAACTCACAACGTTAAACTCAAAACCCCAAACTCAATTGGGGTGAATGAGTGAATGTGAATCCATTCGTTCATTCACCCTTATTAGTAAAGAGTGAAGAATAACAGCGTACAGTCAAGTGAACAGGGAAGAGAAACTGGAAACAGGAAACCGCAGCGGCGGCCGCTCAAAACTGTAAACTACTCCAGCCCAGCGTTAAAAGATATCTATAGTGACTACCCCGGCACAGACGTTAGCTCGTCGCATTGAAGAGAAGATGAAAGAAACCGTTGATTCCCCGACGCTATTCCCCCAGCTTGACGACATATTCCTTGCCGCCGAACGCTTGCGTAAAGTGGTTACGCACACCCCCCTTTCCCAAAATCTGAACTTATCAGCTAAGTTTGGAGCCAATGTATACCTCAAACGCGAGGATCAGCAGATTGTTCGTTCCTATAAATTAAGAGGAGCTTACAATTGCATGGCCAAGTTACCCCCCGAAGCTCTGGCTAACGGAGTAGCCTGTGCCAGTGCGGGTAACCACGCTCAGGGCGTGGCCTATGCCTGCCATAAAATGGGAGTAAAAGGGACGATTTTCATGCCCAGCACCACGCCCAACCAGAAAGTAAAGCAGGTAAAATTATTCGGTAAGGAAGAAGTAGAAGTAGTACTCACGGGCGATACTTTTGACGATGCTTACGTGGCTGCCCGTACCTTCGAACGCGAACAGGGAGCTACGTTCGTACACCCCTTTGATGATCTGGGCGTAATGGAAGGGCAGGGAACGGTAGGCCTTGAAATTTTCAAGGATGCCGATTTTAAAATTGATTACGTGCTCTTCGCCATCGGTGGGGGTGGGTTGGCTTCGGGCGTCGCTACGGTATTCAAGCATCTGTCTCCGCATACCAAGCTCATCGGCATTGAGCCAGCCGGAGCTGCTTCCATGCGTGAATCCATTAATCATGGCAAAATTGTAACGCTTGACGATATTGACAAATTTGTCGATGGAGCAGCCGTGAAGCGGGTGGGAGACATGACTTATGAAATCTGTAAAGAATTACTTGACGACGTAATCGTAGTGCCGGAAGGCAAAGTTTGTACAACGATTATGCAGTTATACAACGAAGAAGCCATTGTAGCTGAACCCGCCGGGGCTCTGAGTATTGCTGCTCTTGATTTTCTGAAAGATGAAATCAAGGGAAAAACGTGGTGTGCCTGGTAAGTGGGGGTAATAATGACATTACCCGGATGGAAGAAATTAAAGAGCGTTCGCTTTTGTACGAAGGCCTGAAGCATTATTTCATCATTCGGTTTCCTCAGCGGGCAGGGGCGTTCCGGGAATTTTTAAACGTATTAGGGCCTAATGATGACATTACTCGCTTTGAATATGTAAAGAAAACCAACCGCGAGCAGGGGCCCGCTATTGTAGGTATTGAATTGAAATCCAAGAGTGACTTTTCGTCTTTAATTCACCGCATGAATGAAGCAAAAATCACGTATGAATATTTGAATGACAAGCCGGATTTATTTGGGATATTAGTATAAGGATACAGATAAAATGGGAAATTCATTAATATTGTTTTCCCATTTTATCTACCTAATCTAATGTTCCGCTATTTTTTAATAAGTGCACTTTTGCTATTTTGGGCAGAGTGTGGATTTGCTCAAAGCAATTTCCAAAAAGGATATATTGTAAAAACAGAAGGGGATACTTTATTCTGTTATATTGACTACCAGGATTGGTCCGATAGCCCAGCTGAAGTCTACTTTAAAAGAGATCTTACCCAAAAAGAAGAACGTCTAACGGCTTTAAGTAGTAAGGGTTTTTACATCGAAGGTAAAAATGAACACTATGAATCTCATTTGCTTAATCTTTTATACGTAGGCATTGAGGTATACGAAAGTCGCCCGGATCACTATTTTCAGCAAACGTTATTTCTTGAAAAACTTTGGAGTAATACGACCATTAGTCTGTATTACGGACAGAGTGAAAAAGACGGTAAACCCCGTTTTTTTATTAAAGATTCTACTTCCTTCTACGAGTTACTTAACTACAGCTACTATAAAGAAGTCAACGGTCAGAACTATCTGGTTAAGATTGAAGAATACAAAAAACAGCTCAGCCAGCTTACAAGCGATGCGGCAGGTTTTTCAATGCCTATACCACCTTATGCTGAGCGATATCTTATCAAATATTTGCAGGCCTATCATGAAAAACGCACCGGAGGACAGTCGGTAAAGTTAGAAAGGAAGATGAGCGTACTTCCTTTTATGTAGGTTTGAGTGCAGGGTCAGAGCGGTTAAACATCACCAACATCCGGCAGAAGGAAAATAATCTAAGTCTGGGGCTGGCTCTGCGAATTAATTTCCCTAGGAATCATCAGAATACCTTTATTAAAACCGCCTTCTATGTCACTCCCAAAATGATGATTTTTGATGAACTAAATCAAAAACAGGGTGCTGGTCGAGTAAATAACCTGGAATTAGTAGCTGGTCAATACATTGGTAGCGGTAAAATTCAGCCCTTCTACTCGCTTGGAATGACGTATTTTGAAACTCCCGTCAAGTCTTTTGGGTTTATAACGCCAACCATAGGAATCGCTTATAAAAAACAGATGGAACTAGAAATAGCTCATTTCTCACCTCTGTTTTTTCAGATTCAGGATGAAACTCCTTCTTTAATTCCTACCCGGATTACTTTCAACTATTTCTTTAAGGCTAGATAAATAGAACTTAGATAGCCTCTATTCAGAATTGGAATGATAGCTCAGCTAGTCATTGCAATTAGCGAGAGGAGGCTTAACAAATGAAGTTTTATCTAGATGTAATACTTTTAAGATTTACCCTATGCTTTTCCGATCTCTATTAATCTTACCATTTGTTTTTATTTCGTTTATTACGGCGTTAGCTCAAACCCAATTTCAACCCGGCTATGTCGTAGTCAACCCATCCGATACGTTGAGGGGTTACATCAATAATAAAGACTGGGATATCAGCCCTACTCAGATCGCTTTCAAAAAAGATCTTTGCCAGGAAGAACAGATTTTTACTGCTGAGCAGATTTCTGCTTTTTATATTGAAACGGATCAGTCGATTTTTGAATCCCATCAATTAAAGCTTTTAATTGTTACTAGTGATCTCTATGCTTCTATACCTAATACCTACGTAGAGCAAAAGGAATTTATTGAACGAATCTGGACTAACGGGGCTATTAACCTGTATCGTGAAAAGAGCCCACGCGATGAACGAGAACGTTTCTTCATTAGTCAGTCCAACCGTTTTTACGAATTGGTTAATTTCAAATACAATAAAATTAAAGATGGTCAACAATACAGTGTTACCATTGATGAATATAAGGATCAGCTTGCTCAATTAACGGCCGGAACATCGGGTTTTTCTGCTTCAGCACCTACGTATTTTTCTAGTCAAATCATTAAGTATCTCAATGCATATAATGAAAAATTAACGGGTCATAAACAGGTTAAGCAATCAACGGAGCGAAAAATGGCAATCTTCGTAGGATTAGGAGCCGGGATTGAACGATTAAATAGTTATGATCTAAATCGACGTGATAACGATTTCACTGCAGGACTTGCGGTAAGGGTGCACTTCCCACGTAATCATCAGCGGTCTTATCTAAAAGCCAGTTATTTTATGACTCCTAATATGTATTACTATAATATATACACGGAGAAAGGTCAGCCTCAATGGGGAAGTGCAGCTGAAGTGTCAGTAGGAACCTATATTGGTTTAGCCAAGGTTCAGCCATTTATTAGCGTTGGTTTTGGACATTACTGGATATCTCCACCTTCGAGTAAAAGAATTCTGTACCCTACCTATAATTACACGATTTTACAGCCGAGTGTAGGCATTAGCTACAAGAAGTGTTTAGAGCTGGAAGTATCTCATTTTGCTAGCCTCTTTTTCAAGAGCAGAGCAGACGCTACCTTTTTCGTTCAGCCAAGAATTTCTTTAAATTATTATATAAAAATCAAATAATAAACTATATTGACCCTCTTTTATGTTATAAAGTACAATTCAATAGAAGTACATATCATGAATACAGTATCCGAACTACGGGAGCTGGCTGCCAGTTTAGCGGCTTTCCCAACCGAAGAAGAGAAACTAGAGTTTTTACATCGGCAATTAGCCGCTTTTTCCAATCTTTCTCCCGAACATCAAACCCGCCAGCTTCTGGAATGGGAAGCTTTTCAGGAAAAAGACCATAAGATTGTAGCAAAACCCATTGCTAGTGCAGAAAGTAAAAACGCTGCTTAGTTTTTAGAATTTTAGTTTGAGCAGGTTTGACGGTGTTTGAAGTTTGAGAGATTATTTACTTTCAAACGGGTTCAAACGGTCAAACCTGCTTCTTTTAACCCCCGTTTGCTGTGCTCCGTGTCCCTGCCTTCATGCATGCCCATGAATTTGAATCCCTCAAGATTCAGGACATGACCTTTGTGGCCTATCGAAATCAGGACCCTCCGCTACGTAACGAAGTATTTTTTGAAGAACACGCCGTTATTTTCGTGCTGGAAGGAGAGAAGCGTTTTCTGGCTCCCGAAGGCGAAACCCGGGTGAAAAAAGGAGATGTCGTATTTATTCGGAGAGGTTATTACTTTATGCAGGAAGCCTTAGACCGGGCGTATCGAAGTCTGGTTTTTTTCTTTCATGAAAAGCTATTGAAATCCTTCGTTGAGCAAAATATTGAATTAATCTCCGGTCCACTGCAGAAACGGGAAATTGAAAACCCATTACTGGTGTTTGCTGGTAATGAAAGCCTAAGTGCGTTTGCCGATTCGATTTTTCCTTATTTTCAGCGTCCTACACCGTTTTTAAATCAATTTCTACGACTGAAATCCCACGAGTTATTATTGCTTTTGATGGAAAATGACGAAACGGGTCAGTTAAAGGCTTTCCTTCATAGCTTGTATCAGGGAGAAAAACTTGATCTGGAATGGTTGCTGAAAAGTTATTACCTAAAACCTTTGTCCTTAAATGAGTTAGCTCGACTGTCGGGGCGGAGTCTTTCGGCTTTTAAACGGGATTTTGAAAAACAGTTTGCCAGTAGTCCCGCCGCGTGGATTCGAAAAAAGCGACTGGAACACGCTGTTTTTTTATTGGAAAACTCTGGAAAAAACGTCTCCGAAATCAGTTTGGAAATAGGGTATGAAAGCGTTTCCCATTTTATTAAAGCCTTTAAGGAACAATACGGCTCAACGCCCACTTTATATAATAGGACTAAAAACGCTATCGTTTGAACGTTTGACGATAGCATGAATTTAGATTGATCCCCCACTTTTGTAATCAATATTGATTTCCTGATCACAATGAGCAATACCCCTCAAACATTATTCGATAAAATCTGGGACAGTCACGTCGTGAAACGCCAGGAAGGATACCCCGATGTGGTATTTATCGACCGTCACTTCATTCACGAAGTAACCAGCCCTCAAGCATTTGATGGGCTGCGTAAACGCGGAGCCAAAGTTTTTAACATTAACCGTACGACGGCTACGGCTGACCATAACGTTCCTACCAAGGATCAACACCTGCCCATCCGCGAAGCTCTTTCACGGCATCAGGTAGAAAAACTGCGGGAAAACTGCAAAGAGTTTGGCATTGAACTTTACGACCTGCTGCACCCCTTCCAGGGCATCGTGCACGTCATCGGACCCGAGTTAGGTATTACGCAACCGGGGATGACCATCGTCTGCGGCGATTCTCATACTTCGACCCACGGAGCTTTCGGTAATGTAGCTTTCGGCATCGGTACGTCAGAAGTAGAGCAGGTCTTGACGACGCAGTGTATCATTCAGTCGAAGCCTAAGAAAATGCTTATCGAAGTCAACGGAACGCTGGAAAAAGGCGTGACGGCTAAAGACTTGATTTTATACATCATCGCTAAAATCTCAGCGGCAGGTGCGACGGGTTATTTCGTCGAATACGCGGGTGAAGCCATTCGCAACCTGACAATGGAAGGCCGAATGACGGTATGTAACATGAGTATTGAAATGGGTGCTCGCGGCGGAATGATTGCCCCCGACGAAGTAACGTTTGATTATATGCGAGGTCGCCGCTTTGCACCTCAAGGCGAAGACTTCGACCGCAAAGTAGAAGAGTGGAAGCAGTTGAAAACTGACGAAGGTGCTCAGTTTGATAAGGTATTAACCTTCGATGCTGCCGATATCAAGCCGATGATTACCTACGGAACGAATCCAGGTATGGGCATCGGTGTGACGGATCACGTGCCAACGCTGGAAGAGATTCCTGCTACGGAGCAACCTTCTTTTCAGAAGTCATTGAATTACATGGGTTTACAGCCCGGTGAAAGTCTGTTGGGAAAAGCTATTGATTACGTTTTCATTGGATCATGCACGAACGCCCGCATCGAGGATCTTCGCGAAGTAGCTGAGTTTGTGAAAGGCAAGCAAAAGGCTAATGGGGTAGAGGTGTGGATCGTACCCGGCTCTAATCAGGTAGCTGAACAGGCCAAAGCCGAAGGGCTCGATAAAGTTTTTGAAGGAGCCGGTTTCGAATTACGCGGTCCCGGTTGTTCGGCTTGTCTGGGTATGAACGAAGACAAGGTACCCGCAGGCAAATATGCCGTGAGTACGTCTAACCGAAACTTCGAAGGTCGGCAAGGACCTGGAGCTCGGACGTTGCTGGTTTCTCCTCTGACTGCCGCTGTAGCTGCTGTTACGGGGAAAGTGGGCGACATCCGGGAATTGGTATAACTATCACTTAGTAAAAAAACGCAAAGGTCATGACTCAGCTAATCTTGAAAATCAAAGATGATTCGAAAGTGAATTTTGTTGAAAAATTACTTTCTGAATTAGACTATGTAGAAATTCAGGTTCCCAAAGCTAAAAGCAGTAAGAAGAAGACCGGATTATTTGAACATGCAGGAATGTGGGCTGGTCGAAGTATCGATGCTGACACCTTGAGAAAAAAAGCATGGAAGAAGGAAGATTGATCCTTTGCGATACGAATATTCTTATTGAAATCTATCGGAATAACGCTTCTATCATTTCGGAAGTAGGAAAGATAGGAGAGCTGAACGTAGCTCTTAGCGTAATTTCTGCGGGTGAGCTTTTGTACGGTGCTATGAACCGCAAAGAACTTGCCAGTATTCGTAAGGATCTAGCGAAAGTGAGTTTACTGAAGATTGATAGCCAGGTTTGTGAAATTTTTCTTCAACTCATGGCTGATTATTCCTTAAGTCATCATTTAGACGTGCCTGATGGACTGATTGCTGCCACTGCTATTCGTAATGATGTAGAGTTATTTACATTAAACAAGAAGCACTTTCAATTCATCCAAGGCCTTCGTCTATATTCATTATAAAAATGGCAAAAGAAACAATAACCAAATTGACTTCACAGGCGGCTCCGCTGCCTATTGAAAATATAGATACGGATCAGATTATTCCCGCCCGTTTTTTAAAGGCAACTACTCGTGAGGGTTTTGGCGATAACTTATTCCGGGACTGGCGTTATAATTCAGACGATACGCTGAAGGCGGATTTCGTTTTGAATGATCCTACCTATAAAGCCGCCAGAATTCTGGTAGCGGGTAAGAACTTCGGTATGGGTTCTAGCCGCGAACACGCAGCCTGGGCGATTCACGATTACGGCTTCAGTGTCGTTATTTCTAGTTTTTTTGCGGATATTTTCCGTAATAACTCGCTCAATAACTTTGTATTACCCGTTCAGGTATCCGAAGAATTCTTGACCAAGACTTTCGCCGCCATCGAAGCGGATGCTCAGGCTCAGATTACTGTTGATTTAGAAAATCAGCAGGTAACTCTACCCGACGGAACGGCGACTTCTTTTGAGATTAATCCCTACAAGAAAAACTGTCTGATGAATGGCTATGATGATATCGATTATCTGATCTCATTACGCCCAGAAATCGAAGCGTTTCAGGCGAGTTTGAATTAACCACAGAGGTGCACAATGTATGGCACAGAGTTTCACTGAGTTAAATAAAATTTCAAGTCAGATTCTGGGTTGTGCTTATCAGGTTCATACTGCTTTAGGTCCAGGCTTACTTGAGAGTGCTTATAAGGAATGTCTGGCTTATTCTCTTTCTAAAAAAGGTTTGTTCGTAGAAAAAGAAAAGCCCATGCCTTTGGTATTTGAAGAAATTAGGCTTGAAGTAGGGTACCGAATTGACCTTTTGGTTAATCAACAAATTGTAATTGAACTAAAATCAGTTGAAGCATTAAATGAGGTACATCTCGCTCAAATTCTAACTTACATGAGGCTTGGCCCTTACAAATTGGGATTATTAATGAATTTCAATGTGTCAAGCCTGAAAAATGGAATCAAGCGAGTCGTACTTTAATAAGAATACTCTGAGTAGCTCTGTGAAAAACTCTGAGTTACTCTTTGTTTAATTAAACCTGCAAATGTCAAGCAAGCACATTTTAGTAATTCCCGGTGATGGGATTGGTCAGGAAGTGACGGCCGTTTCCAAGCAAGTAGTAGAAGCCATTGGCCAGAAATTTGGTCATGAGTTTACGTTTGATTATGCCCTAATTGGTCACGCGGCCATCGAAGCCACGGGTCAGCCGCTCCCTGAAGAAACCATTGAAAAGTCGAAAGCTTCCGATGCCATTTTATTCGGTGCCGTAGGACACCCCAAATACGATAACGACCCTTCGGCGAAAGTACGTCCTGAGCAGGGGCTTTTAGGCATTCGTAAAGCTCTGGGACTGTACGCAAACCTTCGTCCCATCAAACTATTTGATGAGCTTTTGGAAGCGTCTAGCATCAAGGCAGAAATTCTTCGCGGAGCGGATATTCTCTTCTTCCGGGAATTAACCGGCGATATCTACTTTGGTGAGAAAGGACGCCAGGACGAAGGAGCTACCGCGTATGATATTGCCAAATACAGTAAATACGAAGTAGAACGCATTGCTCACAAAGCCTTCGAAGCTGCTCGGAGCCGTCGCGGAAAATTGTGTTCGGTTGATAAAGCCAACGTTTTGGAAACGAGCCGTCTGTGGCGTGAAGTTGTGCAGGAAATTGCAAAACAGTATCCTGACGTAGAAGTAGAGCACCAGTTTGTAGATTCGGCGGCCATGATGCTTATTAAGGATCCCCGTCGTTTTGACGTGGTGTTAACGGCTAATCTATTCGGGGATATCCTGACGGATGAAGCCAGTCAGATTGCGGGTTCCATGGGTATGCTGGCTTCGGCTTCGGTGGGAGATTCGGTAGGTCTTTACGAGCCCATTCACGGTTCAGCTCACGACATTACCGGAAAAGGCGTGGCCAATCCTCTGGCTTCTGTACTCTCGGCGGCTCTCATGTTGGATATTTCTTTTGGCATGAAAGCCGAAAGCGAAGCCATCATTGCAGCGGTAGATAGCGTACTGAAAGATGGGTTCCGTACGGGAGATATTGCTGACGCCACTACAGATGCTTCCAAAATCCTGGGAACGGATGCCATGGGGGCAGAACTGCTTAAGCGGATTGCTTAATCCTCAAAGCGAAAAAAGGTAATAAGAAAGTCCTCTTGTTACACAATAAATATTTGTCAGAATCAAATTTCCGGCTATTTTTGTCCTCACAATAGAAACCGCCTGTGTTATGTTTGCGAAGACTCTCAACCTTTCTCTTATTCTTCTCGGTCACACTGTCTGAGAACGGGAGCTGGTTGTAGCCATACTCAGCCCTTTCTCAGACTTCTGGGAAAGGGTTTTTTTATGAGGCGTTTTTATTGTTTTGACTTGATAAAGAAATCCCCGCTTGTTTATCAGGTTTAACCTAACCAAGCGTTAATTCACGATCACATTGTTTACTTATGAGCCAAAGAATTCAAATCTTCGACACCACCCTGCGGGACGGCGAGCAAGTGCCCGGCTGTCAATTAACTACCGAAGAAAAAGTAGTAATTGCTAAGGAACTTGAGCTTCTCGGAGTGGATGTTATTGAGGCGGGCTTTCCGATTTCAAGTCCCGGCGATTTTCGCTCCGTGGAAGAAATCTGCAAGGCAGTAACCGAGCCTACGGTTTGTGGACTTACCCGAGCCGTTGAGAAGGATATTGAAGTAGCCGCTGAAGCTCTCAAGCATGCCAAACGTCCCCGGATTCATACGGGTATCGGTTCCTCAGACGTACACATTCTTCATAAGTTCAATTCCACCCGTGACCAAATTCTGGAACGGGCTGTGAAGGCCGTGAAGTATGCCAAGAAATTCGTTGAAGACGTGGAATTCTTCGCCGAGGATTCAGGTAGAGCAGATCTCGAATTTTTGGCTCGACTGACCGAAGGCGTTATTAAAGCAGGTGCTACGGTAGTAAACCTTCCTGATACAACGGGTTATTTACTTCCCGAGCAGATGTACGAGCGTATTTCGTATTTGTTTGCCAACGTAACGAACATTCATCAGGCAACGATCTCTATGCACTGCCATAATGACTTAGGTCTGGCAACGGCGAATACCCTGGCTGGTATTCGGGCTGGAGCTCGTCAGGTGGAGGTAACCATCAACGGTATTGGTGAAAGAGCGGGTAATACTTCGTTGGAAGAAATTGCCATGGCTCTGAAAGTACATAAAGATCTGGGATTTGAAACGGGTATTGATTCTACACGTCTGTACCCCCTTTCGAAGCTGGTATCTGGCATGATGCGGATGCCCGTACAAGCTAACAAAGCCATCGTAGGCCGTAATGCTTTTGCTCACTCTTCGGGTATTCACCAGGATGGGCACTTGAAAAATTCATCTAACTACGAAATCATTAACCCTGAAGATGTAGGAGTGCCTAGCTCAGAAATCATTCTGACGGCTCGTAGCGGACGGGCTGCTTTGCGTCACCGTCTACAACTTTTAGGCTTTAAATCAGATAAGCTGGATATCGATAGTCTTTACGAACGATTTTTATTAATGGCCGATGAGCGTAAAATGATCCATGATCAGGATCTTATGGAGCTGGTAGGCTAAGCACATAACTTAATCAGGATGACAAAACGGTCTGTGGATTTTTCCCACAGACCGTTTTTCATTTCTAACAAGCTGAATCTATGCGAATTGGTTAAAAATTCATTTAAATCGAATAAGATTATACATATAATAAATTATAATATTGCTGTAATTTATATATTTGGAATTGATTACTTCTAAACTCTATGAAAACGACTACTAATCGACTCGTGAGCGAAGAACCGCTCTTATGGAAAAAATTCATCAGAGGAGATCGTCAGGCTTTTCAGGAACTCATTCTTTCGCATTACAAGCCATTGCTTAATTACGGCATGCGATTTTGTCGCGATCAGGATTTCGTTGAGGACGTAATTCAGGACCTCTTTATTTACTTATGGGAGCATAAGGAAGATTTGACAGAGACACCGGCTTCCGTTAAAAACTACCTCTTCAAGGCCTTTCGCAACCGGGTTATCTTTGACCTGAAGCAACATCAGCGATTAACTGATTTCTCTGAAAAACATGAGGATCGGGATGATTTTCTAGAAGGGGGCATTCAGGATAGCTGGATCCATACGGAAACTGAAACGCATCTGAATTCCCATTTGGCTTCAATTGTTTCCCAACTGCCTGACCGCCAACGGGAAGCCTTATTTCTGAAATATTATCACGACTGCGATATTCAGCAGATTTCGGATATCATGGGTATTAACCGGCAATCCGTTTCCAATCATCTTCAGAAAGCCATTCATTACTTAAAAGGCCATGTTCAGAAACAGCAATTGTTTTTTAACATCATTGGCTGTTTACCTCTATTACTAACGGATTTTTAGTCTTACACCTCCGTTCCCTTCATACTTAATCTGCTATACAGGGCTTTACTCTCAGGAAAAGAGTAGAATCTGGTTTCATGGAAAATTATTTTAAGAAAATTTATTATCAAAGAGTATATCCATGATCCATTTTCCTAATCGTATTGAAGTAAGCTCTCTCTTTAATTATTTCATGGATAGTTATAATGATTTCAAGGTAGAGGATTTTCTGGAAAACCCGTCCTTTCGGCATTGGGTCTATGGAAAAGCAACACAATCAGAAGAAAATTTCTGGGTCGCTTTTCTATTAAGATATCCCGAAGCAGAAGACGCAATCAGCCAGGCAAAACATCTGCTTCAAGCCTTGACAGAGCAAGAGATTGAGCTTTCAAATGCTTATATCAAGGAAAGATCCAATGAAATTATAAGTCAGCTAGCTCCCGAAACGCCTGTTTATCAGTTACGCTGGTGGAGATGGAATATCGCGGTGGCTGTTTTTGTAGCTCTGGGAGCTATAGCCGTTAGCTGGATCTATTGGAAATCGCAACGGCCAGTAAAAGCCGAATGGGCACAAGTAACTACGCCGGTAGAAAAGGATAAAAAAGGTTGGGAAATCGTCAGAAATACAAGTCAGCGGACGAAGCTGGTGTTATTACCCGATGGCAGTTCACTGCTTTTGCAGCCTAAAAGTCAAATAGAATTTCCGACCATCTTTCAGGCAGATAAACGGGAGGTAACGCTAAAGGGAGAAGGCTTTTTTGAAGTTAAAAAGAATAAAAAGCAACCCTTCTATGTCTACGCTAACGAAGTAATTACGAAGGTAACCGGTACAAGTTTCAATATCCGGGCTTTTGATACGGACGAAGAAGTGAAAGTAACGGTCAAGACGGGGTCAGTGGCGGTTTATAAAAAAGAGCAGAGCCAAACGCCTTCGCTGATCGTATTACCTAAACAGCAGGCCACCTTTGAGCGACAGGATTACAGTCTCCATCTCAAAAATATTACGTTGCCTGAACTATCAAGTCTCGAAAAAGAAACCTTTTCTTACGTTCATACACCGATCAAGGAAGTATTTGAAAAACTGAGTAAAACCTATGGAGTAGCTTTTCAGTACGATTCGGAGGCCTTGAAGTATTGCTCTCTAACGGCAGTATTGGATGATCGGCCCTTACAGGAAAAGCTAAACCTGATATGTACCGCTATTGAAGCCAAGTATGAATATCGTAATGGCGAAGTAGCTATTTACGGAAAAGGCTGTACTAAACCTTAATCAATTTCTAGTTTCTTCTTGACGATTTGCCTATGTAGAACTTTAACACCCCAATGAAAAAAAAGCCCCCGATGTTGCCGCATCGGAGGCCGAAAAATCTCCCCTTAAAAGCTTGCAAAAAAATGCACATCCTCTCAGAAAGGATGCAGGGGATCTGTTTGTCTAATTGGTTTATTAAACCTCCCAAATTTATGCAAAAAATTAGCTACTCAAACAAACTGCTGTACGACCTTATGAAAGTCAGTTTTGTGCAGTTTTTCATGGCAGTAGTTTTTGTTGGAGTCAGTCACGCACATGAGAGCTCCGGACAGGAAGTTCTCCGCCAACGAGTTACTATTGCCGTAAAAAATCAGGAACTGGAAGAAGTATTGGCTCAACTTTCGAAAATTGCCCACGTTCATTTTTTATATAGCCCTGAACTGGTGGCTTCTAATCGTAAAGTGAACCTGACTCTCCGCAACCAGCCCATTGGTTCGGCTTTACAGGAGTTGCTTAACCCTCTGGAATTAACCTACCAGATCATGGATGAGCAAATTGTAGTGAAGCGGAAACCCATGCTGGCCGCCCATACGGTGATGATTTCTGGTGAAAAAATCACTAAAACCGAAACGACCGAAACACCCGCTGATATTTCTATCAAAGGGGTAGTGCTTGGTGAGGATAACCTACCCCTGGTAGGTGTGAGTGTGCAGGTAAAAGGAACGACTATCGGAACAACAACTAAAGCCGATGGCTCCTATCAACTGACGGTGCCTAACAGCGAAGCCGTACTTATTTTCAGTTACGTGGGTTACCTCAAACAGGAAATTCCCGTAGGAACCAAGTCAACCGTTGATGTAATTCTACAAAGTGATACTCAGTCTTTGTCAGAAGTAGTCGTAGTAGGTTACGGTGAGCAGAAAAAAGAAACGGTAACGGGTGCGGTGACTACGGTAAAAGGTACGGATCTGGTGAAATCTCCCGCCGTTAACTTATCGAACTCTATTGCTGGACGGATGCCAGGTGTAATCGCCGTGCAACGCAGTGGTGAGCCTGGTTATGACGGAGCCGGTATTCGGATTCGTGGTACAAACACATTGGGTAACAGCGATGCCTTGATCGTAGTAGATGGAATTCCGGCACGGGCGGGTGGTTTTGACCGCATTAACCCAGCCGATATCGAGACGATTTCTGTATTGAAAGATGCTTCGGCTGCCATTTACGGTGCCCGGGCCGCCAACGGGGTTATTTTGATTACAACCAAACGCGGAAAAACGGGTAAGCCTGAGTTATCCTATTCCTTTAATCAGGGTTTCTCGCAGCCAACGGTTATTCCTAAACTGGCGAATTCTTCTCAGTTTGCGGAAATGCGTAATGAGTTGGAAATCTTTAATTTACCTGCCAATGAATGGCGGGCAGCCACGGATGCGTTCCGCTCTACAGGTAGCTACACGCGTCCAGATGGAACGGTAAAAGCAGCTCCTTATAAACCCGAAGATTTCCAGAAATTTGCGGACGGTTCAGATCCCTGGTTCCACCCCAATACTGACTGGTTTAAAGATGCTTTGAAAACTTGGTCTCCGCAGTCGCGGCACAATGTGCAGCTTAGTGGAGGTACTGAAAATGTGAAGTATCTGACTTCTATCGGCTATCAAAACCAGGATGCGTATTACAAAAATTCAGCCACGGGTTACAAACAGTATGACCTTCGTTTGAATCTGGATGCGAATATCAATAAGTACGTACACGTGAGTTTGGGAAGTATTGCTCGTCAGGAAAACCGTCGCTTCCCAACGAAAGGAGCTGGAACCATTTTCCGGATGTTGATGCGTGGTCTGCCTACGCAGCCAGCTTACTGGCCTAATGGCATGCCTGGCCCTGACATTGAAAACGGTGAAAACCCGGTGGTAATCACAACGAATCAGACGGGATATGACCGCGATACGCGTTATTACTGGCAAACGAACGGTTCGATTGATATTAAAATCCCGGGTGTAGAAGGACTGAAATTTACCGGAACGGCTGCTCTGGATAAATACATCAGACAAACCAAACGGTGGGAAATCCCCTGGTATCTGTATACATTCCAGGGAGCGTACGAAAGTGATGGCGTAACGCCTGTTTTAGTACGAGGCAAACGTGGTCCTGCGGAACCCCGACTGACCCAGGGTAATGAAGATCAGTTGAACGTACTGTTAGGTGGAATCGGAACCTACGAACGTAAGTTTGGAAATCATGCCCTGACGGTTTTAGCGGGTGTGAACAAGGAAACCGTTCGTAACGATAACTTCAGTGCATACCGTCGTTACTTTATCTCTACCGCTATTGATCAGCTTTTCGCGGGTGGTGACCTGGAGCGTACGAACAACGGTGGTGCCTGGGAACGTGCTCGTTTGAACTACTTCGGTCGGGTGGCCTATAACTACAAAGAGAAGTATCTGGCTGAGTTCCTGTGGCGATACGATGGTTCTTACATGTTCCCCCAGGCAACCCGTTACGGATTCTTCCCCGGTATCATGGCTGGTTGGCAAATTTCAGAAGAAAACTTCTTCAAGAACAATGTCAACTTCGTGAATTACCTGAAACTGCGGGCTTCATACGGCCAAATGGGTAATGACCAGATCTATTATAACGGGTCCCTTCAGGAATATCAGTATTATTCGACGGCAGGTTTTGGTACGTACGTAATCAATAACCAGTTACAGAAAACGTTGTATGAGTCTCGCGTTCCTAACCCTAACATTACCTGGGAGGTAGCTAATAACTCAAACATCGGTCTGGAAGGACAGTTGTTCAATGGAAAAATCAACTTCGAGTTTGAATATTTCTACAACAAGCGGACGAGTATCCTGTGGCGTAAAAATGCTTCCATTCCTCAAACAACGGGTATGAACCTGCCTGCCGAGAACATCGGTAAAATGCAGAATACCGGTTTTGAATTCAAGGTTGGTCACAACGGACAGAAGGGTGATTTCCGCTATAACATTAGCTTCAACGGAGGTTACGCCAAAAACAAAGTTCTCTTCTGGGATGAAGCAGCAGGAGCCCCTGCTTGGCAGCGTACGACGGGTAAACCCCTGAATGCATTCATGTTCTATCAATACGACGGGGTATTCAAGGACCAAGCCGATATTGATGCCACACTTGCCAAGGTGGATTACTCAGCCATTACGAATACCGTTCGTCCTGGAGATATGAAGTACAAAGACTACGATGGCAATGGAAAAATTAATCCAGATGACCGCGTTCGTGGTAACAAGAACACCATTCCTACGCTGCAAGGCGGTTTGAACGGCTCGTTCTACTACAAAAACTTCGATCTGACGGTGTTATTCCAGTACGCTACGGGTGCTCAGTTGTACGTTAGTACGGGTGAATCTGGAAGTATTGGTAACTACCTGCTGGACGTATACCAACACCGCTGGACAGTGGACAATCCAAGTGATAAACACCCCCGGATTGCGGACCGTAGTAACCAGTATTATTCTTACGACAACACGTACTGGCTGCGTAGCTCCGATTACATTCGTCTGAAAAACCTGGAGTTAGGCTATACCCTGCCTTCAACCATCAGCAGGCAGATTGGCATGAATGCAGTGCGTTTCTATGTAAATGGTCTGAACCTCTTTACAGTGGACAAACTGAAAGTGTACGATCCTGAAGCAGATAATACTACGGGTCAGTACTATCCCCCTGCTCGCATCATCAACACGGGCTTGTCTATCACATTCTAAGGAAGGTTAGTTTGGGTGCTATTGTTCTTACCGAAGGATAGCATCCAGGCTCGAAATGAAATACATACTATGAGAAAATCAATTCAAAAACTGGGTTTCGTTGCGGTGCTGGCGTTCATGGCTTCCTGTAATGGAGACTTTGTTAATAAGCAACCCCTGGGAGAAGTGGTTTTGTCAGGAGTCTGGCAGGATGGACCACTGGCTGAGGCGTTTGTGAGCGAAATCTACAACGGCTTTGGTCAGGGAGGTTTTGATGAACAGATGCTGGCTTCATTGACCGACGAGGCTCTATTTACCCACCCAGGTCGGGGCATTAACACCTTTACGGAAGCTCGTTCCAATCCGGCTGACATTGGATGGATCAATAATACCTACGAGTGGGGAGCCATGTACAGCCGGATTCGGGCTTGTAACCTGGCCATCGAGAACCTGAGTACCCCTCAGTTCAGCGATGCTACCTTGGCGACTCGATTATTGGGAGAAGCCAAGTTTATGCGGGCGTATTTTTACCAGCAACTAACGCGATATTACGGTGGTGTACCCATCATTGATCGTGCCTACAAACTGGGAGAAGCCGATTATACGGTAAAACGGAATACCTACGAAGAATGCATCACTTTCATTACGAAAGACCTCGATGATGCCGCTACGGCTTTGAAAGGAAAGTCATTACTTCCCGGTCGGGCTACTGAAGCGGCTGCTCTGGCTCTTAAATCACGCGTGCTATTGTATGCCGCCAGTGATTTACATGATATCCCTACGGCTAAAACGAAATCAACCACTATTGCTGGCTTTTCTAATCCCGAAGTGTTAGGGTACACGAGTGGTAGCCGGGCTGATCGTTGGCAGAAGGCAAAAGCAGCGGCAAAAGCTGTCATAAGCCTGGGTTCGTATGGATATGAGTTGAACTTGTCGGCTCCCGTTTCCAAAGATCAGGGAACCACTAACTACATCAATGTATCCACGGCTAAGAACGGCGGAGAGAAAGACCTGATTCTGGGTCGTTATTTCACGGATCTTAAGGACGAAGCCGGAGCCTGGGTAGGCCGTAACAACGGACCCAACGGTTACCACAACTGGGCAGGTAATACTCCACTTCAGAATTTGGTGGATGATTATGAAATGATGGATGGTAGCAAGTTTGACTGGAGCGATGCTACGAAAGCGGCCACGCCTTACCAGAACCGCGATCCTCGCTTCTACGGTACAATCCTTTACGATGGAGCACCCTGGAAGCCCCGTCCTTCGGATGTAGCGGGTAAAGACCCCAACAACCAGATTCAGACTGGGCAGTATCAGGTAACCAACTCCAGTGGAGCCGTTGTGGCCGTGGCTGGTTTAGATACTCGTCAAAGTTCGGTAGAAGACTGGAACGGAAGTCGTACGGGTTATTACATGCGTAAGTTCATTGATCCGAACCCATCGATTGTTGATCAAAATACTCGTCAACAGGTTCCCTGGCCTTTGATCCGTTATACGGAAGCGGTACTTAACTACGTTGAGGCCTGTATCGAATTGGGAGAAGATGCCGAAGCAAAAACGTACCTTAACAAAATACGTTTCCGGGCCGGTATGCCTGCGATTACTGAAACGGGAAGTGCCCTCCGGGACCGCTATCGTAACGAACGTCGTATTGAAATGGCTTACGAAGAGCAACGCTATCACGATGCCCGTCGCTGGATGATTGCTCCAAATACGCTTGGTCAGCAGGCTCGGATTGTCCAGATTACGGGTACGCTCAAATCGGGTAAGACGGTAAGTCTCTACAAATACGATCCAAACAGCTATACCTACAAATATCAGGTTACCAACATTGATCCCGGTATTGAGAATCGTAAGTGGCTGGATAAAATGTATTTTGTTCCTATCAATCGGGACGAAATGAACCGAAATAATAAATTGGTTCAAAACCCAGGTTACTAATCTCTTAGAAAGGATAAAATACTTTTACCAAATAATCTACGTCTGAAAGGGCGTAGATTATTTTCGTAAAATAGGCTAGGCACTGTTCTTCGCAACGTGAATACCTGGTTCTCGCGTGTCCCCCCAAACTGAAACTTTGCATGAATCGCTTTTTACCCCTGAGCCTTCTGGTTCTTATTCTGGCTTGTCAGGAAAAGGACAAAAAGGAAGGTCTTCCTGCCGATAATGGTCCCTCTCTTTTCAAAGAACTTTCTACGGATCAGACGCATATCGACTTTAGTAATACCTTATCTGAAGGGCTGAATACCAATATTTTAATGTATGAATATTTCTACAACGGCGGGGGGGTAGCCGTTGGGGATCTGAATAATGATGGCCGGGATGATCTGTACTTTACGGCTAATATGACTCCCAACAAACTGTACCTAAATCAGGGCAATTTACAGTTTAAAGATATTACGGATGCTTCGGGAGCGGCAGGCCGACCCGGTCCCTGGAAAACGGGTGTAAGCATGGCCGATGTGAATGGCGACGGCAAGCTGGATATTTACGTATGTTATTCGGGGAATGTATCTCCTGAGAACCGCACCAATCAGCTTTTCATTAATCAGGGGGTGGATGGAAATGGAATCCC
The DNA here is from genome assembly GCF_002838835.1 of Siphonobacter sp. SORGH_AS_0500. Classification (GTDB taxonomy): domain Bacteria; phylum Bacteroidota; class Bacteroidia; order Cytophagales; family Spirosomataceae; genus Siphonobacter. Next base: position 131,371 of record NZ_NHPP01000010.1, read on the forward strand.
GCAGTTTAAAGAATTGGCTCGGGAGTATGGGCTTGACCAGCCCGCTTATAGTACGCAGGGGTCTTTTTTCGATTATGATAAAGACGGCGATCTGGACCTTTTTTTACTAAATCATAATCCTAAATCGCTGCCTGTTCTGGATGAGGTTGCCACCAAAGAAATTCTCAAAAAGGAAGATCCCAGCGTTGGTTCCAGATTGTTTGAGAATACGGGTAATCACTTCAGAGACGTTACGGCAAAGGCGGGCATCCAGAGTGCTTCCCTGTCGTATGGACTTGGAATTGGAATTTCAGATATGAATGGTGACGGCTGGCCGGATCTTTACATTGGGAATGACTATGCCGTTCCAGACTTTCTATACATCAATAATCAGGACGGAACTTTCCGTAATCAAATTCAAAACTACTTACGGCATACGTCCCAATTTTCAATGGGTAATGATATCGCTGACATCAATAACGACGCTCTGCCTGACATTTTTACGCTGGATATGTTACCCGAAGATAACCGGAGGCAGAAACTGTTGATGAGTGCGGATAACTATGAAAAATTTGAGTTGAATCTGCGTTCGGGATTTTATTACCAGTACATGCGAAACATGCTCCAGGTAAATAATGGAGATGGGAGTTTCAGCGAAATCGGTCAACTCGCGGGTATTTCCAACACCGACTGGAGCTGGGCTGCTCTATTTGCGGATTATGACAATGACGGCTGGAAAGATCTCTTCATTTCTAACGGCTATCTGCGGGACTACACCAACATGGATTTCCTGAAATACATGGGTGATTTTATGAAAAATCGTCAGGGTAATATTCACCGGCAGGATGTACTGACGCTGGTTCAGCAGATTCCGTCCTCTAACGTAACCAATTATCTATTCAGAAATAATGGGAACCTGACCTTTAGTAATGTCAGTGCGGCCTGGGGAGTTAATCAGCCCCTGAATAGCAATGGAGCTGCTTATTCAGATCTGGACAACGACGGCGATCTGGACTTAATCGTCAATAATGTTAATCATGTCGCTAGTGTGTATGAAAACCAGTCGAGTCGGAAGAATCATTTTTTGAATGTAAAACTCGAAGGCAAGGGGGGGAACACCCAGGGAATTGGGGCCAAAGTAATGATTTCAGTAAATGGGCAACGCCAATTTCTTGAGCAGATGCCTACCCGTGGGTATCAATCGAGCGTGTCCTCTGTACTGCATTTTGGATTGAAATCAGCTACTCAGATTGATTCCCTGACTATTACCTGGCTGGACGGTTCACAGCAAACGAAAACGGCTGTCAAAGCTGATCAGTTACTGACGCTTAAACAGTCTGAAGCCTCTTCTGGCAAAAAGCCTGGAACTAGTGAATCCCCCTGGTATCATTCCGTTAAGTCTCCCGTATTGGTTCAGGCAACGTCCAATTCCTTAAATGATTTCAAGCGACAACCTTTACTGGTTAATCCGCTGTCGTTTACGGGGCCTTGCATGGTAAAAGCCGATGTAAACGGGGATGGATTAGAAGATGTATTCGTGGGCGGCAGTAATGGAAAGGCAGGGGAGTTATTCCTCCAGCAAAAAGGAGGAAATTTCACTCGTAAACAGAGCTTCCAGACCTCCAGCGAAGACGCTGATGCCTTATTTGTCGATGTAAACAAGGATAATTTCCCGGATTTATACGTGGTGAGTGGCGGTTACGGTGACCTCATGCCTGACGATGCCCGTTTGTCGGATCATTTATATTTGAATGATGGTAAAGGAAATTTCGCACTCAGCAAAGGAGCCTTACCCGCTATGGTCGCTAGCAAAAGTTGCGTTCGGGCCGCCGATGTGAACGGTGATGGAGCCATGGATTTGTTTGTGGGAGGAAGAGTAATCCCCGGGCGGTATCCAGAGACACCCCCGAGCTTCCTGCTTATCAACGACGGAAAAGGAAATTTCAGTGATCAGACGGCAAAGCTAGCCCCGGCGTTGGCTCGCATAGGGATGGTAAGTGATGCAGCCTGGCTGGATTTAAATCAGGATAAGAAACCGGATTTGGTAGTGGTAGGCGAGTGGATGCCCATTACGGCCTTTGTAAGTGGGGGGAATACCTGGACGGATCAGACGAGTAAATACTTCCCAAAATCTTATCGGGGATGGTGGAACAAACTGCTGGTGGACGATGTAAACGGCGATGGACGAATGGACTTGTTGGGAGGTAATCAGGGCCTGAATACCCAATGCAAAGTTTCCGACCGTGAACCTGCTGAGCTAGTGTACAAGGATTTCGACGATAATGGTTCTGTGGACCCTATTCTTTGTTTTTACATTCAGGGGAAAAGCTATCCCTACGTCTCTCGCGATGAATTACTTGATCAGATGAGTATCATGCGGACGCGATTCCCGGATTATAAAAGCTACGCCGAAGCCACGCTTACGGACATTTTCACCCCAGAAGAATTACAGGGCAGTACGAAGCTATCGGCGAATACCTTACAAACGACTTTATGGTTACAAACGCCTAAGGGGACCTTTCAGGAACAGGCCTTACCCATACAGGCTCAGCTGGCTCCGGTATTTACCGTGACCAGCCTCGACTTTGACCAAGACGGTAAAAAGGATCTGCTTCTTTGTGGAAATGTTAATAAAGCTCGACTGCGTTTCGGGAATTGCAATGCCAATGATGGGGTACTATTGAAAGGAGACGGCAAAGGACAATTTCAGTACATTCCTCAACGCAAATCCGGCTTCCTGTTACGCGGTGATGTGCGGAGCGTATTACCCCTGGAAAATCGTTTGCTTTTCGGAATCAATCAAAAACCCCTGGAAGCGTATCAACTCCGCAAGCCATGAAAAAATACAGTCTCTTTTTATTGCTGATTACTTTATTTAGCTGTTCGAAAGAGAAGCAGCCCGAGATATCTCCCGAAGCCCTGACCGGGGTCTTGAATGAGATGACGGAGATCATGATTCATGATGTAACCAATCCGCCGCTGGCTGCCCGCTTTTTTTCCTACGCCTGTTTGTCGGGGTATGAAGTCATGGCCCAGCATGACTCCTCCATTCACAGCATGCATGGGGTATTGAACGGTTTTCCCAAAATCGAGCAACCGCAGGGATTAGAATCGCACTCGGCTTCTCTGGCGGCAGTTTTGGCAGTCATGGAAACGTCAAAGAAAATGCAGCCTTCGGGCAGTCGCATGGCAGCTTATGAAAAGCATTTTCTTGATTCCTGCAAGGCCATCGGGTTTTCGGAACAAACGCTGGAGCATTCTCAAAAATATGCCGAGCAGATTAGTCAGCAGTTACTTAAATACGCAAAGAAAGATCGCTATAACCGCATTAGTAACTATCCGCGTTATCAGGCTAAAAATCAGGAAGGGAACTGGTATCCTACACCCCCGGGGTATTTTTCGCCCGTAGAACCTTATTTTGCCACGGTTCGTCCCTTTACCCTCGATACCTGTTCACAGTTTAAACCGGTTCCGCCGGTTGCCTTTTCAAAGGATAAAAACTCTGAATTTTATAAGCTGATGCTTATTAATGTTGAGGAAAAACTCCCGGACGATCATAAGGAAATTGCCGCTTTTTGGGACTGTAATCCCTTTGCTTTGGAAGATAATGGCCACCTGATGGTGGGCATGAAGAAAATTTCTCCGGGGGCTCACTGGCTGGGAATTACGGGCATAGCCTGCAAAAAAGCGGGTTTGAATTTAGCTCAAACCCTCAAGATGAGCACCATTGTTTCCATTACCCTGATGGATGGATTTATTTGTTGCTGGGATGAGAAATACCGCAGTAATCGCATCCGCCCCGAAACGGCCATTCGGCAGTTAGTCGATCCTAACTGGCGGCCCTTTCTGCAAACGCCACCTTTCCCAGAGTACCTCAGCGGGCATTCTACTATTTCAACGGCTGTTGCTACGGTGTTAACGCATTATTTAGGGGACCATTTTGCTTATACCGATACGGTTGAAGAACCCTTTGGACTCAAAGCCCGCTCGTTTACTTCGTTTATGCAAGCCGCCGATGAGGCGGGGATGTCTCGTTTATACGGAGGTATTCACTTCATGGACGCTATTGTGAATGGCCGTACGCAGGGGGAGAAAGTAGGAGCCTGGGTGATTAAAAAACTGGAAAGAAAAGGCCTGGAGAAAACTTCGTTATGAGCTTCAGCTGTATCAATTGGATTGCATAAAACTGATTAATAAAAAAGGTACTTCAACCCAGGTTGAAGTACCTTTTTTACTGTATATCTGTCCTATTTAATATCTGCTGTCAAGGCAATATCGATAGTATTGGTAGCTGAATTATAACTAGCCTTTCCTTTTAAAGTCTGCTCATTGATTGTTTGAGGCAGACTTGAGGGATCGAATTTGATGAGGGTATACTCCCATTTCCGATTGAAGTAGGCGTATACATAGTAGGTGCCATTTTTGATGACTTGAGTACTTCCTTGTCCATAATAGGAGTAGAGATACGCATAACTACCAGGTTCCCACCAATAGGAACCTCCCGTTCGGTAAAAATAGATCCAGCCAGATGGGCGGTAGCTGTACTTGCTCTTGGTATTCGTTGCAGTGAAATTAAGTTTGACATTCACAAATTCAGGGGGTGTCGGGGGAGTAACGGTTAAAGTTACCGTTCCACTGGAACAAGGATTACTTACGGTAGCCTGTCCAATGACTTTCGAAGAATTATAGCTATAATAATTGTCGTACACCTGAATTTTTAAGTTTGGGAAAGTGGGGTGGCGATAAAAGGAAACGACCTCACCATCCCGTATATACATATACCTGGAAGTTAAAAACCGCCCAGATTGATCCCGGAAGACAACGTAATAATACCGACCGACCGTAGAGGAAGAACTGAAGCGAAACTGAATGTTTAATACGTGATTAACACAGGCGGAAGTGTACCAGTCCAGATTGTAGCTAGAAAGGTGAGTAATGTTAAATTTAGCCTGAAGTTTTCCATTGGCATCGGCATAAATCGTTGCCGTACCTTCTTCTTTCCATTGGGCAGTTTCTTCGTTCAAACTCCACAGTGGAACCGTTTCACCGGCTTTAATCGTCTGGCCTGTAGTAGGGTTAGTTAAGGTTTCATCCAGATCCATTGTAACTTCTACGGGCTTAGAGAATTTCTTCACACTGGTTCCGCCCGAGGTCATATTAATGGAAATGAATCCCGCCGTACTAAAAGTAATGGGACTCATGGGTTGACCACTGGCATTGAGCACGTTATCAGCAACAAATCCGCCGGGGAACGAGCTTAGCGATTGATCGGATGTCGTGGTATAATGCACTACCTCCATCCGAACCTGACCCGCTGCCAGAGCTTTGCCAGAGGCATCCTGCATCTGAGTCCCAGACGCAATAGTTAATGTAGCTTCATCTGCGGTAGCAGCGGTTTTAGGGGTAACAATGGTGACGGCAGCCGTGGTGTTTCCGTTTCCGTCTACCGTAGTGCTGGCTACGCGGGCCGAAGTCCCTTCGGCTGGGTTGTTCAACTCAACGAGTGGAATCTGGATTTCGCTTTGCGAAGTATCCGTCAACATCACATTATAAGAAACGGGGCTGAAGCCAGAGACCGTTGCATGAATGGTAAACTTCAAAGGAGTACTGGCTGATGGAGTAACCTTTGATCGCATACCTAAAGGCAGTAGCCCCTGAGAGGCCTTAAAAGTTTTTGAACCATCTGCCATATAAACAACGTCCGCATTAGTACCCGAAACGCTTACGTCGAAAGCCCCCGGCTGGTTGGTTGCAGTAGGGTTTGCGTTAACAAACCGAATCATCACCGGAGCAGTAAATGGATTCGCATTAATTGAAAAATTTACATCTTCCAATGGATCCAGATTAGCAATATCCTTTAAGTCTTTACAGGCAAAGACAATTACGGCAAGAAAAGAACTCAGCAGAACTCCGCCAAGCATCCGTTTTTTAGAAAAAACAGTATCTTTCATGAAGGCAGTGGATTATTTATTTAAACGGTAGGAGACACCTAAATTCAAAACAGGATAATACTTGAGAGGCTTCAGGTTCCGCTCAATAATAGCGGCCTGGTCCTGCGAAGGCTCTAACATCTTGGTGGCGGTCAGGGATACTTTGGGCGACTGCTGATAAAAGAATCCTAAGTCAATGTTGAACTTAAGTCGATTGCGAAGAAAAGGCTGCCCAAACCCCAGGCCTATGTAGGGAGCTAGTTTATTAAATTCAGCTTTACCCGAAAGCGTGCCAATTTCATCCACTGTAAAGGTTAAATCTTCCAGTTTTACGTCACGGGTTGGCTTTCCGTCCAGAGTTACCTCATTCAGATTAAGCATTATTCCTCCCGTCAGACGAAATCCCATGCGTTTGAAAGGGTAATAATCGATCAGGGCGTTAACCGTTTTAATCTTGATATTTCCATCCAAACCGATTTGAACATCATCTGTACTAGATCCAGAAATGAACCGGGTTTTGTAATTGAAGAGTCCAAAACCTATTCTCCCGGTGAAGTGGCGATTAATAGAATGATACAGATCGAGCCCAAAGCCTGCGGTTCCAGCTTTCAAACCCAGAGCAAAACCTTCCGTATACGTTGGGAGCGGACGTTCCGACTTACTGGAGTCGACGTCTTGCCCAAAGCTTTGAAAAGTAATCCCCCACAATAGAGGTAGTAGTAAAACTTTTTTCATTAGACAAATAGTTAGGGTTTAAATTATAGATCAAGATTGTGGTTGAAAGGAATGTTTATAAAAATAGTAAATTAAAATTTGTTAATTTTTGATTGTATATAGTGCCTATTGTTGAAAAAATAGCTGGTTTTAGGTAGGAGTTTTAATGCTTTAAATAAGTTATAGATAGAGGTTATACTTACTTGCAAATACTGGAATATCTGCCTAACAAATATATTGAATTTGAGCCTTTTGTATTGCTAATCATTAATGGTTATTAAAATTATTTTAATATTTATAAACACTCAATTAATAAAATTGAGTGTTTGGTATTAGTACATTGATTTTTGTAGGTTAATTGTAAATTTTGTACCTAACTATTTAACTTGTTACTCATAGTAGTTTCATTATAGATAATACGTTTTGTAAGAGGTAATGGACATTCTTTGTTGAATTATATCAAGTAGAATAACTTTTGATAAGTAAGGGTGCGGGATTAATAGATTAATTATACATCATTTAGTGATGCGTCAGGTATTGAGATAAGTTAAATATTGAGACGAATCAAGTTTTACATTCAATCTAAATGGACACTTATTAGTAAGATTAAATAATAAGTTAACTTATAATATGGTGGGAAAAATTTATAGTTAACGGAGCTATAATTAGCGTTCAATGCACGCAACTTAAGATCAGTAGAAGAGAAAATAAGATGGGCTATGAATGCTCGTTAATCAGATGAAATGACGATTCAATTAAATAACTAATGTTTAATAACTGGAAAGAAGAGCTGGGCATTTTAAGCCTTCTTGAGTATTTTACCTGTCAAGCTTCTGGCAATACCTATATAATCTTGTGAGATTCAACCTCTAAGGCGAATCATAGGTGTGTTGAATTACTAGGAGTGATCTGATGTATGTTTTGATAATACTGTATTTAACAAAATTTTATATATAAAATAGATGCTATTTTAAAATTTTATATTTTTATAGGCTAAATACCGATCATCTTTCCATATCAAAATTAGTTTATGAAAAAACTGCTATTCTTCTGTCTGCTGCCAGGAGGTCTTTTTGCTCAGAATACACTCATTCATTGTGGTACCTTGATTGATGGCGTAGCAAACGAAGCCAAGAGCCAAATGACAATTGTCGTTGAGAAAAATAAAATCATTGGCATTGAAAAGGGCTATAAATCAGCCAAATCCGGGGAAAAGGTTATTGATCTGAAAAGTAAGACGGTAATGCCGGGGCTAATTGATTGCCATGTGCATCTGGAATCCGAGACTCGTCGTGGAGGGGCCATTGACCGCTTTACGCTTAACCCTGCCGACATTGCCTTTGAATCGACTCGAAACGCCAAGAATACCTTGCTGGCTGGTTTTACTACTGTGCGTGATCTGGGCGGGAGTGGCGTTAACGTGGCTTTACGAAACGCGATTAACAAAGGCTTGGTAGTAGGCCCAAGAATCTATACGTCAGGAAAATCCATTGCCACCACTGGAGGGCACGCTGACCCGACGAATGCGTATCGGAAAGACTTGATGGGTGACCCTGGGCCGCTGGAGGGAGTAGTAAATTCAAAAGAAGATGCCCGTAAAGCCGTTCGGCAGCGGTATAAAGATGGCTCCGATCTTATCAAAATCACAGCTACGGGTGGCGTGCTGAGTTTGGCTTCCAATTCACAAAACCCACAGTTTACCGAAGATGAAATTCGGGGAATCGTGGAAACAGCCCAGGATTACGGCTTTACGGTTGCCGCCCACGCTCACGGAGCCGAAGGTATGAAGCGAGCCATCCGGGCGGGGGTTACTAGTGTGGAGCACGGCACGTATATGGATGATGAAGCGATTGCTTTGTTCAAAAAGCATGGGACTTACTTAGTACCAACGATTCTGGCGGGAAAAACCGTAGCAGATTCAGCAAGAATCATGGGGTATTACACGCTGGTTCAAGCCCGAAAAGCCCTGGAAGTAGGACCAAAGATTCAAAGCATGTTTGCGAAGGCTTACAAAGAAGGCGTAAAAATCGCTTTCGGCACAGATTCGGGCGTTTCCATTCACGGCGTTAATGCCAAGGAATTCGAATATATGGTAGAAGCCGGTATGCCCGCCATGGAGGCCATCAAAGCCGCCACAGCTAGTGCATCAGATTTGCTACGAATTAAAGAACAAATCGGCACCATCGAAACCGGAAAAATGGCTGACATTGTAGCTACCTCTGAAAATCCTTTACAGAACATTAAAACGATGATGAATGTCAAGTTTGTTATGAAGGATGGAGTGGTTTATAAGAATGAGTAGGCAATAAAAACGGAGGCCGAGTAAATAGCTCGGCCTCCGTTTTTTAAGTTTTAGATTAAATAACTAATTTTTACTTAATTTATTAAACTCATTTCGATTCAAATACATAATGCAGGAACGCCATACAGAAGCTGTTTTACGATCCTTTTTGTTTAAGTATCTTTCCCGAGCTTCTGGAAATTCTGTAAGAAGTTTCAATATTCCTTTATCGTTACATGTATAGGTTTGTCCAGTATACAAATCCACAATAAAGCCTAAGTCATTCCTATTAATGACGGTTGTTCTATCAACTCCTGAGATTGCCCCAGAAATGGCCAATCCAATTGATCCATAAGAATACAATATTCTCATATTACTAGCATCAAGTTCATCTTCAACTAAAAAGAACCGACCCGTTTCTCGAACCGGTGCAAAGTAAGTAGCCTTATTTCCCACTTTGTACTGATTCGCATATATATACAGACGCTTCCCATCCGAATAGGCGAATGCCTTTTTTCCTTCAGAAAGAGCCTTCAAGTTTTTTATAGCCAAATATTTGCCATCTAACCGTTTACTATCAATATAGTTAGGCAAAATGCTAGGTTTCTTATCCATAAGTTCAGGAATAGAAAAATATAGTCCTGCAGGAAATATAACTTGTTCAAATAAACTGGCTACTTTATCATTGGTTTGTGGTCCCAGCTCAAATAAGGTTCCGGCATTGTTTCTCCAGTTAGTTTTTGAGAATTCACTAAGACAAATATCAAATAATTTCCTAATTTTTTTTCCATAGCTTGCCTGACCACTCCAATCGCTTATTTCGGCTAAGTTTTCAACGTAATAAATATTCCATAGTTTACCTAAAGTGTCTTGACGACAGATAGTAAACGAAAGATCTACTTTTTTTTCACCAGTATTGTTATTTGATTTGTTACTAACCCATAAATCATTTATTACTAGAACTAGGCTGTCTCCACTAGAAGAAAGATTTCTTTTAAGGTAACTTTCTAAATACTCTGATACATCTGCTGGAAAATTGCATTCGATTAATTCATTTGTAATAGGCCTATATTATCCTTAAAAAGTCGGGCATCTATAACCTTTTTAAAATTAAATCCAAGATTATTAGTAGTTAAAGTGTGTTCTGGTAACTCGATAATATGCTGTCCTGAAACAGTAAAGTTTAAATAACTAAAAAAGTATATAACAAAAGTCAATCGAAAAAATAAGCTCATCGTAATAGATAGGAAGTTTATGGTGAAAGATTTCAAATATGCATAATAATTTATTAAATGCATAACTAAAGAGTTTACTATAAAATCCGTTATGGGTACTAAATGAAGATTTGATTATTTACAATAATTATCTATTAACTAGTTGACAAATTTTAAGACGGCATGGTTAAGAGACAATTAGAAGCCATAAAATGTTGTAGATACTCTAATCGTAACACTCCACTGATCATTCGTAGTTTTCATGAAATCAATCTGTATAATGGGTAATTTATTCATTTTCTGCTCGATACTTTTCTACCTGTAAAATGTTATCCTGAATATCCTGCATAATCCATCTGGCCCACCAGCTTGCATAGAAATTAAAGGTAGTTGTTAATTTAAAGTGACTATATAAATGCAATCGATACGTTTTGGAATTCAATTTTTCTAATTCATACGTTCCATTCAATACGTCAAAGTATTTACCTCCGATAACTACGTGTTCATCCAGCGTCGTTGATGGAATTTCGTGGGGATAAGCCTTAATTGAAAATACCATTTTCTTTTGAGGAATATACTCAGAAACAGTTTCATGGAAAACTAATCCATTCGTGAATATAGCTTCGCGATACGCTCCGACTCCTTCATAATTGAGGATGGCCTTGACGGGTCTAGGAAAGCCTAAGGCGTTGGTTAGCCAACCTGTATCTTGTTCTTTTTTGATTTCTTTAACTCTGGTAACATTACTCCATATTTTCTCGGCAGGAGCTTGAATATCGATAAAGGTATAAGCTTGATAGGTGCCTGGTATTGAGCCAACTGTCATTTCAAGTGGGGTAATGAGTAAAGGTACTAAGGGGATGGTAGATAAGTATACTCTTTTGTTCCGATTCCTATTTTTAAGTCTCCAGCCAATAAAGCCCCCTAGGGAAGCAGCTAGAAAAAAAAGCGGTAATACCATAAGCCAGCAGGCCCATCCTTCCCATCCCACTAGTAGAGTGAGTACGAAAAAAACAGAATAGGAACCCAGGGAGCAAAAAAGCGATAAGAACGTTCTTTCGCTTTTTCTTCACTGGAAAAAAAGATGGTCAGGATGCCCATGATGGTTGGTAAGCAAACCAGAAACGTAAGGGACATGACAGAATACAGTCTTTGCCAATCCTCAACCCCAAATAGATAACGGAGTATTAATCCATAGGCAACGGGAATAGCTATGACCTTGAGGTAAGTAAATATTTTATTCATTTAGATTAGGTAAAAATGTATGTTAATGAAGCGGTAAGAATAGAAAATACTAAGGGGTATTATTTATACACCAAACTCAAGGGTAACATCCTCAAAAAAGGTAAAGCCTTGTCATAATCCAAAGCCTTATAAAATAACCCAACTCTTCCCAGATGGTTATAGTAGTCCTGCAAGTGAGTATAGTAATAAAATTCACTCCCGAGGTACCAGGCTTTTTCACCCAGCTTGCTGGCGAGAAACCACTTTTCTAGCAAGCGGGCCGTTCGTCCATTCCCATCGTTGAACGGATGGATTTTTACAAAAACCAGATGAATAAAAGCGGCATAATAAAAGGCTTCTTCAAGACTTAATTCCTGCTGAATCAGGGCGTTTACTTCGCTCCAGAAAATCTCAAATTCTTCTTTTACTACATTTCCTGAAGCAGCCTCGTAGCGAATACGATTACTCTGCTGATCCATAATTAGCATGTTTCGGTTTCTTACCTTTCCTCTAAAAGCTTCGGGTAATAAATGTTCAGTAGCTATGGAATGAGCTTGAAGAAAATGGTTAAGTGTTAGCGAATGATCCCGGGCAAATTCATAGGCCCGATACAAATCATTGGGTTTCTCGGTTAGCGTTGGTAAATATTCGATATCAAGCAACTTATGCTTAACGTAACTGTCAACCTCCAGGCTTTCACCTTCGATTCGGGAAGAAGCCATGACCGATACCGCGGTGTAAAACTTGAAATTATCAATCGTCCAGTCTTTGCTTTTTAGCTCAGCAAAAGCTGCAGAAAAATCTAAAGTAAGTAGAGAAGACAGATAATCGTCGTAATAAGTGTTCGAAAGGGTTGCATTCATAGCGTACCAGCCGTTGGCTTTGAATGACCTAAGGTAGTGGGAAATGATGGTAGATTAATGACTCTTGAGATGACACAAGAAAACAAGCCTGTCATCCAGAGCGAAGAAGGATCTTATTGATTTGACGAGCTTACTTGGCTTAGGGAAAGCTTTACTCCTCTAAATCCGTCTCCTTCTGTAGAAGTTCTCTCACGTCGTTCGAGATGACAGGCGAGGGGTTTAGCCGTCGCTTTACGCAGGATGGCAGGAAAAGCCGAGTAATAAGTTAGTAACCAGGAATCTGTTCCACCAAAATCTCATTACCTGCCTGATCATAATAAGTACAGGTCATCTGCTGTAAAGAGACTATCCATTTCTCAATGCCTGTTTCAGCACAATGCTGACAGAATGTGTAATAATCCGTTTCTCCTCGCTGGTGAGTTTTCAGGTATTGCTTGAATGCCTCAGACTGATTGGTAGCTGCAATGCTTAGCTCCTCATATTGTGGCTGAGATGAAGTCTGATAATCATTTTCGCCGAAATAGTCCGTGTGACTGTCCTTTACCCAGGTTTCAAATGTCGTTACGCCTAGGGCCTTGATTTCCTGAATATATTTTGGAAAATCGGCTCCTGATTTTACTCTTTCATGAGCCTGTTCAATCTGTTCTACGGTAAACATGAGTGTAAGGTTTGGATTAAGGTTGAGACTAGGAGGGGAATCGTTTGTTTAAAGTCCGAATAGATCAATGGCTACAAACTTCGTTTGGCTTTCCAAAGGTTTTTCGGCTTTCTTCTGCTGGAAAATGAGTTGAAACCACCAAATTGCTACTTTTTCCATTGAATACCACTTTCTAAACATTTCATTAATGATACGCTCTTGTCTGCTTAGCCTGCTGGGCTTGTCGATGTTGACGGCAACCGCTCAGGAGGTGACCAAAGTAGCCGAACCCGTGGAATGGGTGAATACCCTCATGGGAACCCAATCGAAGCACAGTCTCTCTACTGGTAATACTTATCCCGCCATTGCCCTGCCCTGGGGAATGAATTTCTGGATGCCCCAGACAGGTAAAATGGGCGATGGCTGGGCTTATACGTATGACTCGGATAAAATTCGAGGGTTCAAACAAACTCACCAACCCAGTCCCTGGATTAATGACTACGGTCAGTTTGCCATCATGCCTACTACAGGTAAGCTTCGTTTCGATCAAGACGAGCGGGCCAGCTGGTTTTCGCATAAATCGGAAGTAGCTAAGCCTTATTATTACAAAGTATATCTGGCGGATCACGACGTAACCACCGAGATTGCTCCGACTGAGCGAGCGGCGGCTTTACAATTTACTTTCCCCGACAGTAAAGAATCCCGCGTGGTTATCGATGCCCTTGACAAAGGTTCATTCGTGAAAATCATTGCTGAAGAGAATAAAATTGTAGGTTACACGACCAAAAACAGTGGTGGAGTGCCTTCCAATTTCAAGAACTACTTCGTTATTCAGTTTGATCGTCCCTTTGCCAACACGATGGTTTGGAGTGGAAAAGATGCTGTCCCCAACAAAATGCAGGTGCAGGATAACCACGTAGGAGCAGTCGTTGGTTTTATTACCAAGAAAGGTGAGAAAGTATATGCTCGGGTGGCGTCTTCCTTTATCAGTGCCGAGCAGGCGGAATTGAATTTAAAAGAAATTGGTAAGGATGACTTTGCGACGGTCAAAGAAAAAGCCCGCAAAATCTGGAATAAGGAGCTGGGCCGTCTGAATGTAGAGGGCGGTTCGGTAGACCAAACCCGGACGTTTTATTCCTGCCTGTACCGTTCGATGCTATTTCCCCGCAAGTTTTATGAGCTGGATGCATCTGGAAAAGTCATGCACTACAGTCCTTATAATGGTCAGGTGTTACCCGGGTACATGTTTACGGATAACGGTTTCTGGGATACCTTCCGGGCACAATTTCCTTTCTTTAACCTGATGTACCCCAGTATGAATGCCCACATCATGGAAGGTCTGGCGAATGCCTATAAAGAAAGTGGTTTCTTACCCGAGTGGGCCAGCCCTGGTCATCGTGACTGTATGATTGGCTCGAATTCAGCTTCGCTGATTGCGGATGCTTACCTGAAAGGGGCTCGTGGTTTTGATATTAATACGCTGTACGAAGGAATCCTGAAAAATACCCAGAACGAAGGCCCATTGAGTTCCGTTGGCCGGAAAGGGGTAAAGTACTATAATGAGCTAGGTTACGTTCCTTACGATGTCAAAATCAACGAAAACGCGGCACGGACGCTGGAATACGCCTATGATGACTGGACGATTCATCAGTTAGCGAAAGCCCTTAACCGTCCGCAGGCGGAGATTGATTTGTTTGCGAAACGTAGCCAGAACTACCGCAATCTGTTTGATCCTGAAACCAAGCTGATGCGGGGTAAAAATAAGGACGGTAAATTCCAGTCGCCCTTCAATCCTTTCAAATGGGGGGATGCCTTCACCGAAGGAAACAGTTGGCACTACACCTGGTCGGTCTTCCATGATGTACAGGGTCTGGCTGATTTAATGGGCGGTAAGAAAGAATTCGTGAAAATGCTGGATTCGGTATTCGTAGTGCCTCCGATTTTCGACGATTCGTACTACGGTGGAGTTATCCATGAAATCCGTGAAATGCAGATTATGAATATGGGCAATTACGCTCACGGCAACCAGCCCATTCAGCACATGATTTACCTCTATAACTACGCGGGCGAACCCTGGAAAGCTCAGTACTGGCTGCGGGAAGTAATGGAGCGGATGTATAAACCCACGCCCGATGGCTATTGTGGGGATGAAGATAACGGTCAGACTTCGGCCTGGTATGTATTCTCCGCGATGGGTTTCTATCCCGTTTGCCCCGGCACCGACCAATATGTATTGGGTACGCCCTTGTTCAAGAAAACAACGGTTGAGCTGGAAAATGGCAAGAAAGTGGTGATTTCAGCGGCTAACAACAATGATAATAATCGCTACGTACAGTCTTTAAATGTGAACGGCAAGGCCTCTACGAAAAACTGGCTGAGCCATCAGGAATTAATGAAGGGAGCCACCATCAATTTCCAAATGTCTGCCAAGCCTAACAAGCAACGTGGAACGGCTGCCTCAGATGCCCCTTACTCGTTCTCAACGGCTAAAAAGTAGTTGTTGGTTGTTGGGTTGAGAGTTATTAGTGCAAAGTTTTAACCACAGGGTTACTCAAAAGTCAACACAGTAAACGCTGTGCATAACTCTGAGTAACTCTGTGGTTTATTAGTTTGACAGGTTTTGATTTCGTTTGAAGATTTGATAGAATCAAAACGTTTTCAAACCCTGTCAAATCAAATCTCTCAAACCAGATTAATCTTCCGCTTTCTCGCGACCATCAGCCATGCGGACGATTTTGGGTGAGAATTTCGCTAATACACTAACCAGATCCGTTTGAGCCGCCATGACATGCTCCAGGTTTTTATAGGCCATAGGAGCTTCGTCCAGATCGGCTCCAATAAGCGTAACGCCCGCCTCTTCCAGAGCTTTCTTTACGTCAGACTTTTGAATCGTCTGGATGGCTTTGGTTCTTGACATGAGTCGCCCTGCTCCGTGTGAAGCCGATTGCAGCGAAGCATCGAGCCCTTTTCCACGAACGACATAACCAGGCTGCGTCATCGAACCGGGGATAATCCCTAAATCCTTTTCACCCGCAGGCGTAGCTCCTTTGCGGTGAACGATCACTTCCCGGCCATCGGCCAGCGTTTCTTTCCAGGCAAAGTTGTGGTGGTTTTCCACCATTACCAGAGGCGACTGATTCAACGCCCGAGCCATTTTATTATGGATTTCGTGGTGATTGGCTGAAGCGTAGTCTCCCGCCAGATTCATGGCAATCCAGTATTCCTGCCCTTCTTGAGAATCTAAATCCAGCCAGGCCAGATGCTGAGCTTCTTTAGGAAGCTTTGTCTTCTGCATAGCCAGTTTAGAATAATGATTGGCAATGTTACCACCAAAACCCCGCGAGCCTGAATGGGAAAGCAAGGCCAGGTATTTTCCAGCGGGTAATAACTCGTCGGAAAGTACTTCCAGCTCTCCCCATTCCACAAAGTGATTTCCCGTCCCGGATGTTCCTAACTGCCGATAGGCCTTATCGCGTAACTCGCGAATGGGCTTGGTTGCCGACCATTCAGGTTTTTCAAAGAGGGTATCGTCAAATTTCTTCCGTGACTCACTTCCCATACCAAAATGCGTATGTTCGTTTAAAAGCGACTTCAGCAAACGGGTTTCGTTTTGAATCATCGAAGCAGGTAAGTCAAACACGCTCAGGCACATCCGGCAGGCAATATCCACACCAACGGCGTAAGGAATGACGGTATTAGCCGTCGTTGCCAGCACCCCGCCGATGGGCAAACCATAACCCTGGTGAGCATCGGGCATCAAGGCTCCGGCTTCTGCAATGGGTAACTGCATCGCCGTCTGCATCTGTTTGATCGCTCCTTCTTCGATAAAATCCGATCCGTAAACCTGGTAGGGCAGGGGTTCTTCGCGTAAAATAAACTCCCGCGTAGTCTGACCGGGCCGTGCAGGTAACTCATATACGGGGGTGCGGGCGGCTTCTACCGCCAGAATTTCCCGGGCATAATCAGTCAGGGTGATGGATAGCCCGGCATCTGCTATCTTCTTTACGGCGAGTCCGAGGTTGGTTAATTTATTTTTAGAGTACGCAAACTTCTTTGGGTTCTCCAACAACTGAGCAAAGAGCGTCATTACCTTATCTTTAGGATAAACGCCGTTTGAAATCAGGCCGTTAGAGACTCGTAGAAATTGCTTTTGTAATTCGGGAGAGTCAATGCCCAGGGCCAGTAACTCGTCCTGGGTAATAAGGGTTTCCATGTGAATTGAGGTTGAAATAAAACAAAAAAGCCCGAAACACGCAGTTCCGGGCTATATAGGGATACTTAGGCCTAAGTCATCCTTGAGGTGCTATCTCATCCGCCCGGAACCATCACGATCCTTCCGTCCAAAATCCGATGCCGGGTTTTGACGTAAGCTCATCTCTTGACGGTATGCTAGGGCGAAATTTTGCATTGCGGGGACAAAGATCGCACTTTTTCTTTATTTCCAAATTGGTAGCTGTCTGATTTTTATGAGTTAATGAAATGTTAATAACAGGCAGGCTTTCAGCACAACTGCTATTTTTGTTACATGTCCAGTCGTACACTTCGCATTTTTACGGTATTATCCGTCCTGCTGTTGCTGGGGTTAGCTCTGGTGCAATTTTACTGGTTCCGACAGGCCTATCAACTGGAAGACCGTGATTTTGATCAGCGAGTTACCTCTGCTCTACGGATCGTTTGCCGGCGAATGATCGACTATAATAATCGCCCCAATAGCTTACCTTTAAGACCCGTCGAACGGGTATCGGCCAATTATTATACCGTTCAGATTAATGATCAGATGGATCCGTCTGCTCTGGAGGTTTTTCTGAAACAGGAGTTTTCCCGGCATGACCTTAAAGCTAATTTTGAATACGGGATTTACGATTGCGAGCAGCATCAGATTCAATACGGCGGTTTTGTCTGCCATACCGCTAACTGCGATGACCAGAAGGCCATTAAAACGTCTTTTCCTAAAGTGGCCGGACAGAATTATTACTTTGGGGTCTATTTTCCCGAAAAGCGTAATTATGTTTTTGATCAGCTTAAATCATGGACCATTTCTTCGGTAGGAATTCTATTGGTTATCCTTTTTTTTAGTTACGCTTTATACGTCATTTTTAAACAGAAACGATTGTCGGAGTTACAAACCGATTTTGTGAATAACCTGACGCATGAATTTAAAACCCCTCTATCGACGATTCTTATTTCGACGGATGTATTAAGTAAACCCAATCAATCCTCTGAACGGCTGGCCAGTTATGCGGGTATCATTCGCAAAGAGGCATTACGGCTGAAGCAACAGGTAGATACAGTACTACAAACGGCTCAAAGCAATCAGCAAAAACTACAGTTAGAAAATCTGGATATTCACGAAGTCATTAAAGATTTAGTCGATCGCTTTCAACCCCGCATTCAGGAAGAACATATTCACATTACCCTGGAGCTAAAAGCTCAGCCCTCGATTATTCAGGCCGATCTCATGCACCTGACGAATGCTTTGTATAATTTGCTGGATAACGCTATTAAGTATTCCAGTCAGCATCCTGAAATAAGCATTCGTACGGAGGTAATTAAGCAGCGGGTGAGGATAGATATTCAGGATTGGGGTATTGGAATTTCGAAGGAACATCAATCCCGCATTTTCCATAAGTTTTTCCGCGTTCCTACGGGTAATGTGCATAACGTGAAGGGCTTTGGATTAGGGTTATACTACGTAAAAACCATAACCGAAGCCATGGGTGGGCAGGTTGCCATGGAAAGTGTGGAAGGGCAGGGCAGTTGCTTTACCTTGATTTATCCTGTCTTGAATTAAAAGAAACGTATGATTAAAATCTTGCTGGTTGAAGACGATGAAACGCTCGGCTTTGTCGTGGCGGATAATCTGCTTCAGGAAGGGTACGAAGTACATTTACAAAAAGACGGCAAACGGGGCTGGGAAGCTTTTTCGCAGGAACCCTACGATGTCTGTTTGCTGGATGTGATGTTACCGGAAATGGACGGTTTTGCTTTAGCCGAAAAAATTCGTTCGACCGGCAGCCAAGTTCCTGTTATTTTTCTGACGGCAAAATCTTTACCGGAAGATCGCATTCGGGGCTTTAAACTGGGGGGCGACGATTACCTGACCAAGCCTTTTAGTATGGAGGAATTAACCCTTCGCATTGAGGCTATTCTTCGACGAATGGATGCTAAAGCAGTGACTAATCAGGGCTTAACGTTGGGAGCGTATCAACTGGACTTAAAAAACCAGCGACTTATTTACGGGGCCAGTTTTATTAACCTAACTGCCCGGGAAGCGGATCTACTAAAAATGCTGGCCGAGCGGCCCAACGAAATCATTCCCCGTGAAGAAATCTTAAGCAGACTTTGGGGGAAGAGCGATTACTTTTTAGGAAGGAGTCTGGATGTCTTCATCAGCCGCCTTCGCAAATACCTTAGTCAAGATAAAAACCTACGCCTCGTAAGTGTACACGGCGTAGGTTTTCGGATTGAATTCTGATTAGTTTTCAGTTGTCGGTTTACTGTTTTCAGTTTAAGTCATTACAGAGCTCAACTCAGGCGTACGCTTGGTGTCTTTTTCTCTTAAAAGCTGTCTGAAATTTCTAATCGAAGACCTGCATGCGAATTGGAATGTGGGCCTCTACTTTGCTAGGGCTGTGACAGGCTTGTGAGAATGGCGAGTAGAACCTGTCTGATCGTAGGAACGAGATGGAATCTCGCACCAATGATTAACCCTTAACTGACCTCTCGAACGTAGCGAGAGACCTTGGGTGGAATGGGCGGAGCTAATTTAGCCAAGTTACCGAATGGCCCAACCAGCTCGAAAAAGGTCATAAGATCCTTCGCTTTGCTCTGAATAACAGACGTTGATGATGACCTTCAGGTATGAAAGGGTCTCAAATACCAACCGTGTCCCCGGATTTCATCCGGGGCTATCCGTATTTAACCCTTCCAGGGTTATTTTTAGTAAACCTATTTTAATAATGTTAACAACAACCCTAGCGGGGTTGAATATGAATAGCCCCGGATGAAATCCGGGGAAGCTCTTTCTCTAATGTTCCCTGAAGTAGGGTGAGGCTGTTTAAGAGAGTCCCCTAGTGGCAAAAATTGACAACGGCAAACTGAAAACAGACAACGGTTTAAAACTTATACGCTAAATCCAGAAAGAAGCAGTTATTCTTAATGGATAAATCATTGTCTCGGTAAATGTTAATCAGACCTCGTTGGTAGCTTATCCCGAAAACCAGGGCATCACTTCCGGATAAGGCATATTCTCCGCCGCCGGCTAGCAGCAAGTTAAAATCTCCGAATCCAAAAGCCCGGCTTCTGTTCTTCGATTCATTATAAATATAGAGAGCATTAATAGGAGCATTAATGGCTTTTTCGGCCAGCTTGATATCCGCTACCCCACCAAACTGCATAAACAGCCGCAGCCGATCGGCTACTTCGTTAGTTAATAATTTAAAAGTCAAAGGAATTTGCAGATACTGGAGGTTATATAAGGAAGACGTCGCCGTGCCGGGAGGGGTTAAGTCCTGCAGGAACGAGGTTGAATTTCTTACATGAACGCCCTTTACGGTGTACCACAAGCCCGTACTGAAGGCATATTTTTCAGAAAAGAAAATATCCGCAATGGGTCCGAGACTCATTCGCACTACCGCTCCGTTATTATCGAAGGAGTTATAATTCCCCCGGCTTTCCAGGCGGTTGCCACTAATAAAAGGCGATAATTTAAAACCCATTTGTACCCCCACGGGCCGATAGCGAACCATGCCCCTGGTGGTAGGATACGTTTCTTGCACTTTTCGGTATTGAGCAGAGGCTGAAAACGAAAGAATAAAGAAAAGCCCCAACAGGCCATTTTTTTGACTAATTTTGCACGATTTTTTGAAGAACGTTTTCATGAGAAAAATTTTGATTATCAGCTTTTTAGCTGGAATCTTGGGTGGTTTGGTAGCCTGCGATCAAACAAAGGATTCCGATCAATATACGGTAAAAAGCCTGCCCGGAGCTGATGCTATTCAAATTCAGTTGTCCATCGAACGGCTGGATTCTTCGCTTTTTGCTAGTACTACGCCTCAGCAATTCAAGCTCTGGGTTGATTCGCACGCGGCGTTTGTCAACAATTATTTCCTGAAAAATGGACTCCAGGACTCAACGCAACTGCTAACAGAATTGTACCGGAGAGTCAACGAGCCCAGCCTTCGGGAATTTTATAAACAAACGCAAGCCAGCTTCGGTAACTTTGACACGCTACGCTCGGAACTTACTACGGCCTTCAAAAATATGAAAGCTTATGATTCCAGTTTCAAAGTACCCCGCATTCAGCTGGCATTTTCTGGTTTTCTGGGCTCTGATCTAATCGTTAGCGATAGTGTAATCATTATTGGTCTGGATTATTTTCTCGGTTCGAAAGCTAAGTTTCGGCCTGACGTGTATGGCTATCAGATGTGGCGGTATAATCCCAAAGCTCTGGTACCTCAGATTCTCTTCGTCTTGTCTGAGCAATATGCCAAAAACAATCCACAAGACCAGACCATGCTATCCGAGATGATCAACTACGGCAAAGGTTACGTTTTTGCTCAAACCATGTTACCTCAAACGCCCGATAGTTTGCTAATTGGCTACACGGGCCGGCAGTTAGCGGAAACGAAAATCGCCCAGGATTTAGTGTGGGGGCATTTCATAGATAATAAACTTCTCTATGAAACCAATCCTAACAAGCGGATAAAGTACCTCGGTGATCGTCCCCAAACACCGGAGATTGGCCCTCGTTGTCCGGGCAGTATTGGTCGCTGGCTGGGTTGGCAGATCGTTCGGTATTATGAAATGAATAACCCGAATGTTAGTCTCCAGGAATTGATGAAAAATCAGGATGCCCGACAGATTCTCGAATCTTCTAAATATCGGGGGCAGGCGGAACAATAAATGACTTTTTTCACTTAAAGCTCAGGACTCAAACGTCTGCGGCTCCTTCTCATGTTTTTACTTTTTGCTTTTGCATTTGTCGTATTATTAGGTTTGGGCGGAATTATTTTTCTGATTGTGACGCTCTCTCAGGGAGAGTCCATGCGGGAAGGCCGTCTGAAAAAACTCATCTCGGAACGTCCTTCCATGGATGAGCAAACGTTTATCGCCGCTCTCATCCAGAAGGGTTACGAAGAGTCACTAGTCAAAAAGCTTTATTCTGAATTAGCCTGGTATCTTTCTGAACAACCTCAGTTTGGCCTTAACCCTTCAGATAATGCCGAAAAAGATTACTGGATTCCCAAAGAAAACATTACGGATTTAGCAGAGCGGCTATATGCCCAGGTTCAGGGCCGCCGCCCCTTGCTGGCTGATTGGGCCGCCTGGGACCAGCGGACGGGTAAAGCACCCATTGCAGTTTTGGAAAACATGCTCCGCTTTGCCACTAATAAGTAGAAAGATTGGGGTTAAGTGACGGATGAATGAACGCAAAACCCCGAACTCAAAACGTAAAACGCATTTATGGCTAAACGTCAAAGCTCCTTTGGTCAGGAACCATCTCCCGAAGACAAAAAGAAAGTCAGTCGGGCGGGGCTTAATAAAGCATTACATATTTTTCGGTTCGTTAAACCTTATCGTGGGCTTTTTCTGATCGGTTTGGTCTTTCTGGCTCTTTCTCAGTTAACCATGATGTCTTTTCCCTTATTGATTCGGGAAATTGTGGCAGTACTGGAAAAGAAATCACAGTTCTCACTCAATCAGGTACTCATTGCCTTATTTGCAGTATTGGTAGGACAGGCGATTTTCTCTTTTGCCCGGATTTATTACTTCACGCGGGTGAGTGAGCGGTCAATGGCCGACGTTCGCAAGAGTTTATACACAAAGATTGTAACCTTACCCATTCGGTTCTTCGAGCAACGCAGAGTAGGAGAGTTGATGAGTCGTATGACTTCCGACGTTACTCAGTTACAGGATGTGTTAACCATCACCCTGGCAGAGTTATTACGGGGCGTGGCAACCCTGGTGATTGGAATCGTAGTGATTCTGACGATTTCCTGGAAACTTACCTTATTCATGCTGGCCACTTTTCCAGTGCTGGTAGTAGCCGCGATGGTGTTTGGGAAGTTCATTCGCACGATGTCTAAGCAGGCCCAGGACGAACTGGCTTCGGCTAATATTATTGTGGAAGAAACGCTTCAGTCTATTAATATAGTAAAAGCATTCACTAATGAAAAACTGGAAGTAACCCGTTATACGACGGCTTTGAATCGGGTAGTTAACACCGCCTTGAAAGCTTCCATGTACAGAGGTGGCTTTGTTTCCTTCATCATTTTTGCTCTCTTCGGCGGCATCATTGGCGTAGTTTGGTACGGAGCAACACTAGTATTAAACGGTGAAATGATCATGGCCGATCTTTTTGGCTTCGTATTATACACTGCCTTCATCGGTGGGTCAGTGGGTGGTTTAGGTGATATGTATGCTCAGGTGCAGAAAACCATTGGTGCTTCCGAGCGTATTCTGGAAATTCTGGAAGAATCTTCAGAAGTTGAACTTGATCAAACCAATCTGATTCGCAAACCTACTCTGGACGGCAGTATTGAATTTAAGAATGTAGGCTTTAGTTACCCTTCCCGCCCCGATATTCAGGTATTGAAAAATATTAACCTCCACGTTCAGAAAGGCGAGAAAATTGCTTTAGTGGGTTATTCAGGAGCCGGTAAGTCGACTATAGTGCAATTATTAATGCGGTATTACCGGAGCCAGCAGGGACATATCTTAGTGGATGGACAGCCGATTGATCATTACTCAATCACTGATTACCGCAGCCACATGGCCGTTGTGCCGCAGGAAGTGATGCTATTTGGGGGTACCATTCGCGAAAATATAGAATACGGTCGTCCTGGAGCTACGGACCAGGAAATCGTAGAAGCGGCCCGTAAAGCCAATGCCTATGATTTTATTACCTCTTTTCCCGAAGGATTCAATACCATTGTCGGCGAACGGGGGGTTAAACTTTCGGGTGGTCAGCGGCAACGCATTGCCATTGCCCGGGCGATTCTGAAAGATCCCGCTATTTTAATTTTGGATGAAGCGACGTCTTCACTGGATGCGGAATCAGAAAAACTCGTCCAGGAAGCCCTGGATGGCTTAATGGAAAATCGGACTACGATTATTATTGCTCACCGTCTGGCCACAATTCGTAATGTTGATCAGATTTATGTACTTCAGCAGGGAGAAATCATCGAAAGAGGAACGCACGAGGAATTGTCTTTACTCGAAGATGGTTTATACAGTGGGCTCGTGAAGTTACAATTTGAAAATGCCCTGAAAATGGAATAACTTGGCTTCCAGCTTCCCACGGAGTTTTGCCAGCCTAACTATACTAATACCCATGAACAAGCTCGTGCCTGCTACGTTAAAGCAACATAATCTGCGGCATACCGAAGCCCGGGAAGAAGTGCTTGACTTATTTTATAATAAAAGCTTTGCCCTCTCGCATGGGGGGCTGGAAAGTGAGCTACAGGAGCGTTTCGATCGGGTAACGATTTATCGAACCCTAAAAACCTTTCTGGATAAAGGCATTATTCATAAAGTTCTGGATGACGAAGGAACTGTGAAGTACGCCATGTGCAAAGATGCCTGTCAGTCGGAAGATCACACCCATCATCACGATCATGTGCATTTTAAGTGCTTGTCTTGTGGTCAGACTACTTGTCTGGATCACGTGAAGATACCCAGCCTAGCTCTACCCGAAGGATATAAACGACAGGAAATCAATCTTCTTGTGCAGGGCACCTGCCCCGATTGTAAGTCTTGATAATTGAATAATAAAACAAAAAGCTCCTACCCAAGAGGGTAGGAGCTTTTTGTTTTATTTGTAGATTTTATTGTGCAATACTTTGAAAATTTGTTAGAAGTTATTGATTATTAGAACATTAATCATTTTTCAGTAAAAAGAAGATTGAATTAATAGGAGAAGGGGCTTCTAAATCGCTGATCAGCCTAACAAAAGTTTGCGTACTTATTTAGAATAAATTTAAATAGATATTTTTCATCTAGTTTTGGCATTTCGGAAAAATCCTGAGTTTGAAGAACAACGATCCGATTGTAGTTTTGTGAGCCCGGAATGGGTCTATACGGGCATCCCGTACTGAAAATAAAAGTTGAAAAGTATTATTATGATCAAACGAGCACTTAGCTACTTCTTCGGGACCGCAACGGCTATCGTTCTGACGTTGTGGAGTAGCACGTCCGGCTTTGCACAGGATCCCGCAAAAGGCGAACAGCTCTTCACCAACAACTGTGCTTCCTGTCACAATGTAGGAGAGCAAAAGCTGATCGGCCCCGGTTTAAAAGACGTTGACAAGCGTCATGACGAAGCCTGGTTAATCAAATGGATTAAAAACCCAGCCGGCATGGTAGCTAGCGGTGACGAAGCAGCTACTAAACTGTACGATCAGTATAAGCCTATTATGATGACCGCCTTCGGAAGCCTTTCCGACGACGACATCAAAAGCATTTTAGCTTACGTTAAAGAAAAGAATTCAGCTCCAGCTGCTCCAGCAGCAGGTACAGCAGTAGCTGGCGGCGGCGGTGGTGCTGCTCAAGGCGACGGTGAACAATCATCTGGTTTCTTCGGTATTGTTTTAGTAGCTCTGCTGGTAGTAATGATTCTGATGCTGGTTGCTCTGTTTGGCATCCTGACGGTTCTAAATCGTTTAGCGACAGTTGATCCCTCTTCCCCCGAAGCTCAGAAGATTCCCTTCTTTGCTCGTTTGAAAGAAAGTACTGGCAAACTAGGTAACAGTCCTGCGTTCCGTACAGGTGCTTTATTATTATTCGTCCTATTGGCGGGTAAAGCTACTGTAGATGGTATGTACGGAATTGGTATTCACCAGGGTTTTGCTCCTAAGCAACCCATCGCGTTCTCACACAAGCTGCACGCAGGTGAATACAAAATTGACTGTAACTATTGCCATACGGGTGTTAACAAAGGCAAGCAAGCGAATATTCCTTCGCCTAACATCTGTATGAACTGCCATAATGCAATCAAAGGATCTTCCCCTGAAATTCAGAAAATTTACAGAGCTATCGAGAAAGATCAACCTATCGAGTGGATTCGCGTTCACAACTTACCTGATCTGGCTTACTTCAATCACTCTCAGCACGTAAACGTAGGCGGTCTGCAATGCCAGCAATGCCACGGCGAAGTAGAGAAAATGGAAGTAATCGAACAACGCTCTACGCTGACCATGGGCTGGTGTATTGATTGCCACCGTAAGACTAGCGTGAACTCTAAAGACAACCATTACTATGACAAACTGGTTGAGATACACAAAAAAGACGGTGTTAAAGACATGAAAGTGGCTGACATCGGTGGGCTGGAATGCTCTAAGTGTCACTATTAATATAATAGGGCGGCTCTGATAAAGAGCCGCCTTTCCCCAACACGAGTTTTTCTAATAGAATGGAAAATACTACGAAGCGATACTGGCGAGGAATAGAGGAGTTACGAAACGATCCTGAGTTCGTAAAGAATGCTCATCGCGAATTTGCCGATTCATCTGATATTACCGACGGAGGTGGAACCTACCGTCGTGACTTCCTTAAAATGCTGGGCTTTGGTGTAGCAGCTGTTTCTTTAGCTGCCTGCGAAGCTCCTGTACGGAAAGTTATTCCTTACTTAAACAAACCCGTTGATGTTGAACCAGGGATTGCTAACTGGTACGCATCAACTTTTACTGATGGGGGTGAGTACTGCTCCATTTTGGTAAAAACCCGCGAAGGTCGGCCTATTAAAATTGAGGGTAATCCTCAGTCAAGTATTTCTCAGGGTGGCGTAGGTACTCGCGTACATGCTTCAGTGCTGAGCTTATACGACAACGAAAAACTGCGTGATCCTCAAAAAGGGGGCAAGAAAATTGAGTGGACTGCTTTAGATAAAGAAGTAGCCGCTGGATTAGCTTCTGCTCAGAATATTCGCATCGTCTCTGGTACGATTTTGAGCCCTACGACGAAAGCGGTTATCGAAGCATTCAAAGCGAAATACCCTTCTACGGTTCATGTAGCTTACGACGCCAGTTCTGCTTACGGCTTAACCCAAGTACATGGTGGACAACTACCTGCATTTGATTTCAGTAAAGCTAAAGTTATTGTAAGCCTTGATGCCGATTTCTTAGGTACCTGGATTGCTCCTGACGAATTCTCGAAGCAGTGGGCTGCTGGTCGTAAGTTATCTTCGGCAAAAGGTGGTAATAAGCAAATGTCTCGTCACTATGACTTCAGCACGCTGATGACATTGACGGGTGCTAATGCGGATTACCGGGGTCGTTTGAAGCCTTCTCAGTCCGGCTTGGTAGCGTCTACGTTACTTCGCCTGGTGGGTGGTTCTTCAAGTACGGCTGACGTTAAAGTTGAATTCCTTGAAAAAGCAGCACGCGATCTGAAAGCAGCTGCTCCCGGAACTACACTGGTAGTTTCTGGTTCGAATGATCCTAACGTACAGGTAGTTGTAGCAGAAATCAACCGTATCTTAGGTAACTACGGTACAACAATTGCTGGTACAAGTAACTACAAACAAGGTAATGACGCGGCTTTTGACGGATTTGTAAATGACCTGAAAGGCGGTCGTGTTGACGCGGTTCTGTTCTACGGAGCTAACCCTGTTTACGATAGCCCTCGTGGTAAAGAAATCGCTGACGCCCTTGCTCGTACGAAACTAAGCGTATCGTTCTCTGATCGTGCGGATGAAACGGCTTCTCTATGTCAATTCATTGCTCCTGATTCTCACTACTTAGAATCATGGGGTGATGCAGAACCTAAACCAGGGTTCTATTCTATTGTACAGCCTACGATCTCAACAATTTTCAATACGCGTCAGGCTCAGGCAAGCTTATTGACATGGGCTGGACAAAATGCTGATTACTACGAATTCCTGACTCAGAACTGGGCCACGAATATCCTGAAAACAGCTAGCAAAGAAGCCTGGAACAAAGCTGTTTACGAAGGCGTATTTGAGCCTGCTAAAGGGACGGTAGGAGCTGCTCCCGCAGTAACAGGCGATCTGATTACAGCTTTAGGTAAAATCAGTGGTACCTATAAAGCTTCGTCTACCGTACTTGAATTCGTACCTTACGAAAAAGTAGGTATGGGTACTGGTTCTCAGGCTAATAACCCTTGGTTACAAGAATTCCCAGATCCGATTTCAAAAGCTACGTGGGACAACTACGCAGCTATTTCTCAGGCTACTGCGAAGAAATTGGGCGTTCACCAGAATGACATGGTGAAACTGGAAATCGCTGGTAAAGAAGCTATTGAACTTCCCGTTCTGATTCAACCTGGCCAAACTAACGACACCGTATCGGTTGCTATCGGTTACGGTCGTTCGAAAGCAGGTAAAGCAGCAGATGGCGTAGGTAAGAACGTATTCCCTTGGATTAAATCAGTTGGTGCTGAAATTAAAGTAACGCCAACCGGTAGCCAATATAAGTGGGGTATCGGTCAGACTCAAACTCACAACACCGTAATGGCTCGTGAGTCTGTGTTACAAGAAACGATTCTGGCGAAATACCAGGAAAACGTACAGGCTGGCCGCTTCATTCCTAAAATTCAGACTTCTGAAGGAGCAAAAGATGCTACGGACATCACGCTCTGGAATGGTCACGAAAAGAAAAATCACAGCTGGGGAATGGTCATTGACCTGAACCTTTGTACAGGTTGTGGTTCTTGCGTAGTGAGCTGCCAGGCTGAAAACAACGTTCCTGTAGTAGGACGTAAAGAAGTAGTGATGCGTCGTGAAATGCACTGGATTCGCATTGACCGCTACTATTCTTCAGTACAGCCTAAAGAAGGAGAAAGCGTATTCCAGGAATTAGAAACGCTTGAAATTGCTTCTGATAACCCAGAGGTAGTATTCCAGCCTATGCTTTGCCAGCATTGCTCGAATGCTCCCTGCGAAACGGTATGTCCAGTATTAGCAACGACGCATAGTAATGAAGGTCTTAACCAGATGACGTATAACCGTTGTATTGGTACTCGTTACTGTGCGAACAACTGTCCTTACAAGGTACGTCGTTTTAACTGGTTCAAATATTTTGATGAAGATCGCTTCCCTTATCACTACAACAATGATCTGGGTAAAATGGTCATCAACCCTGAAGTTACTGTACGTAGCCGTGGGGTAATGGAGAAATGTTCATTCTGCGTTCAACGTATTCAGGCGACAAAACTGGCTGCGAAAAAAGAACGTCGCAGACCTTATGCTAACGAAGTACAGGTAGCTTGTTCGCAATCCTGCTCTACGGGTGCGATTATCTTCGGTGATATGAACAACCCAGAAAGCGAAATCTCACAAATTCTGGCAGTGGAACAACAAGGTCGTGCCTTCCACATGCTTGAAGAGATTAACGTGTTGCCACAGATCAGCTACCTGACGAAGATTCGGAATAAGGATGAAGCGGACTCGCAAGCTCCTCACAAAGAGGAAAAGCATAAAGAGAACGAACACAAGCATCCTAAGTCACACGTATAAGTAAGTAAACACTGAGTTCAGACTTGTTCTGGACTCAGTATTCATTCGAACTCTGAAAATTTAGAAATATGTCACACGTTAGTGCTGTTGTAAGGCCTCCTTTGGTGACTGGTGGGAAATCCTACCACGATATTACCGAGGACGTATGTCGGCAGGTAGAAGGCAAGCCTACTGCTTCGTGGAAAATCGTTTTCGGCATTTCTACTATCGTACTGCTTCTGGGAACTGCTTCAGTATTCTGGACCTGGTGGGACGGTTTAGGAAACTGGGGATTAAATAAAACGGTAGGTTGGGCCTGGGATATTACCAACTTCGTATGGTGGGTAGGTATCGGTCACGCCGGAACGCTGATTTCAGCAATCTTACTTTTATTCCGTCAGAAGTGGCGGACTTCAGTTAACCGTGCTGCGGAAGCAATGACAATTTTCGCGGTTATCTGTGCAGCTAGCTTTATCTTAATGCACGCAGGTCGTGCGTGGTTAGCTTACTGGTGTATTCCTTTCCCTAATACCTACGGCTCAATCTGGGTTAACTTTAACTCTCCACTGGTATGGGACGTATTCGCTATTTCTACGTACTTCTCAGTATCTTGTTTGTTCTGGTACGTAGGTCTGATTCCTGACCTTGCTACGATTCGCGACCGTGCGAAAAACAAAGTATCCAAGTACATCTACGGATTACTCTCCATGGGTTGGAACGGTAATACTAAAACTTGGTTCCGTTACGAATACGTATCGTTGATCCTGGCTGGTATTTCTACTCCTCTGGTACTTTCTGTACATACGATTGTATCGTTTGACTTTGCTACGTCTGTTATTCCAGGCTGGCACACAACGATCTTCCCTCCTTACTTCGTTGCAGGGGCAATTTTCTCTGGCTTCGCCATGGTAAACAACCTGCTGTTGATTATTCGCTGGACCTTTAAGTTACAGGATTACATCACGATCGAGCACATCGAAACGATGAACAAAATCATCACCGTGACGGGATCGATTGTAGGTATTGCTTATATTACTGAGTTCTTCATTGCCGCTTACTCGGGCGTAGAATACGAAAGTTATGCCTTCATTAACCGTGCCTTCGGTCCTTACTGGTGGGCATATTGGGCGATGATGAGCTGTAACGTAATCACTCCTCAGTTCTTCTGGGTTCGTAGCATCCGTCGTAGTATTACCTGGACTTTTGCTCTGTCTGTAGTAGTAAACATCGGTATGTGGTTCGAGCGTTTCGTAATTATCGTAACCTCTCTGCACCGTGATTACCTGCCTTCAAGCTGGGCTATGTTCTCTCCAACAATCATCGATATTGGTGACTACGTATTCACATTCGGTTTATTCTTCTTCCTGTTCCTGCTTTTCGCTAAGTACTTACCCGTAATTAACATGGCGGAAGTAAAAGGAGTAATGAAGAGTTCTTCGGAACGTTTCCCTTACAAAGTGAAACCAAACACGAAGAAACCAGGCGAACACGTGACCGAATAACCTCATTAATAGGATAAAGCATACAATCCGTATTATGGATACTAACAAAAGATTTTTAGTAGGGGTGTACGATGATGATGATGAAGTAATGGCTGCTGTAAAAGCAGTTCGTTCCAGCGGCATCAAAATCCACGATGTATACACGCCCTTCCCCGTTCACGGTTTAGATAAAGCCATTGGGCATCCCCGTACTCGTATTCCTATGGCAGCTTTTATGTTCGGCTGCTTAGGTTTGCTAACCATGTTTGTATTCACACTATACACCATGGCAATCGACTGGCCTATGAATATTGGTGGTAAGGACTTTTATGCCTTCCCTGATTTCATCCCTCCGATGTTTGAGTTTACAGTATTGTTTACTGCATTCGGAATGGTATTTAGCTTCTTTATTACAAATGGTTTATGGTGGGGTAACAAAGCGGTTATTTTCGATCTGCGTAGTACGGACGATAAATTCGTAATGGCTATTGACACCGCTTCTAACCAGAAATCAGAAGCAGAAATCGAGAAAGCTCTTCGTGATACAGGAGCAATCGAGGTGAATGTGAAAGAAGTAATTGAAGAAGAAGCTTAAAAATCAGATAGAACTACCTCTGTGTTTCTATCAGTAATTATCAACTGATTGTACAATGAAAAAATACCTACCGTTTGTGTGGATTGCAGCCTCCCTCGTGGTGGTTGGGCTAGCGTCCCTGAAACGTGATCCTCAGCATCAGGCATGGGAGTTTGCTCCTAACATGTACTATCCAGTAGGATACGAGCCCCTGTCTCAAATTGACGCTAACCCTATTAACAGTGCAACGGGTAAAGGAAATTTGAACATGCGTGTTCCGGTAAAAGGCACGATTCCTCGTCAGTACTTTGCTAGTACAGATGGAGATTCAGTTATTTCCAAATTGGAAAAAATGGACATGATTGCCCGTAACATTGGTCCAAATGACTTGGCTGTCGCTGAAACTGCACTAACTAATCCTTTCCCAACTGATGAGAAAGTGACCAAACAGGGTGAGTTACTTTACGGTCGTTACTGCCTGCATTGCCACGGCGGAAGCGGTAAAGGAGATGGCCCTGTAGGTAAGAAATATGGTGGGGTACCGGTTTACTCTAGTGATGCATTGAAAGATTTGAATGACGGACATATCTACCACGTAATTACCTACGGAAAAGGACGGATGTGGCCTCACGGTTCTCAGGTTTCTCCTGAAGATCGCTGGAAGATCGTTCAATATGTTCACAAACTTCAGCAAGAACCCTAATCAATCAAGAGAGTTAGTTGTTAATTGTGTCAACGATTGGCGAATAACTGATAACGAATAACGTAAGTATAATGGCAGAGCACAATCACCATTTTGATCCAGCGGAGATGGAAGAATGGTATGACTTTACCTCCTCCTCGAAACGGAAGCTGATTATCGGTATGCTGGCAGGTCTGGCTACTCTTTTGATTGGTGCGTTTTTAGTATCGAAAGGTCTTGGAATCGGAATCGAACATGCCCACGAGCACGCAGAACACGCCGCTCATGGTCATGAAGCTCATCATGGTTTACCCGTTTGGGCGAAACGTGTAGTAGCTAACCTTTGGATGAACGCTGAGTTTTTTACAGGTATTTCAGTAATCGGAATGTTCTTCATTGCGATTCAGTACCTTTCGTGGGCGGGATGGTCTTCGATCATCAAACGTATCCCTGAAGCTTTCCCAGCATTCTTACCTTTTTCAGGAGCAGTACTGTTAATTCTTTATTTTGCTTTTGGACAGGAATTGTTCCACTGGCGTCATGAAGGAGTAATGGATCCTGAAAGCGATCATTACGATAAAATCATTGCTGGCAAGAGCTGGTATTTGAATAACGCGTTCTTTGTTATTAGAACGGTACTTTACATTGGTTTATGGTATGGCCTTTGGGTATTCCTGCGGAACCTTTCGAAGCAGGAAGATGAGATCGGTGGAACCGAGTGGTGGTACAAAATGAAAAACCTTTCACGGGCTTTCGTTTTAGTATTTGCCGTTACTTCTTCTACCTGTGCTTGGGACTGGGCTATGTCGATTGATACGCACTGGTTCTCAACGATGTTTGGTTGGTACCACTTTGCTTCATGGCACGTATCAGGCTATGCTGTTATCACTCTGACAGTTATTTTCCTGAAAGAAAAAGGATACCTGCGTAGTGTAAATGAGAACCACTTACACGATTTAGGTAAATTTATGTTTGCCTTCTCTATCTTCTGGACTTATGTATGGTTCGCTCAATTTCTGTTGATCTACTATGCAAATATGCCTGAAGAAACGATCTATTTCCGTGAGCGTTTCAGCGGATACGGTGGAATCTACAAAGCTCCTTTCTTCATCAACTTAATTATGGGCTTCTTGGCTCCATTCTTATGGTTCATGACTCGTGATGCTAAACGTAACTTTACCTTCCTGAAAGTTGGAGCTTGTGCAATCCTGGTGGCTCACTATTTTGATTTCTATCAGATGATGATGCCAGGTATTATGGGTGAACACGGTGGAATTGGTTTGATCGAATGGGGAACGACTCTTTTCTTTGCTTCTGCTTTTGGTTTTGTGATCAACAACCAATTAACGAAGCTTTCGTTAGTGGCTAAAAACCACCCGATGTTAGAAGAAGCTGTTCATCACGATATTTAGTCTAGTATTCGTAGAGCTGTTTTGAAATAGAAAGTATTAAAAACAAAGATTGTCATGGTTTATATCGTTGGTTTGCTGGCGGCGGTTCTTTTGGTACTAACTCTGGTAGTACTGAATAGAATGTCCGTGTTTACCAAAGGATTCGCTTCTGCTCAGGACGCGAATACCCCTGGTATGGCAAACAAAATCAATGCGGCATTATTGCCAATTGTATTCCTGCTTGGAAGTGCTGCCGGAGTTTGGTCTTTCGTTGAGGCGGCTCCTAAATTCCTGCCTTCTCCTTCTTCGGAGCACGGCGTGCATACCGATACGATGTTCTGGTGGTTTATGGCAATTGTTACAACTGCCTTCTTCCTGACTAGTATTTTATTATTCGTATTTGCGTTCAAGTATCAATACGATCCGAAACGTAGAGCTACGTTTTATCCTGTTAACCACCGCCTTGAATTAGCTTGGACCGTAGTTCCTGCTATTGTAATGGCAATCATGGTGTTCATGGGTTGGAGAGTATGGCGTGATATCACTAGCGAAGCACCCGCAGATGCTTATGTAATTGAAGTGACGGGTAAACAGTTTAACTGGATTGCTCGTTATCCCGGTGTCGATAACAACAAGTTAGGTAGTTACAATTACAAGTTAATTGACGCTACTAATGAAGTAGGTATCGATATGACGGACGAGAACTCATTCGATGACGTAATCAGCAATACGCTTTACATTCCTAAAGGTGTTCCCGTTCTTTTGAAAATCCGTGCTCGTGATGTATTGCACAGTGTGTTTTTACCTCACTTACGCGTGAAAATGGATGCCGTTCCTGGTATGCCTACCAAATTCTGGTTCAAGGCTACTAAGTCAACGGACGAAATGAAAGCTGAAACCAATGATCCTAAATTTGAGTACCGTTTGAACTGTACTGAAATTTGTGGTCAGGGGCACTTTTCTATGAAGATGAACGTAGTTGTATTGGAAGAAGAAGACTTTCAGGCTTGGTTGAAGACTCAGAAATCTTTCTTGGCTACCAATGCTAGTTATTTAGATCGTGTACCTGCTCGTTTAAAAGCTAAAGCGATGAAGTATACAGAATCTGGATCGGAAGAAGCTCCTGCTGAAGGAGAAGCTCCCGCTGATAGCACTGCGTCAGCATCCGCTGCTACTGCTTCACTTCGTTAATCTTGTATCTTTAAATCATAACGCGATATGGCAACGGCTGCACTGACTCACGACGCTCATGATGCACACGAGCACGAGCATGAGCATCACGAGCAAAATTTTATTCAGAAATACGTTTTTTCTGAAGATCATAAAATGATTGCTAAGCAATACCTGATTACGGGTATTATCTGGGCTTTCATTGGTGGTTTGCTTTCTATCTTATTCCGTCTTCAGTTAGGTTTCCCTGACATGAAGCTGGACGGACTTCGCTGGCTATTAGGCGAGTGGATCAATCCAGAAGGAAAATTAGAATCTGAGTTCTACCTAGCTCTGGTTACGATGCACGGTACCATCATGGTATTCTTTGTATTGACAGCCGGTTTGAGCGGTACGTTCTCTAACTTCTTGATTCCTCTACAAATTGGTGCTCGTGATATGGCATCGGGCTTCTTAAACATGCTTTCATACTGGTTCTTCTTAGTGGCTAGTATCATCATGTTAAGCTCTCTGTTCATTTCTACAGGTCCAGCAGCGGGCGGTTGGGTAATTTATCCTCCCTTATCTGCTATTCCAACCGCATCGAATGGTTCAGGAATGGGTATGTCGCTATGGCTGGTTGCAATGGCTCTATTCATTGTCTCTCAGTTGATGGGTGGACTTAACTACGTAACGACGATTATCAACTTACGTACTCGTGGTCTTTCATTCAGCAAATTACCTCTGACCATCTGGTCATTTTTCCTGACAGCAGTATTAGGTATTCTTTCATTCCCTGTACTGTTATCAGCAGCTTTGTTACTGATCTTTGATCGTAACTTTGGAACGAGCTTCTATATTTCTGAAATCTACATTGGTGGAGAAGCTCTTCCCCAACAAGGTGGTTCTGCGATCTTATTCCAGCACTTATTCTGGTTCTTAGGTCACCCTGAGGTATACATCGTATTATTACCTGCTTTAGGTATTACTTCAGAAGTTATCGCTACCAACGCACGTAAACCTATTTTCGGTTACCGTGCCATGATTGGTTCGATGTTAGGTATTACGCTGTTAGCGTTCATCGTTTGGGCTCACCACATGTTCGTAACAGGTATGAACCCCTTCTTAGGTTCTGTGTTCATGTTCTTAACGCTGATTATTGCCGTACCTTCAGCAGTAAAAGGCTTTAACTACATTACCACGCTCTGGAGAGGGAACATCGTCTTTACGCCTGCGATGTTGTTCTCTATCGGTCTGGTGTCTCTGTTCATCGCTGGTGGGGTAACGGGTATCATTCTGGGTAATGCTGCTTTGGATATCCAGTTACACGATACCTATTTCGTAGTAGCTCACTTCCACTTGGTAATGGGTTCTGCTTCATTCTTCGGTCTGATGGCAGGGGTTTACCACTGGTTCCCCAAAATGTACGGTCGCATGATGAATAACACCTTAGGTTATATTCACTTCTGGCTGTCATTCATTGGTGTATTCTGTGTATTCTTCCCCATGCACTACATTGGTATCGCTGGTTTCCCACGTCGTTACTACTCATTCTCTACGTACGATATGACGAACTCTTTCGCTGACTTGAACCAGTTCATCAGCGTTGCGGCGATCATAACGTTTGCAGCTCAGGGTATTTTCGCCTTTAACTTCTTCTACTCAATTTTTAAAGGTAAGAAGTCGGTTCAAAACCCATGGCGTTCCACTACACTGGAGTGGACTACACCAGTAGTAGTAGGTCACGGCAACTGGGAAGGTCCTATTCCTGCGGTATACCGTTGGCCTTATGACTTCTCGAAACCAGGAGCAGTAGAAGACTTCATTCCTCAGACGGTTCCTTTCTCTGCTACGCCAGAGTCTAACCTTCCTGAAGAAAATGAGCAAATTGCTCTCGAGAAAACAATTGAGGAGTTACACCCTTATCAAAAAGAAGTTTCAGCTAAGTCTGGTGGACACTAAGCCAGAAGCGATTCTAACTTTCAAAAACGGAACCTTACGGGGTTCCGTTTTTTTGTGAGCCTGGCAAAAGGAAAGGTTGAATTTTAAGCAAATACTTAAAGATTAGATTGAAATCTTTTTATCGTTGAAGAAAATTCAGTAGTATCTTTGTAGGCAAGTAACGAAGGGCAGTATGAATTACAGAAAGTTAGGTATTGCTACCATTATTGTCGTTTATCTGGTTGTTGTAGCCGGAGGCGTGGTACGTAGTACAGGTGCAGGAATGGGTTGTCCTGACTGGCCCCGCTGTTTTGGTAGCTGGGTTCCTCCCACTGATATATCCCAATTACCCGCCAATTATCAGGAAATTTTCGGAGCAAAACTCAAAGGTGAAGTTCTTTTCAATCCAGTAAAAACATGGACTGAATACGTAAACCGACTGGTAGGAGTATTAGCGGGAATATTTGTTTTTGCTACCTTTATTGCCTCTCTTAAATACTGGAAACGTGACAAGACGATAGTAGGGCTGTCTTTCCTCTCTTTTCTATTAATGGGTTTTCAAGGCTGGTTGGGAGCAAAAGTGGTATCAACTGAGCTGAAACCTTTGATGGTAACCCTGCACATGCTGGTAGCCATCATCATAGTTTTCGTATTGATTTATGCTGTTGCCCGAGCTTATTCTGAGGTTAGTGAAGTTGAAAAAGTAACTCATAAGCCTAAGCTGAATTTTATATTAGCGACGGCTATTATTTTATCAGTGGTTCAAATCCTGCTGGGTACGCAGGTACGTGAAGCCATTGATGAAGTAATATTCAGAATTGGTTATGATAACCGCGATCAGTGGATTGAACAAGCCAGCCAATCAGGACTTTGGTTTTATGTACACCGCTCTTTTTCTCTAATCGTATTTGGTTTTCATATTTGGTTCATTCGTTCGTTAATGAAGAATACGAGTCACAATGGCCTACTGCGATCGTACGGAAAAGCGATGCTAACTCTGGTAGGGGTAGAAATCCTCACGGGCGTAATCATGGCGTATTTTTCCATTCCTGCGTACTTACAGCCGGTACATTTGACGCTGTCGATTATCATGTTAGGCGTACAGTTTGTAGCCTTTTTATTATTGAATGCCGAGAACGTTTTCGGTAGAATTAATAGGGTAGACGCGGAAGCATTCGCAACGCCCTTACATACGAGCAATGTCCGAAATTAAAACGAGCGTACTGGATCTTACCTGGCAGGAAAAAGCCAAGGCTTACTTCGAGTTACTCAAGCACCGCTTAAGTAGTTACGTAGCCTTATCAGGAACTTTTGGGTATTATCTGGCAGTCAAAGAGATTAACTGGTTTAATCTGATCCTCATCACGATTGCTGGTTTCCTCATTACGGGAGCTTCCAATATAATCAATCAGATTTACGAGAAAGATACTGATTATATGATGAAACGGACGCGGAATCGTCCCTTACCATCCAATCGGTTGACGGTTACTGAAGCGACTGTGTTCTGCCTGATTTTAACGGTAATCAGTCTTTTTCTGTTTGTCCACTTCTTTAATTTCCGCTCGGCTGTTGTAGCTCTGCTTTCGGTAGTACTATACGGATTTGTCTATACGCCTCTTAAGCGGTCGGGAGCGATTGCTGTTTTTGCGGGAGCCTTTCCGGGAGCTTTTCCCCCTATGATTGGATGGGTAGCAGCTACCAATGCGTTTGGCTGGGAACCGGGTGTATTATTTGCAATTCAGTTTTTCTGGCAATTTCCTCACTTTTGGGCTTTGGCCTGGATGATTGATAGCGACTATAAGCAAGCGGGCATTCAATTATTACCTTACAACGGAAGTAAAGATCGCAAGACGGCGAAGGCCATTATTGGGTATACCCTTTTCCTGTTACCCTTAGGCTGGATACCTTATGAATTGGGAATTACAGGCATTACCTCGGCCATTCTGGCAACGATTGGAGGTCTGCTCTTCCTGGCTCATGGCATTTACTTATTCCGGGTTGTGAATGATGCCGCCGCCCGTCGATTATTCTTTGTTTCTATATCCTATCTGCCGATCCTTCAGATCGTGTTTTTGTTAGATAAAGCGTAAACTCATTTAATTCCCACGGGAGTAATCACTGTAGTTATGAATACGGAAGTAACATCGGTAAAAAACTTTACGGAAGAAGCGAAACCTACGTTTTCGTTTAATCCGAAAAAATTTATGCTTTGGCTGGCTATTGCCAGTATTACCATGTCTTTTGCTGGTTGGACGAGTGCGTATCTGGTTCGCCGGGCAGAAGGAAACTGGTTAGAGTTTGAAATCCCCATGATTTTCTGGTATAGCACAGGGGTATTGCTGATTAGTAGCATTTTTATGCATTTATCAGTACGTGCTGCAAAAAAAGACCAATTTGGTCCTCTGAAAACAGCGATTTCGATTACTTTTGCACTCGGCTTGGTCTTTCTTTACTTACAGGTTCAGGGATTTTATGAATTGGTAAGCCAGAAGCTATTCCTCGTCGGCAATCCAGCAGTTTCTTTTTTTGATGTTTTAATTTTCATTCACGGTTTGCACGTCATCAGTGGCTTGATTGTTTTGATCGTCTCTTTTGTGTCGGCCTGGCAAATGAAGATTCATTCTAAAAATAGAAACCGTATCGAGATGGCTGCCATGTATTGGCATTTTCTGGATGGATTGTGGCTATACCTGTTTGTCTTCCTTTTGAATTTCCGGTAGAACAAACGCCTCGGTGATTTATTCACCAAACGTCTCTCAACGGAGCGAAAAAACGAAATTATTAACTGTAAACCGAATTAGCGTACATGGCAACACACGCTGCTGCTGAACCGAAACAACTATGGCTGGGTGGTGCTGAACCAATGAAGGCCAGCTATGGTAAATTGATGATGTGGATCTTCCTTGTATCGGATGCATTTACATTCTCTGGATTACTCATTGCTTACGGCTTAGTCCGTTATAGTCACCCTGCATTCGAGGGAGAGCCAAAAGATTTCGTTTTTTCTACGGAATACTGGCCTGTTCCTGAAAAAGTATTTGAGGCAGTACCCTTCTTCCACGGTTATCAGTTACCCCTGGTTTTCGTAGGTATCATGACGTTCATTCTGATCTTCAGTTCTGTAACGATGGTATTGGCGGTTGAAGCAGGACACCGCAAAGACAAAGCAGATGTAGAGAAATGGATGCTTTGGACGATTTTAGGTGGTATTACTTTCTTAGGTTCTCAGGCTTGGGAGTGGGGTCACTTTATTACCGGAACAGACAAGCCAACCATTGTAACCGACATCATCAACGGAGTACAGGTAACTAAAGAAGTATTTGGAGCTAATTTACACGTCAACCAATACGGTCCTCAGCCATTTGCTGATTTCTTCTTCTTCATTACAGGTTTCCACGGAACGCACGTAACGTCTGGAGTTATCCTGAACATCATCATCTTCTTCAACGTTTGTATGGGATTATACGAGCGTCGTGGACATTATGAAATGGTTGAAAAAGTAGGTCTTTACTGGCACTTTGTAGACTTGGTTTGGGTCTTCGTATTTACATTCTTCTATCTGGTTTAATTGAAAAGCATAAGTCGTCATGGCATCTGAATATAACGAGTTTATCGAGAAGGACGGTAAGATGGTTGCTAAGCCTCAGACCAAAGCCATCTGGAAAACCTTTTGGATTTTATTAATCATTACTGTACTGGAATTCGTGGTAGCATTCTCGCTACCTCACCACTATCACATTTTGAAGGTAGCCATCTTCGTAGGTATGACGCTTATTAAAGCGGCTTACATCATGGGCGACTTCATGCACTTGTCGCAGGAAACAAAAGGTCTTTTCTGGACCATCTTGGTTCCCATCGTATTTATTGCATGGTTAGTGCTGGCTCTTTTACTAGAAGGTGGTTTTATATCTACTTACTAATAACATTAATATGTACTTTTGTGCATATTAAGAGAGCTAGTTATGTGGAATTTTAAAAAAGCCGGAATCCTGACTCTCATGTTGGTGATTCCGGTTTTGTTTTTTTTGTGGATTCGTTTTGGGGGCGTAAATCATTATACTTTACCCCGTTACTTCCCCCTGCGTGATTCAGTGACGAATCAGGTAACAATTGTAAAAAATGGTCCTGACCGCGAATGGTGGGAGCCTGAACAGGATACACTTTTCCATACCATTCCAGATTTTCATTTATGGAATCAGGATAGTGTAGCCGTTGATAGAAACCTGATTAAAGGAAAAATTGTAGTAGCAGATTTTTTCTTTAGCCGTTGCCCAACGATTTGCCCTAAAATGTCGAGTCAATTGAATCGGATTCAGGATGTATTTCTGAATTATCCCGAAGTATTGCTTGTTTCGCATTCTATTGATCCCGTTCATGATACACCGTCGGTGTTGAAAGCCTATGCCAAACGTTATGATGCGGAAACTAATAAATGGGTATTTCTGACAGGAGATAAATCCCAGATCTACCAGCTAGCGATAAAAGGCTACAAACTGGCCGTTCAGGATGATGCTCCAAAAACGGGCTCGAATGAAACTTTCACGCACGACAGTAAGTTGGTTTTAGTGGATAAGGAAGGCGTGATCCGAGGTTATTACGACGCAGAAGATAAAGAAGAAGTGGATCGTCTGATTCTGGAAATACGGGTATTGCAGGATATTTACAAAAAACGAGAATCAAAATGAGTCAGTTAATTATACCCCAAGAAAAGCAGAAGAGCTATCTGATGTGGATTCGCATTTTATCCTTTGCGATTCCTATTGCGGTGGCCGTTTTACTGAACCCTCGTGTACCTAAAGTAAACTTAGGAGAGTGGACCAAGATATTACCCCATTTAAACGCGGCTATTAATACCACCACTTCAATTCTATTACTGGCAGGTTACATCTTTATTAAAAAGGGAAACATTGCCGGGCACCGTAGAAGTATGCAGGCGGCTTTTGTGCTGGGATCGTTGTTTCTGGTTAGTTATGTACTGTATCACCTGACCACCGAATCAACAAAGTTTGGTGGTGAAGGGGCGTTTATTCGCGGCTTTTACTATACTATTTTAGTGACGCATATTGTACTATCAGTGGTAGTTGTGCCGTTCGTTTTATTAGCAGTATACTATGCCTGGAGTAATCAGATCCCACGGCATAAACGTATCGTGAAGGTTACGTATCCTTTATGGTTATATGTGTCAGTAACTGGTGTCATTGCTTATTTAATGATTAGTCCTTATTACCACTCATGAAAAAACTCATTGCCGCTTTTGTATTGCTCCTTTGGAGTTCTACGATGAGCTTTGCTCAATGTGCCATGTGCCGGGCTTCTGTGGAAAGTACCTACAGCGATGGACATTACTTAAATGGTTCTGGACTCAATACCGGTATTCTATACTTACTGGTTATGCCCTATTTGTTAGTAGCTCTGATTGCCTATTTGTGGTACAAAGGTAGCCGCAAAGAGCACGCTCAGAAACTTGCTTTGTGGGAACGAATGAAGAGTATTACCCAGTCTTAAGAACTTTGTGATTAGATTTATTGCCTGATAATAGCCTCCTGAACTTCGGTCAGGAGGTTTTATTTTTGCAAACCCAAAAGATAGAGTTAGTAAGTTTCTGGTAATCAAAAGGATAAAAAAATAATGAACGTGAAAAACAATATTTTTAAAATTAGTTAAACAAATTATGCAACCCTTTCTAATGGATGTGCATCTGTCTTGCAGGTAACTAGCCTTAGACCGAGTCCCGTGAAAATCTTATCTTTATTTCAAACAGAAGAACAACTGGTAAAAGCCTGTCAAAAGGGCGACCCCAGAGCTCAACGGAGGGTATATGATAAATATTCCAGCCGGATGAATGCTGTTTGTCGGAGATACTTTAAAGATGAGTACGAAGCGGAAGAATGCATGATTGAAGCATTCGTCAAAGTTTTTGAGAAGATTAGTCAGTTTAAATTAGAAGGTAGTTTTGAAGGTTGGATTCGCCGGATTGTGGTAAACGAATGTTTGATGGCTCTACGAGCAAAAAAACAGATGGGGAATCAGATGAGTTATGATGATATAATCTATGAACCTAATCCGCAATTGCTGAAACGTCATTAGAAGCTCAGGACCTTTTCAAGCTGGTTGAACAATTGCCGGTAGGTTACCGAACCGTATTCAACCTGTATGCCATTGATGGGTATACGCATGAAGAAATCGGTCAAAGTTTGGGAATTACGGAGAGTACATCTAAATCGCAACTACACCGGGCCAGAGCTTTGTTGCAACGCATGATTGCTGAAAGCGATACCCGGTTGTCAATAAATTATTAAGCTTATGAAACAGCCAAAAGAAAATCATCCGATTGATGAGTTGTTTGCCAGAAAGCTAAAAAACCATGAGCAGGCACCGCAATCTCAATCGTGGGAAAAGATACAGAGCCGACTCAACTCCAGCTATACCCAGCGTAGAGGCTTGCCCCTTTGGGCCAAGTATTCTGCTGCGGCTTCCATTGCTTTATTAATGATGGCAGGTTGGTGGTTCCAGAAAGCGAGTCAGCCTAACTCGCAGGAGTTAGCGGTGCAGCAGCCTAAGGCAATTACTGCTCCTAAAGTTATTACTCCTGAACCAGCTTTTACCCCTGAGACGGAAGTGGCAATAGCTACTGAGGAAGGTCGCACGGCACAAGAGAAGCCCCAGGTACAGGAATCTAAAGTAGAGGTAGTGCCTCACAAGAACACTCGTCCGGTACCAAGTCAGGGTAAGATGACTCTTGAGACGATCCCGGTGGTAGAATCAGTAGCCAGAAACGAAGCCGAGGTAAAGGCACCTACACCAGTAACTATAGAAATACCTAAAGCCACAGAAGTGGCAGTGTCTAAGCCAGAAAAGCCTGAGGAAGACAAGACCTTTATTGTTAAAGTAGTTGAATCGGAAATCGCAGCGGTAGATGTTAAGGATGAAAAGCCTGCCAGGAAGAAGAAATTTTTCTCCAGAATAGCTAAAAGCCTGAAGCATATCCAGGAGGGCGAATGGAAAGAAGTGGGATTAGATGGAAAAGCTATCCTAGCCCGGACAGAAGATAATATTTTTAAGAAGCACTAAGCAACTTTTGCTCCTTCAGTTACATCTGAAAAGTAAATCCTTTGAATTAAGAACATGAAACGCATCGTATTCGCTTTGCTTGCCGTTTTAGGAACGTTCGGAATCGCTTCTGCCAAAGAGGTTCAAAAAGATTCCATTATAGTGGTGATGGGGGATAATTCCCGGATTATTATTTACGGTGAGAATAAAGAGGAACTTAAGAAGTTACTCCATTATGATGTAAATAAGTTATTGAAGGATGTAGGAGCTAAAATTGACGCAGCTGATTCAAACGGGACAACTCGTATTGTATTGGATGAAATCAACGGGGAGCAGTATTTAATGAATGAAACAGTAATTGAACGTAACGGGTATAAGATTACCGCTAAAGGTGATACCATTCGTTACACCAAAAGAACCGTAAAAAAGACCCGTCCCTGGTGGCAAAATGATCAGGACAATTTTGTTATATCCATCGGTTTGAATGCGTACGGCAGCAAGGAGAATACGGCGGCGTACCCGAATCCAGATGATTATGACCTTCGACCTCTGGGCTCTCGTTACTTCGCTTTAGGCTTTTACCGTA
The DNA here is from genome assembly GCF_002838835.1 of Siphonobacter sp. SORGH_AS_0500. GTDB lineage: Bacteria > Bacteroidota > Bacteroidia > Cytophagales > Spirosomataceae > Siphonobacter. The sequence continues at coordinate 175,520 of NZ_NHPP01000010.1, forward strand.
ATCCTACGTTAGTGAAAGGTCAGGATGCCGCTTTACGAGTAAGGCTAGGGTTGGAATTTTCCTGGTATAACTTCATGTTTGATGGGGATAAGGTAGCTTACAAAGGAGAAGAACGAGTAGAATTCCGGGAGTTTGGGCAACCGCTCCGGAAAAATAAATTAACCGTTTGTTATGTAACGGTTCCAGTTATGCCAAGCATTGCGATTCGAAAAGGAGTCATATCGCACATCGGGGCAGGAGGGTATGTAGGCTATCGGCTGGACAGTTACACCAAGACTAAAACAGAAAATGGCAAAAAAGACCATAACCATGGAGGGTACTGGCTAAACGATTTTCGCTACGGATTAATGGCTGAGATTGGTTTCCGTAACTCGGTGGATTTGTTCTTCCAATATGACCTGAACGAGTTATATCAGGTAGCTCGTGGGCCCCAGGTACAGGCAGTCAGTTTTGGCGTGCGTCTGAATTAAACGAAGGAAATACGAGAGAAAGGGAGCTAGTCTAAAAAGATGGCTCCCTTTTTTGTAGATTTTTTTTGATGGATTGCTCTGAAAATGAAAGAATTAAGAGGAATGGAAGATTAAATTCCGTAAAAAAGTATAAGTTTTTTTGAGTCACCTCTTGACAAGGGCTTGAGAACGCTATACTTTTGCAACTCCAAACCGGAAGGTAAAACAAAACTTACTCGAAGGAAGGGGAGAAAACGTTCTTTAATACAAGCTTAGTAACATCTCATTTGGGGCGATACCAGAGTGGCCAAATGGGGCAGACTGTAAATCTGCTGGCGTCAGCCTACGGTGGTTCGAATCCATCTCGCCCCACAATTTCAATGACTATTGATTGCGTAAGTGTATTATAAAATCGATAGTCATTTTTAGTAAATGCGGGCGTAGCTCAGTTGGTAGAGCGGCAGCCTTCCAAGCTGCAGGTCGCGGGTTCGAGCCTCGTCGCCCGCTCAATAAGTTGAGCGTAACATTTTAAAGTTATTTCGCTTTCGTAGCGATAAAACAGTTTCTACTACGTTCATAAGATTTACAAGTTACGCGATAATTGATTTACGTAACGTTCTCTCGTAAATCCTTTCTCAAGCTTGTAAATTTAAGATTTAAGAGTATTGCCTTTGTAGCTCAGGGGTAGAGCACTTCCTTGGTAAGGAAGAGGTCAGGGGTTCAAATCCCCTCAAAGGCTCTGAAACTTTCGGTCCGAGTTTTAGGTTGAAAGATCAGATATTGCGAAATCCCTCTCCGTATAGAGAGGGACTTTTTTCGTAACGAAAGGTGCAAGTGACTCTTTTCGCAAGTACACTTTCATCAGAACAATAACCAATCGCGAAACCGATAATTCTTTCAAAAAATGGCAAAGGAGACTTTTGACCGCTCGAAACCACACGTCAACATTGGTACTATTGGACACGTTGACCACGGTAAAACGACTTTGACTGCTGCGATCACGAAAGTTCTTTCTGAAAAAGGTCTGGCAGAAAAGAGAGATTTCTCTCAAATTGATAATGCTCCTGAAGAGCGTGAGCGTGGTATTACGATCAACACGGCACACGTTGAGTACCAAACTGAGAACCGTCACTATGCACACGTAGACTGCCCAGGTCACGCCGATTACGTGAAAAACATGGTAACAGGTGCTGCTCAGATGGACGGTGCAATCATCGTAGTAGCTGCTACGGATGGTCCTATGCCCCAGACTCGTGAGCACATCCTGCTTGCTCGTCAGGTAGGTGTACCCCAGCTTGTTGTATTCATGAACAAGGTGGATATGGTTGACGATCCTGAGCTGTTAGAACTTGTTGAGATGGAAATCCGCGAGCTTCTGAGCTTCTACCAATTCGATGGTGACAACATTCCTGTAATCCAGGGTTCTGCTTTAGGTGGTCTGAATGGCGAGCCTAAGTGGGTTGAAACGATCGATCAATTGATGGCTGCTGTTGATAGCTGGATCCCAACTCCTGCTCGTGAGACTGACAAGCCTTTCTTGATGCCTGTTGAGGACGTATTCTCAATCACAGGTCGTGGAACGGTAGCTACAGGTCGTATCGAAACAGGTGTAATCAACTCTGGTGATCCTGTAGAGATCTTAGGTATGGGTGCTGAAAACCTGAAATCTACGGTAACGGGTGTGGAAATGTTCCGCAAAATCCTTGACCGTGGTGAAGCTGGTGACAACGTAGGTCTGCTGTTACGTGGTGTTGAGAAAACTGATATCCGTCGTGGTATGGTTATCTGTAAGCCAGGTTCAGTGAAGCCTCACGCTCACTTCAAAGCTGAGGTTTACATCCTTTCTAAAGAAGAAGGAGGCCGTCACACGCCATTCTTTAACAAATACCGTCCTCAGTTCTACTTCCGTACCACGGACGTAACAGGAGAAATCATGTTACCTGAGAATGTAGAGATGGTTATGCCTGGTGATAACATCACGATTGACGTAACTTTGATTAGCCCTATCGCTATGGATAAAGGTCTGCGTTTCGCTATCCGCGAAGGTGGCCGTACCGTAGGTGCTGGTCAGGTAACTGAAATCTTATAATTTATTATAAGCAGCAAAAGAAAGCGTCCTTTAATCGGGACGCTTTCTTTATTTAAAAATTATTTTTTGTTTTCAGAAAAAAAAGTCGGCTAAAAGTTGACCTAATTAAAACAAAAACGTATTTTTGCAGTCCCAAAATTAAGGTACAAGTACACACGGGCATAGTATAAGGGTAGTACAGAGGTCTCCAAAACCTTCGGTCTGGGTTCGAATCCTGGTGCCCGTGCAACTAAGTTTCAGGTTTAAAGTTTAAAGTGAATTCTGACATTATCTTGATAGTCAGGCTTTAAACTTTAAACCTGAAAGCTTTAAACTAAACACATGGAAAAGGTAACGTCATTATTTAAGGCTTCCTGGGACGAAGTGACGCAACACATCACCTGGCCTCCTTTCAAGGATTTGCAATCGAGCTCATGGTTAGTGTTGATCGCCTCTCTGATCTTCGCTATTGTAGTAGGTCTGATGGACGCGGGTTTCCAGAATTTGCTGGATCTTTTCTATAGCCTCTCCAAGTAAGTAACGCGTTTCCAGTTTGAGGTTTTCAGTTGACGCATTCATTCCGCTATCACTGGAAACTGAAGATTGAAAACTGAAAACTGAGAAGAATATGAGTAACGTGAATTGGTACGTTTTGCGGGCTGTTTCCGGACAAGAGAAAAAAGTAAAGTCTTATTTGGAAACGGAAGTAGCCAGACAAGAGCTTCAGGAGTCTATTCCGCAAATTCTGATTCCGTCCGAGAAAATTGTTGAAATGCGTAACGGTAAGAAACGCATTCGCGAAAAAGCATTTTTCCCCGGCTATATCATGATCTCGGCTGACTTGTCTAACGGCGAAGTGATGCACTTGATTACGAGTATGCCAGGCGTAATTGGCTTCCTCGGAAGTAATGATAAAGATAAAACCAAAATTCCTGTACCACTGCGAGCTTCTGAAGTAAAGCGTATGCTGGGTCAGGTGGATGAAGTCGTTGAAGAAACGTCTACCTCTTCAGTATCTTTCCTGAAAGGAGAATCAGTGAAAGTAATGGACGGACCATTCAGTGGCTTTACCGGCACCATCGAAGAAATCTTCGATGACAAAAAGAAACTTCACGTAACTGTTAAAATCTTTGGCCGAAATACGCCAGTTGAACTGAGTTACGCTCAAGTGGAAAAAGAGGGCTAATACGAACCATTCTTTCCGCAGATGTTGTGAGCCATCGCGGTACTGGCACTTCAAGCTTCCAAGGAATTGCCCCTTCGTTAATGCTTCTTTCGATAAATGTAACGTGGGCCTTAGAGCCTCAAATATTATTATACAATGGCTAAGCAAATCACCGGATATGTAAAGTTGCAGGTTAAAGGTGGTCAGGCAAACCCTTCGCCCCCAATCGGTCCGGCACTGGGTTCCAAGGGTCTGAACATCATGGAATTCTGCAAGCAGTTCAATGCTCGTACCCAAGACAAAATGGGTCAGGTATTGCCTGTACTGATTACGTACTACTCAGACAAATCGTTTGATTTCGTAATCAAAACTCCTCCCGCTGCTAACTTATTACTGGAAGCTTCTAAAATTAAGTTGGGTTCTGCTCAGCCTAACCTGAAGAAAGTAGGTTCAGTTAGCTGGGATCAGGTTAAAACTATTGCTGAAACCAAAATGCCTGATTTGAACTGCTTTACAATCGAAGCAGCAATGAAGATGGTTGCTGGTACAGCTCGCAGTATGGGTATCACGGTATCTGGTACTGCTCCCTGGCAAGAATAATTTCCTAACGGGGGAGAATAACCTTCAGCGTACCGAAGCACATTCGATATCACCCCAAAATAACCATTCTCATGGCTAAATTAACTAAAAAACAAAAAGAAGCTCGCTCGAAATTCGATCAGACTCAGGCGTACGAACTGGCAAAAGCTGCATCGATTTTGAAAGAGATTTCTTACACTAAATTCGACGCTTCGATTGATATCGATGTTCGTTTAGGTGTAGATCCTCGTAAAGCGGATCAAATGGTTCGTGGTGTAGTTGCACTGCCTCACGGAACTGGTAAAGATGTTCGCGTATTAGTATTATGTACTCCTGATAAAGTTGAAGAGGCGAAAGCCGCTGGAGCTGATCACGTAGGTCTGGACGAGTATATCGAAAAGATCATGGGTGGATGGACTGATATCGATGTAATTATTACCATGCCTACGGTAATGGCAAAAATCGGTCGTCTGGGTAAAATCCTGGGTCCCCGTGGTTTAATGCCTAACCCTAAATCTGGTACAGTGACTTTGGAAGTTGGCAATGCCGTTCGCGAAGTTAAAGCGGGTAAAATTGACTTCAAAGTTGATAAAACGGGTATCATTCATACCTCCATTGGTAAGGTCTCTTTTGATTCCGATAAGCTGGCAGAAAACGCTCTGGAAGTAATCAATACTCTGGTGAAGTTGAAGCCTTCTTCGGCAAAAGGTACATATGTGAAGAGCATCTTCCTGTCTAGTACCATGAGCCCGAGTGTACAAATTGATAAAAACACTGTAAACGGTCTGTAAGTCATGACGAGAGAAGAAAAAGGCTTAATCATTGAGGAGCTGGCTGAAAAGTTCAAGACCACTCCTTACTTCTATATCACCGATGCCGCTGGTATGTCTGTAGCTCAGACAAACGATCTTCGCCGCAAATGTTTCCAAGCTGGTGTTGAGTATCGGGTAGTAAAAAATACACTGATTGCTAAGGCTCTTGAGCAACTGGATACGGATTACTCATCATTCAATGAAGGAGTATTGAAAGGATTCAGTGGTATCATGTTCCACACGGAGTCAGGTAAGGTTCCTGCGAAATTGATTAAAGATTTCATCAAGGAATCAGGTAAAGCTAACAAGCTGAAGTTTAAAGGTGCTTCTGTTGATTACAGTGTATTCGCTGGTGAAGATCAATTAGATACCCTGGTTTCTCTGAAATCGAAACAAGAACTCGTTGGCGAAATCGTTGGTCTGTTACAATCTCCTGCCAAGAACGTTATCAGCGGTCTGCAAGGTGGTGGCAACAAACTGGCTGGTATCCTCAAAACGCTTTCTGAGCGTCCTGAGTAATCCCCTCAATAGGCTGTTGAAGCTTATTGACATTGAAGTGGCTTCCAAGCCTGAATATATATCACTCTGTTTTTAACTCATTTCGAAAAAATTAAAATCATAATACAATGGCAGATTTAAAGGCATTCGCTGAGCAGCTTGTAAACCTGACGGTTAAAGAAGTTAATGAACTTGCACAAATCCTGAAGGATGAGTATGGTATCGAACCTGCTGCTGCTGCTCCCGTAATGGTAGCTGGTGGTGTAGGTGGTGGAGATGCTGCTCCTGCTGCTGAAGAAAAAACTTCTTTCGACGTAATCTTGAAGTCAGCTGGTGCTGGTAAACTTCAAGTAGTGAAAGTTGTTAAAGATCTTTCTGGTCTTGGCCTGAAAGAAGCGAAAGAACTGGTTGACGGTGCTCCTAAAGCCGTTAAAGAAGGTGTAACGAAAGATGAAGCTGAAGCACTGAAGAAAGCTCTTGAAGAAGCTGGTGCTGAAGTAGAAATCAAATAATTTCTATTGCACAGAGATGTAATCTCATGGTTAGGACCCAGTCTTTTGGCTGGGTCTTTCCTGCGTTAAAAGGTCTTGGTTTTGATAGACTTATTTTTGATCTTAATAATCTGATTATTAATTGATTAAAGATTAGTTGCTTTCACCTTGAAACTTAGATCGCTATTCATTTGTTGATTATAGACTTGGGCCTAAAGGCTTTGAGTACATGATCCCAAAGGATGAATCTTCATCCTACTAGTTCTTACCCCTGAGTATTAATTCCGACACACGATTCCACTCGTAGGGGAGTCGCAAGGGAATTAATGCTGTCAACTACGAGGTACTAATTTGAGATTTAGGCAAAAAGCCTGATCGATTTTCAAATAGTCAAATTCGGACTTTAAAAACCGTAGTGCCTTGGCAACAAACCGAACTTCCAGACACAACTTTGCCCGAATCCGTGCAGTCATTGATTACCCTGACTTCCTGGATTTGCAAGTAAAGTCCTTTAAAGAGTTTTTCCAGTTAGATACGCCATCTGACCGCCGGAAAAATGAAGGCCTTTTCAAAGTTTTTGCTGAAAACTTTCCTATTTCTGACTCTCGAGAAAATTACATTCTTGAGTTCGTTGACTTCTCTATTGATCCTCCTAAATACTCCGTAGATGAGAGTATCGACCGTGGATTAACGTATGCGTTGCCCTTAAAAGCGAAATTGCGTCTGCGTAGTGAAGATCCTGATAATGAAGACTTCGAAACTATTGAGCAGGAAGTTTTCTTAGGTAACATTCCTTATATGACCGAACGCGGTTCCTTCGTGATCAACGGAGCAGAACGCGTAATCGTGTCTCAGTTGCACCGTTCTCCTGGTGTGTTCTTCTCTATGAGTAAGCACACAAACGGTTCAAAACTGTACTCTGCTCGTATCATTCCGTTCAAAGGTTCATGGATTGAATTCTCGACGGATATTAACAACGTAATGTACGCCTACATTGACCGGAAGAAGAAATTCCCGGTTACGACGTTGTTACGGGCGATTGGTTTTGGTTCTGATAAAGAAATCCTTGATCTCTTCGGTCTTTCTGAAGAATTACAAGCTACTCCTGCTGCTCTGAAACGAGCGTTAGGTCGTAAGCTGGCTGCTCGTGTACTGCGTACCTGGCAGGAAGACTTCGTAGATGAAGATACGGGTGAAGTAATGTCTATCGACCGGAACGAAATCCTGATGGAACGGGATTCTGTTGTTTCGGCTGAAGACGTTGATATGATCTTACAAAGCGGCGTTAAATCAATCATCCTGCACAAGGAAGATATGAACATCGCCGATTATAACATCATCTACAACACTTTACAGAAAGATTCCGCTAACTCCGAGAAAGAAGCCGTAGAGCAGATTTATCGCCAGTTACGGAACACGGAAGCTCCTGATGAACAGACGGCCCGTGACATTATTCAAAGCTTGTTCTTCTCTGACAAACGTTACGATTTAGGTGATGTAGGTCGTTACCGGATTAACAAGAAACTTCAATTAGATATTTCAATGGATACGAAAGTTCTGACCACTCAGGACATCGTTTCTATCGTGAAATATCTGATCGGACTGATCAACTCGAAGGCAGTAGTCGATGATATTGACCACTTGTCAAACCGTCGCGTTCGTACAGTAGGTGAGCAGTTATACGCTCAGTTCGGTGTAGGTCTGTCTCGGATGGCTCGTACCATCAAAGAGCGGATGAACGTGCGTGATAACGAAGATTTCAAGCCCGTTGATTTGATCAACGCTCGTACGTTGTCTTCGGTTATTAACTCGTTCTTCGGAACTAACCAGCTTTCTCAATTCATGGACCAGACTAACCCGCTGGCTGAAATCACGCACAAGCGTCGTATGTCAGCTCTGGGGCCTGGTGGTCTGTCTCGCGAGCGTGCTGGTTTCGAGGTTCGTGACGTTCACTATACGCACTACGGTCGTCTGTGTACGATTGAAACACCTGAAGGTCCAAACATTGGTCTGATTTCTTCGCTGTGTGTACACGCGAAAATCAACTCAATGGGCTTTATCGAAACGCCTTACCGGATTATTAAAGATGGTAAAGTAACGGACGATTTACGTTTCCTGACGGCTGAAGAAGAAGATGGTCAGTACATTGCCCAGGCAAATGCGGCTGTTGACGAAAATGGAAATTTCGAAGTAGATCGGATCAAAACTCGATTTGAAGGTGACTTCCCAATGGCATCGCCTAGCGAAACGCAGTTGATGGACGTTGCTTCAAACCAGATTGTTTCGGTAGCAGCTTCGTTGATTCCCTTCCTGGAGCACGATGATGCGAACCGGGCCCTGATGGGTTCTAACATGCAACGTCAGGCCGTACCTCTGTTACGTCCTGAAGCTCCAATCGTAGGAACGGGTCTGGAAGCTCGCGTAGCGGAAGATTCACGTGCGATGGTTGCTGCTGAAGGTGACGGTGTCATCGAATCAGTGGATGCCACCAAAATCGTGGTTCGTTACGATCTAACGGATGAAGAAAAACTCGTAAGCTTCGATAGCGAAGTACGTACGTATAATCTGGTTAAATTCCGTCGTACCAACCAGGATACTTGTATTAACCTGAAGCCGATTGTATTCAAAGGCGAGCGGGTAGTAAAAGGCCAAATCCTGACGGAAGGTTATGCAACTCAGCAGGGTGAATTAGCCCTGGGTCGTAACCTGCTGGTAGCATTCATGCCCTGGCAAGGATACAACTTTGAGGATGCGATTGTGATTTCGGAGAAAATCGTTCGTGACGACGTATTTACTTCGATTCACATTGAAGAATTCGACCTTGAAGTGCGTGATACCAAGCGTGGTGAAGAAGAATTAACTTCTGAAATCCCGAACGTATCTGAGGATATGGTTAAAAACCTGGACGAAACCGGTATCATCCGGATTGGTTCTGAGGTAAAAGAAGGAGACATTTTGATTGGTAAGATCACTCCTAAAGGAGAAACCGATCCTACTCCTGAAGAAAAACTGCTTCGTGCCATCTTCGGTGACAAAGCCGGTGACGTGAAGGATGCTTCCAAAAAAGCACCCCCATCGCTCAAAGGCGTGGTAATCGATACCAAACTCTTCAAGCGTCCAAGCAAGGAGAAAGAAGTACGTGAGAAAGCGAAAGCAGATCTCAAAGTACTGATGAAACAATACAGCCGTGACTTGAACAAGATCAAGGATACCATGATCGACAAGCTGGCTCAGTTGCTGGAAGGTAAAACTTCACAAGGTGTAAAACACAAGTTCGGTGATGAAGTAATGCCGAAAACGACTCGTTTTACCCGTGCGAATATTGAAAATTACTTATTCCCTGAAAAGAACCCTTACAGAGATGAAAGTAATTACGCCGTTCCTGAAGAAGTAAACCTGCTGACCGATCTGGATTTAAATAACTGGACGGATGATCAGCATATTAACGAACTCATTGTAACACTGGTTAAAAACTACATCGTTAATCGTAGTGAAGTAGCCGGTCACTTCAAGCGTGAGCGTTTTGCTTTGGAAGTAGGGGATGAGTTACCCGCAGGTATTGTACAATTAGCTAAAGTTTACATCGCTAAGAAACGTAAACTGAAAGTAGGGGATAAAATGGCAGGTCGCCACGGTAACAAAGGGGTAGTAGCCCGGATTGTTCGTGAAGAAGATATGCCATTCCTCGAAGACGGTACGCCGGTTAACATCGTATTGAACCCTCTAGGGGTACCTTCCCGGATGAACATCGGTCAGATTTACGAGACCGTATTAGCGTGGGCTGGTCTGAAACTGGGTAAAAAATACGCAACGCCAATCTTCGACGGAGCTACTGAAGAAGAAGTAGTGAGAGAATTGGACGCAGCAGGTCTGCCCTCGTTCGGTCGTACGTTCCTCTATGATGGTTTATCAGGAGATCGTTTTGATCAACCCGTAACGGTAGGTATCATGTACATGCTGAAACTGGGTCACTTGGTTGATGACAAAATGCACGCTCGTTCTATCGGACCATACTCACTTATTACGCAGCAACCGCTGGGTGGTAAGGCTCAGTTTGGGGGTCAGCGTTTTGGAGAGATGGAAGTTTGGGCACTCGAGGCCTTCGGTGCTTCTCACATTCTGCAAGAGATCCTGACGGTGAAGTCAGATGACGTGCAGGGCCGTGCGAAAGCGTACGAAGCCATCGTGAAAGGTGAAAACCTGCCTAAACCAAACATTCCTGAATCCTTCAACGTATTGATTCACGAATTGCGTGGTCTGGCGTTAGAAATCACGCTGGATTAATAAGTCTGAGAAATTAGTCAGAGTGAGAAAAACTTACTCTGGCTAATTTTAATTAAATACCAACCTGTAAATGGAAGTAAAAACCAGCTATTTCCGACAAATAGATTCCCTGCGAGCGTATGCCGTATTATCCGTTATTATTTTTCACTGGTTTGCAAAAGATAGCTGGATTAATAAACTGCCTAATGGTTCGATCGGAGTTACCTTATTTTTCGTGATTAGTGGTTTCCTGGTTTCTCGTATTTTAATGATAGCAAGAAACCGGATTGAGAATAACGAGCGATCGTTTAGAGAAGAGTATCGGGATTTTTTAGTACGGCGGGCGTTACGAATTTTTCCTTTGTATTATGGAATATTATTCGGGGTTTATGCGTTAAACAAGTTCGCTCATATTCGAATTGAAACCGACTTTTTTGAACATCCTCTTTATTACTTATTCTATTTATATAATCATTACCTGGATTCAACGGGGAACTGGCAGGATTTACTCTCGCCGTTCTGGAGTTTATCTGTTGAAGAACAGTTTTATATTGTTTGGCCCTTATTACTGTTACTAATACCGGCTAAACATCAGCCTTACTTAGCTCTTGCGGCTATAGCCGTAGGGTTGGTATCAAGGGTTATACTAGCCTTATCAGCTACTGGATCGGATGGTTTAGCTACCATTTATTGTCTGGATGCTTTCGGTATTGGTGCGGTATTTGCCTACTTGTTTACCAATAGTAGGGATACAGTAGAATCGGTTGATAAAAGGAGTAAGCAGTTATTAGTTATTGGCTTATTATTGTTTATTCCATGCCAGCTAATGGATCCTCAGTCGTGGTTTGTTCTGGTTTTTAAACGATTCTCAATTGCGGCTATTTCCATGTATTTTGTATGTGGAGCCAGCCTTGGGTTTAAAGGAATATTTGGACGAATTTTAAACAGCCCCGTGCTGATCTACATCGGAAAAATAAGTTATGGGCTTTATGTATTTCATATGCTTATCCCCAGTGTGTTCGTTCCAAGATTATTAGCTTATGCACCCACCCGGATTTCACAGTTCATTACCAGCAGTCAGGCCATCTACGTTTCATTTTGTTTCGTTTTTCTGATGGTCTTAGCCAGCTTATCCTGGTACTTGTTTGAGAAGCGTTTTACTGATTTGAAAAAGTATTTCGATTATAAAAGAGCTTCCGGTAATGAGATAAGTAGTACGAGTAGAGTTCCAGTGAAATAATGTACAGGTAGATTAGTTCTATTTACCTTTCTGATTTGACATCGGAAAAGCCTGATAAAGCATCATTTTCATTCAAAACCATATTTGAAAATGTCATTAAAGAAAAACAAAAAACTAAATAGTGACTTCTCGAAGATCACTATTAGTTTGGCGTCTCCCGAGTCGATTCTTGAGAACTCGTTCGGTGAAGTGACCCAGCCCGAGACGATCAACTATCGGACTTACAAACCCGAAATGGGTGGTTTGTTCTGCGAGCGGATCTTCGGCCCGGTTAAAGACTGGGAATGTCACTGTGGCAAATACAAGCGGATTCGCTATAAAGGCATTATCTGTGATCGTTGCGGCGTTGAAGTTACCGAGAAGAAAGTACGTCGTGAGCGGATGGGACACATCGAACTGGTGGTTCCTGTAGCTCACATCTGGTACTTCCGTAGCTTACCTAACAAAATTGGTTATCTGCTCGGAATTTCTTCCAAGAAGCTTGATCAAATTATCTATTACGAACGGTACGTAGTCGTTCAACCCGGTGCTAAAGCCGAAGACGGTGTGCAGATGCTGGACTTCTTAACGGAAGACGAATATCTGGATATCATCGACAAGCTGCCCCGTGAAAACCAATTGCTGCCAGACACTGATTCCAATAAGTTTATTGCGAAGATGGGTGCGGAAGCTTTGGAAATGTTGTTGTCACGCATTCAGTTGGATGAGCTTTCGTATGAACTGCGTCACGCCGCTGCTAATGATACATCACAACAACGGAAACAGGAAGCTCTGAAACGTCTGAAGGTAGTAGAAGCCCTTCGTGATGCCAAGACTCGTATTGAAAACCGTCCTGAGTGGATGGTGATCCGTATGGTTCCTGTTATTCCACCCGAATTACGTCCGCTTGTCCCTCTGGATGGGGGTCGTTTTGCTACGTCTGATTTGAACGATTTATATCGTCGTGTAATCATCCGTAACAATCGTCTGAAGCGTCTGATCGAAATCAAAGCTCCCGAAGTAATCCTCCGTAACGAAAAACGGATGTTACAGGAAGCAGTAGATTCGCTCTTCGATAACTCACGGAAAGTAAACGCCGTTCGTTCAGAAGGTAACCGTGCCCTGAAATCACTTTCAGACATGCTGAAAGGAAAGCAGGGACGTTTCCGTCAGAACTTATTAGGTAAGCGGGTGGATTATTCAGGTCGTTCGGTAATCGTCGTTGGTCCTGAATTGAAACTGCACGAGTGCGGTTTGCCTAAAGATATGGCTGCCGAGTTATTCAAGCCGTTTATTATTCGGAAACTGATCGAACGTGGTATCGTTAAGACCGTAAAATCAGCTAAGAAAATCGTTGACCGGAAAGATCCCGTTGTTTGGGACATCCTGGAAAACGTACTGAAGGGTCACCCTGTATTGCTTAACCGGGCTCCAACGCTGCACCGTTTAGGTATTCAGGCTTTCCAGCCCAAGCTGATTGAAGGTAAAGCAATTCAGTTGCACCCACTGGTTTGTACGGCATTCAACGCTGACTTTGACGGTGACCAGATGGCCGTTCACGTTCCCCTGGGACATGAAGCCGTTCTGGAAGCCTCTCTGTTAATGTTGGCTTCGCACAACATTCTGAACCCTGCCAACGGTGCTCCCGTTACGGTACCTTCTCAAGACATGGTTCTTGGTCTGTACTACGTAACGAAAGGCCGTGTGCACACGGAAGAATACCCGATCGCCGGAGAAGGTATGACATTCTACGGTGCAGAAGAAGTGATTATTGCCGTAAACGAAGGTCGTATTTCGAAACACGCCAATATCAAGTGTAAAGTACGGGTTCGTAATGAAGATGGTACATTCGAGACCAAAATCATTGAAACCGTAGCGGGTCGTGTACTCTTCAACCAGGCAGTTCCTGAAGAAGTAGGTTACCTGAATGAATTGCTGACGAAGAAGAAACTTCAGCAAATCATTTCTCACGTATTCAAAATCGCGGGTGTTGCCCGGACTGCTCAGTTCCTCGATGATATCAAGGAATTAGGTTTCCGGATGGCATTCAAAGGTGGTTTATCTATCGGTCTGAACGATATTAAAATCCCTGAAGTAAAAGACGAGTTACTCGTTGGAGCAGAAGGTGAAGTGAAGGGCGTTTGGGATAACTACTATATGGGTCTGATTACAGACAACGAGCGTTATAACCAAATCATTGATATCTGGACTCGGGTTAACTCGAAAATCACAGATACACTGATGAAACAACTGGAAACAGATCAGGGTGGATTTAACTCGATCTACATGATGATGCACTCGGGAGCCCGTGGTTCTCGCGAGCAGATTCGTCAGTTGGGTGGTATGCGGGGTCTGATGGCCAAGCCTCAGAAGAACTTACAAGGTTCGGTTGGGGAAATCATTGAGAACCCGATCCGTTCGAACTTCAAAGAAGGTCTGGACGTATTGGAGTACTTCATCTCTACGCACGGTGCTCGTAAAGGTCTGGCCGATACTGCCTTGAAAACGGCGGATGCTGGTTACCTGACTCGTCGTCTCCATGACGTAGCCCAGGATGTGGTTATCAATGAAGAAGATTGCCAAACGCTGCGTGGTATTACCATTTCGGCTCTGAAAGAAAACGATGACGTGGTTGAACCGCTGTCAGAACGTATTCTGGGCCGGGTAACTACCTACGACGTAGTTGATCCTCTTTCAGGAACAACGATCGTAAAAGCGGGTGATGTTATCGATGAAGATAAAGCCAAGCAGATTGACGAAACCAGCATTGAAAGTGTTGAAATTCGTTCGGTATTAACCTGCGAAACTCGTAATGGAGTTTGTGCCAAATGTTATGGCCGTAACTTGGCAACGGGTCGTATGGTGAACATTGGTGAAGCCGTAGGGGTAATTGCCTCACAATCCATTGGTGAGCCTGGTACGCAGCTGACTCTCCGTACATTCCACGTAGGGGGTACTGCTCAAAACATTGCTCTGGATGCAAGTATCCGGGCGAAGTTTGACGGTATCGTTCGTTTCGAGGAATTACGTACGCTGGAAACGCAACGTCCAACGGGTGAAGATACACTGGTAGTAATGGGTCGTTCAGGTGAACTTCAAGTTGTTGGAGCTCCCGGAACTACGTATGCTGGTCAGGTTCTGATCTCAACGAACGTACCTTATGGTGCTTACCTGAGCGTGAAAGACGGAGAAACGGTAACTAAAGGTCAGGAACTTTGTGCCTGGGATCCTTATAACGCCGTGATCTTGAGCGAAATCAGCGGTAAAGTTGATTACGAAGCCATTGAAGACGGATTAACCTTCAAAGAGGAATTTGACGAAACTACCGGATTTAAAGAGAAGGTAATCGTTGAAAGCCGTGACCGTACGAAAAACCCAACGATTTGGGTTAAAAACGATACGGAAGAGGGTTCTCGTGGGTATAACATGCCTGTAGGTGCTCGTCTGGGCGTAGAAGTAGGAGCTGAAATCAAACCAGGTCACATCCTGGCTAAGATTCCTCGTTCGGTTGGTAAGACCCGGGATATTACCGGTGGTCTGCCTCGGGTAACGGAATTGTTTGAGGCTCGTAACCCATCGAACCCTGCAGTTGTTTCTGAAATCGACGGTGTGGTTTCTCTGGGTGCTGTAAAACGTGGTAACCGTGAAATCTTCGTACGTGGTAAAGACGAAACGGAGAAAAAATACCTGGTACCAACGTCTAAACACATTCTGGTTCAGAACAATGACTTCATCAAGGCGGGTCTGCCGTTATCCGATGGAGCCATTACACCAGCCGATATTCTTTCGATCAAAGGGCCAACCGCCGTTCAGGAATACCTGGTAAATGAAATTCAGGAAGTATACCGTCTGCAAGGGGTAAAAATCAACGATAAACACATTGAATGTATCGTTCGTCAGATGATGCAGAAAGTGGAAATTATCGACTCAGGCGACACGAACTTCCTTGAAAATCAAGGTGTAGATAAGTGGACATTCCGTACTGAAAACGACGCGATCCTGGATCGTAAAGTAGTTATCGATGCGGGTGATTCAAGTAACGTTAAGTTAGGTCAGATCATCACTGCTCGTCAGTTACGCGATGAAAACTCATCTCTGAAACGTCAGGATAAAGCTCTGGTACTCGTTCGCGATGCCATGCCAGCGGTATCTCGTCCAACGTTGATGGGTATTACACAAGCGTCTCTGGGTACTGAATCGTTTATCTCAGCAGCCTCGTTCCAGGAAACTACGAAAGTACTTTCGGAAGCAGCCGTTCGTGCGAAAGCCGATCGTCTGGAAGGTCTGAAAGAAAACGTTATCGTAGGGCACCTGATTCCTGCAGGTACCGGCGTTCGTCGCTATCAGGACCTGCTGGTAACCAATCCAGAAGAAGGAGAGAAATTCACTGAAAGCAAATCTACTTCTCGTAAGAAGAAAGAGCTAGCTTAAGTCAATTCTCTTAAAAAATAAAAAAGCCCCGTTCGGCAATTGCTGAACGGGGCTTTTTGTTGGTAATTCAACAAAGACTGACATAAATAACATCCAAAATAATTTAGATCAGTCTTTGTTAAATGTACTATTTTTTAGTGTGCTTGGCTCGTTCGCGAGCTTCTTCTGCATCCAGCAGAGCGTCCACTTTTTGTTTTTCGAGGGTCGAAGCTTTTACTTCACCGGAGGTATCGCTTTCTCCGTCGGCAACTGTATCGACGATTGGCATTTCACCCGTGCGTTCTACTTCAGTCAGCTCAGCCGTTCCTTCGGGTCTATCTTTGATGGGGACACCCTGGGTTCCCGGATCTTTTGTATTAGAGGTGTGATTGCTCATGACTTTTTCACGTTGGTTGAGCTTTGTAAAATAAAAAGGTCATTCCAATCCTGAAATTGGGGAATTATATCCAGAGCTTACAAATAACTCCAAAGGCGATGACGTTGCCGCTTTTTAAATGCTCCATAGGCTTTACATAAAGGGTGCAAAAAGGCTAAGACCGTAAGCCAAGCCAAATAAACTCCCCAGATAGGAAGCCCAACATGAGGAGTAACCCCAGCACTGCCATTCTGAAAATTCAGATTTTCCCAGGAAATGCCTTGATAGAGGTGCAGTAGTACTGAAAGTCCGTGGATGAGGTAGAAATGCAACACATAATAAAACAAAGGCACTTTCCCATATACTTCAATCCAGGAAAAATAACCTGTATTACGACCTTCCAATAAAGATAAGGCCAGTAAAGCGGGGCCAAGGGTCATTAAGGTATAAAGCAGGGAAGGGGGATACTTAGATGTATTAATGAAGGAAAGAAAGGTAATACCGAAAGAAGAGTACGATTGCCAGGGGGAGGGGTCCCCATAGTGATTAATCCAGCGAATAATTAAGAAAAGAAGCAGAGCTCCTAAACCCAGAGAAGCCAACCATTGCTTTCGCTCAGCAGAGCTAACCTGAGGGCGAAATAAGGCTCCTACTCCATAACCTGTTAACAAAATTCCCGCCCATGCTAAAAAGGGATAAAGATTCAGCAAGAAACGACCTGAACCGATAGGGAGCGATCCTGGTTGATGGCTAATCCAAAGTAAAGAACCTTCAGTGGGGGCGATCGTGTCTAGTAAATTATGCCCTGCAATGATGAGCACGCCAAGCAATAAAATAGCATAACTCGGTAGCCCAAGTAAAGCACTTAGAAGGAGAAGGCTTATACCAATCGCCCAGATTACCTGAAGTGTGATAAAAGAAAAATGAATATCAAACCATAGTCCGAAGGTAATTACGGTTAATTCGAGAAAAATAAGCCAGAGGCCACGGGTGAATAGAAACCATCGGTGTTGACGAGTCGTTTTTTTTAGCCCAGATAGATACGCTGAAATTCCCGCTAGAAATACAAAGTTGGGAGCACAGAAATGAGTAACCCAGCGGGTGAAAAATAATAAGTAAGAAGGGTGTGCGAGGTCCAGTGGGTTAGAGAAAAATGCATTTACAGGTAGGTATTCACGGCAGTGATCAAGAGCCATGATCATCATAATTAAGCCACGGAGCCAGTCTATGCTACTGACTCTGGAACGGTAAGAGATTGATAACGACATGGTTAGGAGGGGAGATTTAGCCTCAAGATACAAAGTTTTTATCTGTAATGAGGCTAAATCCTACCAGGAACTTACATGGTCATAATGGAAGCCATGGACTCAATGCCGTCCCAAAGGTTTTGCAAACGAATGTTTTCGTTTTCGCCGTGTTGGTTACTGTCGTAATTGGCAATGGGAACGGTAATAATAGCTTTTTGCTGAAGAATATCGCTGAACAAATACAGCGGTAAGCTTCCCCCTAAAGAGGGCATGATTACGATCGGATCTTTGGTAGTACTTTGTACAGCTTTCACTACTTTCTGAGCAATGGGTAAATCCAGCGGCGTTCGCTGAGCCCGGTATCCTTTCAGAGGTTTTACGCGGGCCACGAGTGGATAGTTGAGTAACTCTTCCATCGTGGGTTCTTTATCCGTTACATAATATCCCTGAGCTTTCACGTGGTTAATGAGTTTTTGTACCTGTTTATGAGGGTCATTACCCGCTACCACCCGCAAATCAAGCGTAGCTACAGCCGTGGAAGGAATGACGTTTGCTGCCTGAGGCCCAACGCCAGCACTAACGATGCCGTTGATATTTAAGGATGGTTCATTGATTAATTCAGCTAATGTTTTACCCGCTCCATCCGTTTGTCCAATGCCTAGTTCTTTCTGAACTTCCTTTTCAACGGGAGGAATCGCCGCAATGGCCTTCTTTTCTGATTCGCTTAAAGGCGTTACATCATCATAAAAGCCCTTGATTAATACCCGGCCAGAATCATCCTTCATCGACGAAAGTAACTTTACCAGTCGCATGGCAGGGTTAGGGGCCCAGTTGCCGTAGTGGCCGCTGTGCAGGGGGCGACGCGGGCCGTAAGTAGCGATCTCAACATTAATATCACCCCGACAACCGAAAACAATAATCTTGTTACCTGACTGGTGAACAGGGCCATCGCAGAAAATCCAGCAATCGCCGTTGAGCAGATTCTTGTATTTGGTTAAATATTCACCTAAATGCTGCGAGCCGTTTTCTTCCTCGCCTTCAAAGAAGAATTTGAGATTATAAGTGGGCTTGATGCCACTTTTCAATAAAGCTTCATAAGCCGAAAGAATGGCAAAAACACCAGCTTTATCATCGGTTGCACTACGGGCGATGATGCGATACTCCGGCGAAAGCTTACCTCTCGTTTCAGCTTCGGATAAAATCTTTCCGCCATTTTCAATGGAATTCGTGGCTAATACGGGTTTGAATGGGGCTGTTCCCTTGGCCCATTTTGATGGATTCGTTGGCTGCCCATCGTAATGAGCGTAGAATAAAAGCGTCTGCGTAGCTCCAGGAGTTTTCACTTCACCGAATACTACGGGCGGGGTTTTCGCATCCAGTTCTAATAATTGTACCGGAATTTTCATCCGCTTCATCAAATCCTGAATGAAAAAGGCATTCTTGCGAACGTCATTAGTGGTATCAAGCAGAATATTCGGAATGCATAAAAACTTAAAGTATTCCTGCAATAAAGCTTGCTCATTTTGCTGACGATACGCCCGCACTTTAGCGGGTGTCTGGGCAAAAAGTGTGGGAATACTAAATAGAGCCCAAAGGCAGAGAAACCATTTTTTCATAGGGAAGACGTTTAGGAAAGCCTATAAAGAAAAAAGGATATACTCGTCTTTACAAGTATATCCTTTTGAAAAGGGTAGAAAAGTCGAATGATTATACGGGGTCCACGTCAATGACGATACTCACGCCTTTAAAATCCTTAAGGGTTACTACTTCCTCAATTGTTTCTTTGATGAATTCTTTAATGGCTTTCAGATTGAGGTTTCGCTCAAACTTTAGTAACACATCAAAAAGAAACTGATTCCGAATTCGCTCGACGAGGGGCGTTTCCGGCCCTTTCACGCGATCACTCCCCAATTTTTGCATCAGTAGGGTGGCTAGTTTTTTAGAAGCTGCCTCCGCTACCTGCTGCTCAATATGGCGGGTTGTTAAGCGAATAACCCTTGAAAACGGCGGATAGGCGTACGATTGTCGTTCCTCGATTTCCTCCGCATAAAAACCCTCGTAATCGTTGGTAATAATCTTGGCCAGCAGCGGATGCTGGGTATTATTGGTCTGAATTAATACGCGACCCTGTTTACCACTGCGTCGACCCGAACGGCCAGAAACCTGCGTTAATAACTGAAAGGAACGCTCGGTTGCCCGGAAGTCGGGAAAGTTAATCATGCGGTCGGCATCGAAAATGGCGACTAGACTTACTTTGTCAAAATCGAGGCCTTTGGAGACCATCTGCGTTCCTACGAGCATATCCGTTTCGCCTTTTTCAAAATCAGAAATCATCTGCTGAAAAGCGGTTTTCGAGCGGGTTGTATCCAGATCCATCCGTTGAATGCGGGCGGCGGGAAAATGCAGTTGTAAATCTTCTTCGAGTTTTTCGGTACCAAATCCCTGCGTTCGCACTTTCGTACTTCCGCAGGCGGGGCAAGTTTTGGGTAGCCGCTCTTTATGGCCGCAGTAATGACAACGAAGCTCGGCATCGCGTTGGTGATACGTCAAACTGACATCGCAACTATCACACTTGGCAATCCAGCCACAATCATCACAAGTCAGGTAAGGTGAGTAGCCCCGGCGGTTTTGAAAGAGAATGGTCTGCTCGTTTCGCTCCAGATTTCCACCCAGTTCGAATAATAACTCACTCGAAAAGTCGCCCTTCATGGCTTTATTCTTTCGGGCCTGGCGAATGTCAATAAGCTCAATGGAAGGCAACGAAGCATTTCCGAATCGCTCTTTTAGCTCCACAAGCCCGTATCGACCCTGTGTAGCATGGTAATAACTTTCAATACTGGGCGTAGCTGAACCCAGTAATACCTTAGCTCCCTGCATTTTGGCAATTACCAGGGCCGAATCCCGGGCGTGGTAACGCGGAGCGGGATCATACTGCTTGTAACTAGCTTCGTGCTCTTCATCGACAATGATTAACCCCAAACTATCGAAGGGCAGAAAAATGGCTGACCGTACGCCAATGACAAACTGAAAACGCCCGGAAAGCACACCTTTCCAGACTTCCACACGTTCGTTATCCGAGAATTTAGAGTGGTAAATCCCAACCCGTTCCCCAAAAATCTTTTTCAGACGGACGACGATCTGGGTTGTTAAAGCAATTTCGGGTAATAAGTATAAAACCTGCGAGCCGCTTTCTAAAGCTTGCTCGATCAGGTGAATGTAAACTTCAGTTTTACCGGCTCCGGTTACGCCGTGCAGTAATACGGTATCTTTTTCCTGAAACGATTGCGTTACTTCTTGTACCGCTCGCTGCTGGGAATCCGACAGCACAGGCATGGTGGCAATCGTGCCCGTATCTTCAGCAAAACGGCTGATGACGATATCAAAACTTTCGAAGACTCCTTTTTTTAGTAAGGTATCCAGCGAAGAATCTGATAACTCATCGTTTTTTGAAAACGTAGACTTAAGTAACCCCTCAGTATTTTTTTCCGGCTCGCGAAGGGCGGGCACATGCCGGAGGTATTCGAGTAAAATATCTAACTGTTTGGGCGTTTTCTCCAGTTGCCCAATCAAGGTTTTTAAGTTTTCAGGATCGGCGAAAAAGGAAGTTAACCGAACTTTACGAACAACTTTGGGCGTATATTTTTCACGAACTTCTTCAAAAACGATAACCGCCCGTTTGCCGATGAGCGACTTGATGAGGTGATATACGTTTTTAACATCCGCAAAGCGGGCCAGCTCATCGTAACTCAAAGATTGCTTGGCTTTGATTTCTTCAATGATTTCCTTTTCGCGGGGCGTGAGTAAATCCGGGTGTTCAAAATCGGGATTATACTGTACCTTCGACTGACTCGAAATCTTCAATCCCGAGGGAAGAGCCACGTTCATGACTTCCCCGATATGGCACATGTAATAATCGGAAATCCACTGAAATAACTCTAATTGCCAGCGAGTTACCAGTGGCGTGTCGTCCAATACTTCCAGAATGTATTTGGCCTGATACTGTTTAGGCGGCTGGTTATGAATGCGGGCAATAAGAGCCGTAACAATTTTAGTTTTTCCAAACTGAACAATCACGCGGGCACCCATTTGTAACTGTCCCGTAAATTCCCGGGGCACGCGATAGGTATATAAGCGGGGAATCGGAATGGGCAGAATAACGTCGGCAAACTGCGTTACCTCTTCCGTAAAATCGAGCTGATTCATACAGGCAAGTTAAGATGAATGCAGAATCAGAACGTCTGAGTCGTGATTTTAATTCGAAAGTAAGCCCCGTAATGACAAAGGGAGATTCTATTTACGCCTGAGAATGTGTAACTTTGGGTTTTTACAAGTGCATCATATGGCAAAACCATTTAACGTCGTTTACGAGGACAACCACCTCATCATCGTCAACAAAGCAGCGGGGATACTCGTGCAGGGAGATCAGACGGGCGACAAAACTCTTTCCGATTACGTTAAGGAATATATCAGCGTAAAATATAACAAACCCGGAGCGGTTTTTCTGGGAACGGTACACCGTCTGGATCGCCCGGTGAGCGGGCTGGTTGTATTTGCCCGGACCTCCAAAGGCCTCGAACGCATGAATGAACTGTTCCGTCGCCGGGATATTCAGAAAACGTATTGGGCCGTTGTGGGTAAAAAGCCCGAGCAGAAAAGCGGAAAATTAACGCATTGGCTCGTAAAAGACGAGGCTCGCAACGTAGTAACGGCTTACGATTACGAAAGACCCGGCTCGCAAAAGGCGGAGTTAACCTACAAGTTAATTGGTGAAATGAATCACCATTTTTTACTGGAGGTGAATCCCGTAACGGGCCGTCCCCATCAGATTCGGGTGCAACTGGCTTCGATGGGCTGTCCCATTCGCGGTGATTTGAAATACGGTTACCCACGTCCGAATCCCGACGCAAGCATTAACCTGCATGCCCGCCGTTTATACTTTATTCATCCCATCAAAAACGAAGCCGTGATTTGTAAGGCGGCAGTTCCGCAGAATTCGTTCTGGGAAGAGTTTTTAGAGTTTGACGAAGAAGTAAACGAAGCAATTCACCACGGATAATTTTCCCCTCTGCATTCTAACCAGATCATGAATATTCTCGAAAAGATTGTTCTTCATAAACATAAAGAAGTAGCTCAGGCGAAAGCCAATATTACGGCTCGTGAACTTGAACTGTTCCCTAGTTTCGGACGGGCCACTAACTCTTTATCCCAGCGATTACGTCAGGAAAATTCTTCCGGTATTATTGCCGAATTCAAGCGTAAGTCTCCCTCCAAAGGTATCATTAATGACCGCGTGAAGGTAGAGGAAGTTACCTTCGCTTACTCTGAAGCCGGAGCCGCCGGACTGTCGGTTTTGACGGACGAAGAGTTTTTCGGAGGGAATGCCGACGATCTGCAACTGGCTCGTAAGTCCAACCCCGGAACGCCGCTGTTACGGAAAGAATTTATTGTCGATGAATATCAGATTCTGGAGGCCAAAGCTTGGGGTGCTGACGTAATTCTGCTGATTGCTGCTTGTTTATCTCCTGAAGAAATCAAACGTTTCGGTCAGTTTGCTCAGTCCATTGGTCTGGAAGTATTACTGGAAGTTCACGATCAGGAAGAACTCGAACGCAGTCTAAATCCTTACCTGAATATGGTAGGGGTGAATAACCGTGATCTGAAAACATTTCATGTTTCAATTGAAACCTCGCTTAAGCTCGTAGAACAAATACCTCAAGAGTTTGTTAAGGTATCAGAAAGCGGGTTAAGTAGCACAGAAACGATTCATCAACTCCATAACGCAGGGTATCGCGGCTTTTTGATTGGTGAAAATTTTATGAAAACGTCCCAACCCGGTGAAGCCCTGGCCGATTTTGTGGGAGGTTTACAGTACGTGACTTTATAAGTGCCCCGTGTTTTTCCCTTTGTTGTACCTAAACTCCAGAAACCTATGCGAATTAAAGTCTGTGGAATGAAAGATGAGGGAAACCTTCAGGATTTACTTGAGTTACAACCCGACTACGTAGGATTTATTTTTTACGAAAATTCTCCTCGGTTTATGGGAGAAACACTCGATGCGGAAGTCGTGAAAAATGTACCTAAAGACACAAAAAAGGTCGGCGTTTTTGTGAATGCCAGCATCAACCAGATCGTTCAGACGGTAAAGACCTACGGACTGGATTTCGTGCAGTTGCACGGCGATGAAATGCCGGATTTTTGCCGCAGCTTACAATTCAAGGGAATCAACATCATCAAAGCTTTCCGGGTAGATGAGACGTTTAACTTTACTCAACTGAACAATTACAAACCCGTTTGTGATTACTTTCTTTTCGATACCAAAGCTGCTGCTTATGGAGGTACCGGAACAGCTTTCGACTGGAGTTTGCTGAAGAGATACGATAATGAAAAGCCTTTCTTCCTTTCGGGAGGAATTTGCCTGGAAGATGCCGAAACCATTCTGGAACTGAAGGAAAAAACGGGTCTTCGCATGCACGCTGTAGATATCAATAGCAAGTTTGAAGAACAACCAGGAATAAAAAACATTGAAGCCGTGCGGGAATTTATTCAGCGGCTAAAGGTGGAAGAAATTGAAGCCTGAGAATGTCTTTCTTTAAAAGTGTTTATGATAAGGGACCGGATTCGGTCCCTTATTTTTTATAGGGATGAAAATTCAGTAAGTAACATCCATTTCAAAAAGAATGAGCTTTCGCCCATAGCATCCATGGGCTGAGTTACAGTAAGGATGTGCTACTAGCAATAAGGGTCTATCTTCGATTAAAAGAGAAGAACCTGCTGGATTTCCGAATCTTCATAAAATTTATCTATCCGATAGGCAATCAAACCAAAAACTTTTCTAAGTTTGCCGTACAATTGAATTCGAAACGAAAATGAACAACTCATTCGCAAAAGCATGGTGGTGGCAACTGGGAATCCTCGGTTGAACAGCTTTCTTTTGCGTAAGGAGTAATCCTCTATATCACACGCCCGCTGTTCAGCCGAACAGCGGGTTTTTTATTGGTCAAAAATCAGGATTATGAAGATTGCAGAGCAGGTTAACAATCCTTATCAAGTTAATGAAAAAGGGTATTATGGTCCCTACGGTGGAGCCTTTATTCCCGAAATGTTATATCCCAATGTTGAAGAACTACGGGAAAACTACCTGAAAATTATGGCCGACCCATCGTTTCAGGCCGATTTTGAACACTTATTAAAGGATTACGTTGGTCGCCCCACGCCACTGTATTTCGCCGAACGCCTTTCGGAGGCTTTTAACGCGAAAATTTATCTCAAAAGAGAAGACCTGTGTCATACTGGAGCTCATAAGGTAAATAATACCATCGGTCAGATTCTTTTGGCCAAGCGTTTGGGTAAACACAAAATTGTAGCCGAAACCGGAGCTGGCCAGCATGGAGTAGCAACGGCTACCGTTTGTGCTCTGATGGGACTCGAGTGCATCGTATATATGGGTGAGATTGACATCGAACGTCAGGCTCCTAACGTAGCCCGCATGAAAATGCTCGGAGCGGAAGTCCGGGCGGCAACCAGTGGTTCCCGTACCTTGAAAGACGCAACTAATGAAGCCATGCGTCACTGGATTAACAACCCCGTCGATACGCATTATATAATAGGTAGTGTCGTAGGACCTCACCCATACCCTGATATGGTAGCTCGTTTCCAGTCAGTGATCTCTGAAGAAATGCGGAACCAATTAGCAGAAAAAACAGGAACAGAATTACCCGATTACGTGATTGCCTGCGTAGGAGGAGGTTCTAATGCAGCCGGAGCATTCTATCATTTCTTAAATGAAGAATCCGTAAAACTGGTTGCTGTAGAAGCGGCCGGTAAAGGAGTGAATTCCGGACAATCAGCAGCTACTACCTTCTTAGGGAAACCAGGGGTGTTACATGGCAGCCGCAGTATCCTTATGCAGACGGAAGATGGACAAGTGGTAGAGCCCTTCTCTATTTCGGCAGGACTTGATTATCCTGGTATCGGACCTATGCACGCCAACCTGGCCACGAGTGGTCGGGGCATTTTCAGAGCTGTTACGGATGAGGAATCGTTAGCCGCCGGATTCCAACTGGCTAAACTCGAAGGTATCATTCCTGCTTTAGAGTCAGCTCATGCTTTGGCCGCTTTAAAGACGTTGACCTTAAATCCTGATGATGTAGTAGTGGTTAATCTTTCTGGTCGCGGTGATAAAGACCTTTCTACGTACATGAAATTCTTGTAGGCCCTCATGAACAGCATTGAAACAATGAATCGGATTACTCAGCTTTTTCAGCAACAATCTCAGAAGTTGCTTAATGTATACTTCACAGCCGGTTTTCCCCAATTAACCGATACGCGTATCATCCTAAAAAGTCTTCAGGAGGCGGGGGCCGATTTAGTAGAAATCGGTATGCCTTATTCTGACCCCGTGGCCGATGGCGAAACCATTCAGGATTCGAATCAGCAGGCTTTGGAAAATGGGATGAGTGTGAAAATGCTTTTTGAACAACTCAAAGGCATGCGTGAGGAAATCACCGTCCCTATATTATTGATGGGTTACATTAATCCCGTCATTCAATTTGGCATTGAAGCCTTTTGCCAAAAGTGCCAGGAAGTAGGGGTGGACGGATTAATCCTGCCAGATGTCCCTGTGGATGTGTACGAAGATGAATTCAAAGCAGTCTTCGAGAAGTACGGGTTACTAAACATCTTCTTAATAACGCCGCAAACGCGAGAAGAACGTATCCGACAAATTGATGCAATGTCAGAAGGCTTTATATATATGGTATCTTCTGCCAGCATTACGGGAGCTAAAACAGGGATCAGTGCAGATCAGGAAACGTATTTCAATCGGATCTCTGCTTTGAATCTTGATAACCCGAGATTAATTGGTTTTGGTATTTCCGATCATCAGTCTTTCGAAAGAGCTAGCCAATATGCGAATGGAGCTATCATTGGCAGTGCGTTCATCAAGGCTATCGCTACTAGTACGGATTTACCACAAACGATCAAGCGATTTGTAAAAGGCATTAAAGAGCCCGCTTAACAGTATTATACTATATTTAATGAAGGGAAATGGGAACCAAAGAGGGCTTTTCATTTCCCTTTTTGATTGATTTAAAATTTATTTAAACGAATTTTTACTGAAAATCAGCGTTTTAGTGGGGTAATGATAAATTATTTTGGCAAAGGGCTTGACAAGAGGGGTGTTGGTGGTGCATCTTTGCACTCCCAAACGACGGGGAAGGAGATAAATCGGGAGCGGTGCTTGGGTTTAACTTCTTGATTTAGAGTGGATTGCGAGGGAGTTTAAAGGTAGTGGGGGTGGAAGTTGAGGGTTTTAAAGTTTTGAAAATAAATTTTAAAAAAGTCTTGACAAGGGGATAGAGAATGGCTTACCTTTGCACTCCGATTCTGAAAGAGAGTCGAAAAGAAGTAAAGAGTTCGTAAAAAGGAAGGAGCTTCAAAGGTGGAGCTTTTGAGTTTGGAAGAGGGAAGGTGCTAGAGGGGAAGAGAGTTAAGGAGATGAGAAAAATAAATTTTCAAAATTTCTTGACAAGTGAAAATGAAAGTTGTACCTTTGCACTCCGATTCTGAAACGAAGAATCACAAACGAAGTAGATAAGTAAAAGAGAGTGAAGGAGTTAAGCTTCTCAAACGAGAGAAAGTGATTCACTAGCAAAGCGAGCCTTCGGGTGAGCGGAAGTTCTTTGACGTAATGGAGACAGGAGTTAACTTTTAGGAGTTAGCTTTTACAAACAGCAAACAGCAAACGACTAGGTACACTACTAAAGAAGTTTCTTTCGGGAAATGAAGGGTAGTGAGAAATATCGAGTCTAGATACAAATGATCTTTACAATGGAGAGTTTGATCCTGGCTCAGGATGAACGCTAGCGGCAGGCCTAATACATGCAAGTCAAACGGGTAGCAATACCAGTGGC
>NZ_NHPP01000011.1 GCF_002838835.1 Siphonobacter sp. SORGH_AS_0500
CTGCAGGGAAGCGGACTTTTGCTGGCAGTCGCCGAGTTCGACGCGGATGCGTTCAGCCAGGCGGGCGTTTTCGGCCTGGAGGTCGTTGACCTGGGTTTGCAGGGCCCGGGCTTTTTTCTTGCTCACGCAGGAGCTGGTCATTACGGCTGTGGACAGAGCCAGCATTACCCAAATTTTTCTCATAATTGTGTGGTAAGGTTTAGCGAAATGGATTCACTGTTGTAAAAAGACTCGCAAAAAAGATAAAAAAATGCTACGATGTCAAACCCTTTCATGTTAAGGACTTGTTAAAGTAGCCTAAATACCTTACCCCGAAAAGTTGGAAGGTAAGTGACTGGTAAATAAAATTATACAGAATGGGAATGATCTGAAGGGGCTTCGTGTTATTGCTATAATGACCCCCAGCGTATCTGCAATGTCCCGGCTCAATGCCCGAAAATCAGTATTTCGGGCAGAAATAAAAGTTAACTTCCAATGAGCCAAAAAATTACCTTGAATTAGCACTAGTATTTTTCTAATAATTCGTCTATTTTTGCACCCCGATTGCCGGACTGTAAAATTTCGTTAGTTCTCGAAATTCCCGGCAGCCAAGGGATCCGTACGGAAACAAACACAATCAAAAACCAATAATGGCAAGAGATTTAAAATTCACTCGAAACATTGGTATTGCCGCCCACATTGATGCCGGGAAAACGACCACTACGGAGCGTATTCTTTACTATGCGGGTGTTAGCCACAAAATCGGTGAAGTACACGATGGTGCTGCTACCATGGACTGGATGGAGCAGGAGCAGGAGCGTGGTATTACCATTACTTCCGCTGCTACGACAGTAAACTGGAAGTATCGTGATAACTCTTATCACATCAACATCATCGATACTCCGGGTCACGTTGACTTTACGGTAGAAGTAAACCGTTCATTACGTGTACTCGATGGTCTGGTATTCCTTTTCAGCTCAGTTGACGGCGTTGAGCCTCAGTCTGAGACGAACTGGCGTCTGGCCGATAACTACAAAGTTCCCCGGATCGGTTTCGTTAACAAAATGGACCGTTCAGGTGCTGACTTCCTGAATGTAGTGAAGCAAGTAAAAGAAATGCTGGGTAGCAATGCAGTACCTCTGCAATTGCCTATCGGTGCGGAAGATGGTTTCCGTGGCGTAGTTGACCTGGTAAACTTCCGTGGTATCATCTGGAATGAAGCTGACAAAGGTATGACCTTCGAAGTGGTCCCCATTCCTGAAGATATGCTGGAAGAAGCTACTGAATACCGCGAGAAATTACTCGAAGCAGTAGCTGAATACGACGAAACGCTGATGGAAAAATACTTCGAAGATCCTGAGTCGATCTCTGAAGATGAAATCCTGGCTGCTCTTCGTGCCGCTACGATCGAAATGAAAATCGTACCTATGTTGTGCGGTTCTTCATTCAAAAATAAAGGGGTACAAACGATGCTTGACTACGTGATGGCTCTGATGCCTTCTCCGCTGGACAAAGAAGCAATCGTTGGTACAAACCCTAACACGGATGCTGAAGTAGTTCGTCACCCAACGGAAGCGGATCCTTTCGCAGGTTTAGCATTCAAAATTGCTACGGATCCCTACGTAGGTCGTCTGTGTTTCGTACGTGCTTACTCTGGTGTATTGGAGGCTGGTTCTTACGTTCTGAACACGCGTTCAGGAAACAAAGAGCGTATCTCTCGTATCTTCCAGATGCACGCTAACAAGCAAAACTCAATCGATCGTTTAGCGGCTGGTGATATTGGTGCAGTAGTTGGTTTCAAAGACATCAAAACGGGAGATACCCTTTCTGATGAGAAGAACCCAATCATTCTGGAATCCATGGATTTCCCAGATCCCGTTATCGGTTATGCCATCGAGCCTAAGAAATCGGCTGATCAGGATAACTTCTCTAAAGCGATCACAAAACTGATCGAAGAAGATCCTACGTTGAAAGTTGAAACCAACGAAGAAACAGGTCAGACGATTATGCGTGGTATGGGTGAGCTTCACTTGGAGATCATCATTGACCGTATGCGTCGTGAGTTCAAAGTGGAAGTAAACCAGGGTGCTCCTCAGGTAGCTTACAAAGAAGCTCTGACGAAGAGTGCTGAACACCGTGAAGTTTACAAGAAGCAAACGGGTGGTCGTGGTAAATTCGCCGATATCGTATTCGAAATCGGGCCACGGGAAGATGGTAAGCCAGGTCTGGAATTTGTGAACGAAATCGTGGGTGGTACGATCCCCCGGGAATTCATTCCTGCGATCCAGAAAGGTTTCGAAGAGGCTATGAAAAATGGTCCTCTGGCTGGTTACCAAATGGATTCTATGCGAGTTCGTCTGTACCACGGTTCTTTCCACGATGTCGATTCAGATTCGCTGTCATTCGAAATGGCTGCTCGTCTGGGTTACAAAGAGGCAGCTCGTTCCGCTGGTGCGAAACTGATGGAACCTATCATGGCCGTTGAAGTATTGACTCCAGATGAGTACACCGGACCTATCACGGGTGACTTGAACCGTCGTCGTGGTATCATGAAAGGTATGGATACTCGTAATGGTGCTCAGGTAATCAAAGGCGATGTACCTCTGTCAGAACTGTTCGGTTATGTAACGGATCTGCGTACGATGTCTTCAGGTCGTGCCACGGCTAACTTGACTTTCTCTCACTACGAATTCGTTCCACAAAACATTGCGGAAGAAGTAGTGAAGAAAGCAAAAGGCTTATAATTTTTAGTTGATAGTTAATGGTTATTAGTTGATAGTACTAAAATCTAACAACTAATAACCAACAACAAACAACCAAACCAAGAATTCCCTGCCGGAGTAAATGGTTCTTTCGGCGAAGGGTTTGCGGAAACGCATTTTTTAACGAACCAGTTATTAACTCTGATGAGCCAAAAAATTCGCATTAAGCTCAAGTCATTTGACCACAATTTAGTGGACAAATCGGCTGAACGCATCGTGAAAGCCGTTAAGGCTACGGGTGCTGTGGTAAGTGGTCCTATCCCCTTGCCTACTGATAAGCAAATCTATACCGTACTGCGTTCACCTCACGTTAACAAAAAAGCTCGCGAGCAATTCCAGCTTTGTACGTACAAACGTTTAGTTGATATCTACTCGACTTCAGCTAAAACGGTAGACGCCCTGATGAAGTTAGAACTTCCTTCAGGTGTTGACGTAGAGATCAAAGTTTAAGTAGCTTAAGTACTAAAAAAGCCCGTCTTCGAAAGGAGACGGGCTTTTTTAGTTTTACAGAAAAGCTAATAATACCATTGGATTGAGTTTAATAATCATTCTTTATGCACATCTTTAAACTTAATCATATCTAGTAGCCGTTCTTCTTTTTCTGGATCGAAACCGCAGGAGGTCTTGAATTCTTTGGGATTTTCATACGTGCCGAAAAGCATATCCCACCAGACAATATCGCCGTAATTATTGGTGTGTTTATTATACTCATGATGGATGCGATGCATTTCGGGTCTTTGAAAAACATAACCAATCCACTGAGGCGTTCGGACGTTGGTGTGATAAAAAAATTCTCCTAAAGCCGTACAAAGCGTATAAATAGCTCCTGCTTCCATCGAAAGCCCCAGAAAAGTATACACCAGCAAACTGCCAATGATGGAATTGACGGTCATTTCCAGAGGGTGTTTGTAAAAAGAAGTAATCACCTCCAGCCGTTGCGGGCTGTGATGGATTTGATGGAAATGAAGCCACAGGAAATCATTGGTGTGCCGCCAGCGATGCCACCAGTAAAAGACGAAAGTTGCGATGAAATAGGCCAAAACACCGCCTCCAACATTGCCGATGTAAGACGATACATGTAGAACACTCCAAGCAGATAACCACTTTTCCCAGGTATACCCTGCCAGGGTTACAACACCGAGTTGAATAAAGTTAACCCCTAGTACCCGAACGGTCCAGGTAGGAACCTCTGGAAGCTTCCAGCCAGGGAGCATTCTTTCCAGAGTAAAACAAAAACCAAATACTAAAAAGATGTAGACTAGCATGAAGGTAGAGCGTTATTGAACGACTCAAAACTCATGCTTAGGGGGTTACAATCCTTTTACAAATGTTAAATAGTTAATAATGCTTATTTAACTATATCTACTCTACTGACACTAGGAGGCATTTCTTGATAGGGTAATCGATAAGAAGGGTAAGAATACTCGTAGATTCGCCAGAACTGCCAGGGTTTGATTTGAAAGTTTCGGTAAAGAACGGTATCCTCAGGATGGCGTTTTTTGTAGGCTTCGAATTGGGAAACGATATCTTCGTATCCATTTCTGCCCCAAACAGAAAAGCCTCCTTTTTCGCTAATAAAATGATGATCTGGACCCTTGAAAGTGAGATTACCTGTAAAAAAAGAGATAAAAAAACTGACGATGGGAATATTGGAAACTGCGATAATAAGTAGCACAGTAACAGTCCAAACAATAACTTTTTTCTTATGCATCGTAATTGTTAATAGTACCTCAGCGGCTAAAATCTAACCGCTGAGATATGGATTACTATTTAACTATGTCCACTTTACTGACATTAGGAGGCATCGGCTGGTAAGGGAGTCTATATGATATTTCAGTATATTCGTAGATTCTCCAGAATTGCCAGGGCTTAATTTGAAAGTTTCTGTAGAGAACGGTATCTTCAGGGTACCGTTTTTGGTAGGCTTCAAATTGCGATAAAACATCTTCAGAACCTGTCCTACTCCAGACTGAAAACCCACCTTTCTGGCTGATATAATGATAATCAAGATTCATCATGCTTAGGTTACCCGTAAAGAAAGAGATAAAAAAACTAACGATGGGAATATTGGAAACTGCGATAATAAGTAGTACAGTAACAGCCCAGATAATAACTTTTTTCTTTTGCATGACGATAGGCTAGAAATGATAGGTCATCCACCGGCTAGTGTTGTTTATAGTCGATGGATGAGACACCTGTTGTTATTTGATTATATCATCTGCAGGCACGTTAGGAGGCATTTCTCGATAGGGAAGTCTGTAATATGGATTTGTATATTCGTAGATTCGCCAGAATTGCCAGGGCTTGATTTGAAAGTTTCTGTAGAGAACGGTATCCTCAGGATGGCGTTTTTTGTAGGCTTCAAAGTGGAATACAATGTCTTCGTATCCATTTCTTGCCCAGACAGAAAACCCTCCTTTTTCACTAGTGAAGTGAAAACTTGCTTCTTTTAAATATAGGTTACCAGTGAAGAAAGAAATAAAGAGGCTGATAATAGGAATATTGGAAATGCCCACGAAGAGTATAAGAATGATACTCCAGATAATAACTTTTTTCTTATGCATCGTAATTGTTAATAGTACCTCAGCGGCTAAAGTCTAACCGCTGAGGTATGGATTACTATTTAACTATATCCACTCTACTGACATCAGGAGGCATTTCTCGATAGGGTAATCGATAAGGAGGGTCAGAATATTCGTAGATTCGCCAGAATTGCCAGGGCTTGATTTGAAAGTTTCTGTAGAGAACGGTATCCTCAGGATGGCGTTTTTTATAGGCTTCAAATTGAGAAACAATGTCTTCGTATCCATTTCTTGCCCAGACAGAAAAGCCTCCTTTCTCACTAGTGAAGTGAAAACTTGCCCGTTTAAAGTAGATGTTACCGGTATAGACAGAAATAAAGAGGCTGACTATAGGAATATTACAAATGCCCACGAAGAGTATAAGAATGATACTCCAGATAATAACTTTTTTTTCTTTTGCATGGCTTAATTGCAGTTAGTAGTAGAAGGAGATTTCAGGCCATCGCCCGTAGTAAGTTTATTACCATAAGTTGATATTTTTTCTCTTAAGTCTTCTCCCAAATCGCCTGGATTTTTGCCTTGGCCTAGAGGCCCTATCCAACCGGAACCTGCGGGTAACGAGATATAAGGAGAGAGTAAGTTACAGGCAAACGTTGTGCAATTATTGTCAACTAAGTTATAGGCAGGGGTATCTAGATTTTTAAGGTAATAAATTACGTCTTTAAACTGACTGGCTGTCATATTTACCTTAAGCGAAACATCGTATTCGGTATTGCCATCGTCTCCCCAAGCCCCTGCTGTATAAATACCTGTCATAGCAGTCAATTCGCTCTGTACGTAAAATCCGATAACTAATCTTATAATTTCTCCCGTGTTGGAATCAACTCTTTCCAGTCCAAAATAGGTATGACCAGGCATTCGATCTGTATAAGAGTGCTTAACTTTATCTCTAGTACCAGCTTTGGGTTGATCTACATACAACGTGACGGAATATTTATAATTACTACTTGAAGGGATTGCTCCAAAACAATTTAGCTTTTGTTTTAGGTTCAAGGGAATGTCAGGGCCTAATACTTTGTATTGGCGTAGAAATCTTTGTTCTTCTGGATTGGGAATGGGATCAGAATCACCTCCTCCATTACTGCTACTTCCGCCGGGGCCACTAGAAGTTCCAGAATTCGTATAACCTCCCGATCCGCTTGAGGAATCGTTAGTGTCGGTTTCCACACATACCGTAGTGGACTCACTGCCATTATAGGTCCATTCGGAACAGTAACCACCTGCACAAGCCTGATAATAATAATCAATGCTATAAGTAGTACAGGTAACCACTCTGCGGCCTCCTTTATCTATTGGTTTAATGGTCGCAACGAGCTTCCCGTTCTTATAAATCTTACCTGAAAGAAGATTTTCGTTCCAGTCATACAAAAGAATTCGTCCTCTGAAACCCTCAGGAATTTGCTTATAAAACAAATGCTGTTTCAAGAGAAAGTTTTCTGATTTTTTGAAGTATTCACCTCCCGCTGAAATTTTCATGACGAAAGATTGGTAAGGTTTACCAGCGGGCTTGATAATAACCAGTTTAGTTAACAGTGAGAGCTGCGGGTTAGCTTTAATAGTCTTTAGGGGTTCCTCATCACCATGTTGTAAGGAAAGGGTCATTCCGGTATTTTTTTCATACGTGAGCGGAATTTCAAGAATTAGCGTATCCCCTAGCGTATAGGTAGTTGCTTTCGCCCATTCGGTCAGTTTGGTAAAAATGTTAAATCCTTTGTTAAGGGGTCTTGTTGCCTGGTGCTGGTTTTGTTCAAACCAATCTTTGGCTTCCTGAACAGGTTTTTCGAGTGTGGATAAATTAGGATCAGCTTCTTTCTGGCAGGCCAAGGGCATAAAAAGTAAGCCTAGAAGCAGAGCTAGGTAGAAAATACGGGTAGTCATCATAAAGTTTTGAAGGGTGATTTAAACGCTTCAAAATTCTATGATGACTCCGACCAATCCTTTTACAAATGTTAAATAATCACTGCCGAAACTCCGCTCGTATGCGGCTGAGGGTTACCTGGGTAATGCCCAGGTAAGAAGCAATGTAGCGAAGTGAAACCCGTTGCAGAATATCGGGAAACTGACGAAGTAGAATTTCATATCGCTGTTCGGCGGTATGAAAGGCAAAAAGCTTCATGCGTTCATCCAGACGAAGATAATTTTCTGTAATCATCAGACGGCCCAGCCGCTCGGTTTCTGGGAAATGGGTGAATAACCAGTCAATATCTGTATTGCAAATCGAA
Source organism: Siphonobacter sp. SORGH_AS_0500 (assembly GCF_002838835.1). Taxonomy (GTDB): domain Bacteria; phylum Bacteroidota; class Bacteroidia; order Cytophagales; family Spirosomataceae; genus Siphonobacter. The sequence continues at coordinate 7,546 of NZ_NHPP01000011.1, forward strand.
CAGATCTGGGCGTCTTCCAGCATTTCAATCCAGTAATCCGTTGGCTTTCCGGTGAAAAAACTATCAATGGCACTGATGATCTGACCTTCGAAGCCTAGCCAGGCGGTTATTTCCTGTTCATTATGGTAATAATAGACCCGGCCGACGCCTTTTTCAATGAAATGGAAATAAGGGCAGATGTCACCCGCTCGCTGAAGAATCGTTCGTTTAGGGATGTTTCGTCGCCAGGCTATCTGGTCAATGGCCTGTACAGATTCGGCAGATAAAGGCATGAACGCTGACGCGTAGTCCAGAAATGATTTCATGATAGGTGGATGGGTATAAAAAAAGCCTCGCCCCTTCACGGGCAAGGCTCTAATTTAAGTTACGAAAGGATAGAGATTAATACCCACCCCGGAATTTATACGTATCGGCTACTTTCTTAATGGCTACCATATACGCCGCAATTCGCATGGAAACATTGTACTCCTGTGACGTAGCATATACTTTATCAAAAGCATCTTTCATGGCACGATCCGACCGACGGTTAATCCGGTCAAGCGTCCACTTATAACCGATGCGGTTTTGTACCCATTCGAAGTAAGAAACGGTTACTCCACCCGCATTTGCCAGAATATCAGGGACTACCATGATGCCTTTATCATTGATAATTTCATCAGCACTGGCAGAAGTCGGGCCGTTGGCTCCTTCCACGATCAATTTGGCCTGAATGCTACCAGCATTATCATCGGTGATTACGTCTTCTTTGGCGGCTGGAACGAGTACATCCACAGGAAGAGCCAGTAACTCCTCATTGGAGATTTTCGTAGCCCCTTCAAAGCCCTCAAGTTGTCCTTTATGCTGGTCGCGGTATTGCATGGCTTTCTCAATGTCCAGCCCATTTTCGTTATAATACGCTCCAGTTACATCACTAATGGCTACTACTTTAACACCGCGTTCCTGTAATAAAGCAGCCGCATGTGAACCTACATTCCCAAAACCCTGCACCGCGGCTGTGGCCCGGTAGGGGTTAATGCGAAGTTTTTCCATGGCCGAAATAGCGGCAGTCATTACGCCACGGCCCGTGGCTTCCTTGCGGCCCAGCGAACCACCCAGTACCAGCGGTTTGCCTGTTACAACGCCGTTTACGGTCATGCCGTAGGCTTTGGAATATTCATCCATCAGCCAGGCCATCTCGCGTTCACTCGTGCCCATGTCGGGGGCGGGGATATCGCGGTCGGGGCCGAAAACGTCGAGCATGGCTCCGGTATAGGCCCGCATCAGCCGCTCGATTTCTCCGGCTGACATTTCGCGAGGATTACAGCGAATACCACCTTTGCTCCGCCGTAAGGAATATCAACCACGGCACATTTCCAGGTCATCCAGGCAGCTAAGGCCTTTACCTCGTCCATCGTCACCCCCATATCGAAGCGAATGCCGCCTTTGGATGGACCTAAAATGGTGGAGTGAACCACGCGGATGCCTTCGAACACTTTAACGGAACCGTCGTCCATGGTAACGGGTAAGCCCACAACCACTTGTTTACGGGGCACCATCAGAATATCATACATCTCCGGAGAGATATTGAGCAATTTAAAGGCCACATCGAACCGTTGCATCATGGATTCAAGTGGATTTTCCTGTTGCAAGGGTGCTGGCTCTATATAAGTCATGGCTATGTTAATTTTGTTATTAAATAGGACTATAATAATATTTGCCCCATTGGTCGCAAACTTAGCAGGATTATTCTTAGAAAAACAAAAAACTCTACCAATGGTTAGGCGAGCGATTTGGCAACCTGTAAAGCAAATGAATTAAATTTCAAAGGGTAATTTTGATAAAAGTCATTCAAGCCAAAGAAATAATGCTTTTCTAAGATAAAAGGGCTAAATAATTTTTTAAACTATTTGCTTAAATCGCTTAAAAAGTTATTTTTGTTACCTTCTTTTCGGAGAGGTAAGGGGCTTTACTAAATGAGTATTCCTAACGTGAGGCTGCCCTAGAATAGAAACTATTTATCGCTAAAGTTCGTTTATATTCCCAACAAACCCCGTGAAATATGTCCCCAGTAGAAGAGAAGACCCGCTATTCTGAAGAAGAATTAAAAGAGTTTGAAGAGATCATCCAGAAAAAACTCGGGGATACCAGGACAGAATTGAATTACATTCGTGAAGCCCTGAGTAAGAGAAATGACCCTGGTACGGATTCAACTTCAAGCAGTAACAAGTCGTTAGAAGACGGTGCGGATACCAGCGAACGTGAGAACCTTAGCCAGCTAGCTGCTCGTTTACAGAAGTATGCGACTCAGTTGGAGAATGCTCTGATTCGTATCAAAAATGGTACTTACGGCATTTGTGTAGACACGGGAAAACTGATCCCTAAAGAGCGTCTGCGGGTAGTGCCTCACACGCAGCAGACCATTGAAGCTAAGTTACGGAAACAGAGTTAATCAGAGTATTGATCGCTTTTCTTTTCCCCTTGCATATACACACTATTTGTTAGTGTTCAGAAAGGCCAGCATGCTGGCCTTTTTTGTTACTGTTTTTTTTATAAATTCAGCCCATTTGCACCGTAATTGTACGGAAAAAAGGCATCCTTCGTTTTAGCTTCATCCGTTCGTTCCTTTAATTTTTCTTCATGCGAATTCTTCTTACGCTCTTTACCTTATTACTTACCAGCAGCACTTACGCTCAATTGTCGCTTACGCCTACTCGCATTTTTGCGTCAGGGGTAAACATTAGGGCCGAAGTAACCCCAGCGGCAAAAATGAACGATACCGCAAGGCTGGGTTACTCCCGGTTCAACGTCCAGGGCATTGTTCCTATTCGCGGGGGGGCGGGGGTGAAGTTTCATAACTTCAATCTTCGCAAAATTGACGTAGAGATTAATCAGATGTTTCTGGTGGTAAATGCGGGCTATCGGCAACCGAATTTTTCATTCGATAAAAATGATCAGGGCATTTATACGGGTTCGCTGGTATTAACGGGGATTCACGCCAGTTTGCGGGATAAAATTTGGCTTTACGCGGCGGGCTTGGGTGTCAGCGAAACCGATGAGTTACTGAATTTCAGCAAAGCCCGTCCGTACGGAATGGGTGGAGCCGTTCGGGTACGCATCGCGGGTCCGCGAACGCAATGGTTTTATGGCGGGGCCGTAGTTTTTGAACCCGGTCGCATTACGCCTATCCCCATTGCCGGCATCAATACCCGCATTGCTAAAGGGACTCGTCTGATGCTGGTATTGCCCTTACAGGCTTCAGTTTCTCAGAAAATAACGAAGAAAGTTTGGGGAGAAGTAGGCGTTGCTGCGGGTGGTTTTAACGCCGGATACCTGACGCCTAACCTGAACCCTAATGCCCTGCGACTGGCGTACCGACAGGCAAAAGCGAGTTTTACAGTTAACTACAGTCCCATTAAACCCGTACAATTGTCTTTTGAAGCAGGTATGACAGGCCTGCGAACGCTAAAGACCATGCGAGCGGGGGATGTGCTGGAAAAGTTTACTATCAATAGCAGTCCTTTCATGGCCGTTTCCTGCTATTTCAATCTCTCCAAATCCATCCTGGATTCAAGAGGTTTCGGGTCAGTTTTGTAAAGAGTTTCGGGTTTTGAGTCTAGAGTTTTGAGTTTTTGACCAATTTTGGAAGATAGTATTAGAATCAGAATCATAAGAGTTGTCGATACATAACCCTCAACTCCAAACACAAAACTCTAAACTCTCTTGGAAACACTTCACCTGTCTTCACATGATGCTGTTTCGTTTGAAATTCATGCCATGTCATGGATTGATCATGAACGGCATGTACATACCGAAAGTCCGCACCGCCATGATTATTACGTGATCATTGGCGTAACCGAGGGCACGGGAACGCATATTGTCGATTTTCAGACCTATGAGGTTAAACCCGGAAGCTGGTGGTTTCTATCGCCCGGTCAGGCTCATCAGTTGCAAATGAATGGTCCGCATGAAGGTTGGGTCGTCAGCTTTACGCCTGATTTCTTTTGTGTTTCGGAAGCTAACCGCGAGTTGCTCATCAATACCGGACTTTTTCATAACCTGCTGGAGTTCAAACCCTACTTCATTCCGCCCGAGCAACTGGATTTACTGGAGCCTTCCCTGCAATCGATCCAGGGCGAATACGAGGCGAAGCGGCCCCTGCGGGAGCATATGTTGCGAGCCTGGTTACAACTTTTTCTGGTTCAAGCCTCCCGAACGTTCGACCATCAATTACTCATGGTGGCGGAAACTTCAAAAACGGTATGTCTGGCTCGTCAGTTTCAGGAGTTGGTAGAACGCGATTTTACCCGCAAGACCAAAGTTTCCGATTACGCCGAGTTACTGCACATCACGCCCAGTCATTTAAATGATTCGGTGAAGAAAGTAACCGGGCAGCCCGCTTCCGAGCATATCAAGCAGCGTGTGGTTCTGGAAGCGAAGCGAAAAGCCTTTTTCGGAACGACTTCAGCGAAAGAAATTGCCTTTGATTTAGGCTTTGAAGATGAAGCTCATTTCTCTAAATACTTTAAAGCTAATACGGGTCAAACCTTCACAGAATACCGAAAAACCATCCGTAATAAGTAAAGTTAACCCGCTGGAATACTTTTGTTGAGAAGCTTTCTGGTCTCAATCCGTAATTCTGACAAGGAATTCCGTGGTTTAGACAATGATAAAATATATGTATATACATACATTTGTATCATCAAACATTCACAAAGCTATGTCAACTCCAGCCAAATGGGTCATCGACCCCACTCACTCAGAAGTACAATTCAAAGTAAAGCACCTCGTTATCACAACGGTAACGGGCCAGTTCAATGAATTTAGCGGCGAAGCAACGGCGAGTGATGATTTTTCAGACGCTCAAGTTTCCTTCGAAGCGAAAATTGATTCGATCTCGACGAATAACGAAGCTCGGGATGGCCACCTGAAAAGCGAAGAATTCTTTGCGGCTGATCAATACCCAACGCTGAAATTCGTCTCCACAGGCATTACTAAAAAAGACGAAGATTCTTTCGTGCTGAACGGCGATCTGACGCTACGTGGCGTGACCAAGCCCGTTGCTCTTGAGGTAGAATACGGCGGAACAGTTGTTGATCCTTACGGACAAACGAAAGCAGGTTTCGAGTTGAAAGGAAAAATCAACCGTAAAGATTTCGGATTAACATGGAGTGCCGTTACCGAAGCGGGCGGTGCCGTCGTAAGCGATGAAGTTCGTCTGATTGCTAACGTGCAATTTGTAAAACAAGCCTAATTACACTTCATAAAAGAAAAAAGGGTTGCCTTCGGAAGAGGGTAACCCTTTTTTCTTTCTAGATTATGATATCCTCTTCCTTCGTCATATGATCCAATGGAATAATCTTAACTCTCCTTGAAAAGACCCCAGCAGGGTCAAACATGGATAGTCCCAGACTGGATAGTCCCAGACTGGATAGTCCCAGGCTGGATAGTCTCGAATTTCATCTGGGGGAATGAAAAGACAACCCCCTTTCGAGCTATTCATATTAGACCTCTTCAGGGTTATCAGGGGAAAATTGATTCGAAGCTGGCCCGAATTTTTAGCATTAGTTCCTACACTCAACCTTAATTACAAAGTATATGAGTAGTTCAAGAAAAGAAGCAATATATGCGGCACTGCGGGCTGCAACGGAGGCTGCCCTGAATGATTTGGTAGGCCAGATGGAGACGATTCGTTCAAGCGTTATGGACGATCAGGATGAAGCCATGAGCGAATCTTATGAGTCTAATAGCGAAATGTTGATGAATGATCGTCGGGATCTGGAAGGCCATGCCGACACCATACGTCGTGATCTGGTAACGCTGGATCAGTTCGGTACCGAAGAACAGCACGATACCGTACAAGTTGGAGCTGTGGTGTTAACCGATCAACGAAATTTTTACATTGCGATCAGTCGCAATTTCGAAGTAGACGGCGTAGAATACACGGGTATTTCTACTTCCGCTCCTATTTACGAAGTATTGGAAGGTAAGAAGGCTGGTGATACCGTCAAATTTGCCGATCAGACCTATAAAATCTCCGAAGTTTCATAAAAATAGGTTTCTATATAGATCAAAAGGGTTCTGGATTGGTTACATCCAGAACCCTTTTTGGTTTTCCTCTATAACAAAACCGTTAGATGCACCTGAAGGCGTTGTTTGGCCTTGCTATCACCATTGGCTAGCTCCTGAGCTAGGGGTTGCTGAACGTTAACTCCCGCCACAAACCTTCCCCAATAAGCTTCCACACCCGCCGTGGCTAACGTAGCATAACCACCCGTCTGGGCGTTGCGAACGCCGTTTTTTAAATCCTTTGCGGAGTATTCTGCGGTGAGTCCTGCATTAGGCATCAGCGTCAGATTCTTTCCGGCACTGGTTACATAAAAGACCGAAGTGGAACTACTGAGACGATTACCGAAGCGATAATGATCAGAATTGGTAGTAGAGATGCGGTAACTGACATCCGAGTTCCAGCCCCAGGATTGATAGCGTAAGGTATAAATGGCATTCATCAGAAAATCCGTACTCCCCGTACCCAACTGAAAATTGGCATTCGCTCCGAGCGATCCATCGTCCACAAAGTTAGAGCGACCCGTTGCCAGCTTTACGCCTCCACCCAGCAGTAAGGTATGATTGAAAGCCCGATCCAGCGTATCCATGTTGGTATTTAGTACATTGTAATTAGCTAGAATCGTAACGTCACCCAATCCGTTCAGCCGGGCGGAAGTAGCTGCATCCTGCTGAAAGTTGAAATTATAAGGTACAAAAGCCAGCATCTGAATTCGTTGGGTTGGATAGAACCGTCCCCATAACTCCGTCGTCTGAAAGGTTTCTTTGGTGCGAAGCAATTGTGAATTCAGGTGTGAATCGTAAGTACGATAGCGATAGCGAACGCCAATGAAATTGCGGTACGATTGAGGCATGATGCCATAATAAGCATTCCCCACGCCACAGCCGCAAATGTCGCAGGCCCGGCCCGGAAGGCTTATGGAAAAGAGCAGAAGAAATAAGAGTCGTTTCATTTACTCAGCGGCAAAGCGTTTATTTTTGAGAAATTCTTCGTCGGTTAACGTTTTCAGGAAAGCCACGATCTGCTGGCGTTTCTGCGAAGTAAGAGCAATACCCCGGGTATTATTCTGGCGTAAAAGCGGGTCCAAATTTTGGGTATCCTGAACGCCTTCTGCATAATGATCCAACACGGCTTCAAGCGTATAAAAACGACCATCGTGCATGTAAGGACCGGTCACTGCCACGTTTCGCAAACTAGGTACCCGGAAGGTATACTTATCTTTTTCAAGTTCAGTTACCCGGGCTCGACCCACGTCTTTTACCCCCTGAATGAACAGGCCATTATTACGAAAACTATGGTCGGTGAATAAGGCTCCTTGGTGGCAGGAAGAACATTTTTGTTCGAATAACTTCAGCCCCGCCTGCTCGTCAGCCGTCAGGTTTTCGCCTTCCTTGCGGATGAATTTATCGTATCGGGAATTGGCCGAAACCAGCGTAAGCATGAACTGGGAAAAAGCCTTGAGGAAACGCTCGGTTGTGATTTCTTCGGAACCAAACGCTTTCTTAAACAGCAAAGGATACTTCTTCGTTGCTCGTAACTTATCCAGTACATTTTCGTGTTTTCGCCCAACTCTACTTCGTTCGTAATCGGAGCAATCGGTACTAAATCCAGATCGAAAACACCACCATCCCAGAAGAAACTAGATTCCCAGGCCAGATTCTGAAGGGGTAAGGAGTTTCGCGTACCCATCAGATTATTAATGCCGTGACTTACATCATGGCCGTGGTGCGTAAACCCATACGGCTGCGAATGGCATTCGGCACAGGCGAAGGTATTATCCCGCGAAAGCAAAGGTTCATTGAATAGGGCTTTCCCAAGTTCTACGCCAGCGGTAGTCATTGGATTACGTTCAAACGGGTACACGGGTTCCGGGAAATTAGCCGGAACCGTAAAGCTTACTTCCGGGTTAGATTCGTTCGGCGAAGAACAGCCCCACACCAGAAGTAAGCTTACGGAAAGAAGCCCCATTCTAATCATTATGCGTATGATCAACCGTGAACATATTCACATAATTGTTCGCCAGCGGCACGGCGGCAGCGGGCATGTGAATGGCTGGGGTATCGGCAATTTTAACCGTAGTCTTGCCCGAGAAAAGCTTTTGAAGATTGGTAATGACGTGTATCGTTGGAGCAATGTTCTTCCGCACCGTAGCTAACTGATTCTGCGGGAAGGGAAGGGTAACCGTACGAAGATTATTGACGGTGGCACCAGTCATGCCGCCAAAACCACCTACGTGGAACTGAAAGCGACGGATACCCGCACCGTTCGCGGGAGCTGTGGGTGAAGTACCTTCCAGTTTCAGAAAAATGTAGCCTGAATTCCAGCCCCAGTACATACCGTCCTCACCGTATGACCCTTCGTCCAGCACGCCCGTACGTTCAGCTACGGGTGAAACACTCTTCGCACTGTCTACACCAATGGTGAAGGTAACCTCCTGGTAATCTCCCGCCGGAACGTTCTTCAACACAGGTTCCCAGGTTTTATTATCGACCTGACGAATCAGGAAATATTGATTGGGGAATTTGATGCTTGAACCGTCCGTTTTTTTCAAAGAAACGTTACTAATGAAGTAATTGAAGGTACTGACTGTAAACGATTCCCCCGTGCCGGTCTGATACGTAGTTTCGCCCAATACTAGCTTCTGAGCCCCGACGCGGTTATCAAATTCCAGAATTACGTCGTTGGTATCACCCGCGGTAACAGGCGATGGATTTTCTTTCGTGCAAGAGCTTAGCACGGAAATAAGAAAAGCAAAAGTGATGAAGAGAAAAGAATGGAATTTCATGTGAATATGAGATAAAGTCTCACCGAACCGGAAAGCCCGGAGGTTCGGCAAAACGCTGATTTTTCAAAAATTCAGGATCACTAAGGGTACGTAGAAAAGCGATGATTTTCTGCTTTTCATCGGCGGTTAATGGAATGCCCAGTTTGCCATTTTGCTTGAGTAAAGGATCAAGAGTAGGTGTATCCTGTACCCCGGACGAATAATGTTCGAGCATTTCGTCCAGATTTATAAAGCGACCATCGTGCGTGTAGGGTAAGCTTTCGGCGATGTTTCGCAAACTGGGAACCTTGAATTTGAAGCGGTCGCTTTCCTGCTTCGTGACGGCATACCGGCCCTCGTCGACCACCATTTGAAGGGTCGGTTTGCCGTTGACGTACACAATTTTGGTTCGTTCGTATTTGGGTAAGCCGTTATTTCGGAAGCTACCGTCGGTGAATAGTTCTCCCGCGTGGCAACTTTTGCAGCCTTTACTTTCGAAGAGCTTCAGGCCCTCAAGTTCGGTTGCCGTCAACGTTTCGCCTTCCTTGCGAATGTACTTATCATACCGGGAGTTAGCTGAAACGAAGGTTAACATGAACTGGGTGAGGGCATCCAGCATTTTTTCAGCCGTAATGTCTTCCGTTCCGTAAGCCTGCTTGAATAACGGTGGGTAACCCTTCGTCCGTTTTAGTTTATTGACTACGTTTTCCATGGTATCATCCATTTCATCGGGATGCGTAATGGGTACGATGGCCTGTTTATTCAGATCTTCGACGGCTCCGTCCCACATGTAATGCTTTTGCCAGGCCAGATTCTGAAGAGCCAGCGAATTCCGCAGGCCAATCCGGTTATCAATGCCGTGACTTAACTCATGCAAGTGGTGGGTGAAGGCGTAATACTGCCGGTGACATTCGCCACAGGCAATGGTGCTGTCCCGCGAGAGAATACCGTCGTAGAAAAGCTGTTTCCCTAAAGCGACGCCTGCTTCCGACAGCGGTTTCTGGTCAATCGGATAAACGGGTGCCGGAAAGTTTTTAGGTACTGAAAACAGGGGCATAGGTTCTGAAGGCGAAGTCCCTTTGGAACAAGCCGACAGAATGAGGAAAAGCAGGAATACTTTTCTCATAGTCAAGAAAATAAAGAGGTGAACGAACCTTCGAGACGCAGCAAATCAGGAAAAACGAACGTTTTTCATTCAAAGTCAGAGCAGTAACGAAAGCTTATGCTTGGGGAGGACGGAAACAGGCCGACAGGAAGGAAGAATAGGCCGGGAGCTGATAAGGGGGAAGGTCGGAACGTAACTCAGCAAAAACGGCGGGCTCAAAACGGATTTCCAGCGAAGCAATCGATGCCGGAAGTTCCAGCAATTGCTGCACGAGACGGGAGCCTGCTTCTCGTTCTTGGTGCTCCTGAGTGGCTTTTAACTTTTTAGCCAGGTAACACTTGCCATCACAATGTAACTCGGGATGAGAACGGTTTTCGCAGAGGTAGTGAGCGATGTAATCCCTCCTTAACTCGAAGTCAACCAAAATAACGGGGACTACGAGCGTGCGTAACATCAGAAGCGATGTCAGCAAGTACACACTGAGTTTCCGTAACGTTGAATTCATGGGTACAAAACTATAGCAGGAAAAATGAAAGGCTGGAATTTTTGTGAAAAAACTCGGAGGAGGTAGTTACTTTTAATAACCTCGATGGGGTTATAATATGGGGTTATGATTTCGAACAGAAAATAAATTCTATTGAATTACATCTGGGGCCGTCCAGACCACATAAATACCTTACTAACGAATTTTAGGGGTCAAGTAATCCAAGTATTCAGCGGGATTATTCATGAGACATAACCATCGGGTCAGGGTTTGTCAACCGATCCAGTTCCCGAATCATTAGCGATTTAATGCGGGGACGAGCGGTCCACATAATGCCGTGTCGCTGGTTCGCCAGGTAAATCACTTCCACCTGTGGCGACTGCGTCAACTGCCGGGCTGCCCAAATGGGATTCTCAGGATATAACAACCGATCTTCCAACCCATGCACCATCGTAACTGGAATGTGAATCTTTTTCCAGAGGGAAACCATGCTTACTAAATGCGGGTAATGATTCTGCTTTTCGTCGTCGGCTACGTGAATAAATCCGGGAATCCAGGCGGAGAAAATGGGAACAAGTTTAGAGATCGGATAAATGCGTTCGGCTCCGGGTTTGTACGAACCACAAACGAGTAATAAGCGATCAAAGTAATCGGGATGATCCATTGCCACGCGGGCCGCTACTGTCGCTCCGTACGAAGTTCCGAACAGTAACGTCGGACGTTTGTCCTGAATTTGCCAGAGCATTTTAGTTAATACCGCCGATTGTTGCCCAATGAACTTCTCTCCCCAGCCATAATCCGATTCCCCATACCCTGGTCGGTCGGGAGCAATGAGCTGCGTACTTTTCTGTAAATCGGGGTCGTTCAGATACGAACGTAAGCCTTCCAGTGAACTGGGCGAACCGTGCATCAATACCATCTTCCGGGGTAAGGTATCCGAGCCGATTTTCAGGTAGCGAATGGTCCGTCCCAGCGTATCGTAATACACGATTTTTACCGGAATGCCTTTCTCAATCAAATCTTTACGAATTTCCCGCCGGGAGTAACGTCGGTGTTCGAAACAACCTGAAAAGAGAAAAAGGAATGGTATACCTACTACTATTCGAAGCAAAAACAAACGGAACAATAGGATCACTGGGTCAGAGTTTTGTTCATAAAAAAAGGGTATAAAATGCAGAACATTCTATACCCTTTTTATAACGTATCCACCCGGAAAACGTTTACGCCCGAAGTATTACTTTTTCATTAACTTAAAGACATACACCGGGCTTTCTTTTACTTTCTTACGGAAAGAGTCTGACAGCGTTACGGTTTTGTCTTTCGATTTCAGAGATTCTTTAGAACCCAGTAACTGAACGGATTGCCCTTTTTCCAGCACGGGAATCTCCAGTGAAGCGGGTAATTTCTCGCCTTCTTCTGCCCGGTACAATGCATACATCGTTGAGCCCTTCTGCGTATACGCCCACTTGCCAGACTGATACGGAGACACGGCTGTAGTTTCGTAGATCGCTTCGCCGTTTACGTTCATCCATTTCCCAATCTCTTCAAGCCGCTGATAGGCTTCTTCGTGCCATTCGCCGTCGGGTCCGGGGGCTACGTTCAGCAAGAGGTTACCACCTTTCGAGACGATGTCTACCAGTGTATGAATCAGCTTGCGAGTGGATTTGAAATTTTCTTTTGGAATGTAACTCCAGGAATCGCCCATGGTCATGCAACTCTCCCAGGGGAAAGGAAGAGCCTTGTCAGGAATGGATTGCTCAGGGGTAACGTAATTCTCATATTCGCCCGTTACCGTCCGATCCACCACTAACAATCCGGGTTGATGACTGCGAGCCATTTTTGCAATATTGGCCATGTCAATGTCCTGATCGAACGGAATGGTTTTCTGCCAGCTAACGGTCGAATCAATCGTGCTAAAGGGTCTTACCCAACCGCCATCCAGCCAGAGAATGTCCATTTTCCCGTAATCAGACATTAACTCTTCGATCTGATTGTACGTGAATTGCTTGAATTTATTCCACTTTTCAGGATACTTTTTAGGGGCGTAACTGGAATTGCGATCTTTCGGAGGAAAGTAACTCCACCAGTAATCATCCGTATGCCAGTCGGGTTTGGAGAAATACGCCCCTACCATAAATCCCTGATCGCGGAAAGATTTAAAAACTTCCTTCGCTACGTTCGCTTTAGGATTCGTGCCGAAAGGCGTGTTAGTAATCTTGTAATCCGTCTGTTTAGTATCAAACATACAGAATCCGTCGTGATGCTTGGTGGTGAACACCACGTATTTCATCCCGGCATTTTTAGCCGCCGTTGCCCAGCGATCAGGGTTAAATTTAACGGGGTTAAACTGCTGAGGAATGGCTTCGTAAGCTTTTTTATACTCGTACCAGTCTTTAGAATAGGGTCCTTTACGTTCGCACCATCCTTCGTCTTCCGGGCATAATGACCAGGATTCCACAATGCCCCATTGGCTATAGGTACCCCAGTGCATCAGTAAGCCAAACTTAATTCCCTGCCATTGCTTTAGTTTTTGCTGAACGGCGGGATCCTTGGGAGCGACGTAACCGAAGCTTTGCTCGGAATGTTGCTGGGCTAGTAAGGGAGTGGTAGCGGCCAGCAAAAGAGTGGTAATCAAACGTTTCATCTGGAAGAAAGAGAAAAATACCGTCCGAATTCTCCTGAGAAAATCCGAACGGCGGGGGGATAAAGGGTTATATTGTAGCCAGTAACTGATCCATCACGTAGATGTGAATGCCAATCCATTTGGCCCTTTCGCCAAGCTGGGAAATTTCAATACTTAAATCATTTCTGAAATCGCTCAGGCAATATTTATTGATCGCCTGACCAATCGGATTAGTAATAAACTGATCGGCTTTTACCACAATTCCGTCTACAATCACAATCTCGGGATTGAATAAGTGAACAGCCATGGAAAGGCCTTTGCCTAATACCGTGCCCACATCAAAAAGAATATCGATGGCAAAAGCATCTCCTTCCAGAGCGGCTTCAATAATCATCTCGATATCAATGTCTTCGATATGATCCATATATGCGGAAAGCTTCGAAACTCGTCCTTCGTTCAGTCCGCGTTGCACCCGGCGAATGAGCGAACGGGCCGAAGTAATGGTATCGAGGCAACCTACTTTACCGCAGTGGCATAACTCGCCATCGGGATCCATCTGAATGTGACCTAGCTCGCCCGCAAACCCGGAAGCTCCCTGGAAAATTTCACCGTTCAGAATAATACCTAAGCCAACGCCCCAGTCGATGTTAATGGCCAGTACGTGTTTTTTGCCGCGAGCCAGCCCGAATCGGTGTTCGCCCAAAACGGTGGCTTTGGTATCATTAATTACGAAAACAGGCAGATTAAACTCTTCAGAGATCAGGGTACTGAGCGGTTTTTCTTCCTGATTAATTCGCCGATAAGTCATGTTCGTGCCCGTCTGAAACTGAATCAGACCGGGCATGGAAATGCCAATGGCTACAAAATGAGAGGCTTCGACCTGTGATTCTTCGAGGGCTTGGCGGGTGAATTCCAACAACGCTTTGGCAAAACGAGGGTTATCTTCCAGACCTAATTTGATGTCTTTTCTAAAGATAACTTCCCGCTGAAGATTCATGATGACCACTTTGGTATCATGCGTGCTGATGTCTAGGGCAACGACGTATTTATCCTGAACATTAAGTCCGAACAAAACCGGGCGGCGACCGTGATTTCCTACGGCAGTGCCGAAAGTGCTAACCCACTTTTCGTTTACCAGTTCTTCAACAATATTGGTAATGGAAGGAACGCTGCTGTGCAGGCTTTTGGCTAGCTGAGCCAGTGTAGAAACTTCCGATTGATACAATTCAGCCAAAACGCCCCGGCGGGAAACGCTTTTCTTGTAATCAACTACACTTTTTTTGGATTCAATTTCTTCATCGGGTGGAGACACATACATCACAGTAATGATTTAGAGCGATAGATTTCAAATAATTTTGTTGGAAACCAGTGGGACGATAGTAATAGACTACTTTTTAAAAATTTATTGTAAATAAACACTTGTTTTATAAAAATATTAACAAATTATTTACAATGTGGTCGATTTTATAGGAAATGTCAGAAAAGTATTCTTCATCTTCACATTAAAATTTCACACGGTAACCATCGGCATCCATCAATTTCCATAAAACGAATCTATAAAATTTACGCTATAGATTGTTTAAAGATTTTGTTTTTGGCTGATTTACAGAATTTTATAACATTTCACTGTACACTCTATCACTTCTCTACACCACATGACAACGCGTCGTTCCTTTCTTCGCTGGTCTACTTTAGCCGTATCCTTAAGTCCAGTACGTTCTTTATTTGCCTTGCCTAAAGCGGCTGCCGTTAAACCCATCGTCGTTTCAACCTGGGACAGCGGATTAGCGGTTAATGCAGTGGCCTGGAAAGTGCTTAAACCCGGTGGGTATGCTCTGGATGCCGTAGAAGAGTCGGCTAAATCCATCGAAAAAGAAATCAGTTGTTGTGTGGGGCTGGGCGGCAATCCCGACCGCGAGGGGCATGTCACGCTGGATGCCTGCATCATGAATGAAAAGTACGATTGCGGATCAGTAGCGGGTCTGGAGCGAATTCTTCATCCCATCTCAGTTGCTCGTAAAGTGATGGAAACGACGCCACACGTCATGCTGATTGGAGAGGGAGCCCAGCAATTTGCCGTAGCAAATGGCTTTAAACTTGAAGAAGATAAACTCTCGGCTGATGCAGAGAAATCGTACAAAGAATGGCTGAAGAAATCGGAGTATAAGCCGCTGATGAATATTGAGCAGCAACAGGGGAAAACTCCCAAGCGTGCTGCCGGAGGCCCTTTTGCTCCGAATCAGTTTGAAGATGGTTCGTTCAACCATGATACAATGGGAACCGTTGCCATGGATGCCAAAGGCCGTCTTTCTGGCTCTTGCACGACCAGCGGTATGGCCTTCAAAATGCGGGGTCGCATTGGTGATTCACCCATTATTGGTGCGGGCTTATATGTGGATGGTGAAGTCGGTGCGGCGACCTCGTCCGGGCAGGGTGAAGAAGTAATCCGACTGGGAGGTACTCACCTTGTGGTGGAGTTCATGCGAAATGGAGCAACGCCGATGGAGGCCTGCAAGAAAGCCGTGGAGCGTTTGGTGAAGATTAATCCTAAAAAGGCCAAAGATTTCCAGGTAGGTTTTATTGCCATTAACCTTCAGGGTGAGGTAGGAGCTTACTCCGTGAACAAAGGCTTCAGCTATGCCGTCACCAAAGCCGATGATGGTGGAAAAGTCTTTATGGCGGAGAGCTATTACAAATAAGGTAAAAATTGTGCAACCGTTTGTTCTGCTTAGTACAATCGTTTGCTCAGGGTTAACCTAAAAATACTTCATCAACCTCGACTTATTCATCACTTATCTTGATGGTCAAAAGCCCTGCCGAGCAGGGAAAGAAACCTCTTTTTCATGAAACGTTTTATTCTTTCAGCCTTTTTGGCGGCGGCCAGCCTAACCTCTTTTGGTCAGTCCATTATTCCCCAGCCCGTTTCTCTGCAGCAGGGGTCGGGTAAGTTTCAGTTTACGAATCAAACGCAGGTGGTAGCTTCTACGCCCGAAGCAAAACGTCTGGCGGGTTTGCTTAATCAATACCTGAAGAAACGGACGGGTGCTGAATTGAAAATCGTCAGTAAAGCTCCCGCTTCAAATTATATAGCCTTTATTGAAAAGACGGGTTTACCCGCTGAAGGCTATGAGCTAAAAGCTACCCCACAGAGTGTACAGATTTCGGGTAAAGATGCGGGCTTGTTTTACGGATTACAGTCGGTAATGCAATTGATTACGGGCGATGCTAAACCCGAAATAGCATCTGTTACCATCGAAGATCATCCGCGTTTCGGGTACCGGGGATTAATGATGGATGTGGGTCGCCATTACATGCCGCTTTCGTTTATCAAGCAGATGATTGATGAAATGGCAATGCTGAAATTCAACCGTTTTCACTGGCATTTAACAGAAGACCAGGGCTGGAGATTAGAAATCAAAAAATACCCGAAGCTAACTCAGGTCGGAGCTTACCGGGATGAAACCCTCATTGGAGCTTACGGAGACCGCATGCCTCAGCAATTTGATGGGATTAAATACGGCGGTTTTTACACGCAGGATGAAGCCCGTGAGGTGGTAAAATATGCGGCAGAACGACACATTACCGTCATTCCTGAGATTGAGTTGCCCGGTCACGCCACGGCGGCTTTGGCGGCTTATCCCGAATTAGGCTGCACGCCCGGCCCGTTCAAAGTTCAGACGACCTGGGGGGTGCATAAAGACGTGTTCTGCCCGAAAGAAGAAACCTTCCAGTTTCTGGAAAATGTTTTAACAGAAGTAATGGACATCTTCCCTTCGCCCTACATTCACATTGGTGGAGATGAATGTCCGAAGGATCGCTGGAAGGAATCGGAGTTTTGTCAGAATCTGATCAAGAAAGAAAACCTGAAAGATGAGCACGGCTTACAGAGTTATTTTATTCGCCGGATCGAAAAATTCCTAAACTCAAAAGGTCGTAACATCATTGGCTGGGACGAAATTCTGGAAGGAGGGTTGGCCCCCAACGCAACGGTGATGAGCTGGCGGGGTGAAGAAGGTGGAATTGCGGCAGCGAAGGAAAATCACGACGTAATCATGTCACCCAATGGGTATGTGTACATCGATCATTACCAAAGCAAAGATCGCAAACAGGAGCCACTGGCCATTGGCGGATTTTTACCGCTGGAAAAAGTATATTCTTATAACCCAACGCCAAAAGAGCTGACGGCTGAGCAGCAGAAGCACATCAAAGGCGTTCAAGCTAATTTATGGACAGAATATATTCCAACGGCGGGTAAAGCTCAGTACATGTATTTCCCCCGAGCAATGGCTCTGGCCGAAGTAGCCTGGTCTCCCTTAAATCGTAAGGATTTCACGGAGTTTTCAGAACAACGCTTACCCGTCTATTTACGCAAGCTGGAAAAACGGAATTTATACTTCCGGGTACCGGATGCGATTGGAATGCCGAAAGAGGATACGCTTCGGGGAAGTCAGTTTACGATTAACCTGAAAGCTCCCGTAGAAGGGGCCAAAATTTACTACACGATTGACGGGTATATGCCCAGTGAAGCAACGTATCCCTATTCAAAGCCCATTTCATTAACGATTCCACAGAATCGCCGGGTTGATTTGAAAACGATTGTGGTAACGCCCGCAGGCCATCGCAGCATCGTTTCGACTACGACTTTGGTCAATGGTACCCCCATGCCGGACAAGCAACCGAAGAAGTAATACAGTTCTGGCATAAAAAAATCCCGACCGTCAAGGTCGGGATTTTTTGTTACCCATGTTTCCGGCGTTTCAGAGCCAGGTCGTGAGCGGTATCGTAATAGCTTCTGAGGTTTTTCCAGTCAAATACTTCGGAAATGCTTTCGGTACGGTTTCGCTGCATGATCCGGTCGCGGCGGGAGGTACGTACAAATTTGAACAGTAACTCGGAAAGCGTTTCTGCGGCCTGATGAAAATCCTGATGGCTGCGGTTTAGCACATAAACACCCCAGTTTTCCGGATCGGCCATGATTTGGTTCATATAATCCCCAAAACCGGATAAATCACTGGTAATGGTAGGAACGCCCCGCACGACGCATTCCAGTGGTGTATAACCCCAAGGCTCGTAATAACTTGGGAAAATTCCCAGGTGACAACCCCGCACGAAATGGCTGTAATCCATCCCAAATAGGGGGTTGGTTGAGGCAATGAAATCAGGGTGATAGACGATCTTCACGCGGTCACTTTCGTGGTTCTGCATGTTCGATTTCCGAAGGAAATCAACGATAGCATCTTCCTGTTTCAGGTAATGCGTTACCGTTTTAGGTAACTGATGGGTCTTCCACGACTGAATAGTTCGGCGTAACCGCAACTGCCAGTATTCATCCACAAACTGATTCAGATCGGGCATCTTTAGCTCATTACTCGTGGCTGAAGCCATGAATAACTGTTCACCAATCTGTCGCTCAATCGCTTCGCAGGTCTGCCGGATTTCGGCCATTACGGCCCGCGTTTGCAACACATCGGCATCCATCGAATACACCGGATTTTTAGTGACGATGAACATCACCACCGTCATGTCCGAATTGGTTGCCTGCAATTTGGCATTCAGTCGGCTCAGGGCTTCGAGTGTTAAGTCGTAGCCCTTGTTATTATACTCAAATCGGCCTGAAGTAAAGAAATATAAGGTGCGATCCAGATCGAAGGAATAGTTCTGGAAGAAGTGACCCATCACAAATTGATGGATTTTTGCCTTATACTGAACGTGCAGGTTCTGGAACTCATGCGTCGCTGTGAATCGGGTAACATTCAGGCCGTTAGGTAAAGTTAGATCGCATTTACGACCTAGCAAAAACTCGCATTCCTTAGCCGTAACGTCCGAAACCGTCGTCATAACGTGACAGTTCTGAGCCGCCAGGTATTCAATCGTTGCCTGCGTTGCAATGCCAAAATGCTGAGCTTGTTCCCGCCAGTTGAACGTCGGTAATAACTCGTAGAAATTAGGAACGTTGGGAGCCATGTAGCGTCCCAGCATGGTAGCATGCGTGGTGAAAACCGTCGCTAATTTCGGAGATTCATGAGCAATATAGGGAAGGGCCGTAGCGGCCATCCATTCGTGAAAATGGGCGGTTATGTCATATCGACCACTATGATCACGGGATAGCTCATTGAGGAAAATACGGGTGCATTCTCCAAAAGCAATGACCTGATTAACCAAATCTTCCGCGTTAAGCGTAGAAAGCTGATGCTTTTCCCAGAGGTCGTACTTTAACTGATCCAGCTGATTAAACAGCGTGTAAAAATTAAAAAGCACAATGCGGGGCTTTCCGGTGACGAGCCAGTAACCATACTGCACATCGAAGCCCATTTCCCGCATTTTTCGTACGGTTTTACCCAACGCTGAATCGTCGAGATCCGATATGGGTTCGAACTCAGCCAAGGCTTTTTCCGGGAAGTAAGGCCCAAGTAAAAAATAATCATCGCCCCATTTTTCGACCATTGCCGGAACCTTGGAGCGGATTACTGTATAAATACCCCCAACCTGATTGCATACTTCCCAGGCTATTTCAATCAGTAGGCGAGGTCGTATCTTGGGCTTAATGGGTTCAACTTCGAAAGCCATAGCCGAGTATTAATGTAAACAATGTGAATTGAAAGTTCTTTGTGCCTAAACTACTTTGAGCTACCAAATATAGAATGGTATTTTTCAAGGGAATTATTCGTCTAAAATAATCTTAAAGTTTTATGCCAAAAGAGTAGGATTTTTTTTGATACACCATACTCTGGCTCATTTTTATTTATTAAAAGGCTATTAATGAACTACGGACGACTAGCTAAAAAAGACTGTAAAATGATAGTAGCCGAAACGCGATCAATAACGCCTTTATCCCGACGATCTTTCTTAGTAGTTCCCATCGCAATTAAAGACTGCATAGCCATGACGGAAGTAAATCGCTCATCGTGTTCATGCACTGGGATTTCCGGAAAGGTTTTCTTCAGAATTCGTAAAAATCCCCGCACATGTGGCGTATTGGAAGTGTCCGAACCATCCAGATTAGTGGGCATTCCTACTACGAAAGCTTCTACCGCTTCCCGCTGGCAGTAGTCTTTCAGAAAAGGGATGACCTGCGTTGAATGCACGGTATCCAGAGCCGTCGCAATGAGTTGCAGAGGATCCGTCACGGCGAGCCCTACGCGTTTGGTTCCATAGTCTATAGCAAGAA
This sequence comes from Siphonobacter sp. SORGH_AS_0500, assembly GCF_002838835.1. Lineage (GTDB taxonomy): Bacteria > Bacteroidota > Bacteroidia > Cytophagales > Spirosomataceae > Siphonobacter. The sequence goes on from NZ_NHPP01000011.1 coordinate 27,733, forward strand.
TTCGTGCCAATAGTTTAAAAAATTAAGGGATTATTTAGTAAACGGTAATGAAAAACCAGATAAAATAACCTCCGGGATTTAACGTAAAAAATTGACTAATAATTAATTAACCCAACAATTCGGATCAGCTAAAATAAATAGCTTCAGGGTTTTTGCTGGGAACCGTTTGAAAGTGTGAAAAGGTAAGAAAGTTTATAAGTATTACAAGTATCTTAAAACCACTATCTCATATCTTTCTTCCAGTCTTTATAACCAACTAGGCAAAGAGCCAGATAAATGGCGTATAAAAGAACCGTCCAGTATAAACTTTTATACGCGTAAACGAAGACGTAGATGCCGTCTACGAACAACCATAACCACCAGTTTTCCAGAAATTTTCGTCCCAGCATCCACTGGGCAATCAAACTGATGGTAGTGGTAAACGAGTCGACCAGGGGCAGACTGGCATCGGTAAACCGACTTAGTAGCCAGTTCAGAAAGGCCGTGCCGCTCAGCGTAATTAGCACCAGCCAGCCGATGAGATTTCGAGGCAAGGTGCGAACCTGGAGTTCCGTATGGCCCTCTCCGCCGTATAGCCACTGGTAAAGTCCATAAACGCTCAGGATGGCAAAAACGATCTGTAAACCCATGTCACCATAGAGCCGGGCTTCCCAGAAAATGACTGCGTAAATCACGACGCTGATGATGCCCCAGAAAAATCCCCATACATTTTGACGGGTATTATACCAGACACAAATGACGCCGGTAATTAAGCCGGCCAGTTCAAGCCAGTTGGTTTTTATGTAGGCTAGAAATACGTCCATTCAGTAGGGCTAATTTGATAAAAATCTGAACTTTGCTCCGGGTCTCAGAGTTTTCTAATAGTCTCCCTGTCGGTACCGAGAAATTCGGCTTACGGCGGGGTTTACTGCGTTCTATTGCGTTTGAAAACCCATGCATACGATTCATAAACGCAGGAACCGGGGGTCCATTTCCAGACAAAGTTGTGTGAAAACCCGGTAGCAAAAAGCGAATTTTTAAAATAAACTCGATGCTAGTTAAAGATTTGTTAACGCTGTATCGCAATGATCCGTTTATCCGTCTCATTAGCGAACGAATTCAAAGTAAACAGCCTAATGATTACCATCTTCAGATCAAAGGATTAGCCGGAAGTCTGGATTCGGTTCTGGTGGCATCCCTCTATCAGCATCAGCCGGCGTCTTCTTTGCTGGTTTTGTCGGATAAAGAAGAAGCGGCCTATTTCTATAATGACCTTCAGAATTTGCTGGGCGAAGACCACGTCCTGTTTTTTCCAATGTCTTATAAAAAGCCCTACGAATACGAAGAGATTGATAATGCGAACGTATTGATGCGGGCCGAAGTTCTGAACCGGTTGAATGAAAAGGGACATCCGTTATTAATCGTTACCTATCCAGAAGCTCTGAGTGAAAAGGTTATCAACCGGAAGTCACTCGTGAAGAATACATTTACGGTTTCGGTGGGCGAAAAAATTGATACTGAATTCCTGACTGAATTTTTAATTAGCCAGGATTTTGAGGGAACCGATTTTGTGTACGAAGCGGGTCAGTTTGCCCTGCGGGGGGGAATTATTGACGTATATAGCTACGCTAACGAATTCCCCTACCGGATTGACCTTTTCGGTGATGAGGTAGAATCCATCCGAACGTTTGATCCCGATACGCAGCTTTCCAAAGAATCCGTTTCCCAGATTAATATCGTTCCCGACGTTCAGACCAAGCTTATTCAGGAGACCCGGGAATCGTTTTTCAGCTTTTTTGGCAAAGAAACCCGACTCTGGTTTAAGGACGTGGAATTAACCCTCGAACTGATCGGAATCTGTTTTGAGAATGTTGAGAAAAGCTTCAACGAAATTGTAGAGCGGAGCGGCGGTATCAAGGTGATTCATGAACCTTCCCAGTTGTTTGAAACCCGTCGCAGTTTCCTCAATCATATCAAGGAATATCCGAGCGTAGAATTTGGGAAACGGTTTTATTTCAAAGCCGCCGATGGGGCAACCGAATCACCAGCAGACCTTCGCGTTAATTATGCTTCGAAACCCCAGCCCAGCTTCAATAAAGATTTCAATCGACTGATTGAAACCCTTCATGAACAACAATACCGGGGGTATACGAACATTATTGTTGCTGAAACCCAGAAGCAACTGGAACGATTAAATACGATCGTAGGAGAATCCAATGACTCGGTTCGTTTTCAGGCCGTGAATGTTTCCCTGCGGGAAGGGTATATTGATGATACCCTGAAAATCGCCTGTTTCACCGATCACCAAATTTTTGATCGGTTTTATCGGTATCGCGTTCGGGATAAGTACAGTAAGTCCAAAGCCCTTACGCTTCGCGAACTCAAAACACTGGCTCCGGGCGATTTTGTTACTCACATTGACCACGGCATTGGCCGTTTCGCTGGACTCGTGAAGATTGATGTAGGTGATCACAAACAGGAAGGAATTCGCCTGGTTTTCAGGGATAATGATACCGTTGTAGTGAACGTGCAGAGTTTGCACAAAATCGCTAAGTATACGGGTAAGGAGGGCACTCAACCCTCGTTGAGTAAGTTAGGGTCACCGGAGTGGGAAAACAAAAAGGCGAAGGTCAAGCGGCAGGTCAAAGACATCGCGGCGGAGCTGATCGAGCTGTACGCCAAGCGGAAATTTGCTCCGGGTTATGCCTATTCGCGGGATAGTTTCTTACAAGTCGAGATGGAGTCGTCGTTCCTTTACGAAGATACCCCCGACCAGGCTTCTTCAACGGCGGCGGTAAAAGAAGATATGGAAAAACCGCACCCTATGGATCGTCTGGTTTGTGGGGATGTTGGGTTTGGTAAGACGGAAGTAGCGATGCGAGCCGCTTTCAAAGCCGCTGCGGATAATAAGCAGGTGGCGGTGCTGGTGCCAACCACGGTATTAGCCATGCAGCATTACCGTACCTTTCGTGACCGTTTTGAGCGTTTTCCGGTGAAAGTCGAATACATTAACCGATTCAAAACCACGCAGCAGATTAAGGAAACGCTGAAGCGGGTGCAGTCTGGCGAAACGAGTATTCTCATCGGAACGCACCGGATTGTAGGAAAGGACGTGAAGTTTAAAGATCTGGGTCTGCTCATCGTTGATGAGGAACAGAAGTTTGGCGTGAAGGTCAAAGATCGGTTGAAGGAATTTAAACTCAATGTGGACGTATTAACCCTCACGGCGACGCCTATTCCCCGAACGCTTCACTTCTCGTTAATGGGAGCCCGTGACTTGTCCGTTATTGCTACGCCACCGCCGAATCGTCAGCCCGTTACGACGCAATTAATGGTATTCGACGAACTAAAAATCCGGGATGCCGTCATGCTTGAACTGAAACGCGGCGGGCAGGTTTTCTTTGTCCATAACCGGATTGGTGATCTGGAAACGCTGGGTAATATGATTCTGAAATTGGTGCCAGACGCTAAAATTGGTATTGCCCACGGCCAGATGGATGGCGATCGTCTGGAAAAGGTAATGATGAAATTTATTGAAGGAGAATATGACGTTCTGATTTCAACGAATATCATCGAAGCCGGACTGGACATCCCGAATGCCAATACGATTCTGATTAATCAGGCCCATTTATTTGGCTTGAGCGATCTTCACCAGATGCGGGGAAGGGTTGGCCGATCCAATAAAAAGGCGTATTGTTACCTGCTGACCCCTGCTCTTTCGTTATTAACCAGTGATTCCCGTAAACGCCTTCAGGCTCTGGAAGAATTCACGGAATTGGGCGATGGATTCAAGGTAGCCATGCGGGATTTGGACATTCGTGGAGCAGGAAATTTGCTTGGAGCTGAACAAAGTGGCTTCATAAACGATTTAGGCTTTGAAACCTATCATAAAATCCTCGACGAAGCCGTCCAGGAGTTGAAGGAAACGAAGTTTAAAGACCTCTTTGCGGACGAATTAGCCAAAGCCGCTAAAAATCTGCGGGTGGAATGTCAGATTGAAACGGATTTGCCCGTCCTGATTCCTGAAAATTACGTATCTAACATATCCGAACGGCTCAGTTTGTATAACCGTCTGGATAATCTGAAAGAGGAAGCCGAGTTACAGAAATTTCAGGCCGAAGTAACGGATCGATTTGGTCCGGCTCCAGAAGAAGTTCGTGATTTGATTGGTTTGGTGAAGGTTCGTTGGAAAGCAGAACAAATTGGTTTTGAAAAATTAACGCTTAAACAAAATACATTGAAAGGAACTTTCGTTTCAGGTGAGCATGAAGCTTACTTCCAATCCGAAAGATTTGGCCGAGTACTTGATTTTGTGAAGGCTCAACCCAAACGCGTTGCTCTGCGGGATGTCAAAGGGAAGTTATTACTACAGGCCGAAAATATCCGGCAGGTAAAAGACCTCGATGAGTTATTGGGCCACATGGTCGCCTCACCCGAAAAAATGAAAGCCTAACGAAGGGCCGATTTGAGTATTTAAACCGATTTTCAAAGATTAGGTAATAGGAATGACTGAACGGTTATCAAGTAATTCCAGCCAATCTTCTATTTTTGTACGATTTTGTAAGCGATTTTAAGTGAACGTCCATCTCTAAAGCAGAATTGGACGTTCACTTAAAACAGAAACCAAAGCGATATTCCAAACCATATACATAGCAATGATGAGAATTGCGTCAGTTTATTATTTGTTGGGGGCGATGGTGCTACTGACAACGGCTTGCAAAAAGAACAAAACGCCTGATAGTGCCCATATCGGGAAGAATAGTACGGCAACAGGCATTGCGTATAACACGAAAGAAGGTTTTTCAACGCCTAAAAGCTTTAAAGGGCAGCCAACGGGTCCTAACCTGGTGTACGTCGAAGGCGGTCGTTTTGTGATGGGTTCGCTGGAAGAAGACGTAGCGGGTGTTCACGATAACGTAGAGCGTACAGTAACGGTACAATCCTTCTTTATGGATGAAACCGAAATTGCTAACGTTCACTACCTCGAATATCTGCACGCCATTCAGAAAGACTCGACTCAGGAGTTTTACGAAGCGGCTTTACCCGATACCACCGTATGGGCGGGCGAAATGGCCTTCAACGATACCTACGTAGATCAATATCTGCGTTACCCTGGTTTCCGCATGTATCCGGTTGTGGGTGTTTCCTGGGTACAGGCACAGGATTACTCAGCCTGGCGTACAGGAGCCGTAAACAATGATCTGGCTCGTAAAGCAACCAGCGGCGGTAAGAAAAAAGGCAAGAAAGGGGAAGAGGCGACAGCAGAAGCTTCTAGCCAACAATATACCGGAGGCCGTGCTGCCATTGAAACGGGCTTCGTCCTGCCGAATTACCGTCTGCCAACAGAGGCTGAATGGGAATACGCAGCGAAAGCTTTGATCGGTACGCAATACCTGGATGAAAACCAGTCGAATCAGCGGATTTATCCCTGGGATGGTTCTTCGATGCGTAAAAGCTCAGGTAAGAAAAAAGGCACGATGTTAGCTAACTACAAACGGGGTCGCGGGGATTATGCGGGTATTGCCGGTAAAACGAACGACGGTGCCATCATCACGGATGAAGTGTATTCATATCCTCCTAACGATTTTGGTCTGTATAACATGGCTGGAAATGTAAATGAGTGGGTATGGGATGTATACCGCCCCACCACCTTCCAGACGTTCAGCGATTTGAACCCTGTTCGTCGGGATGGTTACCTGGATGATGAGAAAAACTACGGTAAAAAAGATAACAACTCCCTGTTGGACAACCGTACGCGGGTGTATAAAGGTGGCTCCTGGGCAGATATTGCCTACTGGTTGGCTCCCGGAACTCGTCGTTACCTAGATCAGGATTCGTCAACGGCTACCATCGGTTTCCGTTGCTCGATGATCGCTTCAGGAAGAAAGAGATAATTTAATTTCCAGTTTAGTTGAAAAGAAGCTGCCCACTTGGGTGGCTTTTTTTTGTTTGAAGTGGTTAGAGAAGGTTTGAGGTGAGAGAATTCTAAAAGCTCAGCAGTCGCTCGGCTCTGCCGAGCGACTGCGGGAGTAGATGCTTTCATTTGAGGAACATTCACGAATGCTAAATAAGGTCCTTCGCTTCGCTCTGAATGACAGGCTGAATAGGTTTGGAATCATTGCTTTTGCAATGACTCCAAACCTATTCAAACGAAAAAAGAGTTGCAAACCCGAAAGTCTGCAACTCTTTTCTTGAGAATATATTCCTCAGAACTATACGCGGAAGTGAGAGAAAGCTTTGTTAGCTTCAGCCATCCGGTGCGTATCGTCTTTCTTCTTCACCGCAGCACCTTCGCCTTTAGCAGCTGCTACGATTTCGCTAGCCAGACGCTCTACCATGGTCTTCTCGTTACGACCACGAGCATATTTAATCAGCCATTTCATGCCTACTGACTGTTTACGCTCGGGACGAACTTCAGTTGGAACCTGGAAGGTAGCACCACCTACACGGCGGCTCTTTACTTCTACCGTAGGCATAACGTTGTTCAACGCCTTTTTGAAAGTCTCCAGACCATTTTCTTTGGTGCGGTTCTCTACTAATTCCAGAGCACCGTAGAAGATGTTATAAGCAGTAGACTTTTTGCCCTCGTACATGAGGTTGTTTACAAATTTCGTTACGAGCGTCTCCTTGAATTTAGGATCTGGTAATACGTACCGTTTTTTTGGTTTTGCCTTACGCATGACTAAGTTACGTTTGAATGTTGATGAGAACGCGTCGCTTCTGCCCGTAACAGTGGCTTACTGCATTCTCGGATGTGTTAAGCCCTCAGTCTTTCGAACTGACGACGATGGATCAGAAAAAGATTACTTCTTCTTACCTTTTGCAGGAGCTGCGGGAGCCTGACCGGGTTTAGGACGTTTCGCACCGTATTTAGAACGAGCTTGCATACGACCTTTAACACCTGCAGTATCCAGAGCACCACGGATGATGTGGTAGCGAACCCCAGGAAGATCTTTCACACGACCACCACGGATCAGTACGATAGAGTGTTCCTGTAAGTTGTGGCCTTCTCCGGGGATATAGGCGTTAACTTCTTTACCATGTGACAAACGCACACGAGCTACTTTACGAAGAGCAGAGTTAGGCTTCTTCGGTGTAGTTGTGTATACACGAGTACACACACCACGTTTTTGAGGGCAAGCGTCAAGAGCTGGAGACTTTGATTTCCAAGTCACACGCTCACGACCCTTACGTACTAGTTGTGAAATAGTTGGCATGATGTAAAAAAATAAAAAATGTTCGTCTTGAAAAACGGACTGCAAAAGTACTCTCTTTTCGTAAAAAAGACAAGCTTGTTTTCGTTTTTTTAGTTCCGGGGCGGATTTAATTAGTCAGACTACCAGACGATTAAGGGTAGTGTTTGGGGTTTTGAGCTTGGAATTTGAAGTTTAGCGTTGAGGGTTTGGGGTTAATTTAGTTAGGGCAGAGAATGATTTTAAAGAAGAAATAAAACCCCAAAGGTGGATCCGTATGAATAACGTGGACATAGCCTAGGGTAACGGTTTCAAATTACGAATCATTAATCCCTTCTAAAGCTGTCTTTCTTTTTTCAAAGATTCCGATCAACTTTGGCTGTACTGTGTTTATTACATCAAATACAATTTCAATAGACCTATGACTTATTTCCTCGAAAATGATTATCTCAAAGTAGCCATCCGCCAGAAAGGGGCGGAATTGGTAAGCCTTTATCATAAAGAAACGCATCTGGAATACCTCTGGAGCGGAGATCCCGCTTTCTGGGCCAAACATTCCCCCATTTTATTTCCAATCGTAGGAGCTTTGAAAAACAACGAGTATCACTACGAAGGGAACTCGTACAAGCTGAGCAGACACGGTTTTGCCCGGGATATGGAGTTTGAACTGGAAGCCGAAGGTGAATCTGACCTGACGTTTTTATTGAAGAGTAATGCCGAAACGATGGCGGTTTATCCCTTTGAATTTCGGCTGCGGGTGATCTATACGTTACGTCAGAATGAATTATCCGTTCAGTACAAGGTAACCAATCACGATTCAAAGGATTTATTTTTCTCCGTGGGTGGACACCCGGCGTTCCGCGTTCCTTTCACCGACGAAACGCAATACACGGATTATTACCTGGAGTTTAATGAAACGGAAGACTTCCATCGTTGGCCGCTGGCCGAAGGGGGCCTGATTGACGTAACCCCCGAACCTGTCGTAGAAAATAGTAACCGCATTGCTTTATCTCATGAGCTTTTTGCGGAAGATGCTTTGGTGTTTAAGCATCTGAAATCTACTTCGGTAACCCTGAAATCAGATCAGGTTCCTTATCAGTTGAAATTTGATTTTGAGGACTTTCCTTACCTCGGCATTTGGGCCGCTCCGAAGGCCCCTTTTGTTTGTATCGAACCTTGGTGCGGTATTGCCGATAGCGTTACACACGATCAGAATTTAGAAACGAAGGAGGGGATTAATCGTCTGGCTGCCGGAGAAGTATTCGAACGCACCTGGAAAGTAACTCTTTCTTAAAAAATGGAGAAGTAAGAGAATCCCAAAAGAATTGAAAATGAATAACTCAGCGTCATGAACCCGGGTTTTCGCAATGGGATGATACAAAAATTGCCAGCCGAGAAGCTGGCAATTTTCATTAAGGGCGTAACTTTAATTCCTTTCCCGCAATGTCCTCCCAGCGGTATAAGTGAAAGGTTCGATCCGTACTCATGACGACAAACAAGCCGTGTTTAAAGTCATTATTCAAAGGCACGGAAACCATTTCAGAGCCATCACTTTCCATGGCCCGCACGTCCACAATTTTAACCAGCTTATGTTCAAAAGGCTTATCCGGCGTTCCTTCGCGGCTGAAAATTTGGAAGCGATTCGCTCCCTGATCCGATACCAGGATATAACCCGTGCTGTCGGTTAGTTCATAAATTGAAATGCCTTCGTGATCGACTTTGAAGTTTTCGGTTGCAAATAAGGCTAACTCTTCGTTACCCTTTTCAGGATCCGCATAGTACTGGCGAACGCCTTTGCCTTCGTCCGAATAATACACATAACCCAGCTTGTCATCCACTACGATGGATTCAATTTCCTTCAGACCGCTATAAGCACCGAATTTCCGAACTAACGTGGCCTTAATTTGGCCCCTTCCGTCATCGTCAAGGCGGTACTGCCAGAGGTAACCTCCCGTAGTAGGACCCGTCTTTCTACCTACGATGGCATAGATTACGCCTGCTTTGTTTTTATACATCGAAATGCCCATTAAATCGCGGTATTCTGGCTGGGTTTCTCCTTCAAAAACTTCGATACCGCCGTTATCCACGGGTTTCAGGTCGGGTAAAGAAAAAATTCGCAGTTGGTGCGTCATGCGTTCGGTGGTAACGGCAATGTCCGTGGCCTTTCCGTTCAGCATCAAACCGTATTCAATGTCAACGTTATTGGGACGCTTCAGTCCTCCTATTTTTTGCTGAATTTTTCCCTGAAGATTGAAGACATACAGTCCTCCCTCTACGTCTTTATCCGTCCCGACAATCAGACTTTTGGCCGGGTCCTGAGGGTTAATCCACACGGCCGGGTCATCAGAATCGTGAGCCAGTTTTTCGGTAATGTACAGCGGTTTTACCGCCTGACGGGAAATCGTATGCCGCTGGCAACTGGTGAACAGAGCCAGTCCGGTTAATAATAACGCACTCGTTTTCAGTAACATCCTTTTATATAGATACAAAAAGTCCCCACGAAAGACCAGCTGACATGGGGACTAGTGATGACTTATTTCGTCCCCAACGCTCCGATGTAAGAACCGGGAGCGGGTGACGTATAGGTTACCCCATTTACACTTAGACCGTTTGCATATAGACGGGTAAAGTCTGTTTTGCCTTTGCCTAACGCTGGAGAGCCCGTTTGTAAGTGAAAATCCCAGGAGGAGTCGTAGCTGGAATTCATGCTGGACGTAGACAGGGGGTAATTCACTAGCTTAGGATCATTTTCTCCCGCTTTCGTACTCAGAATATCATTCGTTCCTTTTACGATTTCGGTTGAAGGCTGAAATTGATCCACGCCCGTCTGCGTGTATCCGTAATAGAAGTTATTTGCAATGACGGAACGGGTATCTTCAGGGGCACCTTTGTCCCGCTTAATACCGAAACGGTCGTTCACCAGTAAGGTATTGTAAACGTCCGCACGAACCGTTTTTTCTAACCAAATAGAACCACCTTTGATGGTTGGACGTCTCCAGCCTGCGTTCACAATCGTGTTGTTGTAAGCCACGATGTAAGCCTGAGGCGTTTTGTCACCCGCGTTGGAAAGCTTCAGAGCATTTGTGTTGGGGCTATAGATGACATTGAAAGCTACCTCAGCCTGTACCCCTGACTTGATGTTAATGGCTTCGCCACCCGAAACGCCGGTAGTGTGGAAGGTGTTGTTCATGATTAACACTTTACCACCTTCGAGGTAAAAACCGTCTTCGTTGAAGTGACGAATGGTGCTGTTGGCCACGACAATTTTAGAGCCTGTGTTTGAAGTATATAATACCGGAACGTGCTCACCCGCTTTCGCTTTGTATAACTGAGCCTTAACCGAAGGAGATTCTTCCGTAGTGACAGCTCCACCGTATTCAAGGACGGTATTTGAAAGGACTAATTCCGTATTGGTGGGGCCGGCAATCAAACCACCCCAAAGGTTACCGAAGTTATTAGCCGCCGTTTTCCAGGCATCAGGCACGGTAAATTTTACGGGGTTGGCCGTCGTTCCCATGCTGTAGAGGTTCCCTCTGATGAGGATCTCAGGCTTCACAATCGAATCGCTCATCAGAACGGTTACGCCTTCTTCAATGGTCAGGGATTTGCCTTCGGCAATCTGGAGGTGTCCCGTCACTTTGTAGGTATTCCCTTTTTTCCAAACGCCTTCCACGTTACCGCTTACGCTTTCTTCGGTAGGGGCTGGGGTAACCTGCGTTTCTTCGGAATTTTTGCTACAACTGGTTAAAAAGGCCATTGCCAGACCGGTTGCAATAAACAGTTTGTTCATGATTGTTTCTGGATAATAAAGATTTTGTAAAAGCTTGAATGCTAGAGTTTAAAGCGTAAACCAAAGACGTAGCTACGCTGGTAATAATCCCGACGGATGAGGGTTTTGCCCGCTTCGGTTTGATAGGGCAATCCTTCGTTAACTGACTCAGCGTTTTTGATGTACACTTCCAGCGGCGTATTGAGCAGGTTATTGGCTTTCGCAAAAACGACCCAACGATGACCCATGGCTTTTTCCAGCGAAGCATCCATTTGAATGAAGGCTTTTTGCCAGAGGTCATTATTGAGGAATTGAGAAACCGTATTAATTCGCTCGCCGGTGTAACTACCCGCTACCTGAGCGTCCCAGCCATCATTTCTGTACAGCACAGTCACGTTACCAATGTGGGCAGACTGACCATACAGAGGACGCGTTTGGTTGACGTACATGGGTACCAAATCCCCGTTTTCGTCACGGGTTCGGATAAATTTGGCGGAGGTAATTCGGGACAGCGTATAGGTATAATTGGCCTTGATTCCCCACTTGCTGAAGTATTTGATGTAGTCTAGTTCAAGCCCGGCGTTCTGAGCATTCCCGAAGTTACCCGGCGTGTAAATGATAGACTGCCCACGAACGGGATCACGTTGTAACGTATACTCGATGGGATTTTGAAGGTATTTGTAGAACAGTCCCACCATGAACTGATCGGTGTGAGTGGGAAAGTGTTCATAACGCAAGTCGATGTTATCCGCAATTGCCCGCTTCAAATCGGGGTTACCCCGCTCCTGATATTCTTCCTGAACGACGTTATAGGGAACGATCTCGAAGAAGCCCGGACGGTTCAGCGAACGGAAGTACGAGGCCCGCCAGTTGGTCTGTCCATTCGGCATGTATTTCAGGTGCAGGCTGGGTAATACATCCGTGTAAATCTGATGACCCGTCGGACGATCTTCTCCCACCTGATTTTTCAGTTCATATCCCTGATCCGTATGCTCTACTCGCACGCCGCCCAGAATTTCCCAGTGTAGAGGCGTTGCCTTGGCCTGTACATAACCCGAAGCCGTTTTCTCGGAGGCATCGTAGGTCATTGCACTACCAACCGAACCTCGCGGGTTCTGAATCGTCCAGTTAATCTGATCGTAGGATGTGAAGTCTTCGCCGTAACGGGCAAACAGGTTGGAGGGACGAAGCTGGTAGTTATTATAGAAATTACTCCGGTTTTTCGTGCGATAGAGCCCACCCGCCTTCCATTCCACGGGCGTTTGACCCAAATGAGAACGATAACTAAAGTTCAGGTAAGCCGCCAGATCGGTGTCTGAATTATGCTCCCAGCGACGGTACGCATCCTGCACGGTTGTTCGGGTTTCGATGAAGTTTTTACGTTCGCCTAGTAACGGAACCTGCGTTTGATCGGGCTGTTGGTTCGTTGCCTTCGAATATACTGCTGACCACTGCACCTCAAAAGGATCGCTGATCTGGTGTTTACCCTGCAAGGTGCTCGTCAAAATCTGCTGCTGCGTCAAGCGGCTCCGGGTGTCATACCCCAGCGTCGCATTTCCGGCAATCGGATCGTACCCGCCAATGGTTAACTGTGTTGATTTGGTATCCCGAATCTGGCTGTTGCTCAGGTTAATAAAGGCATTATATAAGGAGAGTTTATGGCGATCATTCAGCCGGTAATCCAGCTTCGTGTGAACTCCGTAGCGTAACTGCTGCTCGGAATACTGACGCTCGCTTAACTTGGTAAGGGTTACTCCTTTTTGAGTGTTAACGGTTTCAGAGTCAAAAAATAAACTATTACTTCCGCGATAGGTGTTTTGGTAACTTCCGGCTACGATAATGCCTAGTTTTTGATTGAAAAAGCGGTTACCCCAGGAGAATCCACCCAGTACATTCGGTGGCGGCAACTGCTTTCTATAGGTCGAAGTAACTTTCGAAAAATCGGCTGGCGTGGCATTGTACTGATTACCGTTGCGTTCGTAAGGCGATTTTTTAGTAACGGACTTCCAGTCATAACTCATGAAGGGCCGATCCATGAACAATTCGCTGTAACCCGTCGAAACGTTAGCGGTGAACAAATGTTGATTCGGAGCGTCTTTCATAACCAGATTGACGGCTCCTCCAATCGCGTCGCCTTCCATCCTTGGGGTGAGGGCTTTGTAAACTTCAAGCCGATCCAAAAGATCGGAAGGAAAAATGTCGAGCGGAACGTAGCGGTAGCGGTTATCCGGGCTTGGAATTTTCACGCCATTGACCAGCGTGTAATTATACCGCTTGTCCATCCCCCGAACGATGGCGTACTGACCGTCGCCGTTGCTATTTCGTTCGATGGATACCCCCGAAACCCGTTGGATAACGTTGGCAACGGTAAGGTCGGGAGATAACTGGATGGATCGTCCCGAAACGATATTCATCACCTGATCCGCCGAACGTTCCAGGTGACGGGCGGTTTGATCCGTTGCTCCTTCACGGCCCGTCTTTACGACTACTTCCTGTAAATTTTGTTTGTGGGAAGGTTCTAGGAATGCATCAAGAACAACGGTTTCAGTGCCGGAAATTTTAACTTCTTTAGTAGTAGATTGAAAGGTGATAAAACTGATGGTAACCCGGTAGGTTCCGGCTGGTAAGTTTTTAATAGTATAGCTGCCATCATATCCCGAAAGATCATGATACATCGTATTTTCTACGCGAATAACGGCTCCAGTAATAGGTTCACCGGAAGATAATTCAGAAACTTTCCCTTTAATAGATCCAGCCCAACTGTAAAATGAAATAAGGCTGATAAAAACAATAATACTATAAATCTTTCCCATCGAATGAGTACTGATTGAGTAAGCAAAATCAGCACGAGAATCAGCTCGGTATTCTTACTGATTTTCGTTTGATGGGACGAAGGTGCAGGATGAAAAATTAGGAGTCAAGGAAATGGAAAGCCGAAAGAAGTTCGGTGACTGGAGCCTCCGTTAGCACGAAAGCAACAGTGTTAACAAAAAGTAGTTAATCTGTTGATTTTTAAATATTTATACCGTTACAAAACCGCCATTAAGTTTGCGTTATGGCAATATTACCAAAATGTTAAGCCCCTAAATTCCCTGAATAAAGGCTGTGAGGCTTTCACCCGCGGCCAGGTTAAGTTTTTTCCGCAGACGATACCGGGTAACGCGTAAACTGTCCTGCGAGATACCTAATAAAGTGGAAATATCAGATGAAGTCAGATTCATTTTCAATAAGGCTACCAATCGTAAATCAGAAATAGATAATTGATCCGAATGGAGCCTTAACTTTTCAAAAAAGATTGATGTACTTGCTCAAAGGTGCTGCTGAATTCGAGCCAGTATTGATCATGGCTAAAACTATCATTAATTTGCTGAACAATTTTCTTAATCTGCTTTTTGTGATCACGTTTATCGTCTTTTATTAGTTTATCTAGGTTACCTTTCAAATCTTCCAATGCCTGATTTTTCTGAATGATATGTAAAATGTGAGTGGATAATTCTTTCGAACGAATAGCAAGTTCATTCTTTAACTGCTCTTCCTGCAACTGCTGATTCCGTAACTCCGATTGCATGAGTTCCCGCTGCGTTTCGTATACCAATTGATTTTGTCGACTGAGGGTCTGCTCATTTCGAACTTTCATTTTTTGCCGATTGTAAGCCAGACTCACCAAACCAATCAGTAGCAAAAGACCGATAATTACCGCGACGGTCATGAGTTGGTTGAACTGACGTTCATTAGTCAGTCGCTCAATCTCATTATTCTTCTTTTCCGTATCAAAAAGCGTTTGGGTCAGGGCCAGTTGCTGGCTACTTTCGAGTGAATAAATTTCGGCTTCGTAAGCCCGACTCAAGGATACGTAATGGTAGGCACTGTCGTTCAGACCCATCAGGTGATAGGCTTTTCCAATGTCATTGGTCGAACCACTCAGGTAATGGCGTTCATGCGTTTGCAGGGCTAGTGCGTAGGCTTTTCGGCTATAAATTAGGCTTTTCTGAAAGTGACCCGTTTTGCGAAGAATGTCGCCGAGGTTATTATAGATTTCAATGCGGAGTAGCGAATCTTTCGTCTGAAGATTAACTTTTAGTGCCCGCTGAAAGTAAACCTGGGCCGAGTCGTAGCGTTCAAGATCCTCAAAAATGCTCCCCATGTTTTCGTAAATCTTGGCCGTTCCCTCCCGATTGTGAGCGGAGAGGTACTGATGGAGTGCCTGCTGCTGATAATAAAAAGCACTGTCGTAGAGTTGTCTTTTTTCGTACAAATGCCCGATGTTTCCGTAGGTAGTCGCTATACCCGAGGCATCCGATACTGTTTTGAAAAGTAGTAAGGCCTGTTCGTATTGAAGTCGGGCCTGCTGGGGTTGCTTGCTGTAGTAGTAAAGTTCACCGAGTGCATTATGATTTTCAGCGAGCCATTTCTTTTCTCCCAACTGCTCTAGTTTTTGACCTGCCTGAGCATAATAACTGAGCGACTGCGGGTATTGTCCGGCGTGAAAATAAAGTCGTCCGAGCGATTGAAGTGCCTTCGCTGCTACCAGTGGTTTTTCGGACTGAAGAGCTATTGCGTATTCTTCCTTCGCCTGGATGAATGTTGAGTCTGATCGGCCTTGATTTGAACGTATATTTTGTCCAAATCCTGAACCATAAGACAACAAAATTAGTAATAAGCCGCTACGCCAAAGGGCTAAAATCATGGGTCATAGGGATCGTTTGAATCTGGAAGTTAAGACTTTTGAATGGTCGTAGAGATTAACAAATTGTTAAGGGATGGAATGCTGGGCGAATAAGAAGTATATTCAAAAAAGGGTAAATCAGAGATTTTTGAATCAATAACAAAGAATTTGTCTATTTTATTTGTATTTGTTAATTCTAGTTGCCATTTTTGATACACGATATGAGTAAAAAATAAAGTCAATCGTTTCCGCCTATTCCAAACGCCACGATTATGCAGAAGAACTTGGTTCGTAGCAAGGAAGATTACCTTCGCCACATTTTATCGACCAGCTTGCAGCACGAGGAAGAAAGCCCAGGGTGTTCGGTGCCCGAATGGTTACCCATTCCTAAACCGGAACAGTATCCCTGTATCGCCATCACCTCCGATCCGGTTCGGGAGGGAACGGCTTTATTCTTCGAAGTAGAGCTGATTTACTTTACTGATTTTCTGAATCAGAATTAATAGGCATTAACCTTTACCTAAGAGCATTTCCCGTACGAAGCCACCATGATCGCAGCCCGTGTTTCTGATGAGACACGGGCTTATTTTTATTTTAACCTGGTTTCTCGCATTCGCTCGGCTTAGCAACTACTGTGGAGTGGGCGAAGGAACTAGTGCTAAGGCTGCCA
Source organism: Siphonobacter sp. SORGH_AS_0500 (assembly GCF_002838835.1). Taxonomy (GTDB): domain Bacteria; phylum Bacteroidota; class Bacteroidia; order Cytophagales; family Spirosomataceae; genus Siphonobacter. The sequence goes on from NZ_NHPP01000011.1 coordinate 44,010, forward strand.
GCGTGGCCCGACCAGCTTTTTCGCTGGCAGTCTTAAGATAAACTCACTAACTGTCATCCAGAGCGAAGCGAAGGACCTTACTTAGCTTCGTGAAGGCTTCTTGAAGGCAAGCTGTAAACTTCCGCAGTCACTCGGCAGAGCCAAACGACTACGGAGCGGAGTATGAGCTGGATTTGTTTGAGTCCTTTGACAATAATTTGCGAAGGTTTGATAAGTTTGAATTTCTTTGAACGTGGCTTCCTTGATAAAGGATGTGCCGACAAAATCAGATGAATCTGATCAAGTTACTTTAAACCTGACCAAACGAATTCAAACCCCAAATTCAATACATGCAAGACTTACGCTATCCTATTGGCCTGTTCGTTTACGAAGGCCCTTACTCGCCTGAGCAGCGAAGCGAGTTAATCAAGTCCATCCTTCATGTACCGAGTCAATATCGTCAAGCTTTGGAAGGTTTATCGGAACAGCAACTGAATATGCCTTACCGTGAAGGCGGCTGGACGGTTCGGCAAGTGGTGCATCATGTAGCGGATAGTCACATGAACGGCTATGTTCGTACAAAATTGGCTTTGACCGAAGCCAATCCAAGCATCAAGCCTTATGAAGAAGCCCGCTGGGCCGATCTGGGCGATACTTTCGAAACACCACTGGACGTTTCGCTGTCGCTGCTGGAAGCCTTACACGTTCGCTGGGTCAATGTATTCAAAACCATGCAGGAGGCTGATTATCAGAAGACCTTCTTTCATCCCGGCTCACAGCAAAGCGTAACGCTGGACTATCAGTTGGGTAATTACGACTGGCATGGCCGACATCATCTGGCTCATGTTACCCGTCTGAAAGAGCGGATGGGCTGGTAATAAATAAACTGGGGCGGGTCAATTGACCTCGCCTAGTTTAATTAAAACCAAAATGGGCACTGGCTTTAATTGCGAAATTCTGCGAACGAGTGTCCCGGTAGGTTAATCGGTGGAGGGCCGTTATCTTGATGAATTTGAAGATATTGTCAATGCCGTACCCAATTTCCATGTAAGGGATGCTTGGATCCAGAGAGCCATAGTCATAGTGCGTACGGGATGGAAGTTTATGGTGATCGATGAATTCGTGGTTTTGAAGACTTTGCTGACCCACTAAGGCATTGAAAAGCATAAAACTTCTCAGTTTTAACTTCTGGATGACCGGAATACGGTTGGTGAGAAGCCCTTCGAAGGAATGGTTAAACTGTAGAGAAACATAGCGATCGGAGACGAATTCAAAAAAGTCCATCAGGTTAAAGGCATTCCGGTTGAACAGCCAGGTTGGATTGCCCAAATGAGGAAATAGTAACATGGGAGGGACAACCGATGGCGTATAACCCATCGAAAAGGAATAATTAGATCGTCCCCATAATCCCATTTGTAATGTCTGGTAGGCTGATAACTGGAAGCGGTGGTAATTAAAATTGCCATGTACTAAGCCCGCAAAACCCCTTACGTACCGGAACGAAATCACTGGAATTCGTTTAGTGCCCAGTGTGATCCGTTCGTTGCCATCCATTAAGTATTGCTCATTTTTGGCATAACGGGCTTCCAGGGTGACGAAGGTATCGTAGAAGTTGGTTTGGCGGGGTGAATTTTCACCCAGATGCGGGGTAGTTTTATAGAAGAAAGGAAATTGTGGCTCGTACTTACGATTGTCTATGGAACCCGAAAGCGTAAGATTACGAATAACATCGGACTTGAAAAAGAGCTCATAATCGGTTTGCATATAAGAGCCACGGACTTTCCCAAAACGCGTAAATGCATAAAACAGCTTGTTATCGCCAATTTTATCAGGCGTTAAACCGATGCGTTCAAGGTCGTGGTAATAGCGAATTCCGGCAACGGTCCATCTTTTTCGTGAGAACAGATAGTTCACCTCTCCGCTATACTTAAATCGCTGATCGAGCGTACCGTAGGCCAGATGGCCGCGTAAAATCCAGTGCTTACTGAAATCAGAATTGGTGCGGACGCCCATTCGTAACCGCAGGCCTTCAATTCGGTTCCAGGCAGCGGAATACAGGTAAGGGCCAAATTCCACGTAAGGATACTTTTTCCAGCCCGTGGAAATAAGCTCTGCTACATCCACATACGTTCGGACGATGGGCAGATTCTGAAGGGTATCAATCAGTTTTCTAGCGAGGAGATCCTCCGAACTAAGGTTTTCAGGGCGGGTTTTGGCCCAGAATTCAGGCGTCACTTCCTTGAAATCTTCGGCTACTTCCAGATTTGGATTGTAGAAACTGAGCGGATGTTTCTTATTAAGGACAAAATCCTGATTGTACAGATCAAACTTAGCCAGCATCCCCGCGGATTTATTGGTAAGCTGAGCAACGTCAATCATAAAGCGGGTTTTGTTGGGTAACCACGTGGAGTCAGCCCCGTTAACCACCATCGTTAATTCCTGATCTATTTTTAATTTGTCAATAAAATTCAGGTTAGCTTCTTTGCCAATGGTAGCTTCCACTTCCCGCAAGGCATAACGTGTAGTATCAATGTAGATCTTCCCCGTGAAGGCCAGGTCAGAGCTGCGTCGGGGTTTGAACTCAATGGCGTAGCATACTTCATTACCCACCGCCAGGGTATCTTCCAGATAAAAGTCATACGTACTTTTCCAGTGTTCACCCATGGGGGAAAGCAAGTCCTTTCCTAAAAACGTAATGTAGTTATGTGTGAAATTTAAACTCTGAAGAAAGCTCCCGCCGGTGATTTGTGAAATGAAATTTCCGTCCTTAACACCTACCCCTTTCGTAGCTGTTTTAAGGATATGTTCTTTGCGTAACTCCGGCGAATGCAGGTAGTAAAAACGTGAAAAAGTTTCGGAAACAAACATGGGTAAGATGGGCTGACCGTCCTCGCCTGCCAGAAACTCGGCTTGCTCAATTGCCTCAGTCATCTTGCGGACTATTCTACGCTTACGAAACTTCTCGGAGACATTGTCTACATCCAGTTCGATTTTGGTGTAACTGGTATACTCATAAGCTTCAACGGGTTGCCGATGTTTGAACTGACTACGAGCGTTTCGAATGATGGCGTAGGCCGGATTTTCGCCAGCATGAATCACTACTTCTCTTAACTGAGCCGTGCCGGGTTCTAACTGAATATTAATCTCCTGTTCGGTTACCTGAGTTTGTAAAGCTTTCGAACGCATGCGATAGCCGATGTTCGTGGCAATCAGAGAATCACTCAACTGACTGGTTTTGAATGAATAGTAGCCTTCAAAATTGGTAGTTGTACCAATGGCTTTCCCTCGTAGGGCCACATTGGCAAAAGGAATAGGTTCTCCCGAAGAGGCGTCTGTAACCCGACCTTTGATGAGGTACTGCCCAAAAGCAACGGAGGGTACGCAGAAGGCACACAGAATGAATATTCCTTTTGAGAATAAAGAAAACATAAACTCTGATTGATAAAGTAATGGGGTGTCTTATATAGGTAATTTTTACTAAAAATACACTATATAAATGAGCAGCCAATTTACTGATAAATTAACTTGAATGTAGATTTTTAACATTAATTGACAATTAAATACTACCAAGTAGTAGGATTAGGAGGTATGTATTTTATTACGTTTAGCGGATGTATTTCTAAGAATTTTTACTCTTATTCTGCTCAAATAGCTTAGATAGGCAGGGTATAATTAAGACTTTAAAAAATATACGATTTATAGCTTGAATGAATGAGTCGACCCATTAAAATTCGATTGAAAAATCGAGAGCGAAGTGGTGCCTTTAAGGAAGGCTTTGCGGAGGAATATTAGCTTAATCTCGCAGAATTAAGTAACTAGCCGAACCTATTAGACGAAGTAATCAAACTCCTCTGAACACTATGAAAAAATTCCTCTTCCTGGGCTTGCTAGTTCTAACCAGCACTATTGCGATAGCTCAGAAACCCGTTCGCGTGGCCGTAGCGGGTATTACCCACGGACACGTTCCCTGGATTTTAGGCCGAAAACCTGTGGGCGATATTGAACTTGTCGGTATTGCTGAAAGTAATCAGGAGTTATCTCAGCGTTACGCGTCCCGGTATAAGCTCGACCCGAAGCTGTTTTATAAAGACCTGGCAACCATGCTCGATCAGACGAAGCCCGAAGCGGTGGTAGCCTTTGGGTCGATTTATGAACATAAAGTCGTTGTGGAAGCTTGTGCTCCGCGAGGTATTCATGTCATGGTGGAGAAACCGCTTTCAACGAACGTGAAAGATGCTGAGCGAATGGCGGAGTTAGCAAGGAAACACCATACCTTACTACTCACTAATTACGAAACCTCGTGGTACCCAAGCATTGAGAAAACGTATCAACTAGTGATGGACAGCACAGCGGTTGGGAAATTCAAAAAAATGGTGGTGCATACGGGGCACGAAGGGCCCAAAGAAATCAACGTTAATCCAGAGTTTTTTGAATGGCTAACCGACCCCGTGCAAAACGGCGGTGGGGCCCTCATTGATTTTGGTTGTTATGGAGCCAATTTGATGACTTACTTCATGAAGAATGAAAAGCCGCTTTCGGTAACAGCCGTTACGCATCAATTCAAACCTCATATGTATCCCAAAGTAGACGACGATGCCACCATTGTGATTGAATACCCCCATGCCCAATGCATCGTGCAGGCCTCCTGGAACTGGCCGTATAGCCGTAAAGATTTAGAAGTATACGGCGATGGTGGGTATGTAATTACCGAAAATCAGGAGAAATATAAAGTTAGAAGTGGTAAAAAGAAGGAGGAAAAACGGAATATTACCAAGCAGGATCTACCCGTTTACGACGATCCTTTCGCCTACTTTGCGGATTTAATTCGCGGCAAAATAAAGCCTCATCCCTTGTATTCGCTGGAGAATAATCTCATAGTCGTACGCATTCTGGAAGCCGCCCGGGAATCGGCCAAGACAGGGAAAATGGTGAAGTTATGAAATTATCTATCCCCTGTCATTTAGAGCAAAGTGAAGGACCTTACTGGCTTTGCGAACGTAATTGGTCATGCAGCAACTCTACTAACTCTATCATCGTATCATTTTATCAGAAGGTCTCTCGCCTGCCGGTGCGAAATTCCCTCTCGTTTCTACCGCAGTAGCTCGGCTCTGCCGAGTGAGGAAGTGGAATTCAGTGCTAGGTATTTCAAAGTAGGTCAGTCCGTCGTTTTGTATTAGATTTCTTTGCCTGAGACGGCCAGAGGCCTACAACCATGGGGTCACTCGGCAGAGCCGAGCGACTGCGAGTATTGGTTATTAATTTACCCAAAGACGGTGTACCTCCTTTAGTGCGTTTTTAAAACGCGGATACGTGAGAAAAGCGTTTGTAATGCTGAGCGTCGCAGACGCTTTCCTCAGGCATCCGTGACACAGTCTCGGACGAACAGTTGCGATTTACGTTTTCCTGTTTCCATCATTAGTGGTATTTATCGAAATCTCACTATCGAATTTAGGCACATACAAGGCTGACCATTTCAGCCGAATAGCAGGTGAAAATTACTCAAAAGCCAGTGCCGATTGCGTTTTGTGCAATAACAGAGGGTCCGCTGCTGACCTCAATATGGTAGGCATTCATTGCTACATTGCGGGCATTTTGTAGAACTAATCCCGTACGGGCGTTGATGTGCAGGTTTGACAACGTCAGGTTCTGAAGCAGGCTGTTCGTCAATCCCACCAGACTACCCGCGTTTTTGGCACCCGTTACCGTCAATTGGTCAATAGTTAGGCCCGAGACCGATGGTATATCATTGGGATACCCATTATTACTGTTGAGTGAATACGCCAGGTCGATAATCAGCGGATTGGGCACGTCGGTCATGGTAATCTGCTTATAAGACAGGCCCTGAATAGGCCCACCGAGTCCTGACTGCGATTTAATGCGAATACCATTGGTCGTTCCGGTGAACGTACAATTCGTCACCGATACACCCGTTACGCCGCTAGAGGTTTCACTCCCTATTGACAAGCCGTGCCCATGCAGAAACTGACAATTTCGAATCTGAATGTCCTGACTGGGCTGGATGATCTGCCCATTGCTGCGTCCACCTTTGATGGCAATATTGTCGTCACCATTGTCAATAGTACAGTTCTGAATCAGCACATGTGTGCAGTTAGCCGGGTCGATGCCGTCCGTATTGGGTGAGTCAAGCGGAGCGGTGATGGTCAGATTCTGAATCGTTACATACCGACACTGGCTAGGAACCAGGTGAAATGACGGTGAATTAATGAGTGTGAGCCCATCAATCAATAGGTTTGTAGAGCGGGTTATGTAAATCAGACGGGGGCGGCTAAGGGTTTTACCACTGTCCCGAAACCGTTGCCACCAGATGGCCCCGTTCCCGTCGATGGTGCCTCGTCCCTTCAGGCTCACATCGGTCAATGAATCGCCATTGATCAGGTTGGGGAGTTTACTGGTGTAGTCAGCAGCGTTGGTGCTGGCCAGCAGCGTGGCCCCAGATTCAGTTGCAGAGTTACCCGGCTACGTAGAATGATGGGACTGATCAGATACTTTCCGGCGGGCAAAATCAGCGTACCGCCCCCGGTTGCTCCGCAGGAGTCAATGGCCCATTGTAGGGGCTTAGCCTGGTCGGTAACGCCATCGGCTAGCAACTGGAGGGTTACCGATGGGTTCGTGGGATGGGGCTGATCCTGCGGCTTACAGGCCAAGAATACTCTTAACAGACTACTAATGATGAGCGTGAGAAACAGGGCAATTAAACTGTTTCGGTTGTTCATTACTATTTGTTTTTTGAATCCTTCGCAGTGCCCTTATCTAGCAAGGGAAGTAAATAGGGCACGTTTGATGATTGTTCCTCAGGTCGTGGTATGACTCATCAGCTAGTCATTGGTTTAGTAACCATGAACACAGATTTAGAGGGTATGCATTGCTGACCAAAAAGCAAAGAGGAGTTATTAATCTTTGGATGACTTTAGACGGGTCCGGGTATTCATTTCGAAGAGTATTCCATGCCAGGTATCACTCGACATGGTAGATGCATTCAGTTACCAGTTGTAAACGCTCACGGCTCTAAAATTTAAGGGGCTCCTATTTAAAGTTAATACTTGAATTAGATCGGATGTTATATAGACAGTTTTTAAATTTATCTTACTAGCATTTGACTTTACCTGATTTTAATAGCTCTAAAATAGTTCAGCTTGTGTCTCAGTTTTATATAAGACACAAGTTCTAAGTCTTTCGTTATTGGTTAACAACGGGTGCTCAAATTCATATTGTTTTTCTAGCCCTATTTTTACCATAATACGTTCTGATTTTGTATTGATTTTTGGTGTAACTGAATATATGTTTTCAAGTTTTAATTCATTTAAAGCATATTGAAGACATTTCTTCGCCCCTTCTGTTGCGAAACCTTTATTCCATTCACTGCTTGTTATTCTCCAGCCGATGTCAATACAGGGAGTGAATTCAGCTTCATACGTTTGCTCACAAAGTCCTATGAAACCAATAAATTCATTAGTCTCAAGTTTATCCACTGCAAAGTAGCAAAATCCTTTATCGTCAAATTGCTTTTTCATTCGACCAATAAATTCAGTGGTCTGTTCTTTTGTTGGAATACCTGGGAAAAATTCCATTACTTTTTCATCTGAATTTATTTCGTGCATTTTGTCAATGTCTGCCAGTTCCCAATTCCTAAATCCAAGTCGTTCGGATGTGAATAGGTATTTCTTGTCGTGTTCCATTTTTGAGTATAGGTTAGTTTGAAATAAGGTCTAGCTGTTGAACATATACAAGCCCAAACAAATAGCTTTACTGGCTTTGGTGAATAAGTTAACTGTAAGGATTTATTATTTCCTTAGATACGCTAATACTCTATTCTGAATATATTCCCGCTCTGTTGGCCTGGCATCATTATCCATATCATTGTGCTTAATAGGGGTGAACTGAATCCTAATACCGAGTTGTTGAGCTTCTGTATCCGTAGGTAACACTCCATCATCGGCAGGATAATCTGCGGATCGTAAGGTAAATATTTGAGGTTTAGATGTTCTGGGTAATTCCATTCTTCGATTGTCCAGGGTAATAACCTTGCTTACAAAATCAGGATATTGATGAGCAAATAAAGCCGTCATATCGCCTCCATTGGAATGACCCATTAGTGCTAATTTAGCATAATTCAATGTCGGATATTTGGTTTTCATTTCCTGTAAGACGAAATGAATATTCTGAACTCCTCTTTCCCAGTTGGATCGTCTAACTAGTTGCGGTTTTCCAGTGCTCGGTAGAAGACTATCCGTTGGTAATTCATGCTGGATGCTAACGATAAAATATCCCTTTGATGCTAAAAATTCGGTCAGGTACGAATATTCTAAATACGCTCCACCCTTATTCTGTCCATACCCATGACTGAAGATTATAGGAATACCATTTAGGTCACTTTTAGGCTGATATATAGCAATTGGAATACTTCTGTTTCTGCTCGTATCAAATAGAGTTAATGTATCAAATTGAACATTTTTTTTGGTATTAGCTAAGGGCTTTTGTTTGCTGCATTGAGCGAAAATAAAAAGAGCAAGGGCTATGATAAAATATCTCATTTCTAAATAAAGAATCAGGAAAAGTATACGTATTGCCAAAGGTAATAGAGTGGGTAAACTCTTCAAAGCCCGTGAAACCTCAAGCTTACTAAATGATTTAATGATCGTACAAAAATCAGAATAGCTTCATCGAAGATTCATTAACCTGTCCTCTCGAACGAAGACCTTCTGTAGAATCAGGCGACTTCAGCATTACTAAAGTTCCCTCATGATCAAGTACGTTCGAAAAGTAAGTAAGTTCCTTTGCTTCGCTCTGGATGACAGGTACAATAAAAAGCATCTGGGGCAGGAGATCGAAGCAACCTATTCGACAAAACAGACATCTTCGGACAAACTAACAACTTGATAAGCATGAAGTTCATCACCTGTATCTTACTTATGATGAGTCTGGCAACGGTTGAAGGCCTGGCTCAGAGCCATCCTACGGTGAGTGTGGTTCGTATGCAGACTTTACTCCAGCAAACCTCGGATACTGCAAAAGTCTATGTACCTGAAAAGCAGTATGCGGTGCAGATCAACCAGTGGATTATTCCGCTGGATGAAACGACGTTAATGGATTGGAAAAAGCAGGATGGAGCGTATGCTGTCCAGTTTTTTCTGCAAAAAGGGACGGCTATAACAATGGAACAGGACCCGGGCTTTCGACGAGCTTATGGTGAGGTAAAGCTGGCTTCCAAACAAGCGTGTCAGGAATTCATCCGTTTGTTTGATCGACTACGGGTGGAAAGAAAACGATCCTGATAACGTTAATGAGATTTTATAGAAAAGGTCCTTCGCTTTGCTCTGTATACCAACTAGCAGGTCAGGGAAATGAATAGCAACAAAAAAGCTCTTCCATTCGAAGAGCTTTTTTGTTGCTATTGGATGAGTGATTAAGCTAACTCCATCTTTAGGAACTTCGCCGTGTGGCTACCTTTTACTTTGGCTACGGTTTCGGGTGTTCCTTCGGCGATGATCTGGCCGCCGCCGTTACCACCTTCGGGGCCTAAGTCAATCACCCAGTCGGAAACCTTAATTACGTCTAGGTTATGCTCGATAATAAGGACGGTGTTTCCTTTCGTAACCAGCTTTTGAAGCACGTTGAGCAAATGCTCGATGTCTTTAAAGTGCAAGCCCGTGGTAGGTTCGTCGAGGATATACAGCGTCTTGCCCGTGTCTTTTTTCGATAACTCTTCGGCCAGCTTCACTCGTTGAGCTTCACCGCCGGAAAGGGTAGTCGCTTGCTGCCCGAGCGTCAGGTAACCTAAGCCTACTTCGTTCAGGGTCTGAACTTTACGGAGGATCTTGGGCTGGTTTTCAAAAAACTCTACGGCCTGTTCTACGGTCATGTCCAGCACGTCGGAAATGGATTTACCTTTGAAACGTACTTCCAGGGTTTCGCGGTTAAAACGCTTGCCTTTACACACTTCGCAAGGGACGTAAACATCCGGCAGAAACTCCATTTCGATCTTTTTCATCCCGCTCCTTCGCAACCTTCGCAGCGACCGCCTTTGACGTTAAAACTGAAGCGACCGGCTTTGTATCCCCGAATTTTTGCTTCGGGTAACTCCGAAAACAAAGTACGAATGTCGCTGAACATACCTGTATACGTAGCAGGGTTCGAACGCGGTGTACGACCAATCGGCGACTGATCAACTTCGATTACTTTATCCAAATGCTCCAGTCCTTCAACGGATTTGTAAACCATCGGTTCGCGTTTGGAGCGGTAAAAATGTTGATTCAGAATCGGGAATAAGGTTTCGTGAATCAGCGTACTTTTCCCCGAACCCGAAACACCCGTGATGGAAATCATTGTGCCGAGCGGCAACTTGAGGGTTACATTTTTCAGGTTATTACCGTTCGCTCCGCTAATCTTCAGTGTTTTGCCGTTTCCTTTTCGACGTTCCGCCGGAATCTCAATGCTCCGGCGTCCGCTCAGGTAGTCGGAAGTAGTGGAATGATTTTCGAGGAATTGCTGCGGTGTTCCTTGTCCAACGACCGAGCCGCCGTGGCGACCGGCACCGGGTCCAATATCAACCAGATAATCCGATTCGAGCATCATGTCTTTGTCGTGTTCGACGACCAGAACCGTATTACCCAAATCGCGTAAATCTTTAAGCGACTGAATCAGTTTGACGTTATCCCGCTGGTGAAGGCCAATGCTAGGTTCATCCATAATGTACAGAACACCAACGAGTTGAGTGCCGATTTGCGTGGCCAGACGAATCCGCTGAGCCTCGCCACCCGACAAGCTTCGTAGGGGCCGATTAAGCGTCAGGTAATCCAGCCCGATGTTGAGCAGAAAGCCAATTCGTTTGCGAATCTCTTTCAATACTTCTTTACCGATTACCTGCTGACGATCACTGATGCGGTCTTCCAGCCCCATGGTCCAGGACGCCAGCTCTGAAATTTGCATGTTTGCCAGTTCGGCAATGTTTTTGTTATCAATCTTGAACCAAAGGGCTTCTTTCTTCAGTCGGGCACCGTTACATTCAGGGCAGGATTTAATCACCAGAAAGTCTTTGAGCCAGTCCTGAATCTTGTCCGAACCACTTTCCTGTTGACGTTTCAGGAAGTTAATGATTCCTTCGTACTTAGTATTCCACTCGGTTCCTTCGTACTTTTTAGATGGTACGGGTACGGGTTCATCCGTTCCATACATCATCATTTCCAGAGCTTCGGGCGGGAATTTTTCAATGGGTGTCGTCAAACCAACCTTGAAGGGCTTCAGTAACACTTCCAGTTGTTTGAAAATCCAGAGTTCCCGGTATTCGCCAATGGGAGCGATGGCTCCACGACTGATACTCAGTTTTTTATCGGGAATGATCGAATCAATGGTAATTTCTTCAATCACGCCCAAACCCTGACACGTCGGGCACCAGCCGTAAGGGGAGTTAAACGAGAAAGCATTTGGAGCAGGCTCATCATAACTGATGCCTGAAACGGGGTCCATCAGGTTTTTCGAGAACCAGCGGGTTTGATCCTGGTCATCCTGAAGCAACATCAAACCTTTACCCATTTGCAGAGCTTTTCCTACGGACTGACTCAGCCGGAAGCGGTCTTCGTCTTTGGGAATAATGCGGTCAATTACTACTTCAATGTCGTGGATTTTGAAGCGGTCGAGCTGCATTTTCGGTACGATGTCCTGAATTTCGCCATCGACCCGAACTTTGGTATAACCCTGTTTGGCAATCTGAACAAATAGCTCGCGGTAATGTCCTTTCCGGCCCCGAATGACGGGAGCCAGTAAGATCGTTTTACGGTTCTCGTAGTCTCTCAAAATCTGGTCAATGACCTGATCCTGTGAAAACTGCACCATTTTATCGCCCGTTACATAACTAAAGGCTTCACCCGCACGAGCGTAAAGCAGACGCAGAAAATCGTAAATTTCCGTCGTGGTGCCTACCGTTGACCGTGGGTTTTTGGAAGTCGTTTTCTGTTCAATGGAAATAACGGGGGAGAGGCCTTCAATTTTGTCGACATCGGGCCGCTCCATCGAGCCAATAAATCCCCGGGCATAGGCCGAGAAGCTTTCCATGTACCGACGCTGGCCTTCCGCGTAGATGGTATCAAATGCCAGCGAAGATTTTCCCGAACCACTGATGCCCGTAATGACCACCAGTTTGTTTCGGGGAATGGTTAAATCAACGTTTTTGAGATTGTGCTCGCGGGCACCTAAAATTTCGATAAGTTCCTGACCGTTGGATTCGGTGGATATTGTGGGAAGAGTGGTTTCTGCCATGAGGTCCTAACAACGTAAAAACAAGTAAAGTTACCGCTTTTAAGTATTTTTTTCAGTGTCCAAACCGAAACGAATTCGGGTAAATAGATACCTTCGTAGATTAATAAAATTTTTTATTATTGGATAGAGTCTGAAACGCCACCTTTGCTCTTCTAATCATAAAAAAGCGATGCTTCACTGCTTAGCCCACTATTCCTCCAAGAACGAATGAAAAAGCTCGTCATACCTATTCTAGGCTGTTTCTTGAGCCTCAGCAGTCTTGCCCAGCAAGCCCCTAAACCCTACGGAGCCGTCCCTTCTGCCCGTCAATTGAAATGGCATGAGACGGAAGTCTACAACATCGTCCACTTTACGCCCACAACTTTTGAGGACAAAGAATGGGGCTATGGGGATGCCAATCCTACTACCTTTAATCCTACGAATTTCGATGCCGAGCAAATTGTTCGTTCGGCTAAAGCAGGGGGATCTAAAGGAATTGTCTTCGTAGCGAAACACCACGACGGTTTTTGCCTTTGGCCTACCAAAACGACGGACTATAACATCTCAAAAAGTCCGTTCCGCAACGGCAAGGGTGATATGGTGCGGGAAATGATGCTGGCTTGTCAAAAATATGGTATGAAGCTGGGCCTGTATTGCTCGCCCTGGGATCGGAATAATGCGGCTTATGGAACAGATCAATACCTCGCTATTTATCAGGCTCAACTGAAGGAATTATATACGAACTATGGTCCGCTCTTTATGTCCTGGCACGATGGAGCGAACGGGGGGGACGGCTATTACGGCGGTGCCCGCGAATCCCGGAAAATTAATAACCTGACGTATTACGATTGGGATAATACCTGGCAGATTACCCGGAAACTACAGCCTAATGCCAACATTTTCAGCGATGTAGGCTGGGATGTTCGCTGGGTGGGCAACGAAAAAGGTTTTGCCAACGAAACGTCATGGGCAACGTTTACGCCAACTTCTGCCGATGGTAAAAGCAAAGGCGTACCCGGCAACGCTAACGACTACGATGCTCCCACAGGAACGCGGAATGGTGAGAAATGGATTCCGGCTGAATGTGACGTTCCCCTGCGTCCGGGCTGGTTTTATCATGCCAGTCAGGATGGGAAATCCAAAACGCCTCAGCAGTTACTTGAACTGTATTACAAAAGCGTAGGTCGCGGAGCGGCTTTGGATTTAGGGTTATCGCCTGATAAAACCGGACAACTGCATAATGACGATGTAGTCATTCTGAAAGCTTTTGGTGATATACTTCGCAAAACCTTCGCAACAAATCTGGCGAAAACGGCTCAGGTTTCGGCTACAGAAGGTCGCGGAGCGGCTTTCCCTACGAAAAATATTCTCGATAATAACCGTCAGACCTATTGGGCCAGCAAAGACCAGGCAACCACCCCGGGAATCATCCTGACCTGGAAAACACCCGTTACATTCAATATTCTGAGTCTTCGGGAGGCGATTGCTTTAGGGCAGCGAATCGAGGAGTTTAAGCTGGATGTTTGGGAAAACGGACAGTGGAAAGAAATACATACCGGAACAAGCGTGGGTGCTTTACGACTAGTGCGTTTGTCGAAGTATTACTCCACGGAAAAAGTCCGCATTCGTGTGACGAAATCACCCGTTGCCGTAACGATTAGTGAACTAGGCGTTTACGCAGAACCCGAACAGTTAGTAGCTCCGGTCATTCAGCGTAATCAGAAAGGGATGGTGAGTATTGAATCACCCGTTTCGGTGCGTGAAATTCGGTATACGCTGGACGGTTCAGAGCCCAGGGCTAGTTCGGCTTTATACACGGAGAGCTTCTTATTACCGCAGGCGGCAACGGTCAAAGCCCGAGCGTTTGGTAAGGCTCAGAGCGGTCCGGTAGCCTCGATTGATTTTGACATTCCTTCGACGAAATGGAGCATTGATCAAAAAGCAGATCGGGCCATTGATGGAGATGTGAAGACCATCTGGGTTTCGGATAAAAATGAAAAATATCCCCATACCCTAACGCTGAATCTGGGAGAAAAAATGACGCTGAAAGGTTTCACGTACACGCCGGATGCTTCGGATCATCGTCGTGGTACCGTGTATAAATATCAGGTTTTCCTGTCGGATGATGGACAAAACTGGGGGCAGGCGGTAGCGGAAGGACGTTTCGACAATATTCAGAATAACCCGCTGGAACAACGCGTGTTATTTAAAAAAGCTCATTCGGCACAATACCTGCGTTTTGTAGCGGTTGAAGCCACAGATACCAGCGAGACGGTAGCTAACGTAGCTGAACTCGGCGTTATTACTAAGTAGTTAGGAGGGGATCGTTAAGGATCGCCGGGAAATGATCCTTAACGATCTGAGTTTGAAAAGGGGTTTCCGAACTATATTTCCTGAAACTCTAAACGGAAAACAGTCAAATTAATCATGAATCGTAGAGATTTTATACAAAACACGGCTCTGGCCGGAGCGGGTCTGATGCTTCCCCTGTCGGGTATGGCCGCCAGTTTCCCCGAAGTGCGGGTTCCGGCTTCCAAGCGGAATTTCACGAGTAAAGCAGTAGAAGCCACTATTCAACGGGTACAAAAAATGATTGCCGATGAAGAACTGGCCTGGTTGTTCGGCAACTGCTTCCCTAATACGCTGGACACTACGGTTCATTACAGCGAGAAAAACGGCAAGCCCGATACGTTCGTCATCACGGGTGACATCGATGCCATGTGGCTGCGGGATAGTACGGCTCAGGTGTGGCCTTACCTTTCACTGGTGAAAGACGATGAGCCTCTGAAAAAACTGATTGAAGGGGTAGTTCGTCGGCAAACGAAGTGTATCCTGATTGATCCTTACGCGAACGCCTTTTACAACGGTCCTGGGCATAGTGAGTGGTATTCGGATAACACCAAAATGAAGCCCGAACTGCACGAGCGGAAATGGGAAATTGATTCGCTGTGTTACCCCATTCGGCTGGCGTACGGGTATTGGAAAACGACGGGCGATACCAGTCCGTTTGATAATGAGTGGAAACAGGCGATTCGACTGATCGTTCAGACGTTCAAAGAACAGCAACGCAAAGAAAATCGCGGACCTTACAGTTTTACCCGTAAAACGGCCTGGGCTACGGATACTGTTCCTGGAGATGGATGGGGTAACCCAACGAAGCCTGTAGGATTGATTACCAGTATTTTCCGTCCTTCGGATGACGCTACGACGTTTCCTTTCCTGGTGCCTTCTAACTTTTTCGCGGTAGCATCCTTACGTCAGGCAGCCGAAATTAGCCAGAAAATTGGTGACGCGGCCTTGGCAAAAGAATGTAAGACGCTGGCGGATGAAGTGGATCAGGCTCTGAAGAAATATGCTATTGTGGAGCACCCGAAATTCGGTAAGGTGTATCCTTTCGAAGTAGATGGTTTTGGTAACGCCCTGTTCATGGACGACGCAAATGTGCCTAGTTTACTGGCCTTACCTTACCTGGATTCAGTTTCAGTCAAAGATCCGATTTATCAGAATACGCGTAAACTGATTTTAAGCGATTCAAATCCTTACTTCGCGAAAGGGAAAGCAGGTGAAGGAATTGGTAGCCCTCACACGCTAGTAGACAGCATCTGGCCGATTGCGGTAACGATGCGTGCGTTAACTTCAACAAGTGATACGGAGATTCGCGATCAGTTACGCCAACAAAAAGCGACGCATGCCGGAACGGGCTTTATGCACGAATCATTCAATAAAGATGATGCGGCTAAGTTCACCCGGAAGTGGTTTGCCTGGTCAAACACGCTGTTCGGTGAGATGGTATTGAAAGTAGCCAACGAACGCCCTGCGATTTTGAAAGGGAAGTTATAGTGGGTAATGGTGTAATCATTAAACCCTTCCGGAATTAGGCATAGGTCTGATTTTGGGAGGGTTTTTGATTTGGGCATACTAACTACTAACCCTGGAGGGGGTAATTTGGGTAGCCTCGGATGATAATTTGGGGACTCCTATTTCCCCGGGTTAGCACCCGGGGCTATTCGTATTTGACCCCGCTGGGGTCTTTTTCCAAATATGAAGATATAAAAATTGAGTATAATTGCTTATTTTTTTTGATTGATTTTAATATCTTGCGTTAACCTTCAATCAAAAAATAATGCATACTTATACGCAGACCTTATATCAGATTGTATTTTGTACTAAGCATAGAGAACCTACACTTCTTAAAGAAAATCGGCGTAGTCTATTTTCTTATATGTGGGGAGTGCTGAAAAAGTATAACTGCCATGTGTACCGAATCAATGGTGTTGAAGATCATTTACACTTAGCTATTAATCTTCACCCCTCCGTTGCATTAGCAGCATTGGTCAAGAACTTAAAACTCTCCAGTTCAAGCTATATTAAAGAACAAAATCTATTCAAAGATTTTCGGGGCTGGCAGGTGGGTTACGGAGCTTTTACCTATTCTCAAACAGAGAAATGGATTTTAATCGAATACATTAAAAATCAGGAAGAACACCATCAGGGAAAAACTTTCACAGATGAATATAAGGAGTTACTAAAAATCCACGGAATTGACTTTGACGAAAAATACCTGCTATAAAGCCCAGATGGGTGGAATATGAATATCCCCGGTATGGATGGATTTGGATGATACCAAGGGAAAACAGCCACGATATTCAGGATAAACCCATTTAAACTTATTTATGCAACAAGACCCCAGCGGGGTCAAATATAAATAGCCCCGGGTGTTAAGCCGGGGAAATAGGAGTCCCCAAATTATCATCCGGGGCTACCCAAATTCACCCCGCTGGAATTAGCATGTTTCAACCAAAAAAGACTACACAGCTAATCATCAATTCCAGACCAAACTCAATCCACGATCTTCACCCGAATGCTATGCGGAGCGGGGCGATTGCCGCCAAAGTATAAACCCGTCTTATACGCAAACTTCTTGTTATGCGTAAAGCGTACAGGTTCGCCTTCCATGACGCGGTATTCTTTCTTGTGATAATCAATCTTGATACTCAAATGAACGGGCTGGTTAATCGCAGTTTCACCTACTTTGAAAGCCGTCCGTTGGCCGTCTACATAGGCATAGCAGGCAGATCAATTTTCTGCGTTTCCGGATTCCACCGCCAGCCTACGCGAGCTCCATCCACTTGATGGGGGGCTGAACCTAAACTCTGATTTTTAGAACCTACAAAGCCCAACCCAATGACCTTATTCCAGTCGTTTTGATCTACGCTTTGCAAATCATAAATGCAGGAACTATCAAACGTAACCGTAGCAGAAACCTCCCGCGGGCTGATCAAAACCCCCGTTTTTCGCTTGAAAGTAGGTTCATGATTAAAGGCTTCAATCACTACCCAGTCTGGATTAGACAATAGAAAGTCAGGGACGCAGGACTGGAAAAGCAGTCCTATCCCCAGAAAGAAGCTCAAATACAGGGCAAAATATGGAAAACGCATAGAAGGTCGGTTGAAGTAATGTAACGCTAAAAGCGGGAATTTATGTTTTCAAGACCGTAAGCACAAATTCATTCTTTCTCCTTTTCGCAGAAAAAACCTCATTCCTGAAAACGATTAGTCGATAAGTAATGACCAAAATACATCAGCAATTTCTTCGGTTCAGTTTGTTCATCTATGCAAGAATTGTATTTCCGCTAGCTGCTTAGAAATGGTACCCCATTCAATTAGCCAAAGAGAACTGTCATAAAGAATTACCGACCCGACGGCGAAGAATTTGTCATCATAAACGGCACCCGCCAAGGTACATGTGGCCTCCTCTTTTTTCTACCGGAGCCGTCCATTTACCTCGATTGCATCTAAAAACGGTTGGAGTAATGGATGGTGCAAAAGCAGGGGAATTCAATGGAAAGCGGAGCCGCGACGATTCTGGATCTACCGCTAAACCCTGCGAAAACTTTGAAGGAACTGAGATTAACCGCTCTGCGAATGACGTAGTGATTGGGTTAATGAGCATAACATTTGATTAGGGCTGAGTAACCATTCAAAACGGGTTCAGGTACTCGGACCACTGCATGGATTCCGGTAAGGGGCTGTTACTACATTCAATGTGAATGACCCGACGTCGTTGCTGATTCGTTGTTCGGCTGGAGGCGTGTAGTAACAGGGGTTTCATGAACATAACGGCTCCTGCGGAAACCGAACAAACTGCTTCGGTTTCCTGAGTCCAGTCAATGGTATCTGGCCGATAAATTCCTTTCAAATGCGAACCCGGAATTACTTTCAAGGCTCCGTTTTGCTCGTGAGTATCGTCCAGATGAATGCGGATGGTGAAGTTGTTTTCCAGAATAGTCAGGGGCGGTTGTACCGCAAACTGGTTCTGTTTCACCGTCCAGGGGCCAAACCCTTTTTCCTCTACTTTCCGATCTACTGAAATCGTTAAATCCTGATGATAGGCAACAAACCAGTTGGATTGCTCGGGCTTATCAAAGTAAATGGATTTAACGATGAAAAAATCCTTACCGAAAGTTTGTGTTACTAACGTCTTTAATTTTTCATTGAAAACGGTTGCCAGGGTTTCGGGAGCCTCTTTAAAAAACTGACGAATCGCAAATAAATCATTCGTCTTACGAAATGTCGATTTATCGGTGTCTAACTCCGCAATTTGTTCTAAAAGCGTATGAATTTCCGAGGGTTCAAAAATCGGTTCAGTAACGGCAAAGCCCTTATGGGCAATCTGTTTCTGTAAGGCATTCATACGTTTTATTATTTCTGCGAAAGCGTCGTTTTTTCGATGGCTTCGTAAGCCGCATCCATAATCCGCCGACGGATGCGAAGGCTGGTAATGAGGTTATTGTTCGCATTAGGATGCACCCGATTGGAGAGAAATATAACGACTAGTTCCTGAGCCGGATCAGCCCAAACGAGTGTACCCGTAAAACCGGAGTGTCCGAAACTGCGATTGGATGCGTACGAAGAAATATAGGCATTCCCATTCCCATCGGGGTTTCGATCCCAGCCTAGGCCACGGTAACTGCGTAGGGTATAGTTGTAGGAAAACATTGGAACCGTGTTGGGCAGGAAATAGCGGCGACCTCCGTAATACCCATTTTGCAGGTTCATCTGCATCAAAATGGCGAGATCATTGGCGGTACTGAACAAACCCGCGTGACCGGAAACACCGCCCTGAATGGCGGCATTCTGATCGTGAACGGTGCCGCGAAGAAGCGTCTCTCGAAAAACCCGATCATCTTCGGTTGGAGCAATTTTCCAGTCAATGACTCCGTGCATCAACGGACTGAAGAGGGTATTATACATGCCCAGCGGCTCGTAAAAATTCTGCTGTACAAATGCATCAAGGGGCTGATTAGAAATTTTTTCAACCAGACGACGCAGCATAATCAGGCCCAAATCCGAGTAAATGTATTTGTATCGACCACTGCGATCCCGCTGGGTAGTCATGGGGCTTTGTACAACCCATTTCCAGACGGAATCAATGGTGGCGGGTTTGGTCCACAAGTCGCGGGCAACCATTAAGGTATAGTTCAGCGTATCAACCCGTAAATCAAAATCAGGACTAAAAATGCCTTCGGGTTTCGTTTTTTCCCAGAAAGGTAAATACGCCAGCAAGCCTGACTGGTGCATTAATACGTCGCGAACGATGAGGTTTTCTTTTGTCGTCCCTTTCAAATCAGGCAGGTAATACGAAAGTTTTTGATTTAAGTCCAGATCCCCGTTTTCGTTCAGCAGCATAAGGGCTTGCAGGGTTGCCGCCACTTTAGTGACGGACGCGAGATCGTATAGCGTGGTGTCTCGCACGGGTTCGAACGGCGTGAGAGCGTAGGTGAGTTTTCCGTAATTTTTTTCCCAAACGACCCGGCCTTTTCGAGCGATCACCACCTGCCCGCCGGGAAAAGCCCCCTTTCGGATGGACTCGTTCATAATGTTATCTATCGTCTGAAGCTTGCCACTATTCATGCCTACCTCCTCCGGTAGGCCATAGGTAAGTCGACCGATAGCCTGCGTCGTTAATCCATGCCCAACCGGGAAAAGTCCTTCCACCGAAACGGGTAACTTACCCAGGGCGGGTAAAGCTCCGAACACTACTTCTGCGGTGGCTTTCTGAGCGAAGGGATCGCCTTCATAACCGCAGAGTAAGGTAGGCACTTCCGGGAAATTTTTCAGGCTGTAAGGGTTACCAAACGCACAAACTATAACCTGATTACCTCGCTTGACTAGTTTCTTCACAAAGTCAACAGAAGCCCAGGATACGCCGTAATTCTGAGCTACTTTCTGCCGCATTTCGTGCAAACTCACAATCACAACCTCACTGGAATCAAGCTTGCTAAGCATTTCGGCGTAAAAACGTTCGTCGGTTTTGGTGCCATTGGTATAACACTTCACGTTGGCGTATTTACGTAAGGTATTCTGAAAAACGTTGTTTTCGCTTTCACCCACCGCAACCGCACTAATTTTTAAAGTATCTAACTGAACCAGCGGTACCAGCTTTCGGTCATTTTTAACCAGCGTGATGGCATTTTCGTACAAGCGTTCCCGTAGGGCTTCCGACTGCGGCGTTTTCAATTCCTTCACCAGGTTTTTGTCCACAGGAATGGTCTGGAAAGGAACGAGTCCGGCATTGTATTTGGCGTAAAGAATTTTCTGAACGCGGCGATTAATCTCGTCTTCCGTAATCTGTCCGCTGGTAATAGCCTGCTTGATTTTCACAATGGAAGCACCCACACTTTCTGGTTGTAACAAAAGATCATTACCCGCCAGTAGGGCCTGTAAATTGGCATCGGGAGCTGGTTTCCCTTTCGTAACACCCCGCATGTTCATGGCATCGGTAACGACTAAGCCATTGAATTTGAGCTGATTTTTCAGTAAATCAGTTACAATAGGAGCAGAGAGCGTAGAAGCAATAGGCCGGGATTCATACGCTGGAACTTCCAGGTGAGCTACCAGAATGCTGGCAACCCCATCGTCAATCAAAGCTTTAAAAGGCGGTAATTCAAACTGATTCAGACGAGTCTGATCGTGCCCAACCTTGGGTAAGGTGCGGTGCGAATCGGTCTGCGTATCGCCGTGACCAGGAAAGTGTTTGGCACAGGCCAGTACACCTGCCGCTTGCAATCCCCGGGCATACGCTTTCCCTTTTTCGGCAACGTTATTCGGATCTTCTCCGAAGGAACGATACCCGATAATCGGATTAAGGGGGTTAGAATTTACATCTACCACCGGAGCAAAATTCATCTGAACGCCAATGCGTTTGCACTGACGCCCAATTTCCATGCCCATGTCATAGATCAGGTTATTATCCTGAATTGCTCCGAGCGTCATCTGGTGCGGAAAAGAGGTGCCCAGAGCTAATCGCATGCCCAGCCCATTCTCAGCATCCAGAGAGACCAGTAGGGGTACTTTAGAAAGGTTTTGGTAACGATTGCTCAGCTCCGCCTGCGAGTAAGGATCGCCCTGAAAGAAAATGACGCCACCGATATGATAAGCCTTAATCAATCGATCGATGCTGGCATAATACGATTCATAACGATTGGAGTAAGTCCCAATCACAAAAAACTGGCCGATTTTTTCGTCCAGGTTCATGCCGGCAAGCGTACTGTCTACCCACAACTGTGCCGCAGAAACTTTGGTGACATCCGCGTTTGAGCGAACTTCATGGGTAGAGTCGGCAAGCATTACTTCACTAAAACTAGAGGTATCTATCGGAGATTTCCAGGCTGTCAGAGCCAGCAGGCCACACATTCCCAGAAAAACTAACTTATTCTTCAACATCCTGATCATCAATACGTACTACGAGAACGCGAAATTATCTCTAAACAATTGCATCAAAACATATATATTTAAAAAAATAGGCTCGCTTTTCCGGGGGATTTGGGCGAAATTCGCGTTCCTACATTATCCAACACGCCCGGTTTAGAATTTATTCAGATTCTTACCGAAGAAATAAGTTTAAATCGGAATTCGTTTTTATAGACTCCGAACACACTTTCATGCAAGATATTATTCAACTCCTACCCGACTCCATTGCGAATCAGATTGCGGCTGGCGAGGTCGTTCAGCGACCGGCTTCGGTGGTGAAGGAGTTGCTTGAAAATTCCATTGATGCCCAGGGTACGCAGATTCAACTGCTGGTAAAAGACGCAGGGCGAACGCTGATTCAGGTCATTGATAACGGGCTTGGCATGTCAGAAACCGATGCCCGTATGTGTTTTGAGCGACATGCGACTTCTAAAATTCGCACGGCTGAAGACCTTTTCAAAATTCGTACCATGGGTTTTCGCGGTGAAGCTATGGCTTCCATCGCTGCCGTGGCTCAGGTAGAGTTACGGACGCGTCGGGAAGCCGACGAATTGGGAACACACCTGAAAATTGAAGCTTCTGAACTCAAACTTCATGAACTGCCAAACGCTGACGGGGACGAATATTTGCGTAAAGAATTTATTTTTTAACGTTCCAGCTCGACGTAACTTTCTGAAATCCAATCCTGTTGAAATGCGTCATATTCTCGACGAATTTCAACGCGTAGCTCTTTCGTACCCTGATGTAACATTTACGCTGCATCACGGCGAAACGGAAGTGTATAACTTACCTGCCGGGAAAATGTCCCGACGGATTGTTGATTTATTCGGAAAGAATTACCGTGAGCAACTGGCCGATACCCGCGAAGAAACACCCTTTGTGAAGGTGAGCGGATTTATTGGTAAGCCTGAGTTTGCCAAAAAGGTGAGGGGAGAGCAGTTTTTCTTCGTGAACCAGCGGTTCATCCGTCATGCTTATTTACACCACGCCGTTCTGAGTGGTTTTGAAGGACTGATTCCCGATGGAAGCCATCCGTTTTATGTTTTAAATATTGAAATCGATCCGGCCCATATTGATATTAACGTTCACCCCACAAAAACAGAAATTAAGTTTGATGATGAACGTTCGGTCTATGCCATCGTTCGGGCGGCGGTCAAACGGGCGACGGGAGTGTACGGACTTGCTCCAGCAATTGATTTCGAGATGGACGTAAATTTGCTGAGCCCGGCAAAGTCACTTTCGTTTGAGAAAAAAGATTACGCCGTTCATTTCGAAGCCTCTGCTAATGAAAATCGGAAGGTAACTGACGAGGAAAATGAGCATTCTCCCCGTGATACCTACCACGCTCGATCGGCGGCTCCGAAGCGGAATATTAACAGTTGGGAAAAGCTATTTGAAGGACTGGAAGGCCCGGTCAAAAATGAACGTCACAGTATTTTTGACCTTCCCGAAGAGGTATTACCTACGGTGAAACCTTTCACGCCGCCCGTTTCCGAAGAAGCAGAAACATTGCCAGCGACGTCGAGCATTACCTTTCAGAGTAAAGCTAATCGCATCCAGACGGAGGAAACTTTTCCGGAAGAATCGCCTACGCCAGAATCTGAACCGCAGGAAACGGTTAGCTTAGGACAGACGTTTAGTTCGAAAGCCATTCCATCCAAAGCATCAGCGAAACCTTCTTTGCTGGATTACGAACGAATGCTGTTTCAGGTACATAACCGTTACGTACTCTCGCAGGTAAAGTCAGGATTAATGGTCATTGATCAGAAAGCGGCTTATGAACGCATTCTGTACGATAAATACCGGGTTTCGCTGGATAAACGTAATGCGGCCTCCCAGCAGCTATTGTTCCCGAAAACGGTTAGTCTAAATCCCGTTGATTTTCAGTTGGTGCTTGAAATTGAGCACGAGATTAAAGCATTGGGTTTTGACTTTGCGGAGATTGGTAAAGATGCTTTTATTCTTTATGGCATTCCGGCGGATGTCACGGATGAAAACGAAGAGGACTTATTCGAAGGACTGTTGTCTCAGTTTCGTCAGCATTACTCAGAATTGAAATTGGATCGCCCCGAAGCATTGGCTCGTTCGTTTGCCAAACGTTCGGCGGCTCGTTACTTAACCCGACTATCAGCGGAAGAAATGAGTGCTCTGGTTGATCAGTTATTTGCATCTAGTAATCCGTCTTACACACCCAGCGGCGACCCTACTTTTACGATTTTAGGCTTGGATAAAATCGCGGGATTATTACGGTAATACATTGCCTGTCAAATATTTACAAAAGACCTCTTTTGGCAAAGAGGTCTTTTTTTAGGTATATGTAAAAGGTTAAAAGTCCGAAGAGCAGTTTCTGTGAACAATGTAGAGACGCGATGAAGTCGCGTCTAGGTAAGAGGTGATTTTTAGTAGTAGCTAACTCCACCACCCAAATGTTGATCCGCGACGCAATTGTGGATGCTGGAAAAAGTGTTTTTAACGCTTTAGCGTCGCAGACGCTATTTCCAAAATCCGCGTTGAAAACGCGGGCTAACACTAACTATTTCTAAAACTCACAAACCCCAGCAGGGTTGAACTCATGTATTAGCCCCGGGTGACAACCCGGGGATGGCTATGTATTAACTCCGGTCTGGATGGACCCGGTCTGGATGGACCCGTCTGGATGATAACCCAGAGCAGAGCATTTTGATGATAATAATCTGCGAAATTCTCAGAAGTAAGTCTTACAAAGAAAATAGGAAACATTAAATCTTATTATTTGCAACCATGTTGCAAATAATGAATATATTTGTCTTCAGAATTGAGAAGCAACTCCAGAAGGCTGGAGCATCTGTAAAAATGACAAAGGCATGAAACGTACGTATTGGCTTTATCTTCCTTTAGTGGCACTGGTCACTTTATCTTCCTGTAAAAAAGATAACAAAGATCCAGAACCCGATGAAAATGAGTTGATTACTACTGTAGAATTAACGCTAAAGGCAGGTAATGAAACAGCAAAGGTATTTACCTGGAATGATCCCGATGGTGATGGTGGTAATGCTCCGGTTATTACTCCCATCAGTTTAGATAAGGGCAAAACCTATACCTATTCGCTGCGATTCCTGGATGAATCAAAATCACCGATAGAAGATATTACTGAAGAAATTCAGGAGAAAAAAGATGAACACCTGGTGATTTTTACACCTACACCCTCCAGCTTATTAACGGTTACGATTACCGATAAAGACAGCAAAAACCTGAATGTCGGTTTAGCCGGAACGATTCAGACGCAGTCTTCTGCTGGTACTGGAAAACTAAAGATACAATTGCGTCACCAACCCGGAACTAAAGACGGCACTGCTACGCCAGGTTCGGATGATGCAAATATTGATTTTGATGTGGAAATCAAATAATCAGAATGATTGGCACGAACCCTGAAGGTTCTGATTAAAAACGCTAGAAACAGTGGCTTCTCTGGGGCCGCTGTTTTTTTGTTTCGAAGCGTATTCATTAACCGTCAAAACGTACCTTTGTCGAACTTTCTTGTTGAATAGATCGTATACTTTTAGTACCGAAGCCTGTGATTTTCAGGCTCTATAAAATTTTGACTGACGTGGTCTTACCGTATAAAGAAGAACAGAATAGCAGTAAAAAGGAACAGGTTGCCAAAATGTTCGATAACATTTCGCACCGCTATGATTTCCTGAATCACTTTCTGAGCATGGGTATTGATATTCTCTGGCGGAAAAAAGCAATTCGCTTATTGAAAGCCGAGAAACCTCAAACCATTCTTGATATTGCGACCGGAACGGGTGATTTTGCTCTGGAGGCTCTGGCTCTGAAGCCTAAAAAAATTATCGGTGTTGATATTTCGGAAGGAATGTTGGCTCATGGCCGTGAGAAGATCAAGAAGATGGGGCTTGAAGGAATCATTGAGTTGCAGAAGGGCGATTCAGAAAAGCTTCCCTTCTCGGACAATTCCTTTGATGCGGTGATCGTTTCATTCGGAGTACGGAATTTCGAGAATCTTGAAAAAGGCCTGACGGACATGAACCGCGTGTTAAAACCGGGCGGAACCTGCGTGGTTCTGGAGTTTTCTAAACCCCGTGGTTTTTTCTTTAAGCATTTGTATAGTTTTTATTCCAACCGTATTCTGCCGGTAATTGGCTCCTGGTTTTCCAAAGACAATTCAGCGTATACGTATTTACCCGAGTCTGTTCAGGCTTTTCCCGATGGCGATGATTTCCTGGCCGTTTACAAAAAGGCAGGGTTTAGTCAGACCCGGGCGATTCCATTAACCTTCGGCATCAGTTCCATTTATATCGGTAAGAAATAGTAACGTATGAAGCGTAAGCTACAAGCGAATAACTTTTTGAAGTCAACAGATGTCCAATCTGTGGTTTTATACATCAGTAAAGCCGTACCCAATCCTCAGAAGCTTCCGCTCTGGATTGCTCTGCTGGGGTGTACGCTAATGGTTCAGAAAACCTTCGCTCAGAATACGCTTTACAAGCGGAAGCACCTGGAGTTTTATGACGACAAAATGGTGCATTACGGTTTCTTTTTTGGCGTACCGAATACACGTTTTCAAATTAAACATAACGAGGCCTATAATAGCCCTCCTCAGGATTCAATCCGTTCGATGAATACACCCAACTCGATTGGCTTTCGAATGGGTTTCCTGATGAACGTTTACATGAGCCCCCGGCTGGATTTTCGTTTTTCACCCTTAACGATTTCCATTTACAGCCGTCCGGTTGACTATACGTTTGTTAGTGGGAAGGAACAGGAACTCATTCGGGAATCGACTTGGGTTGAGTTTCCGTTTATGTTAAAGTATAAATCCATTCGTCGGGGGAATACACGAATGTATGCGGTAGCCGGGTTTCGGGCGGGGCTGGAAGCCAACGTGCGGAGAAGACAGAATATAAATCGGGGTAATGGACAAATGTCAACGAAGTCGGCTGATTTTGCTGTGGAATATGGAGTAGGGTTGGAACGCTTTTTCGAATACTTCAAATTTAC
This sequence comes from Siphonobacter sp. SORGH_AS_0500, assembly GCF_002838835.1. Classification (GTDB taxonomy): domain Bacteria; phylum Bacteroidota; class Bacteroidia; order Cytophagales; family Spirosomataceae; genus Siphonobacter. Next base: position 70,991 of record NZ_NHPP01000011.1, read on the forward strand.
GCCGGAGTTACATTTCTCGCATGGCATTGCCAATATGATTCAGCCCAGTAATTCCATTTATAACGCCGGAATCCGCCGCATGACTACGCATACCGTAACACTTTACCTGATGTTCGAATAAGAGCTGTTAGAAAAAAGCCATATAAAAAAGACCCCTCAGAAAGCTTTCTGAGGGGTCTTTTTTATATGGCTTTTTTCTAACAGCTCTTATTCGAACATCAGGTAAAGTGTTACGGTATGCGTAGTCATGCGGCGGATTCCGGCGTTATAAATGGAATTACTGGGCTGAATCATATTGGCAATGCCATGCGAGAAATGTAACTCCGGCGTAAATTTGAAGTATTCGAAAAAGCGTTCCAACCCTACTCCATATTCCACAGCAAAATCAGCCGACTTCGTTGACATTTGTCCATTACCCCGATTTATATTCTGTCTTCTCCGCACGTTGGCTTCCAGCCCCGCCCGAAACCCGGCTACCGCATACATTCGTGTATTCCCCCGACGAATGGATTTATACTTTAACATAAACGGAAACTCAACCCAAGTCGATTCCCGAATGAGTTCCTGTTCCTTCCCACTAACAAACGTATAGTCAACCGGACGGCTGTAAATGGAAATCGTTAAGGGTGAAAAACGAAAATCCAGCCGGGGGCTCATGTAAACGTTCATCAGGAAACCCATTCGAAAGCCAATCGAGTTGGGTGTATTCATCGAACGGATTGAATCCTGAGGAGGGCTATTATAGGCCTCGTTATGTTTAATTTGAAAACGTGTATTCGGTACGCCAAAAAAGAAACCGTAATGCACCATTTTGTCGTCATAAAACTCCAGGTGCTTCCGCTTGTAAAGCGTATTCTGAGCGAAGGTTTTCTGAACCATTAGCGTACACCCCAGCAGAGCAATCCAGAGCGGAAGCTTCTGAGGATTGGGTACGGCTTTACTGATGTATAAAACCACAGATTGGACATCTGTTGACTTCAAAAAGTTATTCGCTTGTAGCTTACGCTTCATACGTTACTATTTCTTACCGATATAAATGGAACTGATGCCGAAGGTTAATGGAATCGCCCGGGTCTGACTAAACCCTGCCTTTTTGTAAACGGCCAGGAAATCATCGCCATCGGGAAAAGCCTGAACAGACTCGGGTAAATACGTATACGCTGAATTGTCTTTGGAAAACCAGGAGCCAATTACCGGCAGAATACGGTTGGAATAAAAACTATACAAATGCTTAAAGAAAAAACCACGGGGTTTAGAAAACTCCAGAACCACGCAGGTTCCGCCCGGTTTTAACACGCGGTTCATGTCCGTCAGGCCTTTTTCAAGATTCTCGAAATTCCGTACTCCGAATGAAACGATCACCGCATCAAAGGAATTGTCCGAGAAGGGAAGCTTTTCTGAATCGCCCTTCTGCAACTCAATGATTCCTTCAAGCCCCATCTTCTTGATCTTCTCACGGCCATGAGCCAACATTCCTTCCGAAATATCAACACCGATAATTTTTTTAGGCTTCAGAGCCAGAGCCTCCAGAGCAAAATCACCCGTTCCGGTCGCAATATCAAGAATGGTTTGAGGTTTCTCGGCTTTCAATAAGCGAATTGCTTTTTTCCGCCAGAGAATATCAATACCCATGCTCAGAAAGTGATTCAGGAAATCATAGCGGTGCGAAATGTTATCGAACATTTTGGCAACCTGTTCCTTTTTACTGCTATTCTGTTCTTCTTTATACGGTAAGACCACGTCAGTCAAAATTTTATAGAGCCTGAAAATCACAGGCTTCGGTACTAAAAGTATACGATCTATTCAACAAGAAAGTTCGACAAAGGTACGTTTTGACGGTTAATGAATACGCTTCGAAACAAAAAAACAGCGGCCCCAGAGAAGCCACTGTTTCTAGCGTTTTTAATCAGAACCTTCAGGGTTCGTGCCAATCATTCTGATTATTTGATTTCCACATCAAAATCAATATTTGCATCATCCGAACCTGGCGTAGCAGTGCCGTCTTTAGTTCCGGGTTGGTGACGCAATTGTATCTTTAGTTTTCCAGTACCAGCAGAAGACTGCGTCTGAATCGTTCCGGCTAAACCGACATTCAGGTTTTTGCTGTCTTTATCGGTAATCGTAACCGTTAATAAGCTGGAGGGTGTAGGTGTAAAAATCACCAGGTGTTCATCTTTTTTCTCCTGAATTTCTTCAGTAATATCTTCTATCGGTGATTTTGATTCATCCAGGAATCGCAGCGAATAGGTATAGGTTTTGCCCTTATCTAAACTGATGGGAGTAATAACCGGAGCATTACCACCATCACCATCGGGATCATTCCAGGTAAATACCTTTGCTGTTTCATTACCTGCCTTTAGCGTTAATTCTACAGTAGTAATCAACTCATTTTCATCGGGTTCTGGATCTTTGTTATCTTTTTTACAGGAAGATAAAGTGACCAGTGCCACTAAAGGAAGATAAAGCCAATACGTACGTTTCATGCCTTTGTCATTTTTACAGATGCTCCAGCCTTCTGGAGTTGCTTCTCAATTCTGAAGACAAATATATTCATTATTTGCAACATGGTTGCAAATAATAAGATTTAATGTTTCCTATTTTCTTTGTAAGACTTACTTCTGAGAATTTCGCAGATTATTATCATCAAAATGCTCTGCTCTGGGTTATCATCCAGACGGGTCCATCCAGACCGGGTCCATCCAGACCGGAGTTAATACATAGCCATCCCCGGGTTGTCACCCGGGGCTAATACATGAGTTCAACCCTGCTGGGGTTTGTGAGTTTTAGAAATAGTTAGTGTTAGCCCGCGTTTTCAACGCGGATTTTGGAAATAGCGTCTGCGACGCTAAAGCGTTAAAAACACTTTTTCCAGCATCCACAATTGCGTCGCGGATCAACATTTGGGTGGTGGAGTTAGCTACTACTAAAAATCACCTCTTACCTAGACGCGACTTCATCGCGTCTCTACATTGTTCACAGAAACTGCTCTTCGGACTTTTAACCTTTTACATATACCTAAAAAAAGACCTCTTTGCCAAAAGAGGTCTTTTGTAAATATTTGACAGGCAATGTATTACCGTAATAATCCCGCGATTTTATCCAAGCCTAAAATCGTAAAAGTAGGGTCGCCGCTGGGTGTGTAAGACGGATTACTAGATGCAAATAACTGATCAACCAGAGCACTCATTTCTTCCGCTGATAGTCGGGTTAAGTAACGAGCCGCCGAACGTTTGGCAAACGAACGAGCCAATGCTTCGGGGCGATCCAATTTCAATTCTGAGTAATGCTGACGAAACTGAGACAACAGTCCTTCGAATAAGTCCTCTTCGTTTTCATCCGTGACATCCGCCGGAATGCCATAAAGAATAAAAGCATCTTTACCAATCTCCGCAAAGTCAAAACCCAATGCTTTAATCTCGTGCTCAATTTCAAGCACCAACTGAAAATCAACGGGATTTAGACTAACCGTTTTCGGGAACAATAGCTGCTGGGAGGCCGCATTACGTTTATCCAGCGAAACCCGGTATTTATCGTACAGAATGCGTTCATAAGCCGCTTTCTGATCAATGACCATTAATCCTGACTTTACCTGCGAGAGTACGTAACGGTTATGTACCTGAAACAGCATTCGTTCGTAATCCAGCAAAGAAGGTTTCGCTGATGCTTTGGATGGAATGGCTTTCGAACTAAACGTCTGTCCTAAGCTAACCGTTTCCTGCGGTTCAGATTCTGGCGTAGGCGATTCTTCCGGAAAAGTTTCCTCCGTCTGGATGCGATTAGCTTTACTCTGAAAGGTAATGCTCGACGTCGCTGGCAATGTTTCTGCTTCTTCGGAAACGGGCGGCGTGAAAGGTTTCACCGTAGGTAATACCTCTTCGGGAAGGTCAAAAATACTGTGACGTTCATTTTTGACCGGGCCTTCCAGTCCTTCAAATAGCTTTTCCCAACTGTTAATATTCCGCTTCGGAGCCGCCGATCGAGCGTGGTAGGTATCACGGGGAGAATGCTCATTTTCCTCGTCAGTTACCTTCCGATTTTCATTAGCAGAGGCTTCGAAATGAACGGCGTAATCTTTTTTCTCAAACGAAAGTGACTTTGCCGGGCTCAGCAAATTTACGTCCATCTCGAAATCAATTGCTGGAGCAAGTCCGTACACTCCCGTCGCCCGTTTGACCGCCGCCCGAACGATGGCATAGACCGAACGTTCATCATCAAACTTAATTTCTGTTTTTGTGGGGTGAACGTTAATATCAATATGGGCCGGATCGATTTCAATATTTAAAACATAAAACGGATGGCTTCCATCGGGAATCAGTCCTTCAAAACCACTCAGAACGGCGTGGTGTAAATAAGCATGACGGATGAACCGCTGGTTCACGAAGAAAAACTGCTCTCCCCTCACCTTTTTGGCAAACTCAGGCTTACCAATAAATCCGCTCACCTTCACAAAGGGTGTTTCTTCGCGGGTATCGGCCAGTTGCTCACGGTAATTCTTTCCGAATAAATCAACAATCCGTCGGGACATTTTCCCGGCAGGTAAGTTATACACTTCCGTTTCGCCGTGATGCAGCGTAAATGTTACATCAGGGTACGAAAGAGCTACGCGTTGAAATTCGTCGAGAATATGACGCATTTCAACAGGATTGGATTTCAGAAAGTTACGTCGAGCTGGAACGTTAAAAAATAAATTCTTTACGCAAATATTCGTCCCCGTCAGCGTTTGGCAGTTCATGAAGTTTGAGTTCAGAAGCTTCAATTTTCAGGTGTGTTCCCAATTCGTCGGCTTCCCGACGCGTCCGTAACTCTACCTGAGCCACGGCAGCGATGGAAGCCATAGCTTCACCGCGAAAACCCATGGTACGAATTTTGAAAAGGTCTTCAGCCGTGCGAATTTTAGAAGTCGCATGTCGCTCAAAACACATACGGGCATCGGTTTCTGACATGCCAAGCCCGTTATCAATGACCTGAATCAGCGTTCGCCCTGCGTCTTTTACCAGCAGTTGAATCTGCGTACCCTGGGCATCAATGGAATTTTCAAGCAACTCCTTCACCACCGAAGCCGGTCGCTGAACGACCTCGCCAGCCGCAATCTGATTCGCAATGGAGTCGGGTAGGAGTTGAATAATATCTTGCATGAAAGTGTGTTCGGAGTCTATAAAAACGAATTCCGATTTAAACTTATTTCTTCGGTAAGAATCTGAATAAATTCTAAACCGGGCGTGTTGGATAATGTAGGAACGCGAATTTCGCCCAAATCCCCCGGAAAAGCGAGCCTATTTTTTTAAATATATATGTTTTGATGCAATTGTTTAGAGATAATTTCGCGTTCTCGTAGTACGTATTGATGATCAGGATGTTGAAGAATAAGTTAGTTTTTCTGGGAATGTGTGGCCTGCTGGCTCTGACAGCCTGGAAATCTCCGATAGATACCTCTAGTTTTAGTGAAGTAATGCTTGCCGACTCTACCCATGAAGTTCGCTCAAACGCGGATGTCACCAAAGTTTCTGCGGCACAGTTGTGGGTAGACAGTACGCTTGCCGGCATGAACCTGGACGAAAAAATCGGCCAGTTTTTTGTGATTGGGACTTACTCCAATCGTTATGAATCGTATTATGCCAGCATCGATCGATTGATTAAGGCTTATCATATCGGTGGCGTCATTTTCTTTCAGGGCGATCCTTACTCGCAGGCGGAGCTGAGCAATCGTTACCAAAACCTTTCTAAAGTACCCCTACTGGTCTCTCTGGATGCTGAGAATGGGCTGGGCATGCGATTAGCTCTGGGCACCTCTTTTCCGCACCAGATGACGCTCGGAGCAATTCAGGATAATAACCTGATCTATGACATGGGCATGGAAATTGGGCGTCAGTGCAAACGCATTGGCGTTCAGATGAATTTTGCTCCGGTGGTAGATGTAAATTCTAACCCCCTTAATCCGATTATCGGGTATCGTTCCTTCGGAGAAGATCCGAATAACGTTGCCGAAAAAGGGAAAGCGTATGCCCGGGGATTGCAAGCGGCAGGTGTACTGGCCTGTGCCAAACACTTTCCTGGTCACGGCGATACGCAGACCGATTCGCACCGCACCTTACCCAAGGTTGGGCACGATCAGACTCGTCTGAATCAGTTTGAATTACCGCCTTTTAAAGCTTTGATTGACGATGGGGTTGCCAGCATTCTGGTAGCTCACCTGGAAGTTCCAGCGTATGAATCCCGGCCTATTGCTTCTACGCTCTCTGCTCCTATTGTAACTGATTTACTGAAAAATCAGCTCAAATTCAATGGCTTAGTCGTTACCGATGCCATGAACATGCGGGGTGTTACGAAAGGGAAACCAGCTCCCGATGCCAATTTACAGGCCCTACTGGCGGGTAATGATCTTTTGTTACAACCAGAAAGTGTGGGTGCTTCCATTGTGAAAATCAAGCAGGCTATTACCAGCGGACAGATTACGGAAGACGAGATTAATCGCCGCGTTCAGAAAATTCTTTACGCCAAATACAATGCCGGACTCGTTCCTTTCCAGACCATTCCTGTGGACAAAAACCTGGTGAAGGAATTGAAAACGCCGCAGTCGGAAGCCCTACGGGAACGCTTGTACGAAAATGCCATCACGCTGGTTAAAAATGACCGAAAGCTGGTACCGCTGGTTCAGTTAGATACTTTAAAAATTAGTGCGGTTGCGGTGGGTGAAAGCGAAAACAACGTTTTTCAGAATACCTTACGTAAATACGCCAACGTGAAGTGTTATACCAATGGCACCAAAACCGACGAACGTTTTTACGCCGAAATGCTTAGCAAGCTTGATTCCAGTGAGGTTGTGATTGTGAGTTTGCACGAAATGCGGCAGAAAGTAGCTCAGAATTACGGCGTATCCTGGGCTTCTGTTGACTTTGTGAAGAAACTAGTCAAGCGAGGTAATCAGGTTATAGTTTGTGCGTTTGGTAACCCTTACAGCCTGAAAAATTTCCCGGAAGTGCCTACCTTACTCTGCGGTTATGAAGGCGATCCCTTCGCTCAGAAAGCCACCGCAGAAGTAGTGTTCGGAGCTTTACCCGCCCTGGGTAAGTTACCCGTTTCGGTGGAAGGACTTTTCCCGGTTGGGCATGGATTAACGACGCAGGCTATCGGTCGACTTACCTATGGCCTACCGGAGGAGGTAGGCATGAATAGTGGCAAGCTTCAGACGATAGATAACATTATGAACGAGTCCATCCGAAAGGGGGCTTTTCCCGGCGGGCAGGTGGTGATCGCTCGAAAAGGCCGGGTCGTTTGGGAAAAAAATTACGGAAAACTCACCTACGCTCTCACGCCGTTCGAACCCGTGCGAGACACCACGCTATACGATCTCGCGTCCGTCACTAAAGTGGCGGCAACCCTGCAAGCCCTTATGCTGCTGAACGAAAACGGGGATCTGGACTTAAATCAAAAACTTTCGTATTACCTGCCTGATTTGAAAGGGACGACAAAAGAAAACCTCATCGTTCGCGACGTATTAATGCACCAGTCAGGCTTGCTGGCGTATTTACCTTTCTGGGAAAAAACGAAACCCGAAGGCATTTTTAGTCCTGATTTTGATTTACGGGTTGATACGCTGAACTATACCTTAATGGTTGCCCGCGACTTGTGGACCAAACCCGCCACCATTGATTCCGTCTGGAAATGGGTTGTACAAAGCCCCATGACTACCCAGCGGGATCGCAGTGGTCGATACAAATACATTTACTCGGATTTGGGCCTGATTATGCTGCGTCGTCTGGTTGAAAAAATTTCTAATCAGCCCCTTGATGCATTTGTACAGCAGAATTTTTACGAGCCGCTGGGCATGTATAATACCCTCTTCAGTCCGTTGATGCACGGAGTCATTGACTGGAAAATTGCTCCAACCGAAGATGATCGGGTTTTTCGAGAGACGCTTCTTCGCGGCACCGTTCACGATCAGAATGCCGCCATTCAGGGCGGTGTTTCCGGTCACGCGGGTTTGTTCAGTACCGCCAATGATCTCGCCATTTTGATGCAGATGAACCTGCAAAATGGGTATTACGGAGGTCGCCGCTATTTCCTGCCCAACACGGTTCCAATGTTTTCCTACAACTATACCCTACGCAGTTACCGTGGCCTAGGCTGGGATCGAAACCCCGATGGGAATGGGAATGCCTATATTTCTTCGTACGCATCCAATCGCAGTTTCGGACACTCCGGTTTTACGGGTACACTCGTTTGGGCTGATCCGGCTCAGGAACTAGTCGTTATATTTCTCTCCAATCGGGTGCATCCTAATGCGAACAATAACCTCATTACCAGCCTTCGCATCCGTCGGCGGATTATGGATGCGGCTTACGAAGCCATCGAAAAAACGACGCTTTCGCAGAAATAATAAAACGTATGAATGCCTTACAGAAACAGATTGCCCATAAGGGCTTTGCCGTTACTGAACCGATTTTTGAACCCTCGGAAATTCATACGCTTTTAGAACAAATTGCGGAGTTAGACACCGATAAATCGACATTTCGTAAGACGAATGATTTATTTGCGATTCGTCAGTTTTTTAAAGAGGCTCCCGAAACCCTGGCAACCGTTTTCAATGAAAAATTAAAGACGTTAGTAACACAAACTTTCGGTAAGGATTTTTTCATCGTTAAATCCATTTACTTTGATAAGCCCGAGCAATCCAACTGGTTTGTTGCCTATCATCAGGATTTAACGATTTCAGTAGATCGGAAAGTAGAGGAAAAAGGGTTTGGCCCCTGGACGGTGAAACAGAACCAGTTTGCGGTACAACCGCCCCTGACTATTCTGGAAAACAACTTCACCATCCGCATTCATCTGGACGATACTCACGAGCAAAACGGAGCCTTGAAAGTAATTCCGGGTTCGCATTTGAAAGGAATTTATCGGCCAGATACCATTGACTGGACTCAGGAAACCGAAGCAGTTTGTTCGGTTTCCGCAGGAGCCGTTATGTTCATGAAACCCCTGTTACTACACGCCTCCAGCCGAACAACGAATCAGCAACGACGTCGGGTCATTCACATTGAATGTAGTAACAGCCCCTTACCGGAATCCATGCAGTGGTCCGAGTACCTGAACCCGTTTTGAATGGTTACTCAGCCCTAATCAAATGTTATGCTCATTAACCCAATCACTACGTCATTCGCAGAGCGGTTAATCTCAGTTCCTTCAAAGTTTTCGCAGGGTTTAGCGGTAGATCCAGAATCGTCGCGGCTCCGCTTTCCATTGAATTCCCCTGCTTTTGCACCATCCATTACTCCAACCGTTTTTAGATGCAATCGAGGTAAATGGACGGCTCCGGTAGAAAAAAGAGGAGGCCACATGTACCTTGGCGGGTGCCGTTTATGATGACAAATTCTTCGCCGTCGGGTCGGTAATTCTTTATGACAGTTCTCTTTGGCTAATTGAATGGGGTACCATTTCTAAGCAGCTAGCGGAAATACAATTCTTGCATAGATGAACAAACTGAACCGAAGAAATTGCTGATGTATTTTGGTCATTACTTATCGACTAATCGTTTTCAGGAATGAGGTTTTTTCTGCGAAAAGGAGAAAGAATGAATTTGTGCTTACGGTCTTGAAAACATAAATTCCCGCTTTTAGCGTTACATTACTTCAACCGACCTTCTATGCGTTTTCCATATTTTGCCCTGTATTTGAGCTTCTTTCTGGGGATAGGACTGCTTTTCCAGTCCTGCGTCCCTGACTTTCTATTGTCTAATCCAGACTGGGTAGTGATTGAAGCCTTTAATCATGAACCTACTTTCAAGCGAAAAACGGGGGTTTTGATCAGCCCGCGGGAGGTTTCTGCTACGGTTACGTTTGATAGTTCCTGCATTTATGATTTGCAAAGCGTAGATCAAAACGACTGGAATAAGGTCATTGGGTTGGGCTTTGTAGGTTCTAAAAATCAGAGTTTAGGTTCAGCCCCCCATCAAGTGGATGGAGCTCGCGTAGGCTGGCGGTGGAATCCGGAAACGCAGAAAATTGATCTGCCTGCTATGCCTATGTAGACGGCCAACGGACGGCTTTCAAAGTAGGTGAAACTGCGATTAACCAGCCCGTTCATTTGAGTATCAAGATTGATTATCACAAGAAAGAATACCGCGTCATGGAAGGCGAACCTGTACGCTTTACGCATAACAAGAAGTTTGCGTATAAGACGGGTTTATACTTTGGCGGCAATCGCCCCGCTCCGCATAGCATTCGGGTGAAGATCGTGGATTGAGTTTGGTCTGGAATTGATGATTAGCTGTGTAGTCTTTTTTGGTTGAAACATGCTAATTCCAGCGGGGTGAATTTGGGTAGCCCCGGATGATAATTTGGGGACTCCTATTTCCCCGGCTTAACACCCGGGGCTATTTATATTTGACCCCGCTGGGGTCTTGTTGCATAAATAAGTTTAAATGGGTTTATCCTGAATATCGTGGCTGTTTTCCCTTGGTATCATCCAAATCCATCCATACCGGGGATATTCATATTCCACCCATCTGGGCTTTATAGCAGGTATTTTTCGTCAAAGTCAATTCCGTGGATTTTTAGTAACTCCTTATATTCATCTGTGAAAGTTTTTCCCTGATGGTGTTCTTCCTGATTTTTAATGTATTCGATTAAAATCCATTTCTCTGTTTGAGAATAGGTAAAAGCTCCGTAACCCACCTGCCAGCCCCGAAAATCTTTGAATAGATTTTGTTCTTTAATATAGCTTGAACTGGAGAGTTTTAAGTTCTTGACCAATGCTGCTAATGCAACGGAGGGGTGAAGATTAATAGCTAAGTGTAAATGATCTTCAACACCATTGATTCGGTACACATGGCAGTTATACTTTTTCAGCACTCCCCACATATAAGAAAATAGACTACGCCGATTTTCTTTAAGAAGTGTAGGTTCTCTATGCTTAGTACAAAATACAATCTGATATAAGGTCTGCGTATAAGTATGCATTATTTTTTGATTGAAGGTTAACGCAAGATATTAAAATCAATCAAAAAAAATAAGCAATTATACTCAATTTTTATATCTTCATATTTGGAAAAAGACCCCAGCGGGGTCAAATACGAATAGCCCCGGGTGCTAACCCGGGGAAATAGGAGTCCCCAAATTATCATCCGAGGCTACCCAAATTACCCCCTCCAGGGTTAGTAGTTAGTATGCCCAAATCAAAAACCCTCCCAAAATCAGACCTATGCCTAATTCCGGAAGGGTTTAATGATTACACCATTACCCACTATAACTTCCCTTTCAAAATCGCAGGGCGTTCGTTGGCTACTTTCAATACCATCTCACCGAACAGCGTGTTTGACCAGGCAAACCACTTCCGGGTGAACTTAGCCGCATCATCTTTATTGAATGATTCGTGCATAAAGCCCGTTCCGGCATGCGTCGCTTTTTGTTGGCGTAACTGATCGCGAATCTCCGTATCACTTGTTGAAGTTAACGCACGCATCGTTACCGCAATCGGCCAGATGCTGTCTACTAGCGTGTGAGGGCTACCAATTCCTTCACCTGCTTTCCCTTTCGCGAAGTAAGGATTTGAATCGCTTAAAATCAGTTTACGCGTATTCTGATAAATCGGATCTTTGACTGAAACTGAATCCAGGTAAGGTAAGGCCAGTAAACTAGGCACATTTGCGTCGTCCATGAACAGGGCGTTACCAAAACCATCTACTTCGAAAGGATACACCTTACCGAATTTCGGGTGCTCCACAATAGCATATTTCTTCAGAGCCTGATCCACTTCATCCGCCAGCGTCTTACATTCTTTTGCCAAGGCCGCGTCACCAATTTTCTGGCTAATTTCGGCTGCCTGACGTAAGGATGCTACCGCGAAAAAGTTAGAAGGCACCAGGAAAGGAAACGTCGTAGCGTCATCCGAAGGACGGAAAATACTGGTAATCAATCCTACAGGCTTCGTTGGGTTACCCCATCCATCTCCAGGAACAGTATCCGTAGCCCAGGCCGTTTTACGGGTAAAACTGTAAGGTCCGCGATTTTCTTTGCGTTGCTGTTCTTTGAACGTCTGAACGATCAGTCGAATCGCCTGTTTCCACTCATTATCAAACGGACTGGTATCGCCCGTCGTTTTCCAATACCCGTACGCCAGCCGAATGGGGTAACACAGCGAATCAATTTCCCATTTCCGCTCGTGCAGTTCGGGCTTCATTTTGGTGTTATCCGAATACCACTCACTATGCCCAGGACCGTTGTAAAAGGCGTTCGCGTAAGGATCAATCAGGATACACTTCGTTTGCCGACGAACTACCCCTTCAATCAGTTTTTTCAGAGGCTCATCGTCTTTCACCAGTGAAAGGTAAGGCCACACCTGAGCCGTACTATCCCGCAGCCACATGGCATCGATGTCACCCGTGATGACGAACGTATCGGGCTTGCCGTTTTTCTCGCTGTAATGAACCGTAGTGTCCAGCGTATTAGGGAAGCAGTTGCCGAACAACCAGGCCAGTTCTTCATCGGCAATCATTTTTTGTACCCGTTGAATAGTGGCTTCTACTGCTTTACTCGTGAAATTCCGCTTGGAAGCCGGAACCCGCACTTCGGGGAAACTGGCGGCCATACCCGACAGGGGAAGCATCAGACCCGCTCCGGCCAGAGCCGTGTTTTGTATAAAATCTCTACGATTCATGATTAATTTGACTGTTTTCCGTTTAGAGTTTCAGGAAATATAGTTCGGAAACCCCTTTTCAAACTCAGATCGTTAAGGATCATTTCCCGGCGATCCTTAACGATCCCCTCCTAACTACTTAGTAATAACGCCGAGTTCAGCTACGTTAGCTACCGTCTCGCTGGTATCTGTGGCTTCAACCGCTACAAAACGCAGGTATTGTGCCGAATGAGCTTTTTTAAATAACACGCGTTGTTCCAGCGGGTTATTCTGAATATTGTCGAAACGTCCTTCCGCTACCGCCTGCCCCCAGTTTTGTCCATCATCCGACAGGAAAACCTGATATTTATACACGGTACCACGACGATGATCCGAAGCATCCGGCGTGTACGTGAAACCTTTCAGCGTCATTTTTTCTCCCAGATTCAGCGTTAGGGTATGGGGATATTTTTCATTTTTATCCGAAACCCAGATGGTCTTCACATCTCCATCAATGGCCCGATCTGCTTTTTGATCAATGCTCCATTTCGTCGAAGGAATGTCAAAATCAATCGAGGCTACCGGACCGCTCTGAGCCTTACCAAACGCTCGGGCTTTGACCGTTGCCGCCTGCGGTAATAAGAAGCTCTCCGTGTATAAAGCCGAACTAGCCCTGGGCTCTGAACCGTCCAGCGTATACCGAATTTCACGCACCGAAACGGGTGATTCAATACTCACCATCCCTTTCTGATTACGCTGAATGACCGGAGCTACTAACTGTTCGGGTTCTGCGTAAACGCCTAGTTCACTAATCGTTACGGCAACGGGTGATTTCGTCACACGAATGCGGACTTTTTCCGTGGAGTAATACTTCGACAAACGCACTAGTCGTAAAGCACCCACGCTTGTTCCGGTATGTATTTCTTTCCACTGTCCGTTTTCCCAAACATCCAGCTTAAACTCCTCGATTCGCTGCCCTAAAGCAATCGCCTCCCGAAGACTCAGAATATTGAATGTAACGGGTGTTTTCCAGGTCAGGATGATTCCCGGGGTGGTTGCCTGGTCTTTGCTGGCCCAATAGGTCTGACGGTTATTATCGAGAATATTTTTCGTAGGGAAAGCCGCTCCGCGACCTTCTGTAGCCGAAACCTGAGCCGTTTTCGCCAGATTTGTTGCGAAGGTTTTGCGAAGTATATCACCAAAAGCTTTCAGAATGACTACATCGTCATTATGCAGTTGTCCGGTTTTATCAGGCGATAACCCTAAATCCAAAGCCGCTCCGCGACCTACGCTTTTGTAATACAGTTCAAGTAACTGCTGAGGCGTTTTGGATTTCCCATCCTGACTGGCATGATAAAACCAGCCCGGACGCAGGGGAACGTCACATTCAGCCGGAATCCATTTCTCACCATTCCGCGTTCCTGTGGGAGCATCGTAGTCGTTAGCGTTGCCGGGTACGCCTTTGCTTTTACCATCGGCAGAAGTTGGCGTAAACGTTGCCCATGACGTTTCGTTGGCAAAACCTTTTTCGTTGCCCACCCAGCGAACATCCCAGCCTACATCGCTGAAAATGTTGGCATTAGGCTGTAGTTTCCGGGTAATCTGCCAGGTATTATCCCAATCGTAATACGTCAGGTTATTAATTTTCCGGGATTCGCGGGCACCGCCGTAATAGCCGTCCCCCCCGTTCGCTCCATCGTGCCAGGACATAAAGAGCGGACCATAGTTCGTATATAATTCCTTCAGTTGAGCCTGATAAATAGCGAGGTATTGATCTGTTCCATAAGCCGCATTATTCCGATCCCAGGGCGAGCAATACAGGCCCAGCTTCATACCATATTTTTGACAAGCCAGCATCATTTCCCGCACCATATCACCCTTGCCGTTGCGGAACGGACTTTTTGAGATGTTATAGTCCGTCGTTTTGGTAGGCCAAAGGCAAAAACCGTCGTGGTGTTTCGCTACGAAGACAATTCCTTTAGATCCCCCTGCTTTAGCCGAACGAACAATTTGCTCGGCATCGAAATTCGTAGGATTAAAGGTAGTAGGATTGGCATCCCCATAGCCCCATTCTTTGTCCTCAAAAGTTGTGGGCGTAAAGTGGACGATGTTGTAGACTTCCGTCTCATGCCATTTCAATTGACGGGCAGAAGGGACGGCTCCGTAGGGTTTAGGGGCTTGCTGGGCAAGACTGCTGAGGCTCAAGAAACAGCCTAGAATAGGTATGACGAGCTTTTTCATTCGTTCTTGGAGGAATAGTGGGCTAAGCAGTGAAGCATCGCTTTTTTATGATTAGAAGAGCAAAGGTGGCGTTTCAGACTCTATCCAATAATAAAAAATTTTATTAATCTACGAAGGTATCTATTTACCCGAATTCGTTTCGGTTTGGACACTGAAAAAAATACTTAAAAGCGGTAACTTTACTTGTTTTTACGTTGTTAGGACCTCATGGCAGAAACCACTCTTCCCACAATATCCACCGAATCCAACGGTCAGGAACTTATCGAAATTTTAGGTGCCCGCGAGCACAATCTCAAAAACGTTGATTTAACCATTCCCCGAAACAAACTGGTGGTCATTACGGGCATCAGTGGTTCGGGAAAATCTTCGCTGGCATTTGATACCATCTACGCGGAAGGCCAGCGTCGGTACATGGAAAGCTTCTCGGCCTATGCCCGGGGATTTATTGGCTCGATGGAGCGGCCCGATGTCGACAAAATTGAAGGCCTCTCCCCCGTTATTTCCATTGAACAGAAAACGACTTCCAAAAACCCACGGTCAACGGTAGGCACCACGACGGAAATTTACGATTTTCTGCGTCTGCTTTACGCTCGTGCGGGTGAAGCCTTTAGTTATGTAACGGGCGATAAAATGGTGCAGTTTTCACAGGATCAGGTCATTGACCAGATTTTGAGAGACTACGAGAACCGTAAAACGATCTTACTGGCTCCCGTCATTCGGGGCCGGAAAGGACATTACCGCGAGCTATTTGTTCAGATTGCCAAACAGGGTTATACCAAAGTTCGGGTCGATGGCGAAATTCAGGACATCGTACCGAAAATGCAGCTCGACCGCTTCAAAATCCACGACATTGAAGTAGTAATTGACCGCATTATTCCCAAAGACGAAGACCGCTTCCGGCTGAGTCAGTCCGTAGGAAAAGCTCTGCAAATGGGTAAAGGTTTGATGTTGCTTCAGGATGACCAGGATCAAACCCGCTGGTTCTCGAAAAACCTGATGGACCCCGTTTCAGGCATCAGTTATGATGAGCCTGCTCCAAATGCTTTCTCGTTTAACTCCCCTTACGGCTGGTGCCCGACGTGTCAGGGTTTGGGCGTGATTGAAGAAATTACCATTGATTCGATCATTCCCGATAAAAAACTGAGTATCAGTCGTGGAGCCATCGCTCCCATTGGCGAATACCGGGAACTCTGGATTTTCAAACAACTGGAAGTGTTACTGAAGCCCTTCAAGGTTGGTTTGACGACACCCATTGAAAAATTCCCGCCCGAAGCTCTGGAAATGATGATGTATGGAACGGATGAACCCGTACCCGTACCATCTAAAAAGTACGAAGGAACCGAGTGGAATACTAAGTACGAAGGAATCATTAACTTCCTGAAACGTCAACAGGAAAGTGGTTCGGACAAGATTCAGGACTGGCTCAAAGACTTTCTGGTGATTAAATCCTGCCCTGAATGTAACGGTGCCCGACTGAAGAAAGAAGCCCTTTGGTTCAAGATTGATAACAAAAACATTGCCGAACTGGCAAACATGCAAATTTCAGAGCTGGCGTCCTGGACCATGGGGCTGGAAGACCGCATCAGTGATCGTCAGCAGGTAATCGGTAAAGAAGTATTGAAAGAGATTCGCAAACGAATTGGCTTTCTGCTCAACATCGGGCTGGATTACCTGACGCTTAATCGGCCCCTACGAAGCTTGTCGGGTGGCGAGGCTCAGCGGATTCGTCTGGCCACGCAAATCGGCACTCAACTCGTTGGTGTTCTGTACATTATGGATGAACCTAGCATTGGCCTTCACCAGCGGGATAACGTCAAACTGATTCAGTCGCTTAAAGATTTACGCGATTTGGGTAATACGGTTCTGGTCGTCGAACACGACAAAGACATGATGCTCGAATCGGATTATCTGGTTGATATTGGACCCGGTGCCGGTCGCCACGGCGGCTCGGTCGTTGGACAAGGAACACCGCAGCAATTCCTCGAAAATCATTCCACTACTTCCGACTACCTGAGCGGACGCCGGAGCATTGAGATTCCGGCGGAACGTCGAAAAGGAAACGGCAAAACACTGAAGATTAGCGGAGCGAACGGTAATAACCTGAAAAATGTAACCCTCAAGTTGCCGCTCGGCACAATGATTTCCATCACGGGTGTTTCGGGTTCGGGGAAAAGTACGCTGATTCACGAAACCTTATTCCCGATTCTGAATCAACATTTTTACCGCTCCAAACGCGAACCGATGGTTTACAAATCCGTTGAAGGACTGGAGCATTTGGATAAAGTAATCGAAGTTGATCAGTCGCCGATTGGTCGTACACCGCGTTCGAACCCTGCTACGTATACAGGTATGTTCAGCGACATTCGTACTTTGTTTTCGGAGTTACCCGAAGCAAAAATTCGGGGATACAAAGCCGGTCGCTTCAGTTTTAACGTCAAAGGCGGTCGCTGCGAAGGTTGCGAAGGAGCGGGATGAAAAAGATCGAAATGGAGTTTCTGCCGGATGTTTACGTCCCTTGCGAAGTGTGTAAAGGCAAGCGTTTTAACCGCGAAACCCTGGAAGTACGTTTCAAAGGTAAATCCATTTCCGACGTGCTGGACATGACCGTAGAACAGGCCGTAGAGTTTTTTGAAAACCAGCCCAAGATCCTCCGTAAAGTTCAGACCCTGAACGAAGTAGGCTTAGGTTACCTGACGCTCGGGCAGCAAGCGACTACCCTTTCCGGCGGTGAAGCTCAACGAGTGAAGCTGGCCGAAGAGTTATCGAAAAAAGACACGGGCAAGACGCTGTATATCCTCGACGAACCTACCACGGGCTTGCACTTTAAAGACATCGAGCATTTGCTCAACGTGCTTCAAAAGCTGGTTACGAAAGGAAACACCGTCCTTATTATCGAGCATAACCTAGACGTAATTAAGGTTTCCGACTGGGTGATTGACTTAGGCCCCGAAGGTGGTAACGGCGGCGGCCAGATCATCGCCGAAGGAACACCCGAAACCGTAGCCAAAGTAAAAGGTAGCCACACGGCGAAGTTCCTAAAGATGGAGTTAGCTTAATCACTCATCCAATAGCAACAAAAAAGCTCTTCGAATGGAAGAGCTTTTTTGTTGCTATTCATTTCCCTGACCTGCTAGTTGGTATACAGAGCAAAGCGAAGGACCTTTTCTATAAAATCTCATTAACGTTATCAGGATCGTTTTCTTTCCACCCGTAGTCGATCAAACAAACGGATGAATTCCTGACACGCTTGTTTGGAAGCCAGCTTTACCTCACCATAAGCTCGTCGAAAGCCCGGGTCCTGTTCCATTGTTATAGCCGTCCCTTTTTGCAGAAAAAACTGGACAGCATACGCTCCATCCTGCTTTTTCCAATCCATTAACGTCGTTTCATCCAGCGGAATAATCCACTGGTTGATCTGCACCGCATACTGCTTTTCAGGTACATAGACTTTTGCAGTATCCGAGGTTTGCTGGAGTAAAGTCTGCATACGAACCACACTCACCGTAGGATGGCTCTGAGCCAGGCCTTCAACCGTTGCCAGACTCATCATAAGTAAGATACAGGTGATGAACTTCATGCTTATCAAGTTGTTAGTTTGTCCGAAGATGTCTGTTTTGTCGAATAGGTTGCTTCGATCTCCTGCCCCAGATGCTTTTTATTGTACCTGTCATCCAGAGCGAAGCAAAGGAACTTACTTACTTTTCGAACGTACTTGATCATGAGGGAACTTTAGTAATGCTGAAGTCGCCTGATTCTACAGAAGGTCTTCGTTCGAGAGGACAGGTTAATGAATCTTCGATGAAGCTATTCTGATTTTTGTACGATCATTAAATCATTTAGTAAGCTTGAGGTTTCACGGGCTTTGAAGAGTTTACCCACTCTATTACCTTTGGCAATACGTATACTTTTCCTGATTCTTTATTTAGAAATGAGATATTTTATCATAGCCCTTGCTCTTTTTATTTTCGCTCAATGCAGCAAACAAAAGCCCTTAGCTAATACCAAAAAAAATGTTCAATTTGATACATTAACTCTATTTGATACGAGCAGAAACAGAAGTATTCCAATTGCTATATATCAGCCTAAAAGTGACCTAAATGGTATTCCTATAATCTTCAGTCATGGGTATGGACAGAATAAGGGTGGAGCGTATTTAGAATATTCGTACCTGACCGAATTTTTAGCATCAAAGGGATATTTTATCGTTAGCATCCAGCATGAATTACCAACGGATAGTCTTCTACCGAGCACTGGAAAACCGCAACTAGTTAGACGATCCAACTGGGAAAGAGGAGTTCAGAATATTCATTTCGTCTTACAGGAAATGAAAACCAAATATCCGACATTGAATTATGCTAAATTAGCACTAATGGGTCATTCCAATGGAGGCGATATGACGGCTTTATTTGCTCATCAATATCCTGATTTTGTAAGCAAGGTTATTACCCTGGACAATCGAAGAATGGAATTACCCAGAACATCTAAACCTCAAATATTTACCTTACGATCCGCAGATTATCCTGCCGATGATGGAGTGTTACCTACGGATACAGAAGCTCAACAACTCGGTATTAGGATTCAGTTCACCCCTATTAAGCACAATGATATGGATAATGATGCCAGGCCAACAGAGCGGGAATATATTCAGAATAGAGTATTAGCGTATCTAAGGAAATAATAAATCCTTACAGTTAACTTATTCACCAAAGCCAGTAAAGCTATTTGTTTGGGCTTGTATATGTTCAACAGCTAGACCTTATTTCAAACTAACCTATACTCAAAAATGGAACACGACAAGAAATACCTATTCACATCCGAACGACTTGGATTTAGGAATTGGGAACTGGCAGACATTGACAAAATGCACGAAATAAATTCAGATGAAAAAGTAATGGAATTTTTCCCAGGTATTCCAACAAAAGAACAGACCACTGAATTTATTGGTCGAATGAAAAAGCAATTTGACGATAAAGGATTTTGCTACTTTGCAGTGGATAAACTTGAGACTAATGAATTTATTGGTTTCATAGGACTTTGTGAGCAAACGTATGAAGCTGAATTCACTCCCTGTATTGACATCGGCTGGAGAATAACAAGCAGTGAATGGAATAAAGGTTTCGCAACAGAAGGGGCGAAGAAATGTCTTCAATATGCTTTAAATGAATTAAAACTTGAAAACATATATTCAGTTACACCAAAAATCAATACAAAATCAGAACGTATTATGGTAAAAATAGGGCTAGAAAAACAATATGAATTTGAGCACCCGTTGTTAACCAATAACGAAAGACTTAGAACTTGTGTCTTATATAAAACTGAGACACAAGCTGAACTATTTTAGAGCTATTAAAATCAGGTAAAGTCAAATGCTAGTAAGATAAATTTAAAAACTGTCTATATAACATCCGATCTAATTCAAGTATTAACTTTAAATAGGAGCCCCTTAAATTTTAGAGCCGTGAGCGTTTACAACTGGTAACTGAATGCATCTACCATGTCGAGTGATACCTGGCATGGAATACTCTTCGAAATGAATACCCGGACCCGTCTAAAGTCATCCAAAGATTAATAACTCCTCTTTGCTTTTTGGTCAGCAATGCATACCCTCTAAATCTGTGTTCATGGTTACTAAACCAATGACTAGCTGATGAGTCATACCACGACCTGAGGAACAATCATCAAACGTGCCCTATTTACTTCCCTTGCTAGATAAGGGCACTGCGAAGGATTCAAAAAACAAATAGTAATGAACAACCGAAACAGTTTAATTGCCCTGTTTCTCACGCTCATCATTAGTAGTCTGTTAAGAGTATTCTTGGCCTGTAAGCCGCAGGATCAGCCCCATCCCACGAACCCATCGGTAACCCTCCAGTTGCTAGCCGATGGCGTTACCGACCAGGCTAAGCCCCTACAATGGGCCATTGACTCCTGCGGAGCAACCGGGGGCGGTACGCTGATTTTGCCCGCCGGAAAGTATCTGATCAGTCCCATCATTCTACGTAGCCGGGTAACTCTGCAACTGAATCTGGGGCCACGCTGCTGGCCAGCACCAACGCTGCTGACTACACCAGTAAACTCCCCAACCTGATCAATGGCGATTCATTGACCGATGTGAGCCTGAAGGGACGAGGCACCATCGACGGGAACGGGGCCATCTGGTGGCAACGGTTTCGGGACAGTGGTAAAACCCTTAGCCGCCCCCGTCTGATTTACATAACCCGCTCTACAAACCTATTGATTGATGGGCTCACACTCATTAATTCACCGTCATTTCACCTGGTTCCTAGCCAGTGTCGGTATGTAACGATTCAGAATCTGACCATCACCGCTCCGCTTGACTCACCCAATACGGACGGCATCGACCCGGCTAACTGCACACATGTGCTGATTCAGAACTGTACTATTGACAATGGTGACGACAATATTGCCATCAAAGGTGGACGCAGCAATGGGCAGATCATCCAGCCCAGTCAGGACATTCAGATTCGAAATTGTCAGTTTCTGCATGGGCACGGCTTGTCAATAGGGAGTGAAACCTCTAGCGGCGTAACGGGTGTATCGGTGACGAATTGTACGTTCACCGGAACGACCAATGGTATTCGCATTAAATCGCAGTCAGGACTCGGTGGGCCTATTCAGGGCCTGTCTTATAAGCAGATTACCATGACCGACGTGCCCAATCCGCTGATTATCGACCTGGCGTATTCACTCAACAGTAATAATGGGTATCCCAATGATATACCATCGGTCTCGGGCCTAACTATTGACCAATTGACGGTAACGGGTGCCAAAAACGCGGGTAGTCTGGTGGGATTGACGAACAGCCTGCTTCAGAACCTGACGTTGTCAAACCTGCACATCAACGCCCGTACGGGATTAGTTCTACAAAATGCCCGCAATGTAGCAATGAATGCCTACCATATTGAGGTCAGCAGCGGACCCTCTGTTATTGCACAAAACGCAATCGGCACTGGCTTTTGAGTAATTTTCACCTGCTATTCGGCTGAAATGGTCAGCCTTGTATGTGCCTAAATTCGATAGTGAGATTTCGATAAATACCACTAATGATGGAAACAGGAAAACGTAAATCGCAACTGTTCGTCCGAGACTGTGTCACGGATGCCTGAGGAAAGCGTCTGCGACGCTCAGCATTACAAACGCTTTTCTCACGTATCCGCGTTTTAAAAACGCACTAAAGGAGGTACACCGTCTTTGGGTAAATTAATAACCAATACTCGCAGTCGCTCGGCTCTGCCGAGTGACCCCATGGTTGTAGGCCTCTGGCCGTCTCAGGCAAAGAAATCTAATACAAAACGACGGACTGACCTACTTTGAAATACCTAGCACTGAATTCCACTTCCTCACTCGGCAGAGCCGAGCTACTGCGGTAGAAACGAGAGGGAATTTCGCACCGGCAGGCGAGAGACCTTCTGATAAAATGATACGATGATAGAGTTAGTAGAGTTGCTGCATGACCAATTACGTTCGCAAAGCCAGTAAGGTCCTTCACTTTGCTCTAAATGACAGGGGATAGATAATTTCATAACTTCACCATTTTCCCTGTCTTGGCCGATTCCCGGGCGGCTTCCAGAATGCGTACGACTATGAGATTATTCTCCAGCGAATACAAGGGATGAGGCTTTATTTTGCCGCGAATTAAATCCGCAAAGTAGGCGAAAGGATCGTCGTAAACGGGTAGATCCTGCTTGGTAATATTCCGTTTTTCCTCCTTCTTTTTACCACTTCTAACTTTATATTTCTCCTGATTTTCGGTAATTACATACCCACCATCGCCGTATACTTCTAAATCTTTACGGCTATACGGCCAGTTCCAGGAGGCCTGCACGATGCATTGGGCATGGGGGTATTCAATCACAATGGTGGCATCGTCGTCTACTTTGGGATACATATGAGGTTTGAATTGATGCGTAACGGCTGTTACCGAAAGCGGCTTTTCATTCTTCATGAAGTAAGTCATCAAATTGGCTCCATAACAACCAAAATCAATGAGGGCCCCACCGCCGTTTTGCACGGGGTCGGTTAGCCATTCAAAAAACTCTGGATTAACGTTGATTTCTTTGGGCCCTTCGTGCCCCGTATGCACCACCATTTTTTTGAATTTCCCAACCGCTGTGCTGTCCATCACTAGTTGATACGTTTTCTCAATGCTTGGGTACCACGAGGTTTCGTAATTAGTGAGTAGTAAGGTATGGTGTTTCCTTGCTAACTCCGCCATTCGCTCAGCATCTTTCACGTTCGTTGAAAGCGGTTTCTCCACCATGACATGAATACCTCGCGGAGCACAAGCTTCCACAACGACTTTATGTTCATAAATCGACCCAAAGGCTACCACCGCTTCGGGCTTCGTCTGATCGAGCATGGTTGCCAGGTCTTTATAAAACAGCTTCGGGTCGAGCTTATACCGGGACGCGTAACGCTGAGATAACTCCTGATTACTTTCAGCAATACCGACAAGTTCAATATCGCCCACAGGTTTTCGGCCTAAAATCCAGGGAACGTGTCCGTGGGTAATACCCGCTACGGCCACGCGAACGGGTTTCTGAGCTATCGCAATAGTGCTGGTTAGAACTAGCAAGCCCAGGAAGAGGAATTTTTTCATAGTGTTCAGAGGAGTTTGATTACTTCGTCTAATAGGTTCGGCTAGTTACTTAATTCTGCGAGATTAAGCTAATATTCCTCCGCAAAGCCTTCCTTAAAGGCACCACTTCGCTCTCGATTTTTCAATCGAATTTTAATGGGTCGACTCATTCATTCAAGCTATAAATCGTATATTTTTTAAAGTCTTAATTATACCCTGCCTATCTAAGCTATTTGAGCAGAATAAGAGTAAAAATTCTTAGAAATACATCCGCTAAACGTAATAAAATACATACCTCCTAATCCTACTACTTGGTAGTATTTAATTGTCAATTAATGTTAAAAATCTACATTCAAGTTAATTTATCAGTAAATTGGCTGCTCATTTATATAGTGTATTTTTAGTAAAAATTACCTATATAAGACACCCCATTACTTTATCAATCAGAGTTTATGTTTTCTTTATTCTCAAAAGGAATATTCATTCTGTGTGCCTTCTGCGTACCCTCCGTTGCTTTTGGGCAGTACCTCATCAAAGGTCGGGTTACAGACGCCTCTTCGGGAGAACCTATTCCTTTTGCCAATGTGGCCCTACGAGGGAAAGCCATTGGTACAACTACCAATTTTGAAGGCTACTATTCATTCAAAACCAGTCAGTTGAGTGATTCTCTGATTGCCACGAACATCGGCTATCGCATGCGTTCGAAAGCTTTACAAACTCAGGTAACCGAACAGGAGATTAATATTCAGTTAGAACCCGGCACGGCTCAGTTAAGAGAAGTAGTGATTCATGCTGGCGAAAATCCGGCCTACGCCATCATTCGAAACGCTCGTAGTCAGTTCAAACATCGGCAACCCGTTGAAGCTTATGAGTATACCAGTTACACCAAAATCGAACTGGATGTAGACAATGTCTCCGAGAAGTTTCGTAAGCGTAGAATAGTCCGCAAGATGACTGAGGCAATTGAGCAAGCCGAGTTTCTGGCAGGCGAGGACGGTCAGCCCATCTTACCCATGTTTGTTTCCGAAACTTTTTCACGTTTTTACTACCTGCATTCGCCGGAGTTACGCAAAGAACATATCCTTAAAACAGCTACGAAAGGGGTAGGTGTTAAGGACGGAAATTTCATTTCACAAATCACCGGCGGGAGCTTTCTTCAGAGTTTAAATTTCACACATAACTACATTACGTTTTTAGGAAAGGACTTGCTTTCCCCCATGGGTGAACACTGGAAAAGTACGTATGACTTTTATCTGGAAGATACCCTGGCGGTGGGTAATGAAGTATGCTACGCCATTGAGTTCAAACCCCGACGCAGCTCTGACCTGGCCTTCACGGGGAAGATCTACATTGATACTACACGTTATGCCTTGCGGGAAGTGGAAGCTACCATTGGCAAAGAAGCTAACCTGAATTTTATTGACAAATTAAAAATAGATCAGGAATTAACGATGGTGGTTAACGGGGCTGACTCCACGTGGTTACCCAACAAAACCCGCTTTATGATTGACGTTGCTCAGCTTACCAATAAATCCGCGGGGATGCTGGCTAAGTTTGATCTGTACAATCAGGATTTTGTCCTTAATAAGAAACATCCGCTCAGTTTCTACAATCCAAATCTGGAAGTAGCCGAAGATTTCAAGGAAGTGACGCCTGAATTCTGGGCCAAAACCCGCCCTGAAAACCTTAGTTCGGAGGATCTCCTCGCTAGAAAACTGATTGATACCCTTCAGAATCTGCCCATCGTCCGAACGTATGTGGATGTAGCAGAGCTTATTTCCACGGGCTGGAAAAAGTATCCTTACGTGGAATTTGGCCCTTACCTGTATTCCGCTGCCTGGAACCGAATTGAAGGCCTGCGGTTACGAATGGGCGTCCGCACCAATTCTGATTTCAGTAAGCACTGGATTTTACGCGGCCATCTGGCCTACGGTACGCTCGATCAGCGATTTAAGTATAGCGGAGAGGTGAACTATCTGTTCTCACGAAAAAGATGGACCGTTGCCGGAATTCGCTATTACCACGACCTTGAACGCATCGGTTTAACGCCTGATAAAATTGGCGATAACAAGCTGTTTTATGCATTTACGCGTTTTGGGAAAGTCCGTGGCTCTTATATGCAAACCGATTATGAGCTCTTTTTCAAGTCCGATGTTATTCGTAATCTTACGCTTTCGGGTTCCATAGACAATCGTAAGTACGAGCCACAATTTCCTTTCTTCTATAAAACTACCCCGCATCTGGGTGAAAATTCACCCCGCCAAACCAACTTCTACGATACCTTCGTCACCCTGGAAGCCCGTTATGCCAAAAATGAGCAATACTTAATGGATGGCAACGAACGGATCACACTGGGCACTAAACGAATTCCAGTGATTTCGTTCCGGTACGTAAGGGGTTTTGCGGGCTTAGTACATGGCAATTTTAATTACCACCGCTTCCAGTTATCAGCCTACCAGACATTACAAATGGGATTATGGGGACGATCTAATTATTCCTTTTCGATGGGTTATACGCCATCGGTTGTCCCTCCCATGTTACTATTTCCTCATTTGGGCAATCCAACCTGGCTGTTCAACCGGAATGCCTTTAACCTGATGGACTTTTTTGAATTCGTCTCCGATCGCTATGTTTCTCTACAGTTTAACCATTCCTTCGAAGGGCTTCTCACCAACCGTATTCCGGTCATCCAGAAGTTAAAACTGAGAAGTTTTATGCTTTTCAATGCCTTAGTGGGTCAGCAAAGTCTTCAAAACCACGAATTCATCGATCACCATAAACTTCCATCCCGTACGCACTATGACTATGGCTCTCTGGATCCAAGCATCCCTTACATGGAAATTGGGTACGGCATTGACAATATCTTCAAATTCATCAAGATAACGGCCCTCCACCGATTAACCTACCGGGACACTCGTTCGCAGAATTTCGCAATTAAAGCCAGTGCCCATTTTGGTTTTAATTAAACTAGGCGAGGTCAATTGACCCGCCCCAGTTTATTTATTACCAGCCCATCCGCTCTTTCAGACGGGTAACATGAGCCAGATGATGTCGGCCATGCCAGTCGTAATTACCCAACTGATAGTCCAGCGTTACGCTTTGCTGTGAGCCGGGATGAAAGAAGGTCTTCTGATAATCAGCCTCCTGCATGGTTTTGAATACATTGACCCAGCGAACGTGTAAGGCTTCCAGCAGCGACAGCGAAACGTCCAGTGGTGTTTCGAAAGTATCGCCCAGATCGGCCCAGCGGGCTTCTTCATAAGGCTTGATGCTTGGATTGGCTTCGGTCAAAGCCAATTTTGTACGAACATAGCCGTTCATGTGACTATCCGCTACATGATGCACCACTTGCCGAACCGTCCAGCCGCCTTCACGGTAAGGCATATTCAGTTGCTGTTCCGATAAACCTTCCAAAGCTTGACGATATTGACTCGGTACATGAAGGATGGACTTGATTAACTCGCTTCGCTGCTCAGGCGAGTAAGGGCCTTCGTAAACGAACAGGCCAATAGGATAGCGTAAGTCTTGCATGTATTGAATTTGGGGTTTGAATTCGTTTGGTCAGGTTTAAAGTAACTTGATCAGATTCATCTGATTTTGTCGGCACATCCTTTATCAAGGAAGCCACGTTCAAAGAAATTCAAACTTATCAAACCTTCGCAAATTATTGTCAAAGGACTCAAACAAATCCAGCTCATACTCCGCTCCGTAGTCGTTTGGCTCTGCCGAGTGACTGCGGAAGTTTACAGCTTGCCTTCAAGAAGCCTTCACGAAGCTAAGTAAGGTCCTTCGCTTCGCTCTGGATGACAGTTAGTGAGTTTATCTTAAGACTGCCAGCGAAAAAGCTGGTCGGGCCACGCTGGCAGCCTTAGCACTAGTTCCTTCGCCCACTCCACAGTAGTTGCTAAGCCGAGCGAATGCGAGAAACCAGGTTAAAATAAAAATAAGCCCGTGTCTCATCAGAAACACGGGCTGCGATCATGGTGGCTTCGTACGGGAAATGCTCTTAGGTAAAGGTTAATGCCTATTAATTCTGATTCAGAAAATCAGTAAAGTAAATCAGCTCTACTTCGAAGAATAAAGCCGTTCCCTCCCGAACCGGATCGGAGGTGATGGCGATACAGGGATACTGTTCCGGTTTAGGAATGGGTAACCATTCGGGCACCGAACACCCTGGGCTTTCTTCCTCGTGCTGCAAGCTGGTCGATAAAATGTGGCGAAGGTAATCTTCCTTGCTACGAACCAAGTTCTTCTGCATAATCGTGGCGTTTGGAATAGGCGGAAACGATTGACTTTA
This sequence comes from Siphonobacter sp. SORGH_AS_0500, assembly GCF_002838835.1. Lineage (GTDB taxonomy): Bacteria > Bacteroidota > Bacteroidia > Cytophagales > Spirosomataceae > Siphonobacter. Next base: position 98,737 of record NZ_NHPP01000011.1, read on the forward strand.
TTTTTTACTCATATCGTGTATCAAAAATGGCAACTAGAATTAACAAATACAAATAAAATAGACAAATTCTTTGTTATTGATTCAAAAATCTCTGATTTACCCTTTTTTGAATATACTTCTTATTCGCCCAGCATTCCATCCCTTAACAATTTGTTAATCTCTACGACCATTCAAAAGTCTTAACTTCCAGATTCAAACGATCCCTATGACCCATGATTTTAGCCCTTTGGCGTAGCGGCTTATTACTAATTTTGTTGTCTTATGGTTCAGGATTTGGACAAAATATACGTTCAAATCAAGGCCGATCAGACTCAACATTCATCCAGGCGAAGGAAGAATACGCAATAGCTCTTCAGTCCGAAAAACCACTGGTAGCAGCGAAGGCACTTCAATCGCTCGGACGACTTTATTTTCACGCCGGACAATACCCGCAGTCGCTCAGTTATTATGCTCAGGCAGGTCAAAAACTAGAGCAGTTGGGAGAAAAGAAATGGCTCGCTGAAAATCATAATGCACTCGGTGAACTTTACTACTACAGCAAGCAACCCCAGCAGGCCCGACTTCAATACGAACAGGCCTTACTACTTTTCAAAACAGTATCGGATGCCTCGGGTATAGCGACTACCTACGGAAACATCGGGCATTTGTACGAAAAAAGACAACTCTACGACAGTGCTTTTTATTATCAGCAGCAGGCACTCCATCAGTACCTCTCCGCTCACAATCGGGAGGGAACGGCCAAGATTTACGAAAACATGGGGAGCATTTTTGAGGATCTTGAACGCTACGACTCGGCCCAGGTTTACTTTCAGCGGGCACTAAAAGTTAATCTTCAGACGAAAGATTCGCTACTCCGCATTGAAATCTATAATAACCTCGGCGACATTCTTCGCAAAACGGGTCACTTTCAGAAAAGCCTAATTTATAGCCGAAAAGCCTACGCACTAGCCCTGCAAACGCATGAACGCCATTACCTGAGTGGTTCGACCAATGACATTGGAAAAGCCTATCACCTGATGGGTCTGAACGACAGTGCCTACCATTACGTATCCTTGAGTCGGGCTTACGAAGCCGAAATTTATTCACTCGAAAGTAGCCAGCAACTGGCCCTGACCCAAACGCTTTTTGATACGGAAAAGAAGAATAATGAGATTGAGCGACTGACTAATGAACGTCAGTTCAACCAACTCATGACCGTCGCGGTAATTATCGGTCTTTTGCTACTGATTGGTTTGGTGAGTCTGGCTTACAATCGGCAAAAAATGAAAGTTCGAAATGAGCAGACCCTCAGTCGACAAAATCAATTGGTATACGAAACGCAGCGGGAACTCATGCAATCGGAGTTACGGAATCAGCAGTTGCAGGAAGAGCAGTTAAAGAATGAACTTGCTATTCGTTCGAAAGAATTATCCACTCACATTTTACATATCATTCAGAAAAATCAGGCATTGGAAGATTTGAAAGGTAACCTAGATAAACTAATAAAAGACGATAAACGTGATCACAAAAAGCAGATTAAGAAAATTGTTCAGCAAATTAATGATAGTTTTAGCCATGATCAATACTGGCTCGAATTCAGCAGCACCTTTGAGCAAGTACATCAATCTTTTTTGAAAAGTTAAGGCTCCATTCGGATCAATTATCTATTTCTGATTTACGATTGGTAGCCTTATTGAAAATGAATCTGACTTCATCTGATATTTCCACTTTATTAGGTATCTCGCAGGACAGTTTACGCGTTACCCGGTATCGTCTGCGGAAAAAACTTAACCTGGCCGCGGGTGAAAGCCTCACAGCCTTTATTCAGGGAATTTAGGGGCTTAACATTTTGGTAATATTGCCATAACGCAAACTTAATGGCGGTTTTGTAACGGTATAAATATTTAAAAATCAACAGATTAACTACTTTTTGTTAACACTGTTGCTTTCGTGCTAACGGAGGCTCCAGTCACCGAACTTCTTTCGGCTTTCCATTTCCTTGACTCCTAATTTTTCATCCTGCACCTTCGTCCCATCAAACGAAAATCAGTAAGAATACCGAGCTGATTCTCGTGCTGATTTTGCTTACTCAATCAGTACTCATTCGATGGGAAAGATTTATAGTATTATTGTTTTTATCAGCCTTATTTCATTTTACAGTTGGGCTGGATCTATTAAAGGGAAAGTTTCTGAATTATCTTCCGGTGAACCTATTACTGGAGCCGTTATTCGCGTAGAAAATACGATGTATCATGATCTTTCGGGATATGATGGCAGCTATACTATTAAAAACTTACCAGCCGGAACCTACCGGGTTACCATCAGTTTTATCACCTTTCAATCTACTACTAAAGAAGTTAAAATTTCCGGCACTGAAACCGTTGTTCTTGATGCATTCCTAGAACCTTCCCACAAACAAAATTTACAGGAAGTAGTCGTAAAGACGGGCCGTGAAGGAGCAACGGATCAAACCGCCCGTCACCTGGAACGTTCGGCGGATCAGGTGATGAATATCGTTTCGGGACGATCCATCCAGTTATCTCCCGACCTTACCGTTGCCAACGTTATCCAACGGGTTTCGGGGGTATCCATCGAACGAAATAGCAACGGCGACGGTCAGTACGCCATCGTTCGGGGGATGGACAAGCGGTATAATTACACGCTGGTCAATGGCGTGAAAATTCCAAGCCCGGATAACCGCTACCGCTACGTTCCGCTCGACATTTTTCCTTCCGATCTTTTGGATCGGCTTGAAGTTTACAAAGCCCTCACCCCAAGGATGGAAGGCGACGCGATTGGAGGAGCCGTCAATCTGGTTATGAAAGACGCTCCGAATCAACATTTGTTCACCGCTAACGTTTCGACGGGTTACAGCGAATTGTTCATGGATCGGCCCTTCATGAGTTATGACTGGAAGTCCGTTACTAAAAAATCGCCTTACGAACGCAACGGTAATCAGTACAATGCCACGCCAGCCGATTTTTCGAAAGTTACTTCGACCTATAGAAAGCAGTTGCCGCCACCGAATGTACTGGGTGGATTCTCCTGGGGTAACCGCTTTTTCAATCAAAAACTAGGCATTATCGTAGCCGGAAGTTACCAAAACACCTATCGCGGAAGTAATAGTTTATTTTTTGACTCTGAAACCGTTAACACTCAAAAAGGAGTAACCCTTACCAAGTTAAGCGAGCGTCAGTATTCCGAGCAGCAGTTACGCTACGGAGTTCACACGAAGCTGGATTACCGGCTGAATGATCGCCATAAACTCTCCTTATATAATGCCTTTATTAACCTGAGCAACAGCCAGATTCGGGATACCAAATCAACACAGTTAACCATTGGCGGGTACGATCCGATTGCCGGAAATGCGACGCTGGGGTATGACACCCGGAGCCGCTTGACGCAGCAGCAGATTTTGACGAGCACCTTGCAGGGTAAACACCAGATCAGCGATCCTTTTGAGGTGCAGTGGTCAGCAGTATATTCGAAGGCAACGAACCAACAGCCCGATCAAACGCAGGTTCCGTTACTAGGCGAACGTAAAAACTTCATCGAAACCCGAACAACCGTGCAGGATGCGTACCGTCGCTGGGAGCATAATTCAGACACCGATCTGGCGGCTTACCTGAACTTTAGTTATCGTTCTCATTTGGGTCAAACGCCCGTGGAATGGAAGGCGGGTGGGCTCTATCGCACGAAAAACCGGAGTAATTTCTATAATAACTACCAGCTTCGTCCCTCCAACCTGTTTGCCCGTTACGGCGAAGACTTCACATCCTACGATCAGATTAACTGGACGATTCAGAACCCGCGAGGTTCGGTTGGTAGTGCAATGACCTACGATGCCTCCGAGAAAACGGCTTCGGGTTATGTACAGGCCAAGGCAACGCCTCTACACTGGGAAATTCTGGGCGGCGTGCGAGTAGAGCATACGGATCAGGGATATGAACTGAAAAATCAGGTGGGAGAAGATCGTCCGACGGGTCATCAGATTTACACGGATGTATTACCCAGCCTGCACCTGAAATACATGCCGAATGGACAGACCAACTGGCGGGCCTCGTACTTCCGTTCGCTGAACCGTCCGGGCTTCTTCGAGATCGTTCCCTATAACGTCGTTCAGGAAGAATATCAGGAGCGGGGTAACCCCGATTTGAAGCGGGCAATTGCGGATAACATCGACTTGCGTTATGAACACTTTCCCACTCACACCGATCAGTTCATGGTGGGACTGTTCTACAAATACCTTCAAAATCCCATCGAGTATACGTTACAACGTGATCCCGTTCGTGGGCAGTCTATCATTTACACGCCGGGTAACTTCGGGAATGCTCAGAACGCCGGGCTTGAACTAGACTACATCAAATACTTCAGCAAGTGGGGAATCAAGGCCAATTATACCTATACGCTGTCCCGAATTACCTCCGCCAAATTTATCCGAACCCGTGACGAAAACGGGGATTTGGTACCCATGTACGTCAACCAAACGCGTCCTCTGTATGGTCAGTCTGCCCACATTGGTAACGTGACTGTGCTGTACAGAAATGATGGCTGGGACGCTCAGGTAGCGGGTAGTTACACCGGCGAGCGAATTAATACGGTTTCTCAATTCCTCAATAATGACCTCTGGCAAAAAGCCTTCATTCAAATGGATGCTTCGCTGGAAAAAGCCATGGGTCATCGTTGGGTCGTTTTTGCGAAAGCCAATAACCTGCTCAATACGCCGCTGGAAGTGTACATCAAAAACGCTGAGTCAGTTAACGAAGGATTGCCCTATCAAACCGAAGCGGGCAAAACCCTCATCCGTCGGGATTATTACCAGCGTAGCTACGTCTTTGGTTTACGCTTTAAACTCTAGCATTCAAGCTTTTACAAAATCTTTATTATCCAGAAACAATCATGAACAAACTGTTTATTGCAACCGGTCTGGCAATGGCCTTTTTAACCAGTTGTAGCAAAAATTCCGAAGAAACGCAGGTTACCCCAGCCCCTACCGAAGAAAGCGTAAGCGGTAACGTGGAAGGCGTTTGGAAAAAAGGGAATACCTACAAAGTGACGGGACACCTCCAGATTGCCGAAGGCAAATCCCTGACCATTGAAGAAGGCGTAACCGTTCTGATGAGCGATTCGATTGTGAAGCCTGAGATCCTCATCAGAGGGAACCTCTACAGCATGGGAACGACGGCCAACCCCGTAAAATTTACCGTGCCTGATGCCTGGAAAACGGCGGCTAATAACTTCGGTAACCTTTGGGGTGGTTTGATTGCCGGCCCCACCAATACGGAATTAGTCCTTTCAAATACCGTCCTTGAATACGGTGGAGCTGTCACTACGGAAGAATCTCCTTCGGTTAAGGCTCAGTTATACAAAGCGAAAGCGGGTGAGCACGTTCCGGTATTATATACTTCAAACACAGGCTCTAAAATTGTCGTGGCCAACAGCACCATTCGTCACTTCAACGAAGACGGTTTTTACCTCGAAGGTGGTAAAGTGTTAATCATGAACAACACCTTCCACACTACCGGCGTTTCGGGTGGCGAAGCCATTAACATCAAGTCAGGGGTACAGGCTGAGGTAGCTTTCAATGTCATCTATAGCCCCAACACAAATGCTCTGAAGCTTTCCAACGCGGGTGACAAAACGCCTCAGGCTTACATCGTGGCTTACAACAACACGATTGTGAACGCAGGCTGGAGACGTCCAACCATCAAAGGTGGTTCTATTTGGTTAGAAAAAACGGTTCGTGCGGACGTTTACAATACCTTACTGGTGAACGACCGTTTCGGTATTAAGCGGGACAAAGGTGCCCCTGAAGATACCCGTTCCGTCATTGCAAATAACTTCTATTACGGATACACGCAGACGGGCGTGGATCAATTTCAGCCTTCAACCGAAATCGTAAAAGGAACGAATGATATTCTGAGTACGAAAGCGGGAGAAAATGATCCTAAGCTAGTGAATTACCCCCTGTCTACGTCCAGCATGAATTCCAGCTACGACTCCTCCTGGGATTTTCACTTACAAACGGGCTCTCCAGCGTTAGGCAAAGGCAAAACAGACTTTACCCGTCTATATGCAAACGGTCTAAGTGTAAATGGGGTAACCTATACGTCACCCGCTCCCGGTTCTTACATCGGAGCGTTGGGGACGAAATAAGTCATCACTAGTCCCCATGTCAGCTGGTCTTTCGTGGGGACTTTTTGTATCTATATAAAAGGATGTTACTGAAAACGAGTGCGTTATTATTAACCGGACTGGCTCTGTTCACCAGTTGCCAGCGGCATACGATTTCCCGTCAGGCGGTAAAACCGCTGTACATTACCGAAAAACTGGCTCACGATTCTGATGACCCGGCCGTGTGGATTAACCCTCAGGACCCGGCCAAAAGTCTGATTGTCGGGACGGATAAAGACGTAGAGGGAGGACTGTATGTCTTCAATCTTCAGGGAAAAATTCAGCAAAAAATAGGAGGACTGAAGCGTCCCAATAACGTTGACATTGAATACGGTTTGATGCTGAACGGAAAGGCCACGGACATTGCCGTTACCACCGAACGCATGACGCACCAACTGCGAATTTTTTCTTTACCCGACCTGAAACCCGTGGATAACGGCGGTATCGAAGTTTTTGAAGGAGAAACCCAGCCAGAATACCGCGATTTAATGGGCATTTCGATGTATAAAAACAAAGCAGGCGTAATCTATGCCATCGTAGGTAGAAAGACGGGTCCTACTACGGGAGGTTACCTCTGGCAGTACCGCCTTGACGATGACGGAAGGGGCCAAATTAAGGCCACGTTAGTTCGGAAATTCGGTGCTTATAGCGGTCTGAAGGAAATTGAATCCATCGTAGTGGATGACAAGCTGGGTTATGTGTATTATTCGGACGAAGGCAAAGGCGTTCGCCAGTACTATGCGGATCCTGAAAAGGGTAACGAAGAGTTAGCCTTATTTGCAACCGAAAACTTCAAAGTCGATCACGAAGGCATTTCAATTTATGAACTAACCGACAGCACGGGTTATATCCTGGTATCGGATCAGGGAGCGAATCGCTTCCAAATTTTCAGCCGCGAAGGAACGCCGGATAAGCCTTTTGAACATAAGCTGGTTAAAATTGTGGACGTGCGGGCCATGGAAAGTGATGGCTCTGAAATGGTTTCCGTGCCTTTGAATAATGACTTTAAACACGGCTTGTTTGTCGTCATGAGTACGGATCGAACCTTTCACTTATACCGCTGGGAGGACATTGCGGGAAAGGAATTAAAGTTACGCCCTTAATGAAAATTGCCAGCTTCTCGGCTGGCAATTTTTGTATCATCCCATTGCGAAAACCCGGGTTCATGACGCTGAGTTATTCATTTTCAATTCTTTTGGGATTCTCTTACTTCTCCATTTTTTAAGAAAGAGTTACTTTCCAGGTGCGTTCGAATACTTCTCCGGCAGCCAGACGATTAATCCCCTCCTTCGTTTCTAAATTCTGATCGTGTGTAACGCTATCGGCAATACCGCACCAAGGTTCGATACAAACAAAAGGGGCCTTCGGAGCGGCCCAAATGCCGAGGTAAGGAAAGTCCTCAAAATCAAATTTCAACTGATAAGGAACCTGATCTGATTTCAGGGTTACCGAAGTAGATTTCAGATGCTTAAACACCAAAGCATCTTCCGCAAAAAGCTCATGAGATAAAGCAATGCGGTTACTATTTTCTACGACAGGTTCGGGGGTTACGTCAATCAGGCCCCCTTCGGCCAGCGGCCAACGATGGAAGTCTTCCGTTTCATTAAACTCCAGGTAATAATCCGTGTATTGCGTTTCGTCGGTGAAAGGAACGCGGAACGCCGGGTGTCCACCCACGGAGAAAAATAAATCCTTTGAATCGTGATTGGTTACCTTGTACTGAACGGATAATTCATTCTGACGTAACGTATAGATCACCCGCAGCCGAAATTCAAAGGGATAAACCGCCATCGTTTCGGCATTACTCTTCAATAAAAACGTCAGGTCAGATTCACCTTCGGCTTCCAGTTCAAACTCCATATCCCGGGCAAAACCGTGTCTGCTCAGCTTGTACGAGTTCCCTTCGTAGTGATACTCGTTGTTTTTCAAAGCTCCTACGATTGGAAATAAAATGGGGGAATGTTTGGCCCAGAAAGCGGGATCTCCGCTCCAGAGGTATTCCAGATGCGTTTCTTTATGATAAAGGCTTACCAATTCCGCCCCTTTCTGGCGGATGGCTACTTTGAGATAATCATTTTCGAGGAAATAAGTCATAGGTCTATTGAAATTGTATTTGATGTAATAAACACAGTACAGCCAAAGTTGATCGGAATCTTTGAAAAAAGAAAGACAGCTTTAGAAGGGATTAATGATTCGTAATTTGAAACCGTTACCCTAGGCTATGTCCACGTTATTCATACGGATCCACCTTTGGGGTTTTATTTCTTCTTTAAAATCATTCTCTGCCCTAACTAAATTAACCCCAAACCCTCAACGCTAAACTTCAAATTCCAAGCTCAAAACCCCAAACACTACCCTTAATCGTCTGGTAGTCTGACTAATTAAATCCGCCCCGGAACTAAAAAAACGAAAACAAGCTTGTCTTTTTTACGAAAAGAGAGTACTTTTGCAGTCCGTTTTTCAAGACGAACATTTTTTATTTTTTTACATCATGCCAACTATTTCACAACTAGTACGTAAGGGTCGTGAGCGTGTGACTTGGAAATCAAAGTCTCCAGCTCTTGACGCTTGCCCTCAAAAACGTGGTGTGTGTACTCGTGTATACACAACTACACCGAAGAAGCCTAACTCTGCTCTTCGTAAAGTAGCTCGTGTGCGTTTGTCACATGGTAAAGAAGTTAACGCCTATATCCCCGGAGAAGGCCACAACTTACAGGAACACTCTATCGTACTGATCCGTGGTGGTCGTGTGAAAGATCTTCCTGGGGTTCGCTACCACATCATCCGTGGTGCTCTGGATACTGCAGGTGTTAAAGGTCGTATGCAAGCTCGTTCTAAATACGGTGCGAAACGTCCTAAACCCGGTCAGGCTCCCGCAGCTCCTGCAAAAGGTAAGAAGAAGTAATCTTTTTCTGATCCATCGTCGTCAGTTCGAAAGACTGAGGGCTTAACACATCCGAGAATGCAGTAAGCCACTGTTACGGGCAGAAGCGACGCGTTCTCATCAACATTCAAACGTAACTTAGTCATGCGTAAGGCAAAACCAAAAAAACGGTACGTATTACCAGATCCTAAATTCAAGGAGACGCTCGTAACGAAATTTGTAAACAACCTCATGTACGAGGGCAAAAAGTCTACTGCTTATAACATCTTCTACGGTGCTCTGGAATTAGTAGAGAACCGCACCAAAGAAAATGGTCTGGAGACTTTCAAAAAGGCGTTGAACAACGTTATGCCTACGGTAGAAGTAAAGAGCCGCCGTGTAGGTGGTGCTACCTTCCAGGTTCCAACTGAAGTTCGTCCCGAGCGTAAACAGTCAGTAGGCATGAAATGGCTGATTAAATATGCTCGTGGTCGTAACGAGAAGACCATGGTAGAGCGTCTGGCTAGCGAAATCGTAGCAGCTGCTAAAGGCGAAGGTGCTGCGGTGAAGAAGAAAGACGATACGCACCGGATGGCTGAAGCTAACAAAGCTTTCTCTCACTTCCGCGTATAGTTCTGAGGAATATATTCTCAAGAAAAGAGTTGCAGACTTTCGGGTTTGCAACTCTTTTTTCGTTTGAATAGGTTTGGAGTCATTGCAAAAGCAATGATTCCAAACCTATTCAGCCTGTCATTCAGAGCGAAGCGAAGGACCTTATTTAGCATTCGTGAATGTTCCTCAAATGAAAGCATCTACTCCCGCAGTCGCTCGGCAGAGCCGAGCGACTGCTGAGCTTTTAGAATTCTCTCACCTCAAACCTTCTCTAACCACTTCAAACAAAAAAAAGCCACCCAAGTGGGCAGCTTCTTTTCAACTAAACTGGAAATTAAATTATCTCTTTCTTCCTGAAGCGATCATCGAGCAACGGAAACCGATGGTAGCCGTTGACGAATCCTGATCTAGGTAACGACGAGTTCCGGGAGCCAACCAGTAGGCAATATCTGCCCAGGAGCCACCTTTATACACCCGCGTACGGTTGTCCAACAGGGAGTTGTTATCTTTTTTACCGTAGTTTTTCTCATCATCCAGGTAACCATCCCGACGAACAGGGTTCAAATCGCTGAACGTCTGGAAGGTGGTGGGGCGGTATACATCCCATACCCACTCATTTACATTTCCAGCCATGTTATACAGACCAAAATCGTTAGGAGGATATGAATACACTTCATCCGTGATGATGGCACCGTCGTTCGTTTTACCGGCAATACCCGCATAATCCCCGCGACCCCGTTTGTAGTTAGCTAACATCGTGCCTTTTTTCTTACCTGAGCTTTTACGCATCGAAGAACCATCCCAGGGATAAATCCGCTGATTCGACTGGTTTTCATCCAGGTATTGCGTACCGATCAAAGCTTTCGCTGCGTATTCCCATTCAGCCTCTGTTGGCAGACGGTAATTCGGCAGGACGAAGCCCGTTTCAATGGCAGCACGGCCTCCGGTATATTGTTGGCTAGAAGCTTCTGCTGTCGCCTCTTCCCCTTTCTTGCCTTTTTTCTTACCGCCGCTGGTTGCTTTACGAGCCAGATCATTGTTTACGGCTCCTGTACGCCAGGCTGAGTAATCCTGTGCCTGTACCCAGGAAACACCCACAACCGGATACATGCGGAAACCAGGGTAACGCAGATATTGATCTACGTAGGTATCGTTGAAGGCCATTTCGCCCGCCCATACGGTGGTATCGGGTAAAGCCGCTTCGTAAAACTCCTGAGTCGAGTCTTTCTGAATGGCGTGCAGATATTCGAGGTAGTGAACGTTAGCAATTTCGGTTTCATCCATAAAGAAGGATTGTACCGTTACTGTACGCTCTACGTTATCGTGAACACCCGCTACGTCTTCTTCCAGCGAACCCATCACAAAACGACCGCCTTCGACGTACACCAGGTTAGGACCCGTTGGCTGCCCTTTAAAGCTTTTAGGCGTTGAAAAACCTTCTTTCGTGTTATACGCAATGCCTGTTGCCGTACTATTCTTCCCGATATGGGCACTATCAGGCGTTTTGTTCTTTTTGCAAGCCGTTGTCAGTAGCACCATCGCCCCCAACAAATAATAAACTGACGCAATTCTCATCATTGCTATGTATATGGTTTGGAATATCGCTTTGGTTTCTGTTTTAAGTGAACGTCCAATTCTGCTTTAGAGATGGACGTTCACTTAAAATCGCTTACAAAATCGTACAAAAATAGAAGATTGGCTGGAATTACTTGATAACCGTTCAGTCATTCCTATTACCTAATCTTTGAAAATCGGTTTAAATACTCAAATCGGCCCTTCGTTAGGCTTTCATTTTTTCGGGTGAGGCGACCATGTGGCCCAATAACTCATCGAGGTCTTTTACCTGCCGGATATTTTCGGCCTGTAGTAATAACTTCCCTTTGACATCCCGCAGAGCAACGCGTTTGGGTTGAGCCTTCACAAAATCAAGTACTCGGCCAAATCTTTCGGATTGGAAGTAAGCTTCATGCTCACCTGAAACGAAAGTTCCTTTCAATGTATTTTGTTTAAGCGTTAATTTTTCAAAACCAATTTGTTCTGCTTTCCAACGAACCTTCACCAAACCAATCAAATCACGAACTTCTTCTGGAGCCGGACCAAATCGATCCGTTACTTCGGCCTGAAATTTCTGTAACTCGGCTTCCTCTTTCAGATTATCCAGACGGTTATACAAACTGAGCCGTTCGGATATGTTAGATACGTAATTTTCAGGAATCAGGACGGGCAAATCCGTTTCAATCTGACATTCCACCCGCAGATTTTTAGCGGCTTTGGCTAATTCGTCCGCAAAGAGGTCTTTAAACTTCGTTTCCTTCAACTCCTGGACGGCTTCGTCGAGGATTTTATGATAGGTTTCAAAGCCTAAATCGTTTATGAAGCCACTTTGTTCAGCTCCAAGCAAATTTCCTGCTCCACGAATGTCCAAATCCCGCATGGCTACCTTGAATCCATCGCCCAATTCCGTGAATTCTTCCAGAGCCTGAAGGCGTTTACGGGAATCACTGGTTAATAACGAAAGAGCAGGGGTCAGCAGGTAACAATACGCCTTTTTATTGGATCGGCCAACCCTTCCCCGCATCTGGTGAAGATCGCTCAAGCCAAATAAATGGGCCTGATTAATCAGAATCGTATTGGCATTCGGGATGTCCAGTCCGGCTTCGATGATATTCGTTGAAATCAGAACGTCATATTCTCCTTCAATAAATTTCATCATTACCTTTTCCAGACGATCGCCATCCATCTGGCCGTGGGCAATACCAATTTTAGCGTCTGGCACCAATTTCAGAATCATATTACCCAGCGTTTCCAGATCACCAATCCGGTTATGGACAAAGAAAACCTGCCCGCCGCGTTTCAGTTCAAGCATGACGGCATCCCGGATTTTTAGTTCGTCGAATACCATTAATTGCGTCGTAACGGGCTGACGATTCGGCGGTGGCGTAGCAATAACGGACAAGTCACGGGCTCCCATTAACGAGAAGTGAAGCGTTCGGGGAATAGGCGTCGCCGTGAGGGTTAATACGTCCACATTGAGTTTAAATTCCTTCAACCGATCTTTGACCTTCACGCCAAACTTCTGTTCCTCATCAACGATGAGCAGACCCAGATCTTTAAACTTCACGTCCTTTCCTACAATCCGGTGCGTTCCGATGAGAATACTCGTTTCGCCAGACTGCACCCGCTTCAGCGTTTCCTTAATCTGCTGCGTGGTTTTGAATCGGTTAATGTATTCGACTTTCACCGGAAAACGCTCAAAACGGTCACGAAAGGTACGGTAATGCTGCATGGCTAATACCGTGGTTGGCACCAGCACCGCCACCTGCTTATTATCCGCAGCGGCTTTGAAAGCGGCTCGCATCGCTACTTCCGTCTTACCAAACCCAACATCCCCACAAACCAGACGATCCATAGGGTGCGGTTTTTCCATATCTTCTTTTACCGCCGCCGTTGAAGAAGCCTGGTCGGGGGTATCTTCGTAAAGGAACGACGACTCCATCTCGACTTGTAAGAAACTATCCCGCGAATAGGCATAACCCGGAGCAAATTTCCGCTTGGCGTACAGCTCGATCAGCTCCGCCGCGATGTCTTTGACCTGCCGCTTGACCTTCGCCTTTTTGTTTTCCCACTCCGGTGACCCTAACTTACTCAACGAGGGTTGAGTGCCCTCCTTACCCGTATACTTAGCGATTTTGTGCAAACTCTGCACGTTCACTACAACGGTATCATTATCCCTGAAAACCAGGCGAATTCCTTCCTGTTTGTGATCACCTACATCAATCTTCACGAGTCCAGCGAAACGGCCAATGCCGTGGTCAATGTGAGTAACAAAATCGCCCGGAGCCAGTGTTTTGAGTTCGCGAAGCGTAAGGGCTTTGGACTTACTGTACTTATCCCGAACGCGATACCGATAAAACCGATCAAAAATTTGGTGATCGGTGAAACAGGCGATTTTCAGGGTATCATCAATATACCCTTCCCGCAGGGAAACATTCACGGCCTGAAAACGAACCGAGTCATTGGATTCTCCTACGATCGTATTTAATCGTTCCAGTTGCTTCTGGGTTTCAGCAACAATAATGTTCGTATACCCCCGGTATTGTTGTTCATGAAGGGTTTCAATCAGTCGATTGAAATCTTTATTGAAGCTGGGCTGGGGTTTCGAAGCATAATTAACGCGAAGGTCTGCTGGTGATTCGGTTGCCCCATCGGCGGCTTTGAAATAAAACCGTTTCCCAAATTCTACGCTCGGATATTCCTTGATATGATTGAGGAAACTGCGACGGGTTTCAAACAACTGGGAAGGTTCATGAATCACCTTGATACCGCCGCTCCGCTCTACAATTTCGTTGAAGCTTTTCTCAACATTCTCAAAACAGATTCCGATCAGTTCGAGGGTTAATTCCACGTCCTTAAACCAGAGTCGGGTTTCTTTGCCAAAAAAGCTGAAAAACGATTCCCGGGTCTCCTGAATAAGCTTGGTCTGAACGTCGGGAACGATATTAATCTGGGAAACGGATTCTTTGGAAAGCTGCGTATCGGGATCAAACGTTCGGATGGATTCTACCTCATCACCGAAAAGGTCAATCCGGTAGGGGAATTCGTTAGCGTAGCTATATACGTCAATAATTCCCCCCCGCAGGGCAAACTGACCCGCTTCGTACACAAAATCGGTTCCCTCAAAATCCTGGCTAATTAAAAATTCAGTCAGGAATTCAGTATCAATTTTTTCGCCCACCGAAACCGTAAATGTATTCTTCACGAGTGACTTCCGGTTGATAACCTTTTCACTCAGAGCTTCTGGATAGGTAACGATTAATAACGGATGTCCCTTTTCATTCAACCGGTTCAGAACTTCGGCCCGCATCAATACGTTCGCATTATCAATCTCTTCGTATTCGTAGGGCTTTTTATAAGACATTGGAAAAAACAGGACGTGGTCTTCGCCCAGCAAATTCTGAAGGTCATTATAGAAATAGGCCGCTTCTTCTTTATCCGACAAAACCAGCAAAGAAGACGCCGGCTGATGCTGATAGAGGGATGCCACCAGAACCGAATCCAGACTTCCGGCTAATCCTTTGATCTGAAGATGGTAATCATTAGGCTGTTTACTTTGAATTCGTTCGCTAATGAGACGGATAAACGGATCATTGCGATACAGCGTTAACAAATCTTTAACTAGCATCGAGTTTATTTTAAAAATTCGCTTTTTGCTACCGGGTTTTCACACAACTTTGTCTGGAAATGGACCCCCGGTTCCTGCGTTTATGAATCGTATGCATGGGTTTTCAAACGCAATAGAACGCAGTAAACCCCGCCGTAAGCCGAATTTCTCGGTACCGACAGGGAGACTATTAGAAAACTCTGAGACCCGGAGCAAAGTTCAGATTTTTATCAAATTAGCCCTACTGAATGGACGTATTTCTAGCCTACATAAAAACCAACTGGCTTGAACTGGCCGGCTTAATTACCGGCGTCATTTGTGTCTGGTATAATACCCGTCAAAATGTATGGGGATTTTTCTGGGGCATCATCAGCGTCGTGATTTACGCAGTCATTTTCTGGGAAGCCCGGCTCTATGGTGACATGGGTTTACAGATCGTTTTTGCCATCCTGAGCGTTTATGGACTTTACCAGTGGCTATACGGCGGAGAGGGCCATACGGAACTCCAGGTTCGCACCTTGCCTCGAAATCTCATCGGCTGGCTGGTGCTAATTACGCTGAGCGGCACGGCCTTTCTGAACTGGCTACTAAGTCGGTTTACCGATGCCAGTCTGCCCCTGGTCGACTCGTTTACCACTACCATCAGTTTGATTGCCCAGTGGATGCTGGGACGAAAATTTCTGGAAAACTGGTGGTTATGGTTGTTCGTAGACGGCATCTACGTCTTCGTTTACGCGTATAAAAGTTTATACTGGACGGTTCTTTTATACGCCATTTATCTGGCTCTTTGCCTAGTTGGTTATAAAGACTGGAAGAAAGATATGAGATAGTGGTTTTAAGATACTTGTAATACTTATAAACTTTCTTACCTTTTCACACTTTCAAACGGTTCCCAGCAAAAACCCTGAAGCTATTTATTTTAGCTGATCCGAATTGTTGGGTTAATTAATTATTAGTCAATTTTTTACGTTAAATCCCGGAGGTTATTTTATCTGGTTTTTCATTACCGTTTACTAAATAATCCCTTAATTTTTTAAACTATTGGCACGAATTCTTGCTATAGACTATGGAACCAAACGCGTAGGGCTCGCCGTGACGGATCCTCTGCAACTCATTGCGACGGCTCTGGATACCGTGCATTCAACGCAGGTCATCCCTTTTCTGAAAGACTACTGCCAGCGGGAAGCGGTAGAAGCTTTCGTAGTAGGAATGCCCACTAATCTGGATGGTTCGGACACTTCCAATACGCCACATGTGCGGGGATTTTTACGAATTCTGAA
The DNA here is from genome assembly GCF_002838835.1 of Siphonobacter sp. SORGH_AS_0500. Taxonomy (GTDB): domain Bacteria; phylum Bacteroidota; class Bacteroidia; order Cytophagales; family Spirosomataceae; genus Siphonobacter. The sequence continues at coordinate 114,806 of NZ_NHPP01000011.1, forward strand.
GAAAACCTTTCCGGAAATCCCAGTGCATGAACACGATGAGCGATTTACTTCCGTCATGGCTATGCAGTCTTTAATTGCGATGGGAACTACTAAGAAAGATCGTCGGGATAAAGGCGTTATTGATCGCGTTTCGGCTACTATCATTTTACAGTCTTTTTTAGCTAGTCGTCCGTAGTTCATTAATAGCCTTTTAATAAATAAAAATGAGCCAGAGTATGGTGTATCAAAAAAAATCCTACTCTTTTGGCATAAAACTTTAAGATTATTTTAGACGAATAATTCCCTTGAAAAATACCATTCTATATTTGGTAGCTCAAAGTAGTTTAGGCACAAAGAACTTTCAATTCACATTGTTTACATTAATACTCGGCTATGGCTTTCGAAGTTGAACCCATTAAGCCCAAGATACGACCTCGCCTACTGATTGAAATAGCCTGGGAAGTATGCAATCAGGTTGGGGGTATTTATACAGTAATCCGCTCCAAGGTTCCGGCAATGGTCGAAAAATGGGGCGATGATTATTTTTTACTTGGGCCTTACTTCCCGGAAAAAGCCTTGGCTGAGTTCGAACCCATATCGGATCTCGACGATTCAGCGTTGGGTAAAACCGTACGAAAAATGCGGGAAATGGGCTTCGATGTGCAGTATGGTTACTGGCTCGTCACCGGAAAGCCCCGCATTGTGCTTTTTAATTTTTACACGCTGTTTAATCAGCTGGATCAGTTAAAGTACGACCTCTGGGAAAAGCATCAGCTTTCTACGCTTAACGCGGAAGATTTGGTTAATCAGGTCATTGCTTTTGGAGAATGCACCCGTATTTTCCTCAATGAGCTATCCCGTGATCATAGTGGTCGATATGACATAACCGCCCATTTTCACGAATGGATGGCCGCTACGGCCCTTCCCTATATTGCTCATGAATCTCCGAAATTAGCGACGGTTTTCACCACGCATGCTACCATGCTGGGACGCTACATGGCTCCCAACGTTCCTAATTTCTACGAGTTATTACCGACGTTCAACTGGCGGGAACAAGCTCAGCATTTTGGCATTGCAACGCAGGCAACGATTGAATACCTGGCGGCTCAGAACTGTCACGTTATGACGACGGTTTCGGACGTTACGGCTAAGGAATGCGAGTTTTTGCTAGGTCGTAAATGCGATCTAACTTTACCTAACGGCCTGAATGTTACCCGATTCACAGCGACGCATGAGTTCCAGAACCTGCACGTTCAGTATAAGGCAAAAATCCATCAATTTGTGATGGGTCACTTCTTCCAGAACTATTCCTTCGATCTGGATCGCACCTTATATTTCTTTACTTCAGGCCGATTTGAGTATAATAACAAGGGCTACGACTTAACACTCGAAGCCCTGAGCCGACTGAATGCCAAATTGCAGGCAACCAATTCGGACATGACGGTGGTGATGTTCATCGTCACTAAAAATCCGGTGTATTCGATGGATGCCGATGTGTTGCAAACGCGGGCCGTAATGGCCGAAATCCGGCAGACCTGCGAAGCGATTGAGCGACAGATTGGTGAACAGTTATTCATGGCTTCAGCCACGAGTAATGAGCTAAAGATGCCCGATCTGAATCAGTTTGTGGATGAATACTGGCAGTTGCGGTTACGCCGAACTATTCAGTCGTGGAAGACCCATCAGTTACCTAAAACGGTAACGCATTACCTGAAACAGGAAGATGCTATCGTTGATTTCCTTCGGAAATCGAACATGCAGAACCACGAAAGTGACCGCGTGAAGATCGTCTATCACCCTGATTTCATTGCCTCAACCAACCCCCTATTTGGGATGGATTACAGCCATTTCGTGCGGGGTTGTCACCTGGGAATTTTCCCAAGTTATTACGAGCCTTGGGGTTATACACCACTGGAATGCGTCGTGCGGGGCGTTCCTACCATTACCAGTGATTTATCCGGTTTTGGGGATTATATGAACCAAATCATGGCCGATCCGGAAAACTGGGGTGTTTATGTGCTAAACCGCAGCCATCAGGATTTTCATCAGGCCGCAGAAACGCTTTCCGAGTTACTGTTCAAATTTGTACGTACCTCCCGCCGCGACCGGATCATGCAGCGAAACCGTACCGAAAGCATTTCCGAAGTATTTGACTGGAAAAACCTCAGAAGCTATTACGATACCGCTCACGACCTGGCTCTGAAACGCCGGAAACATGGGTAACAAAAAATCCCGACCTTGACGGTCGGGATTTTTTTATGCCAGAACTGTATTACTTCTTCGGTTGCTTGTCCGGCATGGGGGTACCATTGACCAAAGTCGTAGTCGAAACGATGCTGCGATGGCCTGCGGGCGTTACCACAATCGTTTTCAAATCAACCCGGCGATTCTGTGGAATCGTTAATGAAATGGGCTTTGAATAGGGATACGTTGCTTCACTGGGCATATACCCGTCAATCGTGTAGTAAATTTTGGCCCCTTCTACGGGAGCTTTCAGGTTAATCGTAAACTGACTTCCCCGAAGCGTATCCTCTTTCGGCATTCCAATCGCATCCGGTACCCGGAAGTATAAATTCCGTTTTTCCAGCTTGCGTAAATAGACGGGTAAGCGTTGTTCTGAAAACTCCGTGAAATCCTTACGATTTAAGGGAGACCAGGCTACTTCGGCCAGAGCCATTGCTCGGGGGAAATACATGTACTGAGCTTTACCCGCCGTTGGAATATATTCTGTCCATAAATTAGCTTGAACGCCTTTGATGTGCTTCTGCTGCTCAGCCGTCAGCTCTTTTGGCGTTGGGTTATAAGAATATACTTTTTCCAGCGGTAAAAATCCGCCAATGGCCAGTGGCTCCTGTTTGCGATCTTTGCTTTGGTAATGATCGATGTACACATACCCATTGGGTGACATGATTACGTCGTGATTTTCCTTCGCTGCCGCAATTCCACCTTCTTCACCCCGCCAGCTCATCACCGTTGCGTTGGGGGCCAACCCTCCTTCCAGAATTTCGTCCCAGCCAATGATGTTACGACCTTTTGAGTTTAGGAATTTTTCGATCCGGCGAATAAAATAACTCTGTAAGCCGTGCTCATCTTTCAGGTTTTCTTTCTTGATCAGATTCTGACAAAACTCCGATTCCTTCCAGCGATCCTTCGGACATTCATCTCCACCAATGTGAATGTAGGGCGAAGGGAAGATGTCCATTACTTCTGTTAAAACATTTTCCAGAAACTGGAAGGTTTCTTCTTTCGGGCAGAACACGTCTTTATGCACCCCCCAGGTCGTCTGAACTTTGAACGGGCCGGGCGTGCAGCCTAATTCGGGATAAGCCGCCAAAGCCGCCGTGGCGTGACCGGGCAACTCAATCTCAGGAATGACGGTAATGTGTCGTTCTGCCGCATATTTTACCACCTCACGGGCTTCATCCTGCGTGTAAAAACCGCCGTATTTAATCCCATCAAATTGCTGAGGCATGCGGTCTCCGTAAGCTCCAATGAGGGTTTCATCCCGGTAAGCTCCGACCTGAGTTAGCTTCGGGTATTTTTTGATTTCTAATCTCCAGCCCTGGTCTTCTGTTAAATGCCAGTGAAAACGGTTGAATTTCAGCATTGCCATTTCATCAATCATCTGCTTGATAAACGAAAGCGGCATGTAATGGCGACCCACATCCATCATTAATCCCCGGTACCCGAAACGCGGATGATCTTCGATGGTAACAGATGCTATTTCGGGTTTAGCATCGCCCGTAATCAATTGCATTACCGACTGTAATCCGTAAAACAAGCCCGCATCTTTACCCGAAATCTGTACACTCTGTGGGGTAGCTTTTAGCTCATAGCCTTCAGCGGGTAAACCCGTCTTTTCAATAAAGGCTATATAATTTGAAGCGGGAGCTTTACTGACGATTTTCAATTCAGCACCCGTCCGTTTCTTCAGGTATTGATTAAGCAAACCCGCCAGACGTTTTGCTTCGGGCGTAGAAGCTACCACCTGCGTTTGATTCGTAAACTGAAACTTACCCGACCCCTGCTGCAGAGAAACGGGCTGGGGAATAATGGACTGACCAAAAGAGGTTAGGCTGGCCGCCGCCAAAAAGGCTGAAAGAATAAAACGTTTCATGAAAAAGAGGTTTCTTTCCCTGCTCGGCAGGGCTTTTGACCATCAAGATAAGTGATGAATAAGTCGAGGTTGATGAAGTATTTTTAGGTTAACCCTGAGCAAACGATTGTACTAAGCAGAACAAACGGTTGCACAATTTTTACCTTATTTGTAATAGCTCTCCGCCATAAAGACTTTTCCACCATCATCGGCTTTGGTGACGGCATAGCTGAAGCCTTTGTTCACGGAGTAAGCTCCTACCTCACCCTGAAGGTTAATGGCAATAAAACCTACCTGGAAATCTTTGGCCTTTTTAGGATTAATCTTCACCAAACGCTCCACGGCTTTCTTGCAGGCCTCCATCGGCGTTGCTCCATTTCGCATGAACTCCACCACAAGGTGAGTACCTCCCAGTCGGATTACTTCTTCACCCTGCCCGGACGAGGTCGCCGCACCGACTTCACCATCCACATATAAGCCCGCACCAATAATGGGTGAATCACCAATGCGACCCCGCATTTTGAAGGCCATACCGCTGGTCGTGCAAGAGCCAGAAAGACGGCCTTTGGCATCCATGGCAACGGTTCCCATTGTATCATGGTTGAACGAACCATCTTCAAACTGATTCGGAGCAAAAGGGCCTCCGGCAGCACGCTTGGGAGTTTTCCCCTGTTGCTGCTCAATATTCATCAGCGGCTTATACTCCGATTTCTTCAGCCATTCTTTGTACGATTTCTCTGCATCAGCCGAGAGTTTATCTTCTTCAAGTTTAAAGCCATTTGCTACGGCAAATTGCTGGGCTCCCTCTCCAATCAGCATGACGTGTGGCGTCGTTTCCATCACTTTACGAGCAACTGAGATGGGATGAAGAATTCGCTCCAGACCCGCTACTGATCCGCAATCGTACTTTTCATTCATGATGCAGGCATCCAGCGTGACATGCCCCTCGCGGTCGGGATTGCCGCCCAGCCCCACACAACAACTGATTTCTTTTTCGATGGATTTAGCCGACTCTTCTACGGCATCCAGAGCATACCCACCGGGTTTAAGCACTTTCCAGGCCACTGCATTAACCGCTAATCCGCTGTCCCAGGTTGAAACGACGATGGGTTTAACGGCAGCCGCTTTAGGCAAGGCAAATAAAGAACGTACTGGACTTAAGGATACGGCTAAAGTAGACCAGCGAAGAAAGGAACGACGCGTTGTCATGTGGTGTAGAGAAGTGATAGAGTGTACAGTGAAATGTTATAAAATTCTGTAAATCAGCCAAAAACAAAATCTTTAAACAATCTATAGCGTAAATTTTATAGATTCGTTTTATGGAAATTGATGGATGCCGATGGTTACCGTGTGAAATTTTAATGTGAAGATGAAGAATACTTTTCTGACATTTCCTATAAAATCGACCACATTGTAAATAATTTGTTAATATTTTTATAAAACAAGTGTTTATTTACAATAAATTTTTAAAAAGTAGTCTATTACTATCGTCCCACTGGTTTCCAACAAAATTATTTGAAATCTATCGCTCTAAATCATTACTGTGATGTATGTGTCTCCACCCGATGAAGAAATTGAATCCAAAAAAAGTGTAGTTGATTACAAGAAAAGCGTTTCCCGCCGGGGCGTTTTGGCTGAATTGTATCAATCGGAAGTTTCTACACTGGCTCAGCTAGCCAAAAGCCTGCACAGCAGCGTTCCTTCCATTACCAATATTGTTGAAGAACTGGTAAACGAAAAGTGGGTTAGCACTTTCGGCACTGCCGTAGGAAATCACGGTCGCCGCCCGGTTTTGTTCGGACTTAATGTTCAGGATAAATACGTCGTTGCCCTAGACATCAGCACGCATGATACCAAAGTGGTCATCATGAATCTTCAGCGGGAAGTTATCTTTAGAAAAGACATCAAATTAGGTCTGGAAGATAACCCTCGTTTTGCCAAAGCGTTGTTGGAATTCACCCGCCAAGCCCTCGAAGAATCACAGGTCGAAGCCTCTCATTTTGTAGCCATTGGCATTTCCATGCCCGGTCTGATTCAGTTTCAGACGGGCACGAACATGACTTATCGGCGAATTAATCAGGAAGAAAAACCGCTCAGTACCCTGATCTCTGAAGAGTTTAATCTGCCTGTTTTCGTAATTAATGATACCAAAGCCACCGTTTTGGGCGAACACCGATTCGGGCTGGCTCGCGGCAAAAAACACGTACTGGCCATTAACATCGACTGGGGCGTTGGCTTAGGTATTATTCTGAACGGTGAAATTTTCCAGGGAGCTTCCGGGTTTGCGGGCGAGCTAGGTCACATTCAGATGGATCCCGATGGCGAGTTATGCCACTGCGGTAAAGTAGGTTGCCTCGATACCATTACTTCGGCCCGTTCGCTCATTCGCCGGGTGCAACGCGGACTGAACGAAGGACGAGTTTCGAAGCTTTCCGCATATATGGATCATATCGAAGACATTGATATCGAGATGATTATTGAAGCCGCTCTGGAAGGAGATGCTTTTGCCATCGATATTCTTTTTGATGTGGGCACGGTATTAGGCAAAGGCCTTTCCATGGCTGTTCACTTATTCAATCCCGAGATTGTGATTGTAGACGGAATTGTGGTAAAAGCCGATCAGTTTATTACTAATCCGATTGGTCAGGCGATCAATAAATATTGCCTGAGCGATTTCAGAAATGATTTAAGTATTGAAATTTCCCAGCTTGGCGAAAGGGCCAAATGGATTGGCATTCACATCTACGTGATGGATCAGTTACTGGCTACAATATAACCCTTTATCCCCCCGCCGTTCGGATTTTCTCAGGAGAATTCGGACGGTATTTTTCTCTTTCTTCCAGATGAAACGTTTGATTACCACTCTTTTGCTGGCCGCTACCACTCCCTTACTAGCCCAGCAACATTCCGAGCAAAGCTTCGGTTACGTCGCTCCCAAGGATCCCGCCGTTCAGCAAAAACTAAAGCAATGGCAGGGAATTAAGTTTGGCTTACTGATGCACTGGGGTACCTATAGCCAATGGGGCATTGTGGAATCCTGGTCATTATGCCCGGAAGACGAAGGATGGTGCGAACGTAAAGGACCCTATTCTAAAGACTGGTACGAGTATAAAAAAGCTTACGAAGCCATTCCTCAGCAGTTTAACCCCGTTAAATTTAACCCTGATCGCTGGGCAACGGCGGCTAAAAATGCCGGGATGAAATACGTGGTGTTCACCACCAAGCATCACGACGGATTCTGTATGTTTGATACTAAACAGACGGATTACAAGATTACTAACACGCCTTTCGGCACGAATCCTAAAGCGAACGTAGCGAAGGAAGTTTTTAAATCTTTCCGCGATCAGGGATTTATGGTAGGGGCGTATTTCTCCAAACCCGACTGGCATACGGATGATTACTGGTGGAGTTACTTTCCTCCGAAAGATCGCAATTCCAGTTACGCCCCTAAAAAGTATCCTGAAAAGTGGAATAAATTCAAGCAATTCACGTACAATCAGATCGAAGAGTTAATGTCTGATTACGGGAAAATGGACATTCTCTGGCTGGATGGCGGTTGGGTAAGACCCTTTAGCACGATTGATTCGACCGTTAGCTGGCAGAAAACCATTCCGTTCGATCAGGACATTGACATGGCCAATATTGCAAAAATGGCTCGCAGTCATCAACCCGGATTGTTAGTGGTGGATCGGACGGTAACGGGCGAATATGAGAATTACGTTACCCCTGAGCAATCCATTCCTGACAAGGCTCTTCCTTTCCCCTGGGAGAGTTGCATGACCATGGGCGATTCCTGGAGTTACATTCCAAAAGAAAATTTCAAATCCACTCGCAAGCTGATTCATACACTGGTAGACATCGTCTCGAAAGGTGGTAACCTCTTGCTGAACGTAGCCCCCGGACCCGACGGCGAATGGCACGAAGAAGCCTATCAGCGGCTTGAAGAGATTGGGAAATGGATGAACGTAAACGGCGAAGCGATCTACGAAACTACAGCCGTGTCTCCGTATCAGTCTGGCAAGTGGGCGTATACGCAGAAGGGCTCAACGATGTATGCATTGTACCGGGCAGAAGAAGGCGAGAAATTACCCGCTTCACTGGAGATTCCCGTGCTGGAAAAAGGGCAATCCGTTCAGTTACTGGGTTCTAAAGAATCTCTGAAATCGAAAGACAAAACCGTAACGCTGTCAGACTCTTTCCGTAAGAAAGTAAAAGAAAGCCCGGTGTATGTCTTTAAGTTAATGAAAAAGTAATACTTCGGGCGTAAACGTTTTCCGGGTGGATACGTTATAAAAAGGGTATAGAATGTTCTGCATTTTATACCCTTTTTTTATGAACAAAACTCTGACCCAGTGATCCTATTGTTCCGTTTGTTTTTGCTTCGAATAGTAGTAGGTATACCATTCCTTTTTCTCTTTTCAGGTTGTTTCGAACACCGACGTTACTCCCGGCGGGAAATTCGTAAAGATTTGATTGAGAAAGGCATTCCGGTAAAAATCGTGTATTACGATACGCTGGGACGGACCATTCGCTACCTGAAAATCGGCTCGGATACCTTACCCCGGAAGATGGTATTGATGCACGGTTCGCCCAGTTCACTGGAAGGCTTACGTTCGTATCTGAACGACCCCGATTTACAGAAAAGTACGCAGCTCATTGCTCCCGACCGACCAGGGTATGGGGAATCGGATTATGGCTGGGGAGAGAAGTTCATTGGGCAACAATCGGCGGTATTAACTAAAATGCTCTGGCAAATTCAGGACAAACGTCCGACGTTACTGTTCGGAACTTCGTACGGAGCGACAGTAGCGGCCCGCGTGGCAATGGATCATCCCGATTACTTTGATCGCTTATTACTCGTTTGTGGTTCGTACAAACCCGGAGCCGAACGCATTTATCCGATCTCTAAACTTGTTCCCATTTTCTCCGCCTGGATTCCCGGATTTATTCACGTAGCCGACGACGAAAAGCAGAATCATTACCCGCATTTAGTAAGCATGGTTTCCCTCTGGAAAAAGATTCACATTCCAGTTACGATGGTGCATGGGTTGGAAGATCGGTTGTTATATCCTGAGAATCCCATTTGGGCAGCCCGGCAGTTGACGCAGTCGCCACAGGTGGAAGTGATTTACCTGGCGAACCAGCGACACGGCATTATGTGGACCGCTCGTCCCCGCATTAAATCGCTAATGATTCGGGAACTGGATCGGTTGACAAACCCTGACCCGATGGTTATGTCTCATGAATAATCCCGCTGAATACTTGGATTACTTGACCCCTAAAATTCGTTAGTAAGGTATTTATGTGGTCTGGACGGCCCCAGATGTAATTCAATAGAATTTATTTTCTGTTCGAAATCATAACCCCATATTATAACCCCATCGAGGTTATTAAAAGTAACTACCTCCTCCGAGTTTTTTCACAAAAATTCCAGCCTTTCATTTTTCCTGCTATAGTTTTGTACCCATGAATTCAACGTTACGGAAACTCAGTGTGTACTTGCTGACATCGCTTCTGATGTTACGCACGCTCGTAGTCCCCGTTATTTTGGTTGACTTCGAGTTAAGGAGGGATTACATCGCTCACTACCTCTGCGAAAACCGTTCTCATCCCGAGTTACATTGTGATGGCAAGTGTTACCTGGCTAAAAAGTTAAAAGCCACTCAGGAGCACCAAGAACGAGAAGCAGGCTCCCGTCTCGTGCAGCAATTGCTGGAACTTCCGGCATCGATTGCTTCGCTGGAAATCCGTTTTGAGCCCGCCGTTTTTGCTGAGTTACGTTCCGACCTTCCCCCTTATCAGCTCCCGGCCTATTCTTCCTTCCTGTCGGCCTGTTTCCGTCCTCCCCAAGCATAAGCTTTCGTTACTGCTCTGACTTTGAATGAAAAACGTTCGTTTTTCCTGATTTGCTGCGTCTCGAAGGTTCGTTCACCTCTTTATTTTCTTGACTATGAGAAAAGTATTCCTGCTTTTCCTCATTCTGTCGGCTTGTTCCAAAGGGACTTCGCCTTCAGAACCTATGCCCCTGTTTTCAGTACCTAAAAACTTTCCGGCACCCGTTTATCCGATTGACCAGAAACCGCTGTCGGAAGCAGGCGTCGCTTTAGGGAAACAGCTTTTCTACGACGGTATTCTCTCGCGGGACAGCACCATTGCCTGTGGCGAATGTCACCGGCAGTATTACGCCTTCACCCACCACTTGCATGAGTTAAGTCACGGCATTGATAACCGGATTGGCCTGCGGAATTCGCTGGCTCTTCAGAATCTGGCCTGGCAAAAGCATTACATGTGGGACGGAGCCGTCGAAGATCTGAATAAACAGGCCATCGTACCCATTACGCATCCCGATGAAATGGATGATACCATGGAAAACGTAGTCAATAAACTAAAACGGACGAAGGGTTACCCACCGTTATTCAAGCAGGCTTACGGAACGGAAGACATTACGGCTGAAAAAATGCTGGATGCCCTCACCCAGTTCATGTTAACCTTCGTTTCAGCTAACTCCCGGTATGATAAGTACATTCGCAAGGAAGGCGAAACGTTGACGGCAACCGAACTTGAGGGCCTGAAGCTCTTCGAAAGTAAAGGCTGCAAAAGTTGCCACGCGGGAGAACTATTCACCGACGGTAGCTTCCGAAATAACGGCTTACCCAAATACGAACGAACCAAAATTGTGTACGTCAACGGCAAACCGACCCTTCAAATGGTGGTCGACGAGGGCCGGTATGCCGTCACGAAGCAGGAAAGCGACCGCTTCAAATTCAAGGTTCCCAGTTTGCGAAACATCGCCGAAAGCTTACCCTACACGCACGATGGTCGCTTTATAAATCTGGACGAAATGCTCGAACATTATTCGTCCGGGGTACAGGATACACCTACTCTTGATCCTTTACTCAAGCAAAATGGCAAACTGGGCATTCCATTAACCGCCGATGAAAAGCAGAAAATCATCGCTTTTCTACGTACCCTTAGTGATCCTGAATTTTTGAAAAATCAGCGTTTTGCCGAACCTCCGGGCTTTCCGGTTCGGTGAGACTTTATCTCATATTCACATGAAATTCCATTCTTTTCTCTTCATCACTTTTGCTTTTCTTATTTCCGTGCTAAGCTCTTGCACGAAAGAAAATCCATCGCCTGTTACCGCGGGTGATACCAACGACGTAATTCTGGAATTTGATAACCGCGTCGGGGCTCAGAAGCTAGTATTGGGCGAAACTACGTATCAGACCGGCACGGGGGAATCGTTTACAGTCAGTACCTTCAATTACTTCATTAGTAACGTTTCTTTGAAAAAAACGGACGGTTCAAGCATCAAATTCCCCAATCAATATTTCCTGATTCGTCAGGTCGATAATAAAACCTGGGAACCTGTGTTGAAGAACGTTCCGGCGGGAGATTACCAGGAGGTTACCTTCACCATTGGTGTAGACAGTGCGAAGAGTGTTTCACCCGTAGCTGAACGTACGGGCGTGCTGGACGAAGGGTCATACGGTGAGGACGGTATGTACTGGGGCTGGAATTCAGGCTACATTTTTCTGAAACTGGAAGGTACTTCACCCACAGCTCCCGCGAACGGTGCGGGTATCCGTCGCTTTCAGTTCCACGTAGGTGGTTTTGGCGGCATGACTGGTGCCACCGTCAATAATCTTCGTACGGTTACCCTTCCCTTCCCGCAGAATCAGTTAGCTACGGTGCGGAAGAACATTGCTCCAACGATACACGTCATTACCAATCTTCAAAAGCTTTTCTCGGGCAAGACTACGGTTAAAATTGCCGATACCCCAGCCATTCACATGCCCGCTGCCGCCGTGCCGCTGGCGAACAATTATGTGAATATGTTCACGGTTGATCATACGCATAATGATTAGAATGGGGCTTCTTTCCGTAAGCTTACTTCTGGTGTGGGGCTGTTCTTCGCCGAACGAATCTAACCCGGAAGTAAGCTTTACGGTTCCGGCTAATTTCCCGGAACCCGTGTACCCGTTTGAACGTAATCCAATGACTACCGCTGGCGTAGAACTTGGGAAAGCCCTATTCAATGAACCTTTGCTTTCGCGGGATAATACCTTCGCCTGTGCCGAATGCCATTCGCAGCCGTATGGGTTTACGCACCACGGCCATGATGTAAGTCACGGCATTAATAATCTGATGGGTACGCGAAACTCCTTACCCCTTCAGAATCTGGCCTGGGAATCTAGTTTCTTCTGGGATGGTGGTGTTTTCGATCTGGATTTAGTACCGATTGCTCCGATTACGAACGAAGTAGAGTTGGGCGAAAACACGAAAATGTACTGGATAAGTTACGAGCAACGAAGAAGTATCCTTTGCTGTTTAAGAAAGCGTTTGGTTCCGAAGAAATCACAACCGAGCGTTTCCTCAAGGCTTTTTCCCAGTTCATGCTTACGCTGGTTTCGGCCAATTCCCGATACGATAAATTCATCCGCAAGGAAGGCGAAAACCTGACGGCTGACGAGCAGGCGGGGCTGAAGTTATTCGAACAAAAATGTTCTTCCTGCCACCAAGGAGCCTTATTCACCGACCATAGTTTTCGTAATAATGGCCTGTTCATTCAGGGGGTAAAAGACGTGGGTCGAGCCCGGGTAACTGAACTTGAAAAAGATAAGTATACCTTCCGGGTACCTAGTTTGCGAAACGTGGCAGTGACCGGTCCTTACATGCACGATGGTCGTTTTTATACGCTTGAAGCCGTGTTGGATCATTATGCAGAAGGCGTTCAGGATACCCAAAATTTGGACCCGCTTTTACGCCAGAATAATACCCGGGGTATTGCTCTTACTTCGCAGAAACGCCAGCAGATCGTGGCTTTCCTGAAAACGTTAACCGACGAAGAATTTCTCAAAAATAAACGCTTTGCCGCTGAGTAAATGAAACGACTCTTATTTCTTCTGCTCTTTTCCATAAGCCTTCCGGGCCGGGCCTGCGACATTTGCGGCTGTGGCGTGGGGAATGCTTATTATGGCATCATGCCTCAATCGTACCGCAATTTCATTGGCGTTCGCTATCGCTATCGTACTTACGATTCACACCTGAATTCACAATTGCTTCGCACCAAAGAAACCTTTCAGACGACGGAGTTATGGGGACGGTTCTATCCAACCCAACGAATTCAGATGCTGGCTTTTGTACCTTATAATTTCAACTTTCAGCAGGATGCAGCTACTTCCGCCCGGCTGAACGGATTGGGTGACGTTACGATTCTAGCTAATTACAATGTACTAAATACCAACATGGATACGCTGGATCGGGCTTTCAATCATACCTTACTGCTGGGTGGAGGCGTAAAGCTGGCAACGGGTCGCTCTAACTTTGTGGACGATGGATCGCTCGGAGCGAATGCCAATTTTCAGTTGGGTACGGGGAGTACGGATTTTCTGATGAATGCCATTTATACCTTACGCTATCAATCCTGGGGCTGGAACTCGGATGTCAGTTACCGCATCTCTACTACCAATTCTGATCATTATCGCTTCGGTAATCGTCTCAGTAGTTCCACTTCGGTCTTTTATGTAACCAGTGCCGGAAAGAATCTGACGCTGATGCCTAATGCAGGACTCACCGCAGAATACTCCGCAAAGGATTTAAAAAACGGCGTTCGCAACGCCCAGACGGGTGGTTATGCTACGTTAGCCACGGCGGGTGTGGAAGCTTATTGGGGAAGGTTTGTGGCGGGAGTTAACGTTCAGCAACCCCTAGCTCAGGAGCTAGCCAATGGTGATAGCAAGGCCAAACAACGCCTTCAGGTGCATCTAACGGTTTTGTTATAGAGGAAAACCAAAAAGGGTTCTGGATGTAACCAATCCAGAACCCTTTTGATCTATATAGAAACCTATTTTTATGAAACTTCGGAGATTTTATAGGTCTGATCGGCAAATTTGACGGTATCACCAGCCTTCTTACCTTCCAATACTTCGTAAATAGGAGCGGAAGTAGAAATACCCGTGTATTCTACGCCGTCTACTTCGAAATTGCGACTGATCGCAATGTAAAAATTTCGTTGATCGGTTAACACCACAGCTCCAACTTGTACGGTATCGTGCTGTTCTTCGGTACCGAACTGATCCAGCGTTACCAGATCACGACGTATGGTGTCGGCATGGCCTTCCAGATCCCGACGATCATTCATCAACATTTCGCTATTAGACTCATAAGATTCGCTCATGGCTTCATCCTGATCGTCCATAACGCTTGAACGAATCGTCTCCATCTGGCCTACCAAATCATTCAGGGCAGCCTCCGTTGCAGCCCGCAGTGCCGCATATATTGCTTCTTTTCTTGAACTACTCATATACTTTGTAATTAAGGTTGAGTGTAGGAACTAATGCTAAAAATTCGGGCCAGCTTCGAATCAATTTTCCCCTGATAACCCTGAAGAGGTCTAATATGAATAGCTCGAAAGGGGGTTGTCTTTTCATTCCCCCAGATGAAATTCGAGACTATCCAGCCTGGGACTATCCAGTCTGGGACTATCCAGTCTGGGACTATCCATGTTTGACCCTGCTGGGGTCTTTTCAAGGAGAGTTAAGATTATTCCATTGGATCATATGACGAAGGAAGAGGATATCATAATCTAGAAAGAAAAAAGGGTTACCCTCTTCCGAAGGCAACCCTTTTTTCTTTTATGAAGTGTAATTAGGCTTGTTTTACAAATTGCACGTTAGCAATCAGACGAACTTCATCGCTTACGACGGCACCGCCCGCTTCGGTAACGGCACTCCATGTTAATCCGAAATCTTTACGGTTGATTTTTCCTTTCAACTCGAAACCTGCTTTCGTTTGTCCGTAAGGATCAACAACTGTTCCGCCGTATTCTACCTCAAGAGCAACGGGCTTGGTCACGCCACGTAGCGTCAGATCGCCGTTCAGCACGAAAGAATCTTCGTCTTTTTTAGTAATGCCTGTGGAGACGAATTTCAGCGTTGGGTATTGATCAGCCGCAAAGAATTCTTCGCTTTTCAGGTGGCCATCCCGAGCTTCGTTATTCGTCGAGATCGAATCAATTTTCGCTTCGAAGGAAACTTGAGCGTCTGAAAAATCATCACTCGCCGTTGCTTCGCCGCTAAATTCATTGAACTGGCCCGTTACCGTTGTGATAACGAGGTGCTTTACTTTGAATTGTACTTCTGAGTGAGTGGGGTCGATGACCCATTTGGCTGGAGTTGACATAGCTTTGTGAATGTTTGATGATACAAATGTATGTATATACATATATTTTATCATTGTCTAAACCACGGAATTCCTTGTCAGAATTACGGATTGAGACCAGAAAGCTTCTCAACAAAAGTATTCCAGCGGGTTAACTTTACTTATTACGGATGGTTTTTCGGTATTCTGTGAAGGTTTGACCCGTATTAGCTTTAAAGTATTTAGAGAAATGAGCTTCATCTTCAAAGCCTAAATCAAAGGCAATTTCTTTCGCTGAAGTCGTTCCGAAAAAGGCTTTTCGCTTCGCTTCCAGAACCACACGCTGCTTGATATGCTCGGAAGCGGGCTGCCCGGTTACTTTCTTCACCGAATCATTTAAATGACTGGGCGTGATGTGCAGTAACTCGGCGTAATCGGAAACTTTGGTCTTGCGGGTAAAATCGCGTTCTACCAACTCCTGAAACTGACGAGCCAGACATACCGTTTTTGAAGTTTCCGCCACCATGAGTAATTGATGGTCGAACGTTCGGGAGGCTTGAACCAGAAAAAGTTGTAACCAGGCTCGCAACATATGCTCCCGCAGGGGCCGCTTCGCCTCGTATTCGCCCTGGATCGATTGCAGGGAAGGCTCCAGTAAATCCAGTTGCTCGGGCGGAATGAAGTAGGGTTTGAACTCCAGCAGGTTATGAAAAAGTCCGGTATTGATGAGCAACTCGCGGTTAGCTTCCGAAACACAAAAGAAATCAGGCGTAAAGCTGACGACCCAACCTTCATGCGGACCATTCATTTGCAACTGATGAGCCTGACCGGGCGATAGAAACCACCAGCTTCCGGGTTTAACCTCATAGGTCTGAAAATCGACAATATGCGTTCCCGTGCCCTCGGTTACGCCAATGATCACGTAATAATCATGGCGGTGCGGACTTTCGGTATGTACATGCCGTTCATGATCAATCCATGACATGGCATGAATTTCAAACGAAACAGCATCATGTGAAGACAGGTGAAGTGTTTCCAAGAGAGTTTAGAGTTTTGTGTTTGGAGTTGAGGGTTATGTATCGACAACTCTTATGATTCTGATTCTAATACTATCTTCCAAAATTGGTCAAAAACTCAAAACTCTAGACTCAAAACCCGAAACTCTTTACAAAACTGACCCGAAACCTCTTGAATCCAGGATGGATTTGGAGAGATTGAAATAGCAGGAAACGGCCATGAAAGGACTGCTATTGATAGTAAACTTTTCCAGCACATCCCCCGCTCGCATGGTCTTTAGCGTTCGCAGGCCTGTCATACCTGCTTCAAAAGACAATTGTACGGGTTTAATGGGACTGTAGTTAACTGTAAAACTCGCTTTTGCCTGTCGGTACGCCAGTCGCAGGGCATTAGGGTTCAGGTTAGGCGTCAGGTATCCGGCGTTAAAACCACCCGCAGCAACGCCTACTTCTCCCCAAACTTTCTTCGTTATTTTCTGAGAAACTGAAGCCTGTAAGGGCAATACCAGCATCAGACGAGTCCCTTTAGCAATGCGGGTATTGATGCCGGCAATGGGGATAGGCGTAATGCGACCGGGTTCAAAAACTACGGCCCCGCCATAAAACCATTGCGTTCGCGGACCCGCGATGCGTACCCGAACGGCTCCACCCATTCCGTACGGACGGGCTTTGCTGAAATTCAGTAACTCATCGGTTTCGCTGACACCCAAGCCCGCCGCGTAAAGCCAAATTTTATCCCGCAAACTGGCGTGAATCCCCGTTAATACCAGCGAACCCGTATAAATGCCCTGATCATTTTTATCGAATGAAAAATTCGGTTGCCGATAGCCCGCATTTACCACCAGAAACATCTGATTAATCTCTACGTCAATTTTGCGAAGATTGAAGTTATGAAACTTCACCCCCGCCCCCCCGCGAATAGGAACAATGCCCTGGACGTTGAACCGGGAGTAACCCAGCCTTGCGGTATCGTTCATTTTTGCCGCTGGGGTTACTTCGGCCCTAATGTTTACCCCTGACGCAAAAATGCGAGTAGGCGTAAGCGACAATTGAGCGTAAGTGCTGCTGGTAAGTAATAAGGTAAAGAGCGTAAGAAGAATTCGCATGAAGAAAAATTAAAGGAACGAACGGATGAAGCTAAAACGAAGGATGCCTTTTTTCCGTACAATTACGGTGCAAATGGGCTGAATTTATAAAAAAAACAGTAACAAAAAAGGCCAGCATGCTGGCCTTTCTGAACACTAACAAATAGTGTGTATATGCAAGGGGAAAAGAAAAGCGATCAATACTCTGATTAACTCTGTTTCCGTAACTTAGCTTCAATGGTCTGCTGCGTGTGAGGCACTACCCGCAGACGCTCTTTAGGGATCAGTTTTCCCGTGTCTACACAAATGCCGTAAGTACCATTTTTGATACGAATCAGAGCATTCTCCAACTGAGTCGCATACTTCTGTAAACGAGCAGCTAGCTGGCTAAGGTTCTCACGTTCGCTGGTATCCGCACCGTCTTCTAACGACTTGTTACTGCTTGAAGTTGAATCCGTACCAGGGTCATTTCTCTTACTCAGGGCTTCACGAATGTAATTCAATTCTGTCCTGGTATCCCCGAGTTTTTTCTGGATGATCTCTTCAAACTCTTTTAATTCTTCTTCAGAATAGCGGGTCTTCTCTTCTACTGGGGACATATTTCACGGGGTTTGTTGGGAATATAAACGAACTTTAGCGATAAATAGTTTCTATTCTAGGGCAGCCTCACGTTAGGAATACTCATTTAGTAAAGCCCCTTACCTCTCCGAAAAGAAGGTAACAAAAATAACTTTTTAAGCGATTTAAGCAAATAGTTTAAAAAATTATTTAGCCCTTTTATCTTAGAAAAGCATTATTTCTTTGGCTTGAATGACTTTTATCAAAATTACCCTTTGAAATTTAATTCATTTGCTTTACAGGTTGCCAAATCGCTCGCCTAACCATTGGTAGAGTTTTTTGTTTTTCTAAGAATAATCCTGCTAAGTTTGCGACCAATGGGGCAAATATTATTATAGTCCTATTTAATAACAAAATTAACATAGCCATGACTTATATAGAGCCAGCACCCTTGCAACAGGAAAATCCACTTGAATCCATGATGCAACGGTTCGATGTGGCCTTTAAATTGCTCAATATCTCTCCGGAGATGTATGATATTCTGATGGTGCCCCGTAAACAAGTGGTTGTGGGCTTACCCGTTACCATGGACGACGGTTCCGTTAAAGTGTTCGAAGGCATCCGCGTGGTTCACTCCACCATTTTAGGTCCATCCAAAGGCGGCATTCGCTTCGATATGGGGGTGACGATGGACGAGGTAAAGGCCTTAGCTGCCTGGATGACCTGGAAATGTGCCGTGGTTGATATTCCTTACGGCGGAGCAAAGGTGGTATTCGCTGTAATCCTCGCGAAATGTCAGCCGGAGAAATCGAGCGGCTGATGCGGGCCTATACCGGAGCCATGCTCGACGTTTTCGGCCCCGACCGCGATATCCCCGCCCCCGACATGGGCACGAGTGAACGCGAGATGGCCTGGCTGATGGATGAATATTCCAAAGCCTACGGCATGACCGTAAACGGCGTTGTAACAGGCAAACCGCTGGTACTGGGTGGTTCGCTGGGCCGCAAGGAAGCCACGGGCCGTGGCGTAATGACTGCCGCTATTTCGGCCATGGAAAAACTTCGCATTAACCCCTACCGGGCCACAGCCGCGGTGCAGGGTTTTGGGAATGTAGGTTCACATGCGGCTGCTTTATTACAGGAACGCGGTGTTAAAGTAGTAGCCATTAGTGATGTAACTGGAGCGTATTATAACGAAAATGGGCTGGACATTGAGAAAGCCATGCAATACCGCGACCAGCATAAAGGACAACTTGAGGGCTTTGAAGGGGCTACGAAAATCTCCAATGAGGAGTTACTGGCTCTTCCTGTGGATGTACTCGTTCCAGCCGCCAAAGAAGACGTAATCACCGATGATAATGCTGGTAGCATTCAGGCCAAATTGATCGTGGAAGGAGCCAACGGCCCGACTTCTGCCAGTGCTGATGAAATTATCAATGATAAAGGCATCATGGTAGTCCCTGATATTCTGGCAAATGCGGGTGGAGTAACCGTTTCTTACTTCGAATGGGTACAAAACCGCATCGGTTATAAGTGGACGCTTGACCGGATTAACCGTCGGTCGGATCGTGCCATGAAAGATGCTTTTGATAAAGTATATGCTACGTCACAGGAGTACAATGTTTCCATGCGAATTGCGGCGTATATGGTAGCCATTAAGAAAGTAGCCGATACGTATAAATTCCGGGGTGGGTATTAATCTCTATCCTTTCGTAACTTAAATTAGAGCCTTGCCCGTGAAGGGGCGAGGCTTTTTTTATACCCATCCACCTATCATGAAATCATTTCTGGACTACGCGTCAGCGTTCATGCCTTTATCTGCCGAATCTGTACAGGCCATTGACCAGATAGCCTGGCGACGAAACATCCCTAAACGAACGATTCTTCAGCGAGCGGGTGACATCTGCCCTTATTTCCATTTCATTGAAAAAGGCGTCGGCCGGGTCTATTATTACCATAATGAACAGGAAATAACCGCCTGGCTAGGCTTCGAAGGTCAGATCATCAGTGCCATTGATAGTTTTTTCACCGGAAAGCCAACGGATTACTGGATTGAAATGCTGGAAGACGCCCAGATCTGTTCGATTTGCAATACAGATATTGACTGGTTATTCACCCATTTCCCAGAAACCGAGCGGCTGGGCCGTCTGATGATTACAGAAAATTATCTTCGTCTGGATGAACGCATGAAGCTTTTTGCCTTTCATACCGCCGAACAGCGATATGAAATTCTACTTCGTCAGTTTCCCGATATTCTGCAACGGGTTTCACTTCGCTACATTGCTTCTTACCTGGGCATTACCCAGGTAACCCTCAGCCGCATACGAGCGGAGTTTCGGCAGTGATTATTTAACATTTGTAAAAGGATTGGTCGGAGTCATCATAGAATTTTGAAGCGTTTAAATCACCCTTCAAAACTTTATGATGACTACCCGTATTTTCTACCTAGCTCTGCTTCTAGGCTTACTTTTTATGCCCTTGGCCTGCCAGAAAGAAGCTGATCCTAATTTATCCACACTCGAAAAACCTGTTCAGGAAGCCAAAGATTGGTTTGAACAAAACCAGCACCAGGCAACAAGACCCCTTAACAAAGGATTTAACATTTTTACCAAACTGACCGAATGGGCGAAAGCAACTACCTATACGCTAGGGGATACGCTAATTCTTGAAATTCCGCTCACGTATGAAAAAAATACCGGAATGACCCTTTCCTTACAACATGGTGATGAGGAACCCCTAAAGACTATTAAAGCTAACCCGCAGCTCTCACTGTTAACTAAACTGGTTATTATCAAGCCCGCTGGTAAACCTTACCAATCTTTCGTCATGAAAATTTCAGCGGGAGGTGAATACTTCAAAAAATCAGAAAACTTTCTCTTGAAACAGCATTTGTTTTATAAGCAAATTCCTGAGGGTTTCAGAGGACGAATTCTTTTGTATGACTGGAACGAAAATCTTCTTTCAGGTAAGATTTATAAGAACGGGAAGCTCGTTGCGACCATTAAACCAATAGATAAAGGAGGCCGCAGAGTGGTTACCTGTACTACTTATAGCATTGATTATTATTATCAGGCTTGTGCAGGTGGTTACTGTTCCGAATGGACCTATAATGGCAGTGAGTCCACTACGGTATGTGTGGAAACCGACACTAACGATTCCTCAAGCGGATCGGGAGGTTATACGAATTCTGGAACTTCTAGTGGCCCCGGCGGAAGTAGCAGTAATGGAGGAGGTGATTCTGATCCCATTCCCAATCCAGAAGAACAAAGATTTCTACGCCAATACAAAGTATTAGGCCCTGACATTCCCTTGAACCTAAAACAAAAGCTAAATTGTTTTGGAGCAATCCCTTCAAGTAGTAATTATAAATATTCCGTCACGTTGTATGTAGATCAACCCAAAGCTGGTACTAGAGATAAAGTTAAGCACTCTTATACAGATCGAATGCCTGGTCATACCTATTTTGGACTGGAAAGAGTTGATTCCAACACGGGAGAAATTATAAGATTAGTTATCGGATTTTACGTACAGAGCGAATTGACTGCTATGACAGGTATTTATACAGCAGGGGCTTGGGGAGACGATGGCAATACCGAATACGATGTTTCGCTTAAGGTAAATATGACAGCCAGTCAGTTTAAAGACGTAATTTATTACCTTAAAAATCTAGATACCCCTGCCTATAACTTAGTTGACAATAATTGCACAACGTTTGCCTGTAACTTACTCTCTCCTTATATCTCGTTACCCGCAGGTTCCGGTTGGATAGGGCCTCTAGGCCAAGGCAAAAATCCAGGCGATTTGGGAGAAGACTTAAGAGAAAAAATATCAACTTATGGTAATAAACTTACTACGGGCGATGGCCTGAAATCTCCTTCTACTACTAACTGCAATTAAGCCATGCAAAAGAAAAAAAAGTTATTATCTGGAGTATCATTCTTATACTCTTCGTGGGCATTTGTAATATTCCTATAGTCAGCCTCTTTATTTCTGTCTATACCGGTAACATCTACTTTAAACGGGCAAGTTTTCACTTCACTAGTGAGAAAGGAGGCTTTTCTGTCTGGGCAAGAAATGGATACGAAGACATTGTTTCTCAATTTGAAGCCTATAAAAAACGCCATCCTGAGGATACCGTTCTCTACAGAAACTTTCAAATCAAGCCCTGGCAATTCTGGCGAATCTACGAATATTCTGACCCTCCTTATCGATTACCCTATCGAGAAATGCCTCCTGATGTCAGTAGAGTGGATATAGTTAAATAGTAATCCATACCTCAGCGGTTAGACTTTAGCCGCTGAGGTACTATTAACAATTACGATGCATAAGAAAAAAGTTATTATCTGGAGTATCATTCTTATACTCTTCGTGGGCATTTCCAATATTCCTATTATCAGCCTCTTTATTTCTTTCTTCACTGGTAACCTATATTTAAAAGAAGCAAGTTTTCACTTCACTAGTGAAAAAGGAGGGTTTTCTGTCTGGGCAAGAAATGGATACGAAGACATTGTATTCCACTTTGAAGCCTACAAAAAACGCCATCCTGAGGATACCGTTCTCTACAGAAACTTTCAAATCAAGCCCTGGCAATTCTGGCGAATCTACGAATATACAAATCCATATTACAGACTTCCCTATCGAGAAATGCCTCCTAACGTGCCTGCAGATGATATAATCAAATAACAACAGGTGTCTCATCCATCGACTATAAACAACACTAGCCGGTGGATGACCTATCATTTCTAGCCTATCGTCATGCAAAAGAAAAAAGTTATTATCTGGGCTGTTACTGTACTACTTATTATCGCAGTTTCCAATATTCCCATCGTTAGTTTTTTTATCTCTTTCTTTACGGGTAACCTAAGCATGATGAATCTTGATTATCATTATATCAGCCAGAAAGGTGGGTTTTCAGTCTGGAGTAGGACAGGTTCTGAAGATGTTTTATCGCAATTTGAAGCCTACCAAAAACGGTACCCTGAAGATACCGTTCTCTACAGAAACTTTCAAATTAAGCCCTGGCAATTCTGGAGAATCTACGAATATACTGAAATATCATATAGACTCCCTTACCAGCCGATGCCTCCTAATGTCAGTAAAGTGGACATAGTTAAATAGTAATCCATATCTCAGCGGTTAGATTTTAGCCGCTGAGGTACTATTAACAATTACGATGCATAAGAAAAAAGTTATTGTTTGGACTGTTACTGTGCTACTTATTATCGCAGTTTCCAATATTCCCATCGTCAGTTTTTTTATCTCTTTTTTTACAGGTAATCTCACTTTCAAGGGTCCAGATCATCATTTTATTAGCGAAAAAGGAGGCTTTTCTGTTTGGGGCAGAAATGGATACGAAGATATCGTTTCCCAATTCGAAGCCTACAAAAAACGCCATCCTGAGGATACCGTTCTTTACCGAAACTTTCAAATCAAACCCTGGCAGTTCTGGCGAATCTACGAGTATTCTTACCCTTCTTATCGATTACCCTATCAAGAAATGCCTCCTAGTGTCAGTAGAGTAGATATAGTTAAATAAGCATTATTAACTATTTAACATTTGTAAAAGGATTGTAACCCCCTAAGCATGAGTTTTGAGTCGTTCAATAACGCTCTACCTTCATGCTAGTCTACATCTTTTTAGTATTTGGTTTTTGTTTTACTCTGGAAAGAATGCTCCCTGGCTGGAAGCTTCCAGAGGTTCCTACCTGGACCGTTCGGGTACTAGGGGTTAACTTTATTCAACTCGGTGTTGTAACCCTGGCAGGGTATACCTGGGAAAAGTGGTTATCTGCTTGGAGTGTTCTACATGTATCGTCTTACATCGGCAATGTTGGAGGCGGTGTTTTGGCCTATTTCATCGCAACTTTCGTCTTTTACTGGTGGCATCGCTGGCGGCACACCAATGATTTCCTGTGGCTTCATTTCCATCAAATCCATCACAGCCCGCAACGGCTGGAGGTGATTACTTCTTTTTACAAACACCCTCTGGAAATGACCGTCAATTCCATCATTGGCAGTTTGCTGGTGTATACTTTTCTGGGGCTTTCGATGGAAGCAGGAGCTATTTATACGCTTTGTACGGCTTTAGGAGAATTTTTTTATCACACCAACGTCCGAACGCCTCAGTGGATTGGTTATGTTTTTCAAAGACCCGAAATGCATCGCATCCATCATGAGTATAATAAACACACCAATAATTACGGCGATATTGTCTGGTGGGATATGCTTTTCGGCACGTATGAAAATCCCAAAGAATTCAAGACCTCCTGCGGTTTCGATCCAGAAAAAGAAGAACGGCTACTAGATATGATTAAGTTTAAAGATGTGCATAAAGAATGATTATTAAACTCAATCCAATGGTATTATTAGCTTTTCTGTAAAACTAAAAAAGCCCGTCTCCTTTCGAAGACGGGCTTTTTTAGTACTTAAGCTACTTAAACTTTGATCTCTACGTCAACACCTGAAGGAAGTTCTAACTTCATCAGGGCGTCTACCGTTTTAGCTGAAGTCGAGTAGATATCAACTAAACGTTTGTACGTACAAAGCTGGAATTGCTCGCGAGCTTTTTTGTTAACGTGAGGTGAACGCAGTACGGTATAGATTTGCTTATCAGTAGGCAAGGGGATAGGACCACTTACCACAGCACCCGTAGCCTTAACGGCTTTCACGATGCGTTCAGCCGATTTGTCCACTAAATTGTGGTCAAATGACTTGAGCTTAATGCGAATTTTTTGGCTCATCAGAGTTAATAACTGGTTCGTTAAAAAATGCGTTTCCGCAAACCCTTCGCCGAAAGAACCATTTACTCCGGCAGGGAATTCTTGGTTTGGTTGTTTGTTGTTGGTTATTAGTTGTTAGATTTTAGTACTATCAACTAATAACCATTAACTATCAACTAAAAATTATAAGCCTTTTGCTTTCTTCACTACTTCTTCCGCAATGTTTTGTGGAACGAATTCGTAGTGAGAGAAAGTCAAGTTAGCCGTGGCACGACCTGAAGACATCGTACGCAGATCCGTTACATAACCGAACAGTTCTGACAGAGGTACATCGCCTTTGATTACCTGAGCACCATTACGAGTATCCATACCTTTCATGATACCACGACGACGGTTCAAGTCACCCGTGATAGGTCCGGTGTACTCATCTGGAGTCAATACTTCAACGGCCATGATAGGTTCCATCAGTTTCGCACCAGCGGAACGAGCTGCCTCTTTGTAACCCAGACGAGCAGCCATTTCGAATGACAGCGAATCTGAATCGACATCGTGGAAAGAACCGTGGTACAGACGAACTCGCATAGAATCCATTTGGTAACCAGCCAGAGGACCATTTTTCATAGCCTCTTCGAAACCTTTCTGGATCGCAGGAATGAATTCCCGGGGGATCGTACCACCCACGATTTCGTTCACAAATTCCAGACCTGGCTTACCATCTTCCCGTGGCCCGATTTCGAATACGATATCGGCGAATTTACCACGACCACCCGTTTGCTTCTTGTAAACTTCACGGTGTTCAGCACTCTTCGTCAGAGCTTCTTTGTAAGCTACCTGAGGAGCACCCTGGTTTACTTCCACTTTGAACTCACGACGCATACGGTCAATGATGATCTCCAAGTGAAGCTCACCCATACCACGCATAATCGTCTGACCTGTTTCTTCGTTGGTTTCAACTTTCAACGTAGGATCTTCTTCGATCAGTTTTGTGATCGCTTTAGAGAAGTTATCCTGATCAGCCGATTTCTTAGGCTCGATGGCATAACCGATAACGGGATCTGGGAAATCCATGGATTCCAGAATGATTGGGTTCTTCTCATCAGAAAGGGTATCTCCCGTTTTGATGTCTTTGAAACCAACTACTGCACCAATATCACCAGCCGCTAAACGATCGATTGAGTTTTGCTTGTTAGCGTGCATCTGGAAGATACGAGAGATACGCTCTTTGTTTCCTGAACGCGTGTTCAGAACGTAAGAACCAGCCTCCAATACACCAGAGTAAGCACGTACGAAACACAGACGACCTACGTAGGGATCCGTAGCAATTTTGAATGCTAAACCTGCGAAAGGATCCGCTTCCGTTGGGTGACGAACTACTTCAGCATCCGTGTTAGGGTTTGTACCAACGATTGCTTCTTTGTCCAGCGGAGAAGGCATCAGAGCCATCACGTAGTCAAGCATCGTTTGTACCCCTTTATTTTTGAATGAAGAACCGCACAACATAGGTACGATTTTCATTTCGATCGTAGCGGCACGAAGAGCAGCCAGGATTTCATCTTCAGAGATCGACTCAGGATCTTCGAAGTATTTTTCCATCAGCGTTTCGTCGTATTCAGCTACTGCTTCGAGTAATTTCTCGCGGTATTCAGTAGCTTCTTCCAGCATATCTTCAGGAATGGGGACCACTTCGAAGGTCATACCTTTGTCAGCTTCATTCCAGATGATACCACGGAAGTTTACCAGGTCAACTACGCCACGGAAACCATCTTCCGCACCGATAGGCAATTGCAGAGGTACTGCATTGCTACCCAGCATTTCTTTTACTTGCTTCACTACATTCAGGAAGTCAGCACCTGAACGGTCCATTTTGTTAACGAAACCGATCCGGGGAACTTTGTAGTTATCGGCCAGACGCCAGTTCGTCTCAGACTGAGGCTCAACGCCGTCAACTGAGCTGAAAAGGAATACCAGACCATCGAGTACACGTAATGAACGGTTTACTTCTACCGTAAAGTCAACGTGACCCGGAGTATCGATGATGTTGATGTGATAAGAGTTATCACGATACTTCCAGTTTACTGTCGTAGCAGCGGAAGTAATGGTAATACCACGCTCCTGCTCCTGCTCCATCCAGTCCATGGTAGCAGCACCATCGTGTACTTCACCGATTTTGTGGCTAACACCCGCATAGTAAAGAATACGCTCCGTAGTGGTCGTTTTCCCGGCATCAATGTGGGCGGCAATACCAATGTTTCGAGTGAATTTTAAATCTCTTGCCATTATTGGTTTTTGATTGTGTTTGTTTCCGTACGGATCCCTTGGCTGCCGGGAATTTCGAGAACTAACGAAATTTTACAGTCCGGCAATCGGGGTGCAAAAATAGACGAATTATTAGAAAAATACTAGTGCTAATTCAAGGTAATTTTTTGGCTCATTGGAAGTTAACTTTTATTTCTGCCCGAAATACTGATTTTCGGGCATTGAGCCGGGACATTGCAGATACGCTGGGGGTCATTATAGCAATAACACGAAGCCCCTTCAGATCATTCCCATTCTGTATAATTTTATTTACCAGTCACTTACCTTCCAACTTTTCGGGGTAAGGTATTTAGGCTACTTTAACAAGTCCTTAACATGAAAGGGTTTGACATCGTAGCATTTTTTTATCTTTTTTGCGAGTCTTTTTACAACAGTGAATCCATTTCGCTAAACCTTACCACACAATTATGAGAAAAATTTGGGTAATGCTGGCTCTGTCCACAGCCGTAATGACCAGCTCCTGCGTGAGCAAGAAAAAAGCCCGGGCCCTGCAAACCCAGGTCAACGACCTCCAGGCCGAAAACGCCCGCCTGGCTGAACGCATCCGCGTCGAACTCGGCGACTGCCAGCAAAAGTCCGCTTCCCTGCAG
>NZ_NHPP01000012.1 GCF_002838835.1 Siphonobacter sp. SORGH_AS_0500
GTTTTGAGTTTTCAGTTTTCAGTTTTGAGTTTTGAGTTTTGAGTTTTCAGTTTTGAGTTTTCAGTTTTCAGTTTTCAGTTTTGAGTTTTGAGTTTTGAGTTTTGAGTTTTGAGTTTTGAGTTTTTCAGTTTTTCAGTTTTTCAGTTTTCAGTTTTCAGTTTGGAAAGAGAAAACCCATAAAGGTAGGGGAGTTGTTTGAAAAGGGAACCCTAACCCCGGAGGGGTTTAATATGAGTAGCCCCGGATGCTAATCCGGGGTATCCAGCCAAGGGTAAAGGAAGTGGTTGGTGTCCTCACCAACCACGGCGGAAAATGTGTCCCCCTGGCGGGTCTCGGATTATTTAACCCCCCTTGGAGTTGGAGAACCCTCTACAAACTAACTTCCTCTCCCGCCATGCTGGTGTCTTCACCAGCCATTCATATAAAGCCTAGTGGTTGGTGTCCTCACCAACCACGGCGGATGACCCAGTTTGTACGAACCGAACCCCGGATTATATCCAAGCCTATCTAACCTCATGAGGGGTTAGATTAGCACCTACAACCTAACTTCCTCTTCCGTATAATACTCCTGTTGTCCATCGGTCCAGGTGATTTTGATTCGCCAGTGACCCGTTTTTAGCTTTCGCGTAGAAACGATTTGTTCGGTATGGTTGGGCTCAACGGCTACATTGAAATCCAATTGAGCGTCGGAGGGGCGGAAAAACTGAATCCGGCCCTTCGTTAAACCTTTAGGGATGGAAAACTGAATTTCCTTCTTGGAAGGCTGGTGGTTGATTTTGAAAGGATTATGAGCGGATTTGTTGTTCTGAATCCGGTCGATTTGCTGTTGATAAGCCATTTCAGTCTGGTAATAATCTTTCCGCACCAGATCTACTTTAGTACTGGCCATGCGATAGACCAGAAAGCCAATAAAGCTGCCAAAGGCAACAAAGGCAAGAATGATCGATTTTCCCCAGTTCATCTTTTTAGTTTTCAGTTGTTTGTTTTCAGTTTTCAGTTGCTAGACTTGGGGCGGCGATTGTGAGTTATTTTATTTAACTAAAAACTGACAACCGCAAACTGAAAACTCATTCTACTGGTCCCATGAAATTGGTTTTTACCTGGTCGATGAGCTGACCGTTGGCGGTTACTTCAATTTCGATGGGCGTTTTATTTTCGGTAATCTTTTTGGCGGGTGTTAGTAAGAAAAAAGAACCCTTCGTTAACTCGCCTGGTCGGACTGTTTTTAGAGCCTGCCCCACGTATTGTAACTGAAAATCAGGATTTTTTACTTTGAAATTTAGTTCGATGGGGCGGAAGGTTTTATTAATAACTTCTACCGTGTAGAGATTGGAAACCTGTCCGTTGTCCTGTTGCTGAAAAGTTAACCCAGAAGCCCGTAACACCGTTGTTTCGACGTCTTTTCGATTAATTAATAGATAACTGAGTACGCTGATTAATACCACTAATACAGCGGTGTACGCTTGTAATCGACCATCAAAACGGAATTTTTTATGTTGCTCAATACCTTCCTGGGAGGCATAACGAATCAGTCCGATGGGCTTCTGAATTTTGTTCATGACCCCATCACAGGCATCAATACAGGCCGTACAATTGATGCATTCGAGCTGGGTACCTTTTCGAATGTCGATGCCCGTCGGACAAACCTGTACGCAGAGCGAGCAGTCCACACAATCGCCTTTGGGAGCCGTATCCTGTTTTTTGAGTTTCCCCCGAGGCTCACCCCGAACGTAATCGTAAGCAACCACGATTGATTTTTTGTCCAGTAATACACCCTGCAATCGTCCATAGGGACAAATGACGACGCATACCATTTCACGAACTTTGGCGAAAACGAGATAAAAAAGTACCGTAAAAATCAGGATCGCAGCCAAGCCGCCGAGGTGGTTAGCGGGATCATCCGTCTGGATACGAAGCAATTCATCTTTACCAATGATGTAAGCCAGAAAGGTATTGGAAATAGCGAAAGCAATCAGTAAAAACAGTCCGTGTTTGAGTGCCTTTTTTCTGATTTTCTCAGCCGTCCAGGTAGCTGCCTGGAGTCGTTTCTGGGCTTTGTAATCGCCTTCAATCCAGTTCTCAATTTTCCGGAAGATCATTTCCATGAAAACCGTCTGCGGACAGGCCCAGCCGCACCAGAGGCGTCCAAACGCTACCGTAAAAACCACAATAAACAAGATAAAAGTAAGCAGGCCGATGGCTACCAGGTGGAAATCCTGTGGCCAGAACGGTACCCCGAAGAAAATGAATTTCCGCTCTAGAACATTAAAAAGAAACAGCGAATGCCCTTCAAATTCAAGCCAGGGTAAGCCGAAGAGGGTGAGCAATAAAACTCCGGCTACGATTCCTCTCCAGCGATAGAGTCGCCCGCCTTCGGGTAAACGCGGATACTGACGTTTCCCCGAAGTGATGGCGAGGTCCTCTAATAGATCATCTGCGGTAGTCATGACTTACTGTTTTTGGGCTACCTCTTCGGGCTTCACTTCCTCGCCCTGAGGTGCCTTAGCTCCGGCGGGTTTACTGCCCTGGAGTGAAAAAATATAACTCGAAACCTGCTGAATCTGAATGGGGTTCAATTGCTTCTTCCAGGAAATCATTCCCTTGTCGGGCACGCCTTCGGTAATGGTTTTGAAGACTGCTTTAATCGTTCCGCCGTGTAGCCAGTAGGCATCCGTCAGATTCGGACCTACTTTGCCTTCAGCTGCCGCTCCGTGACAGGCGGTACAGTTCTGGTCAAAGAGCTTTTTCCCAGCTTCGATGGATTTTGGATCTTTCAGTACCGTTACATTCGATTCATTCACCGCATTAGCAAACTTCTTGAGATACGCTTCGTGAGCCTGTTCAGCAGCGGCCATTTCGGCGGTGTATTCCTGATGCATCACATCGCCGTCGCCGATGACGTGGTAGGTAATCAGATAGCCAATTGCACAGATAATGGTGATATAGAACAGGCCCATAAACCAGCCTGGCGTTGGGTTATCCAATTCCTGAATGCCATCGGGAGCATGGGCCATGAGTAACTGTTCGTTGGTAGAAGAGGGCGGTACCCGGAAAATACGATTCCAGATGCTACTGCCTTCGTAGACATCTACTTTGGTTTCTTCCTTCGTAGGTAAGGTACTTTTTACCGTTAAGTATAAGTGAAGGGTAGAAAACAGCAAGGCTAAAGCTCCGAAGATCAGGCAAATGAGTAATACCATCAGTAGTAACTCTTCGCCCGTTTTTATTTCAAAGTTCATTTTATGTCAGTTTGCAGTTTACAGTTGTCCGTTTACGATTGAAAACTGAAAACAGACAACTGAAAACTCATTTATTCCAAAGGCATTTTACTCATTTCCTGTAGGTGTTTCTGGTCGGTCAGAAAAACGAAAAGACCTACCGTAACGAAAAAGGCAACGAAGATGACGAGCGACGAAATCATAAAGAAATCGGTTCCCTGAAGCTGGGTGATGAGGTTGCGAAACATGTGTTTGGTTGTTAGTTGTTGGTTGATGGTTGTTGGCGGCTGCCGTTGCGGTTATAGTCGGGAGAACTAACAACTACGAACCAACAACCATCAACTTATTTCAAAGCCGCTTCGTCCTTCTTGATGTCCGTTCCCAGACGTTGTAAGTAGGCAATCAGGGCGACAATTTCCTTGTCTGATTTAACTTTGATCCCTTCCTGTTTCAGGCGTACCGAGATGGCTTCGGCCTGTTGTTCGGCGTCAGCAGAAGCCTGTGAAATGGCGTAGTCATCATAAGGAACCCCGAGGGACTGCATGGCTTTGAGTTTGGCCTCCAGAGTGGAGTTATCCAGCTTTTGGGTTAACAACCAAGGGTAGGCCGGCATGATCGATCCCGGAGACATACTCGTCGGATCATTCATGTGGTGGTAATGCCAGGAATCAGGGTATTTGGCTCCTTCGCGGTGTAAATCCGGGCCGGTACGTTTAGAACCCCAGAGGAACGGGTGATCATATACGAACTCGCCCGCTTTGGAGTATTCCCCGTAGCGTTCGGTTTCGGAACGGAAGGGACGTACCATCTGGCTGTGACAGTTATTGCAACCTTCGCGGATGTATAAATCGCGTCCTTGAAGCTCCAGTGGCGTATAGGGCTGGACAGAGGCAATGGTTTGCACGTTGGACTCAACGGTAAAGGTTGGAATCAATTCCAGCACCGTTCCGATCAGAATAACGATTAATGAACCTGCCAATAACTGCATGGGGCGACGTTCGAAGACGCGGTGCCAGTAGGTGTCTTCCCCTGTGGGTACGTATGCTTTCTCCAGAGCCGGAGCTTCGGCGGATTCGTTAGCTACGAAGCTGCCTTTAGCCATGGTTTTGAAGAGGTTATAGGCCATCAGAATAGCCCCAAGCAGATAGATGGCTCCGCCAATGGCACGCATCATGTGCATGGGTAACAATTGCAGCGTTGTTTCCAGAAAAGCGGGATACTTGAGCGTTCCTTCGGGCGTAAATTCTTTCCACATCATTCCCTGCGTAAAGCCTGAGATATACATCGGAACGGCGTAGAACAGAATACCGAGTGTGCCTAGCCAGAAGTGGATGTTCATCATCCGTTTCGAGTAAATTTCCGTCTTCCACATTTTAGGAATCAGGTAATACAGAATGGCAAAGGTTAGGAAGCCGTTCCAACCCAGAGCACCTACGTGTACGTGAGCCACAATCCAGTCGGTAAAGTGGCCAATGGCGTTTACGTTTTTCAACGAAAGCATCGGACCCTCAAAGGTCGCCATCCCGTAAGCCGTAACCCCCACGACCATGAATTTCAGCCGGGCATCTTCCCGTACTTTATCCCAGGCTCCGCGAAGGGTCAGCAGACCATTAATCATACCACCCCAGGACGGAGCAATGAGCATAATAGAGAAGGCTGTTCCCAGGGATTGAGCCCAGTCAGGCAAACTTGTATAAAGTAGATGGTGAGGGCCAGCCCAGATGTAAATAAAGATCAGCGACCAGAAGTGTAGAATGGAAAGTTTATAACTGTAAACGGGCCGATTGGCCATTTTGGGCAGGTAATAATACATCAGCCCCAGATAAGGCGTGGTCAGGAAGAACGCCACCGCGTTGTGTCCGTACCACCATTGCACTAGAGCATCCTGAACGCCAGCGTACATAGAATAACTCTTCAGGAAGGTAACCGGAATGGAGAAGGAGTTCACCACGTGCAGAACGGCTACGGTAATAAACGTGGCGATGTAAAACCAGATTCCCACGTACAGGTGACGTTCACGGCGTTTGATGATCGTTCCGAACATGTTAATGCCAAAAACCACCCAGATGATCGTAATGGCAATGTCGATGGGCCATTCTAATTCGGCGTATTCTTTGGAAGAGGTGATCCCCAAAGGCAGCGTTGCTACGGCAGAAACGATGATGAGCTGCCAGCCCCAGAAGTGAATCCAGCTTAATACATCCGAAAACATCCGGGCTTTCAGCAGCCGTTGCAGAGAGTAATAAACGCCCATGAAAATGGCATTACCCACAAAGGCAAAAATCACGGCATTAGTGTGTAAAGGCCGGATGCGACCGAACGTGGTGTACTGGTTATCCATGTTCATGGCGGGCTGAAACAACTGCGTGGCGGCAATCACACCGACCAGCATACCGATTAACCCCCAGATGATGGTAGCAATGGAAAAGGCTTTAACGACCTTGTTGTCGTACGCGAAGCGTTCGAGCTTAGGTGGGGCGATTTCAGTAGAAGAATAGGAAATCATGGGATACAGGAATGGTTAATGTGAACTCAGGCTTCGTCGTCGAGTAAGGCTCGGAGACTGGGTGTATACAAATCATCATTCTGCCCGGATTTCATGGCCCAGAAGAAGGCAGCCAAAAAGCCTAAAGCCAGCAGAAGACTAATGCCGATAAGAAGAAAAATGATTTTCATAAACCTTTGATTTTCAGTTTCAAAGGTCAGGAGAAAGGACACTCTTAAAAATGACAAAAATCACCCCGGAGGGTGATTTTCGAAGGGTAGGCCAGCAAGAAATGGAGTTTAATTCTCCATATAAGAATCGTTATTGAGGTATTCGAGCTTACTGTTCCAGACCAGGGCAATCTGCGTGGCTCGTTGTCGGGCGTTTTCCGCCCCTTCGCCCTCAAAATTTTCCGCAAGGGTTTCCGTAAAGAGTGTTAACCAGCGTTCAAAATGCTCGATGGTTAAGGTATGCTTCTGATTAATAATCAAATGCGGACGAAAGGGGTGACCGTGGTAACTGTTATTCCCTAACAGCAGGTTTTCCCAGAAACCGTACATTTTGGGTAAGTGTTTGGCCCAATCTACCTGAGCAACGTCGGTGAAGATAGGAGCCAGGAACTCATCCTTCTGAACTTTTTCATAGAAAGAATCCACCAAATGCCGAACGGCTTCTGAACTATCAAGGTACATCTTTTTTGAGGGAGGATTCATATCGTCTTTCGCTGTCAGCTTTTCTGCTGGCAGTTAGTTGTTAGTTATGGGGCTACTCGCGAAAAGCGGGCGGCGAATCATTTAAGCAGAATTCAAGTATAAGGATTCTGAATTAACCATTCAATCAATCCAGCCATGAAAAACGTTCGCTTCCCGGTCTTTTTTGCTACGCTTTATTTACTCCTTTACACCATCGGAGCGAACATGGGCTGGTTTTCCCTGCCTCTCATCGTTACCCTCTGGATATTGGCTCCGGTCTTGGTAGGCTGGATGGTTTATCGCATTCTGAAAGATGGGGTTCCCAGTGGCCATACCTTCGAGGATCGTTTTTACGAAGATTACCAGCCTCGTAGAAAATAAAAGGCTAGGTGCCGCCCTGATAAACTTTCATTTATTGAGACTGCGTCGTACTACATTTTAAAGAACGCCTTAGTAGAGACGCCGATTTATCGCGTCTGGGTAGAATTGATTTATAACCTCCCAATGATTTCCCTTTCCTCGGCTGAGACGCGATAATGCGTCTCTACGTTTGTTTGGGGAAAGACCAAGTTCGGGGTAAACTATGTTTACTACCTCACAGATTTGCCTCTCGCAGTTACTCCGATAAAGCCAAGCGACTGTGGAAGGCTATAACCGCTGCCAGCTTTTTCGCTGGGAGCGGTAAGTTACCTACATATAATTCAAATCATTGTTCTTCTTCAGCTTCAGCACACCAACGGCGTTCAGTAGCAGAATAACTGGAAACGTAGGGTCAAATTCAAACCAGCGAACACCGAAGTTAGCCCGACCGCCAAGCTTGTGGTGATTGTTGTGATACGATTCTCCCATCATCAGAAAGTCGAAGGGTAACAGGTTCTTCGCAGTATCATTTACTTTGAAATTGGTATAGCCATATTTGTGAGCAAACCAGTTAATAATTACCCCGTGAACGGGACCCATCAGGTAATGAATGGGCAGTAACAGATATTGCCAGGGGCTCGTTGCGAAGTGGATGTAAAATAGGGTGTAGGCAGTTCCCCAGCCCACCCGTGAAATCCAGTTATCGCCAATCTTTTCCATGAAACCCCAGTAGGGCACATTCTTGAAATACTTAGGGTCCACGTTCTCTTTGTGGTGCAGAATGCGGTTATAAATGGTTTTGGTCTTCCACATCATGTCGAAGGCATTGTCCGAAAAACTGGGGGAGTGCGGATCTTTTTCGGTATCCGCAAAGGCGTGGTGTAAGCGGTGCATAACCCCATACGCATACGGACTTAAAAAACTGGAACCCTGAGTTACCCAGGTGAAAAAGTAGAAAAACCGCTCCCATCCCTTCGACATGGTAAACATCTGGTGTGCTGCGTAGCGATGTAGAAAAAACGTTTGTGAAAATAAGGATAGATACCAGTGGGCAATGAAAAACAAAAAGATGTACATGAAAAAAAGAGTTAGTAAGAGCTGTTTTAAAGGTAGGCTGAAGGTTGAGGCAGGTGTCGGCGGCTAGCCAGGTTCATTCCCAGCGTAGCAATAAAAACCATGGTAGCAGAGCTGACGGGCATAAGAATGGCGGCCACAATGGGGGCGAGGTGTCCCGTTAGGCCATAACTCAGTCCGATGAAATTATAGATGAGTGAAATCAGAAAACTGAAGCGAATTACCCAGAGTCCCATGCGGCTGAACTTAAGCATCTTTGGTAAATTTCTGAGTTGGCTGGCTTCCAGAATACCGTCGCTGGCGGGACTGAAATGCAGGGTGTTATCCGTTAAAGCAATACCCACATGAGCCTGTTTCAAGGCTCCGGCATCGTTCAGCCCATCGCCCAGCATCATCACTCGTTTTCCTGCTTTCTGTAATTGCTCGATAAAGGCCAGTTTATCTTCGGGTTTCATCCGAAAACGCATATTCTCTGGGGAAAACCATTGCTGTAAAGCCGTTTTTTCGGAATCAGAATCGCCGGAAAGCAGGTAAAGCTGATACCTGGGGCGAAGTTGGGTCAGCATGGAGTCAAGTCCCTGGCGGTAGGACGTATGCAGGAGAAAATAACCTCGGCATATCTGATCCACGCTGACAAATACTGTACTGCCTTCCTGTGGAGCTACATTCGCTCCCGCCCAGGATGCGGAACCTATTTTGATCGCATGTCCCTGAATGGTTCCTGATAACCCTTTACCGGTAAAAGAGGCAAAGTTTTCGACGGACTCAAGAGGGTAGGATTCATGGAGAAAATGCTGGATTTTTATACTCAGGGGGTGATTGGAATGCTGAACCAGCGAAGCCACCATCCGCCGTTCTTCGGGGCTTAAAGCCATTCCGATGAATTGAATGGGTTGTTCTTCGGTAGTTGTTAATGTTCCAGTTTTATCAAAAACAATGGTATCGCACTGAGCCATTTGCTCAATCACCTCGGCGTTTTTCAGGTATAATTTGCGGAGGCCTAACATTCGCAAGCCATGCCCCAGAGCAAAGGGATAAGAAAGGGCCAACGCACAGGGACAGGCAATGATTAATACCGCCGTAAAGGCATTGAGCACTTTAGAGGGATCATGAAAGTACCAGTACCCTGCTGTCAATGAGGCCAGAATCAGCACGCTGATGGTAAAGTAATTACCTACCTGATCGGCAAAGGTTTTCAGCACGCTATTCTGATTTTTGGAGAACGAAGCGTGATTCCAGAGCTGGGTAAGTGTACTTTGAGAAACGTTTTTGAGAACTTCCATTTCAATGGAATCCCCCATTTGTCGGCCACCGGCATAAACCAGATCCCCCGCCTGATGCGGTTCCGGTAGGGCTTCTCCAGTAACAAAACTGTAATCAATCAGTCCCGAGCCCCGGTATAATAAACCATCGGCGGGAATTAACTCGCCGTGACGAATGCGAATGCGATTACCTTTCTGTAACTGTTGAACAGGGATAACTTCCAGAGTCGAACCAGATGCTTCGGCCAGCGTAGCGGTTAAAGGAAAATAGGATTTATAATCCCGTTCGAAAGACAAAAAGGAGTAGGTTTTCTGCTGAAACCATTTTCCGGCTAATAAAAAGAAAGTTAGTCCGGTAAGGGAGTCAAAATATCCATTTTGGTGCAGAAAAATAACTTCGTAGACACTCCGCAACCAGGCCACCAGAATCCCGAGCAGAATCGGAAAATCCAGATTTAAACGCCCGGCACGCAGGCTTTTGTAAACGGACTCGAAGTATTCCCAGCCGGAGTAAAACACTACTGGAATGGACAGAACTAAACTCAGCCACCCGAAAAGAATTTTGTAGGAGGCATCTTCCAGCCCCAGGTATTCCGGGAAACTGAAAAGCATAATATTCCCCGCACAGAATCCCGCCACACCCACGCGGCTTAACAGATTTCGATAGCCAGGATTCTGCTGTTCTTTGACTACATCCTGAAGGCTAATCAGCGGTTCGTAACCAATGGAAGTTAACAACTCGGCTAACTGCCGCAGCGTTACCTCTTTCGAAAATGAAACGGAAACCTGCTTTTTCAGAAAATCCACTCGGCTACTCAGCACCGCCGGGTTCAGCCGATTGAGATGCTCCAGTAAGTACAAACACGACGAGCAGTGAATGCTGGGGATATAGAAAGTAACTTTAGACTGGGTATCGTTCTGAAAATCAAGTAAAGACTGGCTCACTTCCGCATGGTCGAGAAATTCAAATCGACTGGAAGAAGGCGAAATGCCTACCTGCTGATCTTCAAGGGTATAATAACGGCATAGATTATTCTGCGAAAGCAGATCATAGACCGTCCGGCATCCTTCACAACAGAACGAATGATCGTCCTGCTCGAAGGCCTTTTCAGGGCATTCGTTACCGCAGTGGTAACAATGCGTCGGGGTAAGAACGGAATCCTGGATTGTATGCATGGATCAGGAAAGGGGCTGACGTTAACAAGAAATACCCACTGGAAAGAAATTTTTCTGCGGTACGAGTAGTTCTTTAGATAAGGCCCCCAATTCGACATCAAAGCTCCGATTCATTGCCCCGGCGGCCTATGATAAGGAATAAGTGCACAAAGTGATTTATATCATTTTTTGAACTGATAACTTCTGTCACCTTTGTAATGCCAACCCGGAAGAATAGTCTAAACGGAACGGCGTATTGTTAATAAGCGTAACGGCCCGTTGTTCGAACATGGGATTCAATCGGAACCGTTGCCCGAGATCCACTAGAATCTGATGAAATCGCAAGCTGCTCCCGAATGCCAACGTTGTGCTTTTCGTGAATTTTCACTTTTCAAAAACTGTCAGCATGAAGAGCTGGAAGGCATGAATGAAAACAAGTGCTTTCATACGTATAAAAAGGGACAGGTTATCTTCCACGAAGGAAATCGACCCTTTGGCTTGTTCTGTGTATTCGATGGAAAAGTAAAAATCAGCCGCCTGAATTCTGATGGTAAAGAACATATTATTCGTCTGGCTAAACCCGGCGATACGTTAGGCTATCGTTCGCTAATTGAAAATGCGAAATACACAGCTTCAGCTGTGGCTTTAGACGATACACAAGCCTGTTTTTTGCCCGCTTCGGATTTTAATAACCTGATTGACTCGAACGTAAAAGTGGCTAATGATTTGATGAAAATGTTAGCTAAAGCACTCGGTGATTCGCAGGAAAGAATGATTCATTTAGCGATGAAACCCGTACGTGAACGACTCGCTGAGGCTTTATTATTACTGCGTTCGACGTATCAGAAAAAAGAAGAAAATGCTCCCTTTAGTATTTCCATTTCCCGGGAAGATTTAGCAGCCATTGTAGGTACTGCTAAGGAGACGGTTATTCGGTTTTTGTCTGAATTTAAGGAGGATGGAATCGTTACTTCTCACGGTAGCACCATTACCATTGTGAAGCCTGATCGCTTATTAAAAATCAGTCAATTGTACGATTAATAAATATGGATAAGAATCGGGTTTCTGTTTATTAATATTCGGAAATTCTCAATTCTTCGACTGATTTATATCATTTCTTACTTGCCAGATTTTCAACAACTTCGCCTTAGAAATAAGCTTTTAATGAATCAGGTGAAATTGATTCCCAAAAGCCAGACGAAGAGCTATGCTACTAGATACGGAGAAAATACTGTTGGCCCGTGGGACTGAACTTTATGCTCACAAAGGAGAATATTTATACCGAAAACAACAACTCGCAGAGTTCGTTTTCTATCTGAAAGATGGATCGGTAGATATTCTGGATGAAGAAGCTCAGACGGGCCATCGTTTGCAGGGATGTCGCTGCTTTTTAGGGCTGCATGAAGCCTTATTAAATGAATCTCATCAGTCTTCTGTAAAGGTGAATGATGAGTCAATCTTACTCGTTTTTGATAAACAGCAAATCGAACATTTCATCGAAGAACATGACATGGCTCGCCGCTATTTCATGATAAAAATGTGCGATCAAATGGAGTTAATGCGGAAGAAATTTGAATGACGTGATCATTTGGTTTCTTTTGAAAGTTTGAGAATGCTTTGATGAAGTTATTTTAGTGGTATTGCCGCCAGTATGAGTTCAATCCAATTAATGACGAATCTACTGTATAGTTAATTGCCAAAAACGGTAGTTTAGTAAAACAATAGTAGGGTTACCGCTGCCAGCTTTTTCACTGGCCGGGCCACGCTGGCAGCGGCATGCTAACTAACGCTGGGTTACCCCAAATGGTAGGTAGCCTAGTAAAATAATTTTAGAGGAATTACCGCTGCCAGCGAAAAAGCTGGCAGCAGTGTGTTTGATCGTGTCGAGTTACTGTCGAGTTACAAGGAGTAGTAGTACCAGCGAGAAAGCTGGCCGGGCCATGCTGGTAACGGCATGGTAACTATCAATAAGTTATCCCAAATGGTAGTCTGGTAAAATGAACCCTATAGTACGTTGTCAGCAGCTTAATGTATCAAACGTCGCCTCAAACTTCTTAAACAGTCAAGAACCAACCTTCAACCTTATTCCATTACCAGTTAATTTCCGGTAATCCCTTGCTTCGCAGGTAATCGTTAGTTTTGCTAAAGTGTTTATTACCAAACCAGCCTCCATAATTGGCTGACATAGGAGAGGGGTGCTTGGACTTCAAGACCAGGTGATTTTCGGTATTGATAACGGCTCCTTTCTTTTGAGCATAAGCTCCCCAAAGCAGGAAAACCAGATTTTCTTTCTGTTCCGATAAGATACGTATAACCGCATCAGTGAAGGTTTCCCAGCCTTTTCCCTGATGTGAACCTGCTTCTCCCGCTCGAACGGTTAAGGTCGCGTTAAGAAGTAATACCCCCTGATCTGCCCAACGTTCGAGATTACCCGAATGTGGAATAGGCTTACCCAGATCGTCTTTAATTTCCTTGAAAATATTAACCAGTGAGGGCGGTGTACGAACGCCATCATTCACCGAAAAGGCCAATCCATTAGCTTGATTAGGGCCGTGGTAAGGGTCTTGGCCGAGAATAACTACTTTCGTATTTTCAAATGAGCAGTGATTGAACGCATTGAAAATTAACTTGCCCGGTGGGTAAACCTGCTTGGTGGCGTATTCTTGCTTAATAAATTCTACGAGCGTCTGAAAATAAGGTTTTTCGAACTCCGGCTGTAGATAGGTCTTCCAGGATTCGGCGATTTGAACGTTCATAAGGTAAAAAATTAAGAATAACAGGGATCATTAACGACCTGAATAGAGCTTTTCCCGTAGATATTTTATTAAGAATTCATAAAAATCAATTCCAGGATTTGCCCCGTATCGGGATGATGGTTAATTTCGATTGTTTAGTAAGTAAGAATCCATTCGGCAAACTACGAAACGATTATGGTAACGGCTATTACAGAAGGCGTCAAAGTTAGTGTGATTACGGAGTTTATTTCCGACCATTCAAATGCTTCCTTGCAGCATTTTGTATTCACGTATCGCGTACGCATTGAAAATCAGTCGGATCACACCATTCGTCTTCGTCGTCGGCATTGGTTCATTTATGACTCCAACGGCACTATTCGCGAAGTAGAAGGGGAAGGCGTTATCGGGCAACAACCCGTGCTGGAGCCGGGCGAAATTCATGAATACGTTTCGGGAAGCAACCTGCAAACCACCATGGGTAAAATGGCCGGTAGCTATTTGATGGAGCGTACGTACGACGGTCGCGAGTTTTCCGTTCAGATTCCTGAATTCCTGCTTATTGTTCCTTACAAGCTCAACTAAGCTTTAGAGCTATTTTCTTTTTGTTACTCATTTTAACGGCTTCAAAAAGGTTAACTCAGGTTAACCTTTACGGGCGAATATATTTTGATTACTGCTTTCCTGCGTTACCTGTTTTCTGCGAAAAACGAGCATTCGATTCACTCTCCGTTTGTTTTCGAACTATACACCAAAGTTATTCGTAACTCGGTAGATAAGTCGGTTTTCAGGAAATTGAGGCTATTCGTTCGGAGATGAAAAGTAGTACACTGGAGATTGAAGTCGTCGATTACGGAGCGGGTTCCCGACTAAGTAATACTCCGCTTCGGAAGGTTTCCACCATTGCAAGAAACGCTCAGAAGACGCCCAAATTTTCCCAGTTGCTGTATCGCCTGATTCAGTATTTTCAGCCTACCGTTCTCTTTGACCTGGGCACTTCACTGGGTATTACTACACTTTACGAGGCCAAAGCTGCTCCTGAAGCTCAAATTTATAGCTTTGAAGGCTGTCCGCAGACGGCTCAGGTGGCGGCTAAAAACCTTCAAAAACTTCAGGCTTCAAAGGTTGAATTAGTAATAGGGAATCTCGATGAAACTTTGGTTACTCAAACACAACAGGTTTCGCAAATTGATTTTGTCTTCTTCGATGCCAACCATCGCTATGAACCTACGGTTCGATACTTTCTGCAATGCCTAAAGAAAGCTCATCAGGACAGCGTTTTTGTCTTTGATGATATCCACTGGTCACCAGAAATGGAAAAAGCCTGGATCGAAATCCAGGCTCATCCAAGCGTGACGGTAACAATCGATTTGTTCTTCGTGGGCTTAGTCTTTTTTGGCAATAAACAGCCTAAACAACACTTCGTACTTCGATTTTAGATCTTAGTCGTTCGTACGTGGGAAACCAAAGGTTACACCAACGTTAACGGCCCACAGTTTGCTTGGGTTATCCCAGCTAATATTACTGCCTGAACCAATGTTTGCACTACCATTTTTGTTACCAAAGATGAAGTTGTAAGCACCTTCGGCAAACAGGCCTACACCACCTAAGGCAAAGGCTACCCCAATTTTAGGAGCGGCACCGAAGTTAGTACGTGAGCTTTTGAATTCGTTACCCAAAATGGTTGCCTTGGTGTTACGGATGTAAGCACCAGCCTCAGCACCAATATAAGGACGAACCACACCACTGGTCAGGAAAATGTCTAATGTACCAGTAAGAGGAACCAAAGAACCTTTGTTTTCCACGTTGCTTCCAACTGATTGATTGTAATCATAAGAAAGAGCAATGTATTTGGCGGCTGCACCTACGGCTACGTTAGGACCGAGGAATACTTTCAGACCTGCACCAACCCCTGGCTTTACTTCCGCACCGTCAATATTAGGAGCGGCGGCTGTACCGTGAAGCGTGAAACCAACTTGTGCGAATGATTTTGTGCTGAAGGTAGCTAACATAGCCACCAGAGCCATACTAGCGTAGAATCGAATTGTTTTCATGGATAGTTGTCTAGTTTAACAATTGTACTTATGTAATATAAAAAAAGATGCCAAACCATACATAGGGCTTGGCATAGCTTTGAATAATGGGTAATAATATCTACAACATTGGTTTGTGCTCCTATGTGTATGCCCTCAGATGGGTACATATATTAGCGGTAATAGCCAAATATTATTTTGATCAGGGCATTCCGAAAGAGACTCCGGCGTTAAAAAACCAGTATTGATTGGGCGTTTGCCATCTGAACTTTACGGTTTGATCGGTTACACTACCGTTTGTACTTCCAAATAAAAACTGATAACTACCTTCAGCAAATAGAGATAACTTATTGACTTTGAATGAAATACCAAGCTTCGGAGCAGTGCCTAGTTTAGTATAGGTAGCTCTGTAAGAGCCATTGCCTTCTACATCCGTTTTGAGGGAATGGAAATAAGCTCCCGCTTCGAGACCCATGTAAGGACGAACGGGCCCCTTAGCTAAGTACAAATCAGCAGTAGTAGTAATAGGAATAAGCGACCCCGTATTTGTAATAATCGAAGATGAGGATTGTTTATGCTTGTAACCAAGAGCCGTATATTTTGCCGCAATTCCCACGGCAAAATACGAAGTGATAAACAGCTTGGCCCCAGCCCCAAAAC
Source organism: Siphonobacter sp. SORGH_AS_0500 (assembly GCF_002838835.1). GTDB lineage: Bacteria > Bacteroidota > Bacteroidia > Cytophagales > Spirosomataceae > Siphonobacter. The sequence goes on from NZ_NHPP01000012.1 coordinate 15,672, forward strand.
CGGGTTTAAGTGGAGCATAGGGGTAATTGGCTACTGCTGCCGTACCATGTAAGGTATAGGCAATTTGGGCATTAGCGAGCTGAGCAGAGAGGATGAACAGAACAAATAGCAGAAGGCGGGGTACTAATGCAGTACTTTTCATGTATAATCGGATCAGTGAATGAAAAAATAGCAAGCCTGAGTTTCAAGAACTGTAACGGCTTATTAGATCAAGAATATACACGAATGTAAAATAAAAAAAGTACTAATTATGTGAATATAATTAGTACTTTTTCAATAAAAAGAGGCTATTTATCTACACAATGTAGGCTAACTTCCTGTTTAATCTACGTAACGTAGATTAATTGGAATTGGGGAATCCGAAGGTAATGCCAGCATTAAGCGACCAAAGGTTCTGAGGTCTTTTGAAGCTTATGTTACTGCTTGAAGTAATATCGGGGCTACCGTCTTTGTTTGAAAAGATGAAGTGATAATTCCCTTCGGCAAAGACTCCCAAGTTTCCGATAGCAATGGCTAAGCCAACTTTGGGAGCTGCCCCAAATCGGGTAGTTTTAGATTCGTATAGGCTATTAGTACCCTGGCGTAAATCATAACGTTGGATATACGCTCCAGCTTCTCCACCAATATAGGGCCGAATAAAACCGGAAGTCAGGTAATAGTCAGCAGTAGCCGTTACTGGAATCAGCGAACCGATGGCCTGTAAACCTATGCTGTTATTAGCTTCGTAAGAAAGGCTGATGTACTTGGCAGCCGCTCCAATAGCAAATTGTTTGCCGAGAAATAATTTCAGATTGGCACCTGCCCCACCACGGGTATTGGCATCATCCAGCGTTGGAGCTGCCAGGGTGCCGTGAAGACTAAAAGCTACCTGGGCTTCTGCGGCGGGAATCAGGAGCATTACCAATGCACCCATACTGAAGAAACGACGGAGGTTTTTAGGATAAATCATTGATTTGTTGAATAAGGTTGAAACCTGGAAGAGTAAAAGACTGTAATCGCCGGAACACATAGAACTAGTTACAAGCGGCTTAGTCGCTATGTGTCAAGTAGATAACGGTGAAAAATAGGTAATGTTTTAGGCGTTAACAAGAAAAGTGATCGGCGAAATATTCACCGATCACTTTGATAACCTGTCAAACCAATTACTACGGTATTCTATTAATAGGAAAGCAATGGAGAGAAATGAAAGTCCATAATTACCAGCGGTCATAACCACGTTGTCCGTCGCGTTTTTCCCAGGTAATGGCCCGGTCAATGCGATCCTGTAAGTCATTAATGATCAAACGTTCGCGGGGGGAAGAGTACCCATTGGCATGAGCAGACCAGATGGCACGATCTGCATCAGCCTGCATGCGTTTCAGGTTACGCACTTCACGACGACTCAACTGACCGGAACGGATTCCCTGCTCAATTCTTCTATTTTGTTGTTGCTGACGAAACTCAGGATTAAAACGGCCCCGGCTTTCGGAGCGACGATCTTCGTACCGGTCCCGACGATCATACCGGTCATCATACCGACCGTAAGACTGAGCCTGAGCAGCGGCAACAGAACCAATCACAAGGGTAGCAGCGAAAAAGAAAGCTTTGTTTAACAAGGAGGTTTTCATGGCGTTTTTGTTTATAGTATCAATGATTTTTTCATTTTCGAGACTATGAAAAGAAACCATCAGCCACGTTTAAAGCCTTAACTTTCTTTAACAGGTTTGGCGTTTATAGTTTAGTGTGGAGAGTTTTGCGTTCGGAGTTAATGAATAGCTTAAAATAAAAAAGCGAGTCTGAGTATCAAATAGATACCCAGACTCGCTTTTTTATATAGGCAGGTTTAATGTAAAGGATAAAAAAACTCAGAACCCCTAACACACAACCCTAAACCCTATTATCCTTTCGCTACTTCAACGTTTACGCGTTTGCCTTTGATGGTGTTGCCATCCAGAGCACTCAGAACCGTTTGGTGGTGTTCTTTCGGAACGTCCACGAATGAATAGCTGTCAAATAAATCAATTTGACCAATCACTTTACCAGGCAGACCGGTTTCGCCAGTGATGGCTCCAACGATGTGGCTAGGCGTGATTTTGAAGTTCTTACCGATGTTGATAAACAGACGAACCATACCGGCATCTGCACCCCGACGGAAAGGCTTACCTTCCCGATCAACCCGCTCACGCGTGTTACCGTTACGTTCGGCAGTGTTACCACGACGATCACCGAAGCGATCGTTGCTGCGACGTTCGCCAAAACGGCTGCCATTGCGATCACCACCGCGAGAATCACGACCTTCGAATTTATTATTCCGAGGTTGTTCTTCCAGGTTATCTTCCGTTGTTTTTACACCACCCAGATTTAACTGAGCCAAAGCCGATACGATTGCCGCAGGCTCATGTCCAGCTTCTTCGAGGGTGCTTAATACGTCAGCGTAAAACTCAGAAGTACCTTCTTCAATCGTCTGCTGTACGCGTTCGATAAAGCGGTTTTTCTTGATTGCAAATACATCAGCAAAAGTGGGTAATTTACCACGGATGATTTCTACTTTCGTATAGTTCTGAATGTCGCGGATGCGGTATTTTTCTGAGCCTGAAGCCAGCGTAAAGGCTTTTCCAGACTTACCCGCACGGCCCGTACGACCAATCCGGTGTACGTAATACTCAGAATCCATAGGAACGTCGTAGTTGAATACGGCTTCCACACTGTCTACGTCAATACCACGGGCAGCTACGTCCGTTGCTACCAGGATTTGAGTCGTACCGGCACGGAACTTGCTCATCACCTGAGTACGGGCAGCCTGACGCATATCGCCGTGCAGACCTTCAGCGGCATAACCCCGCATCTGGAATTGCTCAACGATTTCGTCTACCCGTGCTTTCTGATTACTAAACACCAGCATCAATTTGATTTGGTGGAAATCAATCAGACGGCACATTGCTTCGAATTTTGCATCTGGACGAACGGCATACCAACTCTGCTCAATGTTAACATTGGTTACTTCGTTCTTCGTTACTTTTACCAGTTGGGGATTCTTCTGGTAACGTTTCGTTAAGTCCATGATAGGCTTAGGCATCGTAGCCGAGAAGAACACCGTTTGACGATCTTCAGGACAGTCAGCTAATACCGTTTCAATATCTTCCCGGAAGCCCATATCCAGCATTTCATCCGCTTCATCTAATACGATGTAACGAATATTATCCAGACGGAGTGTTCCGCGATCAATATGGTCCATTACCCGGCCCGGCGTACCTACCACAATCTGGCAGCCTTTACGCAGGTCACGGTTCTGGCGTTCGTAACTGTCACCACCATAAATAGCAGTGATCCATACCCCTTTTTTGAATTTAGCAAGTCGACGAAGCTCTTCAGATACCTGCACCGCTAATTCGCGGGTGGGGCAAAGAATAAGCGACTGAATCACTTTTTCGTTAGGGTCAATAATGTCAATTAAGGGAATACCAAAGGCGGCAGTTTTACCAGTACCCGTTTGAGCCTGGCCAATAACGTCACGACCTTCAAGTAAGTGAGGAATAGATTCTGCCTGGATAGGCGAAGGTGCCACGAAACCCATTTCCGCGACGGCTTGCTTAACCTCGTCGGAAAGACCCAGGTCAGCAAATAAAATTTGATTCTCCATGAATTAGTAATACCACAAGAGTTCCTTGTGCTCCGGTCATCCACAGGCGGCTGCCTGTAACCAAAGACGTCACAAACAGGAAGTTTGTGGTACAATCGGTTTTAAAATGATGTAAAATAAACCACAACGATGCCTACACATCCGTCGGGCTTCTGATGACCAAAGTGTGAGCTACAAAGGAGGGTTCGGCACGCGAACCTAATCAGAGCAAGGCAGACGGGAGGCCTTTTTAGTCAGCAGAACTATGTATATCTTCCACTGCTATAAATACAAATGCAAAATACGGTGAAAGAGTTCGCTTCTGCAACTAAATTGTACTATGTGGTGGAAAAATCCAGTATAATCAATGAAATGTATCATTGTTTGTAAATTTTCCTGGAATCTGTTCATCAAATGAGCCGATAACCGTTCAAAGTCACTGATTCTTATTCAAATTTGCAGCAAAATCGTTTACATGAAAAAAGCCTTATTCATAGATCGGGACGGAACGATTATCGTAGAGCCGCAAACCGATTTTCAGATTGATTCCCTCGAAAAACTGGAATTTCTGCCCAAAGCCATTTCTGCCCTTCGGAAAATTGCCGAAGAAACAGACTATGAACTCGTCATGGTTACCAATCAGGATGGCCTCGGCACGGATTCGTTTCCTGAAGATACCTTCTGGCCAGCTCAGAATAAAATGTTGAAAACGCTGGAAAAGGAAGGAGTGAAGTTCTCCGCCATACACATTGACCGTTCATTCCCGGAGCAAAATTTACCTACCCGCAAACCCGGAACGGGCCTCCTGACGCAGTATCTGGACGGCAGTTATGATCTGGCGAATAGTTACGTGATTGGTGATCGTCTGACGGATGTGCGGCTGGCTTTAAATCTGGAGGCAAAAGCGATTCTGGTGGAGCCCGATTATAAGGAATCCGAACGTAGCTTATTAACCCCCGAGCTGGAAGCCGTAGTGGCTTTGGCTACACCTGATTGGGATGAAATTTACCGGAAAGTAAGACTCGAAGACCGAATCGGACGGGTTCAACGCGATACGAAGGAAACGCAGATTTTTGTTGAACTTAACCTGGATGGAACGGGTAAAGCCAACATTGAGACGGGTCTTGGATTCTTCGATCACATGCTGGATCAGTTAGCTAAACACGGTGGACTGGATCTGACCATTAAAGTCAAGGGCGATCTGCACATTGACGAACACCATACCATTGAGGATACCGCTTTAGCTCTCGGTGAAGCCTTCCGCAAAGCCCTGGGTGACAAACGCGGCATTGCCCGTTACGGATTTTTATTACCCATGGATGAGGCTCTTGCTCAGGTAGCCATTGACTTTTCCGGTCGCCCCTGGCTGATTTGGGAGGCGGATTTCCGCCGGGAGAAAATTGGGGATATGCCAACGGAGTTATTCCACCATTTCTTCAAATCCTTTACCGATACTTCGCTTACGAACCTGAATATTAAGGTAGAAGGGGATAACGAGCATCATAAAATTGAAGCCATCTTTAAGGCCTGGGCAAAAGCCATTAAAATGGCCGTTCGCCGGGAAGTAAAAGAGCTCAATAATCTGCCCAGTACAAAAGGTGTGCTGTAATTTGAAAAATGGTTTTAGAGTTTAAGCTTTGTGGCTTACTTTTGCACGTACCGAATTCTGAACACTGATCATTACACAGATATGTTACTGAATATTCCACTTCCTACTTATGTTCCTCTGGCATTCTTCGTATTGCTGATGGTTTCTGCGTTCTACATTGGATCATTCCTGGAAAAACGCGAACCTAGAAAATAAGATCTAAGAACAGACAAAAAAGAGCGGTATCCTTTGGGAATGCCGCTCTTTTTTCGTGAAATACTCATTAGTTTGAAAATTTCAGGTTTGCGTAAGTTTGATAAATAACCTGATTTGCCAGCATACATATGTATACATTATACGCCATTCCGAATTGTGATACCGTAAAAAAAGCCCGCGTATGGCTCGCCGATCAGGGCATTACGTACCAATTCCACGATTACAAAAAGCAGGGAGTTAGTCGGGAAATCATTGAACATTGGTTAACGCAAAAATCCTGGGAGGACTTGGTCAACAAAGCCGGAACGACCTGGAAGAAACTGGAAGAAAAACCAACGGACGAAGCTTCTGCGGTAGTCTTAATGCTGGAAAAACCGTCCGTCATTCGCCGCCCTTTGATTGAGTCCAATGGAAAGATAGTGGCTCTGGGCTTTAAGCCAGACGAATACGAAAAGACGTTTAAGTAATATAGATAACAAAAGTAGTTGATCGTTTCTAACGGCGGCCGCTGCGGTTATTCGATTGATAGTCGACGTTTTACAATCGCATCTTTACAAGAATTTGACAAACATCGAGCCCACTGCATTTTCTGCTTCATGGAAATGCGAGTGCTCGATGTTTGTGATTACCAGTCCATTCGGGGTAAAGGAGAAACGGTTTGCGGGCAGAATTCACCTCGTACGGCTTTGTAATAACCAGCCATGCCGATCATGGCGGCGTTATCCGTGCAATATTCAAAATCAGGGATGTAGACATTCCAGCCGAGTTTATCGCCCGTTTCCTGAAGTTCTTTCCGTAAACCAGAATTAGCGGAAACACCACCAGCAATGGCAATTTCCCGAATACCTGTTTCGCGGGCGGCTCGTTTGAGTTTGGTTAATAACGTTCGAACTAACGCCGCCTGCACCGAAGCACAGATATCCGCCAGATTTTCTTCAATGAAGTTAGGGTTCTGAGCCGTTTCTTTCTTTAAAAAGTATAAAATGGCCGTCTTGATTCCAGAGAAAGAATAACTTAATCCGGGCGTATCCACAGCCGGAAAAGGAAACCGTTCGGGGTTACCTTCTTTAGCATATTTGTCAATCAAAGGGCCACCAGGGTAGGGAAGGTTCAGGAGTTTCGCCGTTTTGTCGAAGGCTTCGCCTACGGCATCGTCCTGCGTTTCTCCGATGACTTCCATGTCGAGGTAATCCCGGACGAGTACAATTTGCGTATGTCCGCCCGAAACCGTTAAGCACAGAAAAGGAAAGGCGGGATGAGGCGTTTGCAGGAAATGAGCCAGCACGTGAGCCTGCATGTGGTGCACATCCACCAACGGGATATTCAGACCCAAGGCCAGCGATTTAGCAAAGGAAGTTCCTACTAATAAAGCTCCCAATAAGCCCGGTCCGCGGGTAAAGGCAATCACGTTCAGGTCCTTTTTTGTAACTTTGGCCTGTGCTAAGGCTTCCTGTACCACCGACACGATGTGTTGCTGGTGGGCTCGGGACGCTAATTCGGGCACTACGCCGCCGTATTGCTGATGAATAAGCTGAGTTGCTACGATATTGGAACGAATCTGCCCGTCTACCAGCACCGCAGCGGAGCTTTCATCACAGGAAGATTCGATGGCAAGTAATACCATAATCTGGGGAGTAACCGAAGGTTTCGGCCTGATTTTATTAATTTTAACTACTGAACTATCAACAAAAGTACGCCTGAAACGTTCTAAAAACAGTTATTGATGGCAGGTTTACTGCTGTTTCATTGACTGTCTTTCTTTTCCATGATGACTTACTTACTGCGTTTTATATCCCGATTTCTGCTGACACTCCTCGTAGTGGCAGTCATTGGGCTGAGCGTAGGTCATTATTTAGCCTGGATAACCCTTACTCCCAATCAGATTACGGAAATAAAAAGGGGACTGCTATTGGTAGGATTACCCGCCGCACTAGTAGGGCTATTCCTGATTATTTTTTTTCCTGCCGTACGAAGCAAAGTCGCCAGCCTGATTCGTCAGGAAGTTCCGATTTTAATCCGAAACGTTACCTTCTTCTTTTTATTGACGGTTGGGTTGAGCGTAAGTATCATGGCGTTTCTGCGGATTCCGAAAGTGCAGACCAGGATTACCCGTTACATAACTGACTGGTTTTATAAGGAAACACAATATCCGATAACCATTGGACGGGTGAACTACCAGTTTCCTGATTACCTGATTCTGGAGAAGGTTTCGATTCCTGACACGTTACGTCAGCCGATGATTGATGTGAATCGGCTGGAAGTTAATCTTTCCCTCTTTAACCTGATCGACTCCGCCAGTACCAATATTCACCTCGATAAAGTCAAGCTAGTCAATCCCGATGTTCGTCTGGTTGTTCAGCCGAGCGGAGATTTGAATATTGATGGATTCATTGCGGCAATTGATCGATTAACGGCTCCGAAAACACTCCGTAAAGGCCCGCCCAAAATTATTCCGTTTACCATTGGAACCGGAGAAGTGGAAGCCGGAGAGTTCCATTACGACGATCCGCGAACCCAACCTCTGAACCGAAAGGGGACTTTTGATTACAATCATTTTGTGATCAATGACTTAAGTGGAGACGTAAAAAACTTTCTGGTTTTTGCCGATACCATTGCCGCCGATATTACGAACCTGCGAGGAATTGATCGGGTGGCTCAAATGCGGATTCATAAGTTCGATACCAAGTTTTTCTTTTCTTCGGAACAGATGCGGTTTGAAAACTTGCTGGTGCAGGTGAATCGCTCCACACTTCGCAAGCACATTGAATTCCGGTACAAACGAAGTCGTGATCTGGGCGATTTTAACGAGAAAGTCCGCATTCTAGCCGATCTGGATCATAGTGTGGTGTATGCGAATGACCTGGCCCGTTTCTCGCGACCGTTATACGAATTCAATGATCGGTGGGAAGCGACGGGGCATTTTGATGGTATCGTTCGGAATTTCAAATTTTGGGCTAAAGACCTGCGGTATGGCAAGAAAAGCCAGGCGGCGGGTGTTTTCGCGTTTAAGGGCCTGCCCGATTTTGAAACCACCGACATGAATTTCAACCTGACGCAGTTCTCTACCAACGCTCAGGATCTGGCTCAATATACGGGCAAAACAGCCGCTGAAACGCTGGATGATTTTGGTACGCTGGAATACACAGGACTGTTTGCCGGACGCTATAATGATTTCCGGGCGAATGGATCGTTGAAGACCCGATACGGCATTGCGAAGCCCAACTTAAGCATGAAAATTGCCAACAAGATCGATAACTCAACCTATAAGGGGGATATTGAGCTGGTTAATTTTGCTCTGGGCGATTTGATTAACGATCCGAAGATGCTTCAGAAGATTGATCTGAAAGGGCAGATTGAAGGCAAGGGTTTTGATAAGGAAACGGCCATAGTGAAGCTGAATACTGACGTTCGTAGGTTTGGTTTTCAGGGGTACGATTACCGTCATATTCGCGTTGACGGGAATCTACAGTTAGGTCAATTCGATGGACGAATTGCTATGCAGGATACCAATCTGGTGTTCGATCTGACGGGTAAGGCTGATATTCGGAAAAAACGGAATTACTTCGATATTGACGGAACGATTCGCAAGGCGATGCTACATCCGCTGGGTATTTCCGAAGAAAACATGCGATTGCAGTCGGAAGTACACGTCGTCTGGACGGGACTGGATATTGACGAAATGTACGGCGTAGCTCGCCTGAAAAACACCTATTTAACCCGTGACTTAAAGGACGGTGATCGGAACCTGCTGATTGATACGCTGTATCTGTTTATGCCCAAACCGGTGGATAAGCGGTATATCTCCCTGCAAACCGATATTCTGAATGCCAGCGTAGAGGGTCCCTTTAAGCTTTCGCAGGCTTTGAAGGATTTACCCAATCTGATTGAAGAGTATAAAATCTACTTCACCGAGCTGGATTCTGCCCGGCAAAGTTATTACCAGAAAAAGGCTACCAAGCCCATTCCAAACCCCTATAATCTGAATTATGCCGTCGAATTTAAAGATTCCCGGCCATTGATGGCTTTTCTTTATCCCGACGGTTACCTCTCTCCCAATAGTAAAGTAGAGGGTAATTTCACGATGGGAAATACCTCCGTTTTTACGCTGAATGCGAAAGCCGACACGCTTTTAATGGGGGGATATAAATTCTTCCACTCCGAAGTCGATATCAATACTTCGAAGTTTGCCCATCAGAACGATGTGCTGGCTTCTGCCGTTATTACCTCTGATAATCAGCAAATTTATTCCGCTGCTCCCACCGAAAATCTTCAGGTGGAAGCTTCCTGGGATAAAGATCACATTGCTTTTACCAGTCGGTTACAGCAGAAAGCCAGTACAAACCGCCTGAGTTTAAACGGAGATATCTTCTTTAGAGCCGAAGGTACTGATCTACACTTCCGTCGTTCCAGAATCCGAATTCTGGATCAGGACTGGAATGTGAACACGGGTAATATGATTCGATTGACGGGTTCAACGGTGGACGTGAAAGATTTGACCTTCCAGAATACCGAACAGTCCATTGCTTTAAACGGAAGAGTCTCAGAAAATCCGCAGGAAACGTTATTACTGAACGCCCGTGACTTTAATCTGCAAACGCTTGAACCGATTTTGCAGGTGAAGATCAACGGGACGCTTAATGGGGATGTTCGAATGCGGGACGCCTACGAGAATATCAATCTGGATGGAAAACTCAACATCGACGAGCTGGTGTATAAAGGCTTTCTGATCGGTAATGTAGACGCGTCTTCGCAGTGGGACAAGGCCAATCAGCGGGTGAATGTGAACGTGAATGTAGATCGGATGAATAATCCGATTCTGAACATAAAAGGCACTTACACGCCTGATCAGGGAGAAAATGCTCTGGATTTAGCCGCAAACCTGAATCGTACGGATTTACAGATTTTTGAACCTTTCGTGGAAGGCTTATTCTCCGAAATTAAAGGTCAGGCGAGTGGAAAGTTAACCATTAAAGGAACCCCTAAATCGCCACAGATTCGGGGACTAGCAGACGTAAAAAAAGGTCAATTACGGTTCGATTACCTGGGCGTTCGATTGAATTTCGCGGATACCATTCGGTTCCGGGGAAGTGAAGCATTAGCGAAAATGGCGGTGACGGATGAAGAAGGTAACCCCGGAAATGTGCGGATTGGACTTTACTCGGGTGGCAATGGGAATTATGCTCTGGATTTGAAAGCCAATTTGCGAAACTTCAAAGTACTGAATACCACCATTAAGGAGAATAAGTTGTTCTTCGGAAAAGCTTACGTTACGGGCGATGTAAGCGTAGAAAGTGTAGGGACGCTGGAAAATCTGGTGATTAAATCTAACGCGACCACGCGTCCCGGAACGGAGATTACCATTCCAATTGACAATGCCAGTGAAGTAAGTAATACCGATTATATCCAGTTTGTTAATCTGGCCATTCCTAAGAAAAAAGAGGAAGATTTTAGCCTGAAACGTCGGGTTCGCACGGGTATTCGGATGGATTTCAACTTTAATATTACCCCCGATGCCAAGTGTATTCTGGTGCTGGATCGTCGCACGGGCGACCGCCTGGAAGCCTATGGAAATAGTAACCTGGCTTTGGAAGTGGATACCAAAGGGGATTTTTCCATGCGGGGAAGTTACGAACTGGAAAAAGGGAAATACTTCTATAAATACGAGGCTCTGGTTTCGAAAGAATTTGCCATCCAGCCCAACAGCCGCATCAGTTGGTACGGCGATCCTTATGAGGCCTTTGTGGATGTAAAAGCTTCTTACACGAAACTAACGTCGCTGACCCCTATCATGAACCTGACGAATGAGCAAACCTCTTCCGCTCAGGCCCGGCGGGCGTATCCCGTAGAGGTAACGATTAGTTTAAAGGACCGCTTAATGAAACCAAACGTTGCCTTTGGTTTAAAAATCAAGGAATATCCGCTGGAACCCCAGTTTTCGGGTTCGGTGCAGGCCTTTGAAGCCCGCATTGCCAATGATGAGCAGGAGCTGAATAATCAGGTCAGTAGCGTGCTTTTCTCGGGTCGTTTATTACCGCAGAACTCGCAGGCTTCTTTCTCGCAGGGAACGTTACTGAATCTACTAGCCGAAACCGGGACGAGTGTCTTAAGTGATATTCTCTCGAAAGTGGCGAATGGGGTAGAGGTGGATATTAATACGGTTAATATCATTGGTTCGAATTCGACTTTGGCCGATCAGTTGCGAGCGAGGGTTTCCTATAACTTTGGTAATGGATTGACTATCAGTCGAGATGGAGGATTTTCTTCGGTGTATAGTACGCAAAATGCCAATCTGATTGGTGACTGGGCAGCCGAATGGACTGTCACTCCTGATGCCCGCTGGCGTTTGAAAGCCTTTAGCCGTTTCCCGCAGAATACATTCCTGCAAAGTACCATCAACCAGAACACGCCGACGGTGGGCGGAAGTGTGCTTTATACCAAGAGCTTCAACTATATCTTTCCCCGGAAAAAAGTAGCTCAGAAGCCCTTGCCGACGCCAGTTAAATCAACTAGCTCCACGGGTAATAACTTGCTGCCGGTCTTCATCAATTCTTCGAACGTCCTGCAATTCAGGGAGTAGTTAGATTGTAGTTTTCAGTTTTCCGTTGGTAACTACAGCTTTGCTCAGGACCTCCGGGTTTCTGCCTGATCGTAGGAACGAGATGGAATCTCGCACCAGTGGAGTTTCTATAAAGGAAAAATTGGGTATGATCCCTGACCTCTCGAACGCAGTGAGAGACCTTCTGTGAAATGGGGTGGGGTTGATTTATTCAATTTACCGCATGACCCAACCAGCTCGCAAATGGCCATAAGATTCTTCGCTTCGCTCTGAATGACAGACGCGGATGATTAAGTAATGACATATCCTTCAGGTATGAAATAAGCTATCATTACCAACCGTGTCTCCGGATTTCATTCGGGGCTATCCAGCCTGGGACTATCTAGGCCGAAGCTATACAGGTTTACTACAAATAACCCCTCTGGGGTTATTTGTAGTAAACCTATCATAATAACAAATAACAACCCCAGAGGGGTTGAATATGGATAGCCCCGAATGAAATCCGGGGAAGCTCTGGGTCGTAAATCCAAAATGAGTAGAATAACCCCAGCAGGGTTTAAGAATGGAAAACCCCAGGTGTCAAACCCGGGGTTTTCCATTAGATTTTATTTGGGCCGTGGAATGATGAAACCAAAGAGTCCTTACTTCGAGTAACTCCCTGGTTACCCAACTGAAAACTGACAATAACAAACTGAAAACTAACCACTAAAGCAAAGCTGACAATAAAGTCTGGCACTTCATTTCGGTTTCGTTCCACTCCTGTTCGGGGACAGAGCTTTCAGTAATACCCGCTCCGGCGTAAAGAATCGCCTGATCGCCTTCGATCTTCATCGTACGAAGGTTCACAAACAAATGAGATTCATTATTGATATTCACTGGACCTAAAAAACCACTGTAATAGGTGCGGTCGTAGGCTTCGTAATGTTCAATAAATCGGAGAGCAGAAGATTTAGGCGTGCCGCAAACGGCTGACGTAGGATGCAGCAAATCCAGCATAACCGTACTCAGTTGCGGGAAGTTAACTGATTTAGTATCAATCTTAAAATCCGTCCGTAAATGCAGAAGATTACCTGCTTTTACCGTCTGTGGGCCGCTTTCAGCGTATTCCCGTAATCGGATTTTCTTGAAGCATTCAATAATATAACGACTCACCAGAGCCTGTTCCTCAATCTCCTTATGCGACCAGCGAGCTTCGCCCAAGGGAATAGGATGATTATTCTCATCCAGAGCGGACTGCGTTCCGGCCAGCGACATGGTTCTGAACATACCCTGTTGGTCCTGACTAACCAGAATTTCGGGCGTAGCACCCAGCCAGACACAGGCCGATTCGGGTAAGGAAACCAAGGAAATAAACGCATGCGGGTACGCTTCACAAAGGCGATGAAAAGCCGCCACATGATCGAATTGGGCCGGTAGTTGCACCCATTTTCTTCGTGAAAGTACAACCTTCTGAAAAGCACCGAGCTTCATCTCCGTAACTGCCTGCCGCACCGATTCTTCAAATTTCTCCCGCTCACTCAACGACTCTAGATCTAGTGGAATGGGAGACAGGTTATAGTCGGGAGCATCCACTTCCTCAAAGGCATCGTCTTCAAATGCCTGAATTCGCCAGAAGTCAGCCGAGGGGGAAGTCTTTTCGGCCACTAAATTTTCTTCTGAATCAAAAGAAAAATAAAGATCAGCCCTTAAAAAACGCGTCTGATCTCCTTCGGGATTTATAAACGGACTAATGGCAAAACCAGCGGGCAATTCTTCCAGGTCAATCTTGGTACGGCGGTCTTCGCTCGATAAGTCAATGATTAACTGTTTTTCACTTGCTCGTGGTAACCGCCATAACGCGGCAGGGTAGCCTCCGCGTTCAGCCGTACTCCATAGATTGGATAATGAGTGGGTACGAATTGAAGTATTTTTAGATTGAACTGTTTCCATAGCCTCCATTTCAAGATGCAACTATAACTATTTACAGGCAGAAATGGTGCTTGAAAGAAAGAAAAAGATCGGAAAGTCTGCCAAAAACTTTCCGATCTTTTACCAATTATCGTAGAGAAACGGCGTTACCCGTCTGCGTACTTAAAAAGGCAGCCTCAATGACTTTAATCTGATTGATGACGTGTTCAGGCTTCACGGCAAGCTCAGCTCCGTTCAGGATCGCATCGGCTACATTTTCGTAAAAAAGACCCCAGTTCCCAGCGTGACTTTCTATTTTTCGTTTGATGGAAGTATCGCCTAACTGAGTGTGGATCATGCCCCAAAGCGACTCTGGTTCTACACCAAAATTAGGGTGACCGGGCATGATTTCTCCGGCTTTCAATTGATCTTCCTGAATATCAATACCGGGTTTTAGAAAGCTTCCCAACGTTCCATTGATGGTATAACGAGGAGCGGGTTCGAGAACTAACAAGCTTGAACGTAAGCGAACCCGAAGTTTATCATAAGTCAGATGGAGATCAAAGGCATCATGGATGGTGGAACCTTCCCGTTGCGTCCAGATGTCAGCCCAGACTTTAGTAGGAATACCAAACAGATGCAGGGCCTGATCCAGAATGTGCGAACCGAGATCGTAGAGTGTTCCACTACCGGGAGACGGCTTTTCTTTCCAGCCTTTTACGTTCAAAATGGGCTTATAGCGGTCATAATGAGCTTCATAACTCAAAATTTCGCCCAGTTCTCCCGACTCGAGTACATCCTTAACGGTCAGAAAATCACTATCCCAGCGACGGTTATGGTATATAGTTAATACCAGATTTTTTTCTTTGGCTAACTGCGTTAACTCTTCGGCTTCCTCAACGGTAGGCGTAAAAGGCTTTTCAACGACCACGTGCTTGCCCGCCTCTAGAGCTTGCCGGGTATAATCAGCGTGCGTTTCGTTGGGCGTATTGATGATAATGAGATCAATCGAAGGCTCTTCGAGCAGGGCTTCAAAACTGCGAACGGTCGTTACAAAAGGAAAAACCTCTGCTGCTCGATTTTTGGAACGTTCGAACACATGCGTGAGTTGAAAAGAGGAATTGGCGAGTATAAAAGGGGCATGAAGGTAACGGGCAGAATCTCCAAAACCCGCTAGAGCGGTACGTATCATAGATATAGAGTTTACAGTTTCCGGTTTTCTGTTGACGGAACCACTGGGTTACTCAGAGTAATAGATCTCTTTCAGATTGCAAATCCGTAAAGAACAGGATCATAAGACTTACAACTTTGAGTAACCCTGTGGTTGGTTATATGTTACATCAACAGAAAACTGCAAACAGAAAACTAATTAGATTAATTTTGTAAAATGAACGAGCGTTACGCGGAGCACAAACGGTATCTGAACCGGCTTAAGGCCCGTAAACCTAAAAAATTAGACGAAGCTTTTGAGCAATTGCACGAAGAAGTTTTTGACGATATGGATTGTCTCACCTGTGCCAATTGCTGCAAAACTACCAGTCCCATCTTCACGGATGCCGATATTGAGCGGATTGCCAAACACCTGCGGATGCGTCCAGCGGATTTGATTGCTCGCTATCTTCACATGGATGAAGACCGGCATTATGTCCTAAACAGTTCGCCCTGTACTTTTTTAGGTTACGACAATTATTGTTCCATTTATGAGGTAAGGCCCAAAGCCTGTCGGGAATACCCGCACACGGATCGGCGGCGGATGCACCAGATTCTGGACTTAACGCTGGCGAATACTCAGGTTTGTCCGGCGGTGGCTGAAATTGTGGAACGTCTGCAAAAGGTAATACCCGCCTAAATTCTTAGAGATACATTCATGCAGGAGAAAGTTTTTCATTGTGCCTCATTGACGGATTTACCCGAAACGGTTCGTCAGGTACTGGCTTACGGCCAGGATTTGCGGGTATGGTTATTCGAAGGAGAGATGGGAGCAGGCAAAACCACATTCGTGAAGGCTTTATGTCGCGAACTAGGAGTGCTTCAAACGGTGCAAAGCCCAACGTTTGCCTTAGTGAATGAATATTCTACGGATCAGAATGACACCATTTATCATTTTGATTTCTACCGGATTAAGTCCGAAATAGAGGCTTTTGATATCGGTGTTGAAGAATATTTTTATTCCGGGAACTTTTGTTTCGTCGAATGGCCTTCCCAGATACCTCATCTCTGGCCCGAAGCTTATTTATCGGTACGGATTGAGAGTAATGCTGATGATTCGCGGAGTATTTCAGTAACTAAAGTTTCCTGAAAGTTCGCAAGCCGATTTTCCCATCCATCCCGAAACCATGAATAATCCTTATATCTCACTGCTACGCACGGCCTGGCAGTATGCCCGACAGGAACGTCGAAGGTATCTGCTCGTGTACGCTCTTTTTATTCTTTCCAACTTAATTGAAGCAGCCTTGCCGCTGATGCTGGGCTGGCTGGTAAATAAGCTTCAGCAGGATGGAATGCATGCCCTGCGTTATGCCCTCTGGTACGCTCTGGGCTATTTACTGATTCGTTTTCTGTTCTGGGCCTGTCACGGCCCAGCCCGGGTAATGGAGCGGGAACTAGCCTTTAATCTGAGTCGAAATTTCCTTCAGGAACGGTATCATCAGGCACTCCACCTGCCCGTGAAATGGCACAAAGATCACCACTCGGGAGCGACGATTAACCGGATTCGAAAAGCTTTTGAAGCTCTGCGGGAGTTTTTCCAGAATGGCTTCGTTTATCTACACGCCCTGGCCAAATTCGTATTTTCGCTGAGTGCGATGCTCTACTTTTCCCCGGTTTTCGGAACCATTGGAGTGCTCATTGGGGCGATTACCCTGCGGGTTATTTTCATGTTTGACAAACCTTTCATTAGATCATTAAATGAGGTGAACGAACATGAGCACACGGTTTCCGCAACTTTGTTTGACAGCCTTTCCAACATCATTACGGTCATTACGCTTCGACTGGAAAAAAGCATGGAAACGGGTTTGCTGGGGAAAGTATCCGCTATGTTCCAGCCTTTTCGCAGAACGGCAGTCATTAATGAATGGAAATGGTTTACCGCCGAAATGATGATTGGTCTGATCTACGCGGTTATCACGCTGGGCTATGTCTACCAGAATTATAGTCCAACGGGAGCTTTTGCCGTCGGTGGTTTGGTAACGTTACTAGGATACGTCAATCAGTTTACCAGCGTTTTTCAGGACGTAGCCTGGCAGTATACGGACATCATTCGACATAATACCGACTTACAGGCGGCCAATGAGATTGCGGAAGCCTACAACGATTATCACCGCCCGGAAGCCGCTACCAAAGTGCCTGAAAACTGGAAAGAAATCACGCTTCACAACATCAACTTCTCTCACCAGACGGAGCAGATTACGGGTTTACATGGACTCCATTTACGTATTCAACGGGGTCAACGCATCGCATTAATCGGCGAAAGTGGCAGCGGAAAAAGTACCTTACTTGCCTTATTGAGAGGACTGTACGAACCCAAAGAAGGTGCTCAATTAAAAGTAGATGGCGTAGAAGCTCAAAGCATGGGTACGCTGTATGATACGGTAACGCTATTTCCGCAGGAGCCTGAAATTTTTGAAAATACCATTGCCTACAACATCACGCTAGGTTTGCCCTTTACGGAAGAAACGATTCGGGAGGTTTGTGAAATCGCTCATTTTCAGACGGTCGTTGAGCAGTTACCTCAGGGATTGGAATCAAGTATTCAGGAAAAAGGAGTTAACCTTTCGGGGGGACAAAAACAGCGGCTGGCTCTGGCTCGGGGCATTCTGGCGGCTCAGGAAAGTCAGGTGGTATTACTGGATGAACCTACTTCCAGTGTCGATCCCAAAACGGAAGCCCTGATTTACAACAGCATGTTTAAGGCGTTCTCGGATAAAGCCATTATTTCTTCTTTGCACCGACTGCACCTCTTGCGGGATTTCGATTACGTCTACGTCATGGACAAAGGGCGGATTCTGGAAGAAGGTTCTTTTGAGTTCTTACGTAAAAATGGCCAGAAGTTCAATGAACTTTGGTGGCATCAGGGAGAAAAGATGGAACAATCGCTCTGAAACAAGTAAAATCCCGAAGCTTCGAAAACTTCGGGATTTTTTCGTTTTTAGCCAAATAATCTATTTCTCTTCCCGAATTAACTGAGTAAATAAATGGGGTGAATTGGCTTTTCTCCATCAGAATTTCTAATTCTTCACCTGCATAATGGGTGTCTCGGCTATCTTTGCGGCTCTATTGTCTAAATAGCCTATTCCCCAGAGGCTCATTTACTTTATCGGGACGGCGATCAGGCCGTTCATTAGCGTATGAAAGTTCTAAAGTTTGGCGGCACCTCCGTAGGAAGCATCAAAGCCATTGAGGCGGTTTTGGGCATTATTCATGATAATCTTCAACGCGGTGAGAAAATTGCCGTAGTTTTTTCGGCCATGGGTGGTTTTACCAACCATTTGCTCGAAATGGGCAGCCGGGCTGCTCGTAATGAAGAATATCGCGACGTATTCAAGAAAGCATCGGATCGTCACCTGGAAGTTATTAATCATTTCATTGGCCCCCGTTTTCGCAGTCGTGTGATTGCTGATGTGATGGGACTTTTCAATGAACTGGAAGATCTGCTGCGGGGGATTACCCTGATTCGGGAAATTTCCCCTCGTACGTCTGACTTGTTAGTAAGTTTTGGGGAACGTCTCTCTACGACCTTAGTAACTGAAGTATTGAAAGATCAGGGCGTGGACTGTGACTTTCTCGATGCCCGTAAACTCATTAAAACCAACGCCAGCTTCCAGCAGGCCGAGGTAAATTTTGAGTTAACCAACCACCTGATTCAGCATCATTTTTCAAAAAATAAAAGTTTACAGCTCATTACCGGCTTCATCGGTTCGACTGAAGATGGTATTACCACAACCTTAGGTCGTGGGGGCTCAGATTATACGGGCAGTATTTTTGGCTCCGCTCTGAATGCTTCGGTAATTGAAATCTGGACGGACGTACCAGGCATGATGACTTCCGATCCCCGAAAGGTTCGTAACGCCTTTACGATTCCCGTGGTGAGCTATGCGGAAGCGATGGAGCTGACGCACTTTGGAGCCAAGGTAATTTACCCCCCCAGCTTAACGCCAGCGTTCAAAGCAAATATCCCCATCAAGGTACTGAATACCTTTGATCCTTCGCACCCGGGCACGATTGTCACACGTCAGGCTCCGCCGCATGAGTATACAATTACGGGGATCAGTTCCATTGATAACCTGGCTTTGGTTAACCTGCAAGGCTCGGGAATGATTGGAGTAGCCGGGGTTTCGGCTAAGTTATTTACCGTGCTGGCTCGCCACGAAATTTCGGTCATTCTGATTTCACAGGCTTCTTCTGAGCATTCCATCTGTTTTGCTATTGATCCTAAATTCTCAGCCAAAGTGCGGGAAATCATGGAAACGGAGTTCGCCAATGAACTTCGCATGGGGGACGTAGAAGGCGTGGATATTCAGGAAAACCTTTCCGTAATTGCCGTAGTGGGTGAAGGCATGCGTCAGCACACGGGCGTTTCGGGCCGTTTGTTCTCCGTGCTGGGTAAAAACGGGATTAACATCGTGGCTACGGCTCAGGGAAGTTCGGAGCTGAACATCTCAGTTGTGATTGAGCGGAAAGATCTTTCCAAAGCACTGAATGTTATTCACGAAAGCTTCTTTGCCGATCAGGTAAAAACGCTGAACATGTTCCTGATGGGTACGGGACTGATTGGAAAGACGTTACTCAATCAGTTGTCGCAGCAGGAGAGTTACATGCGGAAATTCCGCAACCTGAAGATTCGTCTGATTGGCGTAACCAACAGCCGGGTTATGGTGATTGACGAAGGCGGTATTTCCAAGGAACACTGGGATGAACGCATGGATCACGATGGGGAAAAGGCCGATCTGTCGGGCTTTATCGAACGGATCAAAACGCTCAATTTACCAAACAGTATCTTCGTTGATTGTACGGCGAATAAATCGATAGTAGACTATTACGAAGGCCTGCTGGAAGCTTCGGTTTCCATCGTTACGCCTAATAAAACGGCCAACGCGGCTTCTTATGAAGAGTACGCTCGTCGTCATCGCATGGCTTTGAAAAAAGGAGTAAAGTTCCTGTACGAAACCAACGTCGGGGCGGGTTTACCCGTCATTAATACCATTCAGGGACTCATCGCGTCGGGGGATCGTTTCCTGAAAATTGAAGGCGTTTTCTCGGGAACACTGAGTTACATTTTCAACAATTTCCGTCCGGGATTACGTTTTGCGGAAGTGGTTCGCGAAGCGAAAGCCAAAGGATACACCGAACCCGATCCTCGCGACGATTTAAGTGGTCAGGACGTAGCTCGAAAAATCCTGATTCTGGCTCGTGAAATTGGGATGCAACTGAATTTTGAAGATATCGAAATCAAACCCTTACTGCCTGAAAGTTGCCAGAATGCTCCTTCGGTGGATGATTTCTTTGCAGAACTGGAGAACTGTAATGCCGTATTCGAGAAATGGGTGGATGATGCCGACGCCAAAGGCGAAAAGCTACGTTACGTGGCTACGCTGGAAAGTGGCAAAATTACCATTGGCCTGAAAGCCGTTGGGCCGAATCATCCGCTGTACGCTCTGGAAGGTGCCGACAACATCATTTCTTTCACCACGAAGCGTTACCATGATCGCCCGCTGGTGATCAAAGGCCCCGGGGCGGGTGCTGAAGTAACGGCTTCAGGCGTATTTGCCGATATCGTTTCGATTGGAAGCTATCTTTCCTAGGCATAATAGCTATGATAGTAAAAGAGCCCGAGGTTTGTTACCTCGGGCTTTTATTGTGATTATTCCAGATCAGAAGCCACCTGGTAATGGGGGTCTTGCATGATATTAACCTCGATAATACTTTCCGCTTTCCGAAGCAATCGCTGGCAATCAGGACTTAAATGGCGTAAATGAACGACTTTGCCCGCTAATGCATATCGTTGGGTTAGTTTATGCAGAGCTTCAATCGCAGACATATCAGCAACCCGGCTTTCGGCAAAATCAATAACCACTTCACTTGGATCGTTCGTGATGTCAAATTTTTCGTTAAAGGTTTGAATCGAACCAAAAAACAGCGGACCAAAAAGCTCGTAATGTTTGACACCGCTTTCGTCCGTGTATTTTCTGGCCCTAATGCGTTGGGCATTCTGCCAGGCAAAGACAAGGGCAGAAATGATAACGCCGGCGAGCACCGCCAGAGCCAGGTTATGTAAAAATACCGTTACCAATGTGACCAGTATAATGACGATCACATCGATTACGGGCATCCGTCCAATCGTTTTTAGGCTCGCCCACTCGAAAGTTCCGATGCAAACCATAATCATCACGCCAGTTAGGGCGGCCATAGGCAGTTTTTCAATCAGACCTGCTCCAAACATGATGAATACGAGCAGCATCACGGAAGCTACTATTCCCGATAACCGGGCTCTGGCACCAGACGAAATATTAATCAGACTCTGGCCAATCATCGCACAACCACCCATGCCTGAGAAAAGCCCGGAAACGATATTGGCCGTTCCCTGAGCCATGCATTCTTTATTGCTTCGGCCTTTGGTTTCAGTTATTTCATCAATAAGGTTGAGGGTTAACAGACTTTCAATCAGGCCAACACCAGCCACGATACAGGCGTAGGGAAAAATAATTTGCAGGGTTTCAAGGGTAAACGGAACCGATGGAATGTGAAAAGGTGGAAAACTACCTTGAACAGAAGCGATGTCTCCAACGGTTTTAGTGTCGATGTTAAACCCAATCACAGCCGCCGAAACAACCACAATAGCGGTTAATGAGGCCGGAATTACCTTGGTAAGCTTAGGAAGCCCCCAGATAATGAGCATGGTAATACCTGCAATGCCAAGCATGATCCATAAAGGCGTACCCTGTAACCACCGCAAAGTGCCTGAGGCATCAGTATACTTGAACTGATTAAGCTGGGCCATAAAAATGACAATGGCCAGGCCATTTACAAATCCGAACATAACGGGATGAGGTACCAGCCGGATGAATTTGCCAAGTTTTAAAGTTCCCGCCAGAATTTGAAGTAGTCCCGCCAGAACTACAGTAGCGAAAATATATTCAACACCGTGCGATTGAGCCAGACTAACAATAACCACGGCGACGGCTCCCGTTGCTCCTGAGATCATGCCGGGGCGGCCTCCCAAAATAGAGGTTACGAAACCCATCGTAAAGGCAGCGTATAAGCCAGTCAAAGGCGAAAGACCTGCAATCAGGGCAAAAGCAATGGCCTCGGGAATGAGGGCCAGGGCAACCGTAAGACCCGAAAGTACTTCAGTTTTGTAATTTACTTTTTGACTTAAATCGAACAGATTCAATCGTGAGTTCATAAAACAGTATAGTTACACCGAACGGAACGCAGTAATTCCGCGGCTTGGGATGGCCAGAAAGATTAATCATTGGAAAAGGGAAGCAGGAAAAGACCAAACTCAGGGTGGAGTAAGGACTAGATGCAGAAAAGAAGATAACGTCAGGTGATTCATCTAGTTGCAAAAGTAAGAATAGCTTTTGAATCCCGGGGGGAATGTGGGAATAAGCATAATTAACCCTGTAATAGTTTAATACTTTGAAGAACTTGATCAGGTAACTTTCGAAAGTTAACGGATTCAGGGCTAACGGGTTGGTTTCTGGTATGCTTTTAATACCGTTTCTCTTAAAATCAAGGCACGTTTAAAATTCACTAAGAGCTTAAAATGTATATTTATTATGGTTTCTAGCTTGTTTCGTAGTTATTATTTTGGATAAGTAGCTATTGTATTAGTTAAAATTTGGCTTATAGCTCTGTTTAAAGTTTTTCGTCAGCAGGCTAATCTATTTTTTTAGTCCTATTTTTGACTAAGCAAACTCACGGACATAGTAGAAATGAACTAGTGTATTTGGTAAAATGTGGGTAAAACTGGAGGAGAGGTTTCGACCTTACTCGCACAAGCAGAACGCATGGTAACAGAAACGATTCATTCTTTATTAGATTCTTACAAAAGCCAGATTAGTTCGTATGACGAGATTTTAGCTTCCGATGGAAGTATAAAACCTTACTGGAAAAATTTATTTATAGGACTGGAGAAAATAGGAAATTTAGAGTTAAAAAATAGGTTACAGGAAATCAAGAATAAAATCCGTGAAAACGGGGTTACCTATAATGTGTATCAGGAACCTAAAGGCCTAAATTCTCCCTGGAAATTAGATCCCATCCCTTTTTTAATTGAACAAAAAGAATGGGAATCTATTTCGAAAGGATTACAGCAACGGGCCGTATTACTGGATTTAATCTACCGTGATGCGTACGGAGATAAAAGACTCCTGAAAGAAGGGATTCTTCCTCCCGAACTGGTGTTTGAAAATACCGGCTTTTTTCGCCCTTGTCTGGACGTAAAGCTTCCCACCGAAAATCAGTTAATGACTTACGCTGCCGACATGGCTCGGGGGCCGGATGGCCGGATGTGGGTGCTGGATAATCGTACGCAGGCTCCTTCGGGGTCGGGTTATACACTCGAAAATCGGGTAATCATCAGTAAGATCATGCCTGAGTTGGCGGAGGATGTCTACATCAGCCGATTATCACCTTTTTTCACGCAGGCTCAGCAGTCCATGTTTAAAGTGTTCAGAGAAAAATCAGAACATTTAAACATCGTTTATCTGACGGCAGGTCCCAATAATGAAACGTATTTCGAGCAGGCGTATCTTGCCTCTTACCTAGGCTATACGCTGGTTCAGGGAGATGATTTAATTGTCAAGAATGGCTATGTCTGGTTGAAATCCATTGAAGGATTACAACGGGTGGATGTCATTATTCGCCGGATTGATGATGAGTGGTGCGACCCACTGGAATTGCGTTCAGGTTCGCGTTTGGGAGTAGCCGGATTATTGCAGGTCATGCGGAATGGAAACGTACTGGTAATTAACCCTCCGGGGACCAGTATGCTGGAGAACTCCGCTTTAAATGCTTTTTTACCATCCATTTCCCGGCACTTTTTAGGGGAGGAATTAATCCTGCCTTCGGTAGCTACCTGGTGGTGTGGTCAGGAAAAAGAACGGGCATATGTACTGGAGCATTTGCATGAATTAATCATTAAAAAAGCGAATCGGAAACAAGTATTTAGATCGGTATACGGAAGGCAGTTAACGCACCAGCAATTGCAGGAATTGAAACAACAAATCCTGCAAAACCCAACGGAATACGTAGCTCAGCAGGAAACAAGTTTTTCAACGACTCCGGCCTTCGTTGAGGATCATATCGAACCTCGTTATGCCGCTATTCGGGCCTTTCTCACGGCCACGCCCACGGGGTATCAGGTTATGCAGGGAGGGCTGACCCGAAGTTCACCTATCAAGGATAAATTCACCTTTTCCAATCAATACGGAGGCTTATCAAAAGATACCTGGATCATTTCGGATGAAGCAGAGGTGATTCGCGAGCGTATCAAGTTACCGGGTTTACTATCTCAGAAAGCTCAGTCTTCACTGCCTAGCCGAAGTGCCGAAAATCTCTATTGGACGGCTCGTTATGCCGAGCGGACTATGGTAGCCAGTAGCTTTTTAATCATTACCCTTAATGCTCTGAATTTTCAGCGAAATTTTGGCAGTACGAATAAGACCGAACATATCGAAATTCTTCTGAAAACCGTTTCGCGGTTGATTCGAATGGAAAATGGATTTACGGACGAAAATAAAGAAGCGTTTGAAAATCCATATCCCTTGATTTATGAAAGTATTGCAAACGATAATCAACGGGGTACGATAACGTCGAGCATACAGTCTTATATGAAAGCCATTATAGCCGTTCGTGATCGCTGGAATCAGGTAACGTGGCGAACCGTTGATAACATTGAAAACATCAATCAGCGATTAAAAAACATTCATACTCGTCAAAATCCAAACGATATTCAGAACGCGTTGAATACGTTGCAGAATAACCTATTTACCTTCTACGGACTTGTTAACGAAACGCTTCCTCGAAATCACGGTTATTACCTGTTTGAAGTAGGAAAACTGGTCGAACGTATTCTTTCGAAAGTAACCATTCTTCGTTCTATTTTCAGTACGAAGACGGAACAGTTTGTAGAGACGGAATTGATGGAGGCGGCTTTAATGAGCCACTTCGCTTTAGTAAATTATCGCTTAGCGTATAAGTCAAATTTTGAGATGGAATACGTACTGGATATGCTATTATTAGATCAGCAGGTACCGACTTCTTTATCTTATTTATTAAAAGCTCTAAACGAAGCTCTTAGCAAATTACCTCAAAATTCAGAACGATTGAATGAAGCTCAAAAAGCAATTTTACAGGCTTCTACACAGTTACAATTAGTAGATGTTAATGAACTGAATAAGGTTATAGAAGCGGATAAACCGTATTTAAAATTAGATCAGATGCTTTTGGATATTTATGGCCATGTAAGCACCGTTTCCAACTTCATTGCGAATCTATATTTTAAACATACGTTCACGCAGCATTCAATTACAGATACTTTAATGGATGTAGATAATGATTTATAAGCTCATTCATAAAACGCAGTATAATTATACGGGTGATGTCAATAGTTATCACGGTATCGCCTGCGTTATGCCCAAGACGTTTCCTAAGCAGAAGGTTACTAATTTTTCGCTGATTATTAGTCCGATGCCGGATGAAATTAACCAGCGAATGGATTATTTTGGTAATACATTACATCACTTTTCAATTCATAAACCACACCAGCAACTGAGCGTATTAGCCACCAGTTTAGTGGAAACCCGCTCTACAATTATTACGGATTTATTCATGACGAATCGCCAGGTTCGGGAGCAAATTCAGCGGAATCTGGTGGTGAAGAATGAAGTGCTGGAATATACCCTGCCAAGTCCCTACGTGCAATGGGATGCCGAAATCAGGGATTATGCTTCGGAATGTTTTCGTGAGGATCAGTCATTTTATCAAAGTGCCCGGGAGCTGTGTCATAAAATTTACACGGATTTTAAATATGTTTCGGGCTTCACGACGATTCATACGCCTTTGAAGACTGCTTTTCACGAACGCAAAGGCGTTTGCCAGGATTTTTCTCACTTGGCTATTGCCTGTTTTCGGAGCCTGGGCTTTGCGGCTCGTTACGTAAGTGGGTATCTGGAAACCAAACCGCCACCGGGTAAAGTTAAGTTGCAGGGGTCCGATGCTACCCATGCCTGGGTTTCGGTGTATGCTCCGGGTATTGGCTGGTGTGACTTTGATCCGACCAATGATCTGGTTCCGCAGGAACGGCACATTACCACGGCCTGGGGGCGGGACTTTGGGGATGTTTCCCCGCTTAAAGGTATTCTTTTTAGCGGCGGCAAGCATACCATTAAAGTTGGAGTGGATGTCATTCCGGTTACTTCGGACGAAAAGCAACTTTTGAATACCTTCTAGGGATGGTTTAAAATTCAGGATAAGCGTTTTTTAGACGGTATCCATCAAACTCATTTTGTACATTTGTCGGAAGTTCTCACCCTCACGTATTGAGGCGACTTTCGCAGAGAAAGGCCTTTAGTTCTATTCTTTTCATGGAATCCATCAAAGTTTTCGCTCCGGCGACCGTAGCCAATGTAGCTTGCGGATTTGACATATTTGGTTTTGCCGTCGATAATCCCGGCGACGAAATTATTCTTCGTAAAAAAGCTACTCCTGGTTTGGAGATAGTGAAAATTGAAGGCGATCAAGGGCGTTTGTCGCTTAATCCTGAAAAAAATACGGCCTGTATTTCGATGCTGGCTTACATGAAACACCTCAATGCTAATCAGGGGGTTAGTATTGAGTTGCGGAAAAAAATGCCCCTGGGTAGCGGTCTGGGCTCTTCGGCGGCGAGTTCGGTGGCCGGTGTTTTTGCTTTGAACGAACTGATGGGTCGGCCTATGGAGCAAATTGACTTGTTGCCTTTTGCCATGGAAGGCGAGCGTT
The DNA here is from genome assembly GCF_002838835.1 of Siphonobacter sp. SORGH_AS_0500. Taxonomy (GTDB): domain Bacteria; phylum Bacteroidota; class Bacteroidia; order Cytophagales; family Spirosomataceae; genus Siphonobacter. The sequence goes on from NZ_NHPP01000012.1 coordinate 42,498, forward strand.
TTGCCAGTGGTACTCCCCACGCCGATAACGTAGCTCCGAGTTTGTTGGGTGGTTTCATTGCCATTCGTAGTTACGAGCCTAAACTGGATGTGATTAAAGTAGATACCCCAGCCGAACTTTTTGCGACGATTGTCCACCCACAAATTGAGGTGAATACCCGGGATGCCCGTAACATTCTTCGCAAGGAAACTTCGCTTAAAAATACGATTACTCAAATGGGTAATGTGGCTGGCTTAGTGGCTGGCTTAATGAAAGGTGACTACGGTCTGATTTCCCGCAGCTTGGTAGATGTTATCATTGAGCCCGTTCGCTCCATTTTGATTCCCGGATTTAATGAAGTGAAAGCCGCAGCTATCGAAGCGGGTGCTTTAGGTTGCAGTATTTCAGGAGCGGGTCCTTCGATGTTTGCGTTAAGTAAAGATCGGGATTCGGCTAAGAAAGTGGGAGAGGCCATGCAACGGGCCTTTGCCAGTGTAGACATTGCCAGTGAAATTTACGTATCCAGCATCAACCAAAATGGTCCGGTGGTGATTGGTTAAATTTTTCTATACTTGAAAAAAGGGTCGCCAGATTTTAAGTTCTGGCGACCCTTTTTTATTGAAGAACTTTCCGAAAATGAGTCGGATGATAACTGAACTATAGTAAGCTAACTACCCAGACGCGATAAATCGGCGTCTCTACGAAGGTGATTCAAAACGGTAAACGAACTAGATTTCGTTATTTTGAATCGCCGCTTCGTTGGTTGGTTTTGAGAAGCCGTTGTACGTAAGCTTTGATTCGACTTCGTAGCCTTTTTTCCGGGGATTCATGGCTTCAGGGACGGCATCGGGTAACAGACGATTCAGCAGGCTGAACAGATCTGTCGATAATTCCGGGAATCGATGGTCCAGAAATGACAGCACTTTTGCAGGCCAGCTAATGGTAACTTCGGCTCGGCCCTGTTTTAGTCCTTCAATAATTTGCTCCGCCGCATATTCAGCACTAACACTTAATACTGGGAGCGAATCAGCAATTTTAAACCAGGCGTATTCTTTGTGGTGTTTGCCCTTAATAATAGCGTTTCGAGGACTTCCCGTTCGCATCAGTCCGGGGTAAACGGTGGTAACGTGAATACCCTGACTCAGTAACTCGGCCCGAAGCCCTTTGGAAAGGCCGCTTAAGGCGAATTTACTGGCTGAATAAGGCAACAGATGAGGAATGGCTACTTTTCCGCCAATCGAAGAAATGTTAACGATGCGTCCTTCTCCACGACCTTGCATGTGAGGTAAGACCGCCCGAATGGCATGTAGTGGACCGAAAAAGTGAGTTTCCATCGCTTCATCGTATTCCTGAAGCGACATATTATCGATGGGGCCTACCTGAATAACGCCAGCGTTATTAATCAATGCATCAATTCGACCGTAGTAATCGAGCGTTTGCTCGATCATTTCCTCTACTTCTTCCGGGTTTGTCATATCACAGGCCAGGGTAATTACCTCGGCTCCCAGATCGGCAATGTATTCTTCGGCTCGACGGAGCTCATCCAAATCGCGAGCGACCAGTACGAGCTTCGCTTTTTGACGTGCCAGTTGGCGGGCTAAAACTAATCCCAGACCCCGTGAACCTCCCGTAATGACGAAAACTTTATTCTGAACTTCGAAGCGACGGCTGGAACGAACCATTTGTCGAATGGCCCAAACGACGCTTACTCCGATAGCGAGAGAAATAAAACGAGAGCTGCGTGCCATAGTATTTTCAAGATTGGTTTGTTTTACATTTAATCAAAAATCCATTCCAAACCGCTTATTCACCTTCGATCCTATTCCGGGTGGTGGAACGGCAGTTTTAATCCAGATTTAAGCTTTCATTATTGTCAATTTATCCACAAGAGATCATGGACTTTCCCAATTTGGCCGATCCCGCAGTACTCATAAGCTTATTAACGCTTTCGTTTCTGGAAATTGTCTTGGGGGTGGATAACATCATCTTCATCTCCATCATCGTTGGAAAGCTCGAAAAGGCCCAGCAGAAACAGGCCCGAACCATTGGTTTATTATTGGCCATGGTGTTTCGGATTGTTTTGCTTTTCGGGATTACCTCGCTGTTACGGCTGACGACGCCTTTGTTCGAAATACCCTTTTTACACGAACACAACTCTGAGGATCTGGTTGGTATTAGCTGGAAAGATTTGATTTTGCTGGCAGGAGGGTTATTTCTGGTGGCGAAGAGTACACTGGAAATTCACCACAAATTAGAAGCGTCTTCTGACGAAGCTAGCGGTGCAAAGCCCAAATATTCTAAACTCAGTGCGATTATCGTACAGATTGTACTCGTGGATGCGGTCTTCTCCATCGACAGTATCCTGACCGCCGTCGGACTGGTTGAGAACGTCTGGATTATGGTTATGGCCGTTGTCGTTTCCATGGCAATTATGCTGGCCTTCTCGGGTGTTATTGCCGATTTTATCAACCGGAACCCAACGCTTCAGATTCTGGCTCTGTCTTTCCTGATTGCTATTGGAATTATGCTCGTCGCTGAATCCTTCCACCAGGAAGTGAATAAGGCCTATCTCTACGTAGCAATGGCCTTCTCGCTAATTGTCGAACTGATTAACATGCGAATGCGGAAGAATACGGAAATGGTGAAACTCAATTCCGACCGCATGCCGTTTGAAGATCGCGAAGAACCGCTTAAGCCTCAGTGAGGCTATATTTTCGGCGAAGGGGATTAATCAGAAATTTCTTTTGAGCCGTAAAACTGTCTGGATGCATTTGTTCGAATAACTGTTTCCATTCTTCAAAACGCTCAGGTTCTGCTTGCTGGAAGGCCTGAGCGTTTATTTTTTCTGGGTAAGGTAGGCTTCAAAAGTCATTGGCGTTTAGCGTTTAAAGTTGCGAGTCTAGCGTTTTGTGTAGTAGCTTCTATTCTTTTTCTCAACGTTGCAAGGCTGGGGATTTTCGGAAGGCCATGTAAATCCAGGCTCCGAAGGTAATAATTGCCGCTATCAGGAAATTGACAAAGTAGCTGTTTCGTAAGTTATTATGTAACCAGCCTGAGGTTAAGGCCCCAATGCCGATGCCTACTTCCAAAGCAATGTACGTCGTAGCCACGGCTCTGCCCCGATGAAGTGGATTGGAAAGATCGACCGTCCAGGCTTGCAGGGCGGGAATGTTAAGTCCCCAGGGAATACCAAACAGAATCGCCATCGCTAACACCATGTAAATAGTAGAGGCAAAAGCCAGCCCAGCCATCGCTGCTACCTGAATCAACACTGAAATCCGTAACACGGCTACCCGTCCGTAGCGGTCGGAAGCTTTGCCCGCTACCAATCGGATCAGTAAGGATGAAACGGTGTAGGTCATGAAAAACAGCCCCTTGTTGTAAATTCCCACGGATAAAGACAAATCCGGGCCAATGGTTAAAATCAGTCCCGTAGCATAACTAACCAAAAGCGTTACCAACGCCGGAGCCAATACCTTGGGGTCAAAAATTTCGTGTTTTTTAATGAGTAATAATCGCGGAGAAAACCGATGCCGGTGTTGAAGCGTTTCCTTCAGATTAGCCAGAATACCAATCGATAAAAAGGCAAAAAGCGACGAAACGTAAAACATGGTATCGATGGAAAAGGCAGCCGTTAGCCAACTGCCCAGTGGAGGACCGGAAGACATGCCAATACTGGCCGAGATTCCCAGCATACTCAGAGCTTCGCCGCGGCGGCCTTCGGGCATAACGTCGGCAACGTAAGCGGAAGTAGCGGTAGGCTTAAATCCCGTTGAAAAACCATGAAATAACCGCAGTAATAAAAAAGCATAAACGCTGCTCATGAAGGGATACAGCAGTCCGCAAACAAAACAAACCAGCGAGCCGAAAGCCATGATAGGCACGCGGCCAATGGTATCCGTAAGTTTTCCTGAAAAGGGTCTGGAGATGCCGGCTGTCAGCGTGAAGAGACTAATAACCAGACCAACGTATTCCCGACCTCCGAGGGCAGACAAGTACCCCGGCAGTTCGGGAATCATCATGTTAAAGCTGGCCGTGAAGAGGAAATTACTGGCACAGAGAAGCCAGAATTGAAAACTATAAATACTGCGGCTGGAATCCATCCCGCAAAAGTAATAGATTGCCAATGGCCCGGAAGAATTGTTTTTGATTTGGCCGCGAATCCGCCCGGGAAGTTCTATCTTCAGAAACCGTTAGACCAAAACCAGCTCTCTATGTCGCTCTCTTTTTTGTGCATTGCTACTTACTTCAAGGGAAATGAATTTCTGAAATCCTGCAAAGAAGCGGGAAATCAAGTGTATTTATTAACCGAAAAAAAACTGGAACATAAGCCTTGGGTTCGGGAATTCATCGATGAAATTTTTTTCGTAGAAACACCCGAAAATGGAGTCTTAAATCTGGAAGAATTAGTGAAAGGTCTGGCTCATACCATGCGAAGCAGGAAGATCGACCGCATTGTAGCTCTGGATGATTTTGATGTAGAGAAAGGGGCTTTTCTAAGAGAAACATTCAGGATTCCGGGCATGGGCCAAACCACCGCTCGTTACTTCCGTGATAAACTGGCCATGCGGATGAAAGCCGCCGAAGCGGGCCTGCGAATTCCAGCGTTTACGGCTTTATTTAATGACGTAGAAGTAACCGCTTTTGCTGATTCAGTAACGTATCCCGTCGTCATAAAACCTCGGGGCGAAGCATCGACTTCGGGGATCAAAAAAGTGTATAATCGGCACGAACTCTGGGAGGCTGTCCATGCGTTAGGCGAGCGGCGGCATGAATATCTGGCCGAGCAGTTTAAACCCGGTCATGTATATCATGTGGATGCTTTAACGTATCAGGGAAAAGTGATTTTCAACTGGGCGAGTCAATACCTCGACACGCCCATGGAGGTAGCTCACGGCGGGGGCATTTTTCGCTCGGTAACGGTTCCTTTCGATTCGCCGGAGTCGAAGGCTTTGCTGGCGTTTAATGAAGAATTGTTACAGGCATTTGGGCTGGAATATTCCGCCAGTCACAGCGAGTTTATTCACTGCCACGAAGACGGACAGTATTACTTTCTGGAGACGGCTTCACGGGTGGGCGGGGCTCATTTAGCAGAGATGGTAGAGGCCGCCAGCGGCATTAATCTCTGGCGGGAATGGGCCCGGATGGAAACAGCAGTTGCTGGAAAGTTAACCTATACTTTACCTGAAATCCAACCTAACTATTCGGGTATAGTGATCTCCCTCATCAATCAGGCTCGCCCGGATTTAAGCAGCTATGACCGACCCGAAGTCTATTGGAAAATGGATGAAGAGTATCATATTGGATTAATAGTGAATGACCTAAGTCGGGAGAAAGTCTTGGCTATTTTAGAAGAATATACGTTAAAAATATACCATGAGTTACATGCCTCAGCACCCCTCCGGGATAAACCTACTCATTGATAGTTAATGACTACTTAACTGTTAGGCTGCAAGCATACTAAACATCGGCTATTTACTGCACCTCATCGGGTAAAATTTGAAATTCGTGTAAAATGCTCCGCTGGCTTTTTTAAAAGTTGGTGATTTGCAAATATTTCTTCCCGATGATATCCAGAAAGTAGTGTGCACACACTTATTAGTGATGATTTATTTCCAATCTACAGCCCTAACAGTTATGAAAATGTCAAGTTCATTAAACCCTTCTGCTAAGCCTGCCAATGCCTTCTTTTTTGACGGAAATTTATGGTTTGGACTTGTTGATTCACAAGAGCGTTTAGTAGAATTACAATCATACTATCCTACGAAGAAATATTTACAGGCTCGCCTGTTTACGAATGAGGGCGATGCGTATCCTTGTTTTGGCTTTAATGGAGACGGTATTTCTCTGGAAGTGTTTCTTACTCAACAGGAAATGGCTATTGGGTAAATAAGGTTGATTGCCAAAAAAGAGGCCGTTCCACTGGAACGGCCTCTTTTTTATTACTCATCAAGATCGGTTAATTCCGAAACCAGTACTTTATCAATGCGTTGGCCGTCCATGTCGATTACCTCAAACATGAGGTTACTCCAACGGAAGTGCTCGCCTTCCACTGGAATTCGACGGAGATGGTGAAGAATAAAGCCAGCTACGGTAGAATAGTCTTCTTCCAGAAAATCACGGATGTCCCGACGACCCATGCGGGTTAGAAAGTCAATAAAGGGCATTTGAGCTTCCACCAGGAAAGAGCCGTCTTCCCGTTTGACGAAGGTAAAATCAATCACCTCCGCATCGGGCATGTGGCCTACAATGGCTTCAAAAATATCATTAACTGTGACCATGCCCTGCAATACGCCGTATTCATCCACAATAAACCCGTGATGAACTTTAGATTTTCTGAATTCATCCAGTACCTGATACGCCGAAATGTTTTCGGGGAGGAAGACAGGCTTATGAATCAGGCTTTTAAGCGGTGTGCCGGGTGAGGCCAGATATAGATCTTTAACGGTGATAACGCCTATCATTTTGTCGAGAGACTTATCACCGACCGGGTACACCGAATGACGTTCCTGCTTGATTTTCTGCTGTACCTGTTCTACCGTATCGTTGATATCGATCCAGGCCAGATCACTGCGGTGCGTCATGAGCGAAACAATGTGCCGATCACTAACATTAAAAACGTTCTCAACGATTTCCTGCTCAATTACGTCAATCGTGCCCTGTTCCAGTCCTTCATTGACGATGGCTTTGATTTCTTCTTCTGTAACCATGCTGTCATCGCCCCGGCGAATGCCTAAAACTTTAACAATCAGATTAGTAGAAATAGAAAGTAACCAGATAAAAGGGTACGTCACGCGGGAAAGCAGCGACATAGGCAGAGCCAGGGTCTTGGATATACTTTCAGCTCGGGTCAGGCCAATGCGTTTCGGAACCAGCTCACCGATTACTAAAGTGATGTATGTAATGAAAACCAGTAATAAAACCCGGGAAATGGTATTTGCATAAGGGGCGATAATCGTAAACTGACGAAGCCATTCGGTGAGGTTACCTTCCAGTTTTTCCCCGGAATAAATACCCGTCAGAATACCGATAAGGGTAATCCCAATCTGTACAGTTGAAAGAAAAGTATCGGGTGCTTCGGCGAGTTGGAGGGCCTGACGGGCTCGGGTATCGCCTCGTTCGGCGTCATTTTTAAGACGTATTTTTCGGGCCGAAACCAAAGCAATTTCAGCCATTGAAAAAATACCGTTAACAACAATCAGGAGTAATAAGATAAGTAGTTCGGTCATGGACGAGCCGGGAAGTTCAGACCAAATATCCGCTAAAAAACATTGCCAACAGCAATTATTTTCATGAACGACTTTCTGATAGGACAGTTTGTCAAATAACTAGGTAAAAGGGGAGATACCCGGAGCTCGGTGCAAATACCTTAATGCTGCCAGCAAATTGCTGGCAGGCATTCTTAAGGACTCCTTTTTGGCGGTAAAGGAGGGCAAACAGTATCGGAATGATGTGAAGTACTTATCTCAATGAATATAAAACCTTAGGGAATTAATAATGTTTCTATTTGCTTAAATAATAAATGAAATTATTATTAAGTGTTTGTTTATCAATTGATTATATTTAGATAAAGTGATTATTTATATTCGTTACTAATAAAAGCTTCCCAAAGAATTTCGGCCGGATGTTGAGCTATTCTACCCGTTCCATCTTTAATCTGATGTCGACAGCTAGTGCCGGGAGCGGCAATGGTTACGTCATCAGGCTGTTTCCGAACGGTAGGGAATAAGACCAGTTCACCAATCTGCATGGAAACTTCATAATGTTTGGCTTCATACCCAAAACTACCTGCCATGCCGCAGCAACCCGAAGGAATCAGATGAACTTCGTATTGGCTTGGTAATGAGAGAATTTTCTTTGTGTGGGTTAAGCTGGATAAGGCCTTCTGATGGCAATGCCCGTGCAGTTTGATGAGCCGTTTTTCGTACGTAAACTGATCGGATTTAATATTCTTTTTGTCTACTTCCTGAGCCAGAAACTCATCGAAAATGAAAGCCCGTTCGGCAATTAGCTTCGCCTGTTCTTTTAATTCCGCAGGCACTAGTTCTAAATACTCATCGCGAAGTGTCAAAATGGCCGAAGGCTCCAGTCCAACGATGGGGGGGCCGTCTTTGATCGCTTCGGTTAATAATTCAACGTTTTTAATGGCAATTTTACGAGCTTCTTTCACCATACCTTTAGACAGGTAAGTGCGGCCAGACTCAACGTGGTAAGGAATCTCGACCTTATAGCCCAAGCCACTTAGTAACAGAATGGCTTTCTTGCCGACTTCAACGTCATTATAGTTAGTAAATTCATCACAGAAGAAAAGAATCCGTTTGAATTTAACCCGTCCCGTCGAATTCAGACGGAATTCGTGCTGGGCAAACCACTGCCGTAGGGTTTGCTGGGCAATGAGCGGCATGGAGCGTTCAGGAGCGAAACCCATCACTTTTTTGAGTATCGAAGACGGGAATTTGCTCGTCATGGCCCAGTTATACAGACGCGGCATACGACTACCCATGCGGGACAATCGAGTAAAGTTACCGATCATTTTAGACCGGAACGGAACGCCGTGAGCATCGTAATAATGCTGCTGAAATTCAGCCTTTAGCTTGGCAACATCAACGCTACTGGGGCATTCGGACTTACAGCCTTTACAACTCAGACATAAATCCATTACATCCTTAATTTCCGGATGATCGAATGGATTCTTTTGGGTTGAATTCGTCAGAAATTCCCGAAGAATATTCGCCCGGGCCCGGGTAGTATCGTGTTCGCTGCGGGTAGCCATGAAGCTGGGGCACATGGTTCCGCCGCTTAATTCCGTTTTACGGCAATCGCCTGAACCCGAACATTTTTCAGTTAAGCGAAGGATGTTTTCCTGCTTGCTGAAATCAAAATAAGTATTGATTTTTCGAACGGGTTTGTCGGCTTCATACCGAAGAAACTGGTTCATTGGTGGGGTATCGACAATCTTACCAGCGTTGAAAACACCATGAGGGTCAAAGAGTTGCTTGACTTCGCGGAAGAGGGCATACACTTCCTGACCCATCATTTGCGGAATAAACTCGCCGCGTAATCGTCCGTCCCCGTGTTCCCCCGAAAGCGAGCCTCGATATTTCTTCACCAGTTCAACGGTTTCCGCTAAAACCTGACGAAATAACTGCTGCCCCTGGGAGGTTTTCAGGTTAATCATGGGCTCCACGTGCAGTTCTCCGGCTCCCGCGTGGGCGTAATAACTGGCGTGGATGTTATGCCGACGAAGCATCTCTTCGAGCTCGGCAATATAATGGGGTAACTCCTCGGGAGCTACGGCACAATCTTCAATCAGGTTGACGGGTTGCGTGTCGCCAGGCAGGTTACGAATCAGGCCCAATCCTCCTTTTCGTACTTCCCAGACCTGTTTGGTTTTTTCACCAAAAATGACCGGAGCGGCAAAGCCAATTTGCTGATTTCTCAGGCTCGTCACAAACTGATCTACCTGTTGCTGAAGATCCTGTGGCGTTTCGGCCATAAATTCAACCATCAGAATAGCCGCCGGATCGCCTTCAATAAAAAAGCGATTTTTACTCTGCTCGGGGTTATCCTTCGTAAAATCCAGAATGTACTTATCCACCAGTTCCGAAGACATCGGTTGGTACTTCAAAGCAACCAAATTGGCCTGAAGCGATTCCTGAATGGATCGGCAATGCACGCAAACTACGGCTACTTCGCTGGGAGGTAAAGGGATGAGGTTAAGCTTTAACTCCGTGGCCAGGGCCAGCGTTCCTTCAGAACCGGCGAGTAAATGGCATAAGTTAAAGTCAGCTCCCCCGGCGGTAAAGGGCTCGTTCTCAAGTAAAGAATCGAGTGCGTAGCCTGTATTACGACGGGTAAGCGATTTTTTAGGAAAACGATCTCTGATCTGCTGTTGATTCGTGGGGTCGGACAGGAGCGTATGAAGCCCCTGATAAATCGAGGTCTCCAGCGAATGCTCCTCAGCTTCCCGCTTCAAGTCATAACGCCAGGGAGAAAGGGCCTTGAATTCTGCTTCCGAACCATCGGCCAGGAATACTTTCGCGGAAAGCAGATGGTCGCGGGTGCTGCCCCAAACCATGCTATGCAGACCGCAGGAGTTATTGCCCACCATGCCGCCAATCATGGCCCGGTTGGCCGTAGACGTTTCAGGTCCGAACATGAGTCCGTACGGAGCGAGGGCTTTATTTAAATCATCACGAATAACGCCGGGTTGTACACGTACCCAGCGAGCTTCGGCATTGATTTCCAGAATTTCCGTGAAGTATTTGGATAAATCAACCACAATTCCCGAGCCAACCACCTGCCCGGCTAGTGAAGTGCCAGCGGTTCGCGGAATTAGAGTAACCCGATGATTACGAGCAAAGGTCAGTAGATTCTTTACATCCGTAATCGACTTTGGGATGGCGACGGCCAGTGGTTTTTCGCGGTAAACGGAAGCATCGGTAGCATATAGAATTCGCTGAGCTTCGTGCTCTGTCGAATTCGTATAATACAGTTCCCCTTCAAAGGCTACTCGCAGTGCATCGAAACTGGAAGCCGTAATCGTATCAGACATGTTACTTTACCCAACACAAGGCATGCACGGTAAACGATGTGTATGCCAATCAATAAATCTACAAATTTCAAAGACTGTCTTAACCGGATACGGTGGGAGTTAATTTATAAACAAAGTTAATGCACTTCGGGAATTGACGGGCGGATGCTAAAGTAAAATCTGAAAATTTCAATGGTTCGTGCAGGTAGACCCCTTAGGAGAGGAGGGATAAATGGTGATGAACCAGACTTTCCCATTCTTTATCAAGACTGCCAGAAGGCATCGATGCTCCTGCCCGACGATACCAATAACCCGCGTTCCACTGATCACCTTCTTTCCGATGTAGATAGGCGTGGATTCGGTCGTAGGCGGGGGTTCCTTCGGCAGACTGGGCAATCTCATGGGCTGATTCCCAGTCGTCTTTACCGTCATGCCATAAAGCTGTTAGTAAAGGGGATAGGCCAGCAGGGGGTGTGTCGAGCGAAAGACTTTGCTGAAAAGCTTCGTAAGTCATGGTTGATTTTTTAATAAGTCATGGGTACTAGTGAAACTGATTTTGTCGATCAGACTTCAAATGAGCTTCACAAAATATGCATACCTTAGATTTAAATAGCAGTCAAAACTAATGAAACTGTAAACGATTTTGAAAATGAATTTTCTGGCGGTTTCCCAATTCTCTGCGGATACGCAAACCATTATTTATCCGGTACGAAAAGAAGAACTGGCTTCTCAATTGGCGGTTATTGCCGAACAGACGGCCTTGCCCCTGGCAGTGCTTGAAACAGAAGTAAAAGCTGAAAAAGCGGAGATTACTACTTTTTTTTCGGGCGAAAAGCGAATCTATGTTCTGGGCTTGGGCTCGGAGGCTAACTCCCATCACCTCATCAAAGCCTTCCGAACGCTGATTTTCAAGCATAAAACAAAAGTAGGTTCGCAAATCGGTATTTCGTTGCAGAACCGGCCCGCCGACTGGACGGAATTCGTTGTTAACGGAATCATCTTAGGGACTTACGATTTTGGCCTCTACAAGTCTGATCCTAAAACGCCAGTTGCCTTATTCGAACAAGGAACGGTTGAGCTGTTAAGTGCCGAGGTCAACCCTGAACTGATTGAAAAAGGCAAGAGCATCGCCGAAACGCAGTTGCAATTATTCACGCTGTTGAATGCTCCCTCCAATTTCAAAACGCCACAAACGCTGGCAAGCTGGGCCATGCATTCGGGCGAGAAATATGGGTATAAAGTTCGGGTTTTTGATTCTGGTGAATGTCATTCCCTGGGCCTGTTTGCCCTGCTGGCCGTAGGGCAAGGAAGCAAAAGCGAACCTGAGTTTATCGTCATGGAGTACAAAGGCGAAGGAGCAAACCAAAAGGTGGGACTGGTGGGCAAAGGAGTAACCTTCGACACGGGTGGCATTTCCATCAAGCCCTCCGAAAACATGCACCTTATGAAATCCGACATGGGCGGAGCGGCGGCGGTATTAGGAGCGGTGGAAGTAGCGGCCAAACTGAAGTTACCCATTCACCTGATCGGGATCGTCCCGACTACCGAAAACAGCGTGGATGGCGAAAGCATGAAGCCCGGCGATGTGATCCAGTCCTACGCTGGGAAAACCATTGAAGTAACTGACACTGATGCGGAAGGCCGCCTGATTCTGGCCGATGGCTTAACTTATGCCGTTAGAAACTTCAAGCCTGACGTATTAATTGATCTGGCAACTTTAACGGGAAGTATCATTCGAACGCTGGGGTATCACGCCGCCGGATTATTTACCACGAGCGATCTCTTGGGTAAAAAACTCAAGCGGGCGGGAGAACGCACGGGTGAGCGGCTTTGGCGATTACCCATGTGGGAAGATTACGCTGATCACCTGAAGTCAGACATTGCCGATGTTCGGAATTTTTCGGGCGTGCCGCATTCTCAGGCCATCGCGGCTGCTAAATTTTTAGAGTTATTCGTTGAAAACCATACCGCCTGGGCTCATTTAGACATTGCCGGTACGGCTTATGGCGATATGGATCTGGCACCCCAGCGGGCCGGTACGGCTTATGGGGTGCGTCTGTTAACGGAATTTCTTACGCAGTTAATCAATGACAAAAGTCAGTCTTCGATCTGGTAATAAGCATTCTTTTAAAGACGCTTTCCGTCGACCTTTGCAGAGCATTTCTTAAGGTTGTGCTGGAACATTCGACTTAGGGTCTCAAAGCTGAATGTGCCGTGTCTCTCAACCGGGCAACTCGTTTTATTAACGATACAAGTAAACAAAAACGCCAGTCTGTCTCAGGCTGGCGTTTTTTTTGAATGTTTTTGCTTTCAGGGATTGATGTTGGGGTAGAGACGGTTTTGGTTACTCCTGCCCTGGCTGGTGTCTTCACCAGCCATTAACAGTGGTTGGTGAGGACACCAACCAGGGCGGATGCTTCTGAGTAAGGGGTGATTTTTAACACCCCTACGTTACTGTCATCTCCCAACTAGAGGCGATGAAGTCGCGTCTCTACCGTAATGAGTCAGCCATTTATGAAGACTGATAAAAGTCATTTTCTTCAGGGAAAGGATAACCCAATTTTGTAGTAAACATGGACAGATGAAGCAGTTGTAGAAACACGCCCCGGGTTTCTATCTACCAACTGTCAGGAGTGAAGTAGGCCGTCGAAAGACCCTTTGACTCATCTGAATCATTGCGTAACAAGTGGATTAATAGAAAAGCCGTTCTGTTTCAGAGCGGCTTTTTTAACGCCAGGGCTACTTCAGTACTGATTTGATCCTGACCCGAAAACTCAATGGTCCAGCCGGAAGTAATCGCCAGCTGGCTCAGTAATAACTTCACCTGCTTTTCAGCTACAGCAGGCAACTCTGATGCCACCGCTTTGTTATGAATCACCTGCTTGGCATCCGAGAAAAGCTTGGTGTATTCGTCTTTATTAAAGCGGTTGAACATGCCCTGGTCGATGTCATAAATGGTATAATCCGAGTCAATGCTCAGAATTTCAGGTTCGGGTAATGATTCCACGCGAATGTGACGTTGGCCTTCTACCCAATGCATCCGCACCTTCATGAAATCATATCCCACCAACACCTTCGCTCGGGTTACGATTAATGCCTTTTTAGACCCCGCCTTCAAACCCATGAATAAATCCCGGCGGTCGTTGTAATCATGAATTTCCGAGAAATGCCCTTCTGCCAGCACAACCTTGAAAACTTTCTCAATCCGTTCGAGTAATACAGCCGATTCCGAACGAAGCATCTTATCCTGATTCCGGCGGGACTTTCCAAACACAAAAGCAATTCCAAAACCCGCAACGGCTCCTAACAAACCGATCCAGAAAAGTGATAGAAAATCCATAAAGACAGGGGTTGATGGTTGAAGTAAAAATACAATAGAACCGTTAGGGTAACTGCCTGTAAACTTGTCGTAATGCTGGTTTCGCTGATGATACCCTGAAAGGGATTCTTTTGTTTAATGATTGAGTAGCCTTCCGCTACCGGTTTTAGTACAAAACATTGGTAAATACCGCTAATCCTACCTATTAATTTGATTATTCCGCGAAAACTATATTACTATTATCGGATATAAGCGGAAAACCCTTATTTTTCGAAGAATTTTTGTGTTAGGAATTCATATAACTTACAACTAATGCCAGCTAAACAGCTAGATACGCTTGATTACATAGTCTTCCTGGTCTATTTTCTCATTGTTGCCGGTTATGGGTATTACATCTACAAAAAGAAACAGTCGGCTACCATGTCGACAACCGACTTCTTTTTAGCGGAAGGTTCATTGACCTGGTGGGCCATCGGGTCTTCTTTAATTGCCTCCAACATCTCTGCCGAGCAGTTCATTGGAGCTTCCGGTGATGGTTTTGCCATGGGGCTTGCCATTGCGACGTATGAATGGATGGCTGCGGCTACGCTGATTGTCGTAGCGGTATTTTTTATGCCGATTTACCTAAAAAACCGCATCTTCACGATGCCCCAGTTTTTGACACAGCGGTATAACAACACCGTTTCCATGATTATGGCCATTTTCTGGCTGTTTCTCTACGTGTTGGTTAACCTGACTTCTATTCTCTTTTTGGGTGCATTAGCGGTTTCTACCATCTCGGGGCTGAACTTCACGGCCTGTATGTTTGGGCTAGCCATTTTCGCCATTATCATTACCATTGGTGGAATGAAGGTTATTGGTTTTACCGACGTAATTCAGGTTTTCTTCCTGATTATGGGTGGTTTAGCAACGACGTATCTGGCAATTAATCTGGTATCTACTGAAAATGGAACGCAGGGGTTAGTGGAAGGCTTCGATTTGATGTTAACCAAATCGGCGGATCACTTCCACATGATTTTCCCGAAAAATCACCCGCATTATGCTTCCTTACCCGGCCTGACCGTATTATTCGGAGGCATGTGGATTGTAAACCTGAACTACTGGGGTTGTAACCAATACATTACGCAACGAGCGTTAGGGGCTGATTTAAAAACCGCTCGTGAAGGAATTCTTTTCGCGGCGTTTCTGAAACTCCTCATGCCTTTGATCGTGGTATTACCCGGTATTGCGGCGTACACGCTGTATCAGCAGGGTTTATTCCAGCAGGAAATGCTCGACGCAACGGGCGAGGTGAATAAAGACCATGCGTATCCGGTGTTATTGAACCTATTACCAACGGGTTTGAAAGGCTTATCTTTTGCTGCGTTAACGGCGGCGGTAGTAGCCTCGCTGGCGGGTAAAGCCAACTCCATTTCAACGATTTTTACCCTTGATATTTATCGTAAATACATCGCTCCCGAAGCTTCCGAGCAAAAATTGGTAAACATTGGTCGGATCACCATCGTGGTGGCGATGATTATGGCCATCTTCATTTCTCCTTATATGGGGATCGATAAAAAAGGGGGATTCCAGTTTATTCAGGAAATGACGGGTCTGGTATCTCCGGGGGTGTTTGCCGCCTTTATCCTAGGTTTCTTCTGGAAAAAAACAAACTCAGCCGGAGCCTTATTTGCCATCGTAGGGGGCTTCCTGCTGTCTCTGTTCTTCAAGTATCAGTTACCTGAGTTGGTGAATCTCGAATTCCTGGCTCCCACGGGATTTGCGGTACAAAATGCAGAAGGCCTCTATGTGATTCCGTTCCTCGATACCATGGGCTTCGTCTTCCTGATTTGCGTGGCGGTCATGATTGTACTAGGCTTACAAAAACCAAGTAATAAAGGTCTGGAAGTAGACGCGGCCATGTTTAAGGTAAATCCAACTTTCGCGGTTGGAGCCGGTGCTATCCTGGTTTTAGTAGTGATTCTTTACACTATTTTCTGGTAGAAAACGAAAGCGTATTCCTTCTGATAAAACATTAATAATGCTCTTTCATGAATTCAAAAACACCCCGGTCTGCAAGGGCTGGGGTGTTTTGTGTTTAATTGACAATTAATTTGTGGGTTGGATGAGTATGTGAGGATTATTTTAGCATCTTGTTATAAAAATAGACAAACCAAAGTACAATGACACCTCTAATAAAACCCAAGACGACACTGCAATGGTTGTTGGGGTTAAGTTTGGGCTGGACGAGTTTATCCGCACAAACGACTTTGCCCTTAACCGACGTGTCGGCTTTTAAAAATCCTTCCAAAACCTGGGCTATCGTTGGGAATGTAAGTGGTTCCCCAAAAGAGACTTCTCTGAAAACCCAAAAAGGCACGGGAGTATTGGTGGCCATGCCCGGAAAACAGGCCGGAGCAGCCGATCAACTGGTTACTCAACTGGAACACGGTGATGTAAAAGTATCGCTCGATTTTATGCTTCCTCAAGGTTCTAATTCGGGTATTTACCTGATGGGACGTTATGAAATCCAGTTATTCGATAGCTGGGGCGTGCAAAGACCCAAGCCTTCCGACTGTGGAAGTATCTACGAACGTTGGGATGAAAATCGCAAGCCACAAGGATACGAAGGCCATGCTCCCCGACAGAATGCAGCGAAAGCCCCCGGCCTCTGGCAACATCTGGACATTGAATTTGAAGCTCCGAAATTTGATGCTTCGGGTAAGAAAACGGCCAATGCCCGTTTTGTGAAAGTAGTACTGAACGGAACTACTATTCACGAAAATATTCAGTTATCTGGCCCTACGCGTGGTCCTCTTTTGGCCGAAGAAAAAGCCAGAGGTCCGCTGGTTTTCCAGGGCGATCATGGAGCAGTAGCTTTTCGTAATATTTCCATTGAAACACTTGATAAAGCTCCGGTGAAACTGGGGCCCGTGCAGTATGCTTTTTATACGGGCAGGTTTAATACCATTCCTAAACTGGATACCCTAAAAGCAAAGCCTATTCGGACGGGAACGGTCGAGAAACTCAGCAGTACGCTGGCCGATGGGAGGTCAGATTTTCTAATCGTCTTCAATGGGACGTTACAAGTTCCCGAAACCGATCAGTACGAATTCATCCTACAATGGATGGAAATGGGTCAGTTGATGATTGACGGAAAAACGATTTTCGATGGAATGCTTTCCTTTGATAAGCCCCGTACAATTTCTGTCCCCTTAACCGCTGGCGAACATAAATTTACACTGCTGCATTCTAAAACGATGTCCTGGTTACCCAAGGTAATTGGTATCTACGTACAACGCAAAGGGGCTCATCGTCAGGAGTTACATGGCTTTGGCTCCGTGCCCGATACTGATCCGGTACCGGTTATCGCCGTTACACCCAAAGATCAGGTGGAGCAGATTCGCTCCTTTGTCTATGAGCCGGGTTATAACGAAGGCGATGGTCATAAAAAACTACGGGTATTACACATCGGTGATCCACAGGGCATTCATTACAGCTATGATTTGGATCAGGCTACGGTATTAACAAGCTGGCGGGGTGATTTCATAAACATGAGCGACGCCTGGCACGAACGCGGCGAAGCCCAAACGAGCGAAGCTTTAGGAGCCGCCCTATTATCCCTCTGGGGGACAGCTCCTGTGGGTACCACCGGCTCAACCACACCTGATTCTACCGCTGGATTGACCTATAAAGGTTACTTGCTGGACAATTTGGGACATCCTACCTTCCAGTATCAACTATCAGGTAGTGAGTTTATGGATTCCATTCTCCCCTATGAAAATGGTCGCGGCTTAAGCCGGACAGTTTCGCTGAAAAATGGAAACAACCTCGAATACCGATTGGCTAAGGGTAAGTCTATTACCTTGTTACAAAAAGGTTTATACCTCGTGGACGGACAGTATTATGTGCAAACTCCGGCTAAAGCTCAGGTAGTAACTAATAACGGCGGGCAAGAACTGCGAGTATCGAACAGCCCTTCAGTTAGCTACGATGTCATTTGGTAAATGCTTCCAGGTCAGAGCAAAAGATCCCGCAGGTTTACCTCTATCAAACAATACGATGAAGAAAATTTTTCGATCCTTAACGATAGCTTTTTCGCTGGCGGCAACGGGCCTATGGGCTCAAACGCCAGCGACCGAAAATGATTATTACCAGTTACGAACGCTACCCATTCCGCAGGATGCCATTCTGGAAGTAGGGGGAATGACCGTATTACCCGATGGCCGTCTGGCGGTTTGTACGCGTCGGGGTGAAATCTGGTTGATTGAGAACCCGTATCAGCAGAAGGGAACTGCTCCGTACTTCAAACGTTTCGCTCAGGGTTTGCACGAACCTCTGGGACTAACCTTCCGCAATGGTTCGTTTTATACCTCCAACCGGGGGGAGTTAACCAAGATTACGGACGAAGACGGCGACGGTCGGGCGGATCATTACGAAGCCGTGACGCAGTTACCCATCGTCGGTAATTACCACGAATACAGTTATGGCCCGCTGTTTGATCCTAACGGCGACATGCTCGTGACGCTGAACGTGGGTTGGGTGGGTTACGGAGCCAGCCTTACCAAATGGCGGGGCTGGTTGGTGAAAGTGTCTCCTGATGGAAAAATTGAACCCATTTCAGCCGGGTTACGCTCCCCGTCGAGTTACATGTATAATTCGTCAGGAGATCTGTTTTATTCCGAAAACCAGGGTGACTGGGTCGCTTCAGGCAAAGTTTCCCAACTGAAAAAAGGCAGTTTTAACGGTCACGGCGAAAGTCTGAAATGGACGAGTGACCCGGCTTCACCACTGAAACTAACCAAGGAGCAATTACCTGATACGGGCGAACCCGTGGCGACGGCGGGGGAGAAGATTCCGCATTACCAGTATCCGGCCTGCTGGTTTCCGCACGTGTTGATGGGCATTTCCACTTCCGATATTATTGAAGACACAAAGGGTAACCTCGGCCCTCATTTCAAAGGCCAATACTTCGTCGGCGATCAGGGACACTCCAAAGTGATGCGGATGTACCTGGAAAAAGTGGACGGGGAGTATCAGGGAGCCTGTTTCCCTTTCCGTGAAGGCTGGGCCTCAGGGTTACTGCGTTTGCAATGGGGATTAGATGGTTCGTTAATTGGCGGCATGACCAGTCGCGGCTGGTCTTCAACGGGTAAAGCTCCGTACGCAATCCAGCGGTTAATCTGGTCGGGAAAAACGCCTTTTGAAATGCAGGAGATCCATTCCAAACCCGATGGTTTTGAGATTGTGTTTACCAAACCCGTTGATCCTGAAACGGCGGCTAATCCGGCGAACTACAAAATTTCGAGCTTTACGTACAAGTACCATCACCTCTACGGAAGCCCCATTATCAATGCGGAAGAAAGCAAAATCAAAGGCATTAAGGTAGCAGCCGATGGGCTTTCGGCCCGAGTAGTGCTGGAAGGAGCTTTCCGTAAACATTACATCTACGAAATCAAACCCGAAGGCGTCAAGTCAGCCGATCAGGAGTCTGTTCTGCATCCGGTAGGCTATTATACGCTGAATGCAGTAGCTAAGGGGGATTTGGTAACGGCTTCTCAATTTACGCCTTTCAAGGCTACGGCTGCGGTGCATCATCACGAAATGGCTGAAGCAAAAGCTGAAACTACGAAACCTGGAAAAACGGCAACGAAAGCCAGTTCAGCCAAGCGGGTAACAGAAATGCCTGCCAGTTGGTCCGCTCCCGATCAGGTCATTACGGTGGGAACCAAACCCGGATTGAAATTTGATGTTTCTGAAGTACAGGTACAGGCCGGAGCGAAGATCAAGTTTATCTTCAATAATAACGATGACATGACGCATAACTGCGTAATCGTAGCTCCCGGAGCGGTGGATGAAGTAGGAATGAAGGCTATCAACCTGGGCTTGAAAGGGCCTGATTTACAGTATGTGCCCGCTTCACCCAAAGTGTTGTTTCACACAAACTTACTACAACCCGAATCCACGGAAACGATTTACTTTACGGCCCCGTCACAGCCCGGCGATTACACCTTCGTGTGTACCTATCCCGGTCACCACACGGTTATGCAGGGTAAACTGAAAGTAGTTAAGTAAAGGCTTGTTCATACGAAGGTCATTAACGAAAAAGAGGAAGCGAAATCGTTCGCTTCCTCTTTTTCATTCCTGCTCTTCCAGGGTAATATTTTTGGTGATTTTATAGACTCGTCTTTTTCGGTAAGGGGTTTCTTCTTCACCCATCAGCCGGCCCCAGGGTTTAAGCTCTTCCACCCGGTCGAAGATGATTTTCATAATCGCCAGATACGGAATGCAGAGGAACATGCCGGAAATCCCCCAAAGCATTTCGCCGATGATGATGCCTAAAAAGGCAATGAGCGGATTGATTTTTACTTTGGAACCTACCACCAGCGGCATAATGATATTTCCATCCACGGCATGCACGGCGATGTAAACAATCAGTACCAGCACTACTTTCCCCAAACCAGCAGTGGCGAAGGTAATGAGCGTACTTAATAACAAAGCGGTGAAAATACCCAGGTAAGGAACCACATTGAAGACGCCCGTAATCACGCCCAGTAGTACCGCATATTTAACGCCGAGAAGCGATAAGACAGTAATGAAAAGGGCCGTGACAATCACCATTTGAATGAAAAGCCCGGAGATGTATTTTTTGATAATCGACTGAACCTGAGAAGAAATATCAATGACTTTCGCTTCGTGTTTTTCGTCAAAAACTGAGGTTAAGAACGTGAACAGGATGCGACGGTAATTGAGTAAAAAGAAAGTGAAAAGCAGCGTAAAACCCAGAAAAAGTAAAGTAGAAGAAAGCGTAGCCAACGTTGTAGCGACGACTACCGCACTGGTAGACAAAGCCTTTTCTGCACTTTCATTTAAGTATGTTAATTGTTTCTTAGAGTCAACATTAAACGTGGTGGTAATCCAGTCCTGTAAGTTATGAATGGAAAGGGCTACCTGCTTTTCCAGCAAGGGCCAGTCCGCCCACAAAGCACTGAGTTGATTACCAATAAAATACATAATTCCCGAGACTACGATGATCATGAGTACCACGCAGATAATGGTACTCATGCTGCGTTTCAACCTCAGTCGATGTTCGAGAAAATTGGCAGCTGGCAAGAGCACCAGGGCCATTAAAAATGAAAAGAGCAGAGGTGCCAGCAGCGAATGCCCCAGAATAGCCAGGTATCCTAAGCTGATGAGTACTACCAGCACGAAGGCTAATTTCTGGATGAAAGGCAATTGGGTAGTTTTCATGGGGTGTTGATTTGAGGTAAGTACTCGATCAGGTGGATTTTTGTTCGAGATTAGGGAGAAAATAAATGGATTTTAATTTAAGCTACCCGTTAAGAAGAAATCGGGGTAGCAAAAATCCTTTTTCAGTAAACATATGTATATTTAAACGGCTACTGTTGAGCCCTTTTGAGAGACCTTTCTACAAAAATGTATGAAACTTTTCTATTCACTTACGTATTTAGTAGCCATGGCAGGTCTATATTCCTGCACCTCTCAGTCAACCAAAGAATTAAGTAACGTGCCTACTCAAAACGACTTTCCTAAACCGCCCATAGCCCTTAAAAAGCCTGAAACCTTTACCGAACACAGATATACCCGGGTAGATGATTTCTTTTGGCTGAAAGACAAGAAAAATCCAGAAGTTCTTCAGTATCTGAAAGCTGAAAATGCGTATGCTGATGCGGTAATGGCGACTACGAAGCCTCTTCAGGAAGAGCTCTACAAAGAAATGCGGAGCCGTATTAAAGAAGATGATCAGTCGGTTCCCGTGTTTTCGAATGGATATTATTACTATTCCCGTACCGAAACGGGGAAGCAATACGGTATTCAGTGCCGTAAAAAAGAAAGCTTATCGAATCCAGAAGAAGTAATTCTGGATGGTAACCAGCTTGCCGAAGGTCACGAAGCTTTTATCCTGTCTGGTATGCAGGTGAGCGAAAATCAGAACTTACTGGCTTATCAAAGTAATACTACGGGTTCTTACGCTGAATTTACGTTGAAAGTAAAGGACTTACAGACGGGCCAGGTATTACCCGACGAAATTGAAGACATCAGTGGATTTGTCTGGGGAACGGATAACCAGACGCTTTATTACATTACTTATGATGAGGCTCTGCGTCCGTATCGATTGTATCGCCATACGCTGGGTTCGAAAACGAAAGATGTTTTAGTATATGAAGAGAAAAACCCTTTATTCACGCTGAGTATCAGTCGGTCGAAATCTAAAGAGTTTATTATCCTCTATTCCGGCAGTTTCACGACTTCGGAGGTTCAGCTATTACCTACCTCAGATCCGAACGGGACGTTTGAGGTGTTTCTGCCTCGTCAGCAGGATGTGATGTATGGAGTGGACGTTCACCCGCAGCATTTTTACCTGACCTATAAGGACAAGCAGAACCTGAATCAGAAAATCTACGAGCTGCCCCGAACGGGTTATCAGGATCGGAAAAGCTGGAAGGAAATTGTTCCCCATGATCCGAAAGTAAAGATTGAGGATACTGACGTTTACGAGAAATACCTGGTCATTGAGGTGCGTAATAACGGCTTGCTGGAAATGCGGGTGCGTGACCTGGCCTCAGGAGCAACCAAGGCTATTAACTTTCCTGAACCGGTGTATTCGGCGTATGCCTCTGGCTTACCCGATTTCAAATCAACGAAATTCCGATATGCATATACTTCGCTGAATCGGCCCATGAGTATTTTTGAATATGACATGGAAAGCGGAAAAAGCACTAAGCTCAAGGAAAAAGAAGTTCCTGGCGGCTTTAACCCCGATGCCTACGAAGTGAAGCGTCTTTGGGCGAAAGCAAAAGATGGGGTGAAAATTCCAATGGCAGTAGTCTATAAGAAAGGCCTCGAACTGGACGGTAAAAATCCGGCTCTGATGACGGGTTATGGTTCGTACGGCATGTCTTCCGATGCGTATTTCGATAGTGATGTGTTTAGTCTGGTTGATCGGGGGTTTGTCTACGTCATTGCCCAGATTCGGGGCGGTAGTGATTTAGGGGAGCAGTGGTACGAAGACGGAAAGTTACAGAAGAAGATGAATTCATTCACCGACTTTATCGCCTGTGCTGAATACCTGATTCAGGAGAAATATACTGCTGCGGATCGCTTCGCCATTCAGGGGGGGAGTGCCGGTGGTTTGTTAATGGGAGCGGTTGTCAATATGCGACCTGAGTTGTTTAAGGTCGTCATTGCCGAAGTACCTTTTGTAGATGTGATTAATACAATGCTGGACACAAGCTTGCCTTTAACCACGCAGGAATACGAGCAGTGGGGCAATCCTACAGTAAAGGCTGATTATGACTACATCCGTCAGTATTCGCCTTATGATAATCTAAAGGCTCAAAAGTATCCCAATATTCTGGCGACGGGTGGTCTGAACGACTCTCAGGTAGGTTTCCACGAACCCGCCAAATTTGTAGCCAAACTACGGACCCTGAAAACGGACGATAATATTACCTTACTAAAAACCAACATGGGCTCAGGTCACGGCGGGGCAACGGGCCGCTTTGATTACTTGAAAGAAGTAGCCTTCCAATACGCATTCATCATAAACCGAATTGGCTTGTAACTAATTTGTTTAGAGTTTGGTGTTTAGGGTTTTGAGTTGTCTAATTACACATCTTGCTTCCGAGCATACAAATTATCAGATAATTTTAACCCTAAATACCAAACTCTAAACCCCAACCCATTATGCGAAACTTCTTCCTCCTTATCTGCCTGATTTGTTCTTTTCAGAGTTTTGGTCAATCTGGTGAAAAGTCCTTGTTGTATGAAATTTCCGGCAAAGGGCTAACGCATCCTTCGTACATCTACGGTACTTTTCATTTACTGTGTCAGCAGGATTTGAAATTGAGTCCTGTTACGCTGGAAAAAGTAAAAAATAGCGATCAGGTTTATCTGGAACTGGATATGGACGATCCGAAGGAAATGATGTCCATGATGAACAAAATGTACATGAAAGATCAGGGACTGAAGGATCTGGTTTCTACTTCGGACTATGAATATCTGAATGGCTTCTTTAAAGATTCGCTGAAAATGAATCTGGAATCGATGCAGAAAATGAAGCCTTTTGTCATTATGTCGATGATGTATCCCAAAATGCTGGGCTGTACACCCGGTTCGCCAGAGCTATTGTTTGTTCAACAGGCTACAACTGCAAAAAAGCCCGTTTTAGGACTTGAAACGGCTGACTACCAGTTTTCGATTCTTACCAAGCCTGGTGATAAAAAAGCCGCTGAGCAACTGGTTGAATTCGTGAAAGATTTCCAGAAGTCAAAGAAAGAGTTTAATGAATTGCTGGCTTTGTATAGAAGTCAGGATGTTGAGGCTCTATACCTGGCGACTCAAAAAGACGAGAAATTTAAAGATCAGATGGAAGATTTGCTCTGGAACCGGAATGCCAACTGGGTTCCCATCATTACTAAAGCTATTCAGGAAAAGCCCAGCTTTTTCGCCGTCGGAGCAGGGCATTTGGGGGGCGACAAAGGAGTAATTGCTTTGCTGAAAAAGCAAGGGTATAAGGTTAAAGCGGTGAAATAGTTTGACTAGCGTTTGATTACGTTGGAAGAGGTTTGATGGTTCTCCCGCAGTCGCTCGGCTAGAGCTGAGTGACTGGGGATGGTACCAGCGAAAAAGCTGGCATCGGTTGAGCTGAAGTATTTGGGGGTTGCCTCTCCTCCTGTCATCCAGAGCGAAGCGAAGGACCTTACTTAGGATTGAGTAACACTTTCTGGCTGCAAGTTAATCTCCCGCAGTCGCTCGGCTCTGGCCGAGTACTTACCTGGCTCTAGGCCTCTGCTGGTATGATTCAAGCCCGTATGAAGTTGCAAAACACGTTTACCGACCCAAAACAAGCTTGCTAACCTGGGAGCCGAGCGATTGCGAGGGGATCTATGATGTAGTGAACGTAATTTAACCCGAAATTTTGATTTTGAATTGTAGAGACGCGACTTCATCGCGTCTGGCCGGGAAATGAAAAGAGCCCCACCGTGGTTGGTGAGACACTAACCACGGCACCGCTCTTTCGGATTTGCAATCCGAAAGCCTTCTGTCAGGGATTTATAATCCCAATCAGCAACGATAACTGCCGCGTAACCAGACGCGATGAAAAGGCAGGTTCCACCTGCTGTTATTCCAAGCCTGTTAGTTGAGGTCTTCGATTCTAAATGTTAGACAACTTTTTAAGTTTTCGGGAAGTTTTTTATTGATCAAACTTCAAACCGAATCAAACCCTTCAAACTATAGACTAATGTTGTTCAATCTACCTGGCTGTTCGGAAGTAATCGGTTCGGTCGGGGGCTTCGATTCTAAAATCGGGCATTTGTAGGGTGGCTTCTCCGCTGCCCTGCGTACGGAAAGGCATGGTATTCCCGGGAATATTGGGATAATAACCCAGTCGAATCTGAAAGGTATTGAAGTTCAGGTTTTCGTTTCTGAAACGAATGCCCACCCCATACCCCTGATACATGTGCTGAAATAGGTTTTTGTTCGAAAAAGAAAGAAAACCCAGATCGGCGTACGTGTAGATTGCGGTTCGGAAGCCCATAATCTGCAAGGGAGAGAAAAACACACTCTGGAGGTTAATCACCAGTCGTTTATTGCCCCGTAAGAAGTTACTACGAATGCCTCGTAAGCCCTCTTCGTTATTGAGCGTCAGGTATTCATAGGCAAAGCGGTTAACACCACCGGTGTATTTAACGGTGATGAAATGTCTAAAATGCGACCGCTTGACCGCCATAAGCGGGCTAAAGTAATTGCCTTCAATGTGAAAAGTGCCTTGCTGAGGTTCTCCATCTTCCATGTAACCACCGATAGACCCTAACCCATACACGTAGCCACCCTTTTTGTCGTTGATGTAGGTGCCATGAGCAAGTCGTAGGGCCGAGTACGTTCGCAGCCCAAGGTCTGACTTCTCCTTACCCCAAGTCCAGGAAGCCAGGAATCCGATGGGAACGTCTTCGGTGCGACCGAAACCGTAGATCAATACGTCCCTTTGGTAATTTCGGTTAGAGTAACCTACACTGCCCAGGTATTGTCGGGACGTTGGAAAGAGAGGAGCCGCCTCTTCGGGAAGGTTATCCCGATTGATGTAACTATAACCGCTGGTGCGAAGAGCCACAATTAAACGTGAACGACGATCCAGTTTACGATCCCGGAACCCCAGCCGGAATGCTCGCCCCAGCCAGGCATCCTGATACCAGTAACGCAGAGTAGAACGAACCGTAGTATCAGAATTCGGGTCAATGAAAACAAATTTATTTTCTACCAGATAGGTGGCTTCAAAGGCTCCAGCGTACTGAATTTCGGGACGAATGAAGTCCTTCTCAATACGTCCACCAAACCGCTTACGATCCCGAAAATCTTCGGCATAAAACTGTGTTGTCGTCAGCGAGCGACCAATGTAGGGCAGGGTATAACGGGAGAAAAATTCAAAGGGCTGGTAAGGAGCAGTGGCATTATAACTAATGCCTGTTTTCCAGGCGTGAGCCATGCCTTGTACGTTTTTTTGTTCGACGGCAAAACTAAAGTTATTAAAGCCACCCGCACTGCCATCAGGAATCAGCGACCAGACATCTTGTGTAATTACCAGCACATCCACCAGGTCGCGACTACCCGGTACCGGAATCAGGAAAATACGAGCATCGTGAAAGATCGGCGTTTGCCGCATGATCCGTTCGTTATCCTTTAGTACATCGGGGTTCACTTCGTCGCCCGATTTAAAAAAGAGCAGCGATTTAGCAATGGTGCTTTCGCGAGTATCGTGGTGAAGTCGGTTGCCCAGTTTTTCTATCCAGCCCTGAGCAACACGAGTAGTATCGTAAACGGTAGGGCCGAACACTTCCAGCCGTTTGATAGAGATATTACGGATGTGTTTACCATCGTGAACCTTAAAGGGATTGTCTTCAATTTTAGATACACTCTGGCTCTGGGCATTTGTATTGTAAGGGTATCGAAACAGTAAATCATAAATGCCGCTGGTCCACTTCCGTTTTCGCATGGAATGGCGAAGGTTGGTGTAACGAATACTGTCTCGTTCGGCTGGGGTTAGTATTTTGATGGAATCTGCAACGGTTTTCTTAGGTTCCTGAGCCAGACAAGTATATGGCAATGCCATACATCCGATCAGGAATAGAAAGAAAGAAAAGATGCGTCCCGAAGCGATCAACTGTCACAAATATTTAACCATCCAAAAGTCACGTTGGCGACCAAATCCAAAGAGAAAATAGTGCCAGCCAAAACGTTCAAAGCCCATTTCTGCGTAAAAATTCAGGGCCTGTTCGTTTTTCTCCCAAACGCTTACAAAAACCGCCTGAAATTTATCCTCTCGAGCTTGCTGTAAAGCCAGTTCCAGTAACTGCTTTTCAAGATCGGCCCCTTTGTTTTTTTCGTAGACGTAGAGTCGCTGAAGCTCAACGGCCCTGAATCCTTTGAGGTTACGGGGCTTTTCGGTTTTACGATTCAGCTTGGCATACCCTACGGCCTCTTCCCCGTCCAGAGCAATCCAGAAGGGATGGTTTTTAGGATCTGCCAACTCCGATTGTACGCTTAATTTATGAAAATATTGGGTGATATATGCTTCCGTATCGGCTGAATTTTCGTGCTCGGCGAAAGCTTCTCTCAAGGTTTCCGTGGCAAGTTTTGCGATAATCTTTGCATCTTCTTTGGTGCCCGGACGAACCTGAACCGGTACTTTTGCGGTGTCGCTCATATCAAAAAAAGTTAGATCGTATCAACCGATCTGATCAGGGGGTTGTTTTAAATTCAGTGAAAACCTTTGGGTAAAGCTGATCCAACAACCCCGGTCAATGAAATTCTAAACTATGCTTTTGCTCACTCAACCCTTAATTCTGGGTTCTAACTCTCCGCGTCGGCAGCAAATTCTGCGGGATGCAGGTTTTTCTTTTCAGGTACAGGTATTACCTACGGAAGAAGATTTCCCCGAAGATATGCCTAGTCAGGAAGTGCCTGTGTTTTTAGCCCGAAAAAAAGCAGAAGCATTTCGGCCTGTGTTAGAAAATAACCTGGTGTTAACAGCAGATACAGTTGTTCGAATCAACGAAAAAATATTAAATAAACCTACTGATCCAGCCGATGCCCGGCGAATGTTAAAGCTGCTTTCGGGTCATACTCACGAAGTAACTACGGGTGTATGCCTGATGAGTGCGGAACAGACCTTAAGCTTTGCCGACACAGCCCGCGTCCATTTTCGGGAATTAACGGATTGGGAGATTGATTATTACCTCGAAGCCTGCCGCCCTTTCGATAAAGCCGGAGCCTATGGCGTGCAGGATTTTATCGGAATGGTCGGTATTGATTGGCTGGAGGGATCTTATTTTACCGTGATGGGCTTACCCATCCACCGGGTTTATGAAGCCCTGAGTGCTAAAATCAGACGTTAAAAAACCAGGTAAGTTTTGCCGCCCAACGCCCGCATCTGGCGGGTAATAGCATTGGTGCGGCGGATTACATAACCGGAAGGGTTGGTAACTGAAAAGCGGTTGGGGCTGGGTAATACGGCGGCAATGCGGGCGGCTTCACTGCGGCTGAGCTGAGCGGCCGTTTTTCCATAAAACCGCTGGGCAGCAGCTTCTACGCCAAAAGTCATGGGACCCGTTTCGGCTACGTTGAGGTAGACTTCCAGAATTCGCTGTTTTCCCCAGATGACTTCGATTAACAAAGTAAACCAGGCTTCCATAATTTTTCGGAAGTAACTGCGGCCCTGCCAGAGAAACACGTTTTTAGCTACCTGCTGGCTGATGGTACTGGCTCCTTTGATGCGTCGGCCTTTCAAATTACCCTTGAAGGCATTCCCCATCATTTCAAAATCAAAGCCAAAATGCTGGGGAAAACGCTGGTCTTCTGAGGCAATGACGGCCAGGGCCATTTCGGGCGAAATCTCATCGTAGGAAGTCCAGTCGTAATGGATGGTGCCGCCATTACTGATTTTCCGATCAAGCATCGTCCAGGTAAAGGGAATGGGTACAAACCGGAAAATCAGTGTCCCACCGATGGAAATCAGCAGAAAATAGAAAAGGATTTTGCCAAAAAACGAAGAACCTGCTGAGGCCAGGAACGGTAGGTATTCGTTGGTTTGGGAGCGGGCATAGAGAACGTTGAGTAGTGGTCAGCTCTGCGTCTGAATAGGGTTTCTTCGGCAGTCAGCCGGGACGAGAGTACAGCAAAAATACACGCTGGCGGCAATTTTGACGAACGTACCCCTAAAAAACCCTAAACCCAGAATAACTCCTCGGCTACGCGATCGGCAAATAATTTGCCCGCTTCGGTTAAGTAAATCATGGATTCTTCTTCCCGAATCCAGCCTTTGGCTTTTAACTCAGGTAATACGGTTTCCATGAAGCTAAAACCTGCTGAAGAGAGTTCACGCATCCGTTTCAGACTCGTTCCCCAGTGGGTGCGGAGGCTGGTTAACACGTATTCGTTAATCAAATCCTGTTCACTAAGCTCTTCGATCTCAGCGGGAATCTGTTCCCGTTGAATAGCAGAGACGTACTGCGTGTTGTGCGAAAGATTGTGCTGTCGGCTCTGCTGTCCATCGTAACTATGAGCCGACGGCCCAACGCCTAAGTAAGGGTGCTGAAGCCAGTAACTGCTATTATGCTGGCTATGACGACCAGGACGGGCAAAGTTGGAAATTTCGTATTGCTCATAGCCGTGTTTGCGTAAGGTTTCCAGTAAAATTTGAAACTGCTCCGCCGCGAACGAATCGTCAATGGGGGCAATACGTTTGCTTTTTAGCCATTTACCAAAAACGGTTTGCGGTTCGATGGTCAAGCAATACGCCGAAATATGGGGCACGTTTAAGTCCATAGCCTTAGCCAGATCACTTCGCCAGATGGCGTGCGGATCGGCTTCGCTGGATGGAATGGCGTAAATTAAGTCGATAGTAATGTTTTCAAACCCCACGTCCTGGGCCATACGCACGCAGTGCTGAGCCTCTTCTGCCGAATGAATGCGATGCAGATGCTTCAAATGGGGTTCGTGAAAAGACTGAATGCCAATGCTTAATCGATTAATCCCCACCCGTTTGAATATCCTTAGCTTTTCCAGTGAAAGATCATCAGGATTGGCTTCCAAGGTAATTTCAGCGGCTGGGTTAACCGAAAACTGCTCGTGGATGGTGCGAAAGATTTGCTGAAAATCAGCTTCTTCCAGAAGTGAGGGAGTACCGCCGCCAAAGTAAATGGTGTCGAGTTGAGGGCTGGGCAGGTAATTTCTCCGCAAAACAATTTCCCGGCTAATGGCTTCCACCATGTCAGCTCGTCCGTTCAGAGACGTACTGAAATGAAAGTCACAATAATAACAAGCCTGCCGGCAAAAGGGAATGTGGAGGTATAAATGCATTCAGTTTACAATTTTCAGTTGTCGGTTTTCAGTTTTAGTAAAAGAGTGTTATGCTCTCTCAGTTAATGCCAAGCTAAAAATGGTCAGATCATTAATTGAAAACAGAAAACCGACAACTGAAAACTACTTAGTTGCAACGTAAAAAAAGTCGAAACAATTCTCGGCGTCGTTGTTTAGGAAGTAATCTTTGTAGGTAATGTCAGAAACGAGGGTATTATCAGACTTCTGAATGAGATTTCGGCTTAGTCGATTGGCAATGTCGTAAGGAACCTGTAACCAGCGACGGGGCAGGCGATGCTGAAGATCGAAAATATCGAAACGCGTAATCTTCTGAACGGACTTTTTATTCTGCTCGTAGTAACTCCAGACTTTTTCATTGCCATGAATACCCTTGGTATCAATGGTGGGGAAGTACTTCAGGATTAGATTTTTTAACTCCGTAGCCGAGTATTCACGAACGTGCCAGGGGTTCACTGACAGGGAATATTTCCGGTTAACCGTGGTCAGAATCAGTTTTCCTCCGGGCTTCAGAACCCGATAGGCTTCACGGATAAAAAAGTCGTCATCTTCGATGTGTTCGATTACCTGAAAAGTAACGATGTAATCGAAATGATTATCGGGAAGATTCTTCAGTGGTGGCAGAAACATATCAATGAACTGAAAAGCCGGATATTGCTGACTTAACTTGTTCATCAAAGGCTCGTTTTTATCCACGCCCGTGTAATGCTGAACCGAAGGAGCCAGTACTGCCACGCCGCGGCCCGTACCGCAACCGATTTCCAAAAGATTTCCGCTCACCAGCCCGGCGGCTTCAATGTAGGGGAATAACAAACGTTGGTGAATGGGGTTATCTGAGGCAATTTCAGAAGACGCAATCTCAGTGGTTTTGTACATGGTATCAGTAAAACGGACGAGTAACGTATCTGGATAGAAACGAATTCCGCTTAAAATTTCGTGATTCAGGATTCAAAAATACCACCTTCCCGTCAAAACCGGAAAATTTCTGAGCGATTGAAAGTGAGAAGTAGCCATTTTTTCGTTATAGCTTTCAGACAAGCCCCTCATTTTCGGGGTGATCTTAAGAAAATAACGCATCTTTGTACCATTCGTCCATGAATTCATGAAACACCTGATTTACCTAAGCTCCATCTTGATCGTATTGGCTGGCTGCAAGTCGTCGTCCGTCAAGACCCAATCGCGTACGGCAGTGCCCGGGGGAAGCTCCGTAAACCGTTCGTCTGATGCATTTTTGTTTTCAGTGCGAAGCCGTTTCCTGGATAATGGTTCTCAGATTCGTACGTACGTTCACATTCAGCCGGATCGCGAGTTATCAGCGGCTGAATTCGCTCAGGAATTTCGGGTTCGTTTTAAAGTATTACCCGATTATAACAGTCGTCAGGAATTACAGTCCAACAAGCAACTTACCTTAGCCGAAGGTCAGAACTTCACCCGAAAGAAAAATGCTGAAGGATCTTACTTCACCGTCTGGTTTGATGTTCCCAAGCCGGAAGGGCAGGTTTATACGGGCGTTGTAATGACGGAAATTACCGATGCCAAGGGAGGCATGTCCACGCACGATACCTTCGTTCGGTTCCGTTCGGGAAAAGTAGGCGATTATTATGCTCTTTTTGACGCTCAAGGAAAAACGCCATTACTGGAAAATTTCGTTCGCCAGGGCGATACGGTTCAGCTCGCCAGTTTGAATAAAATCGATACAAGTTTTTATATCTTTCATTACAACTTCGATTTTGACGTCGCCCTGCCGCCCATGGCTACACTGAGGCCTCAGCCTAAGCGACTTTTTGTAGATTCTTCCGCCCGGATTGCCACGAATAAAACCTTCCGCATCAATCAGGAAGGGTTGCATTACATCGTTCGGGACACGACGGATACCTATGGAATTGGCATTATTGGCGTGGCCGATCGATACCCTCGGTATACCTATCCTCAGCAACTGGCCCGTCCGTTGGTTTACATGAGTACCAATCAGGAAATCAATGACTTACGGAATGGGCCTGAGGCTAAACGTTCGCTGGACCGGTATTGGCTGGCGGTTTCAAACGGAAATCAACAAACGGCTAAACGGACCATCGCCTCATTTTACCGACGTGTAGAACGGGCCAACGCTCTATTTACGTCTTACAAGGAAGGTTGGAAAACCGACCGGGGAATGGTCTATATTATCATGGGGACACCCAATCGTGTTAATCGCAGTAAAGACCGCGAAGTATGGGTGTACACCAAAAGAAATTCACAATTTTCAGAAATAAATTTTACGTTCAATAAACGGAACAACCAGTTTGTGGAAGACCACTATGAACTTTCAAGATTCGTAGAATTCCAGCCGATCTGGTATCCGGCCGTCGAAGCATGGAGAAACGGGGAAATCGAGTAGAGGGTGATGAGCCCAGAGCAAGGGTAGAGGGTGGCGAACATCGCGAGAAAAAGCCTTTTTATGCCCGGCCTAGACCAAGGCCACAGGGCGAGGCAAAGTCAGAGTTTATATTTGGTATTCAGCCCGTACTGGAGGCAATCCGGGCGGGAAAGGAAATTGATAAGCTTTTAGTTCAGCGAGAGCTGGGTAACGTAGAAGTGCTGGAGTTTGCTCGTTTGAGAAACATTCCTACGCAGAAAGTTCCCAAGCAAAAGCTGGATCAGATTACCCGTAAGAACCACCAGGGGGTTATTGCCTTTATCTCAGCGATTCATTACGCCAAACTGGAAAATGTCGTTGCTGATATTTTTGAGCAGGGTAAAACGCCCTTACTATTGGTGCTGGATCGGGTCACGGACGTTCGAAATTTCGGAGCCATTGCCCGTACGGCTGAATGTGCCGGAGTTCAGGCTTTAGTCATTCCCGCTAAAGGGGGAGCCCAAATTAACTCTGATGCGATGAAAACGTCGTCAGGAGCTCTGAACTTCTTACCCGTCTGCCGGGAAAACGATTTACTGGAAACGGTTCGTTTCCTGCAAAATTCGGGTATTCAGGTAGTCGCCTGTACGGAGAAGGTTTCCAAGACTTTGTACGAAGCCGATTTTTCGGTACCCACGGCCATTATCCTGGGGTCGGAGGAAGATGGCATCTCAGATCAGTTACTACGCACCGCCGATGAATTGGTAAGTATTCCAATGGCGGGGCGAGTGGCTTCGCTGAACGTATCGGTAGCGAATGGAATTATTCTGTACGAAGCCATCCGTCAGCGAATTTCATAAGATTTTCTTAAAATAACAGGAAGGCCATTCTACCAAGAATGGCCTTTTTTTACGCCTAACGGCAAAAACAGATGGCTTGAATTGACTGGAATCAGAAACTCGGAGGAGTTCAAGTTTGTTATTTTAATTAAAAATTAAGTATCTGAAAATCAGTTATTTGTAAGTATAGTTAAATTTTTTTTAGAAAGTTAAGGTTACATTTTGCTCTCTCGATTGATATATGCAAAATTTCAAGGTATTGACAGGAACTCAGAGCCAGGAACAGTTAGTCGCTCGGCTCCGTTCGAATGATCGTCGCGAATTAAATGAGGCTATTCGGGATGTATATAATCATCATATCAGCCCTGTTCGATACTTCGTTATGCAAAATGGGGGGGATTCCCACGATGCTGACGACTTAGTACAGACTACGGTTCTCAACTTCGTACAGGCTGTTCGAAAAGGCAGCTTTGAACTGCAAGAGGGAACAACGATTGAAGCGTTTTTATTTGTATTGGCCAAGAACCGTTGGCGGAATACATTAAAACAGCGTGGGTTGATGCGTGAGTACGTTCAGGAGATGGAAGCAACAGGTAAAGGACAGGATTCCTGGGATGCTTCTGCCCAGCGGATCATGGAAGAACGGGAAGAACAGGAACGTTATATACAGTTATTTAAGCTCCTTGGGGAGAGGTGTCAGACGATACTGACAGCCTATCGCCGAGACGGGCTTTCTATGAAAGAAATTGCCCAGAAGATGGGGTTCGAAAACGAACGCGTTGCCATTAATGAAAAGTACAAGTGTTTACAAAAACTCAAAGCCCTCTTTCGCTATGAGACCTAAATCAGGCCAGGAGCAAATGGAATGGATTGAATCCTACCTCCAGAATGCTCTCTCTCCCTCCGAACGTGAAGAGTTCGAAAAGGAGTTGAATACCAATGCTGAATTTGCCCGCGAAGTTGAATTTATGCAACAGGCCGATTCGGTAATCGATGATTTTTTGCTGGCTGATCTGGTCGCAGAAATTCATGCGGAAAAAGTAGAAGAATGGAATACAGAAACTGAGGAGACTGAAGAAGAAACCCCTGTTATTCCTTTACATACCCCCAATCGGGCCGCTGTGCCTTGGTGGAAATGGTCCGCTGGTACAGCTGCTGCGGTAACGATAGCTTTCACGACGTATATTACCCTCAGTCCAATTCGCGTAGGTGATACGCTGAATCAGGCTTTACGGGGCGGCGAGGCCAGAATTTCGGAGCAACCCAGTCGTATTTGCTTTGAGAATTTCTATGCCGGTCGATCGTTCGTTATGACTCAACAACCGACTCATGCTATTCCAAGACTTCAGCAAGTGATTGATTGTGAGGTTCGTCCTTACTTCAAGGATGCTTCCAGATGGTATCTGACGGTTGCCTATTTACAGGATAACCAGCCTGAAGAAGCAGAAAGCATGTATCAGCAAATCATCAGCAACCCCGAATTTAGCTATGACATTAGCTGGTTAGACCGGCAAAAAATTAGCTGGCAGATCAGAATCGCTAAATGGTTCGGTAAAAGTGAAGAAAAAACAATAGGATAGGATTCCTGTTCAACCTATAACCATCTGTTAAAAAATTAAAGAGTACAAGCAACATCCAACCCCAAAACCCTTCCTTCGTCCCGGGGAAGGGTTTCTATTTTTTAGAGGTTAATCGATGGCGGGCCAGAAAAATAAGGAGGAAAATTCCGCCGAGCAACGTAAAGCCTAAAGCAATGCGGCCTATGTTTGTCCAGTGCGATTGATAGACGACCGATGCGTCGCCAATCAGCACCAGATTGGCCCAGAAATAAGGATGATCGTAGGACGCTCCGAGTGGGGAAGCAAAAAAATCCAGCTTAGCTTTTTGTAGAGCCTGATCGATGGGTAACCCCTGGTGCAGATGAAAATAAAGTCGTTCGGATAAAAAGGCCGAAGATTGATCGTGGGCATTCCAGAGCGTCGTTACTACACTAGGACAGCCGCCGTATAAAAACCCCCGGGCCAAACTCATCAGTCCTTCTCCGCGATGCAAACGTCCACGACCCGTTTCGCAGGCACTCAGCACTACCATTTGTGTATGGCTGAAGGAAAGGTTGTAAAGCTCGTCGGTATAAAGTTTATAGTTGTGATTGTTAGGATAGAATGCAATAAACGAACGCTCTGCCTCTTTATCATCCGTTCGGGCATGAGTGGCGAGGTGAATGACTTCTGCTGTTTTATAATGGTCTAAAAATTCAGCTTTAGTAGCCCCTTTATTCACAAACTGCGTTCCGCCAACGGCCTGAATTTCTTCCAGCGAAGCAGGTAACGGATTTAGGGATTTGTCCCGCATGGGATTTTTCTGGACGGAAGAATCCGAAAAAGGAGCCATCGCCAGAGCCTGTTTAGTCCCTCTGGTCAATCCATTGATCTGTTGAATCTGAGCCATAGAGGCTCCGTAGGCATAACGAATAGAGTAATTTTTCAACAGGTAATCCCGACCACTGGTACTTTGCTCCAGCACTTCAAAAGGCAAATAGTTTAACTCCTTATCCCGAATGATAATGAGACGATCAATTTTGGACAAGAATGCTTTAATGGGTTGGAAAAGACTATTATAGGCAAGATTGGCCCATTTGTGGCCCTTATAAGGGTCTAGTCCGGGGTTATCATATAGACATTGCTGAAGATGGGCAATGACGTTTCTT
Source organism: Siphonobacter sp. SORGH_AS_0500 (assembly GCF_002838835.1). Lineage (GTDB taxonomy): Bacteria > Bacteroidota > Bacteroidia > Cytophagales > Spirosomataceae > Siphonobacter. The sequence goes on from NZ_NHPP01000012.1 coordinate 78,588, forward strand.
TCATTAGGTCCGAAAGGAATTTCAACCCATTTAACCTGTTGCGAAGTAATAACGAATGCGTACAAACTACGAGCCGTCATAACGTACGAAAGCAAGGCTGTAGTAGGATCGAGGAGGTCTTTCTGAAGGGTAGCAATCTGCACGGGTTGACTAGCCCGAAGCTGTTGCAAGGGAATGAATTTTCGAAGTTTTTGTCGGAGCTTATCCAGCTTTAGCTCTTCTTCGAGCATTTTATACTTAATCGGTTTTTTTTCCTGTTCCGACAGGGGCTGCATTAATTGAACCTTTAATGCCGAAATCGAAGATTTAAGCTGACTTTCTTCGATCCGCAGCGGTTCCGGAACAAACGTTTTCTTCAAAGCCTGTTCTCTTCTGGCGTCTGAAAGCGTTGAACCTCTGGTGCTTTCAGTAAAATGAAACGCCTGCTTTAAGTAATAAGGCTGCTTTGTTTTCTGATATAAGTCAAAGGCTGCCGACAGAGCTTCTTCACTGACGGCAGCGATCTGTTGACCGAACAAAAGTTTAGTATCGGCTACATCGTAATTCAGACGAATACGCTCGGCCAGTTCTAAGGCTAACTGGTAGGATTGAAAGCTGGGTTTTAAGTAAAGATTCTGGTTAGGTAATTGCCGGAGAACAGCAGCTTGGCCAATGAGCGATTCAAGCAAATCAGGCTCTGAAATTATGCCATTATTCAGGTCGGGCAAATCCTGAAACGACTGCAGTGTCGAGCCTATATATACGGCATTCATCGCATAACGATAGTTATTCAATGCTCCGGTTAAATCATTTTGCTTTTGCAGAAGCTTAGCTTTATCTCTGTAGATGAGGGATAGATACGTATGGTGTTTTCCCCACCTTCTCAGGCCCAGTTCAAGCGATCTATTATAAGCCGATAGAGCTTTCAAGTTTTCGTCAATGGCGGCATAATATTGTCCCCAATTCCTCCAGAGCATAGGTTCTGAGTCAAATGCTTCTTTAACGTCTTCCTTCTTGTATAAATTAATAAGGTTCTGAGCCTTAGTTAAATAGAGTTTTACCTGGGGGAATTTGTTTAACAGAAAATAGATATGGCTAATATTGATTAGGTAAGAAATAGTTGTGACCTTTTCCTTACTGTTCTTGAGGCTGGGCAATGCAATGGCTAAAGCCTGATCATACTTACCCAGATTGACATAAAGTCCGCTCAAATTATTTTCAAGGTAGGTGTATAATGCCTCAAGCTTGTATTGATAGGCTACATGAAGGGCTTTTTGAAAATTGATTTCAGCCTGACTGAAGTCACCAATATTGTTATAATCCATGCCGTGCTGATTATAATAAGCAGCCACGTACATGGGGGTCTGATTAACTAAAACCGGCTTTTGTTCCAGAAGTCGATCGGCTAGTGAATAGTAATATTGGGCAGAGTCGTTTTTGTAAAGTGTTGAATAAAAGTAGCTTAGGTTTGAGAAAGCTTTGAATCGAGTAGAATCTAAGGAAGATTTAGGAATGATTTTTAAGGCTTTCGAGCAATAATAAATAGCCTCGGAAGAGTTACCATTGGAAAAATTGAGATTACTGGACTCCACTAATAAATTGGCTTCTGAAGAAATATCTTTCGCCTGAGCGGCTAACGATATAGCCTGATTATATAACGCTACAGCTTTATCATTGTATCCTTTCTGATAAGCATCTTCTGCACCGGCCTGTAAAAGCTGAATTTGTTGCTGATAAGACAAAGATTTTTTCTGTGCGGACGCATTCGTTAGAATGAACATCAACACCCCTATAACATAGCTAAGATTGATTCTATTCTTTCCGAATAAAAACATATAATTATTCGCAATTTTTTGCTTCAGCAAAATAAAGCAAAATACAAATAAACCCTTAAAAACGCCAAAACCTTCGGAAGCCTGGCGGTGCGTTCCGAAGGTGATATTTTGGCTAATGCAGTACTGCTTAAATGCGGATGCGTTGGATACAAAGACGCAGTACTATATTTTTAGGGCAGGTGGAAATTCCGTGTGTCCTTATATTGTTATTCTACCTATCGACGAATGATCGGAGTAGGAGGGAAATCGCTTTCAGAGGCATCTTGCACGACTCCTGACTTGGGCTTTGTAGGAGTGATTTCTTCTTCACGCTGGCATGAAGTAAACGAGAAAAGACTAACTGACAGCAACAAGCTGTATACAGAAAGGCGTGCAATTTTTTTCATTTTATTAAGTTTTATGTCCCGAATTCACACCTATATCAATCGGGAAGGCAAAATGTAACCTAGGGAAACGAAATTTTTTTTTACTTATCGTTTAATAATTTTATAAACATCTGACTATTAATGATTTGTGATAATAAAAAAAATATAAAATTTTTTCAGAAAAGATTTTTTGATCTTTCTATCCAACCCTGTTTTCTTAAATTGTTAATTGTACTTTTCTAAGAAATACTCCTTAAGTAATCTTTTACTTAGGGCTGTTTTTTATCGCTTCTTTGCTCATCCGCTTCCGGCTCAGGATTGTCTAGCTATCAGCTACTTCGAGACAAATGCATGGCTCTACATCTGATGGTCGCAGAAGCTGAATGTAGAGCTCAGGTTAAAAGCAAAATGCATTGCAAGAACAAGCGGCATCCGTTACTACGCTATACGTCTCTTCAGAACTAATCTTCAATTCGAAAGAGATGCATGGGTAAAATAGTGGGGTCGAGCTCAATGTAATTCCATTCACCCTGCCATTGCCAGCGGTTATCCGTTAATAAGTCATGAACGGTGAAGGGTTGATCTGCCTGTTTTCCGATTAAGGAGAGCGGAACCTGGATTCCCGCCGATTGCCGATGGTGCGGGTCCAGATTTACAACGCATAAGATGCGATTCCCATTCGGATGAGTTTTCAGATAAGCTAGTAACGCATCGTTGGTAATGGGAACGAAGCTTAGATTGTTCGTTCGTTGCAAAGCTGAATTTTCCCGGCGAATACGGTTCAGTAGTCGGATGAAAAGCGTTAGTTTGTTTTCGAGCGTCCAGTCCCAATGTCTGATTGCATATTTTTCAGAATTTAGGTATTCTTCCCGACCCGGATAGGCTTCGTGAACCATATGTTCAAAACTGGGCCCGAAAATGCCGCAGTTGGAAGACAAAGTGGCAGCCAGAAAATAACGAGTCAGGAAAATGGGCTCCAGACCTGTTTGCAAGCTGTATGGGTTAATATCATGCGTATTAGGCCAGAAATTGGGGCGTAAATAATGCCTGACGTTGGTTTCGGTCAACTCTTTCAGATAATCGGTTAATTCTGATTTATGATTTCTCCAGATGAAATAGGTATAACTCTGATCAAAGCCCAGTTTTGATAATTCCTGCATTTTGGCCGGACTGGTAAAAGCTTCGGCCAGGTAAATCAGGTCAGGATGGGTTTGTTTCGTTTCTGTAATCAACCATTCCCAGAAAGCAAAAGGTTTACCGTGGGGCTGATCGGCCCGAATAATGCGAACGCCCCATTCGGCCCATTGGAAAACCAGGTCGCGAATAGCTTTCCATAGATTCTGCCAATCATCGGTTTCAAAATTCAGACAATAGCTGTCTTCGTATTTATGCGGTGGATTTTCGGCAGTTTGAAAAGTACCGTTATCCAAAGCAATGAACCAGTCGGGATGTTGCTTAACCCAGGGATGATCGGGCGAGCATTGAATGGCTAAGTCCATAGCAATTTCAATACCCTGCTGCTGGGCTGCTCTGATTAAGGCCTTAAAATCAGCCAGCGTGCCTAGTTCAAGGGCAATGCTGTCGTGGCCTCCCTGCTCGTTTCCTACGGCATAAGGAACACCCGGGTCCGTACTTTGGGCAGGAGCTGTATCATTTTTTCCTCTCCGAAAATGACGACCAATGGGATGAATCGGTGGCAGGTGTAATACGTCAAATCCCATTGAAGCAATTCTAGGTAATACCTCAATGGTGGTTTGGAAGGTCCCTGATTTTAAAGGGTCGGTAGAAGTGGAGCGGGGAAAAAGTGAATACCAGGTAGAAAAAACGGCTTTTTCCCGACTTACAGATAAAGGGAAGGGTTGAGCATATGTGCTGACGTGATCGATAAGGGGATAATTCTCAATCCACTGCGTCATTTGCTGACTCAGAGCTTTGGTAACTGCTTCCTGATGCCGATCGGGATTTTGGAATAATCCAATGGCTTCCTGAATGAGGTAGTGATCTTCGGGGGAAGCCTGAGCTAAAATGCGTTTCAGGTAATGAATTCCTATTTTCAATTCATCTTCGACGGGCTGAAAATCGCGTGCGTGTCGGGTAATGTTTCGTTGCCAGGTTAGAAAATGATTTACCCAGGCCTCGAAAGTATACGAATAGAGTCCGATTTGCTGGGGGTAAAACGTGGCTTCGTATCGATCATTTCCCAGCGACTGTAAAGAAACACGCTGCCATTCCGTTTCGGATTCGTGTCGGAAGAGCAGGTAACCCGAAGGCAGATCAAAACCGTCTACTAATAAATCCACCTGAACAGAAACAGGATCATTTACAATCGCTTTGACGGCAAAACGTCCGCCGTCTACTTCAGGACTTACCCGGGTAATTAATACCCGTTGCTGACCTGCCCAATGCTCTAAGGAATGCATAGTAACTAGCCGAAAATAAAAAGATGGCACGGAAATTCTTTTGCAATAAAAGTAGAAGTATTCGTGCCACCTTATTAAGAAGGCTGGTTAATTTTAGATTTTTAATCCAACCGTTAGCTGTACACTACGACCATCTGATGACCAGATGCCCGGTCCGGGGTACATGGTTGGACGTTTGGTAAAGTAACTTTTATTAGTGAGGTTACTAATTCCACCCCGAATCGTCAGGCTTCTATTAAGGCGATAGGTAGCATACCAGTCGATCAATCCATACACAGGAACCAGGCCTACGCCACCCGTTGCCGATGGTTTTACCGTATTTAAAGGATCGGCATAGGTTTTGGATACGTAGCTGTATTGCAGAGTGGTTGAAAAGCCCTGATGACTCACTTGCAGGCCATTCCGACTGATCCATCGAGGAACGGATTCAATACGGTTGCCGCTGATATTAATATTCTCAGCTCCGTTCGAAACGAAACCCTTGATATAACGGCCATCCATGTAGGATGTAGAAGTAAATACTGAAACGCGGGTGCGGGGACGCTGGATGAACGCGTATTCTGCGTAGGCTTCAATCCCGCGAGTGCGGCTATCTCCAATGTTGGTTTTATAGATAAAGGACTTCGCTCCTTCGGTAATAATCTGACTGCCCAGACGGTTCCGATAGAGTAGATCAAAAGCGGTAATATCAAAAGTGAGGCGATCATCGAATTCTTTTCCACGAATCCCCATCTCAGCATTAGAACCACGAGCGTCGGAAGTATTAGGGTTGGCTCTTTCAAGAATGGAACCGGGAATAATGTCCTTGAAAACCGCTGGACGATACGCCTGGGCCCAGCCACCATACAGATTCACACTTTTGTTCAGGCGGTACTGACCATTTATACTTAACAGAGGAAAACGATGACTCAATTTGGGCGGAATGGCTGAAGCATCTGTGTAAGCCAGTCGTCCAGAAAGATTCGTAACCCCAGTTTCTACTCGAATGCCGGGCGTAAGACTGAACTGAGGGGTTATCTGAAAAAGGTTTTCCGCAAAAAATGCTATGTTCTGCGTTTTGTAGTGCATGTCGCGTCCATAATCACCAGTAATGCTCAGGTCGTAATCAGTGCCCGTGGTACCTCGGCCTAACTGACGACGATGAAGATCGTTATTAATTAACTGCACGCCGCCAATGAAAGTAGCGGACACACGCTGAATTTGATACCGATGCAGCATTCGTGTTTCGAAGGTATAACTATGAAACTGATCGCGGTCTACCTGACGATTAGCATATTGACCCGTTACGCGACTGATGGTATCTAGCCGAGTAGCAAAACCTTCGAAGGTTACACTGTTTCGCTGACCCAATACAGCCGAAGCCGTAGCCTGGAGAGTTGTTCGGGGAGAAATAGTCCAGTCGAGCCGTAAGGAAGGTAAATAAATATCAGGACTAAAGTAGTTGCGGGAACGAGTGGATTGACGCGGGTCCTGAGCAAACTGAGCATCCGTCAGCGGACCAGGAATGTGATACTGGTAATACGACCGGCCTAACTCAGCCCGTAGAACGAGGTTAGAACGGAAGGCATAATTCAGACTTACAAACTGTCCTTCAGCAATAGAATTTCCATTTTTACGATACCCATCCGAAGTCCGGCGGTGGTAATAGGCGTTGTAACTCAGCTTTCCTACGGTTCCGCTGAGGCGATGGAAGGTGCTTTGTAAACCGAAAGAACCAATGCTGTTGATGGTTTCGTAAGCAACTGCCCGGCTTGAATCGGGCCCTTTCAGCACGTAGTTCAACATGCCGCCAAACTGAGCCCCGTATTGCAGGGAAGCGTTTCCACGTACCAATTCAATCCGTTCGACAGCTTCGAGGGGTAATGAAAAGTGACTGGCTGGATAGCCGTATAAATCCGAATTGGTCAGAACGCCGTTGGTGCGAATGTTATATTCCCAACCCCGGTGCGGATCAAGACCCCGGGTGGCCAGGTTAATCTGGTTTCCCGAACCATCCATATCATATGCAAAGGCACCCGGAATTTTGGCAAAGACCTGGCGGACGTTTTTTTCGGGAATATTGGCATCCACCTGATTTAACGAAATGACCTCCGAGCGTTTGCCTGAAAGCAGATACGTGCCCTGCACATCCGCCATGGGTTTTACAGAACGGTCGGCCCCTTCCCGTATGGATACTTCCTGTAGATTTTCAATGAATTCATTTAGGGTAATGATCAGTTTTTGCGAAGGACTTTTCTGAACGGTAATGAGCTGCCGAAAGGTCTGGAAACCAATATGAGAAGCCCGAAAAGTATGCCGCCCGGCGGGTAATTCGATTTGGAAATTTCCCGCCGCATCACTTTCCAGCGTTTTTCCGCTGACCCGAATAACCGTACCGGGCAAGCCCTCTCCATTCGTTTGCTGAACCCGTCCCTGAATAAGGGTTTGAGTGAAAGCAAAGCAGGGGAAAAACCATAGAATGAGGAAAAATGAAGTAAAATTTTTCAAGGGTGTTCTGGGGATAAGGTGAAAAAACGGCTGAAGATTCTAAATTCTCAGCCGTCAGAAAAGTTAATACCTCTCGGTTTTGGGATGAAACGTTCGCCAGCTATGCCAGAATTCCTGAGAAGCCAGCAGAGGTCGCAATCGTCCCGAAGACGAACGTCCCGCCAGATCATAGGCATGGCCCGTAGTAATAAGTGAATCCTTTTCGAGGTGATAAGTGGTATTCACGTCGGGTCGCTGATAGGCGAAAAAGCTGGCATTATCTTTAGCCAGCACGAGCAAGACGGGAACGTTACCCACGACATCATTAATCACATGCTGATTTTTCAGACGGTTCCAGTCGTAAGCCTTCGAAGCCTGACCTGCGTCAATACCCACTACCCAGGATTTATCGTGCCAGGATTGATGATCGGTTCCTGTTAGCTCATCCGTCTTCGTGCCTTCTTCGTACTTGAAATCCGTTTCATACTGAGCTGCATACGCAGGATCACCCTGGAAAATCAGACTGTTGGGATGTAGCGTTAACCATTCGCTCAGGGTTGCCTGCTGGCTTACCACTTCGGGTAAATGCGTTCCGGTTAATGAACCAATCACGGCTTCCCCGTTGGCTTGTCGCCACCAGCTATGCGTATGGGTATCTTCAAAAAGAGCATTGTAATGATCCATTCCTACCAGCCGGAACGTTTCAGGCTGACCATCCACGAGCGAACTAAACACACGTCCCGTTCGACAAACGGAGCAATAGGTAACCAGGATGGGCGTTCCGGCAACAGTATCCCGAACCTGATGGTGATAGGCGAGAAACGGAATAGGGTAAGCCCGGGCTTCCTTACCCATCACCACGCCGAGAACTAAATGTTTAGGATCGACGTGATTACCAGAGGCGGGGGCTAACTGAACCATATCCGGCTCATGAAAGAGTTCTGCCGCGTCCAATTTATAATGAATCAATGAAACGAGTACGGCAGTAATAAGCATAGAAAGGATAGGGATCCATTTTTTACCGTAAGCCGTAAACGTTGGGATAACACCGATTAAAATTAATAATGCAGCCCCAACGCGAAAGGACCACTGCCAGCGGTTAAGAAAATAAGCCACTTCCAAGTGTGGCATTTCCTGACTGCCGGGCAGCGGCATAATGAAATAAATGTGCATTAACTCAAATAATACCAGACCGACTAATCCAGCATAAAATAAAATCTTCATAGTGAGCAAGGGTAATGAAAAGTAATCAGTGACTTAACGCCCGGCTCCGTCACTCTGAGCTCGCTTAATGGCGTACTGACCGATGGCATTTCCATGTGTTAATCCTACTTCCGAATCCGAGCGGTAGTGAATACAGCCATAAATCCGGGAGATAGAGGCTTCATTGGCTAGAACCATCATGGCATCCGCTTCGTTCGGGAATAGGTAGGCTAAAACGGTAGATGCTGCTCCCGAGAACGTTGAATGACCAGAAGTGAAGCTGGGAAAGTTTGGTGTGCCAATCGTTGAACGCACCGCATGGTCAACCTGAAAGGGCCGTGGCGTGTAATAATAAAACTTCGTATCCCAGCAGGCAATACCGGCATCCATTAATGAAGTGCCTACCAAAGCCATGGTACGGGCAGCCCGTAATTCATTTTCTTTATACTTGCGAGTCAGGTTAGCGGCTTCGCGATTCCAGTGTCCGGGAGGGGTGAAACTGCCCACGCCGTCTGACCAGTAGGAAGCGATGCGGTGTTGCTCGCGGGTCAGGGTTTTGCCCATCCCACGTAGCTCCTGAAGGTCTTTTTCAAAACCTGCCGATCCCAAAGCTGGCGGCGGGCTGGGCCGCATGGCTACTTTTTGAGTTTCGTTGAAATTCCAGGTTTTTACATTACCAAAGGTGGGCAACATCGGTGGCCGGGCTGGTGCATCCAGACTTACCCATTCTGTTTTCAATCCACGAGCTTTGGCAGCAGAGATCATAGCCGGAACCGCCGACTGATTATTGGCTGCTCCCATACCATCGGTTTTGGCTCGGGCGATTACCTTGGCAGCTATGGCTTTTCCTAAAGCTTCACCCGCATCCAGGTCGCTCTGAACATTGGCTTTGCCCCAGATCCGGCTGTTACGGTGGGCTTCGTAATAAGCATTGAGTTTATCCACTTCACCGGGGAACATCACCTTCAAAATTTCCAGCGAAGCCGCCGCCACCACCGCATCTTCGGAAGGATAGGAAGGTAAACTGCTGACGGGTAAAGTAGCAGTAATACTGGCATCTACTTTCGAAGGAGCCAGGCGACTGTATTGGTATTTATACTTCCAGGCCGCTACCAAAGCGTCGTACTGGGCTACGCCCAGATAGGCAAACATCCGGGAAGCATACGGAGGGTTACAAAAGGGAAATTTAGGTTCGGCCTTTGGGTTCGCGGGATCGGGGACGGGATATTTCTTCTGAATTTCGTCGTATACCGGTGGGAGGTTATAATTAGCTGCCAGCGTCCGGGCTATTTCGTTCCAGCGATAAACGCCACCAACAGCCCAGAAATCAACCGTTTTTTGTTGTTCAGGCGTAATTTTTAAATCTTTTAAGGACTGAAGTTCAGCTTTATAGCTGGATGATTCGAGGGCTTGTGGAGCAGAAACGGTTACCTCGTCGGTAGAGCTCAGCACAATGGTTTTCCACTGGCCCCCATTTTCGTCGAGCCCGGCAGGCTCATACACTTCCAGCGTAGGCTGGTCAACGCTTTTATCGCAACTAGCCAGAAAAAGTACCGATCCGGCCAGGGTTAACAATCGTAGAAATTTATAAGGCATGGTTAGGAGAGTCATAAGGGCTTACATAATGATTTTTTGACCTGTCACACTAAACGTATGCTGAATACCCACGGTATACATTCGGGCCTGACCTACGTTTCGTCCTGCCGTTACCTGACCATACTGACCGAAGAGCGAAAAGAACGTCCCGTTTTTCAGGTATAAATGAACCTTGGCCATACCACCCAGCGAAGTCTGATTCATGCGGTTGGTAGGAAAGGGCATGTCCTGCCGACGAATATCATCGCCGCTCTGACTAGTCATGTTCTCGATAAAGCCTTCTACCTGAACGTATTTGTTTATGTAACCTAAACGAGCCGAAGCATCTACCACATCTGGCACGGCCACTTCATGGGTATCATACACTTTGCCACCCGCCTGATAAGAATCGCGGTCAATTTGGATATTACTGCGGCGAATGTACCCTCCGTGAGCGGTCAGGTAAATGCCTTTGATTTTGTAATGAAAAATACCTTTGATTGACGCCGTTTTCGAACGAAGACCAATCGAGTAAGGCAACATGTCAGGGATATAGGTGTTCATCGGAATAGAGATGCCGCCCGTGGCCAGTAAGCCAAAAGTGCCGATGGAAGTTTCTGCTTTTAAAGGCCGGTATTTTAACCACAGCGAAAGATCCTGAATACCTTCCTGACGAGAAAAGTGACCCCCGTCGGACTTATTCCAGATGTAGGGTAATCCGGCCATAACGTTGAGATTTTTGGTGAGCCCGTACGCACTCATCAGCATGACGTTCTGACCAGTAAAGGTGCCAAGGTTGGCATTGCGGCGTTTAAGCGTGCCTTCCCAATACTGATCCCATTGACTGTTGGAATAACTGGCAACGTTACAAATCAGGGTTTTACCCATCATGATTCCGTCAGTGGGAGTTTGTGCGTAAAGGCTACTAGTCCACAGGAGAGTAGCCCATATCCCTAATCTAAGTGATCTTAGATAAGTAAAAAAAGGCATATAGTATGATTTTGGGGGAGTGAATACTTAAAATTTGGGTTTAAAGATACTATACAGTTTGGATATAATGAACGAACGTAAGTCTTTGAAAAACAAATTTTAAGCAAGGTATATTCCAACAAAAAACGCTACTTCCCTTCAAATGATAGAGAAATAGCGTTTTTACTCAGATTTAGCAGAGTAATGTTTAGAAAGATAATTCGCGTTCGGGCTTTTTAAGTAATAATAATCCGCCGAAAGTAAGCAGTCCGTTTAACAATAGCTTTTCGAAACCGAAGGTATAATGGAACCACTCCTGCGAATGATCCACCAAAATGTACGTGACCAGGGGGGAGATCAGACAGACAAAAGGCACATAACGATCTTTCACGGACCATTTGGTGTAAAGCCCGAACGTATACAAACCCAGCAAAGGCCCGTACGTATAACCAGCCAGGTCAAAAATCGTCCGAATCATAGATTGGCTGTTGAGCTGTTTGAAGAGAATAATCACCAGCAGGAATAGAAACGAAAACATCAGGTGAACCCAGGTCTTGATGCGTTGACGTTGTTTTTCGGGGTAATTCTCAATATTCAGGAAATCAATGCAGAACGAAGTAGTAAGGGCCGTCAGGGCGGAGTCGGAGCTGGCGTAGGTAGCAGCGGTAATGCCCAACAGGAATGTAATGGCTGCAATAGGTCCGAAGTGATTACCCAATGCCAGCATCGGATATAGATCATCTGATTTGGCCGGAATGGCAATACCCATTTGTTCAGAATAGACCAGTAATAATGCTCCCAGATTCAGAAACGCAAAGTTCACGATTACCAGCACGACGCAAAACCAGAGGATGTTTTTCTGAGCTTCTCCGATATTCTTGCACGTGAGGTTTTTCTGCATCAAATCCTGATCCAATCCCGTCATTACGATGGCAATGAAAGCTCCAGAAACGAAATCTTTGAAGAAGTTATTCTTGGGAGCCCAGTCCCACACAAAAACTTTAGAGTAACTCTTGGATTGAACGGTCGTCCAGAGCGAGCCAAAATCCAGATTTAACTGTTTGGCAATCAGGAAAACGGTGAGGAAAACAGCAGTGACCAGAAAAAAGGTCTGGAGCGTATCCGTAATGATGATGGTTTTAACACCGCCTTTGAAGGTATAAATCCAGATGAGGAGAATGGCGAAAACGACCGTTCCCTCAAAAGGAATACCGAAACGATCAAAAATGGCCAGTTGCAATACCTGCACGGCAATAAACATCCGTCCCGCCGAACCCACCGTTCGGGAAAGCAGGAAAAAGCCCGCCCCGGTTTTATACGACCAGAACCCAAACCTTTTGTCCAGATAGGTATAAATCGAGATCAGGTTCAGCCGGTAATACATGGGCATGAGTACCGTGGCGATGACGAAGTAACCCACCAGATAACCCAGGATGACCTGAAAATACGTGAATTGGGAGGTACTCACATTCCCCGGAACGGAAATGAAGGTAACCCCGGAAAGCGAAGTGCCAATCATTCCAAACGCCACCAGATACCAGGGCGATTGTTTGTTGGCGGTAAAAAACGTGTGTGTGTCGGCTCCGCGGGAAGTATAGAACGAAACGGCCACCAGCACTGCAAAATAACCCAGGAGAATAGCAAGAGCCAGGTAAGCATTCATGAATGAAACAGGGACGAGTAATAGAGGTATCTAACGTAAATAAGCCTTAAATATGACCAAATATTTGCAAAAGCGATAGGAGAACGGCAAAATTGAAGTTTTGGGAAAGGCTCAAGAACGGCAATTAGGCCGTGTAAAAGGCTTAGGTAGAGTCGAGTAAAGAAGCGGTTGGCAAGCTCACGAATTTCGTTTTTCATCAATTGTTTTTATTTAACTAAGAATCTAAAACTTCTATGAACCTTCGGTTGGGGATGCGGGTTATAAAGGTTAAATTTGTTCTCATTAAGTAACTGATTTACTGGAAATAGCCATGTGGATGAACACCTTACCGAAACCTTGGGAAGAAGAAGGCGTAGATGTTCTGGAAGAAGTGGAAGATACTCAGGAACATGATCTGATGGTCTTCAATGACGATGTCAACACGTTTGACTGGGTGATTGATACCCTCATTGATGTCTGCGGTCATTCGCCCGAGCAAGCCGAACAATGTACGATACTGATTCATTTCAAAGGAAAATGTTCAGTGAAAAAAGGAGCCTTTGAGGAATTGGCTCCCATGCGTAATGCCATTTGTAACCGGGGCATTAGTGCCGAAGTGGTTTAACAAAATCAACAGTAAGAATGGGCCGGTCAGGAAGCAAATTTCGGGGTACTTCCCCACGGGAATTTGACTAGTTCAGGCCATTCAACTAGCCAGCATTTCTCTTGAATTATCCATCCAAACTTATTGAAGACGCCGTCGAAGAGATTAGTAAACTTCCGGGAATCGGAAAAAAACAGCTCTCCGTCTGGCTTTACATTTGCTCAAACGCGAAGAACAGCAAACATCTCAACTAGCAGATGCTCTGGTTAGTATGCGTACGCAGACGCGTTATTGCCGACAGTGTCATACCATTGCTGATGAAGATTTGTGCCAGATTTGTGCCAACCCCCGTCGGGATGCCCAGTTGATTTGCGTGGTGGAGGATACCCGCGATGTACTGGCCATTGAAAATACAGCTCAGTTTCGCGGGGTATATCACGTACTGGGTGGTTTGATTAACCCACTCGAGGGCGTTGGACCCGCTGAATTGCAGATTGAATCTTTAATGGAGCGAGTGGCTGATCCGAAAAATGAAATTCGGGAAGTAATTCTGGCTTTAAGCCCCACGATGCAGGGCGATACTACGTCGTTTTATTTAACGAAACGCTTGCGTCAATATGCCGTGAAGATTACCACCATCGCCCGGGGTATTCCTATTGGTGGTGATTTGGAATATGCCGATGAAATTACACTGGGCCGAAGTATTATTGGTCGTGTGAGTTACGAATAGGAAAGCGGCTGACGAAAATCGAGTGCCTCAAAGTAGTGTGTAACTGCTTTGGGGCATTTTTTTGTTAGCATTTTTCAGGAGTCACAATCACGGCTTGTGTCTCCTGAAAATGCATAGGCGAAGGTAGGGTCTTTCTTTAGAGGTACATGTAGAGCCTCGACGAGATGCGTTGCGTCGCTACGTAATTTTCATCTCAATTGTTTATTATTTTCGCTCAATTAAGGCAACGGCGTGAGCGGCAATTCCTTCTTTCTTGCCCACAAAACCCAAATGCTCGGAAGTAGTCGCTTTGATGGATAAATCTTCTTCTGAGATGTTCATCACCTTCGCTAATACCTCCTTCATGGTTGGGATGTGAGGATTAAGCTTAGGCTCCTGAAGCACGACAGTAACGTCAATGTTACCCACCTCATACCCCTTTTCACGGATCATTTCCAGCACCCGGCTTAACAGTACTTTGGAATCAACGCCTTTCCACTGCGGATCTTTATCCGAAAAGTGGTAACCAATGTTACGCAGGTTGGCGGCTCCGAGCAGGGCATCGCAAATGACATGACAAACCACGTCAGCGTCTGAATGTCCTTTAGCTCCGTGTGTGTGAGGAATCAGAATTCCACCTAACCAGAAAGGTCGGTTTTCTTCCAGTTGATGAACGTCGTAACCGTGACCAATTCGAAATGACATAATGAATAGCTAAGGTAAATTTGAAAGGCAAAACTAAAGCAAAGCCCCGATTTTGTCGGAAAACTTTAGGTAATAACTTGAATGGCCCCAGCAGTAGTAACAAAAATGGCCGATTCATCATCGGCCATTTTTTAAAAGTATATAAAATCTAATCGCCTAAACGAACGCGTAATGAAACGAGCAAATAGGGTAAGAAACTGTAATTACGCATGTTATGCTCAATTTTGGGAATCTGATCGGGGATGGTTGTTTCGTCAAGTAAGCCATTCGTCCAGAAATCAATTTTAGGACTTCCGAGGTAATAACAGCCCAATTCAAAACCAGCACCTACGCGTTTGCGGGGAACGGCCCGGCCTACCCCAATGCCGAGGTGAGGGGTTAACTTCCACCACTTCAAGCGAATTTCTACCTGACCTAAGTCTTCCGGGTTAATATTGACATCATCAATAACTAAACCCGTTTCGGAGCTCCCTAAAACGCTGTATCTGGGATTAATCTGGTAAGCGATACCGCCCGTTATGCGGAAAGAACTATGCAGGGAAGGGTGGTAATCGGCCTTGATTTGAGCCAGGTTCATGCGTACCAAAGGTGAAAACTGAGCCTTGGTATCTTTGTTGATCTCAACGTTAAAGGGCTTCTTGTAACCGATGTGCGTATAACCCAGGCGAAATTGCCAGTGTGAGTCATCGCTGTAGCGGTAACCAAACTCTCCGCCGTATCCCAGTGTACCACCGAGTACGCCAAAAGAGAATTTACCGGGAGGATCGATAGAGGCCTGAACCTGAGAGCTTAATAGCAAGAAGATGATCGAGGGAAGAAGATAACGTAGTTTCATAAACGTGGCGGCGTTTGGTTGACTTGTGTTAAACCAAAAATAGGCATAAAAATTAATGCCTAGCCTTTTTCCAGGTTAAGAAATTTACGAAAAGGGGCTAATGAAATTATTAATTTGTTAAACCATAAAGCGATTTATACAAGAAGGTTAACCTATGTTTGAACCCTTTAGTATATACGTTAATTAAGGAGAAATGCTCAGATAATTCGTTTTAAGGTTAAAGTAGTAACCAGGAGTTCGCCTTTCCTACGGATAGCCATAATGATTTCTTTGCCTTCACCCCGCTGGAAAATTTTATATAAATCAGACATGGTAATGGATCGGCAAAACTCGCCATCGACGCTAATGAGCTGATCTCCAGCCTGAAGCCCCGCCAGTGAAGCAGGAGAATTCAGCTCAACGCGTTCAATCATGAATTCATCAAAATGCGAACCTCTGGCTACGATGTCTATGCCGCTCATGTTATGCTCAAAAGCTTCCCGAATTCTTCGACGCACGGGTTTCAGAACGATGTATCGTTGCGGGTAATTGAAAGTTACTTTGAATCGCCGGAGTAATTCGCAACCGATATTTCCCTGACGATCAACGGTCTTGGAGAGCTTCATGCCGTAGGCCAGGCTATCGGGAAAGGAGGCGATGATGTTATTCAGTTCCAGATGACCAATCTGAATTTTCTCTACTCGGCCGAGGCTGCCGTTAATAACGCCATTCAGTCCTCGGCCCAACTGCGTGCGAATGACCTTGTTAGGTAAAGGAATCTGATTGCGGGAATTGACATCCAGCGAAAGGGCGTGGCCCGCTCCGGTATCAATCACGACTTTGATGGGAACAGTTCGCTTCTTATCGACCAGAGCGACGGCGTTGAGGTAAGGCTTGGCGTCTTCGATGGTAATGGGAAACTGATCGCCTTTTTTCGCTTTATAGCGGTAATGGCTGGGTTCTTCAAGGATTAACTCCTTGCGGGAAAAATCAATGGTAACCACAAATTGATTGAATAGCTCGTAGCCAAAGATGCCGTGAACGGGTATGCCTACGTATTCCGAAATTTGAAGAATATCATGATCCAGTACTACAATATTCTGGTTGAAGCCTTTCATGTAACCCATTTGAATGCGGTTGCCTACCATGACTGTAGCCGATAGGTCGGACCCTTCACCGGCCCCGGAAATGTGCACTCTCCGCACGGGTTTCATATGCCGGACGGCGGGAACTTTGGGATCAGTGATCAGGATGGTAGAAACGCCGGAATCGAGGATGAAGCGTAGCGTATCAGAATCATTGACCTTCATGGGGACAATGATGAGATTAGAGTGAAGTTCGAAGGGAATTCGGGTTGTTTTGTGACGTCCCTGAAGATGCAGGCCAAATCGTTCCTGAGCTTGGCAGAGCTCTGACAGACCGATTACCAGCCCGAACCAAAGTGCGAGTGGTAGAGCATATTTCATTGCTTCGTGATTTAGTACAGAACTGCCTTTAATTTAGAAGCTTTTTTGCTCATAATCAAGAGGGTATGCTTTGATGATGAGGATCATTTCGGCACTTTCAGGGATTTTCCTTACTTTCGTCGCCTGAATAAATAACCAAAAAAGGCTTTTCCTGAATCAGAAAGGCACTATTTGATTAATTAAAAATATTCTTCTGATTTTTATATTTTTTCAAGCATGAGAAAAAAAATTGTTGCAGGTAACTGGAAAATGAACAAAACAGCTGACGAAGCAGTAGCTCTGACTTCGGAAGTGGTTAATATGATTGCCGATGAAGTAACCAGTGACGTAGAAGTAGTTCTTTGCGTGCCTTCACTGTATTTATCTACCTTGCAGCAGTACGCCACGGGCCGTGTTTCCATTGGAGCTCAGAACTGCCATCAGAAATCTTCTGGAGCTTATACGGGCGAAATTTCGGCGTCTATGCTGAAGTCTGTGGGTATCCCTTACGTCATTCTGGGTCACAGTGAGCGTCGTCAGTACTTTGGAGAAACGGATGAAATTCTTGCTGAAAAAGTAAATATTTCCCTGGAAAATGGTCTAAAGCCCATCTTCTGTTGCGGCGAATCGCTCGAACAACGTCAGAATGAAGATTACATCGCTATCGTTCAGACTCAGTTAACGAACGCTTTATTTCACCTTTCGGCGGAACAGTTTGGCCAGATTGTTATCGCTTACGAACCTATCTGGGCGATTGGAACGGGACTGACGGCTTCTGCTCAGCAGGCTCAGGATATGCATGCGGCTCTTCGTAGCCACATCGCTGGAAAATATGGTCAGGAAGTAGCTGATAACACTACCATTCAGTACGGTGGAAGTGTGAATGCTGCCAATGCCGCTGAGATCTTTGCCAGCCCTGACGTAGACGGTGGTCTGGTAGGAGGAGCTTCGCTGAAATCACGTGATTTTGTGGAGATTGTAAAAGCAATCTAATTGCCAAATCTACTAGCCTGATACATAGTACCTGAAAGAATGAGTGGGACTCCAATTACTGGAAAATCACTCATTCTTTTTTGTCGCTGGTAAACCATTTAGCTGCTAAGAACGTAATTTTTAAAAAATCCAATTTCGGCTTCCGATTATTCTAACTCAGAATTTCCTATTTTTGCCACGCTCGTTTCCTCTTTTTAGTACTAAATACGCTCTATTAGCAATAAATGGCATTTTTGTTCGTACCAAGAGGGAATAAACCTTAGCCATGATATAACCGCAATGAAAAGGCATTTCAAGACAAGACTTTCTTTCGTCCTATTTGTGGTAGCAGTTTGCTGGTCTGCTGTAAGCCAGGCTCAATCATCAGTACCCGGACAAACAGGAATGAAAATCATATTTCCCAGCACTCCAAACTGGAATGTACTGGAAGAAGGGAAGCCATTTACATTCAAAATTCAGATCAAACCTAACCAGGACAGTACGCGGGTGCATTTCAATATTCCCGAAGGTCAACTGGAAGGAATGACGCTCGATTCGCTGGGCTATTTTAACTGGACCCCAGGTTACGATCTGGTAGACCGGATTCAGGGGAATAAAGGTTTTTCGGTGCTTTTTGAAGTTAGTAACGATAGAGGAGAAGAAGCTCGCCGAAGCGTAGAGTTTAGAGTATTACACGTGAACCGTCCCCCACTGGTGGGAGAATTGAAGCCTTTCTACGTACAATTCAACGTTCAGAATACGTATCAGATTGACCCTAACGAAGTTCGCGACCCGGATCACGATCCCTTGGTTTTTATTCCTATCACGGATCAGTTACCCGAAGGAGCCCGTTTATCTGCTCAGGGTGAGTTTAGCTGGAAACCTTCTCAAACCCAGTTTAACAAACTAAAAACGTCACCTTTGTACGTTGAGTTTTACGTGGAAGATCAGCCTACGAAAGCCCGGACTAAAGGACGTTTAAAGATAGACGTCACGCAGATGGACTTACCGCCAGTGGTGTCCGTCGTTCCCAATTCACAGAACATCAGGCTACGGGAAAACACTACGCTGAACCTGGCATTGTATCTGACCGATCCTAATGGTGACCAGGATATTCAGGAGTTCTCCTTTGTGTCAGATAACCGCTCGATCCCCAAAGAAGCCTTAAAGAAAAATACCAATACACAGTACGAATTTATCTGGCGGCCCGATTACGATTTCGTAAAAGATCCGTTGGACACGCTGGGCTTTAACCTTACTTTTTTCGTGATCGATAAAAGTCAGAAGCGAGATGAGAAACGCATTCACGTAACTGTAGAAAACGCGGTAAATGAGCGGGAAAAGGATATTCAGCTTTATACGCAGTATCGCACCTCCCTAATTCGGGCCTGGGAGTTGATTGCTCAGTTAAGTGAAAAGCAGGAGGAGTTAAGCCGTCTATACAGAAGAGCTAAATCGGGTAAAAAAATCGCTCGGTAATGAACGCAGGTATTGGGGCAGGCACAGCCATTACTCCGTTGACAATCAACGGAGACGGGGCTTCTGCTGTGAATGCCAGAAGAATCATACCTACCGTAGGTGGAACCGCAACTGCGACTGTAGGCACGTTGGAAGCTACTGAAGTAATTGGCCGTTCGATCAGCCCCTTAGTGGATCAATTAAACAAGATTATTGTAAAGCGAAACGAACTTCAAACCAAGGGTGACATTTTTGCCCGGAAGTACAACCTGAAATCCGCCCGTCGGGGCCAGAATGGGCAGACATTTGCTAAAGATCTGGATGATTTCGAAGCATCCATGAAAGTAAACGATTTGATTGCTCTGGAGCTTGACGCAGGCTGGCAGGATCGTAACAAGCCTAAGAATGCTGAACAGCAGGACCGGAGTTTGCAACGTACTTTCCGTGATTTCGTACCTTTTACGGATTAAGTTATTTAGAGTCATTCGGAAGCGGGAAAGAGCTCTTTCCCGCTTTTTTTTATATTCACCCCACTCGTACTGAAAATTCTGCATGATAGAAACTTCCCGTCTTCGACTATTGCCCTGTGATCTAAATCTTTGGGAGGCCGTTCTGGCTGGAAATAACGTATTAAGTCAAGTCATAGGAGCCAACGTGCCCCGTCGCTGGACGGAAAATGCTTCGGCGTTTGCTCAGTTTTATCAGCAGGTGAAAAAAGACCCTTCGCTGGAAAAGTGGGGAGGCCATCTCATTGTTTATCGCCCGGATAACCTGCTCATTGGTAGCTGCGGCTATAAAGGCCAGCCCAACGAAAAAGGAGAAGTGGAAATTGGGTATGAAATTAAAGCAAGCCACCGTGAGAAAGGTTTAGCTACCGAAACAGCCAATGCCCTGGTGGACTATGCCTTTACTTTTCCTGAAGTTCATCTCATCGTAGCCCACACCCTGACCGAAGAAAACTCTTCGACGAAAGTGCTCACGAAAGTGGGCTTTAAGAAAATAGGAGAAGTAGAACACGCCCAGGATGGAATCATGTGGCGTTGGGAGCTAAGTCGCTAGGGAATGGAGGACGTTGTGGCAGCAACGTCTTTTTAGTTATAGATTTCTGATCAGTGTCTCCAGCTCATCTTCAGGTTTCAGGTTTAACCTTTTTCGGAGTCGATACCGGGCTGTATTTGCACTCTGTGGAGAAATGCCCAGAATATCCGCAATTTCTTTGGTACTAAGATTCATTTTCAGTAAAGCCATCAGACGAATATCATTCGGATTTAACGATGGAAACTGAGCAGTAATTCGATTGAAAAAATCGGGATGTACGTTTTCAAACACATCCTTGAAGTAACTCCATTTGGCTTCACCGTGCAGATGATTCGTAATCAGTTGAGGTATTTTTCGAACGTCACCTGCTTTTTCCTGTAAAATCGTTTGTCGGATTTCCTCCAGAAAACGGCTGGACTTTACTTCCTGAAGGGTATAACTCGTCAACTCTCGACTGCGTTGTTCCAGTTCTTCTTCCCGCTGTTCTTTCTCCTTTTCCAGTAACTTGGTATAAGTACTCAGTTTTGAATTCTGCTGATTAATGACATGCAAGTGCAAAAAAGATTGCACTTCGATGTTATAAAAATGCGTGGAGGCAATGAAAAGCATAACCGTCATCCCTGTGCATTCAAACATCCGAATGATCTGTTCCCCGGAATTATCCAGCGGAATGGAGTGAACCATCAGCACCATAGAAGTAACACCTATCAGTGAAATGATCAGGCGGGGCTTCCAGTCAGTAAAGAAAATAACCTGACAGGTGATGAGCGATACAATGTAAAAGACAATACTTTGCCGGGCTTGATAAACCAACAAGGATCGAATAAACAAGTAAGAACAGGTAATGATTAGATTAAAGTAATAAACATATCGTGTTTTACCTGCTAATAATTGACCATCTTTAGGCCAGTTAGATAAGGTATAAATAGCAGAAATAATACACAATAAAATTAGAAACTGAGAATAAATAAGATAGCCATCTATTCCATCATCATAAGTCGATCCGTTATGATAAGCTAGAAAATTAAGAATAATTAGTTCTATGAAATAAGCAGCAGCAGCCCACGTTAATAAATAAATTCTATTTCGAATTAAATACTGACGATGTTTTTCAAAATCGTTTAAATACTCCTTTGGAACTTGTTTGAATATTTTTTTTAAAAGTGAGGGCATAATGTAACAGATAATTGGTTACAGAATTGATAGAGGTGATACAGAATTATAACCCTGTCTATACATAGTCTATAGCTGAAAATTGTAATTGTGGGTTTGTAATGCCGTTTTTTGTGTCACTCTAGCAAGTAGAAATTCTTAGGGTGTCTATTAGTGATAGTTGTAGGGAGACGGTGAAATATTTGATATGACAACTCACCTAGATAAATAGAATAATTAGTTAAACTTGGTTTTTGTAAAAAATGTTTAATTAATTTGTAAAAGTTAAATAACCGTCAGTTTTAATAAAGTATTTAGATTGATTCAGCAAACGAGTTTTACTTATAAATATTCTTTAATTTACTAGTATAGTAATTATTGGATTTATAAGTAGAATTTATTTGTTAAAGTTTTAATCATGTCCCCCATTGTTGGTTTCGACGCGAAAGATGCCAGCAGTTACATTACAAAATTCGCTGAATTAACCTACTCTTGCAACTAAGGCCCAGCCCCATAAGGGCTGGGCTTTTTTATTAATCCTGGTATCCGCCTATATTAAATTAGTATGAAAAAAAACTCGTCAAAACCAAAGAAGAGTATTTAAAACACCTTTTAGCTTTAAGTGGGACCTACGAAAAAGCCTGGCCGGGTCATCAGGTTCCTGAATGGCTTCCCTTACCTAAACCTCATCATTATCCGTGTATTGCCATTTCTACGGATGCCATTTGTCAGGGCAGTAATCTTCTTTTTGACATTGAGCTGGTCTATTTCACCGACTTTTTGAGCTTCAACTGAGCCCTCAGAACGGAGTCGCTTACCATTTGAAAATAGTAAAGCCTCAGTAGGGGGTTGTTTCTGTCGTGACAAGTTGTTTGTTTTGAAGAACAAACGAGTATAACAGGCAGCAACGTGGTTAGAATTTACTATAAAGACGGGAAGCAGATTCGGAAAGAAAACGATGTAAAGGAACTAGGTCACCTACAAAATGTGATCTGGATTGACTTGCAGTCGGCTAATCAGGAAGAAGAAGAGTGGGTAGAAAACAAGTACATGGTAAGTTTTCAAACCCCACAGGAAATTGTTGAAATTGAGAGTTCTGCCCGATTCTTTGAGCAAAACGATTCTCTGAATGCCAACTCGAACTTTCTGAGTCTGGACTCGGAAGGATTTCGCACCTATCCCGTTTCTATGATTTTAAGAAACGGCGTTCTTTTTACGTACCGTCGGGGGGATTCCAAGACCTTCGCTGATACTGTGAAACGGATGAAGGTAACGGGTGATGAAACCTTTCAGACGGGAGCCGACATCATGATCCTTTTACTCGAAACCCGGATTGAGACGGATGCAGATTTGCTGGAATCAATCTCCCGGGATGTGTCTTTATTGTCAAAATCACTAACTGCTGATCAGAAGCCCCGCCAGGAGTTACTGATTCGGATCAATACGCTTCAGGAAAATACGATGTTGCTGCGGGAAACCATTATTGATAAGCAGCGGGTACTTTCCAACATTCACCGAAGCTCCCTTTTCCCTGATTCACATCGTGAGCGTTTACGGCTGATTCTTAAGGATATTAGCTCCCTGTTGGAATATTCGACGTTCAATTTTGAGCGACTGGAATATCTGCAAAATACCTTTATGGGTCTAGTCAATCTGGAACAAAACCAGATCATTAAAATCTTTACGGTAGTAACCATCGTGTTTATGCCGCCCACGCTCATCGCGGGTATTTTCGGGATGAACTTTGATACCATTCCGACCACTGGTCATGCGTTTGGTTTCTGGTTGTCACTGGCAATGATGCTCTTTTCTTCGGTGGCCGTTCTGGGCTGGTTCCGGCGTAAACACTGGATTTAATAATTCAGAATTATTTTCAGTAAGTAAAGGGTATAATTCCTCGAATTATATATAAAAGCTTAGGTGACTTCTAAACACTTATTGATACTATGAAAGGAAATAGTTCTCATCCCCTTCGCTGGGGGCTGGTGCTGTCGGTGGGCGGATTAATGCTTTCGCTGACGGCAGCTCAGCAACATCCGATTGCCCGAACGATCAATGCATTGATGGATTCTGTTCTGACGGATGCACAGAAACGGTTACCCGAAAATGCGTTAAAAACGCTAAAAGCTTCGCATGAGCTGGAAGTTAGAACGTTCGCGACGGAACCCATGCTTCAAAATCCTACCAATATGGATATTGATGAAAGGGGAAGAGTCTGGATTACGGAAGCGTATAATTACCGCCCAGCTATTAACGGGAATCCTACCACAGACAAGGGTGACCGAATAATCATTCTGGAAGACACCAATGGTGATGGAAAGGCGGATGTTCAGAAAGTCTGGTATCAGGGACCTGAATTAAATGCCCCGCTGGGAATTCTGGTGCTGGGCAATAAAGCCATTGTATCGCAAAGCCCTTACGTCTGGTTATTTGAGGACACCGATGGCGACGATAAAGCCGATAAAAAGACCATCATTTTTCAGGGTATTGAAGGTGAGCAACACGATCACGGCATGCACACGTTTGTGTTTGGCCCCGACGGGAAGTTTTATTTCAATTTCGGAAATGAAGGCAAACAGCTCAAAGACGCTCAGGGTAACCTCATTAAAGACCAGTTTGGTAACCCTATTCAAACGGGCAATAAGAGTAAGCTCAAACAGGGCGTAGCTTCCGCTGTGATGCCGATTTCAAGAATGTAGAGGTTTTGGCTCACAACTTTCGTAATCCCTTTGAGTTAGCGGTGGATAGTTACGGCACCGTCTGGCAGTCGGATAATGATGACGATGGCAATAAAGGCGTTCGGATCAATTACATCCTCGAAGGGGGAAATTATGGCTATACCGATGAAGTGACAGGAGCAAACTGGCCAGCCTATCGCACCAATATGGAAGAAGAAATTCCGTATCGTCACTGGCATTTGAACGATCCCGGCGTGGTCCCCAATTTATTACAAACGGGTAGTGGTTCACCCACCGGAATGGTCATCTACGAAGGTAACCTTTTGCCGGAAGTGTATCGTAATCAGATGATTCATGCTGAACCGGGGCATAACGTAGTTCGGAGTTATCCCGTCAAGGCTGATGGGGCAGGTTATTCGGCTTCCATTGAGAATATTCTTAAAAACGAAGGAGATAGCTGGTTTCGTCCGGCGGATGTGTGTGTAGCTCCTGACGGGTCTATCCTCATTGCCGATTGGTACGATCCTGGCGTAGGCGGGCACCAGGCGGGCGACCAGACGCGTGGTCGTGTGTATCGCGTAGCTCCCCAGGGGCGGCCTTATACGGCTCCTTCCTATAACTACGAAGATCCCAACAGTGCATTAGCCGCCCTGCAAAGCCCGAATATGTCAATTCGGTACAAAGCCTGGAATGCCCTGATGCACATGGGAGATGAAGCTGTGCCTGCCTTAACCAAACTTTGGCATTCGGATGGAAACCCCCGGATGCAGGCCCGTGCTTTCTGGATTTTATCGAAGATGAAAGGCAATGCAGTCATTGAAGAAGCCCTGAATGATGCTAATCCGAATCTTCGGATAGCGGGTTTACGGGCGGCTCGTCAGCAGCAAGCGGATATTATTCCTTTCATTAAAAAATTATCGGCTGATACTTCCGCCCAGGTTCGTCGGGAGTGTGCTATTGCTCTACGTCATCAGAAGTCACCAGAAGCAGCGGAATTATGGGCCAATCTGGCAGAGAAGTATGATGGGCAAGATCGCTGGTATCTGGAAGCTTTAGGGGTAGGAGCCGACGAGCAGTGGGATTCCTATTTTGCGGCTTACCTGAAACGTCACCCAAACCCCGTCGAAACCAAAGCCGAGCGGGATCTGGTTTGGCGGGCCCGTACCGAAAAAGCCAGTCCCTTTCTGGCTAAGCTGGCAGCAGATGATCGCTTGTCGCTTTCCAAAGAACGCTTACGGTATTTTCGGGCGTTTGATTTCAATACAGGAAAGGCCAAGAGTGATGCTCTGATGAAGCTATTGATCGGGAATAATCCTCGTCAGGCGGAGTTAACCAGATTAGCCTTGCGACATCTTGATCCTGAGTTTGTAAAAGCTACACCTGCGGCGAAATCGGTGCTGAAGAAGTTGATGGCCACGCTTAGTCAGCAGGAGTACCTGGAATATGAAGCTCGCTATGCTTTACCCGAAGAAAATGGGAAGTTATTAGCAATTGCCTTAAATCCTGACAATGAGCATATCGGTTCAACCGCCATGAATTTATTGTTACAGCAGGGGGGAGGCAAAACAGTGAGAGCGATTTTGGCGGGAAAAGACGAGGATAAAACTCGAAAAACGCTGGCGGCATTACGTAGAGTAGGAAAGAAAGAATCGATTGAAATTATGGAGCAACTGGCTTTATCCAAGAGCCAGCCTCAATGGTTGCGTCAGTTAGCAACTCGGAATCTGGGCGGGTCTATGCTGGGTGAAGATCGAATTCTGATTTTGCTACGGGAAGGGAAAATCGAAAAACCTTATATTCTGTATGCAGTGCAGGGCGTGGCAACGGCCTGGCGTAAAGCTATTCCGAAGGAGCGGCAACATACCTGGGTGGCGAAACCAGTGTAGGAAAACCGATTCCTAAAATCGAGGAAATGGTAAGCTTATCGGGAGATGTGCAACGTGGCGTAAAAGTCTTCGCTCAAAACTGTGCAGTTTGCCACCAGATTAATGGACAGGGAGCAGATTTTGGCCCCAAACTTTCCGAGATCGGATCGAAGTTACCCAAGGAAGGCCAGTACATGGCGATTCTTTATCCTTCTGCCGGAATCAGTTTTGGATTTGAAGGCTGGAATGTTCAACTGAAAGACGGAACCAATCTGGTCGGTATTGTGGCTAGTAAAACCGAATCGGATCTGGACCTGAAATACCCCGGAGGAACTGCCCAGCGTTTAAAAATGACGCAGGTGAAGAGCATGAAACAGCAGCAGGATTCTATGATGCCTGCTGGTTTGCACGAAAATATGAGCAAACAGGAATTGGCCGATCTGGTAGAATACCTCATGACTCTAAAAAAGAAATAAAGCAGTAATAAGTTAGAGAAGACCGGATCTTGATCCGGTCTTCTCGTTTTTTCGCTCTTAGAAATAGTTAAATGCGATTGATCTGACGGGTATTTGCACGCCATTCTCAAATCCTTTCGTTTCTTTGCGTTTCCAACACGTAGTCGTATTCCCTTCACATGAAAAAAATCTGCTTTCTCAGTATCTCATTAGCATTACTTTCCACTTCACTATTTGCTCAGCGTGAGTCCGATCCGAAGTGGGTCTTTAAAATGGGGCTGAATGGCACGGATATGAATCGTAATCTGGTTGAAAATACCGGAGATCCTGTTCTGAAACCCGCTTTCACGTTTGGCTTTGCCCGCAATATTGAATTTGTTCCTAAGTTATTAAGTCTGAATGTCGGCCTACGTTACAGCCCCCGAGGCTATTGGTCGCAGCAGAAATTTGATGAGCAGGTGGTATACCGTAAAGTTGATAATACTCGCCGGGCCTCTACCATCGTTCCCCGAAATCGAAGCTGGAATTCCCTGCATTATGTGGATGTTCCCATTGATCTGGTCTTGCAAGTAGGCGGAGAAAGAACCAAATTCTATGCTTCTGCGGGAGGTTACGTAGGCTTAGGAGTATATGGCAAAAACACGATTCGATACCGTACCGTAGAGTTTGTTCACGACTCTACTTCGTCTAATCTCGGAATTATTCCAGACCAGCGAGACTTAACCCGGAAAGTAGATCCCTTTAAAAGTGACCTCAAACGCCTGGATTACGGCATTAACTTAGCCGTAGGTATTCGACGCAATTATACCGTTTTTGGACTTACTTATAGCCAGGGATTAGCCAATCTCTCCAACCTGGGTTCAGGTGGTTCGATTACTAACCGTTCGTTCGGTCTGTTTATCAATTACTTTTTTGATGATGCTTTCTAGCTTTTCTAGCATCACTTTTTTAAGGACTGCGTTTTGAAATAGTTTAGGTTTAAGGAATGAGCCAGCAGGTAAGAAGAACAAGTAGAGTTTTTCAAAACAAATCTCTCATTCTGGCTATTAATACTTGAGATAAATCTAAACCCCACATTCAAAACTCATTAGTATGAAATTCTTTACCTGGCTCTTATTCCTGTTAGCTCCACTGGGAGCAATGGCTCAGAGCAAGTTAGTTTTTAAGGCAGGCGGAAATGTATCAAGCATGAGTCAGGCGTTAAGCTCTGAACTGGATGCCCCAATTTCCAAAGCCGGTTTTCACGCGGGACTAGGTTCTGATATTCCGCTTACCAGCAGTGGCAATCTGACTATTCAACCGACCTTACTCTTTGTTCAACGCGGTTATATTGCTGATTTTAAGCAGGATACTCGTCGGGCTAGTACCACGCTCAATTACCTGGATTTACCCGTCAACGTAACACTGAAACTGGGTAATGAAGAAAGGAATACCAAATTTCTGCTTTTTGGAGGTGGTTATGTAGCCTGTGGATTGGGAGGAAAAACCATCGAACGGGAGAGCGGTCAGCCTCAAACGGAGTATAGTGTTCGTTTCAATTATGATCTACAACGATTCGATTATGGCGTGCAGGGCGGCATAGGCGTGCAGTTTGATTTTTTCCAGCTTTCGGCTTTCTATCAGCAAGGACTGGCGAATGTGTCAGAAATGTCACAAAATGCGAAGAACCAAACCTTTGGTCTGAGTATCAGTTACTTGTTTGACAATATATTTTAAGTTGAGCGGTCATTCGAACGTATTTCCCCATTGCAAGAATAGAATCATTCAGCGAAGGTTTCTGAGCTATTTTATTAGATATTATGTTATTACCTGCTGTCTTTGAAGCATTCAATGAATTAAAAGTATTGGTGATTGGAGACGTAATGATTGACAGTTACGTCTTTGGTCGGGTAGACCGGATTTCTCCCGAAGCCCCCGTACCCGTAGTGGTAGCCCAGC
Source organism: Siphonobacter sp. SORGH_AS_0500 (assembly GCF_002838835.1). Lineage (GTDB taxonomy): Bacteria > Bacteroidota > Bacteroidia > Cytophagales > Spirosomataceae > Siphonobacter. The sequence continues at coordinate 106,875 of NZ_NHPP01000012.1, forward strand.
GGCGGGAATACCGTTTAGGTGGGGCTGGAAACGTGTTACTGAACGTTCAAGCTCTGGGAGCCCAGGCCATCGCCTGTTCCGTGATTGGTACGGATTCGTACGGAGATGAGTTATGCAATCTTCTGGAAAGCAAAGGATTAGTTACCCGGGGCATTGTTCGTAGCCGGGATCGTATTACAACGGTGAAGGAAAGAATTATTGCTGGAAGCCAGCAGGTGGTGCGGGTTGATACCGAGACGGAAGCTCCTATTTCAACGGAAGAAAAAGCAAGTCTCTTGCAGAAAATTAAAGAGCTGGCTCTTCAGTGTCAGGTTATTATCTTCGAAGATTACGATAAAGGCGTTATTTCGGCTGATCTGATTCAGCAGGTAGTCAGTTTTGCAAAAGAGCACGGTATTCCAACGGTTGTAGATCCCAAAAAGCGGAATTTCCTACATTACCACGGCACTACGCTTTTCAAGCCCAATCTGAAAGAATTACGCGAAGGACTCAATATCAGTTTTGATGTTCGAATTCCTTTAGAACTGGAAGCAGCTGCTCAGAAATTAAAAGACGCTCTGTCGCTCGATGGAACGCTTATTACGCTCTCCGAACGCGGCGTTTATATTGACTTCAAGGAAGAAAAATGCCACTTACCGGCCCACATTCGTCAAATTTCGGATGTTTCTGGGGCTGGAGATACGGTAATTAGTATTGCCGCCTGTTGTGTGGCCTTAGGCTTAAGTCCCCAACGCATCGCTGGTCTGTCTAATTTAGGTGGTGGGCTGGTGTGTGAAGAAGTGGGCGTAGTACCTATTAACAAATCGCTCTTACTAGCCGAAGCTTTAGTAGCTAATTTGTAGCGTTATGAATAACAGAAGGGTTGATGATAGTACCAATTCTATCATTCAACCCTTCTGTTATTTATTCCTTTTAAAATTGATATTCCTTTACGGTATCAATAAAGCAACGCACTTTATCAGGATTGGTGTCGGGATATACCCCATGGCCGAGATTAGCAATGTGCTTTTGACCGCCAAACTGACGAAGCATCTCTTGTGTTTGCTTCTTAATTTCCGAGAAACTGCCGTAAAGCACACAAGGGTCCAGGTTACCCTGCAATACTTTCGAAGGAATCATTTCGCGACTTTCGGCAATGTCCATATTCCAGTCGAGGCCTACTACCGAACAATTCAACGCATTCATTTCCCGTCGAGCAAAGAAAGCCCCTTTGGCAAATACCGTAACGGGAACCAACGCCTGCAATGCGTCGCAAATCTGAGAGATATAAGGCAACGAAAACTCCCGGTATTGTTGAGGCGAAAGAATGCCCGCCCAGGAGTCAAATAACTGCACCAAATTGGCCCCAGCCGCTACCTGAGCTTTTAAATAGGCAATCGTAGTATCCGTAATTTTTTGCAGAAGTTTATGGGAAAGCTCGGGCTCGGCGTAAAGGTATTTCTTGGCTACTGAGAATGTTTTTGAACCTTTCCCTTCAATCATGTAACAAAGAATGGTGAAGGGAGCTCCGGCAAAACCAATGAGCGGAACCCGACCATTTAATTCTTTTTTGGTGATGCGGATGGCATCCAGCACATACTTCAACTCTACTTCAGGATCGACTTCTTTTAACTTCTCAACGTCCTGCAAGGTCTGAACCGTAGTCGGAAAAACGGGGCCACGGGCTTCGATCATTTCATAAGGTAAGCCCATTGCTTCGGGCACTACCAGAATATCGGAAAAGATAATGGCGGCATCTACGCCCAGCAAATCTACGGGCTGAATGGTTACTTCGGCTGCCAGTTCAGGCGTTGTGCAAAGGTTAATGAAGCTACCGGCCTTGGCCCGAACTTCGCGGTATTCAGCCAGGATACGTCCTGCCTGTCGCATCATCCAAACGGGTACGCGTTCTACCTGTTCGCCGCGAGCCGCTCGTAAAAACAAATCGTTCTGAAGAATTTCCATGCCGCAAAGGTAAGGTTCAGTTTAGAGTTTTCAGTTTTCAGTTTAGAGTTTTCAGTTGGTTTAGAGTTTAGAGCGGCCGCCGCTGCGGTTTGGGGTTTGGGGTTTGGGAGGGAAAAACCGATAAAGGTAGGGAAGAGGTTTTAAAATGAAAGTAATAGCCCCGGTCTGGATCGACCTGGATGACAATCCCGGGTTTTCGTATAATAGGTACTCCCGCCCTGGCTGGTGTCCTCACCAGCCCTTACTAAAAGCATAATGGTTGGTGAGGACACCAACCATGGTGGATGCGAGTTGTTTGGAAATGGGAGGTATAACCCCAGAGGGGTTGAATATGGGTAGCCCCAGGCTGGATAGCCTCGGATGACAATCCGGGGGGCGTATATAATTACATGCTCCCGCCCCTGGCTGGTGTCTTCACCAGCCATTCATAAAGGCTCAATGGTTGGTGAGGACACCAACCAAGGCGGATGATTGCCCATCTGAAAAATCATAGCAATCAAGCATTTCAAGTAGAGATGCGACTTCATTGCGTCTGGGTAAGAGGCGGTTCTTGTTACGATTCAAATGATTCGCATTGCCCGGCTAGACGCGATGAAGTCGTGTCTCTACCTAATAAAACGGAAAACTGAAAACTGAGCCTTACCTTTGCTGTAAATATTAAGAGCATGAAGATTAAAGAAGCCGCTTTTGTGGTGAGTAACACAGATTGGGAGAAATGCCCCAAACCTGATCGGCCCGAGTATGCCTTTATTGGTCGGTCGAACGTGGGTAAATCTTCCCTGATTAACTCACTGGTACGTCGGAAAGATCTGGCTAAAACTTCGCAGACCCCGGGTAAAACCCAGTTAATCAACCACTTTTCAGTGGACAATACCTGGTATCTGGTCGATTTACCGGGCTATGGGTATGCAAAAATCAGTAAGAGCGAGCGGGATAAATTTGAACCCATGATTTTTGGGTACCTCCAAAATCGCCCCAACCTAGTGTGTACGTTCGTGCTGGTGGATGTTCGCCATGACCCCATGTCGATTGATCTGGAATTTATGTCACAGTTAACAGAGGCTGAAGTTCCATTTTACATCGTCTTTACCAAAGCTGATAAACTATCAAAAAGTCAGTTGGAGCAAAAGGTAAAAAAGTATAAGGAAGGCTTTCTCCAATTTTTTACCGCAATGCCGAAATACTTTGTAACCTCATCCGTTGACGGTTTAGGTCGCGATGAAATTGCCGAAGCCATTGGAGAATTGAATGCGGATTTTCGGGGTGCCCAGCGGTAATAGCCTGATGATTGGCTACTTTTGTGGTTCGGTTACCGAAAACCATTCTATTTTGATAGAAAAGAAATTGATTTGACTAAGCTAATCTGTTGATAATTAGACAGATAGGTAAAAGGTCGAACCTAAGCTTAAAAACGCTTATTTGCCACAACAACTTTGATTACATGGAATTGTTAAAAGAAATTGCCCACATTTCCGGAAAACCCGGTCTGTACCGAATCCTGAAGCCAACCCGTACGGGAGTGATTGTGGAGACTATTGATGAGAAAAAAGGTCGTACGGTAGTGGGAGCGAATGCTCGCGTTTCTGTATTGAAAGAAATCTCGGTTTATTCGGATAATGAAGAAGGGTCAAAACCTCTTCCTGATATTTTTCTAGCGATTCGTGAAAAACACGGCGAGAAAGTAGACGTGGACACGAAAAACGCCAGTGATGCCGATTTACGTGAATTTTTAGGCGAGGTTTTCCCTGAATTTGATCGTGAGAAAGTATATGCTTCGGATATCCGCAAAATGATCTCCTGGTATAACCTGTTGTCTCAATACCTGCCAGAGGCTTTCGAAACGGCTACGGAAGAAAACTCTACAGAAGAAGAAACCGCAGCTTAAGGGTAACCTAACTGGATGAAAAAGCCCCGAAATTTCGATTTTGGGGCTTTTTCTGTCATTACTCACCAAAAAGATTACTTGATAAATAACGATCACCTTTATCGCAGATGATGCAAACAATGACTCCTTCTTCGAGCTCTTCGGCAAGTTGAAGGGCCGCCGAAACGCACCCGCCCGAGCTCATGCCACCGAAAATCCCCTCTACCTGAGCTAATGTACGGGTCATGGCAATGGCATCAGCTTCTGCTACGTCCATGATTCGATCTACCCGGCTGGGGTCAAAAATCTTCGGTAAATATTCCTGGGGCCAGCGACGAATACCCGGAATGGAAGATCCTTCTGTAGGTTGGCAGCCCACAATCTGAATGTCAGGATTCTTTTCCTTCAAATAAAGTGAGTTTCCCATAATGGTTCCGGTCGTACCCATCGAACTTACGAAATGGGTAATGGTGCCATTGGTGTCTCTCCAGATTTCTGGCCCCGTTGATTTGTAATGAGCCAGGTAATTATCGGGGTTCGCAAACTGATTGAGCTGAAAGTGCGTGCCGTTATCTGCTTTTTCCTGGGCATAATCCCGACAGGCTTCGATGCTTTCCAGTAAGGTAACTTTCGCTCCGAAAGCCTCCATGGTTAATACCCGCTCCCGGGTTGAATTCTGGGGCATAACCAGCTCAATGTCCAAATTATAGAGTCGGGCAATCATGGCGAGGGCAATGCCCGTATTCCCACTGGTGGCCTCAATGAGAGCCGTATTTGCCTTGATCTCGCCTCGTTCCAGAGCACTGCGGATCATATTCAGAGCCGGACGGTCTTTTACACTACCGCCGGGGTTATGTCCTTCCAGCTTACCAAAAATTCTAACCTTAGGGTTAGCATGCAGGCGAGTAATCTCAACCAGCGGAGTATTGCCTATAAAATCGAGAAGTAAAGCCATAACAAACAAATGATTGTCTAACGAATAACGTCAGAGCAAAGTAATGGGTTGCGTATGGTAATGCCTCATGATTCTATAGATTATCTACGTTTATCTGTTTAAGAACTCTATTTGTAGCCAGCCTTCTTTACCCGGGCAATAACATAATTGCCAATATTTCGGCCTTGTTCCTGCCCATGTTCAATAGAGTCCCGGTAATGAATGCCTCCGTATAAACGTGAAACAGCAGCCTCGGCTGCTGCCTGCCGGAAAGACTTGAATTGCCGGGTAGGCAGATCAAAAATGACTTCTGTGTTATCCGTAAAGGCAAAATCGTCCCCTATAAAAAAAGTTAACACTTCCGCTACAGCGGTTGAAACCACACTGTGGCCACTCGTATATTCAGGGAACGGAGGGGTCTGTAGCAGTGGTTGCCAGGTTTTGTCAATACTTTGCTGAATGTAGGTTTCCGGGCGAATCCGGTTGCTGCGGTATTTTTCATCCCAGCAACTAATGAAGGAGTCGTGTAGCGTCATTGCCGTAGTGGCTAAAACTAGAACCGAGCGATTAAAGCTAAGCTTGGCCTGAGTAGTAGCAATGCTGGTAATGTTCATCCAGTGGCCGCCCGGACTGATTTTCTTGAAGCCAATCATCATGTGGCCGGAAGTATTAATGGCAAAGGGATTACAGTCCCAGTAAGAAGCAATGGCTCGGTGTTCCGGGCTTAGATCCTTGCCCTCTTTATAGACCTCATAAGCAATTTTATAAAAGTCACTGGTAGTGTCTCGACTGAAGGTAACCGGACGCTTAGGGGCAAACTGATTGCAAGTATCCAGCATAAAAGGCCGGATGGTTTTCCAGTGAGGCTCCACGGCTTCCATATACCCTGGAGGCGTTGGGTACCAGTAACCATCACCTTTGATGGGACGGTAACGCAGGCGTGTGCTGAGCTTGCCGTATTGATCAGTTGTAGAATAGGCAATGACGTGTTTGGCCATTAACTGAGCCGCCGCAATGGCCTCGTCAATGAGTTGTTGACTTTTGCCTTCCTGCTTCCACGCGTCCACCAATTTCTTTTCGTCTTCTTCCAGCATATAACCCGAAGGCAGAATGAGCCGACCTGTTTCCAGGATGCAATAGGTTGCTGCCATCGCATAATCGTACGATTTCAACGAACTCAAGTCCGGCTTTTTGAAATTCTTAGCAAGCAGCGTAGGCGAGGGGATTTTCTTATCCTGACCCGAAACAAATTCCTGAGCACCCATCAGGCAATAGGAGTAAAAACGGGCTGCTGCCGGAGGATTCACCACGTCGTGAATCATTACCATCGTTACCGCAAAAACAGAAGGCTGTAAATGCTGGGTAGGGTTAGGTTTCTGAGCCCAGGTAATGGAAAGGCTACTAAAGAAAAGTAACAGAAAACGTTTCATTTCAAATGGTAGAATTGTAAAGGCTGGTCAAAAGCCCCAATGACTAAATAATTCTGATTATTAACCCGTAGCTGTAAAGCAGATTTCACGTCGCCGTCGACGGATAAGCCAGATTCTCCCTGATTAACATATTCAAATCCTAATCCCTTAGCTTTGAGCAGACAGCCATAGTTGGCATCCATCGTACCGAGCTTGAGGCGATTAAATGACTTGTTACCCAGCAGTAATAGGTCCGTTTGATGGTGCTGACTGAAGTCTCCCGCAAGAATCTGAGTAATGGGGGCAAACTGCGATTGAATCGGTAAAATCTCTTTTTTGAACTTGCCCTGATCCCGACGGAACAGTAAGCTACGAGCTTCAGTAACGGTCCATTTAAGGGCTGAACTAAGTTGTTCGGGCGTGAGAATACGGTCAATCGTGGCTTCTGAATAATCTTTATAGGAAATAAACTTCCTACGCATCGGAAAAATCTGATCGTTCAATTCATCCCGACTTACGAACGGATAAGACTTGTTCTGCATGTAAAAACAGAAGATGGGGTCAATCGATCCGTTTTTATCAAAGTCGGCATAGTAAAGTTCGCCGGGTTGTTCGGGTGATACTTTGATTTGGGAATTGGTACCCAGATTCCCGGCAATGATTTCTTTTACGCCATCATTATCCAAATCGGTAACCAGAATCGAAGACCAGAAACCATTTTCCTCCTGTGAAAAATACTGACTGCTCTGATCGGTGAAACCTTCAGGCGTATTTTTGAAAACCTTAATGGGCATGAATTCTCCGCAAATAATCAGATCTTTTCGCCCGTCCTGATCCAGATCTTCCCACTGAGCATCCGTTACCATTCCGTTAATCGGAAACCGATGAGCGATAAATTCGCCCTTCCCCTTGTTCTCCAGTAAATAGGAAGAAGGGCTCAGTGGATATTTTCCGGGAATAACTCTACCGCCTACGAAAAGATCAAGGTCGCCGTCCAAATCATAATCAGCGACACGCACGCATGATTTACTGCTGGCATTGACACTGGGTAGGGCAGAAAGCGTTAGGTTGCCCTTCCCATCATTCAGGTACAAAAGATCTTGTAGCGAAGCGGTATTCGGCTCGAACAGCGAATAACCCCCCATTGCCACGTATAAATCGTCGTAGCCATCACCGTTCGCATCAAAGAATACTGCGGCGGAGGCGGCGGAAGTAGTTTCATCCCCAATAACCAGCTTATCAATGCCTTTGAAGGTTCCGTCTTTTTGCTGAATCAGAATTTTTCCGGTATTACTCTGATCTCCGCTGATGAATAGATCCTCAAGGCCGTCTTTGTTCACATCACCTTTGGCCAAGACAGGCCCCGATTGAGAATACATAGACAGCATCAAGGGCTGGCGTTTAAAATCATTTTCCGAGTAACCCTGGTGGGTATGCGTAATGAGCGGTTTTACTTTTTCGAATAAAACGGGCTTCTTTATCGCCGACGCTACCCAGGGTTTCGTATTTTTTTGTTCAACCACCAGACGCTGATTGGCTTTTATGTTTCTAAGTACTTCAAACGATAAATCTGGCCAGATGATCTGAACGGAGTCTACGTTGGTATAGGTACCTAAGCCAAAATGTAAGGTAAGCGGTTGAGAGGAGAGATAACCCCGCACAGGCATCAGCTCCTGATATTGCAGACTTCCTTTCGTATAAATCGTTACCTTGGCACCGAGGGCATTTCTATTGCCTTTGGGTGAACGCAGTCTGAATTGCAGGTAATTACTGGCGTTATTTTCCCGGCTCAGATTTTGATAAATAGAAGCAGGCTCATTGATATTGTTAACGACTAATTCCAGATCACCATCATTATCCAGGTCGGCGTAGACGGCTCCGTTTGATACGCAGGGATTGGTTAACCCCCATTCCATTTGTTTGTTAGTAAACGTGAGGTCGTGGTTGTTTTAAAACGTAGTTGGGCAAACGGCTCGAAGGAATGGCTTTAATTAAGTCCATTAACTGCATCGGCTCGCGATCCATCGCTTTGCGAATCTTGTAATCACCCCAATATTTTAAAAAGTCTTTATTGGTAAAATCCCGCAGATACCCGTTCGACACGAAAAGATCTTTGTACCCATCATTATCATAATCGGCCATGAGCGGACTCCAGCTCCAGTCCGTATTAGAAATGCCTGCGGTCTGGGCAATTTCGCTGAAGGTGCCGTCGCCATTATTAAGCTGAAGCATGTTTCGCATGAACTGCTTGTGCAAATCCTGCTTCAGCATTAATTCATACGACTCGTAATTTTCCTGAAGCTGCAAGGTTTTCTGACGACGGTTTTCTTCGGGTAACATATCCAGCGAAACAATGTCCGACCAGCCGTCATTGTTATAATCAGCAATGTCCAGCCCCATGGAAAACTGCGACATGTGACGCAAGGCTTTTTTGCTTACTTCCGTGAAAGTGCCGTTTTTGTTATTTAGGTAGATGTAATCCGGCTCGTTATAATCATTGGTAACGTAGAGGTCCTGCCAACCATCTTTGTTAAGGTCGGTCACAACCACGCCCAGCCCGTACGTTAGCGTGTGCTGGTGAATACCCGTCTTTTTAGTAACTTCTACGAAATGATTATTCTGATTTTCGAAAAGCTTATTACCCGCCAGAGCATCAACGTCGTTGCGGTACTTATATAGCTCGATGTTGTCATACTTACCTACGCTGTGATTCAACAAGAGTAAATCAAGGTCACCATCATTATCATAATCAAAAAAAGCCGACTGAAAACTGTAGGAGGGATCGTCCAAGCCGTATTCTTTGGCCATCTCTTTAAAGGTAAGATCACCCTGATTAATGAAAAGCTGTTTACGACGTTTCTCGGCGTCGCCTTTGCCCATGTAGCACACAAAAATGTCCAGAAAGCCATCGTTGTTAACATCGGCCATGCTAACCCCACTTTTCCAAGCATCGGCTCGGCCCGTCATACCCGCCGAAAGGGTGATGTCCTTAAACTTCAGGTTACCAAGATTCAGATAAAGTTTGTTCTCCTGAAGATTAGAGGTAAAAAACAAATCATCCAGCCATCATTATTGATGTCCCCAACGGCCACTCCACCACCACTATAGAAGTATTCATACTCCATAATGTTACGGGTTTCCGTTTCTATGATTTCGTTTTTAAAGGTAATACCCGTTCGGTCGGAGGGAAGTAATTGAAAAAGGGGCTTTTGAGCCCTTGCAACCGAAGGAATGATAGCAGCAACCAAAAGATACAAAATACCTTTTTGGATCATGAGTAGAACTGTGTTTTAAGTAAGGGGGCAAGTAGAAACGAAAAAACTTCAACGATTAGTTGAAGTTAATACCAGAATACAAAAATAAAGGGGGTTTCCCCCCTTTATCCGAAATTAATTATTATTTGTCCCACCATACCCGGGAAGTCCAGGTATCGCCGCCGGACAGACGACCTACGGCTGCTTTGTAGTTTTCAGCATTTAAGCTACCTTCTCCCGTTGGATAAACCTCACGGCGAGGAATATTGCCGCCTGAGAAATTACCCGTATAATTTACAGGAGTTAATTGAGGTAACCAGAACGTCTCCAGTTACTCCAGGCTTCGATGAAGTTTTGAAGAATACTGGTGGTTGCCCAGTATTGCTCGTTAATTTGCTTCAGAGCCGTAGACGTTACCAGAGGGTGAGCAGTGGCGTAAGCATCCGCCGTTGCGGCACTAATGGTAGTAGCCGTTCCGAATTTAGCTAATGACTGCAAACCGGCAGAGACTGCATTTTTGTAGTGCGTTGCTGCTGAGCCCGTTACTGAATAGCCACGCGTTGCTGCCTCAGCTAGTAACAATTCCGTTTCCGCGTAAGTCAGTACAAAAAGAGGGCCGCTCTGGTTACGGAATACACTTGTTGGACGAGAATATTTACCGATAGGAGTAGCATCTGCTCCACTTCCGGTACCGCCAGGGTAGTTGGGAGATTTAGTAATATCCGTAGCACCACCTGTTAAGTCGTAACCGTTAGGCAGACTAATTGATTGGCAAAAGTGCTATCTCCTGCAGTAGCTGCTTGATTGGCTTGCAGACCAGCGGCTGGAACTTCAGCAATTTTAGTCAGACGAGGATCGCTATTTGCTTTGAGATAGTCGATCATCGTTTTGCTCCAGCGAAGTTGATAAAGGTCAGCAGCTGTAGCCAAAGCTGAAGCATTGGCATTGGTGTAACCATTGGTTAAATCTGCCTTCAGGTAAGCATCATCAGATACGCTGGTGAATGTACCACCAGCTGCTGCTTTCTCTGCGTAAGTCTTAGCCGTAGTTGGATCTACTTTTGTTAAACGCATGGCCAGCTTCAACATTAGCGAGTAACCATAACGTTTCCATTTAGCTACATCTCCTCCGTAGAAAGCATCATTGGTAGGGCCTGTCTGAGAAGTATTCAGGGCAACCGTAGCTGCTTCTAAACGAGTTAACAGATCCTGGTAAACACTCTGCTGGGTATCATAGGCAGGACGCGTAATACCGGTAGTTTTACCCTGAAGAGCTTCTTTATAAGGAATATCTCCGAATACATCCGCCGCCGTTGCCAGACTTTGAATTTGCATGATAGTTCCAATGTTTTCCAGATTGGACATGGAACCCTTTCTTTTGGCTAATTGCCCCATTTCATACGCGAAACTTGCCGCGTTGTAAGCATTATTCCAAACGCGATCCAGGTATGAATAAGTATTGTTAGACAACACGTACTTATCACCGTTGGTATAGTAGTTAGCACCACCTGTTGAAGTCGAAGCATACGCCTGAATCCACATACTCTGAAATAACATAGGGTTATAACCAGAAATAGATTCAACGTATTTCCACTGAGCACTAGGTAACAGAAGGTTTGGATTGAAAATTGCTTCTGATGCCTGATTCGGGTCAGTATTCAGCTCATCGAATTTATCCGTACAAGAGAATTGTAATGACCCAGCAAGTATAGAAAGGAGAATAAGTCTCTTTTTCATCTCTAATATCTTATTTAAACTTAATGTTTAAGTTAACGCCATAGGTACGAGCGGAAGGAAGACCAGTACCTTCAATACCGTAGTAGTTCAGGTTTGCTCCGAAAGAAGATTCAGGATCGATGTTCTTCGCTTTTTTCATCAGGTATAACAAGTTCCGCCCTACCAGAGAAACGTTAACAGCCTTGATTAGAGGCAGTCCTTGCAATAATTTGGCAGGTAGGTTATATCCTAAAGTGACCTGACGCAGTTTAATGAAGTCTCCGTCAATAACGCTGGTTCTGGTGATGTTATTTGCTAAGCCACGGTAGTAATCCTGAACGGGCGTTTTAGTAGTGCTTGCCGCACCATCTGCTGTTACACCAGTAGTAATAACACCAGTTTCACGACCTACAAGCGTAGCTTTGTTCAGACCTCTGAAGTACGTAGCGTATTCTGTTGCAGAGAGAATCTTGTTACCATAGTTGTAATCAATTAGGAAGGCCAGATTGAAGTTATGGAATGAAAAATCGTTATTCCAGCCACCAAACAGGGTAGGTAATACAGTGCCCCAGGTTTTCAGATCACCACGAACAGGAATACCAGCGGCGTCTACTACGATCTGACCATTCGCATCATACTTGTAATCGTAAGCTCTGATTTGAGGACCTGAATAACCAGGAATGAAAGCAGTGGTTGCGTTGTCAAGCGTGGCCCGGTTTTTACCTAAAACAACAGGATTATTGTTCTCGTCGGTACTTAAGATTTTATTCTTAACAGAAGTCAGGTTAATGGACGTATTCCAGGTGAAGTTCGATGTTTTCACTGGTGTACCATTCAATTGTAATTCCAGACCTTGGTTTTGAGTCGAACCCGTTGCTACCAAACCTGATGTATAACCCGCTGCAAAGCTATAGTTTGCATTCATGATCTCGTGATTGGTCTTCTGCGTATAGTAAGAAGCATCCAGACCTAAACGACCCGAGAAGAATTTCAGCTCTAAACCAATCTCAAGCTCACTTTTCGTGAATGGTTTCAGACCTAAGTTGGGTAGCCCAGTACCGAAATTACCCGTAGCAATACCATTAAGAGAGTTACCAACGGAGTAGTAAACTCTAGTTTTATAAGCTTCTAAGGGCTCACCACTGGTCACCGCGTAAGAAGCACGAAGCTTACCAAAGCTAAGCTTGTTTACTTTAACCAGGTCAGAGAAGACGAAGGAACCAGAAACCGAAGGAGTGAATACACTAAAAGCGTTCGGGGCTAATTTAGAAAAGCTGTCATAACGTCCTGTAGTAGTTAAATTCAGGAAGTTTTTGTAACCTAAATCAAAGCTGTAGTAAGAAGAAACTACCTCTGAAGCAGTGTAATTATAATCACGATTGTAGTTTACAACGTTTCTCCAGCTGTATAAATCACGAAGAACGAAAGGACTACCACTAATGGATTGTTTGTCGTAATTATTTTTACGGAGGTTAGCACCAAGCAAAGCATTGAATGACAAGTCTTCGGTAATATTTTTATTGATACCGATCAAACCGTCAATGTTCATTTCTGTTGTACGGGCCACCGATTGTTCATCTAAAGCTCCTTGTCCTACTGGATCCGATTTGATAGAATAAGCCGTTCCCCAGGGAGTTACTTTGAAAATCTGATCATTGGCATTGTCATAACCAATCCGAGCCTGAGCATAAATCCAATCGGCAAACTGGTATTTCGTTGACAACATCGAAATCAGACGCTGACGAGTTACGTTGTTAACGTATTTGCTGGTAACGAAGTAAGGGTTTGTTACGTAAGAATCATCGCTGAATACAATCTCTTCGCCCGTCGTTGGGTTATAGCCCGGAGCCAGAATACGCTCATCTACGTTTGTTGCCAGGAACATACCATTGTTAGCGTTCAATGGACCGTCACTCAACTGAGGCTTGTTATGGACCCGCTCGTTGATGTAATTAGCCATTACACTTACGCTGAACTTCTTCGTGATGTTCTGATCAGCCGTTAAGTTGATCGTTTTACGATTCAAGCCACTGTTAGGCAGTATAGACTTGTTATCCAGATTAGAAAGGGATAAACGGAAAGAACCGTTTTCACCACCCTGCCCAATAGATACGGTATTTGTAGTGCTAGCTCCTGTACGGTAGAAATTCTTAATGTTATTCTTCTGAGCAGAATAAGCATATTGGTTTCCATCGAACTGAGTCATCATGGAACCGTCCAGTTTTGCACCCCAGCTCAAACGAGTTGACTGCTGAGCATCAGCAATTGACGTAGGTTTGCTACCATATTGACCTTGACCATATTCATATTGGAAGTCCGTCAAGTTCATTGGGGTATCCATGGCGTAGTTCAGGTTATAATCAACTGAGAACTCACCTTTTCTACCTTTTTTCGTGGTAACTAAAATAACTCCATTAGAAGCACGGGCACCGTAAAGAGCCGAAGCAGATTGGCCTTTCAGAACAGTCATGTTCTCGATGTCATCGGGGTTTAAGTTACCTAAACCATCGCCACCATCGGCACCACCCCACTCACCAGCACTTCCGCGTTGAGTATTATCCATTGGAACACCATTGATGATGATCAGAGGAGCACCACCAGAGTTCATACTAGGCATACCGCGAAGTAAAAGCTTAGAAGTGCCGCCAGGACCACCGTTGGTTCCGCGAACACTCAGACCTGCTACCCGACCAGCCAGCGAGTTACCAAGGTTGGTTTCACGGGCTTTAGTCATTACTTCTGCATTGATCGTTGATACGGCATACCCTACGGTACGGGCTTCTTTCGATACGCCCAAAGCCGTTACTACTACTTCCTGAAGATTACCATCATTAGGAGCCAGACTTACATTGAGTACGGTCTGGGTTCCAACGGTAACTTCTTTCTTATTATAGCCAACGTAAGAAACGATAATAACCGCCTGGTCATTAGGGATAGAAAGCGTAAAGTTACCATCGGCCCCGGTAATAGAACCTTGAGTGGTACCTTTAATAGATACGGTAGCCCCTGCTAAAGGCTCTCCTTTTTCATCTGTCACCTTACCCGTAATCTGGCGATCGATGCTCATGGTAGCAGAATTTTCTCTACCATAAGTAGGAGTCTCTGCACCTGAAAGCCACATTCCCAGACAAGTAAGAACCAACAATGAGGTCTTAGATAAGCTTCTTTTCATAAGAAGAATGGAAAATGAAGTTTAAGTTTAATTCGTACGTGTGTATACAGCTTGCGGGTTGTATTCTTATAAATTAAGCAGAGTATAGAGGTCGAGAAATAATTATACTGATTACTTTAAATAGTTATAATGACGGGTACGCAAAGGTTGGTCATTATTGATATTCTGATACTTTATCTACAAAAACTTTAATTAATGCCTATTGATAACATTTGTAAGTGAATATTCTGTATTCTATATTAATAATGTTATTTTATTCTGTTCAGAGGGAGCGAACAATAATTTTATTTCATACAAATCTATTCTGTATTATTTAAAATTTTAAATAAATAGGGATAATTTTTTAAAATTTTATTTTATCTAAGTGAAACTCAGCAATATAATCTAAGACTTGCTTTATATGATTATTAGTAGAAAGCAGATAAAATCAATCTACTACTGGATAATTATGTATAGAGCCCAAAGGAGGGCAAAAGTAAAATTCATCTTGGAAAAGTTTAAAACAAGCCTGATTCTCAGTTAACCTGATCAATAAAAAAGCCTACACAAAGTTGGGATTTGTGTAGGCTTCTTCAGTTGTAACTACTAGATCAACGGGTAAACGCCTTCGGATAAATCTCGCTTTTATACTTCTCCCAGGGCGTTTGCTTTTTATGATAATTATCGCCAAAAAACGTAATAATCTGATGAAAATCAGGGGCTTTGTGAAAACCGGGTACTGCCTGGATTACTTGTAGTTCATTGTTCTGGACGAATGTTTCGTCCATGAAGACCACGGTGGGGAAGCTCATTTTGCCGTTCATTAATAAGGCCGCCAGCTCCTGATACCCTCGATTCCCCTGAGCGATGTAGTTAAAGGTGTGAGAGCCCAGTTTGATAGGGTTTTTACCCTCTGCATCAAGCTTTACAGCGTAATATTTTTGGTTCACATATTCTACGACTTTAGGATTCGTGAAGGTCTCCCGATCCATTACCTTGCACCAGCCACACCAGTCGGTGTAAACATCAATCATGAATTTGCGGGGCTCTTTTTGGTTGCGGGCGTAGGCTTCCTCTATGGTAAGCCACTCAATTTTTGCCGCTTTAGGGGACTGCGGTTTCTCTTGAATAGGAGCGAAAGACCAGCCTGCCACCGAAAGGGCCAGCATGCAGCAAAAAGTAAGGATGGAACGCATGTATCGTTTGATTTGAGATCAAATTTGGGTAGAATCTCTGATAATGTTAAGATTTATTACGCTGAAAACGGAAGTTGATAACAGAAAGTTGCCTGAGCGAGTTAATTTTGAAAACCCAATTCAACCATCCTAAATAGGGGATGAATTGCTTCTGTTACGGATCCTTATGCTACTCAACGACTATACTGCTGCTATCGAGCAAACCATTGCAACTACCGAATACGGCCAATCTCCCATCGAATTATACGAACCCATTCAGTATATCATGAGTCTGGGCGGTAAGCGGATTCGTCCTTTATTGACTGTTATGTCGGCGGCTCTGTTTACGGAAAGCTGGCAGAAAGCCGTTCGGCCTGCGATTGGAGTGGAGGTTTTTCACAACTTCACGCTCATGCACGATGATATTATGGACAAAGCTCCGATTCGTCGTGGGCAACCTTCGGTGCACGAAAAGTGGAACGAAAACGTGGCTATTCTTTCAGGAGATGTGATGCTGGTTTCGGCGTATGAATTCATGACGGAGGTAGAAACGGCTCATCTGAAGGCCGTTTTGAAAAAGTTCAATCGGGCGGCGGCTGAAGTGTGCGAAGGACAGCAACTAGACATGAATTTCGAGAAGCGTTCGGATGTTACCAAGGCTCAGTATCTGGAAATGATTCGTCTGAAAACGGCTGTATTGTTAGGCTTTGCTCTGGAACTAGGCGGAATTATTGGTGGAGCCGATGAAGAAACCGGCTTATTACTCAAGAAACTGGGTGATGCCATCGGTCTTGGGTTTCAACTGAAGGATGACTTACTGGACGTATACGGCGATCCTGGCAAGTTTGGGAAGCTGGTCGGCGGTGATATTCTGGCAAATAAAAAAACGTATCTATTAATAGATGCTCTGGACAAAGCTGAAGGTGAAACGCAGGAGGCCTTACAATTTTGGTTATCCTCAGCGGATCATAATAATATCGAAAAAATTCAGGCGGTAACGGAGATTTATAATCAGTTGGGGGTTCGGGAAGCGGCGGAAGCAGAGATGAATCGCTGCTTTGAACAAGGATTCGAATACCTGAACGCTCTGAATGTTTCCGAAGAAAAGAAGAAACTGCTCAGCGACTTTTTCAAAAATCTAATCGAGCGGGAAAAGTAACCCAGGGAGCTATAAACAAAGAATCCGCTCGGATTGACCAAGCGGATTCTTTGTTTTATAACCTGATTTTTCGCTAGCTTTAGTTATCGATTAAAGGATTGAAAATGAAAAGGAGACAAGCGATTCAAACTTTAGTAAGCGGCTTATGGGCAAGTTCGGCATTGACGGCTCAGGCTTCTGCTAAAGAAGAAGCCTTTCAGAAAGAATTTAGCCAGGCCTGGAAACGCTCGCGTGAGTATACACTGACGATCTTTAATCAGATGCCGGAAGAACATCTGAATTTTAAGCCCATGCCTGAAATGTTCTCGTTTCGAATGCAGTTTGTGCATGGCATGATCTATACTACGGCTCAACTGGCCAATCGGGTAGGAGTGAAAGATCCTTATGAAACTGCTCAGGGCTGGAATCAGCGATCGAAAGCAGAGGTAGCAGCAGAGTTAAATCGTTTTTATGATTGGGTACAGCAAACGGTTTCAGCTTTAAAGCCCGAACAACTAAGCAAAATGCAGGAGTTTGTCGGCGAAGCTATCACTGGAAGACAGCTATGTTATGCTCTGGAAAATCATATCATCCACCACCGAGGTCAGAGCATTGTTTATTTACGCCTGAAAGGAATTACGCCAGAAGGGTACTTTGGCTGGTAAAGGAGGCGAGTTTAATGGAGTCTGAGGAGGTTGGATACAGCGTTAGAGAAAGTTTGATCCATTGCAGTTTCTTCATGACTATCCTAATTTTTGAACTTCCCGAAAGCCTTAAACTTTCGGAAAGTTTTATTACTGGAGCAACTGAATCCATCCGTTGACCCTATCAACCTCCATCAAACCTAATACTTAGCCATTCGCATATCTACATCTTCGGCCCAGGAGTGGATGCCGCCTGCGAGATTAGATAAATTATCGTAACCGTGCTCATGAGCCAAATATTGAATCACGCTGGCTGATCGCATGCCGTGATGACAATACACCACTACCGGACGGTCACGAGGAACCTGATCAAAATTGGCTGGAATGGTTGCCATAGGAATTAACACAGCTCCGGGTAAGTGACAAACATCATATTCTTCCGGGTTTCTGACATCCAGCAAAAATGTATCCGGCTCGCGTTTGAGCTGACGAACTAACTCTACTGCTGATAATTCCGTAGGTAATAATTCATTTGCTGCTATTTTTCGGTTCGTTTTTAATCCTTCTTCAGCCAATGTTTCTGCGTCAGAGCGGCGTTTGAATTTCATTTTCCGCTGCGAATTTTCCAGTAAATCTACCAGTAACAACTCTCCCGACAGCACATTTCCAATACCCGTAATAATCTTGATTACCTCATTGGCCTGAAACATACCGATCATGCCCGGGAGAATTCCCACTACGCCTACTTCCGCACAATTAGGAATTTCCAGACCGCTGGGTGGAGTAGGAAAGAGGCAACGGTAGGTAGGACCTAAAATACCTTCTTTGACATAGTTGAATGCCGAAACCTGGCCCTCGAAGCGGTGAATGGCTCCGTAGACAAATGGTTTTCCCTGCAAAACGCAGATGTCATTAATCAGATAGCGAACGGAGAAGTTATCCGTGCAATCCACCACGATATCGAACCCATCAATGATGGAAGCGGCGTTTTCTGAAACTAGATTAGTTGGGAAGTATTCGTATTCAATCAAATCATTCAGTCGGCGAAGACGATTGGCTGCTACGGTGGCTTTGGGACGAGCGACGTCAGCTGACTCATAAAGTACCTGACGTTGCAGATTCGTTTCATCAACGGTATCTCCGTCGACAATGCCAATGGTACCTACACCCGCTGCAGATAGATACAAAAGCACCGGGCAACCCAGTCCTCCAGCACCTACCACCAACACGCGGGCACTCTTAAGGCGTTCCTGTCCTTCGGGACCCATTTCGGGTAAAAGCAGGTGTTTTTGATATCTCTGTTTTTCAGCGGAAGAAAGCATACGCACAACTGAGGGTAAAATGTAAAAAGATGAGCAGCCCTAAAAAATACATTCCCGGGACTTGAGTTTTCAGTTTTCAGTTGGAAAGAGAAAATTTATAAAGGTAGAGAATACTCGTATGAGTTGAAAATATAACCCCGGAGGGGTTCAACATGAATAGCCCCGGATGAAATCCGGGGGGGAGATAAATAAACCTGTTCTGGCGGACGCGGTTTTGTAGATAGCTTCTGCCTGAATACCCCTAGTTTGAATACCCCCGAATAAATAATCCCCAAACGAAAGAAATCATTTAACCCTTCGGCAATGCTACTTATAGCATTGAAAACTGAAAACCGCAGACTGAAAACTATTGATACTGAAAACTACTGAACAGCAATTCGGTAAATATATCCGGGGTCTTCGACGGCAATGTAGGCATAACCGTCCGGTCCTATGCTAACGTTCCGAACGCGGCCAATATTGGGGAATAGAATTTCTTCCTTCACTACTTTATTATTCTTAATTACGCAGCGATTCAGGTATTTAAAACGCAGCGAACCAATTAATAAGTTACCCTTCCAGGCTGGATATCGATTACCCGTGACCAGAGCCAATCCGCTTGGAGCAATAGACGGAACCCAGTAATGCTGAGCCTGCTCCATGCCGTCTTTGGCTTTCAGGTCGGTAATAACCTTTCCGTCATAGTTAATCCCATATGAAATAACCGGCCAGCCGTAGTTAGCTCCTTTCCGAACCATATTCAACTCATCACCGCCACGGGGACCGTGCTCGGTTTCCCAGATCGTTCCCGTGGCTGGGTCGATTAATAAACCTTGTGGGTTGCGGTGACCCCAAGAGTAAATGGTACCCTTCGTTTTATCCTTAAATGGGTTGTCATTTATTGGACTACCGTCGTCTTTCATCCGGTGAATTTTCCCTAAATCGCTATCCAGATTTTGCGGATTTGTTTTTTCGCTCCCGCGTTCTCCAACGGTTACAAAGAGATAGCCATTTTTATCAAAAGCCATTCGTGAACCATAGTGGTGACGGGTTTTGGAGTAAGGTAATGCTTCGAAGATAATCTCCTGATCGCTCAATTGATTACCCTCCAGTTTAGCTCGCATAACTGCTGTTGTGGATAATTTTCCCTCGGGAGCATCTTTGAACGCCGAATAAGAAAAATACACCCAATGATTTTTAGCGAAATTCGGGTGTAAGGTAACATCCAGTAAGCCGCCCTGACCCTGAGCCAATACTTCGGGTCCGCCGCTTACTTCCGTCTTATGCTGTTTGGAATCGACCAAATAAATCTTCCCGTTTCGGTCGGTTACCAGCAGGTTTCCATCGGGCAGAAAACCCATGCCCCAGGGATTATCCAGTCCAGAAGCTACGGTATCGAGTCGGGCCGTAAACGCTTCAGTTTTAAAAATGTTTGATTTGGGTTTGTTGTTAAAGCTGTAGCGATTCCCTTTTTCAATACTCGTTTGAATCAACTGAGCAATGCCTTCAATCTGAGCGGGTTTTAGGGTACCTTCCCAGGCTGGCATGCCAAAATCGGCGTAGCCTTTGCTGATACTGGCGATGAGTTCGTCCTTGCTGGTGCCATGTTTCCACTTGCGGTCTACAAAGGCCTGCACATCACCGTGGCAACTGGAACAGAGCGTTTTAAAGGTCGTTTCGGGTGATTCGGGTGGGGTAGGTTGAGATAAATTAGAAAAACTTAGGCCCGTAACAGTCAGGACTGAAGCAATCGTTAAGTATCTGAAAATCATAAGGAGGAGAGGTTATGTCTTTTTGCTCTGACCAAAAATAAGGATTTACTAATAAATTAAAAGGAGAGAAGACCTAACTGAAGATTCTGAAGAGCAAGAAGGCTAAAACAAAGAAAACCCATTCCAGCCGAACAACTGAAATGGGTTTAATAATAGAATAAGATTCAAAGCATAAGTAACTCTAAACCCTAAATACGAAAATTACTAACTTACAAAACGGTCTTGATTTTCAGCTCGTCCATTTGCTTAGCTGCGATGAGCGAAGGACTGTCAATCATGACATCGCGACCCGCGTTGTTTTTCGGGAAAGCGATGAAGTCACGAATGGTATCGGCACCTCCGAAAAGCGAGCAAAGACGGTCGAAACCGAAAGCGATACCCGCGTGTGGAGGGGCTCCAAATTCGAAGGCATTCAATAAGAAACCAAACTGATTCTGAGCTTCTTCGGGCGTAAATCCTAGCAGATCGAACATACGTGACTGAATGTCTTTCTGGAAAATACGAACCGAACCGCCGCCCACTTCCACTCCATTAATCACCATATCATAGGCATTAGCCCGAACTTTACCGGGATCGGTAGCGATCAGAGCCATGTCCTCTGGCTTGGGGCTGGTGAAGGGGTGGTGCATGGCGAAGTAACGATTTTCTTCTTCACTCCACTCCAATAAGGGGAAATCAACGACCCAGTGAACGGAATATTCATCAGGGTTACGCAGACCCAGGCGGTTACCCAGCTCCAGACGTAATTCGTTGAGTTGCTTCCGAGTCTTATCCGCTCCGCCAGCCAGAATTAATAACAGATCGCCGGGCTTGGCACCGAACTTCTCGGCCCAGGCTTTCAGTTCGGTCTCCGAATAGAATTTATCAACCGAAGATTTAACGGAACCATCGGCATTTACGCGGGCGTAGACCAGGCCTTTCGCTCCAACTTGGGGGCGTTTTACCCATTCCGTTAATTCGTCGATTTGCTTACGCGTGTATTCCGCACAACCGGAAGCGGCAATACCTACAACGAGTTCAGCAGAATCAAAAACGACGAAATCTTTACCTGAAGTCAGGTCAGTGTCTTCACCTTTCAATTCTACGAATTCCATACCGAAACGAATGTCTGGTTTATCAGAACCAAAGCGACGCATAGCTTCTGAATAAGGCATGCGAACGAGCGTTTCGGGTAACTCTATATTTTTGACCGTGCGGAATAAATGACGTACCAGTCCTTCAAACGTGTTCAGCACGTCTTCCTGCGTAACAAACGACATTTCGCAGTCGATTTGCGTAAACTCAGGCTGACGGTCAGCCCGTAGATCTTCATCCCGAAAACACTTCACAATCTGATAATAACGGTCAAAACCCGATACCATCAATAATTGCTTGAACGTTTGGGGTGACTGGGGCAAAGCGTAGAATTCACCGGGATTCATACGGCTGGGCACGACGAAATCGCGGGCCCCTTCGGGCGTCGATTTAATCAGAACGGGCGTTTCTACTTCGATGAAGTTTAGCTCGTCGAGATACTGACGCGTCCGACGGGCTACCTGATGGCGAAGTTCCAGGTTCTTGCGAACGATGCCCCGACGAAGATCTAGGTAACGATATTTCATGCGAATATCATCGCCACCGTCGGTTTCATCTTCAATCAGAAAGGGAGGTAACTTGGCGGGGTTCAGTACTTCCAGTTTTGCCACCTTTACCTCGATATCACCCGTAGGTAGATTAGGGTTTTTCGCTACCCGCTCTACAATCGTTCCTGTAGCAGAAACGACGTATTCGCGACCCAGAGAACGGGCCGTTTCGAGAACAGAAGCAGCCGTTGACCCTTCTTCAAAAATTAACTGTGTAATGCCGTATCGATCCCGCAGGTCGATCCAGATCATGCCTCCTTTATCGCGGATGCGTTGCACCCAACCGCACAGGGTTACTTCCTGTCCAGCCTGGGTAAGGCGGCCTTCGCCGCAAGTTTGTGTACGTAGCATAACATGACAGGATAGAATGACATCCCATTTCGTGCCGCAAAAATAGGGATTTTAAAAGGGTTCACTGCCATTCTGTGAATGTTTACAAAAAAGCAGGATAGGAATGTCGATTATTCCGTTGAAGGCCGGGGCTGAATCCGGCCCTGAAAAAGGGGAATGTAGGTAGATTAAGGAATACTATCTTCGGTTGGTGGAGCGGGAGGCGTAACGTCCAAATAACGATCGGTACGAACGAAAATGCGAACGTCATCCACTGTTTTGGCCAGTGTATAATACTTATCGATGAAAGCTTTTAACTCGGGAAAAACGTGGTATCCGTAACGTTTGGAATCGGTTAACCAGGTAGAATTCTTTCCAACGGCATCAAAGAAAACCGGGGGAACGGTGCGGGTAATGTTACGGATGTAACGTTCCCGGTGTTTGGCCTGATGGGCCGCATCACCCAGTACGCAGCGGATGGTGTGATTATCGCAAACCCCCATGGGCATTTGCGTTTCAACGTTAAATCTCGGAGCCCAGCCCCAAACCACGAGGTATTCTCCTGCTCTGGCGTAGGTTAAAGCTACCTGTGAAGGCTCCGAAATATCCATCTTAATATGACCAAACGGAACCTGATTAAAGGCCTGATTCATTCGGCTCAGCGAAGCTGGAGCATGGGTATTTTTATAAATAATGGAAAGCACTACCAAACTCGTGAACACGGCAGCGTAAACGGGCGAAGGCCAGCGGTCTATCACCCAGGCAGCCAGTAAGCTACACGGCGTCAATAGGTAAAGTAGGTAGTGAATAAATTCGTTACCGGGCTTAATAATAGCGTATAAGCTAGCTAAAACGGCTCCAATAAAAAAGAGTAACAGGGATCGGTTTGAGTAGCGGGTTGTGGGAACGAAAAGTCCGCCCATAACCGCTAGCAGAATAATGGCCAAGTAATATTCAAAGTCCGTAGCCCGATGCACATAGGCAGGGAATAAGGAAACGTAATGAGCAAATGAGCCGCCAGCCGAATACGTGAGGTTACCTAAGAAATAGAAGTAAACAAAATCATCAAAAACGCCAAAAGCGAACGTCAAGGCAATGACTAAAGCAGGAAAACTGATCCCGCCTAGAATAAAGAGAAGTAAGGTTTTTCGGAACGCTGCCGCCGATAAAGCAAAGCGGTTTTGAAAAAGTCCGATCAGGGTAGCCAGAATAATGACTAATGCTGGAGGCGTTCCTTGAAGTTTCGCAAAGGGAATAAGGCTACATAGGAAAGCCATAAGAATCAAATCTCCTGGATAGGTAAATCGTTGCAGCTTCCAGATGCGGGAATATTGCCAGTAACTCAGGCCTAATAATGCCAGGGACAACTGCTCGTTGGTGGCGTGAAGGAAGTCATAGTGTAAAGCAAAAGCCAGAAAAGCGACCATGGGGAACGTGGCAATTCGGGCGGTTTGGGCGGAAAAGAAATTAACAATAGCCCCATACGTACTCAAGACGGTAACGATGAGACAGAAAAAGCCCGTCCAGCGGAGTGACATGAAATCCAGAGCGAAACCAAAATAGGCGGGAATGGATGCATAGTACGATGACAAAGGCCCCATCGTAGCCCCATCTACTGATTTCCAATAGACCTGGTGTTTGGCTAGGGTAATGGATTGCGAAAGGAGCTGACTTTCATCGGCGTTCATTTCATGATTAAAAAACAGAATCAGGATTCGGTTAATAATCAGAAAACCAATCAAAAAGAAGAGTAATAAGGTATGTTGCTTTTTTGATAAATTCTTCGAAAAACCAGCTCCAGCCCACAGAATTCCCATGATGACCAGACTGAGCCAGCTTAAGATTTCCCAGGCGTGGCGGGACTTCAATACGGAGTAAAAAAAGGACATAATATCAAGAAGATCGATAAATTGGGTAATAATTGACGTGGGCGTTACGCGTTAACAACTGAAGGGATTTACTCCGAATAATCGCCAATACTCACAAAGAAACCATCTGCATCAAGATTTTCAAAATCCTTTACCATTATGAAATTCTAATGACAAAGGCCGGTGCCTGAAAAGCGACCGACCTTGTTAACCGAATAAAATGGGATCAGGCTCGTCACCTTCGAGTCTTATCGCATCCGCTTGTAAATCCGCACGTTTTCGGTTTGCTTCAGGAGTTCGTAATGTTGCTGAATGTAGGTGCCAATCTCAGGAGTAGCCTCGTGTCGTTCTTTTTCAGAACCGAAATAGGTGAGAGAAGTGCCGCAGACATCGACAAAAATCCGGGGCTTGTTTTCTTCCATATCCTTTAAAAAGTCAACCACGCGGGCGTCGTGTAGAGGACTGGGATAAAAGATGCCAATCGTATATGGATAGCGATGGCCCATCGGACGCTCGGCGTACACATAGACCCGATCAGCCCATCCCCAGAGAACCATTCGGTCGTCGGGATCGCTGTTCTGTTTGATGATTTGAGCAACTTCGTGAGCTATCTCGTCGTGGTCGGGTGGGGGAAGGGGTGTCCGATACCAGAGATTCCAGACAGCCTGCACGCCTCCGAAAAGGATTAGTAAAAGCGTTAGTTTCTGAAGTAAGGATTTCTCTAAATCCCGCCCCCAGATGCCAATGACCAGCGTGAAAAAATAAGGAACGTATAAGGCGTAATGATGGAAGTTGTTACCCGACTGAAGAATGGCGTAATAAGTAGTTAGTAACAAAGCCAGAGCCAGCCAATCGAGGGCAGTTTTGGTTTTGCGGAAAAAATGCAGGAGCAGAAGGCCAACGGCTGTAAATAATCCCGCCGCAAGCCATCGCATGGAATAATGCGTGAGACTCAGCTGTAGAAAACGGATGGGGCTGAAACGCTGAGCGGTCGTGAGTTTCGAGAATTCGTCGGTATAACTGTAATAAAAATAATAAAGGAAGTAATGATTCCAGAAAGTTTCCAGTTGTCCTAAGCTGCTGTAATAGAGAACAAAACCCAGACTGGGTAATAGACCGCCCAGAAGCAGCAACAGCACCACTTGCCAGTTCTTCCGCTGAATCCAGCTAATCCCCGCAAAGGCGGCAATAACGATTCCCATCGGAGCATTCTGGAATTTGGCGTAGGGCAAAAGGCCGAGGGTAGTCCCTAAAAACAGAGCAATCCAGGGAGTAGGCTGATTAAGCCAGCGAAGACACATCCAGACTGCCAGGGCCAGCATCCACATGCTGGCAACTTCGGAGTTATAACCTACATGATCGCCATAACTCGTCGTCCCGATAAAGCCTGCCAGAGCCAAAATAAGCACATACACCTGCCCGGATCGCCAGCCTAACACCCGTAAAGTTTGGGCGAGAAAGTACAGGGTAACGCACCACAAAAAAATACCTATCAACTCCGCACTCATGTAACTAATGGGCATGCCCAACAGACTGCCCAGCCAGAGCGGGGCCACCGTAAAAGGACGACCATCGGTATAATTTAGCCAGGTCCAGAGGGTATCGCTGGCTTTTCCAATGGTTAAGGTGCTGTTAAGCCAGGTGCTGGTATCGACGTTAGGTTCGTTATGCAGAAGGTTAGCCGAACGAGTAATAAAGATGGCCCCGAACAGAGCTAGTAGGGAGAAATAAATATTTCGGTTTCGACCCTGATATTGCCAGGCGGTATAAAACAGAACGATCCAGTTGAAAATCAACAGGAATTTAATCAGATCAGTCATGGGGAGAATCCATTACGGTAAATACCGAGCTTCCCAAAGGGGCCAGCGGAAGGATCAATTCTTCCAGCTTCATTAAGCCATTGAGGGTGTGATTGATGGGGGCGGCGGGTAAGGCCACATCTGAGTTTAGGTTTTCAGTTTTAACCCAGCCACGGCTGAGTTGAAAATTCTGCCAGCTACGCACTAGTGCAATCGGTGGAAATAATACTAAACTCCAGTAACCACCCTGACGAATCCGCAAACCAACCTGCTGAGCATAGGTTTTCAGATCTGATAAAACAAACCGTCTGTGAATGTTCAGGGCGGCGGCGTGCGTTCCACCTAGCCAGTTAAAAGCATTGTTATTCGAAATAAAAATACCACCTGGACGAAGTTTGCGGCGAAACTCGGTCAACACCTTAACGATCTGTTCTTCGCTCAGATAACACAGCACATCATCGCAGACGATGACGTCGAAAGTTTCGCCAGGCTGGAAGGAAGCAATATGAAGCAGGTTATGATGCTGTACCTGAAAGCCGCGTTGCCGGGTAAAGGCTACGGCATCTTCTGAAGCATCCAGTCCCTGAAGCTCGGTGTATCCGCGTTTTCGTAGCGATTCCAGTAAGCCCCCCGTGCCACAGCCTGCATCCAGAACTCGAATATTTTTCTGCTCACCAAAGCGTTTTTCAATGGCTCGCCCTACGCGTCTGTGTAAGCTTTGATACCACCACAGGGACTGTTCAGTGGCGTGCATGCGTTCGTATTCCTGTCGTTTGCCAATCATGCGGGTTACAGAAGCGTTTTCTTAATCACGTATTGAGGTAACCCGTTCTGGGTCATGAAAAGCTTTCCGACGTATTCACCCACCAGGCCCATCGCTACCAACTGAATACCCCCTAAAAACAGTACGGTTACCCAAACCAACTGGTCAGTTTCGGGTAAATGTTTGCCAATTAAAGAACTAGTTACTTCAAAAAATCCTAATAGGAAAGAAACCACAATGAGCAATAATCCGGTATTGGTAATGAGTCGAATGGGGCGGGGAGAATAACAAAACAGAATGTTCAGAAACAGGGAAATTAATTTACGCAACGTATAACTAGACCGACCTTCCTGACGCTTGGAGTGTTGAACTTCTACTTTACCCACATTTCGGGTAACTCTGAAAATCAACCCATCGAGGTAAGGGTAAGGGCCTTTATACTGAATCATTTCCTGAACGACTTCCTGTCGGATTAACTTAAAGCTCGACAGGTATAAATCGCGGGGTTTGTCCAGCAACCAAGTGGTCAACTGGTTCACTAGCGAGCTGCCTGTGTTCCGAAAAAGGGAATGCTGTTTACTTTCGTAATAGGAATAAACTACGTCGTAATCACCGCGTTCAGCCTCTTCCACGAGCTTAATGATTTCTGAAGGTGGATTCTGAAAATCATCATCCACCATGACGCAGTATTTTCCCGTTGCAAAATTTAGTCCGCACATCACGGCATTGAATTCTCCGAAATTTCGACGCAGAGAAATGAATTTCACCGTTTCAAAATCCTGAGCCAGTTTTGTACAGACGGCTTCAGAAGTATCGGGGCTACCGTCGTTGACTAACACAATTTCAATAGCATATTCCCGCAAGGTCGTCAGAATACGTTCGACGAGCGGAGCGATGGTTTTCTCACTTTTATAAACGGGAATAATAACGCTAATGTCCATGTATCAAAAAGGACGAACCTTAACCTTGGCAGGCATTTACTCCCGCAATGATCTGGCTAACTTCTTCGTCGGTAAGGGTTGGATATAAGGGTAAACTAACAACCTCGCGGTGAAGTTGTTCGGTAAGGGGTAAAGAAAGGTGACTGAATTCCTGATACGCCTTTTGTTGATGGGGAGGCACGGGGTAATGAATCATGGTCTGAATGCCCAAGGCCTGTAATTCTTTCATGAAAAAGTCCCGACGGGGGTGCCTTACCACAAACAAATGCCAGGCATCCTGATGACAGGTTTCGGCTGGAGGCAATTGAACGTCAGGATTCGTTATTTCTGATAGAAAACGTTGAGCGATGGCTTGCCGACGCTGATTATCATCATCCAAATAAGGAATTTTTACCCGTAATAAAGCCGCCTGTAATTCGTCGAGCCGGCTGTTTACTCCTTGCATTTCATTGTAATACTTTACTTCTGAACCGTAGTTACGAAGCAAAAAAATCCGGCGGGCTAATTCGGGATCACTGGTGGTAATGGCTCCGGCATCGCCCAAAGCACCAAGATTTTTGGTGGGGTAAAAACTAAAAGCCGCCGCGTCGCCAAGGTTACCTACTTTTTTTCCCTGATACGTAGCCCCGTGAGCCTGAGCGGCGTCTTCAACAATTCGGAGATTATACGTTTCAGCTATCTTCCGAATGGGTTCCATGTCGCAAGCTTTTCCGTACAAGTGAACCAGTAAAATGGCCTTCGTTCGTTCGGTAATATGCTGCTCAATTTGCTGCGGGTCAATGTTATAGGTAGCCAGGTCGGGTTCCACCAGTACGGGCGTTAAACCAGCATTGGTAATTCCCAGAATGGAGGCAATATAGGTATGAGCGGGAACCAGTACTTCGCTATCAGCGGGCAATTGCAAAGCTTTAAAAATAAGCGTAATTGCTTCCAGACCGTTGCCTACACCCAGGCAATGGCTAGTACCGCAATATTGAGCCCAGTCGGCTTCAAAGGCAGTTAGTTCTTTTCCGAGAATATACCAGCCAGAGGTAAGCACGCGTTGGGCCGCTTCGCTTAGTTGAACTTCGTAGGGTCGGTTCACCCGCCCCATGTCGAGGTGGGAAATCATGTTTTTTGATAAAAGTAATCGTCCAGGTTGTAATAATAATTAGAGAAGCCCAGCAACCCTTTCGAGAGTTGATCCATCAGGAGCCAGTCGGTAGGTTCAACGACCTGACATTTCTGTGGGATGCTTAAATCAAAAGAAGCCGTTCCGTTGACGTTTGAAATTTCAATACGACAACTGCCATTCAGGCAAACCAATGCCTGATGAGACTGTAAATGTCCGTATTTAGCTCGCTGGGAATCTGGCGGTATGCCATACACAAAGAAAGCACGTTTAATATCGCCAGGTAGAATTTTCTCAAATACACTTAATTGATCCACTGTGTTGGTTCCGAAGGTATTCAACTCCAGAAGAGTTGCCATGAATAAGTACTAAAGTCTTAAAGTTTATTAAGATAGATGCATGGTGGTGGAACGGAATCGTCTCCTAAAATTGAGAGATATAATTTGTAATCGAAACATAAACCTTAGTTTAAGATTAAAAAAATGTTTTATATGCTTGAATTTCAGGAAACTAGTTTTTAAATATTTACCTAGATGGGAAAATAAATTCATCGAAATTTAGCTGGCCAACACCGGAGAAATAAGGTGATTAGTCGCAGGTGCTTAAAAAGACATTAGAAATCGAAAGCCGTAAACATTGCTATTTTTAAAGATTAGATATTAATTTATAATTATACTTTAATTACGTTTAGTATAACTCAGTTATTACCTAACATCCTACTAGGTAATTTAATCATCTTGCTGGAACAGATACTCTAATTCGGCAGAGGTAGGTTTCAGCAGTTAGATACAGATAACCGTCTGAACCAAAGCTGCAATTCGAAGTAGCCGTTTTGAAATCCAGTCTTCCTAACAGTTTCCCCTGAGCATTCAGAATAAGGAATCCACCGCCACCGGCTGCATAAAGGTTACCAGAAGCATCGGTACGAATTCCGTCAGGGGCTCGTTTCAATCCCTGTTTGATCAAAGGAGTGAAATCGTAAAAAATGCGACCTTTTCCTACCGAACCATCGTTCTGCAAAGGATAGGCCATGATGTAAGGTTCATTATCGTCGGACTGAGCAACGTACAAAGTTCTTTCATCCGGCGAGAGAGCGACACCGTTTGGTCTTTTCAGGTTGTTAATAATCTGGGTAACTTTTCCGCTGCTATCTACCCGATAGACTCCGAAGGCATCCATTTCCCGACTGGGGTCCTTTTCTTTCTGAGCTAATCCGTATGGTGGATCGGTGAAGTAATAAGCTCCCGAGGAGTGTTCGCACACATCGTTTGGGGAGTTAAATCGCTTTCCTTCCCAGCGGTCGGCGAGCGTATATTTTCCGCCTGTCTTCATGGGCATCCGGGTTAATCGTCGGTCGCCGTGTTCACAGGCAACGAGTTCTCCTTTCGCATTAATCAGTAAACCATTAGAGCCGGGTTCATCGCTGTACTCACCTCGTCCGGTATAGCCGGATGGAGATAAAAAAATGCTCAGGCCATCCTGCGGGTGCCAGCGGTAAATTTTATTCTGTTTTGTATCAGAAAAGAAAAGGCAACCTTCGTTTTTCGACCATGCGGGGCCTTCTGCCCATTTAAAACCAGAGGCGACTACCTCAATAGTAGCCTGAAGCGGAATAATCTGATCAAATGCTGGGTCTAGCCGAACGATTTTTCCCAGGGTTGGGAATTCCTGAGCAGTAGTGACACCGGAAAAGAACAGACCGACGCAAAGAATGGATAAAAGCTTTTGCATAAAGTATGGGTAGAAGGTTATTTAGAATAAAGTTGAGGCCTTAGTTTTAGCAGAAAAGTAAAGTAAAAAATCCTGCCTGTTGAGGAGAAGGAAGGGTTTGATTCAAAGGAAAGAGGGCAGGCGGTCGAAGAAGGGGTACATTTTTTTTAAGTATAATGTACAAGTTCATATACGTAACCTTCCCTTCTTCATGCAAACGATTACTTCTGAACAAAACACATCCCAGGAACGGCCTTATACCTTTACTCAGCGAGTAGGCATAACGGTCGGTATTACCATTTTCCTAATTCTGCTTACCTTATTACTAGGCTTTAGCTTTGACATTTTATTACTCATCACCGCTTCCTTATTAATTGCTTTGCCGCTGCGGGCTGCTGCTCGCTGGCTAAGTAAAAAGACGGGCTGGAAAGAAGGCATCAGTCTGGTTATGGTCGCATTAGTAACGCTGGGACTTTTTGTGGGAATGATCTGGATTTTTTCAACGACGATTGGGCATCAGTTCAGCGATTTAAAAGAAGGCATTCCCAAGGCCGTTGACAATTTTCAGCAAAAGCTTTCGCAGAATGAGATGGGCAGTAAAGTACTCGAAATGATTCCTTCCGAAAGCGAGCTTATGCAAGGAGGTTCTAAATGGATGAATCGAGCTACGGGCGTATTGTCTTCTACCTTTGGTACGATAGCAGATTTATACGTTATCTTTTTCCTGGCCATTTTCATCGCCGCTCAGCCCCGACTTTATCGTGAAGGTATTATTCTGCTCATTCCCAAAAAATCCAGAAACCGAGCGGGTGAAGTGCTGGATAAAGTAGGAGAGACGCTGGTGAAATGGCTGATGGGGCAACTGTTCTCTATGGCCGTAGTGGGAGTCCTAAGCTTTATAGGTCTATGGGCTTTAGGCATTCCTCTGGCGGGAGCTTGGCTCTTTTTGCGGCTTTGGTAACCTTTATTCCTAACATCGGTCCCATTTTTGCCTTGATTCCAGCAGTGCTTTTTGCTTTAATGGACGGGCCCGAAAAGGCATTATATGTGATCCTGATTTACGTAGGGATTCAGGCGATTGAAAGTAATGTGCTGACCCCAATCGTGCAGAAACGTATGATTGATATTCCTCCCGCTCTGGTGCTGATTTCTCAATTAATCATTGGCCTTTTCACAGGCGTGCTGGGTCTGATTTTGGCCACACCTTTAATGGCCATGGTTATGGTCATGGTAAAAATGTTATACATTCAGGATACCTTGAAGGATGATTCGGTAGAAGTATAAATTTGCTGGCGATGGAGGAGATCAGGAATAGCCTGTTCCCTTGATTAACCTTAACCTACGAAACCAGGAATGGCATCGGTAGTTTTAATCAATTCGTCCAGAGGAATCCGTAAGGTTACATCCAAAGTCTGGCACATGGCCATTCCTTCTTCAATTCCTGCCACCACCATCGGTTCTCCTCCATTAAGAATGGAATCCTGATTTTTGGGTTTATGGATTACCTGATCTCCAATCTGAATAGTTTCCATGACTCAATATTTTGATAGTTGCCATCAGCTGTTGATTAAAATACTGAACCAGTAATGATCAGTTGGACGTATCCTTCGTTGTTGAATGCGGAGTTACGAGTCGGATTCCCACCGCCGTGGTAAAGACGATTGTTGAGAATAAATGAAAACCCTTTGTATCAGAAGACAGAAAGGTTCGCGAGGGCCAGATTGTAGATTGAATGAGGCCAGGAAAAAACGGGCGTATTGAGGATGGTCACCTTGACGGATTCCAACCCTTGTTGGGGAGGTAGTAAGGCGAAAAAAAGCCTCACTGAAAAGTGAGGCTTTAGAAGGGTGGGTGATGAGGGATTCGAACCCCCGACCCTCTGCTTGTAAGGCAGATGCTCTGAACCAGCTGAGCTAATCACCCTCATTTGATTCTGTTTCCGTTG
>NZ_NHPP01000013.1 GCF_002838835.1 Siphonobacter sp. SORGH_AS_0500
CCCGCTCCGCCGATGATACTGGGTTTACCCCCGGGAAAGTAGGTAATCGCCTCCCCCTTATATTCTAACGACTCCTGCCGGGATGCAGGAGTCGTTTTTACTTTTACTCCTAGCCTAGCTGCTTCTATCTTATAACTGTTACTCCCGCTGGAGTATAATTACCTTATTTCACTGCCCATACTTACTGCTTGCGAAATACCAGTCCATCCATATACAATCTAATAACTCTTAAAGCATATACTTAGTATTTTACCTCAGTCTATTCAGTAATTAAAAGTTCTTTTATTCCATTATCCTTTAGGACTCTTTCTTTTAAATTCATAATCTTGTCAAAAATGGATTGTTATGAATTTAGATCTTACTGGAAAAAATGCCTTGGTTGGAGGTAGCACTCAAGGACTCGGCTGGGCTACTGCTGTAGAATTGGCTTTACTCGGAGCTAATGTTACCCTTATTGCTCGTAATGAAAAAAGTCTTCAGTCAAAGGTTTTACTTTTACCTAATTCCGGTGAGCAAACGCATACTTATTTAGTAGCTGATTTTTCTGATCATTTACAAGTAGAAAGTGTAGTTAAGAGTTATCTCCAAACGTCTTCTTTTCATATTCTTATTAACAATACGGGTGGCCCTGCTGGAGGTCCCTTGCTTAATGCTTCTCCAGAGGATCTTCAGA
Source organism: Siphonobacter sp. SORGH_AS_0500 (assembly GCF_002838835.1). Classification (GTDB taxonomy): domain Bacteria; phylum Bacteroidota; class Bacteroidia; order Cytophagales; family Spirosomataceae; genus Siphonobacter. Next base: position 674 of record NZ_NHPP01000013.1, read on the forward strand.
AAGCGTTTTCTGCTCATGTTATTTGCAACCAGTTACTGACGCAATTATTAGTACCCGGTATGAAGCAATCAGGATATGGTCGCATTATCAATATTATTTCTACTTCTGTTAAAAGTCCACTTGAAGGATTAGGTGTATCTAATACCATTCGGGCTGCTGTGGCTAACTGGTCAAAAACTTTGGCTAATGAGCTAGGGCCGTATGGTATTACGGTTAACAATGTTCTTCCCGGATCGACAGATACAGGCCGCCTTGCTTCCATTATTAAAACAAAAGCTCAGACTACTGGTAAATCAGAAGAAGAAGTTCGGCAACAGATGGCCGACGAAATTCCAGCTCGCCGGATTGGTACGCCTGAAGAATTTGGAGCCGCTGCCGCCTTTTTATGTACGCCTGCCGCTTCTTATATTAATGGAATTAACCTGCCCGTAGACGGTGGTCGTTTAGGCTGTTTATAAAATTATGTTACAGGATTTCGTCCAACCTACCTTCTTAAAAAGGGGAGACAAGGTTGCCATTACTGGTTTGGCTAGTAAGATCGATAATGATGTTTACATTAAACCAGCCCTAGAGCTTCTTCATCAATGGGGGGTAGAAGTTGTAACAGGCCAGTCTTTACATGAAGAATGGTTTGCTTTCGCCGGTACTGATTCCATTCGTCAGAACGATTTTCAAACGTTTCTAGATGATTCTTCTATCAAAGCCATTTTCTCTGCTCGTGGGGGGTATGGTTCTTCACGTTACCTGGACAAAGTTGACTTCACCCGATTCAAAAATGATCCCAAATGGATCATTGGCTTTTCGGATATTACTGCGGTTTTGTCCCATGCATTGACCTTGGGTATTCAAAGTATTCACGGACCTATGCCTAAAACGTTTTTCCAGGATGAAACGGGATCATCATTGGAGTCGCTTCGCAAGGTATTATTTGGAGAACTTACTAGTTATCAGTTTGAGCCGCATACGCTTAATCGAGTCGGGAATGCCGATGGGATTTTATTTGGAGGAAACCTATGCCTATTAGCTCACCTGATTGGTTCAAAGTCGGACGTGGATACGGCAGGAAAGATATTATTTCTGGAAGATGTCGATGAATACCATTATTCGGTGGATCGATTAATGGTTCAGCTTAAGCGAGCTGGCAAACTGGATCAACTGAAAGGATTATTGATCGGCAGTTTTTCAGATATGAAAGATAATGCTGAAGATTTTGGAATGACCCCCTACGAGATCATTCGTCATTGGACCCAGGAATATGATTATCCCATCGCTTTTGGCGTTGCAATCGGTCATGAAGCTAGAAATCTGGCGATGCCCGTGGGTCGACCAGTTCAGTTTGGTGTTAATGAAAATTCTGTTGAGCTAAAGTTTTAAACGAGTAACATCGTTAATACGCCCGCCATCATGATGTATTTACAAAGAGAGCTCAGGAAGGCGAAATCCTGCTTGGTATCAGCGTAGAAAAGCCGGTATGCTACAAAGAGGATTGGAATAGAGATAATCATGAAAATATAAGCCAGCGTAGGAGCATGCAACGGCTTAGTCATGGAAAAAAGTGTAAAAAGAAACAAAGCAATCAAGCCCAGCAGAAAATACTTCGTACGTACCAATCCCCAGCGGATGGGTAAAGTTTGACAACCAAAGCTTGCGTCTCCTTTCACATCTTCCATGTCTTTAATGATTTCCCGGATCAATGAAATGGCAAAAGCAAATAGGGCATAGATATATACTTCACGTTCATTAATCTGATAGTGCACGGCCAGAATGATCAAAGAAAGAGCCGTCAAAAAGGCGACCATAAGGTTACCCCAGAAAGGTAATCGTTTGAGGTGATTCGAGTAAATCCAGAGGAAAAAGAACGCACAGGTATTGATTAAAAAACCTTTTTATCTACTAAACCTCCCGCAGCAATTCCCATGAAATTGAGAAAAAGGTTAATGCCCATAGCCCAGCGTCTTTTCAAATAACGGCCAATGATAACCTGATCGGGTTTGTTAATTAGGTCAATTTTAATGTCATAATAGTCATTGATGATGTAACCCGCCGCCGCAATACAGGTAGTAGAGAAGATTAACCAGAATAAATGTTTATCCCGAAAGCCTTCATACCAGGCTGTTTCCGGGTGAATTAAACAGGCATATACTAAATATTGGGTAATGGCCAGAATGAGTAAATTTGGCCAACGAACCAGACGCAGGAATCCACCAACAATTTGATTATTAGTAGGTTTGGGTTTATGACGCATACCGCGAGTCGCTTGTAATAATTCAGGATAACCTTTTGATACGGAAACAAGTAGCTTAAAAACTATCCAATGTGGATTCAAAATTAATAGACGAGAGTTTGCTTCTACGAAACCAACCCTTAAATCATTCTGTTGTAGCTCTGACTAAATGTTATCACTATGAATATCGGCATTGTGTGCTATCCAACCTTCGGTGGAAGCGGAGTAGTAGCCACTGAGTTAGGAAAAGCACTCGCCAAAAATGGGCATCGCGTTCACTTCATTACCTACAGCCAGCCCCCGAGGTTAGATTTCTTCAATGAAAACGTCTTTTATCACGAAGTTTTTATTCCCTCGTATCCTCTTTTTCAGCACCCGCCCTATGAATTGGCCCTTTCCAGTAAAATGGTTGAAGTGGTCAAAAATCATAACCTGGATTTGCTACATGTGCATTATGCTATTCCGCATGCTTCGGCGGCCTATATGGCCAAACAAATCCTGAAAACGCAAGGCATTCATATTCCTATCATTACTACCCTGCATGGAACAGACATTACTTTAGTTGGTAAAGATCCCTCTTTTGAGCCCGTAGTAACCTTCAGTATTAATGCTTCAGACGGTGTTACAACGGTTTCTGAAAGTTTAAAGCAGGATACTTACGATCAGTTCCCTATTGAACGGGATATTGAAGTAATTCCTAACTTTATTGACCTGGAGCGTTTCCGCAAGCAGAAAAAAGATCACTTCAAGACCGCTATTGCTCCCAATGGCGAAAAAATATTAGTGCACACCTCTAATTTCCGGAAAGTAAAACGCATTGAAGACATCCTTCAAATGTTTGCTATTCTGCGGAAACAGACCTGTGTAAAGTTATTATTAATTGGGGATGGTCCCGAGCGGGTAGGCTTGGAAAAACTGTCCCGTGATCTGGGCATTAGTGCAGATGTCCGTTTCTTGGGTAAGCTTGACGCCATTGAAGAAGTGCTTTCCATTGCCGATATATTTGTCATGCCGTCCGAAAAAGAAAGTTTTGGCTTGGCTGCACTGGAAGCCATGGCTTGTGAAGTGCCGGTTATTTCTTCTGATGCCGGAGGCATTCCTGAAGTAAATATTCCGGGAAAAACGGGCTTTCTTTCAGCTATTGGTGATTACGAAGATATGGCTGAAAAAGCAGCCATTATTCTGCAGGATGATCAATTACCCATTTTCAGAGCTAATGCCTTGGCTCGAGCGAAAGAATTTGACATTAATATTATTCTTCCGCGGTATGAATTTTTCTACGAAAAGATTCTTAAGCAAACCAGTGTATCGGGGTATGAGGTAGCTAAATAGTGGAATAAGCCCTGATTAACAGTATCTTTTTCAACCTATAAGCGTATGCATTATTCAGGTATTCCCAAGACTTCCCAAAAACGGGTAGTAATCATCGGTGCTGGCTTTGGTGGCTTGGCCCTGGCTCGTAAACTAGCCAAATACACCGACATACAAACCGTTTTACTGGATAAGAATAATTTCCATCAGTTTCAGCCACTGTTTTATCAGGTAGCCATGGCGGGGCTGGAGCCTAGTTCTATTGCTTTTCCTTTGCGAAAAGTATTTCAGAGCCTGGCCAATGTTCATATTCGGGTTACGCAGGTTGAACATATTGATACTGACCATCGGCTGGTGCATACGTCAACCATGGGTGACATCAGTTACGATTACCTCGTGATTGCGGCGGGAGCGGAGACGAATTTTTTCGGGATGAAGAATATCATTGAACGGGCCTTACCTATGAAATCTGTGGGAGAAGCTCTGGCTCTGCGAAATCGCATGCTGGAAAACTTCGAACGGGCTTTGATTTCAGATGACATGGACGAACGGCAGGGGTTAATGAATGTCGTCGTCGTGGGGGGCGGACCTACAGGTGTGGAATTATCCGGAACGCTGGCGGAAATGAAAATGCATATTTTGCCGAAGGATTATCCAGAACTGGATTTCCGGCAAATGCAGATTTACCTGGTGGAATCAGGAGCTGAGTTACTTGGACCGATGTCGCGGGAATCTCAGGTCAAATCGGAGCAGTATCTGAGGAAATTGGGTATTAATGTCATGCTTAATAACCGGGTTACTGATTTTGATGGAAAATTTGTGTATTTACTTGACGGTAACAAACTCCGAACGGATAACCTGGTCTGGACGGCGGGAGTAAAAGCAGCGACTTTTGAAGGAATTCCCAGTGAGGTTTTAGGGAGAGGTGGTCGGATGAAGACCAACGAATTTTGTCAGGTAGAAGGTTACGATACTATTTTTGCCATTGGTGACATTGCTTTGGTTTCTGGTGATGATAAATTTCCTAATGGTCACCCACAGTTGGCTCAGCCTGCCATTCAACAGGGAAAACTCTTGGGTGATAATCTGGTAAGGCTATTAAAAAAAGAACCCTTGAAGCCTTATAAATACAAAGATTTAGGCTCAATGGCGACGGTGGGACGGAATCTGGCGGTAGTGGATTTACCCTTCTGGAAATTTCAGGGATTTTTGGCGTGGTTAACCTGGATGTTTGTTCACTTAATGTCCATCGTAGGCGTTAAAAACCGACTTATGATTCTTATCAACTGGGTTTGGAATTACATTACCTACGATCAATCGCTACGATTAATCATCCGATCGAAGGAGCCTGACGTGAAATCCCAGCCCCAGGAAGCCGAGCCTACACCGATCAATCCCTCATAATTCGAAATTTACGGTAGAAAAAAGGGCTTTTGGCCGTACCTTTGCTAGTAATAGTACTACATTTTTCTACACCATTTAGTCTTTGTGTAGCCATGGAACCACAGAAAATTAAGCCGAAAAACAACGGCAGTAAACAACTCTTCGACAATCCAATTCTGGAAGCTTTATCCAGAACGCACATTTCCATTCCAGTCTCCATGTTCTTCATTCTTGGAGGCGTTTTAGGCTGGTATGCATTTACCCACACGGATTTATCCAATTGGGCTATCGGCATTTTGTTCTTCACGGGCGTAATTGCCTTTACTTTTGTTGAATACTGGATGCACCGTAGTGTGTACCACATTGAGCCAACTACCCCGGCTCGGGCGAAGTTTCAGTATACCACGCACGGGGTTCATCACGAATACCCAAAAGATAAAAGCCGCCTGGCTATGCCTCCGATTCTGGCAGCCATCATTGCCGGAACCTTATTCCTGATTTTCTTCCTGATTATGGGTGAAGCGGCCTACGCCTTTTTCCCCGGATTCATCTGGGGTTATGCAGGGTATCTGTTAGTGCATTACTGCGTTCACGCGTATGCTCCTCCCAAAAATTTTCTGAAGCATTTGTGGATTAACCACGCTATTCACCACTATAAAGATGGTAACGTGGTTTTTGGCGTTTCTTCGCCCCTGTGGGATTATGTGTTTAATACCATGGACGATAAGCATCAAAAGAAAGATACAAGTAAGGCGATGGAAACGCTTTAAGCATTTCCTGAACTTTTCATAAGTAACGAGTCGTTCTTTCCCAGAGCGACTCGTTTTGCTATTTAGTAGACGGCTTAAAATTTCTAAAAGGCACGATTGCCGTCTGGTTTCTTCGTTATTTTGTACGTATGGTTGAGAAGCGTTGGTCCTATCAGAAACTCCCGGAAACTTCTGAAGATAAACAAACCGTCGAGTCGTTGGCTCAGGCGATTAATGTAAATTCTTTTTTAGCTACGTTGCTCTGGCAGCGGAACATTCGGGAATTTGATAGTGCGAAATCATTTTTCAGACCTCAGCTCAGCGAATTACACGATCCGATGTTAATGAAAGACATGGATCGGGCGGTAGAGCGATTAACACTGGCTCTAAATCGGGGCGAAAAAATTCTAATTTACGGCGATTATGATGTAGATGGAACTACATCCGTAGCCTTATTCTATGGGTATCTGAAAACCTTCTACGATCATCTGGAATTTTACATTCCGGATCGTTACAAAGAGGGCTACGGCGTTCAAAAGACTGGAATTACTTACGCTGCCGAAAATGGCTTTACGCTCATTGTAACACTGGACTGCGGGATCAAATCGGTGGACTTGGTGGCGGAAGCTAAGAATTTAGGCATTGATTTTATCATCTGCGATCACCACCGTCCGGGTGAAGTTATTCCTGAGGCAGAAGCTGTGCTGGATCCCAAACGGGTAGATTGTCCGTACCCATTCAAGGAATTAACAGGATGTGGCGTTGGATTCAAGTTATTACAGGCGTATAATCAATACCATCAAATCCCCACAGAGGGCTTGTTTGAATACCTGGATTTATTGGCTATTAGTATCGCAGCGGACATCGTACCCATTACCGGAGAAAATCGAATTCTGGCTCATTACGGATTAAAACAGCTGAACGCAGCTCCCCGAACGGGCTTACGAACGCTCATTAAGTCGCATCGCTCAAGCCCCCACTGGATATTACCAACGTTGTGTTTGGAATTAGCCCCCGGATTAATGCGGCAGGCCGTATCAAGCATGCGTATGATGCTGTTAATCTTTTGCTGTGTGAGGACGAAAACGAAGCCGAAGAATTTGCCCGAATTATTAATACTCATAATACCGACCGTCGCCAGTTTGATACCCGAATCACGCAGGAAGCCCTGACGATGATTGAAACAGATGATTGGTTAAAATCAGCAAAGTCTACGGTATTATTTAAGAATGACTGGAATAAAGGAGTAGTAGGAATCGTAGCGAGCCGATGTATTGAACAGTATTATCGACCTACGATTATCCTGACTGAATCCAATGAAAAGGCGGCGGGTTCGGCTCGTTCAGTACCGGGTTTTGACGTGTATGAAGCCATTGAAGCCTGCTCGGATTTACTCGAACAATACGGCGGGCATATGTACGCGGCTGGTTTAACTCTGAAAGTGGAAAACGTTCCTGCTTTCCAACGGCGTTTTGAAGAAGTGGTTTCGCGAAAAATTCAGGAGGAGCATCTAAGTCCACTGGTAGACGTGGATATGAAATTACCTCTTTCGGCCATTAGTGATAAGTTTTACGGTATTATTAGTCAAATGGGGCCTTTCGGACCCGAAAATATGACGCCGGTGTTTGTAGCCGAACAGGTTCAGCTATACGGTACGCCGAGAATCCTGAAAGAGAAGCATTTGAAAATGGATGTACGTCAAAGCGGATCACAGATCTTTTCCTGTATTGGTTTTGGAATGGCACACTTTTACGAGAAATTGCTAACGGGTCGTCCCTTTGATTTATGCTATCAAGTAGAAATCAACGAATTTCAAGGGAAACGAACTTTACAGTTACAGATTAAAGATATAAAATTCAGCAAGTAAGGGGTAGCCCAATAGCTTAGATATACGAAAATGATTCTTCGCACAGAAAACCTGATTAAGAAATACGGACAGCGGCTTGTCAATGATAATGTGAGTTATCAGGTGGCTCAGGGAGAAATTGTCGGTTTGTTAGGTCCTAACGGAGCTGGAAAGACGACGTCTTTCTACATGGCCACGGGTCTGGTAAAACCTAACAGTGGAAAAGTATATCTGGATAATCTGGATGTAACCAATCTCCCGATGTACAAACGGGCTCGTCTGGGGGTGGGTTACCTGGCTCAGGAGGCTTCCGTTTTCCGTAGTCTGACGGTAGAAGAGAATATTCTGGCCGTGCTGGAACTTCGAGGTGGTATGAACAAAGCCGAGCGGCACGAGAAAATGGAATCGCTACTCGAAGAATTGAGCTTGACGCACGTTCGAAAAAATAAAGGGCAGGTACTATCTGGAGGAGAACGTCGCCGGACTGAAATTGCCCGAAGCTTAGCGGTAGATCCTAAATTCATTCTGCTGGATGAACCCTTCGCCGGAGTAGACCCCATTGCTGTAGAAGAGATTCAGGGAATTGTAGCGAAGTTAAAATACCGCAACATTGGGATATTAATCACGGATCACAACGTGGATGAAACCTTATCCATCACTGATCGGGCCTATTTATTGTTCGAAGGAAAAATCCTTCGTTCGGGTACGCCAGAAGAACTAGCCGCTGATCCAGTGGTCCGTCGGGTTTACTTAGGAAAGCACTTCGAATTAAAGCGAAAGATTTAAGAAATTATCTTATTCAGCATATGAAGCAATGCCAGCGGAAAAGATGGCATCGACCATACGGAGAGACCTTACTAAATTTAAGCGAATCTTGTGAGTATCCGATGCCAGCTTTTCCGCTGGCATCACTAGTTATGTTACCTTAAAATAAGCCAAGAACACAAGGGCTAACTCTTTATTACCAGCAGAAAAGCTGGCAGTGTCTACGCAAAGTCCAGTAGATAATGAAAACGGAATTACCTATGTATCTGAGGCCAGATTTTTCACTGGTATCACTAGCTACACTACCTTAAAGTAACACAAGAACACACAGACAAGATAAAAGACAAAACCGTCCTCCCTTTAACACCAGCAGAAAGCCTGGCAGCATTTATTCAAAGCCCATCCATTGTTATTAACCCTCAAGAGCAATAATGGTACTGAAAAAGGTAATTCAGTTCAACTAATTTTTGAAGAATACCTTCTGCCTATAAAACTCCAAACTCAAAAGCCCAAACGCTAGGCACATTTCACAAAATCGCCCTACCTTTGCACCATGCAAGATCGCTATGCACAGCGGGGCGTTTCGGCCTCCAAAGAAGACGTTCATCAGGCTATTGCCGCTCTCGACAAAGGCCTTTTTCCTAAAGCTTTTTGTAAGATCGTTCCCGATACACTTACGGGCGATCCCGAGTATTGTACCATCATGCACGCCGATGGTGCGGGTACAAAAACTTCCTTGGCTTATTTATACTGGAAAGAAACCGGAGACATCTCGGTCTGGAAGGGTATCGCTCAGGACTCCATCGTAATGAATACCGATGACTTGCTTTGCGTAGGTTGCACGGGTCCTATTCTGCTTTCCAGTTCCATTGACCGAAATAAAAACCGGATTCCCGGCGAAGTAATTGCTCAGATTATTAATGGTACCGAAGAGGTATTAGCCATGCTTCGTGAAAACGGCGTTGAGATTTACTCTACAGGCGGCGAAACCGCTGACGTAGGCGATCTGGTTCGGACCATTACCGTGAATAGTACTGTGGTGGCCCGGATGAAGCGTTCCGATGTGATTTCTAACGATACTATTCAGGCGGGTGATGTTGTCGTAGGGTTGGCTTCATTTGGACAGTCGAACTACGAAGATCAATATAACGGCGGTATGGGCTCTAATGGCCTTACCTCTGCTCGTCACGATGTACTGGATAAATATCTGGCGGCTTTATATCCCGAAAGTTTTGATCCCGAAGTTCCTTCGGATCTGATTTATAGTGGTTCTAAAAAATTAACGGAACCCGTGGAAGGTACGTCTTTAAACGTAGGGCAGTTAATCCTTTCGCCTACACGTACCTATGCACCGTTTGTCAAGGCTTTATTGGCAGAAATTCGCCCAAATGGCATGGTGCATTGCTCCGGTGGAGCTCAGACGAAGGTGTTACATTTCGTTGATAATGTTCATATTATCAAGGATAACCTTTTCCCAATTCCTCCGCTGTTTAAAATGATCCAGCAGGAAAGCGGAACGGCCTGGTCGGAGATGTATAAAGTCTTTAACATGGGGCACCGTTTGGAAGTGTATCTGCCCGAAGCTCAGGCTCAGCGAGTGATTGAGATTGCCCAGTCTTTCGGTATCGAAGCTCAGGTGATTGGCCGGGTGGAAGCGTTTGAAGGAAAACGAGTAACGGTGAAGAGTGAATTTGGCGAGTTTGTTTACTAGCGAAGTAAGCAACACGACGGCAGAGAAGACGCGTAAAGTACCACAGCACCAATGCAAGCAGAAGAAATTCAATCCATAGAGCCCGCTCTGGACATGGGAATTTATACCGTGCCGGATGTCGCTCAGATTCTGAGATTACCGCTCACCCGCGTGCGTCGCTGGCTGGATGAATTTTGGAATGGACGATTATCCAACACGACCAAGGTTTCTTATTCCTGGGGTAAGGGCCGCGAGCGGGTGGTGAACTTTCAGACCCTGATTGAGTTTTACGTGTTTTTTAAATTGCGGGAACTGGGTATTTCAACGGCTAAGATTTTACAGGCCCACGAAGTCAGTTCCAAGCTTTTACAAACGCCATTTCCCTTCGCTTCTTCGTTTTTGTTAACCGATAGTAAGACTTTATTCGTCGAAATAGGTAATGAGATACTAATTACGGCAGATGCCCGGCTCCAATACGAGATCAAAGAAGTAATGGAAGGTTTCTGCCGTAAAATTGAATTTGATACCGATAAAGTCGCCGCGAAGTTCTGGCCGTTGGGAAAAGATCGCTCCGTAGTGATTGATCCCCAGAAACAGTTTGGTCAACCTATTATTCAGGGAACCAACATTCTGGCTGAAACCTTACATCGGATTCATCTGGGCGGCGAAGAAGAAAGTACCATTGCCTCTCTGTATCAGATTACTCCTCAGCAGGTAGAAGAAGCCTTGTATTTTATTAACCGTCCCATTCAATGAAGGTCTACCTTGATGAGAATTTAGTACCGTTCTTTCCGGCTCATTTTATGGAAGAACAAAAACTAAGCATTCTTCGCAATGAGGATTCGCTGGCTAAAGTCAAGGGGTTGATCATTTATCCCGAGTTAAACGTCCATCGGACTTCTTCTTTAAAAGCTGTTTTCGTCGGATTAGGGCTGAACGTGGTTTTTGTTTCACTACCCGTAGAAGGCGTCTGGTATCTGGACGAGCCTGAAGTGCGTCAGCGAAAATGGGCTGAGGTTATTAAGAAATGCCGTAAGCAAACGGAATCCTTTATCTATCGGTGTGATCTGAATGCGAGTCGTTTACGGAATCTTGCTTAGCAATAGTGCTGGATTAACTGCTGTTTTTCCCGTTGCTGATCCAATCGTAATCGAATTTCCTGCAAGCTCTGTTCTTTCAGCAATTGGCCGTTTTTGTAAATGGTTTCTAGTAAGCCCGTCATGGCTTCTTCTGCACTGACCTGATCCACCAAGCCTGTTACCATTCCGTTTTCTCCCGTTACTTTGATTAGTCCTTTAGCACTGCGTTTAGTGCCATCATCGGTTTTGGGATCTTTAAAAATGGCCCGACCTTCCCCCTTCACTACCCCATAGGTCGCTTTCATTGCAAAACCGAAGGTATCGCGGGTAACGTATTGATAAGTATAACTGCCGATACCGAAGACAACGTTGGTACTGGCAAATCCCTTATCCGCCAGTTGCTGACAAATGGTCTGACAACGCTCCAGCGTGATACTGTCCCCGTAAATCAGTCCGATATGCGGATCCAAGAGGCGAAACCCTTTTTCGGTTATGTTTCCTCCAAATGTTTCCCAAAGGCATTCGACGGCCCCTTTGTATTCTGGTGTCCCCGGCTCTGCTTGGGGGTCACCACATAGAATTTTTACTGGATCGCCGCTGTCGGGGCGAATAACTACTTTTCCATTTCGACTAATGATGTCTCTTTTAAGCCGAGGCATGAATTCCGTGATTACTTGCCAAAAATCCCAAGTGTCACTAACGATACTTACGACGCCTTGTGGATAAATATCGTTAATGAGCCGTTTGAAGGTATCAATTTCTCCACTTTGCGTACCCATACACATGACGCTATGTTCAGTAGCTGGGACACTGCCGCCCACTAGTTCCCGGTCCACATTTGCTAAATAATAGGTTTCTAGAAAGTCGATGGCTGGAATGGTATCGGTTCCTGTAAAGCTCAGTAGATGAGCTGCTCCGCTCATTTCTGCCGCTTCCAGGCCAGCCATACCCCGAAAACTGAAATCATGCCCCTGCCAGGGAACGAAAGAAGTATCGCCGCCCGTCTTTGCCGCGTATTGTTCCAGAAGGGTTCGGTAATGGAAAGCAGTGGTCGCACTGGTGCAGGGTAACCACAGAATACAGGATAATAGGGTTTCAAGGAAATTGGTTAACCAGAAGAATTCAGGCTTCGTATTCTGAATCGTAAACATTGGAACCCGGAAAGGCGTAAGTGTTCCCTCGGGTAAGGCCCGAATTTCCAGTGGTAAGTAACCCAAGTCGTGCAGGGCTTCGATATGATCGAAAGTAACAGCTCCTTTGCCTAGGTAATTTTCGATACGTCTCTGGTATTTTCGTAGTACTTCTGCTTTCGGCTTTTGAAAGAATTGTTCGTTAAATTCTTCCATCAAATATTTCTTGATAAAGTATTGCATGCCGAAGAAAACGACGGTATCAAAACCATCAAGTCGGCTTTTTCGAGGAGTTAAATTGCTGTAAACCAATTCGGTATCAGTAGGGTATTGACTACGGTGATCTACTTTATATCCGTCAGAAAGATGAATAGGATTCATGGTTGTATTAGTTAAGAAGCGTTGAAGAAAGGGAGATTTGAGTAAGCTCAGGAGTCGCGAAAGTCTGGAAGGAATCGGTGCTGAATATTTGATCGTAATAGGTTTTCAACGCTTCAAATCCCTGGCTGAAAATGCCATGATTTACCACCAGAATTAACGAACCCGCTCCCTGCTGGCGTAAAGCCCTAGCTAATTGCAGAAACGTTGCTCCGCCGTCACAAATGTCATCGACTACCACGCAGGTCTGCCCTTGCAGAGGCGGAGCGTAAATGTGGACATCGCTAAGTTGACCGTTGGCTGGATTACGCTTTTTACTGCACTCGATGTAATCTACGCCCAAATGCTGGGCTATTTTATACGTCTTTTTTAAGGCTCCAGCATCGGGAGAAACCAGTACGTACGAGGTTAGAGAAGCTATACATTGCTCAACAAAAGCCTCATTGGTCATCACTTTTACCCGATCTAACAAGGCTGGAGTAACGTCTGAGTGAGGATCGAAAATAGTTACTTCCTTAAAGTTGAGGTTATTAATCAAATCTGCGTAGACTTTTACAGTTAGAGCTTCGCCTTGTTGCATGCAGCGATCCTGGCGGGCGGCGGGAAAATAGGGTAGAAATAAAGATAAGTCGGTTACGCCCGCTCGCCGCAGAGCATCTACGGCAACAATTAATAAACCCATATCATTAAAGCTTCGAACCCGAGTGGTAATCAGCACCGATTCGTTCGTTACGGGTTCCAGTAAACGAATATGAGGTTCACCACCATTAAAAGTAAATGCTGCATAAGCAAGGCCAGAACCGTAAGGCTGAAAGGTTTGATCAAGATTAATGACTTTCATATTTGCGTTTATTTTACGCAAATATGAATACGGTAAATAAGCTCTGCAAGAAAAATGCTAAATATTTGTGTAAAAATTACGCAAAATAAAATCCTAGGGAATGTCAAAATAGAATCCATTAAGCTCAAGTTCCTGATAACGAGTAGTATCAAAGCGATAAAGGGAAGCCGGGCGACCACGACCTTCAGAAACTTTATTAGATAGTTCTTCTAAAATTCCGAAGCTAAGCATCTTTTTTCGAAAGTTTCGGCGATCCAAAGGCTGGTTAAGAATGATACTGTAGAGTTTTTCCAACTCTCCGAAGAGGAATTTTTCGGGTAATAAATCAAAGCCAATGGGTTGGTAACGCAGTTTGGAGCGAAGACGCTGGATGGCTTTTTCCAGAATCTGAGCATGATCAAAAGCTAGGGATGGCAATTGGTTAACGTCAAACCATTGAGCATCTATTGCGTCAGTGGAAGCTCGAAGCTCATGATTTCCCGAACGAATGATAGCCATATAGGCCACCGAAACAACTCGAAAGCGAGGATCTCTTTGAGGATTTCCGAAGCTGAAAAGCTGTTCAAGGTAACTAATAGTTAAACCCGTTTCTTCCGAAAGCTCGCGTTCTACGGCCTGTTCGAGACTTTCCTGTTCCGTCACAAAGCCGCCGGGTAAAGCCCATTGATTAATAAAAGGCTCATATTTCCGACGAATTAATAAGACGTGTAATTGCTCGGAATGATAGCCAAAAACAACGGCATCAACCGTCAGACGAATAGTTGGGTCGGGGTATTGGAAAGAATCGGCCATGAAATCAATAGCATTATAACCACTGCTTCAGCTCCAGTAATGAACGCAGTTGATAGGTAGCTTCGCAGGGTGGGTAGAGCGATTGCTCGGGACGAAAATACGCCGCGTGCATGCCAACTCCTAATGCTCCGGCTACATCGGCTTCGGGGTTGTCTCCAATCATTAGGGCATCGCCTGCGATGCATCCCGCTTTTTCCATCGCAAAGTGAAACATGGCGGGTTCGGGTTTCTTAGCATTAGCCGTTTTGCTGGTTACCACTTCTCTGAAATAACCCGTTAAACCACTATTGTCCATTTTGGTGTACTGTACATCACCAAAACCATTGGTAATGATGTGCATTTCATACCGGGGAGCCAGGTAATCAAGTAACTCCAGTGCCCCGGGCAATAAATGGGGTTTGTAGGGGCAACGGGATAAATACCATTCACTCCATTCGTCACAACTGTTATCTTCTTCACAGCCCAGCTGATTGATTACCTGTCTGAAACGACGGTAACGCAGCTCTTCCTGCGAAATCTGGCGACTGTCATGCAAATGCCATAGCTCGGCATTTACCTTATGGAACGTTTCCTGAAAAGCCTGAGCCGTGGGAATACCGCGTTTATGAAGATCAAATGCTTCGAATAATTCTACCAGCGTTTCGTTCGTATTTCGCTCAAAATCCCAGAGAGTATGGTCGAGGTCAAAAAAGAGATGTTTGTAAGCCGTTCTGGGCATTGTTAAATATTTTCTTATCCGTAATCTGCTTACGGTGTTGTTCTAAAAACTCGGTAAATAATTCCAACTCATCCAGTAAAGGCTGAAAATCGTAGGAATCGTAATGGTAACTTTCGGTGTACACGTTCTGGAAATCAGTAATCAAATAATCCAGTTGCTTAATATTCCAGCTCTTCAGCCCGAAGAGATATAAGTTTTGAAAATGGTGAGCAAACTTGGGAGCCTGATAACGGGCGGTGGTTTTAATGTCAATCGCCCGATCACCCCCAACCACATCCACCATGCCGTAGAACTCCACGTCTTTAATAGCTGTGCGAACGAAAAACTGGGTTTTATACCGCATGGGTAACTGCTTCCGCATGGTTTGAATAATCTCCGTTGGAAACTGTTCTTCACCACGACCAGAAATCAGGGCTGTTTCGAAATTAACCCCTCGCTGTTGAGCAGGCGTGGTTGGTTGCGGAACCCGATTAATCCGATCCAGTAACTCCTGTTCGCTTACGTATAACTCTCCATTTGCATTTCGTGCTTCGTGATGAAACAGCGAAAATGTCTGAATGAGGGTGGGGTATAAGCGGTATTTGATCATTGATGAATGGACTATGGTTTTAGCCTTACTAATCTATCCTATAAAAGTAATGCCGCGGCAAGTGAGTTGATGGTTTGGGGAGGAGTATGGATAAAAATAAACATCCCGGAAGGTTAACCTTCCGGGATGCAAACCTATGAACTACTAACTATCAACCAATCACTAGGAAAGATTTGCCAATGCTTCACGAAGAGCCACGATTTTCGACTCTGCATCTGCTTTTTTCTGACGTTCTTTTTCTACAATTTCCGGTTTTGCATTCGCGACGAAACGTTCATTGGAAAGCTTGGCATCCACCGATTTCATAAAACCTTCGTTATACTCGATTTCCTTAGTTAATCGTTCGCGTTCGGCTTCAACGTCGATTTTCTCCCCTAGAGCGATGAAGATTTTATCAGTTTTAATCAGAAATGGTGAAACGCCTGCCACATCTTCAGTTACGAATTCTATGGGAGTGGTATTTGCTAATTTCTGAATAATGGGGTCAATCTTCTGATACCGATCCCCATGCTCCGTACGAACGGCAAGAGGTAAGGTTTCTTTCGGCGAAAGACCTTTTGAGTTACGGGTTTCCCGGACTTTGGTTACTACTTCAAAAAGCGTATCAAAATCTGCTACAATGGCTGGATCAATAGCACCTACGGTGGGGTAATCCGTTCGGCAAAGGCTTTCTCCTTCGGCACGTTCCCGCAGACTTTGCCAGATTTCTTCGGTAATAAATGGCATGAAGGGGTGCATCAGGGCCATTAGTTTTTCGAAGAAAGCAACGGTCGTTTCATAAGTTTCTGCATCAATGGGCTTACCGAACTCAGGCTTGATAATCTCCAGATAGTTCGAGCAGAATTCATCCCAGATCAGCTTATAAGCGGCATGCAGAGCGTCCGAAATACGAAATTTGCTAAAATGATCCAGAATTTCGGCCAGCGTTGCGTTCAACTTTGACTCAAACCAGGCAAAGGCTTGTTGATTCGAAGCGGGAGCTGATTCCGTAGAAATTTCCCAGCCTTTAATCAGACGGAAGGCATTCCATACTTTATTACAGAAATTCCGGCCCTGTTCGCAAAGCTTTTCATCGAATAACAAATCGTTACCCGCCGGAGCTGAGAATAACAGACCTGTCCGAACGCCATCAGCACCGAATTTGGCAATCAAATCCAGCGGATCAGGGGAGTTCCCCAGCGATTTGGACATCTTCCGACCTTTCGCATCGCGTACAATACCCGTCAGGTAAACGTTTTTGAACGGACGCTCGCCCATGAACTCATAACCCGCCATGATCATCCGGGCTACCCAGAAGAATAGAATGTCGGGGCCCGTAACCAGATCGCTGGTGGGGTAATAGAATTTAATATCCTTGTTATCAGGGTCTGATAAAGCATCAAATACACCAAAAGGCCATAGCCAGGACGAGAACCAGGTATCCAGTACATCGGGATCTTGCTCTAAATCCTGTTCCGTAAGAGCAAAAAGCTGCATTTCGTGCTGAGCTTTCCGCAGAGCTTCGCGTTTATTTTTGGCTACGATGATGGTACCATCCTGTAAGTAGAACGCCGGAATCTGCTGCCCCCACCAAAGCTGACGAGAAATACACCAGTCGCGGATATTCTCCATCCACACCCGGTAGGTATTCTTAAACTTGGCCGGAATCAGGGCTACTTCATCGTTCATGACGGAATCCAAGGCTGGTTTGGCCATGTCGTCCATTTTCAACCACCACTGCATTGACAGTTTAGGTTCGATTACCGCACCCGTTCGTTCGGACGTTCCTACGTTGGATTTATACTCTTCGATTTTCTCCAGGTAACCCTTTTCTTCGAGTTCCTTGATAATGGCTTTGCGGGCCGCAAAACGATCCATCCCTACGAAGAGCTGAGCTTTTTCGTTGAGCGTTCCGTCGTCACTAAGAATATCAATGACGGGCAGACGGTGTTTCTGACCGAGTTCGTAGTCATTTAAATCGTGGGCGGGCGTTACTTTTAAAGCTCCCGTTCCGAAATCCATCGTTACGTATTCATCCAGAATGATCGGAATTTCGCGGTCAATCAAAGGAATGCGAACTTTCTTGCCGTGCAGGTGCGTATAACGCTCATCATCAGGGTGAACGCAGATGGCCGCATCAGCCATGATCGTCTCGGGACGAACGGTGGCAATGGTAATAGAAGTGCCTTCTTCACCCACAACGGGATACTGAATGTGAACAAACTTCGATTGTACTTCCTTGAAGATTACCTCTTCATCCGATAAGGCCGTTTTTCCCTGAGGGTCCCAGTTTACCATCCGAACACCACGGTAAATCAGGCCTTTATTATACAAACGAACGAAAACGTCAATTACCGACTCGTAATACTTCTCATCCATGGTAAACCGCGTACGATCCCAATCACAGGAAGCTCCGAGTTTTTTTAATTGCTCGAGAATAATACCGCCGTATTTGTCCTTCCACTCAAACGCATAGGAAAGAAATTCATCGCGGCTGAGATCCGTCTTGGCAATTCCCCGCTCCTTGAGCATGGCAACGACTTTCGCTTCCGTAGCAATGGAAGCATGATCCGTACCGGCTACCCACACCGCCTCTTTGCCTTCCATGCGAGCTTTGCGGACCAGAATATCCTGAATGGTATTGTTAAGCATGTGACCCATGTGCAAAACGCCAGTGACGTTTGGTGGAGGAATCACGACCGTATAAGGCTCTTTTTCAGGATTAGGCTTGGACGCAAAAAGCTTGTGCTGGAGCCAGTAGGCATACCACTTGTCTTCAACCTCGTTGGGTGAATACGTTTTAGAAATCGTGCTCATGGTAGTCATCTTTCGGGGAAAATCGCCCTAAACAGAAATTGGAATGCAAAGATAGGTAATAGAAAGCCGTGGCGGTAATAGCTAGCGTATTTGACCCACTACCAGCGGAATAGAAACAGTTACTATAGCTTCGGGTAACATTAAAATCATAACACATTTTATACAATCCCTAGTTCGGAAAAACGTGATTTGAAGGCAGATGCATTATTTTTGTGAACTAGCCCGTGGCTGAACCCCAGTCATGAGAGCACCTAACCATTCATTTACCTAGTTTCAACGCCACATGAGTCGTTTTTTCGTGAATGTTTATTCCATTTGGGCGGCCTTCTGGTTTGTATTTACGTTCCTGTTGATATTTCCGTTTCAGTTTATCTTTCTACAAAAAGAAGCCTGGAAACCCATGGCTCACCGGTGTAATCGGGTGTGGGCTCATTTATTTTTTCCGCTGGTCGGAATGCCTATTCGGGTGCGTTATGAAGCAGGGAAACCCGATCCCAATCAGGCGTATGTTTTTGCGGCGAATCACTTTTCATACCTGGATGTAGCCTCTATGATGTTGATTGTGGATACGTATTTCGCTTTTCTGGGAAAAGATGTCTTGAAGAAAGCTCCTTTGTTTGGCTATATGTTTTCGAAACTCCACATTCAGGTAGACCGCAATGATCCCAAAAGTCGTTCGAAATCTTTACAGCGATCGTATCGGGCACTGGAGTCGGGGAGAAGCATGGTGATTTACCCCGAAGGAGGTATCCGCACGAGTAATCCACCGCAAATGCATCCTTCCTTTAAGGATGGAGCCTTTCGCATGGCGATTCGGGAGCAGGTACCTTTGATTCCGATTTCTTTACTGAACAACTATCAGTTATTACCCGATAAGAAAAACATGCGTCTGTACCCCGGGTCGGTGAAAGCGGTGATTCATAAACCCATCGAAACAAAAGGGATGACAGAGGCAGATGTGGAAAACTTACGGCAGCAGGTATTTGATATCATCCAAAAAACCTTGGACGAATACACCGCTAATCCAAAGGCCCACCAAAATGAATTCAAACGACTGACGGTGATTTAGCGTATTTTTTGCTACCACGGACTATTGCAAAGACGTTGAAAACTCTAAACCCCCAACCCTAAACCCAAACACTAGCATGCAGGTCGAAAAAGATACCCTTCATAAAATTGCCAAGCTGGCCCGTTTAAGCATCATTCCTGAGGAGGAAGAAAAGCTGACTAATACTCTAAGCAGTGTATTAACCTGGATGGAACAATTGAATGAGCTAGACACTTCCAATGTGGAACCCTTAACGCACATGACACTGGAAGTGAATGCTTTACGGGAAGATAAAGCTCTGCAAACCATTACGCATGAGCAAGGCTTACGGAATGCCCCCAAGCGGGATGAAAACTACTTTCGGGTACCAAAAGTATTGGAATAACCGAACAATTGTAGAGACGCGACTTCATCGCGTCTGGGTAGAGGCGGTTTGTTATTAATAACGTTTCCTCCCATGGCTGGTGTCCTCACCAGCCATTACTAAGCATAATGGTTGGTGAGGACACCAACCATGGCGTAAAACAACCGTCCAACTTCTTGGGGCTAGTCCAAAGTCGCGTCTTTACATTCAAAAAATCTGGAACTTATCACCATCCAGCGATACCGGAAACCTTTCCCGAAACGTGGATAACTCTTCGTAGTTGATCGTGTGAGTGTGGATAAGTGCATTGGATTGTGGATAACTTATCCACTCCCCACGGGAGTTAATTAATCCAGATGCTCCCGAGTGAGCCAAACCGTTACCATCTTCACCAATGCGGTTAACTCCGACTACATAGCACTGATTTTCAATGGCCCGGGCCGTTAACAGACTTTTCCACACGGATTCCCGAACGGCGGGCCAATTGGCAGTATAAATCAATACGTCATACTGGTTATCCACATTTCGACTCCATACCGGAAATCGCAGATCATAACAAATCAGCGGGCAGATATTCCAGCCTTTCCAGTTTTTGATAATCCGTCGATTACCTGCTGTGTAGACTTCGTGTTCATTACCCATGCGGAACAAGTGCCGCTTGTCGTAGTAATCATACGTTCCATCGGGCTGCATCCAGACCAGACGGTTATAATACTTCCCATTTTCCTGCACTACAAAACTTCCCGTTACCACCGCCTGATACTGAGCAGCTATTTGCTTCATCCAGCGAGTTGTTGTCAGGTTCATGACCTCCGCCACTGGGGCCGGATTCATGGTGAAACCCGTGGTGAACATTTCGGGCAAAACAATCAAGTCCGTAGGTTCGGTTAGTTCAGAAAGCATTTCTTCGAACATCGCCCTATTGGCCGTGGGGTTTTCCCAATGCAAATCCGCCTGAACGAGCGTAACGGTAAGAGGAGCAGTCATAAAACAGAAATTAATACACAATCGTTAGTGAGCCGCTGATCGTCGGGCGACCATTATTGGGCTTAATGACGTAATAATAAGTGGCAACAGGCAATTTTTTTCCCTGGTAGGTTCCGTCAAAAGTAGTGCGGTAGCCTTTGGAAAAAAACAACTCCGTACCCCAGCGATTAAAAATCTGTACTTCGGCATCGGGGTAATATTCAATGCCCGGCATTTCCCATGTATCATTCTTGCCATCACCGTTTGGGGTAATACCATTGGGAATAGTAATGGGTTCCCACACCGTAACTAAGATCTGGTCCTCAACCGCACAACCCGAGGCTCCCGTTACTTTAAGGGTATACTTCGTCGTTTGAAGGGGGGAGGCAGTCGGATTCTTGACCGTTGTAGAACTTAGGTACGTGGGTGGTGTCCACTCATACAACAGATTGTCCTGCGTTTGAGGCTGAAGTATGATGGAATTCCCCCGAATGATTCCTACCTCATTAGGCAGCAATACCGTGGGAGCCGAAGCGACCACAGCGATTTGCTCAGCCGAAGCTTTACAGCCGTACGAATTAGTGACCGTATACGTAACTGGAAAAGAACCTACGCCCGACTGAGAAGGAATAAATTCATTACCTACCACGCCACGCCCCGAAAAAACACCTCCTACGGGGCTACCATTCAGGAGTATCCGTGCACCATTGACTTGGCAAATCAGTGGAATGGCCTGCATACTAACTGTAGGTTCGGGATAAAGATTGACCGGAAACACTGTAGAAGTAGCCGAACAGGATCCGATTTTAACTTCAAATGAGTAGTTTCCAGAAGCTTTCACGACATACTGGTTCTGAGTAGCTCCCGCAATGGGCTGACCGTTTAAAAACCATTGGTAGGTATAACCCGATCCTGTTACCGCAACCAAAGCCACCGAATCAGAAACGCAGAACTGACCAGAGCCGGGCAAACTGCTATATTCCGCGTTAGGCGTTGGGTAAATTTCGACTTGTTTTGACGGTGTGTAATAACAGAGGTCATCCAGATTCTGGACTCTCACAGCATATAAACCTGATTCATTAATCGGGAGAGATGAGGTGGTCTGTGAAAGAGCCTGTCCATCTTTTGACCAAGCATATGTGTAATTTCCCCTGACGGTTGAAAGTACGATAGGTTGAGATTCGCAGCCCGGCAGTGGGACATTGGATGTAATGTCTGGGCTGGCTCCTGTTTTTAAGCGTAGCGTTACGGATTGCGAAGTTTTGGATGCCGCACAAACCGTAGTCGAACTAACTACGATTTTGTACACGCCTGGCGAACTGGCCTGATAGGTGTATGTCGTTGCTCCCGGAATGTTGATACCGTCTTTCTGCCACTGATACGAGGCATTCGCCATTTCCTGAGCAGTTAAATCCAGAAAGCCATTTTCGCAGATTTCCAATTCTTTTACGGGTTGATTAGGCTTATCCTTCAACGTAATAACTGGATCGGGCAGAGTATTATCTGGGCAGTCCACCACGAGTAGCTGAAAATCCCGCCGGACGGAGCCAATTTTTTGTCCGTTACGGTATTCGTCCACCTGAACGCTAAACACAAATAGCCCTCGTTGCGTAGCTGTTACGCTTAAAACGCCAGTTGAAGCATTTACTCCCAGAGCCGGAGCTCCCGGAATAGCCGCCTGATCGCTAAATCCCGCCGCCCATTGCAACGGCGGATAGGGACTCGATTGCGGTAAGGCGGGATTGGGCTGGCCCTGAGAAGAATAACCCATGTAAGGCGTAACCATGCTATAGCGTAGTTCATCGCCATCAGCATCCGTCGCCCCGAAATTGAGCGTGAAAGGCCTATTGATGCAAATGTATTCGCCGTTAGGATGAGCAAATGCAGGCGAAGAATCCAGAAAATTTTGTCCATTTAGACGCAAGGCCGGAAATTCCAGGTAGAAAACAATACCCGAACGACCAGGCGTCAGAATATTATCTATTGAGGTATTGCGACAGCACCGCTCCCAGGCCACATAATAGCCTTGAGCATCGGCATAATTATCGGGCGACAGATCCAGCGGGGCCGCATACCGGAGAATGGAAGTTTCCAGACTACGGGCTTCTGCACAGCTCGGATTAGTATATTGTAAAGGCGTTGTCGACTCCAAATACATTCGGATATTGAGCATACGATTGTTATCACTTTTCCGAAAAATAGAAACAACAATAGACTGCTCTTTACCCGTATTTACCCCACCGACTTCATCAAAGAAGAGATTCAGGTAAAGATTGTATTTACCGGGCGTTGATGCCGTGGCAACCATTTCGAAGTTACCACCCACGATATGATTGGCCCAGGCCTGCGGCGTAAGCCATAACAGTAAACTTATTCCAAGGAAAATAAAAAATTGTTTCATACGCCCGAGTTTGTTCAACGCGTCAGTAAAACGTTACCAGTCCGGACTTCATTGGAGTAGGAAATGGATTGTCAGAACGGGTTGTTACGAAGTTACTATGGCAAAGTACCTAAATTCCAACAGATCGAAACCTTATTTAATCAGTCGTAGCTGTTACTCACGTAATTATCGAAGGAGAAGAGTTATATTGAGATTAAAAACCTGTTCTGAATTGTATTTTTGTAAAAGGTAAAAAGTGAAGAGAGACGAGGGAATGACCTCGGGTCGGGTCGGCGGAGCAGACGAGTATACTATGGAGCGAACAACCAATTTTTTTGATACCAAGATTGAATTTCTCAAAGGCGTAGGTCCGCAAAAAGGAGCTTTGCTGAATACAGAACTGAATATTTTTACCTTCGGCGATCTTTTACAGCACTACCCTTTTCGCTACGAAGACCGCACTCGTTTTTATCGGATTTCGGAGTTAAGGGAAGATTTACCCGGGGCTCAGATCAAAGGTCGCCTGCGTACCTGGGAGGTAATCGGGGAAGGCCATAAAGCCCGGTTAGTTGCTCAGTTTAGCGATGGTTCTGGAACGATGGAGTTGGCCTGGTTTCAGGGCATTTCGTTCATGGAAAAATCCCTGCACCGGGATGGACAGTACGTAATCTACGGCAAGCCGACGAGCTTTAACGGTAAATTCCAGATGGTTCATCCTGAAATGGAGGTGCTGACGACTGAAAACGAAAAAGGGGGTCATTGGCAGCCCGTGTATAACCTTACAGAAAAGCTTCGTAAACGCTACATTGATGCTAAAGCCATTGCCAAATGGCAGCGACAGATTCTGGAACTGGCCGGACACCATATCCGGGAAACCTTACCGCCCTTTCTGATTGAGAAATATCGGTTGGCTTCGAAAATTCAGGCCTTGTGGGGAATCCATGTGCCGGGTAATGAGCAACACATCCATCAGGCCAAACGCCGACTGAAATTTGAAGAGTTATTCTACAATCAGTTACGGTTAATAAAACAGAAAATTCTTCGTCGGACGGAATACCCCGGACAGATTTTTTCGGGAACGCAGCTTATTCGGGAGTTTTATGATGCTCATTTACCTTTTGACCTGACCGGAGCTCAAAAACGGGTAATTCGGGAGATTTTCGAAGATATGCGTTCGGGGAAGCAAATGAACCGTCTGTTGCAGGGAGATGTAGGGTCAGGAAAAACGATTGTTGCTTTCATCTGTATGTTACTGGCTATCGAGAACGGAGCTCAGGCCTGCTTAATGGCTCCTACGGAAATCCTGGCCGATCAGCATTTTAAGGGTTTATTACCCTTTGCTGAGGCAATGGGTCTGGGAATGGGTAAATTAACCGGATCAACGCCCAAGAAAGAACGGAGAGTATTACACGAGGGTTTGCTGGACGGCTCGATTCAGATTGTAGTAGGAACGCACGCTTTGCTCGAAGACATCGTTCAGTTTAAGAACTTAGGTTTAGTGGTGATTGACGAACAGCATCGGTTCGGCGTAGCTCAGCGGGCCAAACTCTGGCAGAAAAATGAAGTCGTATATCCTCACATTCTGGTGATGACGGCCACGCCCATTCCCCGGACGTTGGCGATGACTTTGTACGGTGATCTGGATCTTTCGCAAATTGATGAGTTACCTCCCGGAAGAAAGCCAATAGTTACCCGCTGGAAATCCGATCAGCATCGGCTGGAAGTGTTTGGTTTTGTAAGAAATGAGTTACAGAAAGGTCGGCAGGTATATATCGTTTATCCATTAATTGAAGAATCCGAAAAGCTGGATTTCAAGGATTTGATGGATGGTTTTGAAAGCGTCAGTCGGGCTTTTCCGGAATATCAGATTAGTATCGTGCATGGCAAAATGCCCGCGAAGGACAAGGATTTTGAAATGCAGCGATTCGTGAGTCGGGAAACAATGATTATGGTTGCCACGACCGTAATCGAAGTAGGGGTTAACGTACCTAATGCCTCAGTGATGATTATTGAAAGTGCTGAACGCTTTGGCCTTTCGCAGTTGCACCAGCTTCGGGGCCGGGTTGGCCGGGGGGCTGATCAGAGTTACTGTATTTTGATGACGGGCCTTAAGCTCAGCACCGAAACCCGTACGCGAATGAAAGTAATGACCGAAACCAACGACGGCTTCGTCATTGCAGATACGGATTTGCGTCTTCGTGGTCCTGGCGATATGGCCGGAACCCAGCAAAGCGGTGTAGTGGATTTATTACTGGCCGATTTATCAAAAGACGGCGAAATCCTGAAAGCCGCCCGGGAATCGGCTCAGGAAATCCTAAACGAAGATGCCGAACTGGTATTACCGAAAAACCAGGCCATCCGTGAGCAACTCAATCATTTACGGGAGAATGAAAGTAACTGGGCGAGAATTAGTTAAGGTATGAATCTAATCATAATTAAATTGTTATAATTTTGTAATAACAGGAAGAGAATTATGATACAGACCGTTCGTAAAATAGGTAACTCACAGGGAATTTTACTACCTAAAGCAATGCTACAAAGTTTAGGCATTGAAAAAGAGGTAGAGGTAGAACTAACTACTGATGGAATTTTATTGAAAGCCATTCGTCCTCGCCATGATTGGGAAGCACGCTTTAAAGAAGCTCAGGACGATACTTCAGAAGAAGATTTGTTCGAAGGAATGAGTAATGATTTTGACGAGAAGGAATGGAATTGGTAAAACGTTTTTCAATTTGGTTAGTAAACCTGAATCCGACGCAGGGGAGTGAAATTTCGAAAACACGCCCTTGCGTAGTGATTTCTCCCGACGTAGTGAACAAATCTCTGAATACAGTTTTAGTTGCTCCATTAACTAGCACTATCAAAAAATACCCAACCCGGGTTCACTCTATGTTACAAGGCAGAGAAGGACAAATTGCTTTGGATCAGATAAGAGCTGTGGATAAATCTAGATTAAATAAGCAATTAGGTGAACTGGATACCCAAACGAGTAAAGAAGTTTGTACGGTATTACAGGAGTTATTTGCCTGGTGATGCCTCGTATGAACTAATAATATAGAGATAAATAGGAAATAGATCTGATCTGTAATTCATCCTCTTACATATCAGATACAGGAGTGATATAGGGGCTGAAAAGTAATACTCCCTGTAAGGTAGCAAGAGAAGTGTATATTAGACCCTTCGTGCCGTAAAAGGCTTTTCACTAATAAAGTGAAAGAGCCAGGCCATGCTTAAACAAAACAGAATACCTGCTGTTACATAAAGTCCATTTGCCGGAAGATAGCCCTGACGTGCATGCATGACTACGCCCGATAGAAAACAGAGAATAGGTACGTGAATCAGATAAAGGGTATAAGAAAAATCGCCTAGCTTTCGAGCCTTCCCCAAACCAATAAAAGCATTGCTACAAAGCACGAGGTATAGAAAAAGGATTATCCCAAGGGAAATCAGCAAGTCGCTTCCAACACTGCCAGAATACCTAGTCAGGGACAAAGTGAAAAGGATGATTACGTAGGAGACAACAAAGGGAGTCTTTAAGTCTTTCGAACGCAAATAATCTGCCAGCAGGACTCCCAAATACCAGATAATAAAGTAATCAAAAACGATAGTAAAGAGAGCAGGCTTAAAAGGAAACTCCCGATTGAGTATCCAAAGTACCAGAATAAATGCAGAGGTGAAAGACTTATTTTTTCGGAAAAGCCCGTATACAGGAATGTACAATATATAGAACCACCACTCGTAAGTGAGCGACCACAACGGACCATTGGTGCCCCAGGTAGGCGTGTACACATTCTGTACAAAAAGCAGATTACCAAGGAGGGTCTGTAAGCGATGGTCGGTCTGGATGAGAGCGTTAATGGAAGCGTAAGCGGTTTGAGAGTGGTAAATCGGGAATTTTAAAAATAGCCCCAGCTGGTCCAGCAAAAAGGTAAAGGCCAGTGCCGCTAGTAAAGGAGGGTAGATCCGCCGGATTCTTCGCAATAAATAGGCTTTCAGATCAAACGTTTTTTCCCGACAAAACCGCTTGTCCGTACTCCAGTGAATAACAAAGCCGGATAAGATAAAAAAAAATAAAACGGCCTGGTGGGCATACTGAAAAATCGATGAAAGCATACTCATAAAGCCGTCTGCATCTCCCGCCGTCAGCAATAACAGAGCATGAGCAATGAGTACGTAAAGAGCAGTCAGCCCGCGTAAGCTGTCCAGCAGAACTAAGTTTTCTGGAATGATCTTTCGTATTTGCATAAACTACGCTGTCTCGACAATAAGGCTGCTAGTGTGGGGTTGTTACCTCGATGGTTGGCAAAGGTATCCAGGAATCTTAATAGAAAATGGTATGTCCTAGCGTACCTTACTAAACCACGTTTGAACCCTGCTTGCCCATTACTTCTATTACCACTACTGGCGAAGCGGATTTGTAAAGCTCGCCTTACCCGAATAACACCAGGTATACATACCGTTGAAAACCAGAAGTAACAAGCTTTCGGAAAACATCCGATGTAAAGCTGCTTCATTAACAGAAAAGTAGAATCACAGAGGCAGAGGAAGACGGAAAGCACTGGGCTGTGGAAGCTTACTGCTATCTTTTCTCGCCCGAAAGTCCTATTTTTGTAAATCTATCGTCTTCCACTGAAGCGTGGAACGAAGTACATCGGCGTCATTGTTGATATTATAGATTCTAGTCTTTTGTTTCCATACCATAGCATCATGAATTTCCCCGAATACAAAAACCTCGATTATGCCGCCGTTGCCGATGAAATCCGGCAGTTCTGGAAAGAGAACCGGATTTTCGAGCAATCCATTGAACTGCGGGAAGGTAAACCCAGCTTTACGTTTTACGAAGGACCACCGTCGGCTAATGGTACGCCAGGTATCCACCACGTAATGGCTCGGTCCATTAAAGATATTTTCTGCCGTTACCAAACGCTGAAAGGGCGTCAGGTAAAACGCAAAGGTGGCTGGGATACGCACGGTCTGCCCATTGAATTACAGGTAGAAAAAGAGCTGGGTATTACGAAAGAAGATATTGGTAAGAAAATCAGCGTAGAGGAATACAACCGTAAATGCCGGGAAACCGTCATGCGGTATACCGATCAATGGAATGACCTGACCGAAAAAATGGGTTATTGGGTTGATCTGGACAGTCCCTACGTGACTTACCACAACGAATACATTGAAAGCGTCTGGCATCTGCTCAAGCGTTTGCACGAACAGGGTTTACTTTACAAAGGATATACCATCCAGCCTTACTCGCCTGCGGCGGGTACGGGACTGAGCTCGCACGAGCTGAACCAGCCTGGTACGTATAAGGAAGTAAAAGATGTTTCCATCGTGGCTCAGTTTAAAGTAAAACTGACGGGTAAATCGGGTTATTTATTCGATGCTGCCGACAGTGATGAAATCTATATTCTGGCCTGGACCACTACACCCTGGACATTACCTTCTAACTCGGCTCTGACCGTTGGGAAGAACATCACTTATCAGCTCATTCAGACTTATAACCCTTATACGCACCTGCCAGTTAACGTGGTTTGTGCAAAAGACCGGGTAGCTGCTTATTTTCCTGAAAAAGGAAAAGAGGGTGATCTATTCGCTTATCAGGCTGGGGATAAAGTAATTCCCTGGAAAGTGCTGATGGATCTGAAGGGGGAACACCTCGAAGGTATCGAATACGAACAGTTAATGCCTTACGTACAGCCTGAAACTCCGGCATTCCGGGTAATTTTAGGTGATTTCGTAACGACAGAAGACGGTACGGGTGTCGTTCACACAGCTCCTACTTTCGGAGCGGACGATTTCCGGGTAGCCCAGCAGAATGGCATTCCGGCGATCATGGTAAAGGACGAAATGGGTAAGGATGTTCCTCTGGTAGATAAACGCGGTCGTTTTGTCAAAGAGGTAACGGATTTCGCCGAAGAGTTTGTCAAAGAACAATACTTATCAGATGCTGAAAAGGAGGCCGAACGTGAAAAGCAGGGTCGGGATAAATACCTTTCAGTGGATGAACGCATCGGGATCTTACTGAAAACGGAGAACAAAGCCTTCAACGTTCAGAAGTTTGACCACACGTATCCGCACTGCTGGCGGACGGATAAACCCGTATTATATTATCCGCTGGATAGTTGGTTTATCAGAACAACGGCTAAAAAAGACGAACTCGTTGCTTTGAACAAAACGATTAACTGGAAACCCGAGAGCACGGGAACGGGTCGTTTTGGGAACTGGCTGGAAAATCTGGTGGACTGGAACTTAAGCCGGAGTCGTTATTGGGGAACGCCCCTGCCGATCTGGCGTAGTGAAGACGGTGAAGAAGTTTGCATCGGTTCCATTGAAGAGCTGAAAGCGGCTTTAACGAATGCATTAGCAAGTCCAGCCTTAACCGCCGAGCAGAAAGCATCCAACGAAAGTTATCTGGCGAAAGTGGGTACAGGAGATTTTGATTTACACCGTCCTTATGTCGATGATATCTACTTCGTTTCGGCGTCTGGTAAAGTAATGAAGCGGGAGTCCGATCTGATTGATGTGTGGTTTGATTCGGGAGCGATGCCTTATGCTCAGTGGCATTATCCCTTTGAAAATCAGGATATTTTTGAAAAGAGCTATCCTGCTGATTTCATCTCCGAAGGAGTTGATCAGACGCGGGGCTGGTTCTTTACTCTGCACGCAATCTCGGGGATGCTGAATAATTCAGTCGCCTTCAAGAACGTTGTTTCGACGGGTTTGGTACTGGACAAAGACGGCGAGAAAATGTCCAAGCGGAAGGGTAACGTAATCAATCCCTTTGAAGCTTTAGGCAAATACGGTACCGATCCGATTCGCTGGTACATGATTACGAACTCAAACCCCTGGGATAACCTGCGGTTTAATCTGGAAGGTGGCGTAACGGAAGTGCGTAATAAGTTTTTCGGCACGCTGACCAATACCTATAATTTCTTCGCTCTGTACGCGAATCTGGATGGATATACGGCGGATGAGGCCAACCGCGTGCCTTACGAGCAGTTAAGCGAAATGGATCGCTGGATTCTTTCAAAACTCAACTCGCTTATTAAGGATGTGGATGGTTTTTACGCTGATTACGAACCTACCAAAGCTGGAAGGGCAGTTCAGGATTTTGTGTCTGATCACTTATCTAACTGGTACGTTCGTCTGTCACGCCGACGTTTCTGGAAAGGTGAATTAACGGCTGATAAACGAGCTGCCTTCGAAACGTTGCAGGAGTGTCTGCTGAAAGTAGCTCAGTTAATGTCGCCGATTGCTCCGTTCTATTCCGACTGGTTATATCGGAATCTAACGATTGGTAATCGCGATTCGGTAGTGGCTTCTGTTCACTTGACGGACTTACAGGCGGCAAATCATAACTACATCGATCCAGAACTGGAAGCTTCCATGGAGCTGGCTCAGCGGGTGTCTTCGCTGGTTCACTCGATTCGGAAGGTTAATAAAATCAAAGTACGTCAGCCGCTTTCGCGGGTGCTGGTACCTGTACTTAACGAGTACACCAAACAGCGTCTGGCCCGGGTAGAAGAGCTGATTAAGGCCGAGGTAAACGTGAAGGCAGTAGAACTGCTGGACGATGCTTCAGGCGTACTGAACAAAAAAGTGAAGCCTAACTTCAAAGCTCTCGGACCCAAATTTGGACCGAAAATGAAAGAAGTAGCCGCTGGGATTCAGGCCATGAGTACGGCTGATATTGCCGAACTCGAAAAAGCCGGAACGCTGACGGTAGGCGGAGCTCATGAAATCACGGTTGCTGATGTAGAAATTCTGACCGAAGATTTACCCGGCTTCCTGACGGCTCAGGAAAATGGTTTGACGGTGGCTCTAGACGTAAGTATTTCGGAAGAATTACGCCACGAAGGTATCGCTCGCGAGTTTGTCAACCGGATTCAGAACCTGCGGAAAGACAGCGGTTTCGAAGTAGCTGACAAAATATCCATCTCCGTTTCAACGACGGAAGAACTGGTAAAAGCAGCCCTGGAAGCCAATCGTGAATACATCTGTACGGAAGTACAGGCTCTGAGTCTAAATGTACTTGAAACCCTAACAGATGCCGTCACAGTTGATCTGGACGAGGTAGAACTGAATGTGAAGGTGGAAGTGGTAAGCTAATTGATTCACTAATCAATAGTTATGAAAACGCTGGCAAGGCTATAATCTTGCCAGCGTTTTTTGTTTATAGCAAAAAATAGTTGACAAAATATTTTTCCATTAAGTAAAGTTTATTTTACATTTGGTAAAAATAACTTTCCTCTTTAACAACTATCTAATGCAATGAAAACTCGTTTCCTTTTTCCTCACTGGTGCAAGCCACTGGGCTGGTGGTTAGCCATTCCATTTCTGATTTTAGGTATCATTTATGTGAGCCGCTCAAATTTTATGGAACAATTTGAACCCTATGCAAGCTATTTTGAAGTTAAAATCCCTAAGTGGCTGGTGATAATCGATGATGAAGAAGACTTAGGCATTCAAAATTTCGTTAGCAACAATATTCTGGACGAAATCATTACCATTGGTCTTACGCTAGGGTTACTATTCGTGGCTTTTTCAAAAGAAAAAGTCGAAGATGAATGGGTGGCTCAGGTACGCCTTGAATCATTGCAATGGGGGGTGTTATTAAATACTGTTTTTATTATTCTGGCAACCTTGATGGTATATAGTTTCAAATACCTCGACGTTTTGATCTACAATGTCTTTACGACGTTGATCATTTTCATCGTCCGCTTTAACTGGGTTTTATACATTCAACCTTTTCTTTTTAAAGGAAAACGAGTGACGCCCATGATTTGAGATAAAAGAGGAAACACGCATGAAAAATACCATTCGCGTAGAGCGAGCGATTAAAGACATTACACAGGCTACGCTGGCGGAAGCCGTGCAGGTGTCCCGCCAAACAATTAATGCCATTGAAGCGAATAAATACGTGCCTTCTACGGTGCTGGCTCTCAAAATAGCCCAGTATTTCGGTAAACCGCTTGAGAGTATTTTTGAACTCGAAGAAGGTGATTAACTGAAAAAGCCAGCTCGACAAGCTTGTCGGGCTGGCTTTTGTGCACATCATCGTAGGGTTACTTCTTCACTACTGCAACCAATGCGGTTTCCTGTAGCTCCGCCGGACGGGTTTTCGTGTTAATAAACTTCATGGTTAGCTTACTGATGTGGTAATGTGGAAAGCGTTTCAGAATGGTTACTTCATAGCCTCGTTCACGTAACAGATCAAGGTATGAAGTTTCGATGAAGAGTGGGGTTTCAGCGGGAATTGAAGGTAACTCTTCCAGTATCGTTGCCGTATGGGGCACGTTCGCGTAAAACTCCAGAGCAAAATTGATGGGATTATTACGAATGACGGTAACGCCCTTTATTTCCGGGTGTTCATTAATATAATCTGCCGCGGTGTTCCCAGACTGATACCGAATAATGTCGGGGTACAACACCGCACTGTAAATTCCGTTCATCAGCACCGAAGCCATAAAGCATAACACGACGACGTTGGTAATGCTTTTGGCCGGAAAGAAATATAATAGACCTCCTGCGACAACAGCCACAACGATTCCTACCACTAAAGCATGATTGATATTAATGAGGTAAATTCCTAACAAGGTGCTCAAAAAAAGGATGATAGCAACGAAGTACTGAAAGTAAATGACCCGTTTTGTCGTCGTTTCCTTGGTGATCTGAGCTAGATAAAAAGCAGTCAGAATACTAAAGAAGGGAAACAGGATGTTCAGGTAATGCGGTAACTGAAATTTAGAAGCCGAGAAGATAATAAAGGAAAACACGGATGTTCCCACTACCACGTATTCACGATCTTTCCAGCCGTTTTTATTAAATAACCGCGTGAAAATAGCCACATATAATAAGGCCGACCAAGGCAGAAAAGCCCAGAGGAGCGTGTGGGTATAAAACAGCGGATCGCCACTGCCTTTGATGGGACCCGTATTCATAAACCGCCCAAACTGACTTTCCCAGAAGAAAAAGTAAAGCCCAGAAACGCCCGTTTTACCAAAAACTACCTTCTCTGGATGTAAGTCAAACTGCACATATAAGGTGTAAAGCTCTGGCATTGAAAAAAGAGCAGTCAGGAAAATCGCCAGATACCATTTGGGTGAGATAAATTGCTTCCAGTCGCCTTTGACAACCCATTCAATCACAAAACCAGCTCCGATAATAATAATCACGAAAAGCCCCTTAGTCATAATGGCCGCCGCCGTCCAGAGCGAACCCCAGAGAATAGGCCAGAGCGTGTGATTCCGATAGGCTTTGTAAAAGAAATAAACGCTGGCAATGCCCATTCCTGTTAGGTAAGGTTCCGCCCGTACATCGACGTTGGAGATCAGTAGGTGCTCGGCAGTCAGGTAAAAAAGTACGGCTAACTGAGCCACGGTAGTGGAATAAAGTAACCGGGCAAGTTGATAGGTGTAGTAAGCACCAGCCAGCCAAAAGAGGAAAGGCGGCAGTTTATAGCCAAAAGAGGTATACCCGAAAATTTTATAACTAATGGCCGTAACCCAGAATGGAAAGTGGGGCTTGTCGAGCCAGTCGTCGCCTTCAAGGGTCAGGTTAATGAAATCGTTGGCCTGAGCCATGTTTTTAGCAATGGTAGCGTAAAGCGTTCCGTCCGTTTCCAGGATGGGCGTAAAAAGGCCGAGGGCATTCAGAATAATCCCGAGAACAAGTAACCAGCTAAAATGACGTTGAAGGGTTGGCTCCAGCGGCGAACGAAGGCCAGCGGTCATACGACTGAAAGTAAAAAATCTGAGAAAAGAAATGAGCTTCAAAAGTAAGACCCCGAGCCGGGTTTCAGGATAATCGACCTCTAAAATCTTGGAAAAGGGATTTGGCCAGAGCCAATTTTACGGGAACTGGCACGGTATCTTTCGGGATATTTTCGCTTGTTTTACTCAACCTGAATCACGCAAAGGTTGTAATGGGTGCGAATCTTAACTCAAACCCAAGGCTCTATTTACTTCAGAAACGACATTTCAACGTATGATTAATCTGGATTTCCTGCAAAAAGTTTATTGGCGAAACACCGTTCAGGATTACCTCATTACCCTGGGGATAATCATGCTAGGTCTGCTGCTGGTAAGGCTTTTCAAAAAGTACATTATTGCCAAACTGAAGATTCTGACCAGCCGTACCAAGAGCTATTTTGACGATTACCTCGTCGATAGTATGGATCGTTTCGGGATACCAGCTCTGAACTTTGCGGTGATTTATTTCGCTCTGGATTTTCTCCGGCTTTCCCGAAAAGTAGATAAAATCGTTACCATTGCCACGACGATTATTATTACCATTCTCGTCATTCGGATTCTTTCATCGGCCATTTTATTACTTCTTCAGGCAAATCTGCGTCGACAGGCTCAGGGGGAGGAAAAAGTCAAGCAAATGGGCGGCTTAATGCTCATCATTAATAGTATCATCTGGATACTTGGCATTGTCTTTCTCATCGATAACCTGGGGTATAACGTCTCAACGATCATTGCCGGTCTGGGGATTGGGGGTATTGCTATCGCTCTGGCGGCTCAGAATATTCTTGGCGACGTCTTTAATTACTTCGTGATTTTCTTTGACCGTCCGTTTGAAGTGGGTGACTTCATCATCATCGATACCAAAATGGGCGTGGTGGATTACATTGGGCTGAAAACCACACGTATCAAAAGTCTTTCTGGCGAGATGCTGGTTTTTGCTAACAGTGATTTAACGGGCTCGCGTATTCACAATTACAAGAATATGCAACAGCGGCGGGTGGTTTTTAAAATTCAACTGGATTATAAAACGCCAGTGGAGCGGCTGGCCGAAGTATCGGCCCTGCTAAAACAGGTAGTGGAGGAGCAAAGTCCTGTTAGGTTTGACCGGGCTCATTTCATGAATTATGGAAGCTATGGCCTTGAATATGAGATTGTTTATTTTGTGCTTGATGCCGATTATACGGTTTATATGAATGTACACCAGCGGGTGAATATCCGTATTTATGAAGAGCTTCAGAAACGTGGCCTTGCCTTTGCCTTACCTACGCAGTATCTCTATATTTCAGGGATGGAAAAAGACACAGATTCATCCGCCCGGATGCAGTAGAATAAAAAGTAACGATTATTTCAGCATTTTACCTGAAATATCAAAAGTGTATTTTGCTGATTCCCAATAAAAAGTTATCTTTGCGACTCGTTTTACAGAACTGCTTGAATAAAGCTGATTCTCAAGAAATTAAGCCGGTCCCCGGTACATCGATAACTCATAAAATTGTATTACTATGGCACGGGTTTGTCAAATCACGGGCAAGAAAACGCAGACGGGTTTCAACGTCTCGCATGCCAACAACAAAACGAAGCGTAAGTTCTATCCAAACCTGCAGACGAAGAAATTCTTCATCCCTTCTACAGGTGAGTGGGTTCAGATCAAACTTTCTACGCAAGCAATCCGCACGATCAATAAGAAAGGCATTGAAGCCGTTCTGAAAGAAGTAGGAGCTCAATTCTAATTTATTAATTAGAAGAAAAAAGGCCTTGGCATTTTCGTGTCAAGGCCTTTTTTCGTTTGAGAATGACAAACCCATGCGAAAACTGATTACCTATCTGACTGATTTTATCCGGGAAGACTTTAAACCCTCGTTATACGGGGTAACGGCCCTCTACATGGCCGCCTGGATTACGCTGAATTATACGATTGATCTGGAAGATAGTATTATCGATAGTTATCGCGGTAGCTGGATTCGTCTGGTTTTGTTTTTTGTGCTTGATGTGACGGTCTACCTAAGCGTAGCGGCTTTCTGGCTGTTTTCGCACGGAAAGCAGACGATTCTAAAAACCCAAAAATTCTGGCTTTTCAGTGTATTTGGCCTGTTTATTATGGCCTGGTGGCAGGATTATACGGGTTACCAAAAGCTTACCGAGTTTCCGGTTTTTGAGCATATCTATAGTTTTGCTCATTACTGCTTTTCTAACCTGAGTTCAGCCCTGACCATTTGGTTACCCCTTTATATTTTCTACCGTTGGGTGGATCGGCAATCTTCTTACTTTTACGGTTTTCGGCCCGATGGAGCCAGCTTGAAAATGTACGGGTTAATGTTACTCCTTATGGTTCCATTAATTGGTTGGGCTTCTTTTCAACCGAGTTTTCTGCAAACCTATCCCGTTTATAAAGGATGGGGAGCGGCCGAAGCGTTGAAGGTACCTAATTGGGTAACTGCTCTTATTTTTGAATGCTGTTACGGTTTTGACTTTATTTCGACAGAATTACTCATCCGTGGGTTTCTGATTATTGGAATGGCCCAGATTCTAGGACGCGGAGCCGTGTTACCAATGGTTGCGGTGTATGCCTGCATTCATTTTGGTAAACCGCTTGGCGAAACCATTGGGTCCATTTTCGGCGGGTACATTCTGGGAATTCTGGCTTACGAAAGCCGTACGATCTGGGGAGGAATTGCCATTCACCTAGGTGTAGCCTGGCTGATGGAAATGGGAGCTTTTTTACAAAAGCTTTGGTAGGTATAGTTGAGG
This sequence comes from Siphonobacter sp. SORGH_AS_0500, assembly GCF_002838835.1. Classification (GTDB taxonomy): domain Bacteria; phylum Bacteroidota; class Bacteroidia; order Cytophagales; family Spirosomataceae; genus Siphonobacter. The sequence continues at coordinate 37,219 of NZ_NHPP01000013.1, forward strand.
ATGAAAAGAATTTTTGACTTGATTATCGACAAATAATCCACAGAATCAGGGATAATTTTGGTAATTAAAAAAGATCTTTAAACTTCAGTGAGTTTTATTGTCTGATTGTCAACTTATAGTAACAGAGCTCCTTAACGATAGAATTCAACGAAGTTATATGTTGAAAAAAGTACACTGATCATAGCCGGAGTAAGTATGGTGGCCTGGGCCACTTATGTCATCTGGTCGAATAAAAATCGGCACATTGCCCTGCCCCCCGCAGACGTGCAGTATCGATCGTTTGCAGAAGTAGGCCGCGATTCAGGTCGGGGAAACCTGATTGGAATTCAACCTTACATGCTAGCCGTTGATTATTCCAGCGAAGAGGCCTTCTTCCAGAAACTCAATGGCTATTTTGCTGAAGCTCGCCGCAAAGGCTGGCTGAATCGCAAAAGCATTGTGATCTTACCCGAAAATATCGGATTATGGTTAGTCGTGGCCGGTGAAAAACGCGAAGTATACACGACGTCTCGCCTTGATGAGGCCATGAAAACGCTCAAATACAGTAATTATTTCTCGTTTCTATCGTCACGGATGCAGGCTCCACCGGGCATTAAGGATCAGGCCAGTTATGCCTTGTTATCCATGAAAGCGATGGACATGGCTACGATTTATCAGCAGACTTTTTCACATCTGGCCAGCACCTATGATGTAACCATTGTTGCCGGAACGATTCCGTTGCCTGAACCTTCTATTCGCGAGGAGAAATTGATGTTTGAAGAGCAAGGTTCGCTGTACAACGTTTCGGGGGTGTTTTTACCCGATGGCTCGCTGGGGGGATTGGTTCGCAAAACACATTTAAGTGAAACGGAGCGTAAGTTTATTACGCCCGGAAAAATCACTGACTTATCTGTTACTGAAACACCTGCCGGAAATCTGGCGGTATTAATCAATCAGGATTCCTGGTTTTCAGAAGCTTATACTACCATTCGCGGAAAAAAACCAGCCATAGTGGCCGTTCCTGCGATCATTACCATGAATAACTTTTTCCGGGTTCCCTGGTCGGGTTATAAAGAGTACCTGACGCCCGCCGATGCCCGGGACGATGTTTCGAAAATCACCGAAGAGGAGGCCTGGCAGAAATACAGCTTCGTTGGCAGAGCCAATAAAGAGGCGAATATCAAAAGCGGTATGGGAGTCTTTCTGCACGGCGAACTCTGGAACCTAGGTTCAGATGGGGAGACACTAATGGTGCAGGATACGACGTTCTACGAAGGAAAAAACACCCAGGGGGCTAGTTTGTCCTGTTTGTGGTTATAAAGCCAGCGTAAATAAGCACGGATTCATTCTGGAAAACCCTCGGGGAAGCCTACTTTTGCGGTTTAGTCCAGGTACGTACTGACCGATCTTAAACTCAGCAAGGTAACAGCTATCCCGTTCAGGGATATCCTTCCGTATGAATCGTATTACCACTTCAATTCTCATTGCCCTCGTGGCAGGTGTGTTTTTCATCCCTTTTTTAGGGAATGTCCATTTGTTCGACTGGGATGAAATCAACTTCGCCGAAGCTGCCCGGGAGATGATTGTTCTCAAGGATTACCTACGTGTACACATTGATTTTCAGCCTTTCTGGGAAAAGCCACCCTTCTTTTTCTGGCTTCAGGCCCTAGCCATGAACGTCTTTGGGGTAGGAGAGTTTGCCGCTCGTTTGCCTAATGCCATTTGTGGAATCATTACGCTGATTTTATTATACCATCTGGGCGAGCAGCTTTTCAACCGCCGTTTTGGCCTGCTGTGGGTAGCTTGTTACTTCGGTTCTATTCTGCCGCATTTATATTTTCGCTCCGGGATTATCGATCCGTGGTTTAACCTCTGGATTTTCCTGGGCTTAAACGGAGTGATCTTCTTCCGCTGGAAAAAAGACCGCTTTAGCATTCGATTACCTAGAGGACAGTGGTTTTATTTATTGCTGGGCGGATTCTTACTCGGCATTGGTATGCTTACCAAAGGCCCCGTTGCATTCATTATCGTTTCACTGACGTTGGGCGTATACTTCGTTCTGAACGGCTTTAAGTTCTACATCAGCCCTTTACAATTCATCATTTTTGCATTAATGACGTCGGTGGTAACGGCCATCTGGTACGGCATTGAAACCTACAAAAATGGATTCTGGTATCTTCAGGAGTTCATTAAATACAGTTACCGCTTGTTCTCTACCCCCGACGCTGGTCACGGTGGTTTTCCGGGGTATCACTTCGTCATTCTATTTTTTGGCTGTTTTCCCGCCAGTACGTTTGCTCTGCGAGCCCTGAGCTTCCGAAGTCAGCCCGGAGAAACCGATTATCAGCGAGATTATCAGAAGTGGATGGTAATTCTATTTTGGGTGGTGTTGATCCTGTTTACAATAGTCAAATCGAAGATCGTGCATTATTCTTCGATGTGTTACTTCCCACTGACGTACCTGGCAGCCCTAACGTTGCAACGAATGTGGGAAGGACGTGTGAGGTTCAGTACCTGGATGAAGGTAAGTCTAATCGTTTCGGGTGGCATTTTCGTGCTATTAACCATCGCTTTACCCATCCTTTCTAATCACATTGACTGGATTCAATCGAAAATTGCTAACGATACGTTCGCCGTAGCTAACCTGGATGCCAAAATTACCTGGACGGGCTGGGAAGCCACACCTGGCGTAGTGCTGGCGATGGTTCTGGCTGCTGGATTATACTTCTTTAATCGTCAGCAATACTCCAAAGGCGTTACGACATTGTTTCTGGGAACAGCAGTTTTTATTACGCTAACACTCGGCTTCTTTATTAACCGAATTGAAGGCATTTCACAGGCGGCAGCCATCCGTTTTCTGGAAGCCCGGCAGGGGGAAGATTGTTACATTGTTACCTATCGTTACCGGAGTTATGCTCCCTATTTTTACGCTCGTCAGCAGCCCGGTCGCCACTTAAGTAGTTGGCAGGATGATTGGGCTTTACGTAGTCCTGAGGTAGATAAACCTGTATATGTCATTACTAAAAACTACTTTGAAGCTGAAACCGATACCATGTCACAACTGCAAAAAATAGGCTCCGAAAATGGCTTTGTCTTTTATAAAAGGAAGTAATCGTTTTGTTCATTATTAACTAATAACAGTAAAAATCTTAGTATAACAGAGAAGGCCGGTGACTAATCATCACCGGCCTTCTCTGTTATAACTTATCAGAAAACTAAAAACTTAACGGCTTACCGAGGTCGTTTTAGCTGTTTTTTTCTTCATGAAATCACCGCGGGAAAAGAATTTCTCGATCATGCAGTAGAGTAGAATGAAGAAATAACGACTACCCATTTCCTTAATTTTAAGCTTCGATTCACCGTATTTCCGGTTCGTCCAAGAATTGGGAATAATTTCGAAAGAATACCCCCGAACGTAAGCTTTCAGCGGTAGCTCAACCGTGAGGTTAAAGTGCGGAGAAAGAAAGGGTTTAATTCCTTCAATCGTTTCACGTTTGTAGAGTTTAAAAGCGTTGGTTGTATCGTTATACTTAATGCCAATCATCATTCGAATGATCAGATTGGCTACCCGGTTAATCGTCTTTTTTAAGGCTGGGTAATCAATGACTTTGCCTCCTTTTATCCAGCGGGAGCCGAAAACGGCGTCAGCATCGGTTTCCCGCATTTTATAATAATATCGCACCAAATCCTCGGGGTCGTCCGACATATCAGCCATCATAACCGCTACGCAATCGCCTGAAAAACGCTCCAGACCATACCGAACGGCATACCCAAAGCCATTGGGGCCCAGATTGGTTTCATAATGGAGCGTTGGAATTTGCAGGGATAACTGCTGTAAAACCTGTAAGGTATTGTCTTTTGAATTATCGTTAGTGACGAAAATCTCGTGTTCAATTCCTTCCCGAGCTAATGTTTTATACAACGACAGCAAGGTTTCAGAAATAGAATCTTGTTCGTTGTAAGCTGGAATAACAACACTGAGTTTCATAAAAAGGGAAGGATTGGACGAATGGACGATAATTGATAAATGAATAGCAAAGATAGAATTTCCTGGCACTATTTCGATATTAATCAGTGGAGTAACTCAGGGTTTAACAACAGAAACGCCGGACTTTAAAGCCCGGCGTTTTTTCTGTTATTCTAAAAATTCAAACTAGGCGTGACGCAGACGTTCAGCGATTCCATCGTGGATCTCTGAAAGCGTCGACGTAATGTCGTACGTCCAGTTCCAGCCGGGATAATGAGCTTTAAATTTCGATAAATCGGAAACGTACCAGATGTGATCACCGATGCGGTTGGTGTCTGAATACGTATAATTCATGGTGTTACCGGTGATTTCCTCACATACTTTGATGGCCTCCAGCATGGAAACGTTGGCAAAACGACCCCCACCGGCGTTGTACACTTCGCCTGCTCGTGGATTCTGATAGAAGTGCCAGAACATATTCACCAGATCATGAGCGTGGATATTATCCCGAACCTGCTTGCCTTTGTACCCGAAAATGGTATAAGAGTTACCCGTAATGGCACATTTCATCAGGTAAGATAGAAATCCGTGTAGCTGTGCTCCCGAGTGGTTGGGTCCTGTCAGACAGCCTCCACGGAAGATACCCGTTTTCAGACCAAAATACCGACCGTATTCCTGTACGAGTACGTCAGCCGCTACTTTTGAAGCTCCAAATAAGGAGTGTTTGGTATGGTCAATGCTTAAATTTTCATCGATGCCATTCTCATAATAGGCATGATCTTCCGCGATTTCCCAACGAGTTTCGGTTTCTACTAAGGGAAGGAAGTTAGGGTTATCTCCGTAAACTTTGTTCGTAGAAGTAAAAATGAAAACGGCTTCTGGACAGTGTAAACGAGTCATTTCCAGTAGATTAAGCGTACCCGTAGCGTTTACCGAGAAATCCGTGAAAGGCTCGCGGGCAGCCCAGTCGTGGCTGGGTTGAGCAGCCGTGTGTACAATCAGCTTAATGTCTGCACCAAATTCCTTAAAAATTACTTCCAGCTCTTCAACAGAGCGAATATCAGCGGTACGGTGAACGTAGTTGGAATATTTTTCTTGAATGCGGTTTCGGTTCCATTCGGTGTTACCATCCGTTCCAAAGAAATATTGCCGCATGTTATTATCAACACCGACAACCATATCAAATTTATCTGCGAAGAAAGAAACTGACTCACTTCCAATCAACCCGGCAGAACCCGTTACTAAAGCAATGTTCATGTGTTAAAGGTTTAAAAAAATGATTTAAGTAAACAGACTATTGAAGATCAAGCAATCCCAACGCTAAATTAATACTTAATGCAAAAAAAGCGGCACTGAATATATCAAGTACCGCTTTTCATGTATAAGTGTTCTCAAAAAAGGAATTAATTATGAGTAGATCCCTTCTCTGACAATAATTTAAGACGAATATCTTCGGCACGCTGAGCAACACCTTCTTTATCAGGCCAATTTTGTTTCAACTGTGCCGCAGCACTATCAGGAGAAACGCCGTAAACAGTTTTGTTGTTCTTACGAACGTCAGGCTGGTCGATGGTATTCGCGTTTTGATAGGAGCAGGAAGCCAGCAGGCTACCTAGCATAAGAACGGATAATATCGTTTGTACTCGCTTCATAAGGAGAATGATGTCAGGGACTGGCTGCAAAAATAGCTAGCAAATGATTCAGGACAAACACATTATTGGATTTTCCTGTTCAATAAACCTATGAATTAACTTTGAGTTTTAAAAAAGTGGGAGAATTATACGAAAATCGTTCGCTGTAGTGCATCCTCAATTATCTTTACTCCTCTTAGTTTGTCCGCCAACATTATGATCCAACTTTTTCTCGAAAGCCTGTTCTGGTTGCTGATTTTCCTGGTGTTTTATACCTATTTGGGGTATGGCATTTTTCTCTGGTTTCTGGTAAAAATCCGGGGAAAGAAAAAAAGTCGCTTTAACGCCAACTACCAGCCCGAAGTAACCCTCGTGATTCCGGCGTATAATGAAATGAATTGCTTGGCTGAGAAAGTACAGAATTCATTAACCCTGAATTACCCGGCTCATTTATTAAAAATTCTTTTCGTCACCGAAGGTTCGACGGATGGCAGTACCGAATGGTTACAGCAACAATACGGTAGTAACGAGCGAATTTCGGTAATGGGCGGGGCCCAGCGGCGGGGAAAAATCGAAGCCATTAACCTGGCCATGCAGCAAGTACACTCCCCACTGGTGATTTATACCGATGCCAATACCAATCTGAATCCCGATGCTATCCCTAATATTGTCCGGCATTTTGCTGATGCAGAAGTTGGGGCCGTTTCGGGAGAAAAACGGATTCAGACCTTTGATAATGAGGCAGCGGCGGGAGCTGGAGAAGGGTTATACTGGAAATACGAATCTTTTCTGAAAAAACTCGATACCGACTTATATAGTGTTGTAGGAGCCGCTGGCGAATTATTTGCCATCCGAACGGAGCTTTATGAGCACGTCGAAAAAGATACTTTGCTCGACGATTTTATGATCTCCCTGCGAATCGCCAGTCGTGGCTTTCGCGTGGTTTACGATCCCGAAGCGTATGCTCTGGAGCGACCTTCGTTTTCAATTGGAGACGAGAAAAAACGTAAAGTTCGCATTGCAGCGGGTGGTTTCCAGTCCATTGCCCGCTTGCCGCACTTGCTCAATATTTTCCGCTATGGCTGGCTTTCGTTCCAGTACATTTCTCACCGACTGATGCGTTGGGCGGTAGCTCCATTTGCCTTACCGCTGATTTTTCTGATCAACCTATTACTGGCATTGATGACTGAAGGCTGGTTTTACCCAGCATTATTCATTGCTCAGGTTGGTTTTTACGCGGCGGCTATGTTGGGTTACTATTTCGAAAATCGAAAGCTTCGCATTAAGGCATTATTTGTGCCCTATTACTTTTCCTTTATGAACTGGTGTGCGATTCTAGGCTATTTCCGTTATAAAAACGGACTGTCTTCGGGAATCTGGGAAAAGGTGCGGAGGGCTCAATAAGGTCCGTTTATGTAGAAAAGAAAAGGCTCCGAACTTCGGAGCCTTTTCTTTTCTGTTACATTTTGACAAACTTCTTAATCACACGTTCCTGCCCCTGCCGAATTTCAAGTAAGTAAACACCTTTATTCAGTGAGGAAACATCCAATTTTTGATGGAAGCTATAGCCTTCTTTCTTATGCAGTTGTTGTTTAATGCTACGGCCCAAGCCAGAGTCATAGAGGTAGAATTCCACCGGAAGAGCGTTATCATTTTCCAGCGAAACCTCCACAAAGTCAACAGCGGGAACCGGGAACACCTTCAAACTGCTTAACGATGAGCTCAACACTGGGGCCGCAGCTTCCGCAGCTACCCGACCCGCCGTTGAAGTGGTAGGACCAGGGACGACAAACACCGGGGTTTCAGAAACCGGAATGGTTACCTTACCCGCCGTAGCTGTCAGTGTTGTTACCTGCATGGAATCGCTACCGATCACGGGTTTGTAAAGCTTCGCAGTGCTTGCTCCGTTAAGATTGAGCACATAGCTAGCCGTCCGTTCTTTTTCGTCGGGCACTACCAGCATGTACATGGACTGATTGTTATACTTGTAATGGTCCACAATAGGGTCATTCTGAAGCGTAGACTGGTAACTGAATTCCCCAAATTTTTCATGGACCTGATGAATGTAATCGGCTGCTGGTTTACGAGTCTGATCGGTATTAATCAAGCCCATTGAACCAAACTGCGTTGGCGAAAGGAAATTATCGTCGTACATCTGATACAGGAACACTTTTTCAATACCTGCCCGGGCATAAAGTAAGGAGGTACGTAAGATCCAGTCTGCCTGCGTTTGAATAGCCGTCTTATTTCCAATGGCAATGGCTTTTAGCGGGCTACCCTGATTCAGGTCATAACCTGTTTCGGTTACCCAAACGGGCATCCCCTGTGATTGCTGATGAGCTAAGGTATTAAAATCAGACGCAATCTGACGGACTCGGGTTACTTCGGGGGCGGCTCCACGGGAAGCCATGCCGTTTTGCATCATAGCACCGTCGTCCGAATACAGGTGATAATTAATCACGTCCCAGCAAAGGTTAACGCTGCCGTCCGCTTTGTAACCCCGGTATTCTTTGCACCAGTCAATCATTCCCTTGATGTAATCCACCGAAGCTGCTGCCAAACCAGCCACTACCACCTTCATATTAGGATCTGCGTTTTTAATACCAACGCCGGGGCCCATGGTGTTTTTATGACCATCGTAAAAAGCCGAAAGGTTGGCGGCGTATTCACGGCTGGTCTGGTAAGCTTTGCGACCTTTCCACCATTTGTCACGTTCGTTTTCGCACTCAATGTACTTGATGAGGTTCAGACCAATTTTTACCGTATTAATGCCGTCGTTATTCCAGCGTTGAGAGCTGTTTACGCTCATTAAAGATGGGTCAACGTTGGTATTACTTCCGTAACGGGCTGCGTACTGGAAACCTACTTTAGCCTGTTCAATATAGGAAGTGGGATTGGTCAGGTCTTTACCGTAACGAAGCGGAATGTTCTCCGAATCACGTTCATCATCGGGGTAGGTTTCCTGCATCCAGTTTGGGATGGTTTTAAGACAGGCTAATACTTCGATACCCTCGGCCTTGCAGCGTTCGTAGATGATATCATAATTCCAGCCACCGCTGTGTACTGGGTTAAAGGTATATTTCCCTTCGGTTGACTCCAGTTTTTCCCAGTCCATGTAATGACGAATACCTGAGAAATTTTTAACGGCCTTGAGCTTCGTTTCATTGATGACCGTTGGATTTTGGCCATCTTCAAAATCCCATTCAAAGGCATTGATTCCGAACATATCCTTCAGCTTCACGGATTTTTGCGGAGCTGCTGTAGGCTGATTAGTGGCAGCCTGATAGGTTCCGTAGATTTCCATTTCGTTGGGATATTGATACCAGGCATTCAGAACCAGATAACGGGCATTGGGAATAGGGGTATCAAGGGTGAACGTAGAATAACGATCGGGGTAAGGGCCTACCCACTCATTGTAACGTTCCCCCGTGAAGGTAGCGATGGGGATACGTTTCCAGTTCTCATCAATAATGGATATGGTTACCGGATTATCCTTCAAGGAGCCTTCTCCATCGTAGAACCGAATACTCTGAATCGTCATTCTTTCTCCATCCTGAAGAGGATAATAAGCGTCAAAGTTATTCAGAATTTTTCCCCAACCTGTATTGACAGCCACATCCGTAATGCCATCAAATAAGCCCTCAAGCCCATTGCTGACGTTATTCAACTGATACCAACGTTTGGGATCAAGTGTGATTTTAGTCCCTACTACTTCATAAGCAGGAGTTGTAGTCGAAGGACTAGTGGGGGCAGTTTGGTTAGCTTTTACAAGAACATTAACAGTCTCGTTTCCCGCTGCTGTATAATTCTTACTCGCGGCTTGCGAAGCCGTGATAGAAGTCGTTCCAGCAGCCACAACATTAGCTTTCCACTGACCAGTAGCGTTCGAAACCGAGATAATATCGGGATTTGCCGAGGTATAGGTAATGGGCGATTCGTTGTTGTTACTAGTAGCATTAAGCACGAAAGGCTGATCACCTACCTTTTTCTCGGGAATGGCAGGGAAGGAAACAACGGACGGTGAGAGAACCGAATTCGAAGTACCTGTTTTAATTTCCAACCAGTTGAAATTCCAGTCACCTTGTTTGATGAACAAACGTAGCTTCTGACTGCCCTCAGGTAGGGCTACCGTTGTGGTGATAGTAGACCAGACTTGCCAGCCACCCGTTTGGGGTACACTTATGGTTTTTAAAACGGTTCCATTGCCATTCTGAACTTCAAATTTCCCGTTCCCATAACTATTGGCTATCCGAAAATTAAGGGTATAATTTCCCGCAGAGGGTACTTTGATGTTATAATCCAGCCAGTCGTTACTGTCAATTCGGCCTACGTTAAGACCGCCACCCACATCGCTGGTGGTTTCCGTCTGCACGCCCAGCATGGCATCATAATCTTCCGCTTCGATCTTAGCGGGGATGGGTCTACAGGCTTTTACTTCAAACCAGTTAAAATTCCAGGCTCCCTGTCTAGCAAAAATTCGAATGGTTTGATTACCAGCGGGTAAAGAAACGCTTGTACTGATGGTCGTCCAGCCTTGCCAGCCACCTGTTTGGGGTACGCTGAGCGTAGAGAGCACACTACCCGAAGCGTTTTGTAACTCGATTTTTCCATTCCCATAACTATTGGCAACCCGAAAACTGAAAGCATATACGCCAGCAGAAGGAACATTGACCTGGTAATCCATCCAGTCATTATCGTCGATCCAGCTTACATTCAAACCGCCACCCACATCACTGGTGGTCTCGGTCTGCACGCCTAGCATGGCATCATAATTTTCAGCCTCAATCTTCGCTGGTAAAGGCTTGTAAAGGTGGGGAGAAGGAGCTGAAGAAGCTCCATAGGAAATGCCAAGTGCTCCACAGAGCACTGCTGCAAGAAGTAAGGGTGATTTCATCTCAACTTTGTTGGCGGACAATAGTCGCTAGAAAATCTTTTAAAAGCTTTCTAAATTTTCTACGTTTCAGCCATTTTTTTGACGCGGTGAATAATTCGAATATTCATAGATAGAGCAGAGATAATCGTTAACAAATGTCATGCAATATAATTCAAAATATAATACATTTTATTTTATAATTTGTTTGTTATTTTCTCTTTTGTCGTTCATTTATTTAATATTTGTGTATGCATCTACTTCCTGCCTGGTTGTTGCAGCACCGTTTTAGCTACTCTGCCGAAAAACCCGACCCTTCACTCCTTGACGATCTAAAGACCCGACTTTCCAAGTTTCAGGTTGAAGATCCCGAGGTGACCATTGCTATTCCTGCGTATAATGAGGAACGAACCATTCTCAATACGCTATCTTCGCTGGCTAATCAGAAAACTCGCTTTCGGACGGAGCTGATTATTGCCAACAATAATTCTAAGGATCGCACCCAGGCTTTACTAGATGCTTGTGGGGTTAAATCCATTCTCGTAACGCAGCAGGGAATAGGCCATGCCCGGCAGGCGGGTTTGGAAGCAGCCCGTGGGAAATACCTGCTTAATGCCGACTGTGACTGCATTTACCCACCTACCTGGATTGATAGCTTGGTAGAACCCCTGACGACGCCTGAATTTTCCTGTACGTACGGGACGTATTCATTTTTGCCTAGTGCGGTTAATTCGAGAGCGGCTTTAATGTTACACGAAACCGTTTCTCATGCCGGATTCAAACTTCGCCGCTGGAAGGGTTTTGAATACATCAATGTACTGGGTTTTAACTTTGCGTTTCGTCGCAGTGATGGGCTGGACGTAGGTGGGTTCCGGGTGGATGCCGGGCATCAGGGAACGGTGGCCGCTCAGGGCGTATGTGAAGATGGCTGGATGGCGATGACCTTACTCGATAAAGGCAAACTTAAGCACGTAACCAAGGGGGCTCATGTTTGGACGGACGACCGGGTATTGAACCGTGATGGAGGTGTTCTAAAAGCTTTTAAAAAGCGTATTGCGGTAGAGTTCAGAAGGTTGGCTCAGAAATAATTATCAACTACTCATTAAGGCCTAAAAAATCCGCCCAATTCTACAAAACCGCCAGCTATTTATGAGTTCAAGTGCAAGCCTGCCAAAGGTTTCAATTGTAACGATCAATTACAATCAGGCAGAGGTTACTCGCCAATTTCTGGAATCTAGTCGTTTCCTCACGTATCCTAATTACGAAATCGTTATTGTAGATAACGCTTCCAAGCAGGTGCTGAGCACCGTTTTAGACGTGAGTGATTACCCAGGTACCCGCATCGTGCGAAGTGAAGAAAACCTGGGGTTTACTGGTGGAAATAACATCGGTATGGCAGCGGCTAATGGCGATTATTTCTTCATTGTGAATAATGATACGGAAATGCCTCCGTCCTTATTAGATGATCTGCTCAAGCCTTTCGCAACGGATCCCCGTATTGGAGTTACTTGCCCTAAAATCAAGTTTTTTGATTACCCTGACATCGTTCAATACGCGGGGTACAATCCCATGAATCCCTATACTGGTACGGCTACTCCCATTGGATTGAATGAAAAAGACGAGGCTAAATTTGATCAGTCGGGGGTTACCAGTTTTGCCCACGGCTGTGCTATGCTGGTCAAGCGGGAAGTTATCGAAAAGGTAGGCCGATTTGCTGAACGGTTCTTCCTGTATTATGAAGAGCTGGACTGGTCACAACGAATTAAAGACGGTGGGTTTTTGATTTATTACGTCGGAACCACGCACATTTTACATAAAGAATCGGTTTCAGTGGGTCCAGCCAATCCTTTAAAAACCTATTACCTGACTCGTAACCGTATCTTATATATCCGTCGGCACGGAAGCTGGTTTCAACGAATGGTTTTTTACGGATTTTTTGCATTTGCCGTATTGCCTAAACACTTGCTGACGTATCTTATTCAGGGAAAAATGGCTCATGCCAAAGCCTTTATGAAAGGAGTTTCCTGGAATTTACACTCACCCAGTACTTCAGCGGTATAGATTTAAGCCGCAGCCAGAAGCTTTTTCTGCTCTTCCTGATCCAGTCGCCGGGTTACATCAATCAGGGCGGCCATCAGGTAGATGTATATGCTCGAAGGAAACTGGACGATGGCTTCCTGGGGGTAATTGCCAATATTAAGAGCAAAGACCGAAAGAGTCATGGCCAGACAATACATTTTCAGCTCCGGATTTCGGATTGCGTAATAATTGATAATACCCGTTCGAATGATCTGAAACATAAGTAGACAGAAAAGGAACAGGCCAATCCAACCCATCTCTACTGCTACGCGAACATAACCGCTATCCGGTGGAAAATTAGCCAGGTACGAATTCGGAGCGAAGCGTTGTCCCCATACGCCCGTAGCTCCTAAACCACCACCAATCGGGTGGGAGAGAATATACGGCTGGATACGTTTCTGATTAGCCTTTCGTAAATTAAACGAAGCATCTTCCGAAGGCTTGAAGGCCGACTGGAACCGATAAAGCGTCTGATTGGAGGTGGGAATAAAAATCAGAATGACCATGAGTATGGCCGCAACAATACTAAATTGTAATACCCTTGGGGTGTAGTTTAAGATTCCAAACATAGCCAGACCAGCCGGTACTAATACGTAGGCTCCCCGCGTTCCGGAAAATAGCATAGCCGCCATATAAAAGACGATTAATACTCCTAGCACGTATTTCTTCCAGGTTTTTAAATTTCCAGAAATCAGGGCTACGCAGATGAGTGCCGCAATCACCATGTTATAGGAAAAAGCCACGGGGTCGGAAAGAATCGAATACTTACGCCAGTGCCCTCCGATAAATAAAAGGTTGGCGATGTTCGGATCAGAATGTAACCACTCTTCTTCTGCGGCTGAAAAGCCGATATACTCCTGTTTGAAGGCGTAGCCGGCGGCGTATGCTGCCAATAATAGCCACATTTTAAGAATAGTACGTATGAGTTGTACCGTGCGAATTTGATACTTAAACACGAAGTACATCAACATTACGAAAGCTACCGACCGAACCGTATACACCCAGGCCAGACGGGATTCCGCCGCAGGGTTAACAATTTCCAGAAAATTAAAGGCAATCCAGACCCAGATCATCGTACTGATACGGCCCTGAAAAACACTCCAGTCGGGCTTGGCTCGCTGGTAGATGAAAAAGCCCAGAATGAGCATGAGCTGAATGCCATCCATCAACGTACCCAATGGAAAATTGAGCCCAAATCGCATCAGGTAAAAAAGCAGATACGCAAAAGCCAATAAGACTAGTATGCCAAAAGAGGGCTTGGCCACAATGGCGTAAACGCAGGGAATACCAATGAGCGTGGCAATAATACCTGCTCCTGCTACTATTCCATAGGTAACCGTAAGCCAGCCCATTGCCAGTGATAAAACCAGCAAAATGGAAATGCCCGGAACATTATAGAACTTTTCAATCCAGAGCTTTTGTCGAAGCCAGGAACGAAGCGTGGGGCGGGTGCTTTCAGAAGACGATATGGGATAGGGAACTTCGCTCACCTAAAAAAACAGGAGTTTAAAGAAAAAGACAAATACACTGGCCAGAGCCACCCAGATGGCTACCTTGCGGGTAATGATTTGAATAGGCGTGAGGTTTTCCGTTGAATCAGGCAAGTCCTCCTCCGTTGTTCGTTCAGGATATATCTTCATAACATCACGTTAAGATTCGGAGCCTTCGTGTTTGGTAGCTACTGAATACTTATTGGCTTTCCTGGCTTTCAGTAAAGCCAGGATTTGATACATCATAAAGCTGGGAATATTCACCAGAGAACGGTAAATCCGGGGATCCGTTTCGGAGCTAATCAAAGCCAGCAGGAAGCCTACCACAAATAATATCAAGCTAATCAGCCAGCTTAGGGAAGCTAAAGGAGCAATCAGCAAATTAACCAGCATGAATATAACTGACAGCACCAGGAATATAAAAAGTGGTGGTCTGAGCAGAATAAACCCAAATACAAACTGATTCCAGTTAAACGAGCGAATGCCTTTGCCAATAAGCTTGAAACCGTAGGTGAAATACTTGAACCAGGTGTTAATCCAGCGGGCTCGTTGTTTGACCAGCTGATCCGATTTAGCCGTTTTTTCGTCGTAAACAATAGCTTTATCCGTGAACGCAATTCGGTAACCCCGGCTAATTATGGCGTATTGTAACACCTTGTCAAAACCGGCTCCGCTTACGTCGAGATGTTCCAGACATTCCCGGTATAAACGCACGGTAAAAGCCATGCCTGAACCAGCCAGGGTAGCTGAAGAACCCACGCCAAAAAGTACTTTTCCGTCGTAAAAGTGGTAATAAATGTCTCTCCCCGCATCCAGACAGGCCAGGGTGGTATTCATGTTTTTTGCTTCGCGAATACCCTGAACAGCCTGAAAACCCTGATCGAAGTAAACATTGAGTTCATTCAGGTATTGAGGGTCCACGAGGTTATCACTGTCAATAATCGTGAGCCGTTCGTGCGGTCTTCGGAAATGGCGAATGGCATAAAAATGAGACCGCGTATTACTCGCAAGAACCTGCTCCGGACGAAGTAAAATAACCCGTGGATCAGGAAAGTGTAGATTACTAATATCGCACTTATCCGCAACGATATAAATCAGATAATTCGAGTAGTGTAAAGCTAGCAACGAATCTACTACTTTAGGCAATAGCGTGGTCTGTTCGTAGGCAGTTACAATAATCGCGTAATCGGCTTCAGGAGCAGTCGAACGATTCGGTAAGGTAGGTTTTCCTTTTAAAAGATAAATGACCCAGAGCACCAGCGGAAATACCAGGTTATAGCCAATGCAAATCTGGACGATGGCCCATAAATAATAGAACACAGTCATCGGGTTAGGCGGTTAAGCGATCGTCGTTTTATTTAGAATCCATCCCGTAAAGGAATTTTTCAGACTCGTTAAGTAGGTAACGGCGGGAGCCTTTTTCGCGGTAATGGTTTCACCGGACTTGTATACGGCCACCACTTTATCAGAAACCGCAATCCATTCCTTGGCTTTGTTGAGACTTTCCAGCGAGGGCGTCTCGATGAGGATTACATCAAAGTTACGGCTAAGCTCCTGCATTTTCTGCTGAACGGTTGTTTCGCTGGCAATTTCCAGTAATGAATAATCCAAACCCTTATTACTCAGAAACTGAATGGAGTGAGGGTCCGTTGCCACAGGTAAGGCGGTTTGTCCCGTCAGGTAGTCTTCCAAAAATAAGGTAGAGCCGGAGCTTTGACTAATGGATGGATTCAGGAAGTTACCATCGATGACTAATACTTTTTTCCCGATCATGGAGAAGGCCTGGGATAAGCTCAATGTAATCAGCGTTTTCCCTTCTCCCTGAGTAAGGCTGGTAATGGCCAGAATATGTTTGTCCTTTAGTTCATTATCCAGTTCAAAACGAACGGCTCGAAGTAAGTCTTTGTACTGCTGGACGTTCTTATTATCCGATTGATTCTGCCAGGACTGATTCAGCGAAGCCGGATCAGTCAGCACATTGAGTCGACCTAAAACCGGGCTATCGGTGGCATTGGCCAGTGACAAGGGATCCTGAATGGATTTGTCCAGGTAATAGATAATAAAGAAGACAAAAACGCAGAGAACGAAACTGACAATTCCTGATAAAGCAACTAGGATAATTTTTTTCGAAGGGGCTGCTGTTCCTGGTAAAGCTTTTTCAAGAATGCGAAGCTGAAGCGTATACTGAGAAAGCATTTTTGCTTCATTGTACCGTTGCAATGCTTCGATGTATTCTTTACTGGCTACATCAATACTTGTTTCATACTCCTGAACCCGAGCCTCATTAGGAACCATAGAATCCAGACGGCTATTTAACTTGTCAAGTTGATCCTGTAAGGATTTAATACTGTTCTGAGCTATTTCCCGTTGGATTTCCAGACTTAATTTCTGGGTGATTAAATCTCCTTTGGCTACTAATGGATTGTAGATGTAACTATCCGTTGCCGCACTGATTTGTATATTTAACTGGTTTTGTAAAGAGTCAACCCGTTGCTTGAATTTAGGGTCAAAGTTGCTTGAATAGTAAATATCGTTAGCGGCCCGTAACTGCTGTTTGACATCAATGACTTTTTGATTGATAGCCGTCATCGCGTTTTCAAGATACTGTCGGTCAGCGGGGTTAAACTTATTATCAATGTTCTTTAAAGCCGCCGTGTAAGCCACCACATCTTTGACTGCCACTTCTTTTTTAGTCTCAAAATCAGTGATTTCTCCGTATAAATTTCGAGCCTGTTCGTTAAGGTTTAATACTCTATTCTGAATTTTAAAGTTTTTAAGTTCATTCATACGCCGACTTAAATTCGACATCTTTTCATTCATGAATGCTTCTAAAAACTCAATGGATCGGGTATTACTACTCTGAAGACGATTGGAGAAGCGGTAATAAATTCATTACACAGGGCATTTACTGCAAACTCAGTCAGATACGGGTTTTCGCCTTCAAATTCTACCTTGATGAAGTCACTGTCACCCACACGATAGACAGTAAATTTTTTCGTTAATGACTCATTATCATATTTCATGGACTCCAGTAAGTCCTGAAGCTCAACCTCTTCTTTTTTCTGCGGAGAAAGCTCATCCCGGGTTGCAAGTTTTTGGGTAAAAATAGCAATAGCCCGGCTCCGTTGCTGAGGGCTTAAATCTTTTAATAAAGAACTGGGCTTTCGATAGGATTCTTCTGCCGATTTAGCTTTTAGATCATGCAGGATGAGCTGATAACCAATGGGATCCAGTGTCTTTTTCAATAACATGCTTTGAATGATGTTATTAAACTTCTGGCTGATCTCCGATTGCTGTTCGTCAGTACGTAAGGAAAACCCCTGATCAGTTTTATCCACCAGACCCGTCGAGATCCGAGCTTCTGATTTATACTGATCGGGTAATTTTTTTACTAGAAAATAACTGGCAATAGTAGTAACGAGAGGGACTAGTATTAAGATTAGTTTCTTGCTATACAAAAACTTTAGAAACTGTACGAATTCAGTCATAGATTCATTGATCGTTAAGGAACCTTTAACGCCTGTAAAAACTCAGACCGGGCAAAGGGCTAAGTTGAGCTAGTTAAAGTTTTATGTTTTCAAGTTTTTCTCCTACTAACTCTTCGAGGCGACTTTTAGCCACCAGCATTTCGCTTTCAGCCGTCATTTTACCCTGGGTATGATCTGAAATCATCAATAGCATTTTGTTATAGCTTTCCAGCGTTTCCTGACCCTTTTCATACTTGTATTTCACGTCCTTAAGCATGCTTTCTACATCCAGTAAAGCCTGAATTTTCGTTCTTAAAATGGCTTTTCGTTGAACATAAATGTAATACCTCTGCTCTACGTCGGCCTTAAGCGTCAAATCAAAAGCGTCTCTTTCATACACGACTACTTCCTGCTCGGCTTTGGCCTGCTTCACAAGAGCTGGTTTCTGAAGCAAAGCCCCAGCATTTACCACAAGCCCCAATTGATAGCCATTTAACAAATTGCGGGTGCTACCGCTAGGCTGGCTTGGATTTTGGTTAATCAGTGTTACGCTGTTATTGGGACTGTAGAGGTAGGTGAAGGATAAAGCGTCAAAGTAGGAAAGACGATTTTTCTTAATGACCGCATTGGCCGCGTCGATCCTGGAATTATACATTTTACTTTTAGGATACTTCTCCCGGGCAACTGCAATCAGTTTTTCCAAATAGGGATAAGAGATATCCTGCATCATGGAATTCTGCGATTCTTGTGCTCGCGTTTGTTGAAAAACGGAAAGAAAGATAGCGAGAACAAAGAAGAACTTTTTTATCATAGAACGGATGATATATGCATTTCCTGCTCTCGCCATGGGTGATGATGATTGAATAAGAAACGAGTGGGCAGTCTATTAGGATTATACATTCTCGGACTGAAATAGGGCCGGAAATGTTTTAAAAATAATTTTCATGTCCATAGCAAACGAGAAATTGCGAGCGTACTCAATGTCGAGTTGCATACGTTCTTCTTCGGACATATCCTGTTTACCTTTTCCTCGTTTAGTTACCTGCCAAAGCCCGGTCAGTCCAGCCGGTCCGGCAAAACGAAGAATATATTCGTCGGAAGTCAGTTTTTCAGCTTCGTAAAGCGGTAGTGGCCGATTACCCACCAGAGACATATCGCCTCGGAAAATATTGATGAGCTGAGGTAACTCGTCGATGCTGGTATTACGGAGGAAACCCCCAATGCGGGTAATACGGGGATCATTCCCAAACTTCATGAATGCGGCTTTGTTGTGTTTCCGCTGGAGATATACCTTTTCGCAAACGTGCTCATTGTCAAGGTATAGCATTTGAGGGCAGGCCGTATAACCCGAAGCTTTACACTCGGCACACAAGCTGTGATTCTGAGTCGAGGTCGTGTTTTCTACCTCTTTATTGTACATGTTGAAGGCGGCCATATCCTTCACCATTTTATCCGCATCCGTTCGCATGGTTCGGAACTTAAGCAGGTTAAATACTTTATAACCGGTACCTACGCGTTTGGATTTATAAATGATGGGTCCTTTGGAGTCCAGCCTGATTAGCAGGATGACGACTAGTAACAAAGGAGACAGTAAGATCAAAGCAGCACCCGTGGCAGAAATGTCAATTAGCCGTTTCCACCAGGGAATTTTTACATTAAAACGGGGCGTTTCGCTAGGTTGTAATGCTTTAAGCTGGTTTTTACGCAGAAAATAATGCAGTCGCAATAACAAATCACCCTTGCTAAAATCTGAGGGGAAAATGTCATTAGCACCAGCTTGCTGAGCCTCTTGGGCCAGTTCTGCACTTAGCTTGGGTACGGTTACCAACACTGGCAGGGACTGGAGCCAGGGCGTGGAACGAATTTCTTTCAGGAACGTACGAGCCTCTGGCGTGTAGCTAAGAATCACGGCATCGGCCGGATAATGATCCTTAAGGGCCGCTAGAGCCTCATGGGTTTCTTCTAATGGATTGATGTTCAGATTCTGACCAAACTTCTTGATAAAGTTCAGACTAGCTTCTGAATCTTGTTCCACGTATAATATACGCAGAGGTACAGAGGAGACAACAGACATTGTGGTGTCGTTTCAATGGCGTTATGCTTGGGCTTTGCAGAGAAGGAACATCGGTTCCCGTAGAAATTATCTGTAGACGCGACGAAGTACGGCTTTTACTTTTGCAGTGATTTCCATGGGATTAAAGGGCTTGGTCATAAAATCATCAGCCCCTAATTCTAGACACTGAATCCGATCATTACTTTCTTCACTTCCTGAAAGGATGATGACGGGAATATGTCCATACATATTACTTGAACGGAGGACTTTTAAAAATTCCTTTCCGTTTAAATGAGGCATGTTAAGATCTGCCACAATAAGATCTACGGGAGCACCCGTTTCGATCCATGACATACCGGCCATCCCATCATCTTTAATAACAGTATTGAAATCTTTGTTCAGGGCAAGTTGAAGTACTTTCCGGGTCATAGGTTCGTCGTCCAGAATAAGTACGGTCGGGTTTTCAACTGAATTCATAAATTGGCGGTGTTATAATGACAGTAATAACGAAAATACGGAAAATTACATGTTAAGTAAATTCCTTTTGTTGCGAACATAAGGCCTTTACTATGAAAAATAAGTGATTCAAAATGACTCGGTTAGGTCTAGCAGATAGAGTATACTAAATAATTCTATTGAGTATATTTTCTCTATAAATCTCATCTCTCAGCAAAGAATATTTAAAGGTAAATTATAATGCCAGACTTACGTGCTTATACCTTAAAAGATTTTTCACTTTAGATTAGTGTATTTATATATTTTATTTGAAAAACATAAAAAAATACTATATTTTACAAAAAAAAGCTTATCATTCATCATTATGTATGTTAGAAATCTTGATAGGTCTGATAGTAATATTGACTCAAGGTAATAATATGAATATTAATGCTTATTTATAGGTTTTTTTATGTACCATCATGTAATTCTTAAATAGTAAAGATTAAAATCAAAATGCTTTATATCTCAATGCTTAATATTTAACCACTTTAAATTATTTTTGGACTCAATTTGTAAAGTACTAAACGTCAGTAATAGGTCAGTTGATGAGAGTTTTGAGCAGTTCATCGAAAACGATCATTAAATCTTATCTATTTTTGATAAATAATAAAACTTTATTCTTGCCGCCCCCTGGAATAAATGTTGTTCTTATCCTAAAATTCCTAAGTGGTTTTTTGATAACATTAGGAAATAATCTCCTTATGAAGATGGGTATTTCTCATCTTATGAATATCAATGAAAGCGTTGGATAGTATCATTTGTATTGGACAGACTCCGTGGCAGGGCGAATTTCAAAATTCAGCCGTTCAGCTATTAACCGAGTTATCAAACTATTATCGAGTTCTTTATGTGGATTACCAATATACACTCAAAGACATGGTGATGGGGGTGACGGGTCGCAGAAATGTCCCTATGCAAAAGCTGGTCAACCGTAAGGGGGTATTAACTAAAGTAGAAGAAAATAGGGAACTTTACGTATGGCTGCCCCCGGTAATGGCTCCTGTGAACTGGATGAGTGATTCGTACCATGACACGTTCCTCCAGATTAATACCAAGCGTCTGGCCAATGGTCTTCGGGAAGTGATGAAAGAGCTAGGGATGCAATCACCCCTGATGATCAATGCCTTTAATCCCGTGCAGGGCTTACCGCTTTTACATAAGTTAGGAGAGGTTGCGACCATTTATTACTGTTTTGACGAAATTTCAGCGGAAGCCTGGATGGGTAAGCATGGAGCCCGGTACGAAAAAAAGTATCTGAAAGCAGTGGATGCGGTAGTAACGACTTCCGAAGCTCTTCAACAGTTTAAATCCCAAGAGCAGCCCCGAACTTTTTGTGTAAAAAATGGGGCTAATTTCGATTTATTCTACAAGGCTCATCTTTTGAAAAGTCAGAAACCAAAGTCTGAGAATAAGACTATCGGGTATTTGGGTACTGCTGATAACCGCATCGATGGTGAGCTGGTAGAACGATGTGTGCAGGATATGCCCCAGCATCGCTTTGAGTTTCTCGGCCCAGTCAATGATGACACTCTGAAAGAGCGTCTCTCCGGGTATTCGAATGTCATTTTTACACCGTCGAAGCGGCCAGAAGAATTACCACAGGCTTTATCCGAATGGGATGCTGCGATGATTCCCTTCGTGTGTAATGAACATACGTATACGATTTATCCCCTGAAAATCAACGAATATCTGGCCGCTGGCTTACCCGTAGTAACGACACCCTTTTCAATACTGAAGGATTTTGAAGACATCGTCTCGATTGAGTCGACTGCCGAAGCTTTTAGTAAAAGTCTGCAAAAAGCTTTAGAAAGTACAGATCCCGTTGAGGTTAAACAACGAATTGAAATGGCTCGTGGAAACTCCTGGGCTCACCGGGCTAAAGAATTTCGTTCTATTATTGAGCAGATTGTGGACTGGAAGCTGGTTTCGTAACCCGTTGCCACTGTCCACTGGCTGAATCATATTGCTTTAATAACTTCGCCGGATTTCCTCCCACGACTGAGTACGGAGGAACATCTTTCGTTACTACACTTCCACCCGCTACTACCGAATTCCTGCCAATGGTAACTCCAGCCGTTATAACGGCATTTGCCCCAATCCAGCAGCCTTCTTCAACAACAATGGGCTGAACCGTAACAGATTGGCGATGAATGGGTTGCTTAACGTCTTCATACGTATGGTTCAGACCTGAAAGCACTACGTGCTGGGCCAGAATTACGTCTGAGTGAAGGTGAACAGGACCAATAACTACTGAAGAAATACCTACAGTGCAATGGTCTCCAATAATGACATCTCCTACGCCATTGTTAACCACGCAGAAATCTTCGATGGTGCTGTAAGCTCCGAGACTAAAGGCCTTGAAAGGTAATACATCCATCCGGGCCGAAGACCTGATCTTAGCTAGACGGTGTTTTTTATGAATAAAAGGGTTTAAAAACCAGCTTACCCACCGACGAGGACGGGCTTCATGCCTAGGAATTAATAACCAGTGCACCCATTGTTTAATAGCCGGGTTAGTATCTAAGTAAGCTTTTATATCCATGATGAGACTATTGGGCAGAAGCAGTTTTAAATTGATGGATAGCGTCAATCATTAACTGAAGAGAATTTTCCCAGGTATGATCCAGAGCAAAGGCGATACGTTCCGAAGCCGTTGATAAGTGTTGACCTGACAAAGCCTGCTCAATACAGCTAATGAACGTTTGAGGGGAGTTAGCTAAAAAGACGTGTTCTTTAAAGAGTTCCATGGTTTCTGTTTGCACCGCTACCACGGGTTTACCCATCGCCAGGTATTCATCGATTTTACGAGGATAGTTACCAATCGTGACTTCGTTGAAAACCTGAGGATTAATTAAAACATCCATGTGAGCCAGATACGCCGGAATTTCATGTGGAGGTTTTGACCCTAAAAAGGTGATGTTATCCAGAGCTTCAAGTTGAGCTCGGGGAAATGAATCATCGGGTGAACCAATGAGCACAATCTGCCAGTTGGGACGCTCTCGGGCAATCGTTTCAAGGAGGGCTCCATCCAGACGAAGACTAGTCAAAGCTCCTGCGTAGCCAATGCGAGGCTGAGGAATACGGGCCAGGTCTGTGGGAGTTGCAGTGACCTCGTTGGGGTTAAACAACTCTAAATCGCACCCCTGACCAATGTATACCGAATGCGGATTGTACTGGGAAGCCTGATTGGCCAAGTAACCCGAGTTACTAGCCACTATATCCACTTTACTCATTAAAGCCGGCTCGAGTCGCTCTCCATGCTTTTTCCAGTAATTCACGGCCAGAAAATTATCCCGCAGGTAATACACGTAAGAATCGGGCTCCAGGAATTCTTTCAGGTAAAAACCCTGAATCATATCGTTATCATTGAGCAGAACAAACGAATCCCATTTCAAATCAGCGAGGACCTTACGAATACCTGTGGCTAATTTTTTACTGTTCCAGCGATTAAAAAAGTCATAAATGGCATTATCGGGTAACCAGTTGAAGGAGCCCAGAACGCACGTAGGGGACCAAACCCAAAGATTAGGCTCTACTTCTGTGAGGGCTTTGCCTCCATTTTGGCCAGTAAATTGTTTACGTTCCTGAAGGCGACCATCACTGCGGTACAAGGCAGCCCAGTCAAGAGGCTGGTTTACAAACAGAACACGGTGCTTAGGAGCCAAGGCCCTGGCCATATCCCGAATGTTACTTCCCATATTTTTTTCCTCCCAGGGCTGCCGGGCAATGATCACAAAGTTCATAGCTAACTCAAAAGTAAGTGGGTCGCTAGTATTGATTTAGGTGGATAATAATCAAGGACCCTACCGAATGTAAATGTCGTAATTATACTTTAACTGACGATAAATGTCCCGAACGAGGCTAATGACAGGATTCTCACTTTGGCTAATGGAGCTTCGGGTCATGGTACTGGGCTCGGCTTCCGAATTTTTCTGAATAAATAGAGACTGAAAGTCATTGTAAAATAGACCTTTACCCTTGTTTTTTAGAAATGAAATACACATTTCATATTCCGTTTTATCTCCTTTCATACCTTCCGGGTAACGGCCAAACTTCTCCAAGAAATTACTACGTCGCAAATGGGGATGATCGCTGTAATAGTAGATTTTCTTATAGTTGGTAGCCCAGGCGGGAAATATCATTTCTGAAAAACCCTGCCCCTTGGGACGCATGTATGGATAAGGAATGTAGGCGTAAAACCGAACGATGTCTAACGCGTCATCCTGATTCATGAAGCGGAGAGCGTCCGCAAAACGATCCGGAAATTTATCAGTAGGTTCAAAATCCTCCTGCACGTACAAGGTATAGGGCGTTTTGACGGCATCTTGTCCCTTGTTAATGTTATTGCCTAAGCCTTTATTTTTCTCAGTGGTGATAAGGTCAAATGCAAATTCTTTTTGTAACTGACGAAGTTTTGAGAGGTGCTCTGGCTTACTCCCGTCGTCTGAAATGACAATACCCCCAAAGCTGACCTGCAACTTTTGAAAAGAATTCAATAAGTGCTCTAAAGAATGACTTCTATTGTAATGTGTCACCAATAAAGTAACATCTGAAAAAGAATATTCCATGACCTCCTGAGGAAAATGTGGTGCTTATTTAAACCTCATTAACTGAAGTGTATTTTTAAGAAAACGATACTTTAGATAACCCCAGCGTAAGGCTAAGATGAATGGGTTCGGACGTTGTTTCCAGTCCGACCGAAATGTAGCGGTGCTGGGTTCCGAGGAAGTGTTGACCTGGTCAAAAATGCTAGTGAAATCGTTATAAAACAATCCTTTTGCCCGATGTTTTAAAAACGATAAACACATTGAAAACTCAGCAGCATCACTATTCGTTCCTTCCTGATATCGACCAAATTTTTCAAAAAAATTACTACGTCTTAAGTGAGGGTGATCACTGTAATAATAGAACTTTAAATGATCGTCATGCCAAAGCTCAGGTCTAAAAATCATTTTTGAAAAGCCCTTTTTAAAGGGCAGCATATAGGGGTAGGGAAAATACGCATACAGGCGAACAATATCTAGTTCGGGATCTTCCCGCATGAATTCCAGTGCATCAGGAAAATGCTCAACGAAAGCAGGCTTGGCAACAAAATCCTCTTGTACATAGAGCGTAAAAGGAGTTTTAACCTCATCCTGTCCTTTATTAATATTATTAGCTAAACCTCTGTTTTTGGGTGTAGTAATGAGCCGAAAGGAATATTGCTTGCTTAATTCCTGGAGTACTTCCTGATGTTCAGGCTTACTACCATCATCCGAAACGACAATATCACCAAAGCTACATTTAAGATCCTGAAAACCTTGTAAAAGATTGGCAAGCGAACGGCTTCGGTTGTAGTGCGTTACTAATAAAGTAACATCCTTAAATTGTCGTAGTGATGCGTCTTTCATCTAATAACGATTTAAAACTCGTATTATAAACTAGATTTGGCAGTCTTGAAGACCGAAAACCCATCTTTAAACTTAATTTCAATATTCTTATAGGTCCATTGAGAACAATAGTAGATGAGAATGAGATTAAGAATAAAGAGGTAGCTATAATCTTCAGGAGAAAATTTAAGAATTCGAATAAATACGATATTGAAAATACTCAATAGTACAGCATGAGTTAAATAAATAGAGTAACTATAGGTACCTACACGATGTAACAGCGTAGATGAATTTAAGATACTGGATAACTTGCCTTTTTCAAAGGAAAAAATATAAATAGCTAATAAAAATATAATCTCATACACAAAGCCATAGTACTTTAAAGTTTCTCCCCAGTAGATACTAATGAATATGGCAAAAACAATAATTATTTCCGCAAAAGTGAATAGTAATGGATTAATATGCGATAAGCTCGATACCGTTTTACTAAATATCATGTAACAGAAAGCTCCGGTAAAAAAGCCAATCAACCCTCTTAAAAAGCCATAATTAAAAGAATAATTGATCTGGAAACTTCCGGTAATGAAAGCCAGCAGGCCCAAGGCAACTAAAGCTGTCAACAAATAAATAATGGACTTGTACCGCTGGAGGCTTAACCGGGCTATGGTAATCATTACTAAACCAAACACGATATAAGAAATAACCTCTGCACTGATAGACCAACTGGGGATATTCCAGCTAACATCACTGATGTTAAATAGTTTAATGGAATTGACCAGAAATAAGGAAGTGAAAAAGGTAAGTACGTTATTATTCGGATTATCAAGCTTATTCACATGGATGTAATGGGACATATATTCTTTGTCCAGCTCCATAAGTAAGGTGACAAAGAGCATGACAAAATGCAGAGGGTAGATCCTGAAAAAACGCTTTTTCATAAACGTTCCGAACTCCTCCGTTGTCGCCATTAACTGATACCGGTAGGTAATGACAAAGCCACTTAGTACAAAAAAGAAATCAACAAATACGTCGGAGTTCTCGACGATAGGGTTATTAATAACAGGTGTATTGGTAAAAAATGCCATGTGGAACAGAACCACGAAACTGGCAAACAACCCCCTGAAAATATCAAGAACGGAGAATCTGTATTTCATAAATTTTCAATAAAGATGGCGGACAGCTATGAAATACTTAGGCAGATTTTCGATACGCAAGTATCTCTTTAAGTGACATTTTATATTTGAAAGTTAGTAACAGATAGATACCCCCTCCAATGATTATTTCAATGACTGTATGAATAACCCCTTCCGAACCAACAAAGTATTTATATAAACTAATAGCCCCCACCATAAGTAACCCAAAGCTGAGTGGTTTAGCGATATTTTTAAGGAAACTGCCAAAGAAATTTCCAATGAGGTAATGAACTACGTAGAAATTTATGATTAGGTTAATGATGGTACTAATTAAAAAGGCAAAAGCTATACCGGTTACCTGCCATTTATTACCTAATAGATACAGCAGCGGGACTTTGACAATAAGGGTAGCCAGGTTAATATAGAACAGAAGGTTAGGTTTACCTTTCGTAAAAGCCAGTGTAAATAAAGGGTGAGACAAGCAGAAGAAAATGCTTACGAAAACGAAAATACGAATAAGCGGAATGGTTTCTTCCCAGCCGGAACCGTACAACAAAGGCACTACACTATCGGCAGTGATATATAATCCCACTAGCAATGGAATATTGAAATAACTAACCATATCTAGAATCTGTAGATATGATTTTTTTAGTTCTTCCGCATCGTCTTTCATTTTTGCCAGAATAGGGTAGGCTACCTGAAGAATGATGGGATTGAGTTTAGTAATGGGGAATACCGCTAATTGATAAGCAATGGTATAAAAGCCTAAAGCCTTGACGCCTAATAAACCTCCAACAATAATGTTATCTGAATTACCCTGAACAAAGCCTAATAGTCCGTCTCCTACGTTGTATATGCCGAACTTTAAGTGTTCTTTAATAGATGAAAAACTCAGGTATAGCTGGGGTTTAAAAAGATTCATTCCATAGATGATTTGTAGAGCTGTTCGTAAAATGTGCATAGCCAGTTGCCCATAAATCAACGAAAGTTCCTCAAAACCATTATAGGCCAGGGTAATAGCCACAGTAGTGCCCGTTAATGCTCCGACGATTTCCATAATGGCAATAGATCGGAACTTTAATTCTTTCTGTAAAAGGAATAAATAGATTTGGCCGAAGTATATGATTAAAAAATATAAAGAAGCCAGTTTAATGACTCGGTCAAGCTTAGGCTCTTTATAATAGGCAACAATTAAAGGTGAACTAAAGTAAACAATCAGGAAAATAACAAAGCCTAAAATTAAGCCTACAAAGTAAAGACTGGATAATACTTTACGGTCAGACTCCTGCTTGTAGATAATAGAATTGGAGAAACCTAAATTACTGAAAATATAGAAGAGATTAATAATTAAGGTGCTAACACTAACCACACCAAAAACAGCCGGGTCTAACACCCGAGCCAGAATGGTTACCTGTAAAAATTGAAAAACAGTAGAAACTACGGTTGAAATGGTAATCCATTTCCCACCCTCAATTGCACTCTTTTTATTACTCATTTAGCTACTGGTAATGGGTTTAATTTTCTAACTTAAGTTATTAATTAAAGGAAGGTATGGTATGAATAAATAGAGCAATGGGGGGTACGTAGTAACTAATAGGGGGTAATCATACAGTCTAAACGCAATACGCAATGACCTATACGTATAGGTTGTCTAGACTGTTAGTAAATCAATACGTCCGCACAACGGTATTCTCCTTTCATTTTACCAATGAGAGTGATTCATGCGGATGGTCTGCCCGGAATAATGATTGGGTCTAAAAAAAGTCCGGCAAGGGTGGACTAGATAGATATTAATCATGATGGCGGCCAGATTAAGTATTTTTACAATTCTAATAGCTTTTCAAAAGTAATAGAATGTCAGAACGTCAGCAAACGTTGAGCCGTATTAATTCGGACGGAGAAAGAGGAAAATACCGTCTGACGATCAAACTGGTCAAGAATGGAATTCTGTTTACGGTAAATTTGCCGAAAATCCAGGAAAACATTATGACGAAGCTGGTAACTCGCAACAAGCTCTCCGTATAGAAGATTCGTCCCCACTCCCTGTCCAATGAAGTTACCAAATTCGCGGTCGGCAGGACGGTTATTGTAGCTTAACAGAGGATTACCTCCGTAATTCCTCCCTATCAAATCCAGTCCATAATGAGCTCCAACGAAGATTCCGGTAAGGTTTAGACGGGGCAGAGGCTGGTAACGAATCGTGGAGACAAACTCCCGGAAGTTACCTCCAAAAGGGTGAGCCAGCGACTGGTTGGAATTAACATAGTTCGTCCGATCCGATACGTGTTGGTAAGTATAAGGCCGAGCTCCGTTGAGTTCAATCTGCACGTCAAGGTTTTCTATGTCGAAGGCATCAATGTATTTGGCTCCAATCTGATACCCGATTTTATTACCCCACCAACCTTTCTGTTGCCGAAGCTTTTGAAGGTTAAATTCATCTAAGTTGAGCTGTCCGTAAATCTGAAACTGTTTCAGGAAGTTATAGCGGGCATCTAAACCCAGCAGAGAGTTATCCGCACTGTATTTCTGAGCTTCAATGGCTCGGTAGAAAATAACGGGATTGAGGTATCCTAAATCAAAGTAACCCTGCGTTCGGTCACGGCTATGAATAATGGTTTCAAAAAGGCCAATGTTCAGATGCTTGCCAATATTAAGCCCCAAGTGGTGCATGGCCATGAATTTTTTGGCGGGCAGCGTGCCGTAGGTTAATAAAGTATCCTGTTGATTATTGAGTTCACTGAAAAGATTAATGTATTGGAAGGGACCAATTTTTGTGGAAAGTTTGAGGAATAGATAAGGCCCGCTATTATCAGAAAGAATCATGGAGCGGAACCCATTTCCTATAAAAACTTTGTCGTGCCCAAATTGCAGATTAATCTGCTTAATAGGATCGAATGTGATATAACCCCGGGCGGTAAAGAAGTCGCTACTGGTTTCGTAGGGAAACTGAGCGGTGTTATTGCTGCGGAAAATCTTCCAGGCAGCTTCGCTGGGGACGGAATTAAAATTCTGGATACGTTCCTGAAAATACCCTGGAAGACGCATCTGGTTTTCCGTAAAATAGGTGTAGAAACCCAGCTTATTACCAACGGAACCGCGTATTTCAATCCCCCGTGTATTAATATACGAATACTTGTAGACATCCTGACCGCCGCCCACCAGCCCGTAAAAAACGGGATTTACGTGCAGCTCTACGTCGTCGTTAACAATACTGTAAAGGTCATTTTTCTTCTCATACAGATGTTTGAGAAAGGGCTTATCACTGGTGGCCGTGCCAGAAGCCTGAGACCATTCCCAGCTATCTTCCCTCAAATACTGAATATTAAATTTATCGGCTTCGGAAAGTAATCGATATTGATCCGCACTAAGGGTGTCGAGCAATTGAATAATGTACTTTCGGAGGTAGGGCTTCACCGTACTCTGATAACCAGGGGCGTTTTTTCCGCTCTTGATTTCATACCGATCCACAAGGTGGTAATAATCGGCATTCAGGGGGGCAAATACGCTTTGTCCAAACAAGGTTACTGCCTGAAATCCGAAAATACTAAGGAATAAGATAAATCTTGCCATAGGCGAAAGACGCGAACCCTGTGGGTTTGACGTTTTATTGCTTACTTTGTAAAGAGCCGTAAGGCCGTGCAAATTACGAAGAGATTCTGAAATTCATTTTTACATGTTTGTCCTGACCGAGCAATCTTCCATCGCCAATCATTTCATTGCTGAATTGCGTGATGTTCACATTCAAAAAGATCCCTTACGTTTTCGGCGGAATCTCGAACGTTTAGGTGAGCTATTGGCTTACGAAATTTCCAAGACGCTTACGTACTCGAAAACTACGGTACAAACGCCTCTAGGACAAACAAAAACCTTTTTATTAACCCAACAGCCCGTTCTGGCGGCTGTACTTCGGGCGAGTCTACCTTTTCATCAGGGCTTTTTAAATGCCTTTGATCGGGCTGAAAATGCCTTTATTGGAGCTTATCGGGGGAATCATACCGAAGGGGAAGATTTTACGGTGGAGCTGGAATATATTTCCTGTCCTGACATTACGGGTAAGACGCTTATTCTGGTTGATCCCATGCTGGCTACGGGTAAGTCACTGGAAACGTCGTATCGCTCATTACTCCGGTACGGTATTCCGGCCCGCACACACATTGCTGCCGTAATTGCCTCGCCGGAAGGAATCAAGCACGTACAGACCCGAATGCCCGAATGTCGTTTGTGGGTAGGGGACGTGGACGAGCGACTGAATCATAATTATTACATCATTCCCGGCCTGGGCGATGCCGGCGACCTGGCCTTTGGAGAGAAGCTGTAAAATCATGGAGAGTTTTAGTGTATACATTCCCGTTATTCTGGCCTCGATGCTCAAGTTTGTCGGTGGGCCGCTGGCGGGGTTGGCGTTGAATCTAACCCTGACGGAGACCATTCTCTGCACGGTTGGGGGAATGATGCTCAGCGTTATTATTTTTACTTTCTTAGGGCGAATCATTCGATTTGGCTGGGAGCAAATCAGAAAGACGCCCCGGAAGCGTTTTACGAAATCATCGCGGCGGGCCGTTACGATTTACCGCAAGTTCGGTATAGCCGGCATTGCCTGCCTGACGCCCCTGCTATTTACGCCCATTGGAGGAACTTTATTGGCCGTATCGTTTAAAGCTTCGCCCCTTCGAATTATGAGTTGGATGCTGGTGTTCGCCGTTTTCTGGGCGGTAATTTTCTGCTGGGCGATTTATAACCTCGCTGACTTACGGAAGCTAATTTTGGACTAAGATAATATCCTGTCTTAGGGTATTATTTTTCTCCCTGGTTGGTGTCTTCACCAACCACTAGGTCTTTAGTAATGGCTGGTGAGGACACCAGCCAGGGGGAGTGAGACGCGATTCATTACGTCTAGTTGGGAGATTGAAGATAAACTAAATCCCCGGGTTGTCACCCAGGGCTATCCATATTGAACCCCGATGGGGTTACCTCTTTCATTTCTCCGCCCTGGTTGGTGTCCTCACCAACCACTACGCCTTTGGTAATGGCTGTGTCCTCACCAGCCAGGGGAGTAGAGATTTGAAGAATTGTAGGGGTAACAAAAAACGCCTCTGTTGCGGAATAATCGGACGAAAACCCCGGATTAGCATCCGGGGCTATCCAGCCTAGGTCCATCCAGACCGGAACTATTCATATTCAACCACTCTGGGGTTAGGGGCTGCATATCAAAACGTCTTGCTACCTTGTATTAGAGTTTTCGCTGTCCAACTCTAAACCCTAAACACAAAACGCTAAACCCTTGCAAACGGAAAACTAGTAATTCGTTCGGGCGAGTTTTTCAATAATCCGCATCAATTTTTCGAGCCCTTCGCGGTCCTCTTCGTGGAAATCATCGAGCTTATTGCTGTCCACATCCAGTACTAAAAAGACCTCCTGATTTACATCAAACGCAGGTAATACAATCTCTGAGCGTGATTCTGAGGCACAGGCGATGTGGCCTGGAAAAGCGTCAACGTCAGGTACGAGAACCGTTTGCTGGGTTGTATAGGCATGCCCGCAAACGCCTTTGTCGAAATCAATGCGAGTACAGGCAATGGATCCCTGGAAAGGGCCGAGAACCAATTGGTTGTTTTTTCGTAGGTAAAAACCTACCCAGAAAAAATTAAAAGTTTGTTTGAGAGCCGCAGCAATGTTGGAAAGGTTCGCAATGAAATCGTCTTCCCCGCTAACTAGGGCTTCAATTTGCGGAATCAGGCTATCGTAAATCTCTTTGCGAGAAGAATTCTCAGGAACAAACAAGCTTTCAGCCATTGATGAAATAGAGTAAATAATGAATTAAAGAATGAAACTAGGTAATGGCTAGTCGGAAAGAAACTTTCAAAGTTTTATATCCGATCAACATTGGCAAACTTAAAAATCAAACGCCCGACTCCCGGACCACCAATTCCGTTTTCACCCAAATTTCCTGATAAGGCGTATCACCCGGATTCTGAATGAGCTGGAGTAATAATTCGGCTGCTTTTTGTCCCATGGTGTAGGCAAACTGCTCGACTGAGGCAA
This sequence comes from Siphonobacter sp. SORGH_AS_0500, assembly GCF_002838835.1. Taxonomy (GTDB): domain Bacteria; phylum Bacteroidota; class Bacteroidia; order Cytophagales; family Spirosomataceae; genus Siphonobacter. The sequence continues at coordinate 69,797 of NZ_NHPP01000013.1, forward strand.
TGGGCGGAAAATGAACGTATTCCATCATCGGTAGATTGGCAAAACTAGCAAAGTAAACTTCCTGATTGGGAATGATACCTTCAGCCCGAGCCTTTTCAATGGCGTGCAGGGAAACGTAATCGTTAAACGTAATAATGGCCTGCGGCTTGGGGTCGTGACTGAGCAGGTAATGAACTTTCGTCTGCGTATCTTCTCTGGATAAATCCGAAGAGCAAATGAGCTGAGGCAGAATGGGCAGGTTTCGTTCCTTCATGGCCTGTAAGTAACCCCGCTGCCGCTCTTCGGCTACTTCCAGTTGGGGTGGGCCGTTGAGTAAGGCAATGCGTTCCAGTCCTTTATGAGCCAGAAAATCCACCATCTCCTTCGCCGCTTGTGTAATGTTACTACGGATTTTATGAGCTGGTACATTTCGAGGCACGCGGTCAAAAAACACGACTGGTATCCCAAAGTTTTCCAATTCTTTAAAATGCAGGTAATGATGCGTTTCAGCTGAAATGGAAGCAATAACGCCATCAACCCGGCTGCTCAGGAAAGTAGTTAGGGCTCCCTTTTCCCGCTCCAGGCTATCTCTCGATTGCGAAATCACTACATTATATCCCTGCAAAGCATCTTCGATGGCGGTAATGGCCGTCGAGAAAAATTCTTCCTTTAAAAAAGGTAATACCACGCCAATGGTGTGCGTCTGTTTTTTCTTAAGTACCAGTGCTGCCGGATTGGGTCGGTAATGCAATTGCTTGGCTAGTTCCCAAACGCGTTCGCGGGTACGTAGCCCGATTCGGGGATTATTTTGAAGGGCTCGCGAGACCGTTGATATGGATACGCCTAACTGTTGGGCAATTTCCTTGATGGTCGCTTGGTGTTTAGGCATCTTTTCCACTGTCAGTCCACAAAATAAAATACTTGTGCAATCCTTTGCAATGCCTCAGGCTGGGCAAACTAGGTTCCGTTAGCAAAGAATTAAGCCTTGAAGCTCCTCCAAATCTGCTAAAAAGCTTGTTCTTTTGAAACTAGTAATTCGCAAAATCTAATCACAAACGATCCGCATGAACTCTCTTCTGACGGCGATACTAGAAACGTTTAAAAATTCTTTTGGTTCTGAACCTGCTTTACTGGTACGTTCTCCGGGACGTATTAACCTCATTGGCGAACACACGGATTATAACATGGGTTTCGTGTTACCCGCCGCCATTGACCGTGAAATGATTTTTGCGATTAGCCCCCGACCCGATCAAACTTGCCGAACCATAGCCTATAACCTTAACCGGGAAGAGACATTTACGACGGATAACCTAACAAAATCCGACGAGAAGTGGACGTATTACCTGAAGGGTGTTATTGATCAGATTCAGAAGCTAGGGTATGAGATAAACGGATTTGATCTGGTCTTTGGGGGAAATATTCCGGTAGGAGCAGGGGTATCGTCCTCGGCTGCTCTGGAGGCTGGACTGGCTTTCGCCCTGAATGAAATCTTCAAGCTGGGGATTCCTAAAATGACCCTGGTGCAGTTATGCCAGCGAGCTGAAAATCAGTTTGTAGGGCTGAACTGTGGGATTATGGATATGTTTGCTTCCTTAATGGGAGAAACCGACTCCGTAATTCGGTTGGATTGTCGTTCTCTGGAATACGAGTACTTCCCTTTCACGCAGGAAGAGCACGTACTGGTTTTATGCGATACCGGTGTGAAACACTCCCTCGGAACATCGGAATATAATACCCGTCGGCAGGAGTGCGAGCGGGGGGTAGCCATTTTACAGGCTCATAAACCCAGCATTCAAAGCCTTCGGGATGTAGATATGGCATTGCTGCTGGAGCACGAAGCGGAATTTGATCCCATCACCTTCAAACGCTGTAAGTATATGGTTGGTGAAATTCAACGAGTGGTGGAAGCGTGTAAGGATTTGCAGGCGAACGATCTGGAGGCATTCGGTCAGAAAATGTATGAAACGCATGACGGACTTCAGCACGATTACGCCGTGAGTTGTGAAGAACTGGATTTTCTGGTGGATCAAACGCGGAATAATCCTTCGGTATTAGGTGCTCGTATGATGGGTGGCGGCTTCGGAGGCTGTACGATTAACCTCGTCAAGAAAGAAGACGCAGATCAGTTTATTACCGAGATGACCCAGGCTTATAAAGAGGGTCTGAATCTGGATTTGGTTACTCACAAAGTAGTCATCAAAAAAGGTACCTCCCGCATTGAAGTAACCAGTGAACAGGCTTAACATCCTAACTCTAAACCCAAAACTCTATCATGAGTGATTTTCAGTTTGATGAACATCCACATCGTCGTTATAATCCTTTAACGGATAGTTGGGTGCTGGTTTCGCCACACCGTACCAAACGCCCCTGGCAGGGACAGGTGGAAAAATCGGTCGAAGACAAACGTCCTGAGTACGACCCGACCTGTTACCTATGCCCGACCAATACGCGTTCGAATGGCGAGAAAAACCCTGATTATAAGAATGTATACGTCTTTACGAATGATTTCTCAGCCTGATTCAGGATACACCCTATGGGGAAGTTTCGGACGGGGAATTGTTTCAGGCTCGGAGTGAATCGGGTCTTTGTAAGGTGATCTGTTTTTCGCCTCGTCACGACCTAACCATTCCAGAAATGGCGTCGGAAGACATTCGTCTGGTCGTAGATGCCTGGTGTCAGGAGTACGAAGAATTAGGAGCAAAGCCGGAGATTAACCACGTTCAGATCTTTGAGAACAAAGGTTTTGTCATGGGCTGTTCAAATCCCCACCCACACGGTCAAATCTGGGCTCAATACAGCATTCCTGACGAACCGTATCGTAAGCAGATTAATCAGAAGAAGTACTTTGAAAAGTATGGCAGAACGTTGCTGAGTGATTATCTGGAAAAGGAATTGGTAAAAAAAGAGCGGATTCTTTTCGAAAATGAACACTTCGTAGCCCTGATTCCCTTTTGGGCCGTCTGGCCTTATGAAGCCATGATTATTCCTCGTCGGGCAATGGCTTCGATTCTGGATATGACCGACGCTGAACGCGATGGGTTAGCAGAGGCTTATCGGGAGCTAACGATTCTTTATGATAATCTCTTTGAAGTTTCTTTCCCGTATTCGGCTGGTATTCATCAGGCTCCCACAGATGGTGAAGCTCACCCCGAATGGCACTGGCATTTTGTATTTCTGCCGCCCTTATTACGCTCGGCAACGGTAAAGAAATTTATGGTAGGTTACGAAATGCTGGCAAATCCTCAGCGGGACATTACCCCCGAACAAAGTGCAAAACGCCTACGTGAATTACCAAAAACGCATTATAAGGATTCAGTCGTTAGTTAGTAGTTGTTGGTTATTAAAAAAAGAGAAACTCCGAGGAATGTAAAGTCTTCGGAGTTTCTTCTTTTTTAATAAACCCAACAAAGACTACCAGCGAAAAAGCCAGTAGTGGAGGATTAACTTTTCTATCAACTCGAAACTCAAAACAAATAACTCTTAACTAACTACGCCAACAAAGAATCGCTTCATCCAGCTTTCGGAGGCGGGTAATTCCCAGTTGGCACGAAATTCGCCTACGGTTTTTACCTGATTGTTGAAAATAATCGTGTCGTGTTGAATCGTTCCGGCTTTTACGGCGGACTTTCCTTTTAGACCATCCACCGAGTCAATGCCGTCTTCAGTTTTGAAAACAATGGAACGATCAAAGAAGTCAATGCCCGCCTGCTGACCAATCTGACCGATGATTCTTGTAGAGGCATCAATCGAGCAACCGCTGGCGGCGTAAGCTTTTTCGTCCACCGCTAATAATACAAATCTCCCCTGAAGAACCGTGACGGCGTTCGTTAAAGGCTGACCATGAGCGGCCCATTCTTCAAAAGAAGCCTGTAACTGACTCTGAATCACTTCCTGCTCGGTGGCAGAGAGCGTACGGTTGGCCTGATATACCCAGAGCCGGGCATGGTCAGGCATCTGATCAAAATCGATTCGCATATTTTTTAGTTATAGGTTGGTTGTTGATAGTTGTTGAAAAGGGAATCTAAACAACTACTACCTAGCAACAATCAACTACTTTCCTATGAATTCCGAAACCAGGCGATTAGTTTCCGTGGTGGAGGTTTCCAGATCGTCGTTTATTAGAATAACGTCAAACTGATCCTGGAAAGACATCTCGAAACGCACTTTATAGAGACGTTTAGAAATGCTGTCTTCGGTTTCGGTACCGCGTGAACGCAGGCGTTGTTCGAGTACTTCCATGGAGGGTACTTTCACGAAAATCGACAGAGCTCTATCGCCGAAGTATTGTTTCAGCTTCAGTCCGCCTTTTACGTCTACGTCAAATAAAATCACTTTTCCGTCCGCCCAGACGCGTTCAATTTCCGATTTAAGCGTGCCATAATAGCCGCCGGGATATACTTCTTCCCATTCGGCGAAGGCATCTTCGTCGATCTTCTGTTTGAATTCGTCAATGCTCAGGAAATAATAATCTTTTCCGTGTTCTTCGGCCCGGCCACGTTTGTCGCGGGTACAGGCCGAGATAGAAAAGCCGAATTGATCGGGCTGGGAGGCCAGCAAATGTTTGACAAGTGTCGTCTTTCCGGAACCGGAAGGAGCACAGAATATAATGGCTTTACCGTTCAAACCAGTGAATTAGTTAAGGTCTGTTAATGAATAACCTCGGAGCGTACCCCGAGGTCATTGTAGCCTCAAAAATAAATCAGATGATTTAAAATCAGGTATAAAAAACGTAACTTCTTAAAAGTGAGAGAAGTAGTCTATCCGTAAAGGGTCTATTTTTCCAGGGCGTGTATTTTGCTCTTGATACAATCAGCCAGATTTTGCGGGACAGGTTTGTGTTCGACACGAAACTGTAAGGCCTCCTTGATTGCTTTCTGGAGGTTATAACCGTTGGAACAGGGTAAGCATTTGCCCAAATTCTGGCGAACGTGTTCAATTTCCTCGGAACCGGCTTCGCCGTCCAAAACCATCTGAATGAGTTTCATGCATTCGGCGTGATTCTCACAGTGCTCTTTCTTAACCACCTTCTCTGCTTCAGCAGATGAACTGGATTCGGGTGTCATGGGAGTCATGATAACATCTAAATAATTAGCGGGTGCTTTTGTTGGCGTAAACACCACCTAGTAAACGTGGAAAACTTAGGCCACAATCAACACTACACTTTTTTGGTTCCTGATTTACAGATAATTCTTTAAAACTATATTTCTTTCTCTTAATAAACTGAAGGAGAGTAATCTAAACGATGATTCTTTGGTAAGCAGAAAAATAGGACTGCTTGCGGGCAGTCCATGCTATAGCAGATTAATCTGCTAAAAGTTTCCAACTTATAAGGAATCTTCATCTTCCGACTCTCCACTCGTGTCATAACCCATCGACGAAGCATATGTTTTCAGCTTTTCTTTGAGTAACATCCGAGCCCGGTGCAAACGTGAACGCACCGTGCCGATAGGAATATCCAGAATTTTCGCCATTTCCTCGTAGGTAAATCCTTCTACATCGCAGAGGATCAGTACCGTACGGAAATCGACGGGTAATGCGTTCAGGGCATTGGTCACTTCATCTCCCAATAACTCCTGGACAGTTTCAGCCCGTAAGTCAGTAGTCTGGCTGGTACCAGCCATTTCTTCGGAATCATAATAGGTTTCTACCTCCTGGTAGTCAACCTTACTAGGCTCCTTTGACTTGCGGCGATAATCGTTAATAAAACTGTTTTTCAGGATCCGGAAAAGCCAGGCTTTTGCGTTGGTTCCTCGCTCAAAAGAGTTAATGAACCGAAACGCTTTCAGATAGGTATCCTGAACCAGGTCATTGGCGTCGTCCTCATCTTGAGTTAACCGAAAGGCAAAGTTATACATCGACTGGATGTGCGGCATAAGCTCTCCGTCGAAGATGTTGTACTTTTCGGTCTCTGTATATTGCCGGACGGCGATATATTCGTCGGCTGTCATGGCTGTGCTTATTTTTCGGGCTAAAGCTAAAATATTATTACGGTACAAAAGCCTGCCATCGGGGTTCTGCTGACAAAATGGCTGATAATAAAGGTTAACACACTAGAAAACTATGCCTGAACCCTGAAGGAATTCCCTATGAGGGAATCAGCAGCAGGTATGAGTGCTACTTTTGGGGAAGGAAGGGCCCGGTCTTTCCCATCAGATTCCATAGAAAAGCCGTACCTTCGCAAAGATATTGAATTATTTGACTGCATAAAGGGTTGGTTAACGTAGTGTAGATCAGACTTATTTAATAATCAATTGTCAAACGCCAGTTCTAAAATAAACTTCATCTATAAATCCTTATGTCCAACGGAATTTATAACGTCCCGATTCCTAAAAACGAACCCATTTATGGCTATGCTCCCGGTTCTCCCGAGCGTCAGAAACTGAAAGATACGCTGGCTGAACTACGGTCGAAGCAGATTGATATGCCTCTTTACATTGGGAATCAGGAAATTCGTACGGATAAAAAAGTAGCCATGACGTCTCCACACGATCATCAGCACGTGTTGGGTCATTTCTACGAATGCGATCCTCAGCACGTAACGGAGGCAATTGAGGTGGCTCTCGAAGCCCGTCATGCCTGGTCGGTATTATCCTGGGAACATCGCTTGTCTATTTTCCTGAAAGCGGCTGAGCTTTCCGCTACTAAGTACCGCTATTTATTAAACGCATCTACCATGCTGGGTCAGTCGAAAAACGCGTTTCAGGCGGAAATCGACGCGGCTTGTGAGTGGGTAGACTTCCTGCGTTTCAACGTTGCCTTCGCAACAGAAATTTACCGCAATCAACCCATTTCGCCCGACGCAACGATCTGGAACAAGGTAGAATACCGTCCACTGGAAGGTTTCGTATACGCCTTAACTCCCTTTAACTTCACGGCTATCTCAGGCAACCTGCCCGTATCGGCAGCGATGATGGGTAACGTAGTCGTTTGGAAACCTGCTCCCACGCAAATGTATTCAGCCTACGTATTGATGCAGGTGCTGAAAGAAGCGGGTGTTCCCGCCGGCGTAATTAACCTGATTCAGGGCGATGGTCCGATGATTGGTGATTTGGTATTTAGTCATCCAGAATTTGCCGGTATCCACTTTACGGGTAGCACGGCGGTGTTCAAAAGCATCTGGAAAAACATTGGCTCGAACATGGATAACTACCGTTACTATCCCCGCATTGTGGGTGAAACAGGCGGTAAGGATTTCATGATCGCTCACGAATCAGCCGATGTTAAAGCGTATGCCGCTAATTTATTACGGGCTGCTTTCGAATTTCAGGGCCAGAAATGCTCAGCCGCTTCACGGGCATATATTCCGGTAAGCCTCTGGGACTCCGTTTGGGCGGAAATGAAAGCTATGCTCGAAACGTTCAAGGTGGGTGGAACAGAAGACTTCTCCAACTTTGTAAACGCAGTGATTGACCAGCGTGCTTTCCAGAAAATCACGGGTTTTATTGATCGGGCTAAAGAAAATCCTGCGAACGAAATTATCTGGGGTGGAACGTATGATGACTCAAAAGGCTGGTTTATAGATCCTACCATCATCCTGACGAACGATCCGCATTCAGAAACAATGGAGCAGGAAATTTTCGGACCTGTTCTGACGATTTATTTATACGAAGCTGCCCAGTTTGAGGAAACGCTGTCACTCATTGACCGCACGTCTCCTTACGCTCTTACCGGAGCCGTATTCGCTCAGGATCGTTACGCCGTTGATCTGGCTACCCGTAAGCTGGTTAACTCGGCTGGTAACTTCTACATTAACGACAAGTGTACGGGAGCCGTAGTAGGTCAGCAGCCTTTTGGCGGAGCTCGCGGCTCGGGAACGAACGACAAAGCGGGTTCCATGCAAAACCTGCTGCGTTGGGTATCCGCTCGTACCATTAAAGAAGGCTTTATCCCTGCTACGGATTATCGTTATCCCTTCCTGGCAGAATAAGTATAGTTTACAGTTGTCAGTTTTCCGTTATCAGTTTTGGGTTAACATTATTAACCCTGAAAATTGACAACGGAAAACTGTAAACTCAAAACACTTCCCATTCATGCAAAAAGAACTTCACGCTTCGCAGCAGCCTCGGGTTTTTGAGGAGTTATCGAGTCGTCGTAAGCAGCAGCTTATGGCTTTTGATCGGGTATTAACGATCATGGATGAGCTTCGGGAGAATTGTCCCTGGGATCGGAAGCAGACGATGGATACACTCCGGCACCTGACTATCGAGGAAACCTACGAGCTTTCGGACGCGATTCTGGAGAAAGATTTACCCGAGATTAAGAAAGAGCTCGGTGATGTCTTACTGCATCTGGTATTTTACGCTAAAATCGCCTCAGAAACGGGTAATTTCGACATTACTGATGTGATGAATAGCCTGTGTGACAAGCTCGTGCACCGCCACCCTCATATTTATGGAGATGCTCAGGCCGACACCGAAGAACAGGTAAAGCAAAACTGGGAACAACTGAAAATTAAGGAAGGTAACAAATCTGTGCTGGGTGGTGTACCTTCTTCTCTTCCCGCTTTGGTGAAAGCCATGCGGATTCAGGAAAAAGCCCGTGGAGCGGGTTTCGACTGGGAAGAAAAAGAACAGGTGTGGGAAAAAGTGCGGGAGGAAATGGAAGAGTTTCAGGACGAGTTTAAAGCCGGAACCTCGCATGATTGCGAAAAGGCGGAAGGTGAATTTGGCGATGTTCTATTTTCGCTAGTGAACTACGCCCGTTTCATTAACATTAATCCCGAAACAGCCCTAGAACGCACCAACAAGAAGTTCATTTCCCGCTTTCAGTATCTGGAAGAAAAAGCTAAAGCAGATGGTAAAGTGCTGAAGGATATGACGCTGGCTGAAATGGACATCTATTGGAACGAAGCCAAGAGCTTAGGCACTACCGTTAAATAACATTTGCTACTTTCTAAGTATATATACTTGTTAATTTCTGAATAAGGTTGGACGTTTGAATGTTAAACAACCAACCTTATTTATGAAATATCTTTATTCCTTTCTTCTGCTCTGCGGGGTAAACCTAACCTATGCTCAAGTAACTACGTACTTTGAGCAGGACTTTAGTAGCTCTTCCAATGCTGCTGATTACAAAGGCGGTGGCCCCAATAAATTCACGGAGCTCATTGCCAATGGCTCCTCCACGATTGATCTTTCTTCGCAAAAGTTAACGCTTAATAAGGCCGCCGGAAGTCAGGTTCGGTTCTCTAAAACGGACAATCTGTTTACTCAAACGCCAACGATTCTTTACATTCAGTTCACGATTTCGGCCAACATTACTGAAACTTCCAACGCGACAACGCCCTACAATTACCTCTATGTGGGTAATCTCAATGACAACGGCAGCTTGCCCGCGAATGCTTCGGTCTTTGCTCGTTTAGGTTTTCACTTTAATACCCTGGGTAACTCTTTTCAATTACATGTACAGGAAGGCGGTTCAGTAAACAAAGGCCCTTATTCGGGTACGAAAACGGTTACCTGGATTATGAACGTCTCTAATGCTTCGACCTCTTACAACGATGACGAAGGCCGGATTGGCACGCTGGAAGCTAATAAAATGGACATCTGGGTAGATAATTCACTGGAATTTGATGAAGCCAGTGAATTATCTACGGGCGTTATGCCTACTGATTTCAAGTTCATCTGGAACAACAGTAATGGCACCGTCACTTTTGATAATCTGAAAATTAAGGGAAGCATGGGCCCAATGCCTGTGGAATTAGTGTATTTCAAAGCCACTCCTGTTGGGACTAAAGTGAGAATGAACTGGGCTACCAGTCAGGAGAAAAATGCTAAATCTTTCGTAGTAGAGCGGAGTAAAGATGCCGAGTTTTTTGAAGTAATCGGAACCTATGAGGCATCCGGTACGACGACGCAGCGGAATGAGTATTCAGCGGTGGATGAAGATCCATTAAGCGGAACAAGTTATTACCGCCTCCGGCAAGTGGATGAAGACGGAACCCAATACATCTGTCGGACGGTATCTGTTGTAAGGAATAGGCCGACATTTGAATGGCAGGTGATGGGTAATCCCGCCGTTTCTGCTAAAGCCATTTACGTTCAAGCCATTCAACAAATGAGTTACGAGTTGTTTTCAAAATCCGGGCAACCCGTTCCTTTGAAAGTAGATCAACTCACCAGCGAACAGACCCTACTTTCACCCATGGCCATGCTGGAAAGTGGTATGTATGTGCTTCGAGCTAGTGTCGGGAATCAGACTTCCAGCCAGCGAATTATTATTCCTTAACAAAAAGCGGTTAGAGGGAGGACTCTAACCGCTTTTACTTTATAAAATCAGCTTACTGAACCGTAACGCTACGACTGGCTTTCCCCGTTGTATCAAAACACTTCAACTTTATGGGGCCTTTAACGGCTACCGGAGCTGAATATAAGCTCGATTGTACGGTAGGTTCGGAACCGTCTGTGGTATAGCGAATTTGCAGGCCTGGGTATTCCGTATTGGCTTTTAGCATACCCTTTTCCAGAATTGCTCCGGGCGTGGGAACGCGGTAGTTATAGCCCCCGTTCAGGTAACGCAGACGAGGTAACTCGCGTTGAGCCAGGTTATTTGCAAAAACGTTCCAGCCTTCTGAAATAGCTTGCTCGCGGAGGGCTTTATTTTCAATGGTTTCCCATTTCCGTTCCGCTGACCAGGCTGTTTCTGCAAAACCCATCAGTTTGGGTAAAACGTAATACTCCATCATGTCCCGACCGCGAACGGTTTCCGTCCAGAGCTGAGCTTCCAGTCCTAAAATATTCTGACGTTTCTGAAGCTTCTCTTTGCCTGAAAAATCCAGAGGCTTACCCAGCGAATTCACATACGTCGTTTTAAAATAATCGTAAGGAGCGAACGTCCAGGCATTGCGAGGCCCCACATAACCGCCCCAGTACAGACCGGGCTCGGCGGGGTCATTGTTGTAAGCCAAATCCATGTACAGGTTCGTAACGTTACAGAGCACAATGGGGTAACCTCCATTTGCCATGCGGTACCCCAAATCCAGGTCGAAGACGTTATTCCAGATGTAAGGAATGACCCCTTTCCCGGCAAACTCGGGGTTTGCTACGTATGTACCGTTCGCGTCCACATTCAAGCCTATTTCTTCCCAGCCGTGTACTTCCAAATTATGCTTTTTCAGCTTGGGTAACATCTGACCGAAGAAATAACTCTGTAGATACCGGGGGCCTTTCACTTCAGGATGTTGTTTCAGAAAAGCATCCACCAGGGGAGATTTCGTCCAGACACCCATCGGAACTTCATCACCACCGACGTGCAGAGCGTTGAGTTTCAGACCGGCTTCGTCGTATATTTTAACGACATCATTCACCACCGTTTCAAAGAAATGAGCCGCCGAAGGACGAACTACGCAAATCACGTTATCTGAATACGCCTGAGCCGAGATGTATACGGATTTATCATCAGGATCAATCAGACGAAATTCTTCCGCCGCCTTTTTATTGCCTTCTTTCATGAAACGCTCGTAACGAGCTTCCATCGACTTAATAGCCGCACGCGAGTGGCCGGGAAAGCCTATTTCAGGAATAATACGAATGTGACGATCATTCGCATATTGAAGAATTTCAATGAAATCTTTGCGGGTATAGTAACCGCTTCCGTACGTGTCCTTGGCGTTTGCGGTTGGGCCAGAACCATAAGCCGGAGGTAAGGCATTATCCTTGATATTCTTCACATGCTGGCGGTGTGAGCCCACTTCGGTAAGCTCAGGTAATCCGTTGATTTCCAAACGCCAGCCTTCATCTTCAGTAATGTAGAAGAGCAGATTGTTAATTTTATAGAAAGCTAATAAATCCAGCATTCGCAGGACGCTTTCCTTGGTTTGGAAGTTACGCGAAACGTCCAGATGAACGCTGCGGAAGCCAAAACGTGGGGCATCCTGAATTTGCAGAGCGGGTAACGTAAGCGAAGCCGCAGGTTTGTTATAAGCCGCGACAGGAGCCAAAGCCAGTAAGCTCTGAACGCCATAAAATACGCCAGCGGGATCATTACCCGTAATGGTAATGCCTTCATTACTCACATTCAATTGATAGGCTTCTTTCGAAATACCGTTTACCGTAACGGGGGCAATCTTTAGTAAAATTCCTTTGCTTGCCGCCGTCGTCGCTTCTTTCAGTGGGTAGGAAGTACCCGTTAAGGATTGCAGACGGTTATTGAGGAAAGTAGCTTCTTTTTGTAATTCTTTAGCGTAATAAATGGGCCATTGGCTGCTCAGACTCACATTGCCCTGACCTTTGGTTACCTGAACGGGCATCGGCGTTAGAGCGGGTAACTGCTCGGGAGAGAGTAAAGATAAAGCCGAATTCTGCTGGTAATGATACGCCGCTGTGGGCAAAGGCATCTGGTCGTTCGGACCACGAAGGATCTGTTCTTTTTCCGTCATCGGCTCTGGGGTATATTCCGTTACCGTTTCGATGCGTTCGTTTTCGCCTTCTCCAAAAACAAAATAAAGTCCGACCGGAGCGTCGATCATTTTATTGATGGGGATTGTCCCCGCGTAAGGAATAGTTATGGAAGCTCCGGGTTTTAACTCAAAGCTTTCAGTGGGCGTGAGTTTGTACCAGTCGCCATTAATGTGCTCGACGGTGCCGGGAACGGGGGTAGTTGAAGCCAGAATCGTTCGGGGCGACATGCTGAAATACAGCGTCCATCCTTTATTGGTTAAGGTTTCTTCACCTTTATTGGTTAAGACAAACTGGGCCTGAAAGCCTGTGGTATCTTTCGGGAAATTAGTAAGGAGTTTCCAGGAAATGGCCACGCTCGATTCTCCCGAAGTTTTTTCGGAAGATTTACAGCTCAGGCATACCCAGACGCTTAGCAGAAGAAAAGCGGCAAGTAAGCTACGACGCATAAAGCAACAGGATTATCAATGTTTACGATTAAGCAAGTGGCTAAAGATACTAGACTTGAAAGATTTAAAATAGAATAATAGAGGTTAACCCTTAGAATGTGCTCATCCCATCTAAGTACCCACAAAAAAAGCCTGGATTTCCACCCAGGCTTTTCATGCATTCACTAGTACGTTAAGAAGGCTGTACCCAAATTATTTCAAGTAACTTACTCAGCCGATCTTTTAATTCTTTACGATCCACGATGAAATCAAGGAAACCGTGTTCCTGAACGAATTCAGCACTTTGGAAACCTTTAGGAAGATCCTTACCGATGGTTTCCCGAATGACGCGGGGACCTGCAAAACCAATTAAGGCACCAGGTTCGGAGATATTGAAATCGCCTAGCATCGCAAAAGATGCCGTCACGCCTCCCGTTGTAGGATCCGTTAATAAGGAGATATAAGGAATCTTTGCTTCGTCGAGCAGGGCAATTTTAGCCGAAGTTTTGGCCATCTGCATCAGCGAGAAACCTGCCTCCATCATCCGGGCACCGCCCGATTTTGAGATCATCAGGAAGGGAATCCGGTTTTTGAGGGAGTAATCCATCGCCCGGGCAATTTTCTCACCTACTACAGAACCCATCGAACCACCGATGAAGCCAAAGTCCATACAGGCAACCACCAGATCAATACCATTGATTTTGCCGTGACCCGTGCGAACGGCATCCTTCAGACCTGTTTTTTTCTCCGTGGCTTTGATACGATCGGGATACGCTTTGGTATCCTTGAAATGAAGCGGATCGCCCGAGGTCATCGTGGCGTCGAGTTCAGTATAAAGGGTATCGTCGAAGAGTAGTTCAAAGTATTCCTGAGAACCTACTTTTTCGTGGTAATTACATTTCGAGCAGGTGTAAGCCTGCATTTTGTGCTCGCGGGTATGCATGATGTTACCGCACTCGGGGCACTTGTACCAGAGCCCGTCGGGGGCTTCCCGTTTGGCTTCAGTGGGCGTTTGAATACCCTTGTCTTTCCGGGTGAACCAAGACATATTTCTGCTTCTTGTTTTGAAGTCTGAAAGGTTAAGGGAGGAGGGTATCCTCAAGTCAAGCCATTCAGCACTTGATTTAGGACATCAAAGATAGATCATTCCTGACTTGTATGCGTGGGATAGACCGAGAATTTGTACTTTTCAAGGCAGCATTAATCCAATTTTTACAGAATATTGGATTTTTTAGACCTAAAATTGAACGAACTACCCCATAATCCAGCTTATTTATAGAGATGTACTGATGATCCCTGGAAAAATGCATAAGTTTGCAACAGTTGATTTTCAATTCTTCAGAATCGGAAAGCAGCACCTCTTCTTCATCAGCATGAGATGTTAAGAGTCAATAATGGAAGAGTGCACCTACTCTAAAACCAGTGATTCAAGACTTCCTTTGATACGAGTAAAAATTATATCATAATCTCTCATTTCAACGATTGGTATGGCCAATGCAACTAAAATTGCTCCAGGTGTTCTTTCTGGAGACGCTGTGCAGGAGTTATTCGAACTCGCCAAAAAACATCAATTTGCACTTCCAGCCGTAAACGTAATTTCAAGCAGCACCGTAAACGCGGTTCTGGAGACGGCTCGTGATCTGAATTCCCCTGTAATCATTCAGTTTTCGCACGGCGGATCGCAGTTCTACGCGGGTAAAGGCCTGAAAAACGAAAACGAACAAGCCGCTATTGCGGGTGCGATCTCAGGTGCTCAGCACATCCACCTGCTGGCTGAAAAATATGGAGTTGCGGTAGTTCTTCACACGGACCACTGTGCCAAGAAAATCCTTCCCTGGATTGATGGCGTGCTGGAAGCAGGGGAGAAATTCTACGAGCAAAATGGCAAGCCTCTGTTCTCTTCTCACATGCTCGATTTATCAGAAGAGCCTCTGGAAGAAAACATCGAAATCTCTTCAAAATACCACGAGCGTATGTCAAAAATTGGCATGACTCTGGAAATTGAATTAGGGGTAACGGGTGGTGAAGAAGACGGCGTGGATAACTCTGACGTTGATTCTTCTCGTCTGTACACGCAGCCTGAAGAAGTAGCTTATTCTTACGAGAAACTGAATGCTATTTCTCCTCGCTTCACGGTAGCAGCAGCTTTTGGTAACGTTCACGGTGTATACAAACCCGGTAACGTGAAACTGCAACCCGTAATCCTGAATAACTCTCAGAAATACATTCGTGAGAAGTATAATCTGGAAGCTGAGAAACCCGTGAACTTCGTATTCCACGGTGGTTCAGGTTCTTCTCGCGAAGAAATCCGCGAAGCAATCAGCTACGGTGCTATCAAAATGAACATTGATACGGATTTACAGTGGGCATACTGGGATGGTATCTTAGGTTTCTACAAATCCAAAGAAGACTACCTACAGGCTCAGATTGGTAACCCAACGGGTGAAGATTCTCCGAACAAGAAGTTCTACGATCCCCGCGTATGGTTACGCGAAGGTGAGAAGTCTTTCATTGCTCGTCTGAAAGCGGCTTTCGAAGATCTGAACGCGGTTAACGTAAACCAATACTTATAGTAGTTTGGAGTTTTGGGTTTGGTGTGTTGAGTTACTGAACCTTAACTCTTTAGAGAACGCTGGCAGATTTAGTTCTGTCAGCGTTTTTTGATTTTTCGTTGTTACTTGACTGACAATGAGGCGAAAGTTGAGAAAATAAAGGTAAGAGTGACTGGGAAGCGTTTCCGTTACATAGCTCCTGCTGCCAGCTTTTCTGCTGGCAGCAGGTTTCTCAACTCAAACCCCAGTGAGTTCTTCGTTCTAAATGATAGGGAAGGGTTCTCTGCCCGTTTTGCTGCTTGAGATTATAAACCCTTGACAGATAGCTTTCGGATTATGAATCCGAAAGAGCAGTTTTATTAGGGTTTAGAAATGTAGAGACGCGACTTTATCGCTTCTGGGTAAAAGGCGATATTGGTTATCCACTGTTTGGAATTCCATCCTCAGCAAGACGCCATGAATGGACGTCTCTACATTTATTATTTCACCACCGTAATTTCCAGTTTCGTTGATAGCGTTTCAAACGACGTTTTATACCAAAAGCTACTATTCTGCTAAGTTCCGCAGGAAATGCTAAGGTTAAGTTGACTATCAACTACTTAGTGTCCTGCATTACTTCAGCTTTAAATAATACTGTCGTTCGGATTCGGGTAATTTTTCAAGGGCATACCGAAGCATGGTGCGGGGCATGGCAAGGGTATGTTCGTTTAAAAATTCCCGTAACACTTCCAGATCCTGCTGACCTACTTCACGGAGCATCCAGCCGCAGGCTTTGTGAATCAGATCATGTTTGTGAGAAAGCAGAGATTCAGCAATCGCCAGTGTATCGCTGTATTCTTTCTTTTTGATAAAATATAAGGTAGCGATGATAGCGACGCGAACCGTCCAAATTCGCTCGGAACGGGCGAAATCGTAAAGTAACTGCCGATCCTGGGTGTGAAGAAAAGCCCCGACAATATCCCGGGCAGAAACATCGACGAGATCCCAGTTATTGACGTATTCCAAATGAGCTAAATATGCTTCGAAAACTTCCAGTTTCTGACTCAAGTCTCCCTTTTTATATTGATCTACCCAAATGAACAGGGCCGCGGCCCGGCATTCATGGTAAGGGCTTTGGATGAGTTGAGAAACTTCTTCCAGAGGCAAAAAGCGAAACTTCTTGGCAATGCTCCGAACTTCGCCGACGGCTAATCCCAAAAACGATCATTTTCCCCATATTCGCCCGGCCCGGTTTTGAAGTAACGAGCGACGAAGGCAGCTTTTTCAGGATTAGCCTGAATCTGAAGTGATTGAATAACGTCCTGATGAGACATGATGGAGGTAGAATGAAGGAAAAGCAAAGGTAAACGTTATCTGCAAGCAATTTCTTTCTCGGACTAGGGATATAGTTCGACAAAGACACTACCCGCTTTTTTGCTGATCGCATAGCTCATGCTGCCAGCCACTATTACCTTTATTTCCTCAACTTTCGATTCATTATTAGGCAAGATCTGCTCTTGCGTTCGAGAGATTGATCAGGTAAAGAAAAGAGATATTAACAACTGCAAGCACCCCTCCCTGTCATTCAGAGCAAAGCGAAGAACCTTATTAGGATTTGAGGTAACTTCGCTACCAGTAGGACTCATGGCGTCCCTCAGGCTACCAGCATAAAAGTGGGTAGTGGTTTAATAGGGATAAAAAATTTAGACACGCGATGAAGTCGCGTCTGGGTAGAGGCGGTTATGGTTGCTGCGTAGGATTACAAATCCCTGACAGATAGCTTTCGGATTATAAATCCGAAAGAGCGGTTACTTAGTTGCGAACAATGATAGAATAAATTGCTATAGAAAAGTTTAGAGAAAGACTGCAACTTTAAATTTCAAATGCAGGTTGCTGATTATTATTTATTAGTATCAAGCATTCCTGCTACCCTAGAAATAGGTATTGAATTGACACTCAGAAAAGATAATAGTATCCATGATTACCATCGTTTCCTCGACCAATCAGAAAAACTCCCGTAGTAGGCAGGTGGCTGAATATTACCGTCAGCAAATACAGGCGGCAGGGGCGGATGCCCGCGTAGTAGACCTAGCAGATTTGCCCGTTGATTTTATTGAATCGGCCCTTTACGGGAATTTTGGCAAGCACGATGCCTTCAATGCTGTGCGTGATCTGGTGGAAGGAGCCAGCAAACTGGTCTTTGTTTTGCCTGAATATAATGGTTCGTTTCCCGGCGTGCTGAAGGCTTTTATAGACGGCTTTCACTATCCCAGCAAGCTGAGCGGCAAGATGGTAGCCTTGGTCGGTATTTCGGATGGGGGAAGTGGAAATCCCTTGGGTATGAGTCACCTGACGGATATCCTAAGTTTTATGAACGCCACGGTTTTAGGCTTACGGGTTAAGATTCCTTTTCTGAAAAAGAACTGGGTAGAAGGTGAGATTCAGGATGAGTTTATCAAAACCTTACTGAAGCAACAAATTGAAATGCTGGTGAAACTTCCTTAACGAAAAAGAGCAGACTTAGTAGCCTGCTCTTTTTCATTAAGCTGATTATTTTCGCTTTCGGAGGTAGATATTACCCATCGAAGATTTTAAGGTAATTGAAACGCCGGGAGCATTAATGATACCTTTGGTTGCGTTACCGTTGATATAAATGTTGTTAATGGTAAATGGCTTTGCACTGGCGAAGCTAAGAATTTGATTATTATCCGTTTGAATGTTTACATCTTTCGTGCTAATGCTTATGGAAGAGGCAGATGAATTAGAAGCCGAATTATTTTTAGAACTAGTTGCTCCTTTGGCTAGATTTTCACTGTCTTTTCTTCTGGAACCAGAACCCACTACGACTAACCCATCTACACTTTGGGACTCACTTTGTTTGGCTTCTTTTTCAGGCAAAGGCAGTAGGTCAAAATCTGTGAAAGCATTACCCTGCGAAGCATCCAGAATGACGGAGGCCTTGGTGTCCGATGGGAGACTTACATCAATGGCCTCATGACTCGTAGACAGGGAAATCGGCTTATTCTGATTTACCTTACTAAATTGAGCACTGATTTTTCCCATCGTTGAATAAGCAATAACCGGACCTGTGATGTCTTTCAGATTGATATTCGTAGAGGCCGTACGAACTTCAATTTCTCCCTCAATACCCGTAATTGTTAATTCGTCATCATTGGCAAAGAAATTATTACCCGATTTCCAGAGTAAATCAGTGTTTTTAGGTAGACGAATGACATACGAGACCTCGTCCTGCCGAAGAGCCGTTTTAAAAATAGTTACCCCATTTTCCGTTTGCGAGGAAAGGTTAATACCGGTATTATCCGTACCTCCGGCCCCCACAGCCTTTAGCCCTTCCGCTTCTTTAGGTGGGGGCGTAATGCCCTTGGCTTCAATAACAATATCAGTGCCCTCGTATCCCTGAATGGCTACTTCTGCATTACTGATCAGAAAAGAAACTTTCTTCGTTTTAAGAGGCATACGGTATGTTTTGGTCTCTTTTTCTTCCTGAGCCAATGCCGAATATGCCGAAAGAAGCAGTGTAAGTATGAAAACCTTTTTCATGACGTTAGATCGTTAGTAGTTGAATACTCTGTTGAGCTTGTTTGCGAATGATGGGGTCAGCGGCTTCGTCTTCTGCTAGTTGTTTCAGGCGAGGTAAGGCCGCTGTTTCTTTGTTGATGACAAGCGTTTCCATTACGCTTATCTGTTCGGGTAACTCCGAGGCGGCATTCAGCCGGGCCAGTAAGGCTTTCCGAACCGATGGATTTTTGCCGTAACTCTTTAACGTTTCCAGCGTGGCCAGGCGAACGTTAATGTTTTCATCCTTGCGAAGGGTTTGAGCCAGTGCTTGTAATAAATCGGGTGGGAGAGAGGGCATATTACTGGCGTATTGCAGTCCTTTCAACCGCTCGGCTGCTGACTCTTTTCGGAGTAAGCCGAGCACCACTAATTCCTGGGTAACTTTTAATTCTTTGCGGAGCGTGGCTACTTCCTGTTGTACTTTTTTGATGGAAACGTCTTTCGTTTCCTCTTTGGTAGAGGGCTCTAGCTGAGCCACTTCCTCCGCAGGTGGTGTTTCCAAAGGTCGATAAGAGGGCTTTTCGATGGTTACGGTCTGCGTCTTGATTTCGGGAGCTACTGTCATTCGTCCCAGCCAGAACATGATTCCAAAAGCAGCCAGAACGGCGGCATAAGGCCAGTAAACTCGCTTTTTAGGAAGCGGAATAACGTTTGCCTCCTGTTGATGCTGACTTTCAAGCGTCTGATTCTCCTTTTCCCGATCCAGCAAAGCGTAAAAAGCCGTGTCTAATCCTGCATCTGGTTCTACCTCGTAACGCTGAACATCCCGCCAGATTTTTTCGAGACTTTCGGCTTCCTGGCGGAGGGGTAAATCGCTGGCAAGCATCTCTTCAAAAGCCAATCGCTCGGGTTCGGATAACCTGCCCAGCAGATAGTCAATTAATAAAGTATCTTTTTCCATGACATGAACAGGGAATAATTAATCATTGATCTGGAAATACAATTCACGTAATTTCTGGAGTCCCCGAAAGGCCCGCACCTTTACATTAGCTACGGAAAGGCCCAGTACCTGCCCGATTTCTTCGTAACTCATATTCTGAAAGCGGCTGAGCAGCAACACTTCCCGGTATGAATCAGGGAGAAGCTCCAGAGCCTGATGTAACCGCTGGTGATAGGCTTCGCTTTCATCTTCTTCCAGCAGGATATCAGGAAATTCGTTCGTGTGATGCCGCAGCGTTTTCAGATGGTCGTTATAGATGTTTCGGGCCAACTCATAGATCCAGGTTCGAAAAACTGCCCCTTCCCGGAAGGTATGCCGATACCGCAACAACCGCAGGAATACCTGCTGGGTGAGATCGCGGGCAATATCCCGGGATGATTGCCGATAGAGAAAGAAATTCAGCAACGACTTTTTGTAACGTTCGTACAAAATGGCGGCTTTGTCGAGGTCTCCTTCACTTACGGCCTGCATGGCCTGTTCGTCGGTCATGGAAGCGGGGTTAACAGATGGTTGATTTTGTAAAAGGGTACTTCGGGAAAAGCGAAAGGTTACAAGTTAGGGAAAGAAAATTTTTAGAAGGCTTGCGAGCAGCACTCTACCATGAAATTGACCTCCTATGATTTAGGCCTTAAGGTAAACTATAGAATTTTATATTTTACTTTACGGGCTTAAAGTAAAATATAGCCAGCTATATTTTACTTTATACCTCTTATCAGCGGGTTACTCGGACAAGTCATTTTCCTTTTTTGAGGAAAATAAAGCCCTATACTACGATAACCTGACCAGGGTTAGAGATAAAAATGATCTGTTACAATGGTTGAAATATTTTCTCGTTGGAATAGAAAAGACTAGTAAAACGGCTTGCGATACGTTAGGTAAAATCTTAGGGTTAAAAGAAAAATACGAAATTGAAATCCGAACTACACTAGGCCGCAAATTCACATCAGGGCTAACGCTGATGTCAGCTTTATTTCAAAATCCGGTTATTCGGGTGAAAGATGTACAGACGATCTGTCATTTGAGCCCTAAAGCTGCGGGAGAGTTAACCGCTGATTTTGAGAAATTAGGCATATTGAAAGAATTAACCGGATTCTCAAGAAACCGGACTTTTGTTTTTAGTGACTATCTCAGCTTGTTCTGAGCCTAGAATATGATGAAATCCAAGTACCTGCGTCCCCTGCTATTAGTGATTGGAGTGGTAGCCCTGAATGTGCTGGCCGGTTTTTTCTATTTCCGTCTCGATTTAACGGAAGACCGCCGCTACAGTCTTTCGGATGCCACCCGAAATATACTTGACCAGCTCGATGACGAGGTGTACGTGAAAGTATACCTCGACGGTGATTTGAACCCTGGTTTTCGGCATCTGCGGGAATCCATTCGAGAAACGCTGGAAGAATTTAAAGCTCATTCCGGTGGTCACCTCGATTATCGATTTATTGATCCTTCGGCTGAAACAGATGCCAAGAAGCGAAATGCCTTATACGAAGCCTTGACTGAGAAAGGTTTAATCCCTACGAATGTAGTAGAAGGGGGCCAAGACAGTCGCTCGCAGAAGCTGGTGTGGCCGGGAGCTTTATTAACCTTTCAGAATAAGGAGACTTCGGTTCAATTACTGAAAGGAAATATCTCGCAGTCGGCTCAGGAAAATCTGAATCTTTCGGCTGAAAACGTGGAATACTCGCTGGCTACGGCTTTGCGGGAGTTAACCCAGAAAGAAAAAAAGCGGATTGGGTTATTATCTACACTCTCCAAAAAACTGAATCCCGTGCGGATTTCGGATTTGATTGTGGCTCTGCAAAAGAACTACGATATTTTTCAGGTGAACCTGCAAACCTCGCCTAATCTAGATGGGCTGGATGCGGTACTGGTCATCAAACCCGATCAGGAGTTTTCGGAGGACGATCAGTTAAAGCTCGATCAGTTTATTGTGCACGGAGGTAAAGCTCTGTTCTTCATGGATGCTGTGCAGACCGATTCGGTAGGACGCGAAGGTGTGTATGCTCAGCCAACGAATCTGAAAATTGATGAGTTATTATTCCGTTATGGGCTCCGGGCTAACTCGGTAGTCGTGAAGGATATGCTCTCGGCTCAAATTCCGCTAAACGTCGGAACGATGGGCGATAAGGCTAACATTCAGCTCATGCCCTGGCGGTTTTATCCTTTGCTGAATTCGTACGGTAAATCACCCATTACCCGTAATCTGGATGCTTTATACGGGCGTTACGTAGGTTCACTCGATACCGTAGCGGCGGAAGGCATTCGAAAAACGCCGCTGGTATTTACCTCCGCCTATACCCAAACCCTACGGGCTCCGGCCGTTATTCCTTACAACGAAGCGGGCCGCAAACCTGATCCAACGCAGTATACGGGTGGGCCCAAAGCGGTGGCCTATTTGCTGGAGGGTAAGTTTTCGTCATTATTCCGCAATCGATTATTACCCGAGACCCTCGCTCGAAAGGGTTTGCCGTTCAGGATAAACCGTCCAAAATTGTAGTAGTAGCTGACGGGGATTTAGCTCTCAACGATTTCGATCCGAAACGTCAGGTACCTTTGCCCTTGGGTTTTGACCGCTTCAGCCCCGATCGCCACATCTATGCCAATAAAGATTTTATCCTGAATGCAGTGGATTATCTGCTCGATGACAACGGAGTAATTACGGCCCGAACGAAAGAATTCAAGTTACGGCCGCTGGACAAAGTAGAAATAGAAGAAAACAAAATGGTCTGGCAAGTATTAAACTTGTTAGGTCCACTAGTCTTCATTGTTCTGTTAGGCGGTGGCTGGTATTTCTGGCGACAGAAGCAGTTCAGTTAATGGTTAATGTTTAGGGGTTAATAGTTGTTGGTTATTAGTTCCTGGATAATAACCTGACTTAATAGATAAAAAGCCGTCTGAATTTCTTATTCGGACGGCTTTTATTTGTATAACTAACAACAACTAAACCAAAACGTCGCCAGTCATGATTTCGGGTTTTTCGATGCCCATTAAGGCCAGAATCGTTGGTGCGATGTCGCCGAGCTTTCCGTTTTTAATGGATTTATGGTCGTCATCCAGCAGAATACAGGGAACCAGGTTCAGACTGTGCTGAGTGTTTGGACTTCCGTCGTCGTTAATCATGTAATCGGCATTACCGTGGTCTGCTAATACAATAACGGAATAGTGACTGTTACGAGCTGCCGTCACTACGGCATTCAGCGATACGTCAACTGATTCACAAGCGGCTACTACGGCTTCAAAGCTACCCGTATGGCCTACCATGTCAGGGTTGGCAAAGTTTAGACACACGAAATCTGCCGATCCTTTTTCCAGTTCAGGAACCAGGGCATTACGAACGTCATATACCGACATTTCGGGTTTGAGATCGTACGTAGCCACTTTAGGCGAAGGGCACAGAATTCGGTTTTCGCCTTCGAAGGGTTCGTTACGGCCTCCTGAGAAGAAAAAGGTTACGTGCGGATATTTCTCGGTTTCAGCGATACGAATCTGCGTTCTGCCCGCTTTGGAAATGATTTCTCCTAACGTATAAGGCAGGTTCGAATCATCGAAAATGACGTTTACACCCGTGAATGACTTGTTATAATTCGTCATCGTCAGGTAACGAATATCTAACTTGCTCATGCCATATTCCGGGAAGTTTTCCTGCGTAAGAGCTTTGGTAATTTCCTGTGGACGATCGGTACGGTAGTTGAAGCAAATCACTACATCACCTTCCTGAATGGTTGCAACGGGCAGGTTGTTTTCGGTAATAACGATGGGCTGGATGAACTCATCGGTAACCCCTTGCAAATACGACGTTTCAAGCGTAGAAATTAACTGGCTGGCCTCAACGGGTTGACCAATCCCTTTCACCATCACATCGTAAGCCAGTTTGATACGTTCCCAGCGATTATCACGATCCATGGAATAATACCGTCCGGTTACGCTGGCAATTTTACCCACTGAAGTAGGAAGGAAGGCCTGTAAGTCAGACAAATACTTTACACCAGATTTAGGATCGGTGTCGCGTCCATCGGTGAAGGCGTGGATGAATACGTTCTCCAGACCATTGTCTTTCGCCACATTGCAAAGAGCCTTGAGGTGATTGATGTGAGCGTGAACGCCCCCATCAGAAACCAGACCCAGGAAGTGAACGGGTTTATGATTAGCCTTAGCAAATTCGAGAGCTTCTACCAGTACAGGTTCGTGGCGAAGGGTATCTTGCTCGATAGCGTCATTGAGACGAACCAGACTTTGTTTGACGGTACGACCCGCTCCGAGGTTCATGTGACCTACTTCGGAATTACCAAACTGACCTTCGGGCAAACCTACTTCGGGACCGAAAGTCACCAGCGTAGAGTGTGGATAATTCGCGAATAACGAATCGTAAAAGGGGGTCTGAGCGGCAATGATGGCCGAACGATCTTCCTCGCCTTGTTTGGCAATGCCCCAACCGTCGAGGATAACTAACAGAACTTTTTTGCTCACGATATTTCGGGAATGAGAATGAATCAGGTACAATGTTGGTACAGACAAAGTTAAACCGAAGCCGTTAGAATCGAAGCAGAAGTTTAGAAAAGGCTAAAAAAGCATTAGAAACCCCAACCCGTAGAGACGCGATTAGTCGCGTCTGGGCTAGAAATCGTGGTAATCCAACCCAGCAGTCACTCGGCAAAACCGAGCGACTGCCGAGAGCACCTCTACTCAAACAAAAAAAGACGCGATACAATCGACGTCTCTACTCTAAATGGTGTTTCTTAATGATCCAGTCCAGCAGTTTTTCGGTACTGCGTTTGGCAATCTGGTAGACCTCTTCAAAAGCCTCATCTGGTTCGTAATACGGATCGGGCAGGGAAGGAATACCGCGTGAAACCTCCACAAAGGGATCAAATTTTCGCAATAGAAAAACCTGTTCGTGCGAAGGATACGACCCACTGAATCGGTGCGACATGGCGTGAATGTTATCGAAATTCGAGTCATCCATGCCGATGATATAGTCAAAATCCGTAAAGTCTGATTTTCGCAATTGCTTGGCCCGGTGGTCTAGCTTTAGTCCGTGTGATTCAGCATTAGCACACGTCCGGCGATCAGGACGATTCCCAATCTCGTAGGTACTCGTCGCTGCCGAATCGCAGTAAATCTGATCCGTAAGGCCGCGATCTTCTACTGCTTTCTTAAACAAAGCCTCCGCTAGCGGAGACCGACAAATATTACCTAAACAAACAAAAAGGACTTTAACCATAAGCGTTTCTAGGTTTAGAGTTTTGGGTTTTGAGTTAGCAAATAGATGTTGAGACTAAAGGCTTTAACCATACTGATTATTGCGAGCATAATAACTCAAAACCCTAAACTCAAAACATTGCCAACTTATTCTACAGGATTCCCCTCTTCGTCTACGAGTACGAAAACTTCTTCGTTATCTTTCTTCATCATGTACTTCTCGCGGGCGAAGGTTTCCAGGGATGCGTCGGATTCGGTGATTTCCTGCCGCTCTTTATGGACACGGACGATTTCCTTTTCCATGAACTCTTTCTGAGCTTCCAGCTCCGAAAGCTCGTGGCTCATCTGATATTTTTTCAGCGGATTATAATCACTCAGGGCAATCAAAACGACCCAGATGGTGATCGCTATGACGGGAAATTTGGGAGGCCAGACGCGAAACATAGGCTGCTCAGAAAGTTAAAAATGAAAGCGTTACTTACTCTGTAAACGAAAAAAAGGGCTATGGGTTTAAGCCAATGCTCAAATCCATAGCCCTTCTCAGGTATTCTAATTAAAACGCTTTAATACCGGGGAAGTAAGCTGAATCGCCTAATTCTTCCTCGATGCGGATTAATTGATTGTATTTTGCCATACGGTCAGAACGAGAAGCAGAACCCGTTTTGATTTGACCCGTATTCAGAGCAACTGCTAAGTCAGCGATAGTTGCATCTTCCGTTTCACCTGAACGGTGAGACATGATGTTTTTATAGCTGTTACGCTTGCCTAAGTTAACAGTATCAATCGTTTCGGTTAACGAGCCAATTTGGTTTACTTTCACCAGAACGGCGTTCGCTACACCCTGCTCGATACCCATTTCCAGACGCTTCACGTTTGTTACGAATAAATCGTCACCCACTAACTGCGTTTTAGAACCGATGCTGTCAGTCAGAGCTTTCCAGCCAGCCCAATCGTCTTCGGCCATACCATCTTCAATGGAGATGATGGGGTATTTGTTCACCCACTCTGTCCAGTAAGAAACCAGCTCAGAAGAAGTTAATTCTTCTTTCGTTGATTTTTTGAAGATATACTTACCCGTTTCAGCGTTGTAAAGCTCAGATACAGCCGCATCCATAGCGATGAATACGTCTTCTCCTGGACGGTAACCCGCTTTTTCGATGGCTTGTAATACCGTTTCCAGTGCCTCTACGTTTGACTGGATGTTAGGAGCGAAACCACCTTCATCACCCACGTTCGTAGAGTAACCTTTTGATTTTAATACGCTTTTCAGGGCATGGAATACTTCCGTTCCCATACGGAGGGATTGCGAGAACGTTTCTGCTTTAGCAGGAACGACCATGAACTCCTGGAAGTCAATAGCGTTATCCGCGTGAGCACCACCGTTGATGATGTTCATCATCGGAACGGGCAACGTGTTCGCGTTTACGCCGCCGATGTAACGGAACAAGGGCAGACCTGCTTCCTGAGCAGCCGCTTTAGCAACGGCTAAAGATACGCCTAAGATGGCGTTAGCTCCCAATTTGCCTTTGTTTGCCGTACCGTCGAGTTCAATCATGATTTTATCAATCATGTTTTGCTCGAATACAGAAATACCAAGAATTTCAGGGTAGATCAGTTCGTTGACATTCTCAACGGCTTTCAATACACCTTTACCCAGGTATACTGACTTATCGTCATCGCGAAGTTCAACGGCCTCGTGTACGCCCGTAGAAGCTCCAGAGGGAACCGCCGCACGGCCTAAAAAGCCATTTTCAGTGCGAACGTCAACTTCAACGGTCGGATTTCCACGCGAATCCAGAATCTGGCGGGCGTGTACGTACTGAATCGTACTCATAGATAAAGAAAAGTTTATGGTTATTTCCTGTCTAAAAAAGGAATGAAAGAAAGGTAATCGGATGCTCTTTCTTTACTCCGCAAAATGCGTTGCAAAGTAACGCATTTTGCCAGTGGTCTGAAAGCCCTGAAAAATCAATTTTCCCAGGAAGCTTTTTTAATGCTCTGAATTGGAAGGCATGTCCACCGAATTTGGGCCTGTCTGATTCGAAATCAGCATTTTCAAATAATGCACCAGCATATCGAGTCCCTTTTGAAAATGATCATTATTAGGAATAACCAGATCGGCCTGAGCCCGGAAAGGTTTGATATACTTCTGGTACGTTGGTTTGACGTGGTGTTCCCAGCGATATAATACATCATTAATGTCGTAACCCCGCTCTTCCGAATCCCGGCGAATCCGGCGGTTGAGCTTGATTTTATTTTTAGCATCAATGAATACCTTCAAATCAAGCATGTTCGCAATTTCTTCGAAATAGAAAACGAAAATACCTTCTACCACAATAATCGGCGTAGACTTGAACGTCAGCATCGCCGGAATAAGGTCGGGATTATTAAAGGTGTATTCTAATTTCTGAACGTCCTTGCCTTCCCGTAAGTCGTGAATATGCTGGGCATATTGTTGAAAATCAATGGACTCGGGTAAGTCAAAATTATGAACCCCGTGGCGGTCCAGTGGAATTTCGTGCCGCGGGCGATAGTAATTATCCTGAGAAATTAAGGTGATTTCTTCCTGTGGAAAAGCCGATAAAAGGCTTTTCAAAAACAACGTTTTACCTGACGCACTACCACCAGTAATGCCAACAATGAAAGGTTTTTGCGACTGCATGTATTGTGGATTTCCGGTGCAAAAATACGCAACATTTACATAAGCCACGCGACAGCATTTGAAAAGCTGGTTTTATAACCCTGATTTTCAGATTCCGTGCACTTAATACTTTTCCCGAATCTGGGTCAAAATTCGTTCCATATCGCGGCGAATTTCGCTGGTAGGGCGGTTAAAGTTATTGTTCATAAAACTGAATAACAACGTCTTCCCACTTTTAGTCAGTAAGTATCCGCTCAGGTTATAAATGCCTGATAAAGAACCTGTTTTGGCAAAAATGAAGGGCTTCCCGTCGGCGGATTTATACGCATTTTTTATGGATCCGGCCTGGCCGCCAATGGCTAGTAAAGGGAAAATTCGCTCGGTTGGATATTCGGTGTACATTTTTTCCAACAGACGAATGATGCTTCTGGGCGTAAAGAGGTTATACCGCGAAAGCCCGGAGCCATCGGCCCAGTTGGGGCGATCAGGTAAATCGGTCAGGTGATTTTTGAGGACGTAATCAATGGCGGTTTTGCTTTGAAAAGGCTGCTCTATTTTCGAACAAACAAGCATGAGAATTTGCTCAGCCACGAAGTTATCGGAAGGTTGCAGCATGTGTTTGTAAAGCGTATCCACCGAAATGGAGGAAAGACTTTGATACACTTTGGTAGAAAATGAGGGTAATAAAGTTACCCGTTTATGCAAAGTATCGCTTACGAGTTGAGTGGTTAATACAGACGAAGTCTGAAAAGGTACGTGCTGTTCAAAATGAGCAGGCACTACACCAGAAGTACCCGTGAACTGATTACTCATCCAGTCACGACGAACCTGGAATGTAGCATGGCTGGTGTCTTTTTCAAGTATGAATGATTGGGGAATAACGTTAATCGCTAGTTTATCGGAAGCCAAGAAACGAACCACGTTGCCATAGACGGATAAGGCACTGATTTCGGGCTGGTAATAATCCTGGTAATCATTCCAGGCCCAGCCGCTACCAAAGGGTCTTTGAGGGAAATGACCCGGCCAGTAAAACAGCTTTTCCGGGCGGCGGGCTAAAAATTCCAGAGCTTTACTGCTGGGAACATTGACGTTTAGTAATGTCGGGTCGCCCGTTCCCCAAAAAATCAGAGAATCATTTCGAACGAGGTACCGCAGAGCTTCTACCGAATCGCCCAGCGTTTTAAGTCCGGCATAAAAAGTAAAAAGTTTGGTATTGGAAGCGGGGACAAAGTAACGTTCGGCGTTGTGGGCATAAAGCGTCTGCTTTCGGTCGGGGTCGTAGAGCATAAGCCCAGCGTGGTGATTTCCAAACGTAACCGAAGTCCAGAGTGAATCCAGGTTTTTCAGGGAAGAGGTTCGCTTGCTCACGGAACAGGAAGTCAGCGAAAGCGTGAGGACTACCGAACTGATAATGACTAGTAACTTCATAGGAACAGAAAGGGGAAGCCACTGACTTCCCCGATTCATTTATTGAGTAATAACGATGCGTTTGGTAATGACTTCAGATTCGGAAACAAAGCGTAACAAATACGTTCCGGCGGGCATTGAAGTTAGCTCCAGTCTTTCCCGTAACGACCCCGGTTGCTTGGCGGTTTTCTGATAAACGGCTTGTCCCATGATGTTTGTCACACTGATATCGACCGATTTAACCGAAGCCGGAAACTCGGCATCGATCAGGAAACGACCGTACTGACTGGGGTTGGGGGAAACCTGAATAGTGGTTTGCGTAAGGGTTGGTTCGGTCGAAGTAATGATGGGTTTTGTCTTCTGAATGTATAGGTTATCAATGGCCCAGCCCCAGCCGTGTGAAAGCTGATCGGCAAAAAGGCGGAATCGAACCAATACCTGCTGGCCGGGGCTGAAGTAACCCGATCCAACCATGTTGATCTCGCGGCTTTTGTAGAGTCCTGCTGTTCCGGCAAAAGTGGAGTTGGTTACGTTTGTTCCGTTGACATTAACTTGCTCTGTTTTGGAATTATAACCCGTTAACCATTGATTATTAGCTCGGGCATCCCAGCCATCCTGAAAAGGCCTCCAGGTTTTTCCGCCATCGCTGGAGCCTTCCACCACTACGTAATCATAGAAACTGCTACTGCCAAAAACGGAACCGTCTTCGCCGGGTTCAACCAGACAGATTTCATCGAAACGAATGAACGGATCCTGATCACTCAGGCGAATGGGTTTGAGTAAGGTATAAGTGTAATTAGCCTCATAACCCTGAGATTCGGGCCCGTCTTTGTAAGGGTGATCCGAGTGAATGGCTCCGTCGGTGAAACCCGTAGGGGTGGCGATGCTGAAATTCGTACCTGTAAAATCGCTACTGGCTGTAGTGGCGTTAAAGTCATTGACATACTCGGTTACGGCTGCCGAAATTCCCGCTACGTTCACTGTATAATAACCCGTCGAAGGAGCGTAACCCACGTTGCGGGCTTTCGAACGATCACGGGCTACGATGCGGTATTCAATCTTATCACCGCCCTTCAAACTCCCCGCTCCGAAGGTCATGGCTCCTACGGCGTAAATGTTATTGGAACGAATACCATTGGTTACGTAATAACCCAACCGGGGCATTGGCACTGAAGGGCGAGCCACACCATTCACCCGATATTCAATGTAAGTGGTATCAATGCCAAAACTAAAATCATCAAATACATCTGCATCAACAATCAGCGAGTCTGTAGAAGATAAAATGGATGTTTGCGGAGCGTGCGTGATGGTGGGAGGCGTATTATCAGTACCAATTTTGAATGTCCAGAAAGCCCGGCTGGGAGCTTCGGCGGGACTGCTAAAGGTGCGGTTAGGATAACCCGCTTCCGTCGTTGAAATCCAGTAACGAATCGTCCGGGCCTGACTCGAAGCCGGGAGGTTTGCCGTATAGGTGTTTCCTGATTGAGTCATGGGAACCGTAGTGGCGTTGGCCCGAGTCGTGTCGTTAATGGTATAGGAAAGGCGGACGGGGCCTACGACCGATGTATCACTGACCACCTGAGCCGTAAATGCAATGGGTTGTCCGAGTAAATCTTCCGAATCCGTTAATCGATTATGCAGAATGGATGTTGATTTCCAGCCCATTTCCGTGAACATGTTTCGTACAATCGGGCCAGGGTTCTGGTTGACTTCTCCACGGGCCAAATTCGGCGTCATTAACGCATTGGAAGTGCCCGTTAGATAGGTGGTTTCGTCCAAATGTGAGATACTGGAACCTACGCTGTAAGAAGTCGGAGCGTATAACTTAGGCTTGGTACCTCCGTTCTGAGCATTAGCAATCGGGCTGTCAAAAAAGAGATTTCGTCCCGTTACCTGACTGTATAACTGGGTCGATGGATTACTGAAAACACTCGTATTAATCAGTTGCTGATTGTTCGCATTTTTGATGTAATGATCAAAAACACGGGGATAGCCATAATTCGAATCATCTCCCCACATGGCCAGGCTATTGTTGGCATAAAAAGAGCTGGTAAAACCCAGTCCATGCCCCAACTCATGCGTTACTACAGTAACAAAATCCTGCCGACCTGCCGAACCATTCGTGGCTCCATCCGTTCCCAGATACCAGTTTACGGCTTTATTGCTGTTAAACTCACAGTAAATATCAGGCTGGTTCCCGTTCAGGCTCTGCCGGGCCAGTTTTTCAGCCAGAGCAATGGGGTAAGCGGTGTTGGTTTTAGTGGCTCCCTGAAATCCAGTCACGTATGAATAGGGGCGAGCTCCACCCAGTATAATCGAGCCGTTGGAGCCACTTCCTAAATCCGTCCAGACGGCATACACGCGAATAGGCACGGGCGAAATGATGATGGATTTCCAGATTTCAACGGCTTGTTGAAAAGCAACGCGGGCACTATCCGAAAAACCCACGTATTCCACCGTAAACTCGGACGTAGTAGCGGTGGTGCGGCCTCCGCGTTTTCTTAAAAATTCGGGTGGGGGGCCAATGCGGCTATCGGCCTGCCCTGTGGAGTAACAAACCGTCTTATCTGCGGGTAAAAAAATCAGATCTGAAGAAGATTTAGTGCGAATATTTTTCGGTTGAGGCAATTCCTTCTGGGCCCAGGTTAAACTGCCAATCAAAAGAAAAGGTATTAGTAAAAGTTTTTTCATAGCGACAGGATCGTAATCAAGTAAAAATACAAAATGCAGTATGGAATAATAGGAAATCCTTAAAATAAAGTCATGGACTAAAAGGGGTTCGGAACAAAGGTGTATTCCGATTAAATAACTACTCATAACTAAAGCAATTTGAAATAGCTCAGCCAGCCGTGAAACCCGACTCAGGTTTTGTTATTTTTGAGCACAATAATGGATTGAAACGCCACCAGCGTTGATTTTATCAGAAGTATGACGATTGACGAGATACTAAAACAGGTTTGGGAATATGACGAATTCCGGCCCTTGCAGCGGGACATAGTAACGTCCGTTTTGGAGGGGCACGATGTGCTGGCTTTAATGCCGACGGGTGGTGGAAAGTCTCTGTGTTTTCAGGTTCCGGCTTTGGCCCGGGAAGGCCTCTGTTTGGTTATTTCGCCATTAATTGCCCTAATGAAAGATCAGGTCGAGAATCTTCGCAAACGGGGCATTAATGCTCAGGCAGTGTTTTCGGGCATGAGTTACCGTCAGATTGATCATACACTGGATGCCTGCATTTATAATGACGTCAAGTTTCTCTACGTTTCGCCCGAACGCCTTCGCACGGAGCTATTCAGGGTACGGGCTAAAATGATGAAGATTAACCTCATCGCTGTCGATGAAGCCCATTGCGTCTCTGCCTGGGGGTATGATTTTCGTCCGCCCTATCTCCAAATCGCCGAGTTCCGGGAGATGTTTCCAAACGTTCCACTGATCGCCTTAACCGCCACGGCCACGCGGGAAGTGAAGGCCGATATTATTCAAAAACTGACGTTAAAGAACGAGCGGGTTTTTCAGCAGAGCTTTGCTCGCCCTAATTTATCGTATTCGGTGATTATGACGGAAGATAAGGAAGTGCGACTGAAGAAAATTCTGGACAATGTGTCTGGAAGTTCCGTTATCTACGTTCGCAATCGCCGCCGGACGCAGTTGATCGCCAATGAGTTAATGCGACAGGGAATTTCGGCAACCTTTTACCATGCGGGCTTAAGTACGTCGGATCGGCATACGCGACAGGATGCCTGGGTAAAGGGTCGGGTACGGGTAATGGTGGCGACAAATGCCTTCGGAATGGGAATCGACAAGCCCGAAGTACGTACGGTTATTCACGTCGATTTACCGGACACGTTGGAAGCTTATTTTCAGGAAGCAGGCCGGGCTGGACGCGATGGGGAAAAGGCCTATGCCGTAGCTTTAGTGGCCCCGGCGGATGGGAAAGAACTCATCAAGCAAGTCGAACAGCAATACCCTGATCTGGATTTTGTGCGGCGGGTGTATCAGTGCCTGGCTAACTACTTCCGGCTGGCCATTGGCGTGGGTGAGGGGAGTAGCTATGATTTTGATTTGACTGATTTTCAGTCTACGTTCGGACTGGCTACGACGGATACGTATTATGCTCTAAAGTTGCTGGAAAGCGAAGGATTTATTCAGATGAGCGAATCCTATAATAATCCTTCACGCTTACATTTTCTGATTAACAGTCGGGAGTTATACGATTTCCAGGTTCGGAACGAACGCTTTGATGCCTTTACCAAGCTGTTACTTCGGATGTACGGCGGGGGTATTTTCACTGATTATGTAATCATTTCGGAAACCGCTATTGCCAAGGTATTTCTGGTAACTGAAGCCGAAGTACGAAACCTGCTGTATCGGCTGGCAGAAATGAACATTATTGAATATGATCCTCAAAAAACGAAGCCTCAACTCACGTTTTTAACGGCTCGTTATGACGCAGCGGCTTTACCACTTTCCAAAAAGGATATTGCGGCCCGAAAAGATCGGGACTTAGATAAGGTACATTCCGTTATTAATTACGCTTACCATACCAACCGTTGCCGAACCCAGGTTTTACTGGAATATTTCGATGAAAAAACGGATTACGAATGCGGCATTTGCGATCATTGCCTGGCCCGAAAGAAAGCCCGGCAAGCTAGAACGGGAGATTCGCAGGAAAAACAAAGAATTCTCGACTATTTAGCCAACGGAGCCATTACAATTCAGCAATTAGTCAGTCATTTTGCTCCTAAAAACGAAAATGGATTTCTGTTAACCGTTCGTGAATTGGTTAGTGATGAACTCATTGGCTATGACGCTTTGGGTAATTTGTATCTAAAATAAAAACGAGGCCGTTCATGAACGGCCTCGTTTTTATAGATGCTTTTTCCTGAGTTATAAATCTAAGGTATAAGCAATGCCTAGGTTAAACTGAATGAACTTTGAACCAAAGGTATCTCCCCCTAAATCACGAGCTCCTTTTTTGTTCAGTAGTAAATTATAATCTCCTTCCAGAAAAACAGCCAGATTTTGTGGGAGCTTATACTGAACCCCCATCTTAGGAGCAAAGCCAAAAAATGATTCAGACTCCGATTGCTTATTGACCGAAACGCTTGCTAAGTATAAACCTGCTTTCAACCCTACATAAGGCCGAAGCGGACCATCGATAAAAAAATATTCGATTTTGGGTGTAAATGGAATTAACCTCTCCTTAACCGTGTAAGTGCCGGCCCAGCCATAATCCAGCGTAGCTTTGAGGTCAATAAGCTCGCCTCCAACCCCGCTGCCAGGTTGGGTGAAAGGAAATACCGGGCCTGTATTCCTCCGCCGAAACTGTTTTTGGCCCCTACTTCTTTAGGGGTAGGAATTGCATAGGCACCATGCACGCCTACCTGTAACTGAGCCTGTACATGTTGAATGCTCACTGAAAACAGAAATAGAGCAACTACTTTCG
The DNA here is from genome assembly GCF_002838835.1 of Siphonobacter sp. SORGH_AS_0500. Lineage (GTDB taxonomy): Bacteria > Bacteroidota > Bacteroidia > Cytophagales > Spirosomataceae > Siphonobacter. Next base: position 104,336 of record NZ_NHPP01000013.1, read on the forward strand.
AAAAAAACTTCATAAAGAAAGATAAAGATTGGTTGACGGAAGTATGTACGAAAAAGTATTAATCAGAGGATAGAAAAATATAAAAATCATTATTTTCACCTGTAGCTGACGTAAGCCTTGATCTGTACTTAATAGAAAATATTCTTTTGGTTAAATGCAACACTAAACTCCTTCTTAGCGTCTTTAGCCAGTGCCTGATACAATAGATAAGAAATTATTAACACATTTTAACGAATCTTTTAGTTAATAAACTAATATATTCGTTTCAAATAACGAGTACGCTGTCCTTCACAACCTATCCTTTCCGCATGCGACACCTTCTACTGAGTGCCTGCTTCATTCTTTGTGCCTGTATGGTTGAAGCTCAAACCCGATTATCCATCAAGGGGCGAGCCGTAGATACCACCAGCACAGCCCTGCCTTTTACCACCGTTATGTTATTAACGCCCAAAGATTCGGCTCTGGTAAGTTATGCCCGGGCGGATGAAAATGGTCGTTTTGAATTAAAAAATGCCAAACGTGGCACGTACCTTCTGAAAATGTCCTACACGGGTTACTTACCCTTTCAGACGGAAGTAACTCCCGCCGAAGGAGCCGTAACGGATTTAGGTGATTTGAAAATGAAGCCTATTTCCAAAGAGCTTTTTGAAGTCGTGGTGAAAACGGCGAAAGCTCCGCTGAATATTCGGGGCGATACGATAGAATATAATGCCAGTTCCTTCAAAGTGCCACCCGGATCAACGGTGGAAGATTTATTACGTCGATTACCCGGCTTCCAGGTCGAGCAGGATGGAAGCATCCGGGCTCAGGGACAGGAAGTAAAACGGGTGACGGTGGATGGAAAAAATTTCTTCGGCGGCGATCCCAAGACGGCTACCAAGAACCTGAATGCCGAAGCCATTGATAAAGTGCAGGTCTATACCAGCAAAACCGAGCAGGCAAAAGCCACCGGTATTGACGATGGCAAGAAGGAAAAAACGGTGAACCTGGCTTTGAAAGAAGAATTCAAAAAAGGCGGCTTTGGTAAAATTAAAGCTGGTGTAGGTACTGACCAGCGGGTAGATGTGCGGGGAAACTATAATAAATTCAACGATAAGCAGCAGTTCGCTGTCGTGGCTTCGGGCAATAACATCAATCAGTCGGGTATGTCCTGGGATGATCGTCAGGATTTTTATGGTAGCTCGCTGTTCCGCTGGGATGAAACCGATTTTGGTTTTGGGGGCGGTATCACCAGTGGCGGTAACAGCGGTGATGGAATCATCATGCAGGGGGGGAACATTATCATTATGAACGGCGGCGGCGGTAATGACCGTGGTTTTAATAATACGTATTCGGGTGGGGTTAACTATAATTTCGAAACTAAAAAGCGGAAGTTTACGTCGAATTATTACTTCAATCAGCGTCGCAACTGGACCAATCAAATCATTAACCGCCAGAGTATTTTGTCGGATAACGCCTTTGAAACCGACAGCCGTTCCAACGAACATACCCAGAATGATAACCACAAAGTTCAGGTACGTTACGAGGATAATCTGGATTCGCTTAATACGCTGATCGTCCTGGCAAACGGAACAATTAACAATTCTTCTTACTCACAGGACTTATCGCAGCAAAACCGTCGTTCGGCTACGCAGTTAACCAACCGAACTACTCAGGATAACGGTAACTCAGCCCTGACGTTGAATCTTTCCGGCTCGGCCTTGTACCGCCGGAAGTTCAAAACCAAAGGCAAGAGCTTCGCTGCCAGTGTTTCTTATCTATTAAATAACGGCAATTCGGATGCAGAACAGCGTTCGCTGAACGAGTTCTTTGACCCAACCACGGGTACACCTTTATTTTCCCGCCAACTCAATCTGCTTAATGCCAACCGCAACCGTCAGAATCAGATTCGTAGCAGTTTATCATACGTACAGCCCATTAGTAAGCGGGTATTCTGGGAGAGTTTCTACAACTTCGGTGTTCGTAGTGATAAAGTAGACCGTGACGTGTTTAACCAATTGGAAGGAAATCTTCGTAATGATTCTCTGAGCCGTTATTACACGAACCAAATTATGCATAACCGGGCGGGTTCGGGGCTTCGTTATAATTACAAAGGCACCAATATCAGTGCAGGGTTTGCGGCTATCAATATGAATATCGCTGGTAAATTTTCAGCCGATCAGAGCTCTCCGAACGTCATGGAAGTCAACCGGAATTATACCATCGTGGTGCCGGGTGTAAGTTTCAATATGGACATGAAAAACAATCGGTACTTATACGCCGAGTACGCCGGAAACGTGGAGCAGCCTTCCATTCGGGATTTGCAGCCGATTATCGACTACTCGAATCCTTTGTACATCTCGCAGGGAAATCCTAATTTGAAACCAACGGTCAACCATGAAGCCTACGCGGGATATCAGTATTTTAATCCTTCTTCGTTTACACGGTTCTTTGGCAATATCAATTACAACTATGCAGTAAATCAAGTCGTTTATAACCAGACCATTGATTCTCTGCTGGTCACCAGAACCCGCCCAGCTAACGTATCGGGAGGACAGCGATTTGGAACGTATCTGAATGTAGGTTTTCCGCTCAAGAAAAATAAGGCCAACATCAGTTTCAACACCAACATTAACTTTAATCGTAATTATACCCTGATTAACGACATAGAAAACCGGACGAATAACAATAGCTATAATTGGGGTACGAATCTGGAATTAACGCCAAGCGAGAAGTTTACGTTCTATGGGAATGCCAATTGGAGTTATAGCAATGTGAGGTATTCGATTAATACTACCCAGAATCAAAAAATCTGGAATCAGAGTTATAGCGGTCAAATGAACGTAAAACTGCCCTGGGAGGCGTACTTCAATGCTACGTTTGACTACCGGCTTTATAAGAATGATCGTTTCGGTTTAAATCAGAACATTCCGATTCTGAATCTGGCGGTATATAAGTTACTGGGTAAGGCTAAGAAGTCAGAAGTACGTCTTTCGGCATATGACTTGTTCCGCAGAAACTTGGGCATTACGCAGGGAGCTTCGGGTAACTACTTCACGCAGACGCGGGTGGAAACGATTACCCGTTATTTCATGCTAAGCTACACCTACAACATGCGGGGTGTGAAGGCGAATATGCGTCGCAATAATGGATTTTAATCAGATTACACATTAACCAAATCTGTCGATGAAAAAGAAATTACTGGTTGTATTCGGTTGGCTCATGGTCATGTGTACGTATGCACAGGCTCAGGAACTGGAGGGAACCGTGACTTACGAGCGAAGTACGAGTTATACGAAAATGGTCGCTAAACTCCCTTATTTGAGTCAGGAAGAAAAAGATCGGGCGAAGATGATGTGGGGGAATGAAGAGGGGGATAAGCAGAAAATGAAATTGACGTTTACACCCGATCAAAGCCTCTACACCTACATCGGAGAACAAGGGGAGACGGATGACGGTCGATGGTCCTGGCGGCAGTCTGATTACGTTATTCAGCGAAATTTCGAAAAGCAAACCTTAACAGAGCTTCAGGAATTTGCGGGTAAAACCTATATCATTCAGGATTCCCTAAAAGCCCCCAAGTGGAAAGTGTTGAACCAGTTGAAAGACATCGCGGGCCACATTTGCATGAAGGCAGAAACGGAAGACCTTGTGAAAAACCAGAAGATTATTGCCTGGTTTGCCGACGATATTCCTGTATCAGTAGGCCCTGAGCGGATGTACGGTTTACCCGGAATTATTCTGGAACTGGATTATAACGATGGCGTGAGCGTGATCACGGCTACTAAAGTCGAAATGAAGAAAGTCGATCCTAAAGAGCTAGCTTTACCGAAAATGAAAGGGAAGAAAATCAATATGGCCGATCACGATCGCATCATTAAAGAGCATATCAAAGACAGCATAGGAGCCAGGCGAAATCCTTACTGGGGAGTTAACCTGTGGAATTAAGTCAGTAAATTCAGTTAAGGATACAAAAAGAGCAAAGCCATTTGACTTTGCTCTTTTTCGTAATTATTCGATTTCTACCACGACTCCATCGCTGAGCGGGTGTGCCACGCAGGTTAACACAAAACCCGAGGCAATTTCCTGAGGGGTAAGGCCGTCTTCTTCGTCCATCATTACTTTGCCCGACTGACAACGACCCATGCAGGCCGTGCACATACCCGCCTGACAGGAATAGGGCAGGTCAATATCCATTTCAAGGCCCGCTTCCAGAATGGTCTGGTGTGGTTTTACCTCTACTTTATATTCCGCTCCTTCGTAAATAATAGTTACTTCGCGAGCTTTGAGTTTGCTGTCATCTTCCTCTTCTACCACTTCGCCATGGGTGTCTTTTGAAGGTGCAAAACTTTCTTTATGTACTTGTTCTTTGGGGACTTTCAGAATCGTTAAGGCGTTCTGAACTTCTTCCATCATACCGTCGGGGCCACAGAGGTAATACTCCGCAGCGGGAACTTTAATACCCGTTTCATCGAGTAGACGAATGGCCGCCTGCTGATTGATACGACCCGTACGTTCAGACCAGCTTTTGGGCTGACTTAAGATGTGAATTACTTCCAGACGGTTGCCGTATTCTTCCTGTAACTGCGAAAGCTGATCGCGGAAGATGATATTCGTTTCGGTGCGACTGCCGTAGAAAAGCGTAACCTTCGCCTGAGGCTCGGCGGGTAATGCCGTTTTTAGCATTGACATCAAAGGCGTTACGCCACTGCCTGCTCCGAAAAAGACTAAATGACGTCCTTTGTCGCCACCCCCAAAAGAAAACAACGATTTACTTTTAGCAGGCTTAGGTTCATAGACGAAATGACCCATGGGCTCCATGACTTCGATGACATCCCCCGCTTTTACGTGATCGTTGAGGTAATTCGAAACCTGTCCGTTAGGCAGACGCTTCACCGTCACCGCAATGGACGCATCTTTCGTTGGAGAGCTGGACATCGAGTAAGCCCGGCGAAGTTTCTTCCCTTCAACGGTTACGATTAACGTCAGGAATTGACCAGCCTTGTATGGAATGGTTGCATGCGGCGGATGCCAGAAATGTATGGTAACGGTATCTTCCGTTTCACGAACGACTTCTTTAACCGTTAAATGAAAATACTTGCTCATTGTATCGGATCATAACCAGGGCTTTTACTGGTTATTAATAAGGAAAAAAGACTAAATCGGATGCTTTCCTTAGGAAAGTGTTACAAAGGTAAGAGAGCCTACGAAAAAACCCGTCCATCCGGGACGGGTTTAGAAGTTTACAGTTCTTGGTTTACGGTCTTCAGTTAAAAATGTAAACGTTTTGTTGTTTTGAGTTAATGAATCGTAGTAAAACTCTGTAACCCTAAACTCAAAACATAATAACTTTATTTATAGCTAGGGCAGCCGCAGCCTTTGTTTTTCTTTTTGAACAATCCCCACATGAATCCTTTTTTCTTACGATAGGATTTGCGTCGGCGGGCACTGGCCTGTTCCATCTGAACCGTCGTACCGGATGAATAGGTAGATGCCGAGGCGTATTCGGGTAACACCATGGCTCCAATCAAGAGTGTGAGAAGAAGCTTTTTCATCAGATTGTCTAGTTTATAAAGTATTAACGCAAGTTACGCCTGTTTTATTTCTTATTGTCGTTTTTGAGTTTTGAGCGACCGTCGCTACGGTTTTGAGTTTTGAGTTTTCAGTTTTGAGCGGCCGCCGCTGCAGTTTTCAGTTTTCAGTTTTCAGTTTTCAGTTTTCAGTTTTCAGTTTTCAGTTTTCAGTTTTCAGTTTTCAGTTTTCAGTTTTCAGTTTGGAAAGAGAAAACCCATAAAGGTAAGATAGACAGTTGGAAAGGGAATCATAACCCCGGAGGGGTTCTATATGGATAGCCCCGGATGATAATCCGGGGAGAATGCCGGAATTGGCCCCGGTCTGGATGGACCTTTCCCCCTGGCTGGTGTCTTCACCAGCCAGTCTGCTAAAGAATAATGGTTGTGAGGACACCAAACCACGGTAGCTTTATTTAGCTCAAAACATCAAACCTATTCGCTCAAAAGCTTTTTTCGCCCCTGGCTGGTGTCTTCACCAGCCAGTCTGCTAAAGAATAATGGTTGTGAGGACACTAGCCACGGCAGCTATAATTTAGCTCAAAACTTCAAATCTATTCGCTCAAAAGCTTTTTCTTGAGGTAATCCGAGGCTTTTTCGAAGGCGTCTTTGGTAGCTTTTTCGTCATAGATCGGGTTACTGGGGTTGGCGAAGGCGTGGTCGGCATCATACATATTGATGTCAATTTGTTTGCCTGCCATTTTCATGTTTTTCTCAAACTGTTCTACAAGGGTAGGGGGAATGCCCTTATCCTTTGAACCAAAAAAGCCAATCACGTCCGTTTTCAACGTTTTCAGTTTGTCGATATCTTGCTCGGGGCGGCCATAATACATCACACAGCCTACGGCTTTAGAACCTTCCAGCATTGCAGATTTCAGGGATAACATCCCACCAAAACACCAGCCGATAGACGCGAATTTGGCTTTGGCCCCGCCGTAATTAATTCCGGCTTTCATGATTGCCTCCAAACGCTCCGGCTTCGCCTGACTCATGTATTTACCGGCATCTTCGCGGGCGGTGGCTACTTTCCCGTCATACATATCCAAAGCCAGCACGTTTACCTGACCTTCCAGCTCATTATAGAATTTTTCGGCTTCCTGCTTAATGTAATCATTGAGGCCCCACCATTCCTGATATACTAATAGATACTTGTTGGAAGGGTTTTTCGCTTTAATTAAAAACCCGCTGGCCGCCTGACCGTCGGGTGCATCCATTTTAATCATTTCACCACCTGCTTTACTGGTGAAGGTGAAAGGCCGGGGTTCGGCGTGCATCGCCTGGAATTCTTTCGTAGAGGCCATCAACTGCATTTCATCAGGACGCATGGCTTCTTTTTTCGTATCGTGACAAGCAGCGTCAGCCTGTTCGCAGCAACTTTGAGCGTAAGAGCTCAATCCACTAGCAACCAAAGTAATGGCAAGGAGTAGCTTTTTCATGCGTTTCTATTTTTTAGGAAAGCCCTCGACAACGAGGTGTGTTACTAGTATAAAACTGCTAAGTATAAAAGATGTTCTGTGGGAGTTTGGAGTTTTGGTTTCGATGTTTGGAGTTTGGTATCCCAAAAAAAATAGCTGGCAGAAAGGCCAGCTATTTTTTAAAGTCTGCTATCAGCTTTAGAGCTGACAGCAAGAGTAACCTAGTTAATAAGTCAATAAATTTCGATAACCCAAAGTTCTGATGATAACAGAAGTTGGCCGGAAGCAACAGAGGCAGTACCAGCTCTAAACACTAAACAAAAAAGCATTACCCTTTTTTCAGCTCAAAAATGGTAATCTCAGGGGGCATACCAACCCGACCAGGGTAACCAATATAACCGTAACCTCGGTTTACGTATAATTTCTGATTGCCTTCTTCGTAAAGACCGGCCCATTGTTTATAGCGATATTGAACAGGACTCCAGCGGAAGTACTTGGTTTCTACACCAAATTGCATCCCATGCGTGTGACCTGCAAACTGCACGTCTACCTCTGGGAATTGCGTGCGGACCTGAGCATCCCAATGGCTGGGATCGTGGGAAAGTAACAGCTTCACGGGAGCGTCTTCCGTACCCGCAATGGCTTTTTTCAGGTTACCGTACTGAGCAAAACCGCCCGTACCCCAGTTTTGAATACCAATGATGGCCAGCTTTTCGCCATTCATTTCCAGAAAACGATGCTCGTCAAGTAATAAATCGTAGCCCATTTCCTTATGGACCCGTTCGAGATCTAAAAGGTTCTGACGTTTTTCCTGAAGGCTATTCCACTGGGTATAATCGCCATAGTCATGATTACCCAGCGTTGAAAATACGCCCAGAGGAGCCTTTACTTTATCAAAAACGTCTTTGTAATCTTTTACCTCAATGGCCCGGTCGTTTACTAAATCACCTGTAAAGAAGACCACATCGGGCTTTTCGCCCATCAACATTTCAATTCCACCTTTGACGGCTGTTTTATTGAAAAAGCTTCCCGAATGGATGTCTGAAATCTGGGCTATCCGTAGTCCGTCGAATTCGCGGGGTAAGTTTTTAAGCACCAGTGGGATGCGACGGATGCGGTAATCGTGAGCACCGGAAACAATTCCGTACGTAAAACCAATTGCCGGAATGGCCGAAGCCGCCAAAGCCGCTTTGCTTAAAAACTCTGTTCGGGTAATGGTATCCTTTTGTGGATGTGGATCAGGAGCGATAACGGCCTGTTGCGTTTCCGAGCTGTCTACGGGCGAAGACGAATTGAAGTGAGCCATAACCCAGCGAAACCCGCGACCCAGATCGTCGAGTAGTAAGAAGGGAATCATGAAAATCTTTCCCAGATACCCAATCAGAATATAGCTAAAGAGAAAGCCCCGCAAAAGTCTGAACTTGCCCCAAAAATCGCTACCCAGGGTAACCGAAGTAAGTAACATGAATAAGGCTACTACTGGAAAACTCCAGTACAAAATCCGGGCGAAGCGTTGCCAGCCGGGCGAAGCGTGTTGGGTAGCCGTTTTCACGGCTTGAAAGCCATACCAGTCAGCAACCAGCAACACGGCTAATGTTATGAGGAGTGTAAGACTTCTATTCATCGGGAAGTAGTAAGAATCAGTTCTAAAGAGTGAAACAAGCGTACCAGCCGAGATAGTTCAAAAGCCTATGTTTTTGGGATGAGCGGCTGGATTGCCGATTGTAGGGTCTATTGGTGCTAACCTTGCGGTTATTGACTAGTATGAATTGCCAATAGGGTAACTTTCGGCAACTAGAGATTTTAGCCTAAGAAGGGCTTTGTTGCATAGCTCTGGAAACACACATTTTAGACCCAAACAGGCTTCTCAATGGGGTCGACATAGACAACTTAAGTACCTTTTATTGGGTGATTCCAAGGTTACGAGTGCAATCATAGGCAGGTTTTACCCAGTCTGTACTACTGAGCCATGCAACAAAGCCTCTTTCAACTCAAATAAGATAAATAATCCAGAATCATTTCCCCATAATCTTCTCCCGGTGAGCCAGTCCCCAGTAATGCAGTTCATCCATTAATTTCTCCAGCGAAAGACCGTGTTCAGTAATGGAATATTCTACCGTTGGCGGAAAGGTATCTTTGACTTCCCGGTTAACTAACTGATTTAGCTCTAAAGCCTTTAATTCCTTCGAAAGCGTCTTATCCGTAATTCCCTGTACGTCTCTCGATAATTCCTTAAACCGCCGGGGGCCGGCAGATAAAGCAAATAAGATCAATAACTTCCAGCGACCTTCCAGTGCTTCCAAAGCATCCTTGATGGATAAATAGGTTTTAGGACAAGGGGTTCCGTTGAGCATGTCAAGGTATAAATGTAATTAGTCGTTACTATCCCATCGGATAGTGCTATCCAATGGGATAGTACTATCTAACGGAAAGCGATGATACCTAATTTTAGCCTGTTCTAAAATAACTAGGCATGAAAAAACAATCAAAGCTATTAAAGATGAGTTTGTGGATGGTTCAAATCTTACTGGCAGTTACCCTGATCTGGGCGGCGACAATGAAATGGGTTCAGCCGATCAATCAATTAGCAACCATGTGGCCGTGGACGGGAGACGTATCTCCTGAATTTGTAAAACTGACGGCCTGTATTGATTTGTTAGGAGGACTAGGTTTGATTGTACCAGGTTTATTCCAGACTAAACCTCAGCTTATAGCTTTCACTGCCGCCGGAGTGGTCGCCTTAATGATAAGTGCTATTGTTTTTCACGTGACCAGAGGAGAAACTTCTTCCGTTGGGTTTAATGCCGTTTTTGCTTTATTAGCCCTGTTTGTTGCTTGGGGTCGTTATCTAAAAACTACCTGATGAAATAAGAGGTATTCATAAAACAAGTCAGGCGACTGAAAGCCGCCTGTTTGTACTTCTATAAAAAAGAGGGAAGAAAGCATTAAGCAGAAGCAATTTCCATGACCATCCGACCTTCGATAGCTCCTTTTTTCATCTGGTCAAACACTTCATTGATGGATTCAAGCGGCGTTGTGTGAACCGTAGCTTTGACTTTACCTTCGACGGCAAAATCAATGGCTTCCTGCAAATCTTTCCGCGTGCCCACAATAGAACCGCGAACGGTAATACGTTTAAGCACCGTTTCGAAAATAGGTAAATCAAAGCTTCCGGGGGGTAACCCGTTAAGGGCAATCGTTCCTTTGCGGCGGAGAGCTGAAATTCCCTGCCGGAACGCAATGGGAGAAACAGCAGTAACCAGCACGCCGTGCATGCCTCCTGCTTCTTTCTGTAAATATTCACCGGGATCCTGATTCTTGGCATTAACCACTAAGTCGGCTCCAAGGCGTTTGGCTAATTCTAGTTTATCGTCGGCTACATCAATAGCAGCTACGTGCATACCCATGGCTTTAGCGTACTGCACGGCTACGTGCCCCAACCCACCAATGCCCGAAATAGCGACCCATTCACCGGGTTTGGTTTCAGTTTCTTTCAAGCCTTTGTACACCGTTACACCTGCACAGAGAATCGGAGCCATTTCAACGAAATTTACGTGGGAAGGCAGCTTCCCCACGTAACGAGCATCCGCAATGACGTATTCGGCATACCCTCCATCTACGCTATACCCTCCGTTTTGCTGGCTTTCGCAAAGCGTCTCCCAGCCCGTAATACAATGATCGCAGCAGCCACAGGCACTGTATAACCAGGGGACACCCACGGCATCACCCTCTTTTACATTCTTCACATCCGGCCCCAGAGCAACTACATATCCTACGCCTTCATGGCCAGGAATGAGGGGTAACTTGGGCTTTACGGGCCAGTCGCCGTCAGCAGCGTGCAGATCGGTATGGCAAACGCCACTGGCAATTACTTTGACCAGAATTTCGTTACGACCGGGTCGCCGAACGGGCATTTCTTCGATAGTTAGGGGTTGACCAAAGGCACGAACAACCGCCGCTTTCATAGTAGTAGGTAGCATAAAGAAGGCTGTTTAAAGAATGGTGGAAATCAATAAGAGTACTTAATAACGATCCTCAAAGTAATGAAATAGAGGCTCTTGCCTGGGTCTTCATTTGTATCATAAAAAGGAACGATTCTATCAATTAAACAGAAAGGTAAAGGCCAGAGGAAATAATATTTGGCGACTCTGCGGTATATTCCTTTTAGATGGATTGAAAGATTATCTTTTTACTTCGCAGAATAATTCGAATTGATTGGTGGAAAAGCTCATACATACGCCGGAAGGAAAAGCCCTGTCTGAGGCTCAGGAAACATTTCAGAAGCAACTGCAACGCATTGAAAAACTGCGGGAAGACCTACAAAATCAGGAAGCCTGGGAAGCCATGGCCCGGGAGCGGGTAATGAATGATATCTTACCTTTGGAACAGGAGGTAATCGAAATTCACGTGTTACGGGTACATGGATTTAATGATGCGTATCATTGCAAAGCGTTTCGTAAAGCTGAAAAAGTGGCTTTGAAGGAATTCATTATCCAGGAATCAGAAGTATTGATTCGAAGGTTTGGTCGGGAAGATCTGCGGGCCATCTATAACGAGCATACGGGGCAGAAGAACGTTTCCGAGAAAGACCGTCTGGTGGAGTTAAAAGAACTATTTTCAGAACAATTTGGAATCAGTTTTGAAGGCATTCCCATTAACTCGGAAGAAGAACTTCGGGCTTATGTGGCCGAAGAAATTGGAAAGCAGCAGGCCCGTCAGGACGAAAAACGGCAGAAGCGGGCAGAAAAAAAAGAGAAGAAAAAACAGAAAAAGGCAGTTAGTAATCCAGAATCCGTACCCGTAGCAATGGTGCCGTTACGGAAGCTTTATATGGCTTTAGCTAAACTTTTTCACCCGGATCGGGAGCGGGACGAAGCCCGGCGGGCGTATAAAACAAAGCTAATGCAGCAGGTAACAGAAGCGTATCAGCAGGGGAACTGGTTTGCCTTATTGAAACTGCAAAGTGAACATTCCGAAGCCCAGGAATTGGCGGATATGCCAGAAATGATCAGCTATAATCAGGCATTAAAGAAACAGGCAGATCAGCTACAAAGTCAGTTGAATGACTTAAGAAAGAATGATTTTCACGCTCGCTTCGTAGCCGAACCCCAGCAGATGGATGTCAAGTTTGCCCAGGAAATCAGAAAGCTAAAAGCAACTATTAAGCAATTGAAAGATGAGGTCAATCGCAATCGGAACTATGAAAATCTGAAAGACTTTATTCGTAACTATTACTAAAGAAAACGGGCCGGAATCAACTGATTCGGCCCGTTTTCTTCGTATTTACTATCCGTGAACCTCAATGGGTTCCCCGGATTTATTATAAAAGTGGAATTCGGTTACACCCAGCGAGCTGTCCTGAACCAAATTAACCCAGGTGCGGTACTTCAGCCACCACTTCATTCGGCGAGACGGAAAACCGCTCATGAAGAATGAATACAGATAGGGGTGAAGCATAATTCGCAGCCCTTTTTCATTCTGCTTGCTCAGCACGTAGTCCAGATTCTGTTCCACAATATCCGAAACTGCGATGCTCGCTGTAATCTTTCCCGTTCCGCCGCAGGTTGGACAAACCTCCTGGGTCTGGATGTTAAGCTCAGGCCTTACCCGCTGACGGGTAATTTGCATAAGACCAAATTTAGTAAGTGGCAGAATGGTGAATTTCGAACGATCGAGCTTCATTTCTTCCCGCATCACATCATAAATCTGCTTCTTATTTTCGGGCTTTTTCATGTCAATGAAATCAATGACGATGATACCACCCATATCCCGAAGCCGCAACTGACGGGCAATTTCTTTCGCTGCCTCCATGTTAACATTGACGGCAGTGTCCTCCTGGCTTTCTTCCTGATTGGATTTATTACCGGAGTTTACATCAATGACGTGTAAGGCTTCCGTATGATCGATGATCAGATAACCGCCGCCGGGTAAACTGACGGAACGGCCAAAAAGCATTTTTAATTGCTTCTCAATCCCGAAGTGTTCAAACACCTTGTTTTTTCCCTGATGGAATTTAACAATGTTCTGTTTTTCGGGGGCAATCTGAGTGACATACGAACGTACCTCTTCGTACATTTCTTTATTATCAAGCGTAATACTGTCGAAGTTATCATTCAACATATCCCGCATGATCGACGTGGCCCGGCTCATTTCACCAATGACTTTATCCCGGGGTTTGGCATCACGAAGAGCTTTCATTCCGGCTTCCCACTTGGCTAGCAAGCTTCGGAGGTCCAGTTCAATCTCTTCGGATTCTTTTCCTTCGGCTACGGTTCGGATAATTACTCCAAAATTGGGAGGCTTAATGCCCTGTACCAGCCGGTGGAGACGTTGCCGTTCCTGTTTGCTGGTGATTTTTTTAGAGATATTAATCGAATGGCCAAAAGGCACTAGCACTAAAAAGCGGCCTGCAATCGAAATATCGCAGGAAAGTCGAGGACCTTTGGTTGAGATGGGTTCTTTGACAACCTGAACCAGAATAGGAGCATTTTTAGCTAAGACCTTGTCAATCTTTCCATGCTTATCTATTTCCGGCTCCATTTCAAAGCCATTTAACATTCCGTCGCTAACTCGTTTGGCAATAACGTCCTTGGTGAACTTATTCAAGGAGTTGATATTATGGCCTAAGTCAAGGTAATGAAGGAAGGCGTCTTTCTCATACCCAATATCTATGAAAGCGGCATTGAGCCCGGTAACCAGTTTTTTAACGGTGCCCAGGTAGATATCGCCCACAGAGAAGTGCTCTTCAGACTCTTCAAAGTGATATTCAACGATTCTTTTGTCCTGCAAAAGAGCGATTCTATCACCTTTGGGAGTCGAATTGATAATTAATTCATTGCTCACAGGTGATGCTCAGAGGGTTAAGGAATAATAGAATACAGCATCATACCTCCTCGAAAATCGGTAGGGCTGAATCTGTTATTCCGATAGAACAGGAATGGGTGGATACACAAAAAGGCTGTAACTCCATCGAGCCAGCCCAGAGAGTGAAAAATGAAAAGCTAAAAAGTGAAAAGTGAAAAACCACTTTTCACTCTTCACCTTTCACTCAATGTTATTTCTTCTTGTGTCTGTTCTTTCTGAGACGCTTTTTGCGTTTGTGGGTAGCAATTTTGTGGCGTTTACGTTTTTTTCCGCAAGGCATAATTGTAATGAGTTTAATGTTGGTAGTTACCGTTGCCCGAACAGTAGATCTATTCAGAACGAACCGACAACCGTCAACGACGTTAAAAAATTATTTTAACTGTTCCAGGTATTCCTGGACTCCCGCCAGAATGGAGGGATCAGTTTCTTTCTTCCGCACCTCTTCAAGAAGAGACTTGGCTTTTTCTTTTTGGCCCGTTTCAGCGTAGCAGATGCCTAAATAAAACATCGAGCGAGTACTGTTGGGGTGAGTCCGCAGGATTCGTTCAAAACGTCCAACCGCTTTTTCATACTGGTTGGAACGCATCGACAAAATACCCAGGTTAAATAAGGCAGGTTCAAAGTCAGGATCCTGTTCTAAGACCTCACGCAGCATGGCGATACCCTGCATAGGATTCGCCGTAGAAACATAAGTCATAGCCATGTTGGCTTTGGCCTGCATCAGATTAGGGTTCTTATCTAATGCTTTTTGGTACCAATCACGCGTTTGTTGGCCTAGAGTTGCCGCTTTGTCAGAATCAAGGGCAAACGTAAAGGCTTCGTAATACCGATCGCCCGCTTTTAAAAAGTGGTCGATAGAAGGTTGTAATCCAGCAATTTCTCCGGCGAAATACGCTGCACTATCAAACCGGGTAACTTTAGTAAAGAGTTCCACCAATTGCTCAGCGGCCCGAATGCGTTCGTCCGTGGGTTTGCTGGTTGTTTCAAACGTCTGACGAGCTTTATCCAAAGCCTGTCTTTGTTCGGTTGAAACGGGTTGCAGATGAGTTTCAGCTGCCGGAGCTGAAGAGGCAGGTTTTGAAGCTGCTTCTGACTGCGTTGGTACTTTCGTTTCTGCGGCAGCACGTTTATCATCCTTCACAGCAATCTTGGGCAGACTATAAAGACCGCCGATCGAAGCCGCTGCAACAACAATAAGGGCGATAAATGATTTTTTCACAGGAGTAATGTTTACTAAAATTTGGGACCGTTAGAATCCATTCGGATAGAAAGTCACAAATTCAACAACTACCAAAGCAAATCAATTCATTACTTGAATACACTTGTGAACAAAAAGGGCAGAAAGAAAGTAGAAGAGGACAGCTATTTTCTTCCTACCCTGCCTGTTCTCTAACCGAACTGATTAAACAGCTTGGCTAGCTTTTTCAGAAGTCTTTACTGATTCTGTGAATTCCTTCGCTGGTTTGAAGCTAGGAATGTAGTGCTCAGGGATCTCCATCGTTGTATTCTTAGAGATGTTCCGTGCTACTTTTTTAGCTCGTTTTTTGTTTACGAAGCTGCCGAAACCGCGAACGTATACCGGCTCGCCATCCACGAGAGCCTCTTTCACTACGCCGAAGAATGTCTCCAGACTTTGAGCTACATCAGCTTTGTCAATGCCGGTCTTTTCGGCGATTTTTGCGATAACGTCTGCTTTGGTCACTGGGGTAAACTTTAAAGGTTTATTAATTATTTTATTGAGAAAGTGCCTAAGGCTCAAAATTTTAGAGGCACAAAAGTACGGGTTTGAATTCATTTGCAAAACAATTCCTCAGAAAAGTCCTCGATATTTTTTTTATAAATACCTAATAGTAAGGTTTTTAGAAGGTAATTTATGCTAAAAACTAAATAAAAAGACCGGGGCTTTATAGGCTGTTTTAGGCTTTTTCTAACCCATACTGACACTCTGACGTGGCAAAACCTTTGGTCTGGTTCTTTTACTTTTCCGTATTTTAAGCCATGAAATGACCAACGATTTTTTTGCTCCTCAATTACTAGCCTGGTATGATCGTCACGGACGGGATCTACCCTGGCGACATACCACCAATCCGTATTACATCTGGCTTTCGGAGATCATTCTTCAGCAAACCCGCGTAGTGCAGGGCATGCCTTATTACTATAAATTCGTCGAAGCGTTTCCAACCGTTAAAGATCTGGCTCAGGCCGACGAACGCGAAGTATTACGACTCTGGCAGGGATTGGGGTATTATTCCCGGGCCCGAAACCTGCACCGCACTGCTCAGATTATCGTGGAAGAATACGGCGGTGAATTTCCCGGTACCTACCAGGAGTTACTAAAACTCAAGGGCATCGGACCGTACACCGCCGCCGCGATCGCTTCGTTCGCTTTTAATGAATCTGTGGCCGTTTTGGATGGAAACGTGTACCGCGTGCTTGCCCGCATTTTTGGAATTGAAACCGACATCGCCAGTCATGCGGCCAAGGCAGAGTTTACGGCTCTGGCTAATCAACTGATTGATCCATCTCAGCCCGCCCGCTTCAACCAGGCCATTATGGATTTCGGAGCGACGCAGTGTGTGCCCGTTTCGCCGCAGTGTATGTTCTGTCCGTTTAATACCGTTTGCGAAGCCAGCAATACCGGGCGGCAGGCTCAACTGCCCGTGAAGTCGAAGAAAACAAAAGTGCGGGAGCGTTACTTTCATTACATCGTTATTGAACACGAAGGCCGGTTTGCCATGCGGGAAAGGCCACCCAAAGATGTCTGGATGTCCATGTTCGATTTCTGGCTGGTGGAAGACGACCGACTGCTGGACTGGGATACGTTGAGCGAACATCCGCCGCTTGAGGCAGTAGCTTCGCAGTTAACGATCAAAAGCGAATCGCCGGTGTATACTCATGTGCTTTCCCATCAGCGGATTCAGGCTAAGTTCTGGCACCTGGAAACCACTTCGGAAAGTAACTTTCCGGCATCCTTGCAATTTCATGAGCTGGACGAAATTGAAAAGTTACCCAAACCAGTCTTAGTCGTTAATTATTTAAACAAGTTAGCGAGTACAAATACTGATTGAGCGGTAAGGTAAGTTATTGGAAATTCTCTTTGATTTGAAGCTTGAATTTCGTAAATTTATATTCAATCTGTTGATAATCAATATGGCACGTACATTCAATAAAGTAACATTAATCGGAAATTTAGGCCGTGATCCAGAGAGTCGTACGCTTCCCAGCGGAGCGAAGGTTACGGATTTTCCCGTAGCTACTTCAGAGTCATATAATACGAAAAACGGGGAGAAAGTGGACCTGACGACCTGGTTTCGTGCCGAAGCCTGGGATCGTCTGAGTGATGTAGCTTCTCAGTATTTGAAAAAAGGGGATCAGGTATATCTGGAAGGACGTTTACGGATGGAGGAATATACCGATAAAGACGGTAATCAGCGTTCGGCTTTGCGTCTTCGGGTGCTTGATTTACAGTTGCTCAATAATAATCGCTCTGACGAAGGTGGTTTTGCTCCTGTATCTTCCTCTATGTCAGCTCCTCAACAAGCAACTTCGGCTTCACAACCTACCGCGATGCCGACTTCAAATGCGGCCCCAACTACCTTTAGTAGCTCTTCGGGCGAAGAGGATGATTTACCCTTCTAATTTGAGAAAAGCATAAAAAATAATTAGCACATATCCGTTAATCCTGATTGTTTTGCAATTCAGCCGGGGTTAACGGATACTTTTTTGTTATCTTGGCTTACGTTAGACCAAACGCTTTCCATTTTGGAGCCACATTTGCTCACTGAACCTGTTCTAGGCGATATCCTAGACCCATTCCCTCTTTGGGCACCTCTCGCCAACGCGGTAGGTGCCGGATTCTACATCAGTAACGGACTTATCCTAATTCTGTTACTAGCCGCCTCAGCCCTGGCTTCCGGCTCTGAAGTAGGTTTTTTCTCTCTTTCGCTCGATGCTCGCAATGACATCCGCGATAGTGACCACGCTTCCGAGCGACGCATTGCTAAACTGCTCGACCATCCGCAGTTACTTCTGGCTACCATCCTGATTTTTAAAAACTTACTGGATATTACGCTGGTAACCCTAACGGCAGTAGCTACCAAAGAAGCTCTGGGCGAAGGAGTAGAAGCCTGGGTTAGTATCCTGATTCAGACCGTAGGGGTTACTTTCCTGATTGTATTTTTCGGAGAATTGATCCCTAAAGTATGGGCTAATCAAAACCCCATTAAGTTTCTAAAAATAACGGCTCCGGTTATAGAAGCGGCTCAGGTTATTTTTAAGCCCATCTCGATTCCTCTGATGAGTATTTCGAATATGATCGAGAAAAGGGTTCAAAGGAAAGGATACACCATTACGGCGGAAGAACTAAGCCACGCGTTAGAAATTACGACGGGGAAGGATACGTCGCTGGAACAAAAGGAAATTCTTCGGGGAATCGTGAATTTCAGCAGCATCTCGGCCCGGCAGATTATGCGTTCAAGGATGGACATTACCGCTTTTGACATTGAGCTGGATTTCCACGAGTTAATGGATAAGATTAATAAGTCGGGCTATTCACGAGTACCGGTTTACCGAGGATCCATCGATAAAATTGAGGGGATTCTCTATATCAAGGATTTACTACCCTACATTGATCAGGACGAATCGTTCAACTGGCAGGAAACACTACGCCCCGTTTACTTCATTCCCGAAAGCAAAAAAATTGACGATTTGTTACATGATTTTCAGGAAAAAAGGGTGCACGTAGCCATTATCGTTAATGAGTACGGAGAAACCGAGGGACTGATTACGCTGGAGGACATCATTGAGGAAATCGTAGGGGATATTCGGGACGAATACGACGAAGAGGAAATTCAGTACACTAAAATCGATGATAATACTTACGTTTTTGAAGGAAAGACTTCACTTAACGACGTAACCAAAGTACTATCGATGGATTCGGAAATATTTGATACCGTCCGCGGCGATAGTGAGTCACTGGGAGGTTTGTTACTTGAACTTTTTGGCCGCTTACCCAAAGTAAACGAAGAGGTAATGCATCAGTATTTCACCTTCCGGGTTCTGGCTGCTGATCAGAAACGAATCAAAAAAGTCCGGGTTTCGGTCCTTCGTCCCGGGGCAGAAGTTACCAAAGCAGAATAAGGGTGAAGGACTATCGCCAAGCGTCTATTTTACTTTCAATTATAACCTCAAATCATGGATCGCCGATCATTTGTGAAAAATGCTTCTGTAGCTGCGGCTGGTGCGGGCGTAATGCCCGAAGCCCGCGAAAAACTAACATTCGTACACCACGTTTTTTTCTGGTTGAAAAACCCTGATAACAAGGCTGACTATGACCAGATGCTAAATGCTCTGAAAACTCTGGGGAAATTATCAGTCATTCAGCACGCTCACATTGGTAAGCCCGTAGTGACTGAATTTGATAAGTCTGTTACCGACGGGACGTATTCTTTCTCGGTAATGCTGGTTTTTGCGTCAGCAAAGGACGAACAAACCTATCTTGTTCATCCCGAGCACAAGGCCTTTATCGATAAGAACAACCATTTGTGGAGTAAGGTAGTCGTTTACGATTCCACTCAGATTTAAGCAGGTAAGGAGAAGGGGTTATGAAACACGTTTCATAACCCCTTCTTCTTGTTCGGATGGTTCATTAACCATTATCGGCGAATTCTGGATACAGCATCATTCCACCATCAATGTATAAAGTTTCGCCCGTTACGTAATCCGATTCATCGGAAGCTAACCAGATGGTAGCTTTGGCTACGTCTTCGGGTTTTCCAATGCGTTTGTAAGGAATAAGGTCCAGCAGGCCAGGTAACTTTTCCGGGTCACTCCAGACCTCTTTATTAATCGGCGTTTTAATAGCTCCCGGACTGATGGCATTCACCCGAATCTTCAACGGAGCCAGTTCCTGAGCAATAGATTTCATAAACATCAGTACACCGCCTTTAGAGGCTGCGTAATTGACATGGCCCGCCCAGGGAATCATGTCATGAACGGAACTCATGCAAATGATTTTTCCAATTGATAGATCTTCTTCTTTTTGATCTTTAGCCTGCTTTATGAATTGATGAGCAGCCTCGCGTGAACAAAGGAACTGACTCGTCAGATTAGTTGAAATTACACCATCCCATTGTTCCAGAGTCATTTCCAGAAACGGGGCATCCATCTGACGGCCCGTATTATTAACCAGAATATCCAGTCTTCCGAACGCTTCTATAGTTTGAGCAAAAAGAGCTTTTACGTCATCTTCTTTGCTGACATCGGCTTTAACCGTGATGCCTGTTCCGCCGAAGCCCTTGATTTGTTCCAGAGCCTCGTCGGCTCCTTCCGAACTTTTGTGGTAGTTAATAACTACGGAGGCCCCTTCGCGGGCCATTTCTATGGCGATAGCTTTTCCAATTCCTGAACTGGAGCCCGTAATAATGGCCACCGAATTGGCAAGTCTTTGTTGTGAGGTCATGCGTTGTGAATAGACAGGGTTATGCTTCAAGAGTAGTCATAGATTTCGTTGCCGCATTCCGCCAAGCCCAGCGGCGGGCCATCTCAATGGCAATCTTTAAAGCTTCGCCATGATTACGAATCCCATTGTTCATTAATCGTTTGGCAATCAATAACGCACGTTCCCGCGTAGTGGGAGAGAGCGTGTGAAGTAGTTCATCAGTTTTCATGGCTATCCTATTATATGATGACTCACAAAAAGAAAGGATTATGCCTATTCAGGAAGGGTAATATAAAGGAAAATACTGTGTATTAAATTACCCAAATAGTATTTTTTTCTATAGATATCTGACTTTCTGATTGATAATCTTATTGGCACAGCATTTGAACAATACATTGATAATAAACTATTAGTTTAGACTCGCTTGTTTAAGTAATAAAGCTTATTATCCTAACCGACATGGTTGAATAATTCCGCTATCGTTATGAAAAAAATTGTAATTTCATTATTCCTGATTGCCTGTAGTTCTATGGCTCATGCTCAGCTCAGAGATTGGGCAGTTGGAGTGAAAGTAGGTCAACCTACGGGTTTGAACTTACGTAAATATGGCGATCGAAACGCCTTTGATTTGACCGTAGGACCTATGGCGGTCTGCTGGGTGGTACTACGGATTACCGACAGGGAAAATTGAAAGGCGTGGGCTTTGCTATCAACGCATCTTATCTCTGGTACGCTCCCATTATGAATGATCGACTCTCGCTCTATGGGGGTGTCGGAGCTCAGGTAACTTCGCGTCGCTATTATCCCAGCGAGTTTGCTGCTAGCAATGCTTACGTCAAAAACGTTGGTATTGGGCCTACGGCTAACATCGGTCTTGAGATTCTTCCCAAACAAACCCCTTATTCTATCTTTTTTGAGGGAGGATTATACGCAGAGTTATTACCCGCCTTTCTGCACTTCAGCCCACAGTTAAATGCAGGGATTCGTTATAATTTCTAATAGTACTGATCTGTATCATAATTTATCAAATTAATCATTAAGCCTTTATCCAGGGAAAAGAATTAACAGCCATGAAACGTCAACTTATTTTAATTGGAGCCTTAGCTAGTGGATTATTCTTAAGCTCTTGTGCAGGCGTAGATAACTTCTCTAGTAGTCTAAAACGCAGTAACTCGTCTAGGTATGCAAACTCAGACCGTAACCGGGACGATAGACGCGAGGACAGGAAAGAAGAGCGTCAGGAGCGGAAAGAACGCGAAGAACGTCAGGAAGCCCGCGAGGAACGCCGGGAAGAAGCCCGGGATTTTCGGGAGGACATGCGAGCAGACGATCGCGACAGCCGTCGATCCGATGATCGTGACAGCAGCCGTAACGACGAAAGAGAAATTCGCAGCGATCGGTACCGGGATGAAGAAGTAAGAGATAATCGTCGGGATGACCGAGATGATCGCCGAAATGACGATCGGGATGAACGCCGGGATCGTTACGAAGACGAACGCCGGGACAGCCGTCGGGATGAGGACCGGGATCGCTATTATTACAGAAGCAACCGTAACGAAGATCGTTACCGCGATGAAGATAACTACAGTCGCAGAAATTTATCCAGAGAAGAGCTAGACAAACAAGACTTATCCGAAAGAATTCGCGAGCAGATTGAAGATGTGAATGAAAGAATCGGATGGCTCGACGAAAAACAAAAGGGTGAAAGCCGTAAAGAACGCCGCAAACGCGAAGAACTGAAAACCGAGTTAGAAGAAAAACGGATGCAGTTATTCCAGGTGTATTACGATGTTAACCAATCAAGTGGTCGGGACTGGAGAAAAGCGAAACGCGAAAGTAACCGATTCCTGAGCGATGTAGATAAGAAAATTGATGAAGCTAATGATCTTTTAGACCGAGGAAAATAGTCTACAGCAGCAGCGAAAAAAGGACTTCATTCGTGAAGTCCTTTTTTTGTGTTAATTTATTATATGTGAGTGAGTTAAGATAGTTATTAACGAAACAGGCATGACAATTTTATGGAGTAATTCATACCAATAATTCAATCTAACGACTTTAATACTATGGCTAACCAACCTTTAAATACCCCACAAAACGAGAATCCTAATATCCGTAAATTGCTCTTATTTATAGGTGCAGTATTTGTAGCGTTTATTTTGTGGGCCATCTTCGGAAGTTTACTCACGGGTAATAAACCAGATTCACCGAAAGGAGCCGGAGCTGTTACGGCAGGCGATAGTGCTTATGTAACAGAAAGCGATACGTTAAGAACGCAATAAATTAACTAGGGTATGACCAATGATCATATCCTTTTTTTATAGCCAAAGGAGAAAAACAAAAATAGTATTAATTAAAGATTTTTTTATAAAAAGAAGGGACTCCTGAATCAGTTCAGGAGCCCCTTCTTTTTATAAAGCTAAACCTTAAGCACTCATCAGATAATGATTAACCGTTTCAGGTTCTAACTCTTCTAATCGTTTGATAAACGCCTTCAGCAGACTAACCTGGCTGGTAAGTAAGTGTCTGAGGCTATCAGACATATCTTCGCGTAAAGCGTTTTTATAAAGAGTCAGTAAGTTACTATCTACCTTAGCTCTTAAATCTTTTTCGTATGACTCATGATCATCTGAGGAATACCATTCTGGCGTTGATGCCACATCATAGGACATTCTTCCCCCAAAATTCCACAGTTGATTCACTAATTGTGTTTTACAAAGATTACTGCTAGTGATTCCTCTCATTAAAAAAGGCTTCACCAAAAGGCAATTTACACGTAAAGCAAGTAACTGATAAACGCGACTACGGCCTTCGTGAGCGTTGATAATTGCATTAAGCAAATCGTTTAGGCGGTGGTTTTCAGATCTTTCCATAAAAAGGAACGATTTATAAGCATTAAAAAACGGGATGGATATTTCGATAACCTAAACGTATATACGAAAGACGCTATAGATTTTCAATGCTTATGGTCACTAAT
This sequence comes from Siphonobacter sp. SORGH_AS_0500, assembly GCF_002838835.1. Classification (GTDB taxonomy): domain Bacteria; phylum Bacteroidota; class Bacteroidia; order Cytophagales; family Spirosomataceae; genus Siphonobacter. The sequence goes on from NZ_NHPP01000013.1 coordinate 127,577, forward strand.
ATCGTTCCAAGCGGAGCATTTCCTATGAGTTACTGTGCATTTGTTGTAGGGATTCAATGAGCAGTAAATCCTGTTGGATAACTTCCCGGTGGCTAGACAGCAAAGCGTATACTTCAGGAAGGGCTTTCACCTTTTCGTGATCCAGTACAGTTTCATAAGCTTCAATAGCAGTTTTATCCCCCGTCTGGCAGGAGCTTAGGATGCTTTCCCGATCTTTCCCTACTATTTTCGCTTTGAGGTCAAGCCAGGTCTGATGCAGTTTTCCTGCCGTAGTACCTGAATCTGAAGGAGTCTGGCCATAATGCTTAACAATTTCGCCTAACTGATCAGCAAATGATTCACTCTCTTTAACAAAGGTGGAAAAGAGGCTTTTCAAATCCAGATCTTCAATATCCTGAGATGCTAGTTGATACCCATGCGTTCGATCATTGTTGATCTTAACCAGATTGTCTAAATCGTCGATTAATTTTTCTACTTCCGTTGCCATTGATTAGATAAGATTAGAGTTGAAGAAATGGAGTGATATACATTATTAAAATGCCGAGTGAATTCGGTTCTGCTGATCGGCTTCCGAAATAGCCGTGGGAACAGGCATTACATCTTCCTGAGCAGGAAGGCCTTCGGGCGTTTCGCCAATTTCATCGGGAGTCACCTCTGGAACGTCGGTCAGTGGTGGCGTCTCTACGGGAGCTTCGGGAACCGAATCAGGAATTTCCTCTGGGGCGTGGGGCTGGTCAGGAAAAGTTCCTGGAATATCAGGCGTTACCGGATCAATTTCAGGCAGCTCAGGTGTGGCAGGTACTTCCGGTACTGATCCTGGAAAAATAGCATTAGGACGAGTAGCGGCATCTTCTTCCTTACGGGTTTCCTGTGGATACGAAGATTCATCTCCCAAACCTAGATCGCCTTCGTTTTCTTCCATTGACTTTTCTAGTTCCAGTTCCTGTGCGGTTTCAGAGGGTGTATCCGTATGAATACCAGAGGATTTTTCTCCGGGTAGTGGACGAGTGAGTTGTTGCGTTTCCATGGATAAGAGGTATATTTAGTGACGTGATCAACTAGCGAAAAGGATATGCCATTGCAGGAATTCCCAAAATGGGGAAAAGTAACTCCGGGTTACTGCAAGGCATAAATGGAGGTATTATTCTTTTATTAATCGCTCAAAACCCTTGGAAACTATGGAAAATCAAACATCTCAAACACCAGAACCCACGGTTGAAAAATTTCTGGAAGAAGTAGAAAAGAAAGAACCTGACACGAATAATGCTCAGGAAAAGGATCAGTTTAAAGAAAAAAGAGAAAACGACTCGGAATTTCAGGAGCTAGCCGAACAGGAAGAAGAAAAAGCCCGTGAAGCTGAAAAATTCGTAGGAAGCTGATTAAGAATAGATCGCTGGTAACCTCTTATAAAACAGACTCGTCCCCTTGGGCGGGTCTGTTTTGCTTTCTAAGAAAAGTCTAATTATCTATTTCTCTTAGTGGGAATTTTTCAAACGAAGAGTCGTAAACAAGTTTAAGAAATATTTTTCCTTGATTTTACAGATAATAGTCTGTGAACTAATAAGTTATGTCATCTTTAAGTAAATTCATGAATTTGATAAGACCTTGAAAATGAACTCAAATACAGAGAAATTATTTATTTATTCTATCTGATTTATAGACATTGTCTAATTTTGTCGGATAGAATAAATAATGAGCAATACGAAGGGATGGAAAAATTAGTGGACGGTATGAACAATGAAGCGTTAATTCAGGAGTTAACCCCCCAGCTGGAAGCCCTTAATCCGGCTGAAGCCATCGAACTCCTTACCCGGCAGTTTCCCGGTAAAGTAGTTTTTTCTACCTCACTAGGTCAGGAAGATCAGGTGATTACGGATTTTATCTATCGTAATAACTTGCCCGTACGAGTTTTCACGCTCGATACGGGTCGTTTATTTCAGCAGACCTACGATTTGCTCGATGCGACGCGGGCCAAATACAATCATTCCATCGAAACCTACTTTCCCAATACACAACGGGTAGAGGCGTTAGTGCAGGAAAAAGGCTTTAACAGCTTTTATTACTCCGTTGAAAATCGGAAGGAATGCTGTTTCATTCGTAAAATTGAACCCCTGAAACGGGCTTTGGCTGGTGCCGAAATCTGGATTACGGGTTTACGGGCCGAGCAATCCGAAAACCGGGCTGACATGCCTATTCTGGAATGGGACAAAGGAAATCAGTTAATAAAGTATAATCCGCTGATTCACTGGACTTACGATGAAGTATTAGCGTATTTGGAGAAATACCGGGTTCCCGATAAACCTTTGCACCGTCAGGGCTTCATTAGTATCGGTTGTGCCTGCTGCACGCGGGCTATCGAACCCGGCGAACATCCCCGTGCCGGTCGCTGGTGGTGGGAAGAGTCTAAAAAAGAGTGTGGATTGCATTCGGCGTAAGCCGCTTACTTAATATAATGATGGATCTTACGGGATCTGTTTAATCTGAAATTATACCCTAATGAGTTCTTTTGGAGATAAGTCACTGATTCCGGCTTCGGCTCTCGAAAATCCGATTTTCCCCCGTGAGCTTGAAGACGAGGCCATTTACATCATGCGGGAAGTGGCCGCCCAATTTGAGCGTCCCGCCATTCTTTTCTCGGGTGGTAAAGATTCTATTACCTTGGTTCGTCTGGCTCAAAAAGCCTTTTACCCCGGCAAAATTCCTTTTCCTTTAGTGCACGTGGATACAGGTCATAACTTTCCCGAAACCATTGCTTACCGCGATTGGCTGGTTAAGGAGGTAGGAGCCGAGCTGATCGTTCGTTACGTTCAGGACTCCATTAATCAGGGTAAAGTACAGGAAGAAACGGGTAAGTATGCTTCCCGGAATGCTCTTCAGACAGTAACGTTGCTGGATGCCATCGAAGAATTCAAGTTTGATGCCTGCATCGGTGGAGCACGCCGGGACGAAGAAAAGGCTCGGGCGAAAGAACGGATTTTCAGTGTTCGTGACGATTTCGGCCAATGGGATGCCAAACGTCAGCGTCCCGAATTATTCGATATGCTCAATGGCCGGATTTCAGTAGGTGAAAACGTTCGCGTATTCCCTATTTCCAATTGGACGGAATTAGACGTTTGGAATTATATTAAGGAAGAAGGGATTCCATTACCTTCCATTTACTTCTCGCACCAACGTCCCGTTTTCGAACGCGATGGCATGTTATGGGCCGATTCAGAATTCATTAATAAGGATACGGATGAAATTCCTTACGAAGCCACCGTCCGTTTCCGCACGGTAGGCGATATGACCTGTACGGCAGCTGTTCTTTCTGAAGCAACGGAATTAGATGACATCATCGGAGAAATTCTTTCCGCAGAAATTTCGGAACGCGGAGCCCGGATGGACGATAAACGTTCGGAAGCGGCGATGGAGAAACGTAAACAGCAGGGCTATTTTTAATCCCTTCCTATATATAATAAGATATGGTTGCATTTTCAGCTAAACTGAGAATGCCGAATCTGGCGGGAAAGTTGACTCCTGCAATTCTTAATCCTTCCTATGGACATTTTACGAATAGCTACTGCGGGCTCGGTTGATGATGGCAAAAGCACATTGATTGGCCGCTTATTATACGAAACGCAATCCATCACCCGCGATAAACTGGAAGCACTCGAAGCCGCCAGTAAACGCAAAGGACTGGATTTCCTGGATTTATCCTTATTAACCGACGGTCTGATTGCCGAACGTGAGCAGGGGATTACCATCGACGTAGCTCATATCTACTTCAGCACGCCTACTCGCAAGTACATCATCGCCGATACGCCGGGTCACTTTGAGTATACCCGTAACATGGTAACAGGTGCTTCAAATGCGAAAGTATCGCTGATTTTGGTCGATGCCCGGCACGGCGTAGTAGAGCAAACCTTCCGCCATTTTTTCATTTCGTCTATGTTACGGATTCCTAAGGTAATCGTCTGCGTGAACAAAATGGATTTGGTAGGATACAGTGAAGAACGTTTCCAGCAAATCAAACAGGAGTTTCAGGACATTGCGGCGAAAGTGCAATTTTCAGGTCAGGAAATCGAGTTTGTACCCATCTCTTCTTTATATGGGGTAAACATTACCAAAAAGTCTGACGAGATAAGCTGGTATTTGGGAGTTTCTTTATTAGAGACACTGGAAAAATTCGATGATCAGGTAAAGACAGACTCCAGCCATGCAGCTCGATTCCCTGTTCAGTACGTCGTTCGCCCTAAAACGGAAGAGTATCACGATTATCGCGGATACGCCGGACGAGTAGCCAGTGGAACCTTTAGCGTAGGAGATGAAATCGTGGTATTACCCACGGGGCAACGCTCTAAGATCTCATCCATTGAGAAATTTGACCAATCCTTGCAGCACGCTCACGCCCGCGAATCGGTAGTAATCAGTCTGGAAACAGACGTAGACGTATCACGGGGTAACATGTTAGTAAAGGCGGGTGAAGAGCCTACGCAACTGCGGGAGATTTCCGCTCAGGTTTGCTGGCTGGATTACCAGGCCTTAACACCGGGTAAAACCTTATTGCTCCAGCATGGTATTAATGACACAAAAGCAAAAGTGCTGGCTTTGGAAGAACTCATTAATGTTCAAACGTTGGAAAAAAGCGAGAACCCGGCTCAGCTAAAGTTGAATGAAATCGGTGGAATCCGCTTGAAGGTGGCCAAACCCATTTTTGCCGACACCTATCAGGAAAATCCCTCCAACGGAGCCTTTATATTAATTGATGAATTCTCGCACGCAACGGTTGGCGTCGGATTTATGAATTAACTAAATGCCTATTTGGGAATCTAATCTCTTGTTTGGTTACATAAATCGGTCATTCAATTACTCAAAACGCTCTTTTGTCATTCAGAGCGGGGCGAAGAACCTTACTAAGGAAGACTGAGAAAATATTCTTAATGGGGCACTGCTTGGATTATTCAAGTTTCGTCTTTTGCCTAAGTAAGCTCTCTCTCAACGTCGAACGGACAGGGGAAGTGATCAGGGAGTAATAAAATGATGATTAAATGAAAGTGTTTAGTGAATAAGGAAAAAGCCCGAAACTGCTGGTTTCGGGCTTTTTTATGCAGTTTTCTAACCCATCCACGATTTCGACAAGGCTTTCCGTGATTTCGCCATTCTTCCAATCGTCTCTATGCATGACATTTGTATCATCAATTTGATAGTACTCAAACATAAATCGATATGGAAACGCAAGTAATAGGACTGCATCACGTTACGGCAATTGCAGGAGACGCAAAACGGAATTATGATTTTTATACCAAAGTACTGGGAATGCGGTTTGTAAAGAAGACCGTAAACTTCGACGATCCGCAAACCTACCACTTCTATTATGGAAATTACCAGGCTGAACCCGGAACGATCTGGACCTTCTTCCCCTGGGGTAAAGCTGTACCTCAAGGAAGAAGGGGGACGGGGCAGGCAACGGAAGTCGGATTTTCGGTTCCTGAAGGAAGCTTAGACTTCTGGCTGAAACGTCTCGACCAACATGGAATCATCTATAATAAGCCAGCAACCAAGTTTGGAGAAGAATATTTGACCGTATTAGATCCTGATGGATTAAAACTGGAATTAACGGTAACCTCTCAAAAGGATAACCGCGAAGCCAACACCACTGAGGACATTAAGGCCGAACACGGTATCAAAGGATTCTCTGGAGTAACGTTAACGCTGAACTCTATTCAGGCAACCGCTGAAATCTTAACCGATTTGCTGGACTACAAACTGGAAATGGAACATGTGAACCGCTACCGCTTTGTAAATCCCAACAGCGAGACAGCCAGTGTGATTGATTTGGTAGAAGTTCCTGGTGAACGTCGAGGCCATGTAGCGGGGGGAAGTGTACACCATGTAGCTTTCCGGGTAAAAGACGACGCTGCTCAAATGGCTTTAAGAGAGAAAATCGAAAGCAGAGGTTTAAATATTACTCCTCAGATTGATCGGCAATACTTTCACAGCCTGTATTTCCGCGAACCAGGAGGGGTGTTGTTTGAAATTGCAACGGACAATCCAGGCTTCACAGTCGATGAACCTCTGGAAACCTTAGGTCAAAGCCTGAAATTACCTCCCCAGTACGAACCTCACCGTTCTGAAATCGAATCAGTGCTAGTGAAGTTATAATATAAAGAAGAAGTACCCATAGGTTCTGGAGCATACTCCAGAACCTATTTTCTGTTAGATATATAAGGTTAATACGCAATAACTCCGAATAAAGTAAAGATATATAAGGAATAATCGGAATAAGGTAGAGGGGAAGTTGCGGAAAGGGCCAGAAGGAGACAACTCGTGGGGAGGGGGAAAGGTTTTAAGGGTTGGGTGGGGATAGGCAAGAGGGTATAAAAAAGTTTTGCTGTTTAGTGTGTTCATTGTCAGCGTCTTAGTGGGTAGTTAATAAATTATTTTGGGTAAGGGCTTGACAAGAGGGGTGTAGGCGGTGCATCTTTGCACTCCCAAACGACGGGGAAGGAGATAAATCGGGAGCGGTGCTTGGGTTTAACTTCTTGATTTAGAGTGGATTGCGAGGGAGTTTAA
>NZ_NHPP01000014.1 GCF_002838835.1 Siphonobacter sp. SORGH_AS_0500
ACCAGCGAATCCGTTTGAACCTACAGGGTATGAGTCCCGTAGACTTCCGCATCAACGCTGGCTTTTAAAACAACCGTCCAACTTCTTGGGGCTAGTCCACTTCATCGCGTCTGGGTAGAGGCGATTATTCGTTACGTGAACCTTATTTGCATTGGGGAAGAGGTGTTTTTATTAACCTCTGTATTGCACTCATTTCCCTGCCAGACGCGATGAAGTCGCGTCTCTACAAGGTTACTCATGAGCTACGGACGCGGGTCGGGCGGTCATCATGGAGCCGATGCCAAATTTATCGCGGTATTCCTTCGGAGTTAACCCAGTCAGGTTTTTAAACAGTAATCGAAAATTCTTCATATCGTTATAACCCGACGCGACCATTACTTCAACCATATCTTTATGGGTTGTTTCGAGCATACCTTTCGCCGCTTCAATTTTTGTTTTTTGCAAATAACGAATGGGCGTCATGCCCGTGGCCTGCTTGAATCGGCGGATGATATTTCGACGACTCGAAGGTACTTCGTCCAGGGCTTCTTCTACATTTTTGATTTCACCGAAACGTTTATTAATGGTCAGTTGAACCGTTCGAACAAGAGCATCATCATTGGTAATCGAGGGTTTGAAATGCTCAAAATATAACTGGTTGTTTCGATCCATATCAATGGCGAATGTCTTGGCAATTCGTACCGCCATTTCCCGTCCGCAATGTTGCTGAATGAGTAACAGCTTCATGTGAAAACTGCTCGTTGCTCCGCCACTGGTATAAATATTCTCGCTTTGAGTAATGATCGCGTGCGGTTGAAGCTGTACCGACGGAAATAACTGAGCAAAGGCATCAACGGCTTCAATGTGCGTCGTAGCCTGACGACCGTTGAGTAAGCCTCCCGCAGCCAAGAGAAAGGAGCCCGTGCAAAGACTGATGAGGTTGGCTCCCATCTGAAACTGGCGATGCAGAAAGCCAATAAATTCAGCATTTTCCTGAATGGTTTGGGCCATATCATCCGATCTGAAAGCTGGAATAAAGATCAGATCGCTCTTTTCACTGACTTCCGAAAGGACACGATAGGGGTATTGGCTGAAACTAGAAGGCAATTCAGGATTAAGTCCAATGAACTGAATGTCAAACTGACGATCCAGCTTTTCTTCTTCCAGAAAACGATTGGTCGTTTCGAATACATCAATGATGGCTGCTACACTAAGCAGGCGGTGGTTCTGGGTAAGTAGAATGGATAATTGCATGAAAACCTTTGGGTTGAACGGATAAATGTCACAAATACCCCTGCTAATTGGCACTTTGTACCCCCTTCTCTTTTCTTCCACCAAAGTAAGTTTGCCAAGGCTAATAACAAAGGCCAAGGCTCTTTAACACGCAGAAAATCTGCTTTCTACGCAACAGGCAGTCCGGCAAATCAATCCTAAATGAATCAACCATGTTACAACTGAATCCTTATCTCAACTTCGATGGCCAGACGGAAAAAGCGTTCCAGTTTTATCAATCTGTGTTTGGCGGTGAATTAGTTATTCAAAAAATGCGTGAGGCTCCGGGCGTAGAAAATTTTACGGAAGAAGAGAAAAACCTGATCATGCATGCCAGTATTCTTTTAAGTAACGGTCAGGTTTTGATGGGCTCAGATATTATCAAATCCTACGGGCATTCATTCACGCAGGGAACAAACCATTACATTTCACTGCACGCCGAAAGTAGAGCAGAAGCCGATCATCTGTTTGCTGCTCTCTCTGAGGGTGGAGAGGTAGAAATGCCTCTGGCTGATATGTTTTGGGGTGATTATTTCGGCAGCTTCAAAGACCAATACGGGGTATGCTGGATGATTAATTATGCATTGAAATTCTGAAAAAACACCAAACGAAGCAGGCTACAGCCTAACTACCTCAATTCCTATGAACGAAAACATCATTTGCTGGTTTGAGATCTACACAAAAGACATCGAGCGGGCCAAGAAATTTTACAGTGAAGTAATAGGTACGAAATTTACGGATGCTCCGGCTCCGGGCGACGCAGGAGAAATGAAAATGGCTTTCTTTTCGCCCATGGAAAATCAGGGGGTCAGCGGTGCCCTGATCGAAATGCCGGGAACCAAGGAAGGCGATGGCCATTGCGTGAATACGATGGTATACTTCCCAACGCAGAATTGTACGGAAGAAGAAAGCCGGGTGGAACAAGCGGGTGGTCAGGTCATTCGATCAAAATTTTCGATTGGAGAATTTGGCTTTTGCTCCATCTGTACCGATACGGAAGGAAATCCGTTTGGCTTTTTTTCGATGCAGTAAATCCACTTTGAGGTTCGTAATGTGTATGGAATAGGCTACGAAACGCTTTTCTTAATCTCAAACAGTCATGGCTATGAAAACTCAGCAGTATAAAATAGATATTAACGCCAGTGCCAGTCGGGTTTATGATTTGATGCTGAATCAGGAATCCTATAAACTCTGGACGGCGGAATTTGGCCCTACCTCAGACTTTGATGGTAGTTGGGCGAAAGGAGCAAAGATCATTTTTACGGCCATAGGTGAAGATGGAAAAAAACAAGGAATGGTCGCTAAAATCCGGGAGAACATTCCTGCTACATTTGTTTCCATTGAGCATTATGGGGTTCTTTCAGAAGGAGAGGAAGTCACCGAAGGCCCAGCGGTAGAAGAATGGGCTGGATCGCTGGAGAATTATACCTTTGACGAAAAAGATGGAGTAACTACCCTTACCGTCGATGTGGATACAACCGAAAAATACATTGATTACTTCAATGAAACCTGGCCGCGAGCTCTGAAAAAATTAAAGGACATTTGCGAAGCCTCTAGCTAGAAACGTATGAAACCAGCCCTGTATCCCTGTCTTTGGTTTGACGGAAAGGCCCAGGAGGCCGCCGAGTTATATGTGTCTCTGTTCAGGAATTCTTCCATAAAAAGTAGTAACCCTATGGTTAGTTATTTTGAGTTGGACGGGAATCCTTTCATGGCTTTGAATGGAGGGCCTGAATACCAGCCCAATGCCTCAATTTCGTTTTACGTAACGCTCGAAGATCCCGAGGAGCTTGAAAACATCTGGAATGAATTGATGGTGGAAGGCGAAGCGTTTATTCCTCTGGGGAGTTACGACTGGAGTGAAGTATACGGCTGGGTGCAGGATCGGTACGGAGTTACCTGGCAATTATCACTGGGTAAAGTAGCAGAAGTGAGACAAAGTATCGTGCCTTTATTCATGTTTTGCGGTGATCAGCAGGGCAAAGCCGAAGAGGCTATCTCGTTTTATAGGGATGTCTTTAACGGTACTGAAGAAGTATTCATTGCTCGTTATGAACCCGGTCAGGTAAAGCTGGAGGCTAGCGTAGTTCACGCCCGTTTTAAACTGAACGATCAGTTATTTATGGTCATGGATAGTGCGGTTCCGCAGCCGTTTACTTTCAATGAAGGTATTTCGATGGTCATTAGTTGTGACACGCAGGAAGAAATTGATCATTACTGGAATCATTTCACCGAGAAAGGTCAGGAAGGCGTATGCGGCTGGTGTAAGGATCCGTTTGGTGTCTCGTGGCAGGTGATTCCATCCATGCTAGGGCAACTGATGTCCAATCCGGAAAAGGCTCCCAGGGTTGGAGCCGCCTTTATGAAAATGAAGAAAATGGAGATTGAAACGTTGGTAAATGCGTAAGGACAATACCATAAGCTGTTTCGGGTTTGTAATCCAGATCTGTCTGCGGAGAATCTGTGATCCATCATTGGGATTGTAAAATCCCTTACAGAATACCAATCTGAAACAGCAGCTTTATGGAGAATTTAGCTGGGACCATTGGGCATAGCGAAGACAGAAACAGCCTCCTACCCAGACGCAATTTTATTGCGTCTCTACGGAAAAGGAAATCTTTTAGAATTGAAAAAGCAGGCCGGGTTTTACGTCCGGCCTGCTTTTCATTAATACCCGAAAATCTCTTCCAGAGTTACCTTCTTCACTTTACCGTATTTATTTAGAGAAGCCAGCGGCACTTTATTTTCCGAGGCTACAATACAGTAAGTGTAGGGTTTGTTCGCTAATTCTTTCTCGCTAAACTTCTTCAGATCAGCAAAAGTGAGTTGATCCAAAGCGGCGTATATCTTTTCCCGTTCGTCGTAATTCAGCCCTTTTTCCTGAGCGGCCAGGTAATTGTAAATCACTCCGTCCTGAAGAACGCGTTCCGTTTCCAGTGACTTCTTCATTCCTTTTTTCGCCGATTCCAGAGCTACGGGAGATTCAGGAAGTTTATTCAGTAATTCATTCATGCCCGCAACGGCTTCGGGTAACTTATCGGCCTGACAACCGATGTAGGCAATGAGTGTATAGTCATCATTTTTCTTGGCTGGCGTGTTGTAGTACGCATACGTAGAGTAGGCCAGGGCCTTCGATTCCCGAAGCGTTTGGAACACTACCGAAGCCATTCCTCCACCAAAATAGTTATTGAAAAACTCAATCGTTGGCGTCTCGGCAGCGTTATACGTCTCCGTGTTCCGAATCCAGGAAATTTCCGACTGAACCATGTCATAATCGGCGAATAATACCTCGTTTGCTGACTGTTTCAATTGTTTGAATTCCTGCTTGGCCGGAACCGCCGCAAATGAGGCTGGTAATGCGTGCAGAGCTACGATTTGTTGTTCAAACTGAGGTAACGTCAGCGGGCCGTAATAGATGATTTGATGAGGCATCGTTACCAGTGAATGAATGAAATTCACGAGCTCAGTAGCCGTTACCTTTTCCAGTTCTTCATTACTCAACTGGTTATTAAACGGATTTTTCGCACCGTATTCGGCATACTGCATCAAACCCTGCATGATACTACCCTTGTTGAGTTTATTATCTGCCCGTTGTTTCAGCAGGCGACCTTTCAGTTCTTCCAGAGCTTTCTCATCGGGTTTACAGGTGCGGAGCAATTGTTCAAGCAGTTGGGTGGCAGGGGTGAAGTTCCCCTGTAAGCCCGTCAGACGGATGGTAGTGTACTCATTCCCCGGCTGAATCGTGTAACTACAGGCCAGATTATAAAACTCCGTGCTGATCTGGTCGGCGGTCATTTGGTCGGTGCTTAACAAACCGATATACTGCGTGGCCAGTCCTAATAATTTGCTGTGGTAGGTACCGAGTTTCAGGCGGTAACCCAGACGGAAAATTTCGTTTTCGGTATTCGCGGCGTACAGTACCTCGGCGATTCCCGCTTTACCCTGTTTTACGTCTTTTTGATAATCCAGCCAAACGGGTTTGATCGCCGCCATGGGCATGTTATCAATCTTTTTCAGGAAGGGGGACTCTTTGTCGGTATTGGTAGCCACGGGCGTGATCGTGGGCTTATCTACTTTCTGAATGCTCTTGTCTTCGCCCTTGCGTTTGTAGACAATTACATAGTTATCCTTCAGCCATTCATTCGCAAAAGCTACTACTTCCGCTTTTGTAACCTTCGACATTGCGTCCAGCCGATCGGTATAGGCCAGCCAGCTTTCGCCTTTGTCATTCGTGAATGATTCCAGCAAAGGATACACGCGGCTGTAGTTGTTTTCCAGTTCGCGAATGGCGTTGAGTTTATAATTATTGACGATGGAACGCAGGATTTTTTCGTCAAACTCACCTTTCTTCAATTTCGCTACCTGACCCATCAATAAATCTTTCACTTCTTCCAGCGATTGCCCTTTTTTCGGACGTCCCGACATAGACCAAACCGAGTAATCTTTCAGTTTTTCAATAGTCGAGCCGCCACCCAGAATTTTCTGGCCTTTGTTCAGATTCAAGTCAATCAGACCAGCCGCTGAGTTGGACATAACCTCATCCATCAGCGTTTCCAGAATGGATGCTTTGGCATCGAGAACGCCGGGTAACCGAAATCCAATTCTCACCGATTCGGGCGTGGGGCCATACACTTCTTTGGTTTGGATACTCGTTAGCGGAGCCTCTTTGGGCGGGTTATACAGGCTAACGGGTTTCGGTTTCCAGAAGCTGAATTTCTGATCAATCATCTTAACCAGTTCATCCGGGTTGAAATCTCCGGCCATGATGACAGCCATGTTATTCGGCACATAATACTTATCGAAATACTTCCGAATTTCAATCAGTGAAGGATTTTTCAGGTGCTCAACGGTTCCGATGGTGGTCTGCTGTCCGTAGTTGTGCGTAGGAAACAAAGCGGCCATCATTACCTCTTCCACCTTCCAGGGGTCGTTATCCAGGCTACGATTTTTTTCTTCGTAAACGGCCTCTAACTCCGTGTGGAAAATGCGGAAAACGGGTTTGCGGAAACGCTCGGCCTGCAAGCTCAAATACCGATCCAGAGCATTGGAAGGAATGTCTTCCATGTAGGCTGTTACCTCATAACTCGTAAATGCGTTGGAATTCTGACCGCCCATGCTGGCAATCATTTTATCGTATTCGTTTGCAATGGCAAACTTGGCCGCTTCGCCCGATTTCTGGTCAATCTGGCGGTAAATGGCCTTCCGTTGAGCCGTATCAGTGGTGCTGTGATACTTTTCGTAAAGAGCATTAATCTCATCCAGCAACGGTTTTTCCTTGGCCCAGTTTAGCGTTCCATATTGATCAGTGCCTTTAAAAAGCATGTGTTCCAGGTAGTGAGCCAAACCCGTATTGGTGCGGGGATCGGTGTTGGAACCTGCCCGTGTGGGCATGAAAGAGAAAATGCGGGGTTCTTTTTTATTAACCGTCAAAATAACCGTCAGTCCGTTTTTGAGAGTATAAAAACGGGTTTTCATGGGGTCATTCGCGACGTAACGGTAGGTGTAACCCCCGCTGGAGGCTGTTTCCCAGGCGTGTTTTTTCTGAGCTTGAGAGGTGGAAGGCACGAGGGCAAACAATAGGAATGCCCCCCAAAGGAGTCGTTTCATGTAGTAAAATCAATGGTTTGATATGGATGTCACTAATGTAGCTAAATCAGCATTATGATGCTTAGTATCCGGCTCAGGAATACAAACAAATTATCCCGAAAAATCGATTTTTTCGGGATAAGCTAAGCGGCTGTTTAAAACTGAGATTTAAATACAAAGTAAATAGACCTTTCCCTGCGTTCGAGAAGTAATAGCAGAAAAAGTCTACACCGCGATTTGCCATTCAGAACTATCCCGTTCCCGCAACAAGTTGCTCGGCTCTAACCGAGTGATTGCGAAAATATTATAATCACTAATGATGACGTTATCGGTAGCGTTACCTTCGACTATCAATATTGGAATAACGGTAAAATTACTAATTGGGAAAAAGAATATTGGACGTTAGTGAAAATGAATGGTACGTGGGAAATTGTGAACGTTGCTTTTTCAATAGCTGAATAAGTGAATTCACGAGACAAGAGAATACTAAGATAAATAATTAACTGTCTGCCTGGAAAATTAGACGTTTGATCGATCAGAGACTTGTGTACTACTTGTAGTTACGTGTATACAAAAAAACTCACAATTGCTTGTGAGTTTTTGAGTCTTGCTAATGGAAATACTATTCCACCTTTAATGATTTTACCGGATTTGCATTCGCCGCCCGGATTGCTTGGGTACTCACCGTCAGCAGGGCAACCAGCAACGCTAACGTACCCGCCGCCGCAAACAGCCACCAGCTTAGCTCCGTGCGGTAGGCAAAACCATTGAGCCATTCCCGGAGTAAATACCAGGCCGCCGGGGCTGCCAGCAGGAAGGCTAGTCCGACCAGAATCAGAAATTCTTTGGAGAGTAAAGCCACCAGCTGAGTAACTGATGCTCCCAGCACTTTCCGGATACCAATTTCTTTGGTACGCCGTTCAGCGGTAAAAGTTACCAATCCAAATAAGCCCAGACAACTGATAAAAATGGCGATTCCCGTGGCTAGGTTGGTGAGCTTTACCAGATTTCGTTCTTTATTGTAGAGCTTGGCAATTTCATCGTCGAAGAAGGTGTACGAAAAATCCTCCCCGCGGTACGTTTCATTCCAGAGTTGTTTGATCTGAGCCAGTGTAGCATCGAACGCCTGAGCACTGCCCGTTTGTAACCGCACGTTAAATTGGGATAGACTACTAGGGCTATTGTTCATCAAGGCCGTAGGCTGGATGGATTCGTGTAATGAACGACCATGAAAATCTTGTACAACCCCCACCACCGGAATCTGGGCCCCATTCCCGTATTGCAGGAATTGACCAATGGCCTCCGTGGGTTGGCGGAAACCCATCTGTCGGGCCAGGGTTTCGTTGATAACCAGTTCGCTCGTGGTATCGCTTTCGGCGAAATTTCTCCCCGCCAGCAGATGAAACCCGAAGAGACTTAAGTACTGCGTATCGCCATCTTTGCGGTACACATTGATCGCTACTTTCTGTTTGTTGCGAACGGCATTCATCATGGATGAACTGTAGCCCGAAGAAATAGGCGACTGATTCGCCAAACTCACCTGTTTGACGCCCGAAAGTTTTCGGATACGGTCGGCCAGCGTAATGCGTTGGTTCTGATCACTGATCCAGAAGTATTTAGTCGGTACGCGAAAAGTAACGATAGCTTCCCGGTTAAAACCCAGGTCTTTCTGAATCATGTACTGCAATTGCCGACTAACGAATAAGGCTCCAATAATGAACATTTGGGCAATCACAAACTGCGAAATGATGAGTACCCGACGAAGACCGATTTTTCCCGGCTGAACAAAAAGGTTGGTACCACGAAGGGTAAGAATGGGCATAAAACGCGAGATCAGTAAACCGGGGTAGATACCGGCTAGCAAAGCCGTAAGCAGTGCCATGGCCAGCAGGAATAGCCAAAAGGTAGGCTGGCTTAAGTCCAATTCCACGCCCGATGGTATCAGTTCACTCAGGTAGATCAGACCCAGTTCGGCCAGAGCAATGGAGAACAAAACGGCTACGACGGTTACCAGCAGCGTTTCGCCGAGCAACTGCGAGATGAGGTGACTGCGGCGACTGCCTAGGGTTTTACGAATACCGATTTCCTTGCCTCGCTGACTGGCGTGAGCCGTAGACAGATTTACAAAATTGATGGAGGCCAGCAGCAGTAAAAATACACCCACTGCGGCCAGCCCATACAGGGTAGGCTTGTGGGCTATTCGCAAGCCATTGGCGTAGGTTTGATTGAAATGAACGTCAGATAAAGGCTGAAAACTAAACCAGCGTTTCCACTCGATGGAAGAATCCCCGGAATGACTATCAATCAGTTTTGTAACCTTCTGGGCCAGTTGATCAGGATTGGCACCGGGCTTGATTTTTATCAGGCATTGGGACGCTCCATTGGTGTTCGTCCAGGCGTCAAAACCGTAGTTTTCGCGACGTTTTTTACTGCTTGTCAGGGTAGCCAAGGATAGGTAGGCCGGATACGAAAAGTCACTTCGCTCAACGGCATTTTTTACAAGGCCCGATACCGTTAATTCCAGGGTATCCTGGTAGGAAACGGCCCGTAACGTTCGACCCAGTACCTTGGACGAGGCTTCGCCAAAATAACGTTCAGCCAGACGTTGCGTCAGGACGATCTGATTGGGTTTGGCGAGCGACGTCTGAGGCGAGCCTGCGATCCACTCCGCTGGCAAGATCTTAAAGAATTGAGCATCCGTAAAGATCATGTGAGAAGAGGATTCCTTCGCTGCCGGAAAAAGGATAGGTGCTTGCCCCAAGCGAGGCACTTCAATTTGCTCAAAACTTTCCTGGTGAAAAGCAGCGACGGTCTCCAGACCCGTTACTTCCCGCCGAATACTTTCGGGAATGGGAGCAGAAACGCCGGCGTTGTGTCCCGGATCGTCGCCAAATTTGAACTCCGTCACGAGCCGATAAATCCGATCGGCGTCGGGTGGATGTCGGTCAAAGCTAAATTCATAATTAACCAGTAAAAAAATAACGATACAGGCCGAAAGCCCTACCGCCAAACCCAGGACATTAATGCTAGTCGTCAGGCGATTTCGCCAAAGCGTGCGAAGAGCGATTTTAAGATAATTCTTGAACATGATAGTAAGGTTGGGAAGGGGGCTTCCTGATGAAAAGATGTAAACTCGTTACTCACTTTTGAGACTCTTCACCGGATCGGCATTGGCTGCCCGAATGGCCTGCGTAGAAACGGTCACAAGGGCAATCACCAGAGCAATCAATCCACCTATGCCAAACGTAAGCCCGCCCAGGCTGGCCCTGTAGGCAAAGCCCTCCAGCCAGCGATCAAGGGCATACCAGGCCAAGGGAGAGGCCATGGCAAAAGCGATGAGTACAAGGACAACGAAATCTTTGGAAATGAGGCTTGAAATATGAAAAACACTGGCTCCTAATACCTTTCGAATACCGATTTCTTTGGTTCGAACTTCTACGGTATACGTAGCCAATCCAAAAAGACCTAAACAGGAAATAAGAATAGCGATCGTAGCGAACAGGTTGAAAAGTATTCCGGTCTGTTGTTCTTGCTCGTGTAGCCGCTGAAAGCTTTCTTCCATAAAATGATACCCAAAGGGCTGGTCTGGATACAAGCGTTTCCAGATTTTCTCCGTTTCTACCAGAGCCCGCGAGGTATTGGCCAGCGAGGCTTTTACGTAAAACGTACGTTGCCAGGAAAGATCATAGAATAAAACGGCCGGAGCAATGGCTTCGTGAAAATTGCGGAAATGAAAATCTTTGACAATTCCAATGATTTGTCCGGCTCTACCATTAAACGTGATGGATTGTCCGACATAGGGCGGTTTCAATCCCAGGGTTTTTACGGCTTTTTCGTTAAGAATCACGTTAGCCGTATCCATTCGTACGGCATGACTGAACCAACGGCCTTCCAGTAGCTTAAGGTTGAATATAGGCTGGAACTCAGGTTCAACTGACAACGCCGAAACAGTAGGATTGAAGTCTTCTGCCTTGCCTTTCCACTGCAGACCGCCCGACATACTGTTGGGGTTATTTTCGAGCGGAAGACTGGTGGCAGTTACGCCATCAATAGAAGTCAGAGTACGAAGCTGAGTTTTGAACGCTTCCCGATCCTTGCGGTTTCTGAACTCGTCGGAAGGAAGCTCCAGGCTGAAAACACCTTCCCGGGAATACCCCGGATCGTGTGTCTGAATGAAATGAAGTTGTTTGAAAATGCCCAGCGTGCCAATGATTAGGGTAATGGAAATGGTAAACTGAAGAACCACCAGTGCTTTTCGGAAGTGCGTTGTTTTCGTTCCTAGCAGCTGATTGCCTTTCAGAACCTGAATGGGCTGAAAGGAAGAAAGCAGCAGGGCCGGATAAATGCCCGACAGGAAAATGGTCACCAGCATTGTTCCCAATAGTATGCTCGCTACGCCGGGGTCGCTGAGGGTAAACACAAAGTGTTTTTTCGTGAAGTCATTAAAAAGGGTAATAGCAGCTCTACTAACGCGAGCGTCAGGCCAAGAGCTAGTAACGTAAAGACCAGTGATTCCGTCAGAAACTGCCCAAATAATCGGCCCCGTTCGGCCCCAATCAACTTTTTAACACCTACCTCCTTGGACCGCGTACTTGCTCGGGCAGTGGACAGGTTTACGTAGTTGATGCAGGCAATGATGAGAATTAGTAAGCCGACGATACCCAAAATCTGCGTAGTACGTTCATTTCCGCTGGCTAACTCATCCCGCTGAAATCCTTTGGCAAAGTGGATGTCAGTAAGGGGGAGCAGGCTGGCAATGGTATGCGTGTCTTTTTTGTAGGTACGAAAGAGGTTCGTCAATTTAGCTCCGACGGCCTTGGTACTGGAGCCAGGCACCAGTTGTAGGAACAGTTGATAGTTAAAGTTTCCCCACTGGCGATCGTTGGCGGCGTCTTCAGGATTTTTCAACAGGGCCGCAATGGGCAATATCAGATCGAACTGAAAGCTGGACTGGGCCGGATTATCCCTGACGATGCCTTTGACGACGTAGTCTGTAGAATCGAGTCGAATGGTCTGACCGATAGCCGAAGCGGCATCGCCGAAAAACGTTTTGCTTTTGACTGGGTTAAAACGATGCTATTGTAGTCCTTGAAAACGACTTTGGGACTGCCCATGACGAACTGGTAATCAAAGACTTCAAACCAGGTGGAGTCGACATACGCAGCGTTTGGTTCCTTGAAAAGCTCATGGTTTATCCGAACAACGAGTGGACTCCAGGGCTTCTGAAAACGAGCTACTTTTTCAACTTCTGGAATTTGCTTTTGGGCAAAATCTCCCAGGACGAGTGGCGAATTAGACCATACCCACGAATCCTGCGGACTGATTTGGAGCGTATTGGTCACCCGATAAATCCGATCTGCCCGTTGGTGATAGGCATCGAAACGCAGTTCATTCTGCACCCATAACAAAAGCAGAATCGAGGCCGTCATACCAAGGGCCAGGCCCCCGATATTGAGTCCCGAATACATTTTGTTTCGCCATAAATTGCGGAAGGTAATTTTGATGTGGTTTTTCAGCATAGGGGTAAGGTATTAGGAAAACCAGGTAGGAATAGGTAATCTTTACTCACTTTTCAAACTCTTCACCGGATTGGCATTAGCTGCCCGAATGGCCTGACTACTTACCGTGATAAACGCAATCAACAGAGCGATGAAACCCGATAGGGCGAAGGCTACCCAACCCATCTGAATACGGGTGGCGTAGGCTTGTAGCCAGTCTTGCATGAAATACCAGGCCAGCGGAAACGCGATGGCGTTAGCAATCAGTACCAGTTTTAAAAATTCTTTGGATAAAAGTAGCGTAATGCTTGATAAGGTGGCCCCCAGTACTTTACGTATGCCAATTTCTTTACGACGGGTTTCAACGGCAAACGTAGCCAGTCCGAACAGTCCAAGGCAGGCAATCAGAATAGCCAGACCGGTAAAGGCTGCCAGCATGGTGCCCAGTTTACTTTCGGCTTTGTACAGAGCATCGTAGGCTTCGTCGAGGAAGTAATACTCGAAAGGATACTCCGTCTCGTATTTTTTGAATACCGATTCTATCGTTGCCAGTCGGGAAGTCACGTTACCACCAGCGGCCAGCTTCAGGTACAGACAGCCTCCGTAAGTCATCAGTTCCCGCGTCGTATCGGCTACTACGGAGATACCCAGTCCGCCCTGTGGGTTCTTGCTGGAAAAGAGGTTGAAATTTTTCACGACTCCCACCACTTCAGAAGCCTGGTTGCCCAACTGAATTTTTTCGCCAATCGGTCTTTCCGTAAATCCAAAATCTTTTAAAGCCGATTCATTCAGAATCAATGACGGTGGATTGGACGAGTAGGGGCGGGTAGGCTTGATTTTCCAGGGTACATTCATAGTCTGGAAAAAGGAATTGTCTACAGCCGTAATCTGAAGAGAAATATCCTTTTTAGTAACCGGCGACTGCGTAAAGAACATACTCACACCACCCTTGAACAGTGGCCAGCTCGCCGCCGCTACGTTTTGAATACCAGCCTGTTGCCGGAGTTCCTGCTTGAATGCGGCGTAGTGAGCAACCATCGTTTGTGGAACGGTAATTACAACAATGCCTTCACGATCCAGTCCGATATTCTGCTGACGGAGAAAGTCAAGCTGATTTTTGACAATCAGACTGCACACAATCAAACCAATGGAAACGGAAAATTGAAAAATGGTCAGGATGCGGCGAATATTAATGCCGTTTGCCTTGGAAAACCGTCCTTTCAGAACTTCGGCCGGAGCAAATTGGGAGAGGAGCAGGGCCGGATAACTGCCCGCCAACAGTGTACAAATCAGAAGCAGACCAGCCAGTAACCCGATGAAGAGTGGCGTACTCAGGAAGGTATCGCTAATGTGAAGATCCAGCCACTGAAAGAAAAAGGGCCGTAAAGCTTCAACCAGCAGTAGACTTAGCCCAAAGGAAATCAGGGTAATCAGTACGGATTCGGTGTAAAACTGAGCGGCTAGGTTACTGCGTAAGCCACCGAGTACTTTCCGCACGCCTACTTCTTTGGCCCGTTGCGTAGCCCGGGCCGTGGTCAGGTTCATGTAGTTGATCAGGGCTAGCAGCAAAATACCCAAGGCAATACCCGTGAACAAGCCATGGTATTGCTGGGAATGATCCACCAGGATGCCGTGCAGGTGAAGATCAGTGAAGGGCTCTAAAATGAACTCCTCGGGTTTCTCACCTTTTTTGACGGGTTGATCCTTCAGGTGCAGTTGACTGATTAACCGTTCCACCTTGGGTCGGTGTTCGGCTTTTGTCAGCAGGAAATACGTATAAAAAGCCCCGCCGCCAACGTGGCTGTATTCCAATTGCTGTCGTAAGCCATCGTCGTAGGAAGCCAGATTTTTCTGCGTAGCAAAGGAAATAAGTGCGGAGAAGGAAATCGTACTGTGGGAAGGCAGGCTTTCCAGCACGCCGGTTACTTCCAGCGGTACTTTATTGTCGTAGACCAGGGTTTTCCCCAGCGGATTGGCCGCTCCGAAATATTTCTGGGCTAATTCTGGGGAAAGTACAATCGTATTGGGACGGGTTAAGGCAGTAGCTGCGTTTCCCTTCTGAAGTGGATACGTAAAGACGCTCAAAAAGGAAGGGTCGGCAAAGAGAAGCTCATCCTCAAAGGAGTGGAAGTTAGTGACCGTTTTTAACACCGTTCGCACGGAAGGTCGCGTACGAACCGTCGCTTCCACCAGATCCGGGCGGGCGTCTTGTGTACGCGGTCCCAGTTGTGGCGACATGGACTGCGTCTGGATGTGCGTGTCGCCGTAAGGCATCCGGTCCATCGTTTGAAAAATCCGACTGCCTTTCTGATGAAACGTATCGTAACTGTATTCGTGGACAACGTACAGCAAAATCAGAATACTGACGGCCAATCCAGCGGCTAACCCGCCAATGTTGAGCAGGCTGTACAGGGGATTCCGTCGGAGGTTACGCAAGGCTATTTGCAGGTAGTTCTTCAGCATACGTTCAGGGATCCAGGATGTTGAGGCGGTGCCTAGAAAGTCGTGCCCTATCGCTTGAAAAATAAAAAGTATCTGATTTATAGGGAATTGAATAAAAGCTTATGTCCATTTACGTACAGTTCACTGTACGCAAATGGACATAAGTACCTATTTAAATCAACTCTCCCTAATCAACCTGAAGCTGGTTATCCGCAGCGAAACTTGCTTTTCGATTCTCAATCAGAAGCCATGATTCGCACTGGAAATTATAAATGTTAGACCGTCTATTAAAAGCTGTCTGAAAGTTATAATCGAAGCCCTTCATGCAAATCAGAATGCGATCCTTTGTTTTGTTAGGGTTAATAGGTTTGGGATAACGGCAGGTAGAACCTGCCTCTTTGTAGGAGCGAGAGGGAATCTCGCAGCAGTGGGTTTTAGTTAGTTAAACCAAAATCTTTGAGTAAAGCGGCCTACATCACACGTTCGTAGTTTAACTCAAAATTTTGGTTTTGAAAGGGTATAGACGCGACTTCATCGCATTTGCCTTTCCCGTGATGGCTGGTGTCTCATCAGTCATCTGTACGCAAACAGTGGTTGGTGGGACACCAACCACGGCGTAACTGCGAGAAAATGAAAGGGACAAATCCATAGACTTCAGGCCGAATGATGCCAGCTTTTTCGCTGGCATCATTCGGCTAACATCCAATTGTTGATACCCCTGCACTGTCACTAGGCCAGAGCCGAGCGACGGGGGGAGCCAATTTTTCCTGCCTGTCCTCTAAAACGTAGCGAGA
Source organism: Siphonobacter sp. SORGH_AS_0500 (assembly GCF_002838835.1). Classification (GTDB taxonomy): domain Bacteria; phylum Bacteroidota; class Bacteroidia; order Cytophagales; family Spirosomataceae; genus Siphonobacter. The sequence goes on from NZ_NHPP01000014.1 coordinate 15,572, forward strand.
GACCTTCTCAGGAATGGGGCGGGGCTGGTTTCATTAAGTTACTGCCTGACCCAATAAGCTTGAAAAAGCTCATACGCTTCTTCGCTTTGCTCTGAATGACAGACGCTGATGATCAAGTAATGATGTCTCCTTCAAGTATGAAATAGCCCTAAATACCAACCGTGTCTCCAGATGAAATCCCGGGACTTACTAAAATCTTATTTTTAGCCCTTCTTTAAAGAATGAGCTTATGGCTGTCAATTTTTTGCTTACGACTTTGTCCAACCTCTTTTGAGGCGATGGGTAAAGTATTTTCTTAACGGAATATCCAGTAGGACCATGACTGCGTAGGCAAAGAGGATTAACAAAATAACACCAGCAATCATGACGACAACCATCTCTTGAACGGACGGTTTTTTTACTTCCATATAACTCAGCACCAGCCAGATGAAAGGGTAGTGCGTCATGTATAAAGGGTAAGAAATATCGCCCAGGAACTTACAGATTTTCTGATACACTAAATGATGCGTAGCCCCAGCCCCAAGAGCTACCAGAAAAGGCAGGTAAAAGATAAGCACCAGAGGATCTACCAGCCTACTGGTGTGCTTCGAGAAAGGGATCAGAAAGCTGAGTAATAACAGGATACTCAATGAAACTAATCCGAGTTTCGATGGAATGATCCACTGGGAACGGTACACAAGGATTCCGGCCAGGAAGGAATATAACATTCGATACCCACCACCCATCACGTTATCTCCGCCAAAACCTACGCCTAAAAAGTTCGAACGATGGGCTTCAAAAGCCAGGGCAACAGCGGCAGCAATGGTTAATAACCAGAGAATTTTATGATTGATTTTAACCAGAAATAAAACGTAAATAAGGTTGGCTATGTATTCCCAGAATAAAGACCAGGTGGGTGGATTTAAATGAAAAAGATTAAAGTAACGCTCTTTGACCAGTGGGTACGGAATCATCAGGCAGGAGGTAATAAACATGGGGATGATTCGGTCGGCGTACTTCTGGTAAAGAGTACTAAAAGGATCAAAAACGAAAGCGAGTAATCCAATGACCGAACCGATGACGACGAGCGGATGTAAACGAATGAGTCGTAGTTTCAAAAAGGTACTAATGCCCATTTGCCGGATTCGCTGATCATAGGCATAGGCAATCACAAAACCCGATAAACAGAAGAAAAAGTCAACGGCAAAGTAGGCGTGAGCAATGAAATTGTCATGGTAATCGGGCTTGATGAGTTCCATGAAATGAAAAATGACTACCGCAACGGCAGCCACTCCACGCAGGCCATCCAGCACTTCAAAGTGTTGCCTGGTTTGTAACAGGGTAGGGTTTGTTTCTTGGGTAAGCATGGTTTTCGGTTAAGCATCGGTGATTTGCTATGAACCCGCCCGGAAGCGGGTTCATAGCAAATAGCACATTACTCGGTTTTTAAACTCTTCACCGGGTTCATTAATGCTGCCGAAATGGCCTGGTAACTTACTGTGGCTAGGGTAACAATCAGGGCTCCGATACCCGCACTGGCGAAAATCCACCAGCTAAGGTCTGAATGGTATTCATAACGAGAGAGCCAGTTATTCATTAAATAATAGGCAATGGGAACGGAAATGCAGAATGAGATAATCACCAGTCCGACAAAATCTTTGGAGAGTAGCCCCCAAAGGTTGAAAACCGAGGCTCCCAACACTTTCCGAACACCAATCTCCTTGATGCGTTGCTCGGCCACGAAGGAAGCCAAGCCAAACAGGCCCAGACAGGAAATAAAGATGGCGAGACAGGCAAAGAACGTAGCGAGTTTACCCACACGAACCTCCGAAGCAAATTTCCGAGCGTATTCTTCGCTGGAGAATTTATAGTCGAATGGGGCACCGGGGTCGTGCTTCCGGTAAATTTCTTCAATGCGACTTAACGCCCGGCTCACGCCCGTTTGCGGAGCAATTTTGATGGTAATGATGCCTGACCAGCCGGGATTATAGGTGAAAATAGTGGACATGGCGGGTCGATAGGGAGAATCCATAATGACATCTTTCACCACACCAATGACGGTATAAGCCTTATCGTTCCACTTGATCGTTTCCCCAACCACATTCTTCATGCCGGTGTACTTGGCCGCCGATTCATTCAGAATCAATGCACTGGAATCGGTAGCAAATTTGGTTGAAAAGTCACGTCCACTGACGAATTGTAATCCTACCGTTTTCCAAAATCTTCACTCACGGCAACCGTACCAAACAGGGCTTGTTTATTGGGATCTTTGCCCTTCCAGTCGAAACCAATCTGATTGGAATAGAGCTGGGTAATCGGGCTTGAAGATTTAGTGACATTCGCTACCACACCGCTGGAAAGTAACTCCGTGCGGAAGGCCTGGTAGTTTTTGTAACTTTCTTCCGTGTTCATATTCAGGTAGATAAGTCCTTCGCGGTTAAAACCTACGGGACGATCTTTGGCAAACTGTACCTGACGGAATACCGCAATAGTGCCGATAATCAGCGTTACGGAAACGGTAAATTGCAGAACAACCAGCACCTTTCGGGGTAAGGAAGCGTAACGCCCCACGCGGAAGGTGCCTTTTAATACCTTCACGGGTTGAAAAGAAGAGAGGTAAAAAGCGGGGTAACTGCCTGAAATCAAACCCGTAAACACGGTAAAGCCAACGGCCATTAACCAGAAAACCGGACTTTGCCAGGGTAAGGCTAAATGCTTGCTGGAGAGATCGTTGAAGAAGGGTAAAGACGCTTCAACCAATAAAATACTCAGGGCCAGAGCCAGAAACGAAACTAGCAACGATTCACTCAAAAATTGACCGACCAACTGGGTCCGAACGGAGCCAATGGCTTTTCGAATGCCTACTTCTTTGGCTCGTTTTTCGCTGCGGGCCGTGCTGAGATTCATGAAGTTAATACAGGCCAGTAGCAATACAAAAGCTCCAATGCAGCCAAATAACCAGACAAATTCAATCCGTCCGCCGGCAATGACTCCGTTTTTAAACTCAGAATACAAATGCCACTTCGACATGGGATGAAGGAAGACCTCTGGTTTGGCTGCATCCTTGGGGTTATGATTAAGAATGGTATTCTTGATTTTGGCGGAAACCTTTTCAAAGTCGGCGGTTGGCTGGAGCTGAACGTAAGTCTGAAAGGAGTTATTCCCCCAACTCTCGCGGCTTTCCTTCACCCAGGGTTCTGCAATCAGATATAACTCCCAGGGTAAGAGGTAATGCACTTCATTGAGTTCAGTGTTGTTGGGGAGGTCTTTATAAACGCCTGTTACTTTTACTTCCGATTTGTTATCGATCTTAACGATCTTATTGATGGGGTCTTCATCCAGAAAAAGAGCCTTGGCTAGTGACTCATCAATAATTATGGAATGCGGATCTTTCAGGCCCATTCTGGTGCCTTTCAGCATTTCAAGCGAGAGCATATGGGGGCCGTCTGCACCCATGTAGTTGCCGGTTTTATTAAGCTTCGTGCCTTTATAAGCCAGAATATGCCCGAACGTCCAGGAGCTGGGAACGACGTATTTAAAATCTGAATATTTTTCTTTTAACTCATGATGTAACGGAACGGGCACTGCGGTCTGCGTGCCTTTACGACCGTCCCAGCTTTGGTGCATCATGACCTGAGCAATGCGATCATGGTTTTGATGATAGCGGTCGTAGGTCAACTCATCCCAGATCCAGAGACCAATCAGCATGGTTACAGCCATCCCTAAAGCCAGCCCAACGATATTAATGAGGGAATAAACCTTGTTTTTCAGTAAGGCCCGAATGGCTACTTTAAAGTAATTACGTATCATGAGGTAAAGGTTTAACAGCGTATAATTCAAAGATGAAAAAGCCGAAATTTTCGTTGCATCGTTTTTGAAAATGTTTGTCAAAACTAAACTTCCAGAAAGTTCTAAACTTTCTGGAAGTCAGCTAAGAGAAGTACCGCATTAGTGATATCATTTACTCCGACTTCAAACTCTTCACCGGGTTGGCCAGAGCTGCCCGGATGGCCTGGGTACTGATGGTAATCAAAGCAATCAGTAAGGCCACGCCAGCCGCCGCCAGGAATACCCATCCCTGCAACTCAATGCGATAGGCAAAGTCTTCGAGCCAGCGATGCATGGTGTACCAGGCCATGGGAAAGGCAATCAGTGAGGCAATGCCGATCAGGATCATGAAATCCTTTGAGATCATTCCGACGATACTGGTAACGCTGGCTCCCAATACTTTGCGGATGCCAATTTCTTTGGTGCGTTGTTCGGCTGTGAAAGTTACCAGTCCAAACAGACCGAGGCAGGCAATGAAGATCGTCAGTAGGGTAAACGTTACCAGCAAACGGCCCTGTTTGATTTCTGCTTCGTACTGGTGAGCGAAATTCTGATCCAAAAAGCTGTATTCAAACGCATGGTCGGGGTCGAATTTTTGATAAACCTTTTCAATATACGCCAGCGTCGCCTGGGTGTTTTCGGGTCGAATTCGTACGTAAAGATTATCCTGTTGAAAATCGAGCGGCATTTGCATGACCAGCGGTTCAATTGTATGCTGGAGTGAATAGACATGGAAATCTTTCACCACACCAACGACCTGCGAATGACCACGAATTTCATTATTCTGCCCCGCGTTGAATTCTACCCGTTTTCCGATGGGGTTTTTCCAGCCAAGTTTTTTTACCAGTGTTTCATTCACCAGAACAGATTCATAAAGGTCTGTTTTGCGACTTTTGTCAAAATTTCGTCCGGCTACGAGTTTCATTTCCAGTGTGTTGAGGAAATCTTCATCCACATCAATTCGCTTGGTAATCACGCTGGATTCGGAAATTTCTCCATTATTCTCGAAGTAGAATCCTTTACCCCCCAGGTCATTATTCCCAATCGGGTTACCCGCCGCCGAAACCCCTTCGATCAATGGATTTTTTAGTAACTCATCTTTAAGCTGTGGAATCTGTTTGCGAACCTCCGTTTTATGGACATGAAAAGTTAATACCTGATTGCGGTTGAAACCCAGGTCTTTTGAGGAGGTATAATGCATTTGCTGGTAAATAACCGCCGAGCCAATCAGCATACTGATGGTAACCATAAACTGGAAAACCACCAGCGATTGACGAAAACGTTTGTTGGTAGCGGTATTACCTAATTGTCCTTTTAAAGCCGGAATAGTACGGAAACCGGAGAGAAAAAAGGCGGGATAACTGCCACTTAACCCCCCCATAATCAGACAGAAAACGAGTAATAAAGCCAGCGTGGGAAGAACGCCTAGCTGCCAGAGTGATAGCTCTTTTCCTGAAAAATCATTAAAGAAAGGAAGACCCAGTTCAACTATTAAAATGCCTAACAAAGAAGCAGCCAGGGTTAAAATGATTGACTCGGCCAGAAACAGACTAACCAGTTGATTGCGGTCTGATCCAATGGCTTTTCGGACGCCCACTTCCCGCACTCGCAAAGCGGAATGGGCCGTGGAAAGATTCATGTAGTTGATCGCCGCAATGAGTAGAATCAATACCGCTATAATGCTGAAGACTATGATGTATTTCACATCGCCATTCGCACTAATCTCATAATCCAGATGGGAGTAAAGGTGAATGTCTGTGAGTGGCTGAAGATGAAGTTTGTAATCGACATTCCCCATTTCCTTCTGTAAATGATCGGGGAAAAAGCGGGTTAACTTCTTTTCCAGCGAAGCTACATGCGTATGAGGCTTGAGTAATATATAGGTGTAAATCGAGAAATTCTGCCAACCGTCCGTATAATCTGCTGGTAACGAACGCAGAGCTTTAAAGTGAAGGTGAGAGTGGGTAGGAGCGTCTTTGATAACTCCGGTAACCAGATTCTCATAATTATTTTCCAGATAAACTGTTTGATTCAGGGCACGTTTCGCATCACCAAAGAGCTTCTTAGCCATACCTTCGGTCAGTACGATGGACTTGGGTTTGGATAGGGCAGTTTTAGGATTGCCGTACAAGAAAGGGAAATCGAAAACCTCAAAAACGTTAGCATCGGTAAAACAGATTGCTTTTTCTGTATACTGCTTGTCACCGACCCGAATTGGGCCGCCGCCTTCCGGAGAAAACCGAACGGTTTCCTGAATTTCGGGGTAATCTTTTTTTAAGGTGGGAGCAAAAGGTGCGGAAGTGATGGCCAGATCAAAATGCCCATTATCCCAATTAGCCGAATGTACGACCCGATAAATGCGATCCGATTTTTCGTGGAAGCGGTCGTAGGTGAGTTCATCAAGAATAAATAGTCCAATCATCCAGAACGCTGCCAAACCTACCGCCAGGCCGAGCAGATTAATCACTGAAAACATCCGGTTTTTCAGTAGATTACGTAAAGCAACTTTCAAATGATTTTTCAGCATAGCTTTTTAGGTTGCTGGTTGTTAGTTACGGGTTGTTAGTTTTTGTAACGACTTCAACTAACAACTCATCTTCCTACTCTGATTTCAAACTTCTGATCGGATTCATTAAGGCCGCTTTTACAGCCTGATAACTAACCGTCAGCAACGTTACCACTAACGTAGACAGACCTGCCAGAGCAAAAACCCACCAGGATAATGAAACGCGGTAGGCGTATTCTTCCAGCCACTTACTCATGGCAAACCAGGCCAGTGGGAAGGCAATCAGGGCCGCAACCAGCACCAGTTGAACGAACCCTTTGGAGAGCAAAAGAAAAATGTTACCAACGGAAGCCCCCAGCACTTTTCGAATACCAATTTCTTTAATTCGCTGTTGTACTACGTAGGAAGTCAGTCCGAATAAACCCAGACAGGCCAGAATGATGGATAGTGTAGTGAAAATATTCATGAGTCTACCCAGTCTAATTTCAGAGTCGTAGAGGAGCTTGTAGGTATCATCCAGAAACGTATATTCAAAGGGCTGGGAAGGAACCAGTTTTTTCCAAGTAGCTTCCAGAAAAGCCAGCGTTTGAGGCACGTTGTGACCACTAAGTTTAATGAACAAACGATGCCCCTGTTTTTCCGGGAAAAGAACCAGGGGTTTAATTTTTTCGTGTAAACTGGCAAAGTGAAAGTCTTTGATGACGGCTTTGACATAACCTGGGCGGGAAGCGTCCAGAAACATGCGTTTGCCAATCGCTTCCTTAGGTGTCCATCCGAGCTGGCGGGCGGCACTTTCATTCAGAATAAACTGATAAACAGACTGATTGGCATCGGGAAGGTCGGTATTCGTAATATCCTGTTGAGTTAAATCCTGACCCGCAATCAACTGAACGCCAATGGTTTTTAAATAATCTTCATCAATAGGGTTGGCATTGACTGAAATCTGATTGGATTCAGGCATATCTGCCGACCGCATACTATACCCACTGACAATATTAGCCGGGTTGTTTGCACTGCGGGACGCATATAAAATATCAGGATTCTTTTTTAATTCATCCTTGATCGTAAGGATCTTATGCTGAGCTTCTCTATTAAGAAAGAGTTGCACCAACTGGTGACGATCAAAGCCCAGATTCTTATTCTGAATGTAATGAAGCTGGTTTTGAATAATTAACGTTGCCGCAATCAGAAAAATAGAAATGGTAAACTGGAAAACGATGAGTGACTGCTGTACCCGCTTCCCGGAACTGGTATGTTTGAATGCTCCTTTGAGTACTTTAATGGGCTGAAAACCGGAAATAATCAGGGCTGGATAAGTTCCCGCCAACAAACTAATGGCAATGGTAATGCCTAACGTAAAGGCTATAAAGGGAGCGGTGAAAAGGGCACTGTAGTGCAGGGAAGTGGCCGCTACTTCATTGAAATAGGGAAGCAAAAGCACCACTACGTCAAGGCTAAGTAATACAGCAACCACGCAAACAATAAAAGATTCCCCGATAAACTGCCAGAAGAGTTGTGAATTATCCGCTCCAATTACTTTTCGAATGCCTACTTCTTTAGCCCTTTCGACGGAGCGTGCGGTACTTAGATTAATATACGTAAAGCAAACAATCATCAGAATCAATCCTGCGATAGCAGCCAGAATATACAGATAGGTTACTGGGGTATTCGCCACCAGGCCACCATAGGGAGAATGCAAATGGATCTCTGAAAACCGTTCCAGGTAATAATCAATGGTCGCTCCAGAGCCTGCCATTTCTTTTTTCATGAAAGGCGAAATCTTGGCCTGAAGGGAAGCCAGGTCTTCTGGCTTTCTCAGTAACAGGTAGGTGGTGTAGTTAGCGTTGAAATACGAAGTTTCCTGATTGGCTCCCAATGAAGAGAATGAGGCCAGAAAATCGAACTTCATCTGGGAGTTGGCAGGGTAATCTTTAATAACCCCGGTTACCTGATAGGATATGGTATCAGCGGCGGTTAACAGCAATTTCCCAACCGGATTGGCCGAGCCAAAGTATTTTTTGGACGCAGATTCCGTAAGTACCACCTTGAAGGGGCCATCCAGGGCATGGGCTGAACTTCCGTGAATAAAGTCCGCCTGAAACACTTTGAAAAAGCTGGAGTCGGAGTAGACAAATTTCTGTTCTGAAACCAAGGTATTGTTTAACCTTAGAGTGGCCGTAGAACCCGAGAGCCGAACCGCAGACTCTACTTCTGGAAAGGTTCGCTGAAAAACAGGAGCGACTTTTGTACTGGTAAAATTACCCTTCTGAGCCTTGTCGTTGCTGCCAAAGCTATACTCCATAATAACCCGTGCAATCCGATCGCCCTTGGGCTGAAAACGGTCAAAGCTCACTTCGTTCTGAATGTAAAGACCAATCAGAAGACAGCCGCTTAAACCAATCATGAGTCCGAAGATGTCGATGAAAGAGGAGGTCCGGTTTTTCCAGAGATTTCGAAAAGCAATGGTGAAATAACTTTTAAGCATGGCGTTTGGGGTGCTTAGTGACTACTGCTGCGGTTAATGGATTGCTGATTGTTAGAAGACTCTAACAATCAGCAACTAAAAACTACTCACTTTTCAGACTCTTGGCTGGGTTAGCTGTAGCTGCCCGGAAAGATTGGTAACCAACCGTAAGAATAGCGATGAAGGCTGTAATAACGATAGCAAGTACAAAGACCGTCCAGCCGATGCTGATGCGGTAACTGTAATCTTCCAGCCATTTGGTCATGACCCACCAGCTTAACGGAGCGGCTACGACGAAGGCAATTAAGACCAGCTTGCCAAACTCCATCCCGAAAAGACCCAAAATCTGACTCACGCTGGCTCCAAGTACTTTTCGAACCCCAATTTCCTTGGTTTTCTGGGCAGCCATGAAGCTGACGAGTCCGTACAGGCCCAGGCAACCAATAATGATGGCAATGCAAGAAAAGACACGAACGAATTGCAGAATAAGATTTTCCGTTTGATAAAACTTAGCGATTCGTTCGTCCAGAAAGTATTGAGAATAGAGGAAATCCGGGAAGGTTTCGTTCCAGACCTGCTCAATGCCAGCCAGGGTTTGAGGCAAATGGGCCGTGTTAACTTTCAAGCCAGCACTGTAATAGCGTTTGTGATCAGAGAAAATAGCTATGGGCTGAATCTGACTGTGTAAAGAAAGATTATTCCAGTCTTTAATCACGCCATAAATGGGAGCACTGATATTCCAGAGCTTTAAGTTTCTGCCAATAACATCGGCAGGCTTGATGTTTTTACCCAATCGTTTGACATAGGTTTCATTGACCAGGTAACCGCGAGTACTGTCGCTTTCGGGCAGATTTTTACCGGCTACCAGCTTCAGGCCGTACGTTTCAAGGTAATGGGGATCGGCGAGTTTGGTATTAACGGACCATTTTTCATTTTCCTGACGGGTATCGAAACGGTGGCTGGTTTCATTATTCGACTGACTACTGGGGGCATGCGACTGAAAGGTAACCTGGCTGACTCCGGGAACCCGCTGTAATTGGGTCCGAAATGCTTCGGTTGCTTTTTCTGGTAAAGGAATATCAATCAGAACGATAGCTGAGGGGTTATAACCAATGTCTTTTCCCCGGAAAAAATCCATTTGCTGGGTAACCACGATAGCTCCAATGATGAGTAGCTGCGTGAGTACGAACTGTACAATAACCAGACTACGCCGAACGGATAATCCACCCACTTGCTGGGTGTTTATTTTCCCTTTCAGGGCTGCTACGGGCTGAAAACCAGCCAGCACGATTCCCGGGTAAGAGCCCGACAACAGAGTAACCGTTACCAGAAGAAAAGCCAGAAACAGCAGCATGGGGGCATCGGTAAAGAGACTCAGACTACCAAACAGGTTGAGCCCCGTTGACTCATGAACCCAGTGGTTGACTGTGGGCATAATCAGCTCGACCAGCAGGACGGCCAGGAGAATGGAAATGAGCGTAATCAGGCCTGTTTCAGAGATAAACTGCCAGAAAAGCTGTGGTTTCGTTCCACCAATGACCTTTCTTACGCCTACTTCTTTGGACCGTTTCAGGGCCTGTGCCGTGGCCAGGTTGATGAAATTAATACAGGCTGTGACCACGAGGAATAAGCCAATCACTCCCAGAGCATAGAGTTGAGAATAACCAATTTCAGCATCATAATCGGTATTAAAGCTAACCTCACGCAGAGAAAGAATAGGGTGAGCCATCTCTTTATAATCATCAGGCTTATATTTCTTCAGAAATCCCTTCAGGGCCTGCTCAACGGTTGATTGCTTCGTTCCTTCTCTCAGCAGAATGAAACAATGGGTGCTGGAATTGATGCTGCCCCAATCCTCAAGGTTTTTCCCCGGACCGTTTTGGTAATTTTTAAGCGTAGACCATGAAATAAGGATTTCCTGCCGAACCCTCGTGTTTTCGGGTAAGTCGGCCAGTATTCCTGTGACTTTTACATCCAGCTCATTATTAATGCGGAGTCGTTTGCCGATAGGATCTTCAGAACCAAAGAATTTCTCCGCCATTTTGCGGGTTAATACCACATTATTGGGTTGGGTAAGCGATAGTTTCGGATTGCCCGTTACCCATTGATAATCAAGAATGTCAAAAAGGTCGGGTTCAGCGTAAGCAACGGTGCTTTCTTCACTGAACTTTTTCTGCGGAAGCCCTTTCGATTGAGGGATGGTTACGAGCTGGCTGTGTTGGTCGTAAATCAGGGCTACCTTTTCCAGGAAAGAAAAGTCAGCCCGCAGGGCTTTGCTCATAGGCATGGGCACGCCGGGTGTATGAAAGACTTGATCACCGTGAAATTCAGTCATTACTCGGTAAATGCGGTCTTTTTGGGCGTGATATGCATCAAAACTGGTCTGGAATTTAAGGGTCTGAAAGATCAGAATACCGCAGGTAAGTCCCAACGTAAGACCAATGACATTGAGCAGGGTATATCCTTTATAACGCAATAAGGTGCGGTAAGCAACGAGGAAGTAGTTACGTAGCATAAGTGAAGCGATCTGTTACAAAAGCTAATTCCAAAGTTATGCCGTTGTAAAGGGGTAATGGGTAAGTTGTTGATTATCAGTTAAGGTAAGGAAATAAATTGTCCGAAAACGAACAGTGTTTCGTTCGCTTTCGGACAGAGTCCGTAGAGACGCGATTGATCTCGTCTGGTAGAGGCGATTTTGTTATCCCTGCCATGGCTGGTGTCTCACCAGCCATTTGTACGCAAACGGTGTTTGGTGAGACACCAACCACGGCATAGGAGCTTCAAACGAGGGCTAGCCTTTTATACTACTAATCAATGCCTATTCTTTCTTTTGGTAGAGACGCGATTGATCGCGTCTGGGTAGAGGCGATTTTGTTATCCCTGCCATGGCTGGTGTCTCACCAGCCATTTGTATGCAAACGGTGTTTGGTAAGATACCAACCACGGCGTAAGGTAAGTTGCTACAAGTAAGAAATAATGAAATTAGGTCTGGGTAAAAAGAAGTCCATTACCTGAAGAAATGGACTCAAATGGTTATAGGTTAGTAGTGATTACATAAACATCTCCAAAATTACTGAAAGCCATAAAATAGAGCCTATAACGATGAGAACAATTTGCCGGGTATTGAAAGATTCCTGTTCAATAGTTACAAATTCATTGCACTGAAGTTTGGCGTAATTCAAAGCTTCAAAAGGGGGAATAAAGAAAAAAATACTCAGGAATGATAGAATAAAATAAGGCTCAGGTAAAGCAGAAAATAGCTCAAAAAACAATGATCCAATAAATAATAGAAAAGGATTGAATCTGGGCTTATACCCTTCTTTTTTTGAAAAATCTTTAATTCTACTGAATAAAGGCCAAAGAAAAAACAGACCAAAAAGAGCTCTCAAAGCGGGTGTAATAGCTAGCTCCTGTTTTTGTTTGAAGAAACGCCAGGCCTTGTAGGACCACCAAAGCTGATAAAGGCCAGCAGTAATAAAGCATAAGAAGACAAACTTTCCTACGCTAATCGTGTATTGATCCTCTACAGGAGAAGGATGAGTGAAAGAGGTACTCGTAGTGGAATGCATGGAGGATAGGTGTAGTTAGTAATGCCTTTAAAATTAGCCTTGAAATGGGTACAATCAAAAGGCGAAGCAGAAGTGGTTTATTCAGATAAAATGCTCATACCTGCTAAATTATTGACCCAGAATGAATTATTTCTATCCGATTTTCATTCTCTATTAAAATTATATGTATCGACATATATTACTAAATGCATAGACCTATGGAACTTGGAATTTCCAGTTTTGGCGAAGTAAACCCGGATCATGTATCTGGGGGTGCGAAGAATGCTCACCTGCGGGTGCAGCAACTCCTGGAAGAGATAAAACTGGCTGATGAAGTTGGACTGGATGTCTTCGCTTTGGGCGAGCATCACCGCCCGGATTATGTAGTTTCGGCTCCTGAGATAATCCTGTCGGCAGCGGCGGCAACTACCAAAAATATTAAACTTTCGAGTGCAGTTACTGTACTCAGTTCGGCTGATCCGGTGCGGGTGTTTCAAAATTTTTCCTCGCTGGATTTGGTCTCGAACGGTCGGGCGGAAATCATGGCTGGACGTGGTTCGTTCATCGAATCATTCCCGCTTTTTGGTTATGACCTTAACGATTATGACGCTCTGTTTTCAGAAAAACTGGAGCTGCTTTTGAAACTAAATGAGAGCGAGAAGATAAACTGGCAGGGCCATTTCCGACCTTCGATTGATAATCGTGGCGTTTATCCACGACCCTTGCAGGAGAAACTACCCATCTGGTTGGCTGTGGGCGGTACGCCTGCCTCAGCGGCTCGGGCCGGAGCGTTAAATATCCCGATGACGGTTGCAATCATTGGCGGAACGCCCGAGCGGTTTGTTCCCTTTATCCAACTTTTTCGTCAGTCAGCCGAGAAAGCCGGGCATGACGTATCGAAGTTACCCTTGGCGATTAACTCTCACTTCTATACGTCCGACACCTACGAAAAGGCAATGGACGAATTTTTCCCGCCTTATGAATTAACCATGAATCGGGTAGGGAAAGAACGGGGCTGGTCGCCCATTGGCCGGGACTACGTGGAGTTCATGCAGAAAAGCGGTCCGCTGATGGTAGGAAGCCCACAGCAGATTATTGATAAGATCATGTACTTCTACGAGTTATTCCAGCAAACGCGTTACCTGGCTCAACTCGTCGGTGGACACATGATTCCCCACACCAAAGTACTGCGGGCCATTGAGTTATTCGGTACCGAAGTGGCTCCGGTCGTGCGGAAGGAAATAGCTAAGAAACAACCCGTTTAATTTTCGTTGCGACGGTGATGAACTACCCGAAAATTCTAAACTTTCGGGTAGTTCCAACCTACTAATCAAAGCATCTGTTCCATGAAAGCTAACCCGAAATCCCCTTCATTGCTTTCAGTTCAAAAATCGCTTCAACGGCTTTAGGGTAACCCCCTGCTTCTTTAAACGACTGATTGATTTTCTGCATATTTTCCAGGTAAGACGGATCGTCTTTTACCCGATTAACTGCCGCCCGTAAGCTCTCTGCAGTTAAGGTTTGAGCCTCTAGCGAGATGGTCGCCCCTAATGCTGCGGCCCGCTGAGCTAATAAAGGCTGGTCAGCCCCGAGCGGAATAGCCACGAAAGGGACCATGTGCGAAACCAAGTCGCTAATGCTGTTCATTCCGGCATGGGTAATCGCCACATCGGTATAATTCAAAAGGGCATTCTGTGGCACGTAATCCCGGATAATGAAATTTTCAGGAATCGTGAATCCCGAGAGATCTACCTGATGAGCAGCCATTACTACTACGGCATCCGTATGGGCAAAAGCCTGGAAGAAAATGGGGTATAGATCTGTGTTGAAACTGCCAAAGACGGTTCCCAGAGAGATGTAGATCACCAGTTTGTTACGCAGGCGTTCACAGGGAAAGTTCAAGTCTTCTTTACGATCATACACGGGCGGTCCCACGAAACGGTAGGTCTCGTCATACTGAGCTAAATCTTCCGGTGCAATGAAATATCGAGAGGTATAAATCAGGTTAAGGTCACTTTTATTCAGCAATAACTGAAGTGGCTGGTCGGGTAAAGATACGCCGTATTTTTTCTGAATAGATTTCATTACCTCTGCGTATGCTGCCTGTTTGCTTTGCAGAACCTGTTGTTTCTTTTTGAAAAATTTATTCAATCCCGCAAAAACGGCAAGCGAAGAAATAGCAGGAATTCGGAGAATCTGAGAGATAATGCGGGTAAAGGGGAAGGCGGCGGAGTGAATCATATAATCAAAGGGGATACGCTGGTTTTCAGATAAAATAGGGTCGATGACCGTTTCAGCAGAACGGAAAATGCTCAAGAAGGGAGACTCGTCCGAAGAAGGTTGGGCTTTAAAAATATTTAAATCGGCGGCGTAGCTTTTGAAGGTTGCTCCGGTCGCTTCGATTTTCTGCCGGAACTCTTCCGAGGCGAAGTAAGTCACCTCCTCTCCGTGTTTGATTAACTCATGTACCAAACCCAGCGTAGGGTTGATATGCCCATGAGAAGGCATTCCTAAAAAAAGTACGTTTGACATCGTCTTCAATGGCGTTACTAATGATCAATAAACGAAGTCGATCCTGGGCTTCACGTTTCGTTTCTGATCTGGAAGACGGGCTACGTTCGTTTTTACTTTAACGGTATAAAAAATCCCGAAAACTTAGAGCTTTCGGGAAGTCAAAAAGAGGTAATATACTAGTGAGATTGTTCAAACTCCTTAATAACCTGATTCACCATTTTACGCTTTTCAGATTCGCTCTTGCCTTCCGTGTTCATTGATTTCTGAACGGTTTTTCGTTTCCCATTTTCCATGCGTTCTACCTTAACCGTCATATGCTTGTGATCTTCATCAACGGTGAGGGAGGCATTCGTAGGAATCTTATAATTCGGACTGTTCGGCGGTGATGGTGGCGTCGGCGGGGGAGCTGAGGGTGACGACGGAGGGGAGGGTGGCGTAGGAGGTACTGGAGCTTCAGGAGCGTCCAGACCAATAGAACGGTAAGCATCAGCCACTAACCGATCACGCTCCGCTTTACTGAGGTTGGAGACCTCATACGTGTGCTGAAATTCAACCGCTTTGCCGTCTACTTTTCCCTGAATATCAATACTCAGTTTCTTCCCGTCATCGTGAATGGACGAATGAATACGTTGCTGAGCCAGAGCGGGAAAGCTCAGTAAACTTGCCAATAGAATAAGTTTTTTCATGGAGTAACAAGCATTGGGTTTGAAGTGCCTATTCAGAACGGAGCGAGTTAACGGGGTTAGCTAGTGCCGTTCGGATGGTGTTGAAACTGATTGTTACTAAAGCAATGAGGGTAGTTAATAATGCCGCTACTGCAAAAATCTGCCAACTGATTTCGATGCGATACGCAAAGTTTTCGAGCCAGAGATGCGTAGCATACCAGGCCGCCGGAATGGCAATGATAAAGGCAATTAGCACGAGCGTCAGGAAGTTTTGACTCAGTAACTGAGAAAGCTGGAGAACGGAAGCTCCCATCACTTTCCGAATACCAATTTCCTTGGTTCGTTGCTGCATGGAAAGACTGGCCAGACCAAACAGACCGATGCAGGAAATAAAAATGGTTAGCACCGCTCCGAGGGTAATAATCTGTTTCCATTGAGCCTCTTCTTTGTAATTTTTGTAATTCAGCTGTTCCATGAAATCGTATTGGAACGGTCGATACGGATTTAGTTTCCGATAGGTCCTTTCAATAGAAGCCAATGCCTGGGGCAGTTGATCCGGCTGAATGCGGATGAGGAATCTACCAAAGGGTAAACTAGGATTGGGGCTGAATAACACGGGGCCAATTTTTTCTTTCAGCGAACCATAATGGTAATCTTTCACCACCCCAACGATGGCAAGTTTGGTATCATTTCCATTCAGAAAATCTATGGTTCGACCAATGGCTGATCCTTTCCAGCCCGCTTTCTTTACAAAAGCTTCGTTCACGATGACCGACTGTGTAGAATCGGCAGGGTAGGCGGGTGAAAAGTTTCTTCCTTCCACTAAAGGAATTTGCATGGTTGACAAAAAATGCTCGTCAATGTGTTTATAAGCCACATCCAGATCAACCCCGTTGGCTTTCGAAATCGTTAACCAATCGCCGTCCATAATCGGGGCGACGTGCGTGACTCCGGGAGCGTGACGAAATTCATTCGTGAACGTTTGTTGCCGCAGGGACGTAGGGCTGTCTTCTTGGGAACTCCAGCCGACGGTAAGCGACAACAGGTTTTTATCATTGTACCCGAGGTCTTTGTGCGTTAGGTAATCGAATTGGGAGTAAATGAATAAGGTAGTGATGATAAGGAAAGTAGCCAGTGAAAACTGTAACACCACCAACCCCTTCGCCAGGGAGTTTTTACCCGAAAACCGGAAGCGATTATTCAGCGTTTTGAGCGGATCGAAGCCGGATAAAACCAGGGCTGGATAAAAGCCCGCGGCAAAACCAGTGATAAGAAACAAAGCGATAATTCCGAGAACTAGCTTATAGTCAAAGAGGTAACTCAGGCTTAGCTGTTTATTGGCTAATTTGTTAAAGAAAGGCAAACTGGCTTCGGCCAAAATAATGGCTAAAACAAAGGCAACAAAACACAGCAGAAATGATTCCCCTAAAAATTGCCGCATGAGTTGAGAACGTTGGCCACCCACTACTTTTCGGATGCCAATCTCCTTACGGCGACGCAGCGATTGTGCTACCGTCAAATTCACGAAATTAATGCAGGCAATGATGAGAACGAAAGCTGCAATCCCCAGCAAAATGTAGGAATACATGGGGTTACCAGCCCGAGGCGTATATTCCGTTCCGGTATCCAGATGCATGGCCATAAACGGCTGCAAACCCCAATGAAAGTGATCTTTGAAACCGTGTTTGCGGGCTTCGTTGCGTTCTTTTTGCGAAAAACGCAGATAGGCCTGATTCAGCTTTTTTTCTACCGCCTGAAGGTTAGCCGAGGGATGCAATAAAATATACGTAGGATACGACAACCAGAGCCAGCTCGCGTCTTTCTCGTGAACTTCCTGATAGAGAAAAGGCAGTAGCATTTTGAACTGAATCGTCGAGTTTTGTGGGGCATTTTTAGCTACGCCCGTAACCACAAAAGTTTCAAATGTATGGTTGATTTCGAACTCCAGTTTCTTTCCTAAAGCCTGCGTCGTACCGAAGTATTTCTCGGCCATCTCTTCAGTTAATACCAGCGAATGCAGATCAGAAAGAACAGTTTTGGGATTACCTTGCAGTAAGGGAAAAGAAAAGAGCGTAAAGAAATTTTTATCTGCCCAGGAAGCTTTTTCATGAAAAGTTTCACTGCCTGATCGTACAATAAAGTTACGCTCCTGAACTCTTGAAAAATCCTGGACTTCAGGAATGTTGGCCTTAAAGACTGGCCCTTGCACCATAGCCGCAATGCCGAGTTTATTACGCGTTCCATCCGTTTGCTGAATGGTGCAGGTAACGCGATAAAGCTGGTCTTTTTTTGCCTGAAAGGCATCGAAAGATACCTCATCTTTCGTGTAAAGGATAATGAGCATGCAACAGGCTAAACCAATGCTCAGACCAGCGATATTAATAATCGAAAATACCTTACTCCGAAGGAGATTTCGCAGGGCGATTTTGAGGTAATTAAAGAGCATGTTATAGATAGTTACGTTCTACTCGCTTTTGAGACTCCGCACCGGATCGGCCTGTGCGGCACGAATGGCCTGATAACTTACCGTAATAAGGGTTACCCCCAGGGCAATGGTGCCAGCGGCAGCAAAAACAACCCATCCAATTTCGATGCGAATGGTGTATTTCTGAAGCCACTGATTCATGTAGTAATAAGCCAGCGGCGAGGCAATCAGAAAAGAAATAACAACCAGCACAACAAAGTCTTTCGATAGTAAGCCCCAGAGATTAGTAACGGTGGCTCCCAGTACTTTACGAACGCCAATTTCTTTGCGACGCTGTTCGGCCATAAAAGAGGCCAGTCCAAAAAGACCCAGACAGGAAATAAAAATGGCCAGTCCGCCGAAGGTAAAGGCAAGGGCCCCTAACTGTTGTTCGGCCTGAAAACGTCGCTCAAAATCCGTATCCATGAAATGATGATCAAAGGGTACATCACGACCATATTTCTGGTAGATATGCTGGATTTTTTCAAGACTCGCTGAGGCCGCCTGATTGCCTTTGAGGCGAACCACCATCGTAGACATATTGCCACCCTGAACGGTCAGGTTAATAAACATCGGATCGGTCACCTCGTAAGGTGAACCGTAAGAGAAGTTTTTCACAACTCCCACGACCGTATAGCGTTCATAGTAAGGATTATCGGCATCACCACGAGTAATGGTTTCTCCAATTGGATTTTTGAATCCCAGCGTTTTAACGGCAGATTCGTTGATGATGACTGCTCGCGAAGTATCTCCGGGAAAGGCCGGGGAGAAATCCCGACCGGCCACCAGTTGTACGCCCGTTGTTTTTAAAAAGTCGTAACTCACCCGCATGAATTCGAAGACCTGATTGGCCTGTTCCGGGCGGCGACCCCGCCAGTTAAAACCCCAACCATTGCTACCGCCCGAAGAACCGGGAACGGAGCTGGTACAATAGACATTTTCAGCGACTCCGGTGGCCATGATTTCATTCCGAAGCGTCTGCCAGTGATTAGCAGCATCGCCCTCCATCGAGAAATACATCAGGTTTTCCTGGTTATAACCCAGCGGCTGGTTTTTCGCAAACTGAACCTGCTGATAGACCAGTAGGGTAGAAATAATTAGAGCAATGGAGAAGGAAAACTGAAGAATCACCAGCACTTTCCGGGGAATAGAAGCCGAGCGTCCCACCCGCATGGTGCCTTTTAATACGGTTACCGGATTGAAAGCGGAAAGGTAAAAGGCAGGGTAACTTCCTGCTAACACACCCGTAATGATCACGATACCCAGGGCCGCGGCCCAGTAAATGGGTTGGGCTAGTTCGAGGTCCAACTGCTTTTCTACCAGATTATTAAACCAGGGTAAGCTTAACTCCACCAGACCAATGGCTACCAAAAGGCCTAAGAAAGCGAGTATTAAAGATTCGCCGAGAAATTGGCTAATCAGGCCGCTTCGCATGGCTCCTGAAGTCTTACGAATGCCCACTTCACGGGCTCGTTTTTCACTGCGAGCCGTACTTAAATTCATGAAGTTGATACAGGCAATCAGTAGTACAAAACTGGCAATGATGCTGAATAACTGGACATTTTCGATACGACCACCCACGGGAACGCCATTTTCAAAGCGACCATACAGACGTGATTTGGTGAGAGGGTACAGGAAAATATCTCCATTACTATCTTTCTTTTCCTGAGCGGTGTAAATGTTCTTGATCTTGGCATTGACTGCCGCTAAATTGGCTTTGGGGTCTAGTTCTACGTAAATCTGATAATTGTTCGAACTCCAGCCATAAAAAGTCCAGCCGATGCTGTCGAGAAACTTCATCGGAACCAGAGCTTCAAATGCAAAACGGGAGTGTTTAGGGTAATCTTTTAGAACCGCCGATACCTTTAAATCGTACTTGCCGTAATACCGAACGATTTTATTAATGGGTTCTTCATCGCCGAATAAAGCTTTGGCTGTTGACTCAGTAAGAATGATAGATTTAGGATCTTTAAAAGCCGTTTTCAAGGAACCTTTCACTGCTTCGAAAGAAAAAATATCCAGAAAATCGGGTTCCACACCCATCACCGTCTTTTTCAGAGCTTTATCCTGATAAGCCAGAGCAATAGGGTTCTCCCAATCGGTCAGGGTGACGCGTTTGATTTCGGGAATATTTTTTCGGAGGTAATCACCCAATAAACCGCCCTGCGAAGAAGAAGTCCAGATTTTGGTTTCGGATTCTTTGAAATTCCGCATCACCCGGTATACCTGGTCTTTCTTTTGGTGGAAGGTATCATAACTGAATTCATCCAGTACCCACAGCATAATCATGATACTGGCGGCCATGCCTACGGCCAAACCCATGATATTAATGAAGCTGTACACCGGATTTTTAATCAAATTCCGCAAGGCGATTTTTAGGTAATTCTGAAGCATGATAAAACAGGGAAAGTGGCCGTTGCTGAGCTTTAGAAAGTTATGCCAAACGGAAGGTTATTAGGTAAGTTATTGATTATTAGCGTTTTGCGTAAATGTAAATGTCCGTAATCGGACAGGTTCTGTTCAATTACGGACATTAGGATTAATTTACAAGGAAAAAGCTATCAGTAAGCGTAAAACACCACTTCTCAGATTTTAGCCTTTATTCCAAAGAACTTCTTGAATGATATTAAAAAACATTTTTGTATGCTTGAATAAGTTACCGAATAACCTATTTTTGATTAATTCTTTTTAGGAAATAAGATTTAATTATTTTTGAAATAAATTACTCTTTTAGTTAGTGTGACTTTACATACGATGGATTCAGTAACTCATTTAAAACCGTTAGTATCTGTAGTAATCGCTACTTATAATGGTGAATTGTATTTAAAAGAGCAAATTGATAGTATTATAAATCAAACCTATCAAAATATAGAAATTATTGTTGTAGACGATTATTCTACAGATCATACGCGTATTGTTCTAGAAGAATATGCTTTAAGATATACTAATATTCATCTCGATTTATCAAAAACTAATAAAGGTCATGTAAAAACGTTTGAACGTGGATTCGAATTGTGCAAGGGTGACTTTATAGCTCCATGCGACCAAGATGATATATGGTTGCCAAATAAGATTGAAGAACTGCTAAAAAATATTGGTAATCATCCACTTATTTACTGTGACTCTGAACTTATTCATTCCGATGGAATGAGCATGAATCTAAAATTGTCTGATATTAAAAGGCTTAAAGATTTAGATAGCCCATTGAATTATGCAATAGGAGGTTCTGTTGCGGGCCATGCTATGTTGATTCGACGAGAAACCGTTGTAGACTGCTTTCCCTTTCCTGAATCTATCCCACATGATTATTGGCTTGGTTTTGTAGCTACATTTTCAGGCTCATTAAAATTTTATGCTCACGCATTAGTAAAATACAGGCAGCATGCTAATAATACAGTAGGAGTTAATGCAGGTAAGGTAAAGGCAAAAAGAAATATACTTTCTAAATCAGATAAAAATGAATTAAAACTTAAAAAAATGCAATTATTGGCTAGTAAATGCCCAGAAAAATTAAAAGATACAAAGCGATCTTTTAATAAATTACATGAAAGTTATATGAGTTTTTCTTTTGTTAATAATTGTAAGAGAATATCTGTATTTCTAAAACACTGGGAGGATATTACGGCTTATAAGAAAAAAAATGAGATTAGAAGGTTTTTGTTCTGTTTGAAATCTTTCTATCAAATTTATTAAATAATATAATTGAATATACAATCATTCTTTCGATGGTCTCTATGTCCTAGTCTGTTTTCAACATTAGTGAGTTATTCTTTTATAATGGACTAATATTAACAACAATAGGCGTTTAAATTATTTAAGACATTCTTTAGATTTTTAGCTTACACAATGGATTAAGAAATAAATATTTTTTGATGCAGGCCTAACAATTTTAGGCTTGCTCGAAAAAATATATTCATAATTCAAGTTGATTATTGCTTTTTAATCTGAATCGCTTGAACACTCAATGTAGCATTTGTTACATCAGCAAATTTATGGTCTTTCGAGCTAGCTGTAATAGAACGAATGTTGGACTCTGGATACATTGCAAATAGCATTCTACCTTTTCCAATCCAGCTTGTTGAAGCTCCAATACAAGTCAGCACTTTATCTTGGTGCACGTTGGTTGAAGTTGTCAATATGTGTGAATTGTTGGACATTATGTATCCATTTGCTAAAGAAAAATCTATCGTTCCAAATCCAGGAATTGATGGTTTCATGCCGATAGCATAAGCTGTTACACTTGAAGGAGATGTGATAATGTGATCTTTACCTCCAGAAGACCAAGTAGTTAAGGATGCGTCAGGTTCTGATCTAAATAGCAAACTACCCCAAGTTCCTTGACTATTTACTCGACTTCCACCACCCACTAATTTGTAGCCATTGGGTACACTAACTGATGTATTAGAGTGAGATTGTACGCCAGATGTATTTTCATTGATACTCATATTGCTAATAAGAGTTGAAGTACTAACACCTGTCATTCGAACTCCAACTACATATACCTGTAATTTATGCGGATATACATAATCGTGATCTTTGGATCTGGCGACCCAAGTTGAATAAGTTCCATCGTTTAATGGCCTTGATTCTACTAATAAAGCATTGGGATCTTGTGAACCATTTGGATTAAATGCACGGGCTCCTCCCCCTACAACTACGAATCCTTGGTCAACGCTTACAGCAACAGCAGGGTGACTTACAGCATCAGAAGTAGCCTCCCATACTCGTACTTCAATTTGTCCTGATTCGTCTGTTATACTAGATAACAAGCCTCTTCCTGCTTTAGACTCAGGCGTTAACTGTCTATAATTAGGATTTAAATCGTAGATCGTTCCTGTTTTTGAATCATTAATAATTCGCTTTTCAAGAACTGAAGCTTTTTCTTCTTTAAGGATTTCTTTCTGACAACTATAGAGAGTTCCAGATAATACAGTCAAACCAATAAATAAAGAAGACTTTGAAAATAATTTATACTTCATAATAATAGATAGATTGAAGAGATTCGTTTCTCTTACTGGCAAATATATTATTAAATATATGATAATATGTACTTGTAATTAAAATTATTAACATTGAATACTGTCTAGTGTTTCTTGTTTTTAAGAATCTTAAGAAAGAAAAACGATAAAGATTGAAATTGATAAAAATGATTAGTCGGTACTATTTTTTAACAAAGAGTGATGGGTAGAGTAATAGCCTTACATAAGCACATAACTTACTATTCGAAAAAAGCGTAAATTTTTGCAATAGCCAAGTATCTTATGTGTAATTTAAATAACGATTTAATCATTTTATAAATGATTGATAATCAATAATTGGGTATGATTCACTCTTACTCCTAAATAGCTAAAAAGAGAAATTAAATAAATTAAAATTCTTTACAAATATTGACTTATTATTACCTAGGTAATAAGTAATAAATACTTATAATGTTTATGTAAAAAATGAGTTTAAATAGTGTTGCGTAAGCCGCAATAGTTGATGATTTTACCTCAATTTTAATTCCTGAATTAGTTTTCTAATTCAGGAATTAAAATTGAGGTTATCACAGCAAATTTGCTGTGATAACCTCATGAAATTAATAAGTTACAACCGCAGATTCGCAGATATACGTTGGAATAATCCCCGAAGAAGAAATGCGAGCAGCGGCATCTTCAGCCTGGGTATTACCCGTAAGCACAAGAGCCGTGTCCAGTCCGAATTTATTACCACCCAGAATATCCGTATGAAGGGTATCGCCCACCATAAGAATTTCATGCTTCATGACGGGTTGAATACTTCGGATGTAATCGTAGGCATAAATAAAAAGTTGCGTTTCAGGTTTTCCGAAACGAATGAATTGCTTGCCAACCGAATTTTCAATCATCTTGGCAATGCCGCCAATCGCCATGGCCACCTGATTCTTCGAAACTGGATAGGTGGCGTCGGTATTAGAAACGATTACTGGAATATTGCGTTTGCGAAGTAAATTAATGGTTTTATTCAAGTCCGTTTTCCAGTCAAAACCTTCGTCGTCCAGGAAAACAAGGGCCTCCACATGGTCGCAGTCGTCAATATCAAGTTCGCTGATGGGCAGGGGGGTTAAGGTTCCTGTATCAATGTAAGAAGCCGAATCGGGCGTGCCCAGATAGGCAACGGTACCACGACGAACTTTCTGGGTTAGAAACTCCTGAGCCAGCAAACCGGAAGAAATGATATGTTCAGCTTTGATCTCCGAAACCCCAAGTCGGTGATAGGATTCGGCAAGCTGCAAAGGGCTTCTGGAGGCGTCGTTGGTTAAAATATAGTAATCAATATGCTGTTCTTTCAGGTATTGAAATGTATTCTCAATGCCAGGAATCAGGCCTTTATGGTTTTTAAGTACACCATAAGCATCAAAAAAATGACTTTATACGTAGAAATGATAGTGCGAAATTCGTTGAGGTTCATGGGAGATTAAAGATTTCCTGAAAAATCAGGCGATACATGGGCTTATAAAAGTTCTGCTCATGTGCCGATTAGTGAACCGAACCCATGAGCAGGAAAAAATGACCGGAGTCACGTATGAATTAACGATTGATTTCTTGCTGGATTTTTTCTACAAATGAAAGAGGTACATCCGCAAGAGCAGCAATTTTAGAAAAAGTAAAGTCGGTGTTTTGCAAAAGGTTTTTTACAAAGGTGGTCTTTGCTTCTTCAAGGCCTTTTTCCCGCCCCTCTTCTTGAGTCAGCATTTGGATAGTTTCGATGATTCCCATGGTAGAAGTGTTACCTGTTAATAAATCGATTTCGTAATCAAAGGTATTGTTTATTTCAGAATTACCAATGTAAATAAACGTCTTTAAGAAATACAAAAATCGTTTAATCCGTTCATTATCATATCGTTTACTAGCAATTAGAGCCCGGGCAATGGTTAATCGGTGTTTGGCTAGCTCGTGTTCAGGAATTCTATTCATGAGTAAAGCCTTTTGAGCTGCCAGAACGATCAGTGCAAAGGGGTTATTCATGCTCAATAACTGTTCTTCCGTATGCTCCAGAATGTGATAAGCGTTGTATGTATACTGAATTTCGGTGCCTAAAAAGTGATAATGGAAGCCATCACTCTTCACTGGTTTCTGATGGCCTGTGAAAACAGCAATGGCCGTAATCGGTACATCATATCGATCATAAATTCGGTAGAAATACTGAAACATTCGTCGGGAAAACTGGCGGTCGTGCTGAGCCTGAATCTCCAGATGAATCAGTAACCATTCTTCCTGACCTTCGCTGGAATAAACTTTCACCAGCATATCGACCAATCGATTACCGCCTTTCTTTTCAAGTTCCGGGAAAAGTTCCATTAACTCTTTGTCCATGAACTCGAAGCCGCGTTGCATGTCAAAAAGCTGATCGGCATCTTTGAAAAAAAACGTAATAAATCAGGAAAGGCTTCTTCGAAGGCACTTTTCAGCAGAATGTCATTCTTCCGTCTCAGCATGCGTTATAAATTCAAAGCCCGAAGAATTTTATCCGCATCAAATTGCTTGTCAATCGATGGGAAATACGTTTCGTAAGCCTCTTTCTGCAATTTTGTAGCATAGGTACGGTGGAAGAAATACCGACCATATTTAATTACATACGTCAGAATAAAGAAACGATACGCTTCTTTCATGAACCGAACTTCAGGCTCAGTTAAGGGATATACTTTATGATATTCCTGAAGAAATAAAATAAAGCGGTCTTCCATTAACGGTCCAATGACGTAACTGAACACGGTGCGATCACCAATGTCAGAAACAACGCGACTGAAGAAGTAAAAATCCATAACCCGATAACTGACTCGGAACCAGTCGTAATCCCAGCGGGAGAATAATTCGAGATGGTCATTGACTGAGAAATTACCAATATTCCAGTCTACGAAAACGGGCATGGTTTCTACGGATTGCTCCACTAGTTGCTGCCGATTTTCCAGGAAAATCTCACATTGTTTTCGCAGGTCATTAATGTGCATACGATGTTCAAATTTACCCGTTTCTGTTTCCAGAATTCGTAGTAAATCATTGACATCCGAACGTAGCGTTTTGGAAGATTTAGGTAATACCGGACTGACCTTCGCACAGGCTTTATGAAAACGGGCAATTTCCCGACCTAACTTGCGAATGTGTTCCTCATCCAGCCGACGTGGCATTTTATGCATCGCCCGAATGGGATTATAAAGAACGACCCAGGCATCAATAAAACCGTCACTGTAGCGATACGTGTAGACTTCGTTGTCTTTAACTAGGGAACGAGCCAGCACGTTTTCAAAAGGATAAAGTAAATTATTCGAAAGCGTATGAATGATTTTATGGTCTTCTTTAAACTGTTCGTACGAACCAAAGTAAGATAACTTGGCGATGATGATATCATCATCGTCGAAAGTAACCCGAAAGACGTGATTAGTCGATACCCGGGCACTGATGTCCTCAACTTTGGCAATGATTTTTGAATCATCAAATCCAGCCAGAGCCTGTTTAATAATAGCTGGATAATCTACTATTTTCATGGTAACCTTTTAGTTGATGGTTGTTGGTTGATAGTTATTGTTTTACTAGCAACCAATAACTATCAACTAACAACTAAAATTAAATGATTTCGAAGTAACGTTTTAATTCCCATTCGCTGACCTGCCGGGCATATTGCCGCCATTCCCAGTCACGCGTTTGAGTGAAATGCTCAACGAAGCCTTCCCCAAATAATTCTTTTGCAAGCGAAGAATGTTTCATAACCTCAGTAGCCTGACGCAAATTGGCGGGTATAATGCCGTTTGTTTGATTGGTATAACCGTTGCCAACCGTAGGCGGAACGTCGAGCGAAAGCTGATGTTTAATGCCGTATAAACCCGAAGCCAGCGAAGCGGCAATGGCCAGATAGGGATTAGAGTCCGAACCCGGAACCCGGTTTTCCAAGCGTGTGTAGGCTTCTCCGTTGTTAAGTACCCGAAGGGCCGTGGTTCGGTTATCAATGGCCCAGGTGAGGGTAGTGGGAGCCCAGGCTCCTTCCACGAGTCGTTTATAGCTGTTGATCGTCGGGGCGTACATGGGTAAGACGTGCGGCAGGCAGTGCAGTTGCCCGGCCAGGTAGTGCTTCATGAGCGGACTCATGCGATCTGCCGACGACTCGTCATAAAACAGATTTTTCGTCTGTTCAGGATTCCACAAACTCTGGTGAATATGTCCACTACAGCCGGGTAACTCAGCATTCCATTTCGCCATGAACGTCGCGATAATGCCGTGACGGTACCCAATTTCCTTAACGGCTGTTTTAAACAAAGCGGCTTTGTCGGCGGCCCGTAGTACTTCGTCGTGCTTAATGGCTGCTTCGTAAACGCCCGGTCCGGTTTCAGTGTGCAGACCCTCCAGCGGAATATCAAAGGCCGTCAGCAAATCGAAGAGATCATTATTAAACGAGCTTTCAAGCGAAGGCCGCAGGATGGAATACCCAAACATGCCGGGCGTAAGCGGCTCCAGATTGCGGAACCCCTTCTGTTGCAGACTTTGGGGCGTTTCCCGAAAATTGAACCATTCGAACTCCTGAGCAAATTCCGCGTGAAAGCCCATTGCCTCGCATTGGCGTTTAATGCGTCGCAACAAACTTCGCGGACAAGCGGGCAAGTCTTCGCCGTTGGGGTTACTAAAATCTGCCAGAAAAAAAGGCATATTGTCCTCCCAGGGAATGGTACGAAGCGTGTCTGTGTCAATGCGAACGGGCGTGTCAGGATAACCTGAATGCCAGCCAGTTAAAGTTGCATTATCGTAAGCCGTATCGTTGCTATCCCAGCCAAAAACGACGTTACAGAAACCGTATCCTTCTTCCCAGCCCTTTTCAAATTTTTCGCGACTAATGATTTTTCCCCGCATGATACCATCGATATCGGCGAAGGCAAATTTTATTTTCTGAGTATGTGGATCAAGAATTGGATTCATAGATCGATAAATAAGACTTTTACAAGAAGGGATGCAAAAGTAAGCGGCTTTTTCAGGAACTGATGTGTAAGGTAAGAGAAAGATTTATGAATCTCAGCGGGACGAAGGAGGGGTTATTCTTGATTATGGCTTGTAGAATCCATTATCTCTAAATATTTGACAACTATTTTGTTGTCAAAATAGTGTGACAATAAAAATATTGTTAAAAAAGAATACAGCTTGGCAAAAGCTGAAGATCATTATAGGCAATACAGCTACTGGTAACTATTACTATCCTCGTCCGCAAATTATCGAAGACATAGGGGCATAAGAATACTACCTGCAAGCGAAGGGGCAATTGTTACGAAAGAAATATAAGCTTTTATGCTATGCATAACTCCCGAAGTGCAACCAACGGTAGATGAGATTGTCGCTGATATTAGAGAAAATCAATGTTTTACGCGTAAAGCAATCATTCGAATAACTGGGTAGAGCTCATTTTATGATCATTTATTTAAATGCTGTGTAGGTGGATTTTACAGATCAATCGAATAAAGTTTACATCTTTGACCTAAATCTACCTAACACTAAAACAATGGAAAATTTTTTCTGGGAAAGCATTGAAAAATCAAATCAATGGACGGGCGAAAATTGGAAAGAATACGACCCTAATGAGCATATCAAAAGTTTAACGAATCTATTGTCTACGAGTGATAAAGAATCACTAATTCAATTTGAGAAAACCTTACAGGAGAAGTTAAATGTTCTCTATACCAAAGAAATTGCCGAGTTGTATTTTATTCTAGATGGAATCAGAAATACAATAAATTTTGACGGATACCTTTCCGAAGATGGTTTTATTTACTTTCGGTGTTGGCTATTATTAAAAGGGAAAGATTTCTTCGAAGAAATAACGAAAGATATAAATCTGGCCATAAGTGAGCGATACCCATTTCCCATTGAAGAAATTTGGGCCGAAGGTTTATTATACATTAGTGATAAAGCTTATGCACTTCATCATGATAATGAGGATCTGTATGCAATTCAGGATGCTGTAGAAGAACTTTATCCCGACGTAATACACTTTGATTCTATGGATAATGAAATGGAAGATGAACCTGCTTATGGGGAGGAACTCGAAGCAAAATATCCAGAATTAATTGCTAAAGCTATAGCGAGAAAAGGTAACTAAAGTAGTAGGGAGTTTTGATGCTGTTAAAGTTCAGAACTCCCTACTATTATTACTTCACCTCATACCCCAATTTCTTCAACTCCGAAGCACTCAGGTTAATCACATTGACGTCGATTTTAATGGGCGTTAAAGGCGTGTCGGTGCTGTCTCTTTTGACGTTTACGATGGCGTCTACCACGTCCATGCCTTTGAAGACCTGACCGTAAATGGTGTATTTATCGTCCAAACGAGCAAGACCATTTTTGTTTTGAACGATGTAAAGCTGACAACCTGCTGAAAGCATTTCAGGGTTATCGTCCCGTCCGGCTCCCACGGCTCCGTACACGTGGCGAATACTTTTCACAAATTCCGGTTTGAGTAGGTAAGGGGAATCCGAAAAACCTTCGGGAGTATCGGGGCAACCGCCCTGAGCTACGAAATTGGGGATCACCCGATTGAACGTATACGAATCCCAATAGCCTTGTTTGGCCAGTTTCAGAAAGCTGGCTTTGTGATTAGGCGTTTCATCGTACAACCAAAAAAGAATTTCGCCTTTATCCGTCTTGATCTGCCCAATCGGATACGTTTTTTCGGGTTTGGAGGCTGTTAACAAAAAGGCCAGTAGCGGAAGAAATAGTAACCCTTGTTTCATAGTTAGGATGTAATAAATTTTGGGGAAGTTAAAGATCAGGATAAATTCTCTTTAAAAAATGCCAGCGTGCGTTCCCAGGCTAGTTTTGCAGCCGCTTCGTTGTAACGCGTAGGAGCCGTGTCGTTATTAAAAGCGTGCTGAGCACCTTCATACACGTACAGTTCATACTTGATCTTATGGGTTTTCAGAGCTTCTTCGTAAGCGGGAATGCCCTTATTCACACCCTCGTCCAGACCTCCGTAATGCAGCTGAACAGCCGCTTTAATTTGGGGAACTTCAGCAGTTTCGGGCTGGCGACCATAAAAAGCCACGGCTGCTTTCAGGTCAGGATCATGTATTGCCAACTGATTTGCCAGAGCACCGCCCCAGCAGAAGCCCACACAACCCGTTTTGCCATTACTGTTCTTCAGGGTTTTCCCATAAATAAAGCCTTTCAGGAAGTTATGGAGATTCTGCTGTTTATCCAGTTTAGCGAAAAGCCCACGGGCTTCGTCTTCGTTGGCTGGAGTCCCACCGAAAGGCGATAAAGCATCGGGAGCAAGGGCAATATAACCTGCCTTCGCTACCCGGCGGGCTACGTCACGAATG
Source organism: Siphonobacter sp. SORGH_AS_0500 (assembly GCF_002838835.1). Classification (GTDB taxonomy): domain Bacteria; phylum Bacteroidota; class Bacteroidia; order Cytophagales; family Spirosomataceae; genus Siphonobacter. Next base: position 45,853 of record NZ_NHPP01000014.1, read on the forward strand.
TGTGGATTCAATCCCCGGTTTTCATGTATAACGAGCACGACCCCTCGCTTGCCTGCCGCTTGGGGTTGAGCGAGATAAGCCTTCATGTCCAGTCCGTCGCCGGGGTAGGTGACGTCTTCAAGCAGTAAATCTGGATCATCTTCGGCGATGGTGGTAGCATGAGCGTAATTCACTTCCAGCAGGGGTAATACCGCCATGGCTGCCGTCATACTGCCCGTTAGTTTAGCCAGTTTTCCCAGAAAATTCTGACGGGTAAGAGGCTTGTGGGTGTATTCGTCAAAGAGGTTAATAATTCGCTGATCCATTGGGCTTCTGGTCTACAAAGTGTTTGTGGCTAGTGCTGTCGAAAGATGCCTAATAAAGATGCTTAATTTTGAATGAAGACGGAAATACTAGGCTTAATCTTTTTTGCTGACATAAGGTTGTCACCAGAGTCTGTTAGTTTGCGTTCAGAATTTTAACTCAGCCTATGAATGCTTCTGAATTACTTCGATACAGACTGGCTAGCCAGCAAATCAGTGCGTCAAAATTCGTATCGTCGGGTGAAGCAGCCCGCTGGATGGGAATAATTCAGGCTCAGGATTTTGCCGGAGGAAAATGGGCCCTGGCTTTACGAACGCAACAGGCTACAGAAGTGATGATAGAACAAGCCATTGCTGATCGAAGCTTAATCCGAACCTGGTCTGCTCGCGGGACCTTGCATTTTATGGCTCCTGAAGATGTTCATTGGGTAAACGATCTCATCCGACCAAGGTTACTGGCGAGTCTGCAAACGCATCATCGAAGAGATGGCCTGGATGATGGACAGGCTCTGAAGGGGTTGAATGTATTAAGCAGCCTTTTAGCGGAGCCTGTTAAAGAACCGCTTTGAAAACCCAGCTTGAACAATCCGGTTTTTCCTGCGAAGGACTTCGCTTTAATCATTTACTGGTTCGGGCTGCTATCGAAGGACTAATTTGTTTAGGGCCACGCGAAGGAAAGGAATTTACTTACGTCTTGAGGGATGAATGGATTTCAGGAAAACACATTAAAACCAGGGAAGAGGCTTTAGCCGAATGGGCTTTTCGATATTTCACGAGCCATGGCCCAGCCACTATAGCCGATTTTGCATGGTGGTCGGGCCTGACTATGAATGAGGCGAAAATGGGCTTAGCGAGTGTAGAACCTGAGTTAGCCCGAATCATATTTAACCATGAAACGTATTGGATGTCGCCCAAAATGGAGCCTGCTCCGGCTCATACCGTTCATTTATTACCCAGCTTCGATGAGTTTTTACTGGGGTATAGAGATCGGAGTCTGGCCTTAGCTAAGGAGCATTTATTCAGTGTAGTAGGAAGTAATAATGGATTGTTTAAGCCGATTATTGTAAAAAATGGACAGGTAATAGGTATCTGGAAGCGAGTAATGATAAAAAAAGAATATCAGATTGAAACCCGATTTTTCGACGGAAAAGAAGTAAATATTAAAGATGCGATTCAGGCTGTTTTAACCTATGCAAACTAAAAGTGGACGAATTTCCATCCGCCCACCTTTAGAAAACTTTATTCCGTTTTTAAACTCTTGACGGGATTCGCCGTGGCGGCTTTGATCGTGAGCGAACTCACCGTTACTAAGGCTATTCCCAGAGCAAGCAGACCCGCCAGCGGAAATACCCAGATGGGCATGGCCGCTCGGTAATGAAAGTCTTCGAGCCAACGTGTCATGGCGTACCAGGCAATGGGACTCGCAATCAAAACGGCAATGAAAACCAGTTTCAGGAAATCTTTGGAAAGTAAGGTAGTAACCTGCCAGGCACTCGCTCCCAGCACTTTCCGAACGCCAATTTCTTTGGTTCGCTGAAAGGTAGCATAAGACGTTAAGCCGATCAGCCCCAGACAGGCAATGAAAATGGCGATGCTGGCGAAGTAAATGAACAGCTTTCCAAATTGCTCTTCGCCTTTGTATTTATCATTGAAAGACTGGTCGATGAAAAAGTAGTCGAAAGGTCGTTCGGGAACGGCCTGCTTCCAGAGCTGCTCAACCGCCGCCAGCGTTTCAGGAATGTGCTGAGCTTTAATTTTTATCGAAATCTGTTGGAATTCATTCGGATTGATTCGGAAGCTAGCCGGGCTGATTTCATCCCGAAGGGAGACATCATGGAAGTTTTTCACTACGCCAATAATCATCCCTTTACGGCCCCACTGATCAAACTTTTTACCAATAATTTGTTCGGGCGAAGTATAGCCCAAACTACGAACTGCGGCTTCATTAACCAATAAAGCCTGCGTAGAATCGGTGGAAAATTTTGTAGAAAAGCTTCTTCCAGCGATGATCGGAATCTGATACTGATCGAAGAAGTTATAATCAATCGAGTAGAGACCAATGTTGGAAGCCTGTAACTCACCCTTCTGGTTTTCCAAATGAGTATAAGCTCCCATAGATCCGCTACCGGGAACGGTAGAAGATTCAGTTACGGATTCCACGCCCGGAATTTTAGAAAACTGAGCTTTAAGCGTAGCTCCGTGCCGAGCCATGTATTGCGGATCGTTCAGGTTTAAAATGAGCATCTGATCTTTCGAAAAGCCCAGGGACTGCTGACGCATATAGGCCAGTTGATGATACACCACAAAGGTGCAGACCATCAGACTTACCGAAATAACAAACTGAAAAACCACCAGCGATTTTCGAAGAATCAGGCCCTGTCGGCTGGTCGCAAAACGTCCTTTTAAAACGGTTATCGCTTTCATTCCCGATAAAACCAGGGCAGGGTATAGACCTGCCATAACTCCTACCAGCAAGGCCAGACCGAGCAGGATCAGCCAGAAGGTTGGGTTACTGAACGTGCTGTCAAGGACCGTTTTTCCGGAAAACGCATTGAAGGAAGGAAGCAGTAACTCGCAGAGTAATACAGCAAGCCCGAACGCGAACGTACTTAGTAATACGTATTCACTCAGAAACTGGAAGGTAAGCTGTTGCCGACCGGCTCCTACCACTTTTCTTACGCCGACTTCTTTGGCCCGCTCGCTGGCTCGGGCGATGGTCAGGTTAATGAAATTGATGCAGGCCAGAATCAGGATAAATCCGGCGATAACCGAAAAAATATAGACGTTTTTCAAACTTCCCTGTTGGGGTGCCCCGCGATCCGATTTCAGGTAAAGTTCCTGCAAAGGTTCCAGGTGCAGGATATACCACATCTGATCTTTCGACATGGCCTTGCCAATCAAGCGATCTATTTCGCCTCGGATTTTGGTTTCCAGGGCCTGAGGATTGGTATTTCCTTTGAGTACAAAATAAGAATAAAACCCAAAATTACCCCATTGTTCGTCCAGACCCGGCTGCATATGTTTAGTCAGCGTGGACATGGATAGGAGCAGGTCAAAAGGAATATGGCTGGCTTCAGGAATGTCTTTTAATACACCCGTTACTTTTACTGGAAATTGCCCTTCCATCCGTAGTGTCTGGCCCATCGGGTCCTGTTCGCCGAAGTATTTTTTTGCCGTTTTCTGAGTTAATACTACGCTAAAAGGAGCTTTCAACGCAGTGCGGGCATCGCCCTTCAGAAGCGGAAATGTGAAGACATTAAAAACGGTGGAATCGGCCAAGTAAAGATCATTCTCCTGAAATTTCTGATCCTTATACGCAACAACCGCATTTCGCTTCCAAAGACGTGTATACGCCTCTATTTCTGGTAGTCGTTCGCCCAATTGCGGGGCCATCGGAGCAGAAGTAACATTGGAATGGATGGTTTCGGTGGGCGTTTTGATGTCAGTTACCAGTCGGTAAATCTGATGGCCTTTTTCATGAAAAGTATCGTAACTCAGTTCATGTCGAACGTAGAGGCTAATAAGCAGACATGCCACTAACCCAACGGATAATCCGGCGAGGTTAATGATAGTGAAGAGCCGATGTTTCAGCAGGCTACGAAGGGCTATCTTGAAATAATTTTTTAGCATACGATGGAGAGCATTAGGCGAGTTGGGTAACGGCCCGCATTTGGCTTAAATCTTCTTTTTTAACGAAAGTAATCGGAACAAAATCGTCCGTGGGGGCACCGATGTAATACAGCGACCATTCCTGATCGTAAGTCGTCAGCATTTCCCGCAGGCATTCCACCCGATTGAAAGAGGGCGTAGAGCAGTCGTCCCAGCGAAACAGCTCGACCCGGTAATGCAAATCCTGTTTTTGACCGTTAATAACCACCGAAATTTCAATTTCATGTTTTCCCGGTAACGAAGGCAGAGGTATTGCAATGTATGACATAGTTCTGGCTGGTTATGAAGTAACTGTATCAGGGTAAGCTCTACATTTTAAAAGTATGCCAGCTTTATTGGTAGGTCAATAGTTATTTGATTATCAGTATGATATAAAAAAATAAATGTCCGAAACTGAACGGTTCATGTACAGTTTCGGACATACCGTAGAGACGTCCATTTATGGCGTCTCTGTTTCGCATACCGAATCGTTTGTCAGCAGGGAATTCATTATAATACGGTTGGATGTTAATGATTTTTGCCTGTAATGAAATGGTTGGTGGGGGAAGCAGAGACGCCATCCATCGGCGTCTCTACGGTTGGGAGTAGCCTTTACTAGTTATTCGCTTTTTAGGCTCTTGACAGGATTTACCATCGCCGCCCGAATGGTTTGGCTACTTACAGTAACCAAGGCAATCAGAAAGGCGATTAATCCGGCTCCCGCAAAAAGCCACCAGCTTAACTCGGTGCGATAGGCAAATTCTTCGAGCCATTTATTCATCAGAAACCAGCTTGTAGGCACGGCAATGAAATAGGCAATCATGACGAGTTTTATAAAATCACGCGAAAGTAAGCCCACGATGCTGGTGATGCTGGCTCCGAGAACTTTACGCACCCCGATTTCTTTGATTTTCTGTTCAGCAGTAAAAGCCGCCAAACCATATAACCCCAGGCACGCAATGAGAATGGCAACGGTGGTAAAGTAACTGATTAGGGTACCCATTTTCTGCTCCGTTTCGTAATTTCGCTGGAAATCCTGATCCAGAAAACTATACTCGAAAGGCTCCTCTGGGTTAAATGTTTTCCAGGTATTTTCCAGGGAAGCCAGTAAGCGGCTTACCTTGGTAGTATTCGTTCGAACGATCATGTAGTTCAAGCCCCAGGGAGCCAGAATGAAGCCAAAATTATCAATGGGTTGCTGTAACCCGGCAAAATTAAAATCTTTCACCACACCCACTACCTGATAATCAAGCCGTCCTTCCGAACCATTCCAGTGCAGCGTCTTGCCAAGGATACTTTGGGGCGTATAGCCCAGTTTTGCTACGGCGTGTTCGTTAATGATGATTCGCTGGGCCGTGTCGGCTGGAAATTGAGGCGAAAAGAAACGACCACTGATTTTATGAAACCCCATGGTTTCCATGAAGTCATAATTAACGTGATTCATGCGGAGGGTAACCCCGTTTTCTACCGTTTTTCCTTCCCGGTAAAAGGTCTGATCGCCCGCTACGAAAATGCCGGGATAACTCGTGGCGGCGGCGGCCGAAACTACCTCCGAGTTTTTCTCAATGGCCTGTTTGAAGGTCGCATAATGATCTTTGGCCAGATTGGTTCGAAGAGGAATAACCAATTGCTGGTCTTTCACAAAACCTAAGTCCTGGTGTTGCAGAAAATCCATTTGACGCCAGATGACAAGTGAGCCCAGAATTAGTATAATGGACAAGGCAAACTGAAACACCACCAGAGCTTTACGAAGATTAATAGCTGCCAGACTATTGCTAGCTTTGTTTTTCAGAACCTGAGCCGGATTAAAGGAAGAAAGGTAAAAGGCTGGGTAACTACCCGCCAGTATTCCCGTAATTAAAGCCAGTCCTAAAAAGAGGAAAAGTTTGGTATAATCTTTGGTAAATGAGATACTTAAATCAGTTCCGGCAATGCCGTTGAAAAGCGGTAAACTTACTTCAACCAGAAAAATAGCGATGACCAGAGCCAGCAAACTGATGATCATGGATTCGCCGAGAAACTGACCGATCAGGGTTTCTTTTTCAGCTCCCATGACTTTACGAATCCCCACTTCAGCCGCCCGCTTACCGGAACGGGCCGTACTGAGATTCATGAAGTTAATGCAGGCAATAACCAGCGTGAATAAGGCAACGGTAATCAGGATATAGACAAACTGAATGTTTCCTTTTTTATTAAAAATCGTTTCGGCATCGGTGTATAAATGGATGCTGGGAACAGACTCCAGATATTGGTTTTTCTTGAATGCCACCCGTTTCAAATCTTTACCCATGTACTTTTCGATGAAAGCCGGAAACTTGGCTTCCAGACTTTTGGCCTCTGATCCGGGACGGAGTTTGAGGTAAGTAAAGAACATGTTGTTACTGGCAAAATCCTGCGTATTGCGAACAAAGTCGCCAATATCTCCACTGCTTAACGACATAAAGTAGTGACTGTCGATATGGGAAGGACCAACAGATCGAAACACCCCCGTGATTTTAAAATCCAGATCGCCATTGGAACTGCTAATGCGAATAACCTGATTGAGAGCGGAGTTGGTGCCATACAGCTTTTGGGCAATCTCTTCGGAAATCACCACGGAATTCGGTAGATCCAGTGCATGTTTGGGAGAACCTTCGAGAAATTCGTATGCGAACAGATCAAAAAAAGTGGGATCGGCAAAGACACCTTTGGATTCATAAAAGCTTTGCAGGGCTTTCCCATGAGCCATGCGTTTGAAAATGGCTTTATCTTCCGAGAAAGGAATAAATACTCGGGTCACTTCTTCTACCTCTGGAAATTCATTCTTCACGGCCGCTGCCACCGGTGCTGCACAGGTAGGAGCTTTTTCAGTTTTAGCCTCCGTAACGAATTCGGTAACCAAACGGTAGAGGTCTTTCGAACGATCATTGTGCGTATCGTAACTTAATTCATGCTGAACGTAAAGCAGAATGAGTAAACAGCAGGCCATTCCTACGGCCAGGCCAATGATGTTAATGAGGGAAAAAACCTTGTTTTTCCAGAGGGTTCGCAGGGCGATTTGAATATAATTGCGGAGCATGGCTTCAGCGTTTGCGGGTATAGTTATTCACTTTTCAGGCTTCGAACGGGATTCATTAAGGCCGCCCGCAGGGCCTGACTGCTCACCGTCAGCAGAGCAATCAGCAGGGCCAGCAGCCCGGCAGCCAAGAATATCCACCCGCTAATCTGGATGCGATATGCAAAGCTGTTTAGCCACTCGTTCATCATCCACCACGTCAGCGGCGAGGCCATCAGGAAGGCCAGTCCCACGAGTTTGAGAAAATCGCGAGATAACAAGGTGATTAATTGAAATTCATTGGCTCCCAGTACTTTACGTACGCCGATTTCTTTCGTCCGTTGCTCTGCCGCATACGCAGCTAGTCCGAACAAACCGAGGCAGGCAACGAGGATGGTCAGGATGGAGAAAACCAGTACAACCTGGGCCGTCCGCTGTTCAGTCTGGTAAAGGTTGTTCAGGTGCTGGTCCAGAAAAGTGTATTCAAAAGCCGACTGCGGCAGGCTTTCCGAAAAAACGTTTTCGAGTTGTGACATGGTCTGCGTCAGTCGCTGGGTCCGAAGTTTCACCAGCAGGTAGCGATACGATTCGGTATTGGCGTTATGAAAAGCATAACCGCCGATGGGTTGATGGAAATTTTCAAAATGAAAGTCTTCCACTACGCCAACGATTTCCGAGTTATTATCACCAAAAAGCCCGTAAGCTTTCCGGCCAATGGCATTTTCGGGAGTATAGCCAAGAAAAGTTACGGCATTGCGGTTCAACACTACCTGAACCGTCGTGTCTTTGGCGTCTTTGGCCACGGAGGGAAGGGTTTTCCCAGCGATCAGTTTCAGTCCTAGCACCTGTACAAAATCCGGCGTGGCATGATTGGTCGTCATTTTGAATTCTTCCGAAGACTGTAGATTCTTTCGTAGGGAACGCCCACTGCCACCGTTGGCCGGAAACGTCTGGCTCCGGCATACCTCCACCACGTCGGGCAGAGAACGGACGCGGTTCATCAGTCCGTCAATCTGCGGTTTGGACTCCGCCGCCACCGTCGTAATCGCTACCACCTGTTCAGGCTGATAGCCCAGTTTCTGATGCTGCACAAACCGGAGCTGCTGGTAAAAAATGATGCTGCTGATGATGAGCACAATGGAAGCCGTAAACTGAATGACAACCAGACTGCGACGAAACAGGCCGGCTCCCGTGCTGGACCGGAAATTGGTTTGCAGCAGGTTTTTAGGGGAGTACGATGACAGGTACAAAGCGGGGTACGAACCAGCAATCAGGGTAACGAGGGTTCCCGTCAGCAGTAATCCGGCCAGAACCTCCGGCGACAGCAGGGCATAGGCCGTCAGGTGCCGAGAGGCAAGGCGATTGAATATCGGTAAAAAGGCTTCCAGCAGAGCCACACTAAGAAGAATGGACAGCAAGACCAGAATCGCCGTTTCTATATAAAATCGACGGGCCATCAGATTTCGGGAGGCTCCCAATGCTTTATTGATACCTACCTCCCGAAAACGTTGCTGGGAGCGGGCCGTACTCAGATTCATGTAATTGATACAGGCAATCACCAGTACCACCAATGCAAGGATAACCAGAATGCGTACCTGCTGCGGATCACCGATTTTGCTAGTGTAGACATGGGCGACGTCTTCGGAGTGCAGATGAATGTCCGTTAACAGTTGCAGGTAAGCGGTATAATAACGGTTCTCGACGGAAACATTTTGTTTAATCAGCTTATCCAGCTGCCGTTCTACCGAAGCGGGTTGGGTTTGAGGATTCAACACTACGTACGTTTCAAAACTGGCATTGCTCCAGGAAAGGTTTTTATACGCCCAGGTTTCCGTGGCGAAAGAACCAATCAGGTTGGCATCGAAGGAGGAATGATCCGGAAAATCGGCGTAAACCCCCGTAACCTCAAGGGTGGTCCGGTTATCGACTTTTAGGACTTTTCCGACCGGATTTTCGTCTCCGAAATAGCGTTCAGCCGTACCCTGACTGATCAGCACCTGATTTGGTTTGTCCAATGCCGTTTGGGGATTACCCTGAATGAGCGGAATATCGAATACCCGAAAAAGCGTGGAATCGGCCCAGTACAGGTTTTTTTCCACGAATTTTTTTCGCCCGTTGTAATAAAAGCTGATTCGCCAAAGTTGTGTTTCAGAAACCGAACCTGCTGCTTCACCCCGGGAATTTTCTCCAGCATGGTGGGACCGATGATGTTCGGAGCCGTTGCCCATTTCTCCTGCTTTCCGTCAAAAGAGACCGCTAGATTCACCCGGTAAATCTGTTCTGCCTGCTTATGATACTGATCGAAGACCAACTCATCCTTGATGTATAAAAACAGCAGTAACGAAATCGTAAGGCCCAGAGAAAGGCCCAGCATATTCAGGCCGGTAAATAAGCGACTCTTCCAGAGGTTGCGGAGGGCAATTTTGAAATAGTTCTGAAACATAAGTGCGGATGCAAAGGAGTTAACAACAAGTCAATGACGAAGGAAACCCTACGGCAGAGCCTCTGCCGTAGGGTTAGGAAATTATTCCGTTTTCAGACTTTTGACCGGATTGGTCAGCGAAGCCCGGATGGCCTGGCTACTCACAGTTAGCAGAGCGACCAGCAAGGCTAATCCGCCCGCCAGCAGAAATAACCAGACATTCAACGTAATGCGGTAGGCAAAGCCTTCCAGCCACCGATTCATTACGTACCAGGCCAGGGGCGAGGCAATGAGAAAGGCAATGCCAATCAAACGGATAAAATCGCTGGATAATAGCGTAATCAATTGAATTTCTGATGCTCCCAGCACTTTTCGAACGCCAATTTCTTTGGTGCGGCGTTCGGCTGAGTAAGCCGCCAGACCAAATAAACCCAGACAGGCAATTACGATGGCCGTAATGGCGAAGGCCATGAACACTTTCCCGATGCGTTGTTCACTTCGATAAATACTGTCGAAGGCTTCATCCATAAACTGAGACTGAAACGGCTGACCCGGCATCACTTTATTCCAAACCTGTTCAATCTGACCGACGGTTTCGGATAGGTTTTGCGTCTTGAGTCTGAAATTGGCCCATCCTGCTGGTTTTGAACTCAGTTGCAGGGACAAGGCCCCAACGTTTTCCCGCAGGGATTCGTAATTAAAGTTTTTAACGACGCCAATGACCGTTAATTCTTGGGTTTGGCCCGTTCGCATATCTTCAAGGACCGAAATCTTTTTACCAATCGGATCTTTATATCCGAAAAGTTTGACGGCTGTTTCGTTGAGAATAATGCCAGAAGAATCGGTAGCCATGTGAGGCGAAAAGTTACGCCCGGCAATAATTTTCAATCCCAGTGTTTTCGTATAATCCGGGTCAACGTACCACTCCTGCATTTGGACGGCCCGTTCCTGCACCACTTCTCCTTCTGGAAAAAACGAGTTATCGCCCCGCCAGGATGGAATGGGTAAATACCCCGTTACGGTACCATTCTGAACGCCGGGAATTCGCAGGATTTCGTTTTTCAGGGCTTGTACCTGAGGACCATACACGCCATTCAGCATCAAAACCTGATCCCGGTTGAAGCCTACTTTTTCCTTCTGAATGAATGTTAGCTGGTAATAAATGGCCAGGGTGCAGATGATGAGAAATACCGAAGAAAAAAACTGGAAAACGACCAGCGAACTTCGCAACCAGCCGCTCCGCATACCCGTTGTTAACGTTCCTTTCAGCACTTTGGCAGGCTCAAAGGCAGATAAGTAAAAAGCCGGATAGCTGCCCGCCAATATGCCCACTAGTAAGGCAAAAAGCAGTAATACGGGAAGGAGATACCAGTCTTTGAAAAAGCTGAGTGATAACTGTTTATCCGCAAGGGTATTGAAAGCGGGCAACGCTAACTCGGCCATAACCAGAGCAATGGCAAAGGCCATCAGGCTTAGCAAAACTGATTCAGTAAGAAATTGACCAATCAGATTTCCATTACCCGAACCCAGTACTTTCCGAACGCCAACTTCCTTCGCCCGGTGAGCCGAACGGGCCGTAGCCAGATTCATGAAATTGATACAGGCGATCAGGAGAATGAAAATAGCAATGGCTGAAAAAATATACACGTACTGAATGTTACTCTGCGGGTTCATCTCATCCACCCGATCCGAATACAGATGAATAGCAGTAACGGGGATGAGTGAGTAACGAATGTAACTGCCGGCAGCTTCCAGCTCAGCCATGCTTTTACCCAGCGTTTGCTGGATTAACGGCCCCGCCTGACGCGTGAAAAGTTCCTGCATCTGTCGTTCTACTTTTTTCGGGGAAACGCCGGGTTTGAGCAACAGGTAGGTACACAAATTATGACTCAACCAGTAGTCTTCCTTGCTTCTGGCGTTATCCAGCATTGTAAAAAATAAATCAGTCTTTAGGTGAGAAGTAGTGGGAAGGTCTTCGATAACTCCGGTCACTTTATAATCGTCGGAACCATTGACGCGTAAGGTCTTTCCCAGTGCTTCAACGGTATCAAAATACTTCAGAGCCATTTTACGAGTAATAACCACCGTGTGCGGCTGATTGAGAGCCGTCTTCGGATTACCGGAAAGCATCGGGATACCCAGTACTTCGAAAATTCCTGAATCTGCATAAACTTCTTTTTCCTGAATCTTTTCTGTGCCTTTCCAGATCATGCCGGGAGCCTGATTGAGAATGCGGGCAGCCGCTTCGATTTCAGGGTAATTCTGAACCAAAGCCGCAGCCATCGGTGCCGAACTATTGGACGTATGCGTATCTGAGCCCCCAAATCGAATGTCTGAGTTAATGCGATAAACCCGGTCGGCATGATTCAGGAAACGATCATAACTCAACTCATCCAGAATGTAGAAGCTGATGAGCAGACAGGTCGCAATACCAAAGGCCAGACCGAAAAGGTTAATGGCCGAATAGGTCTTGTTTCGCCAGAGGTTACGGAGGGCGATTTTGAAATAATTAGATAGCATATCGATTGCTGATTGATCGTTTTTGGTTGTTAGGAAACGAGACTTTCCGAAGAGGCTGATGGCCATTTTACAAGCAACCGCCCTTTACAGACAATCATCAACTAAGAACTAACACTCACCCTTTACTCACTCTTTAAACTCCTGACCGGATTGGTCAAAGCAGCCCGAATGGACTGGTAACTCACCGTCCCCAGAGCAATCAGCAGGGTTAACAACCCCGCTTCCGCAAATACCCACCATTGTACGGAAATGTGATAGGCAAATTGCTCCAGCCAGCGATCCATCGTTACCCAGACCAGTGGAATCGAAATAAGTAGAGCTATCACCACCAGTTTGATATAGTCTCTGGTGAGGAGCGTTGAAATTTGAAGGACACTGGCTCCCAATACTTTACGAATACCGATTTCCTTGGTTCGCTGTTCGGCACTGAAGGCAGCCAGCCCCAGCAGACCCAGGCAGGCAATGAAAATGGACAAGCCCGAAGCCAGTGTAAAGAGTGAACTGTATTGCTGCTCGGTCTGGTACTGTCGGTTATAATGCTCGTCGGCGAAGTAAAAACTAAAGAGGTTGCCCGGAAAGTAACGTTCGTAAGCAGCTTTTAACTGCTGAATATGCTCATGAACGTGATCCGTTGAAATTTCGGCGGTCAGATACGTGGTGTTCTGTTGGGGCCAGTAAACAATGGGCTGAATAGCCTCTTTCAGACCCAGGTGGTGATAGTTTTTTACAACGCCAACCACTTCAACAGCCTGTCCGTTGAATAAAACCGTTTTGCCGAGAATGGCTGAGGGAGAATAGCCTAACTTGGCCGCTGTCGCTTCGTTGACCATAAAGGCATGAACGTCGCTCCAGGGTTTTTCGGTTTCGCTTTTTGTGAAACTACGGCCACTGGCCAGGGAGATTCCGTAAGTCTTGAAGAACTGATCATCACAGATTAAGACGGCAAAGCTCGTTTTCTGGTCGGGTGAAGACTGATCCGTTCGCAGGACGTTTTCCGTGGAAAAATTAAAACCACTTCCCGGTACATTGCCAGAGGAACTAAAGGCCGTTACAAAGGGAAGCTGACTCAGGGCATTTCTGAAGCCAGCCGTACGGGTCAGGAACGTGCTGTCGCGACCCACTTCTGGTCCCTGCATGACCAGCCGTTGCTGCAGGGTAACTCCCAGATTCTTCCGTTGCATGTAATGCAGTTGCTGGTAGACAATGAAAGTCGCCGCAATAAGGGTGATGGAGATACTAAACTGAAAAAGAACCAGTGACTGGCGTAACCAGCTTTTGCCGGACTTGAGCCAGCCGCCTTTTAAGCTAAGTAGGGGATTAATACCACTCAGGCAAAAGCCGTATAAAAACCAGAGACACCGATGCCGGCCAGAAAGAAAATGAAAGCGTAGAACCAGTAATGAGAGTCGAATAAAACGGACAGGGAAAGGTTCTTCTGGATCAGTGCGTTGAAAGGAGACTGAAGTACATCGACTACTACAAAAGCAATTAGTAAAGCGATGATATTCAGTATGATAGATTCGCCCAGAAATTGACCAATGATTTGAAATCGATGGGCTCCGATTACTTTTCTTACGCCCACTTCTTTGGATCTTTTGGAAACCAGAGCCGTACTTAGGTTGACGTAATTGAACCAGGCAATGAGTAAGATGAGCGAGGCAATGCCACTCATCAGGTACACAAAGCCCAAATTTCCGAAGGTGGTGAACGAATCGGTTAGCGAAGCTCCCAGGTGTTGAAATTGAACGGCTTGTAACCGGATTTGATCCGTGCTTCCGGTAGGCAACGTCTTGAGTAACTGATTGAATTTCTGTTCTGCCCTTAATGCTTCGGCCTGAGGGGTGAGTAACACATAGGTGGTTACAAACTGAGCTCCAACGCCAGCGGGGTCTACCCAGCTATTGTCTTTAATGACCGAAGGATTCGCCAGCGTAGCCATTGAAAAGATAATATCTGCCTGGATATCAGAATTTTCTAGCATATTCTCATAAACCAAAGCTACGGTGTATTCCGTTTTTCCAAACTGATTATCAACCGTAATCGGTTGGCCTACCGCCGCTGCGTTACCAAATAATTTTTCAGCTTCGCGTAGGGAAAGGCCGACGGTTCTGGGCTTGTTCAGCTCAGAAACAGACCCCGATTGAACCGGAAACTGAAAGAGATGAAACAGTGAAGCGTCGGCATAAATGGTCTTATCTTCCCGAATGGTTTTTTCCGCAACCCTGACCATGCCATTTCCCAGGCCTTCGGCAATCCGGCAGTAGGATTCTAGTTCCGGGAAATTAGCCCGGAGTATTACCCCGGGAGCTGAAGAAGACTGCGTTGAGCCCGACTGCGGCTGCATCAGGACTCGGTACAGACGAGCCAGCTTAGGGTGGAAGGTATTAAAACTCCGCTCAAAACTAACGTACTCCAGAATGAGAAGTGAGGCCGTTAACCCCAATGCCAGACCGGTTAAATTCACTGTGGAAAACAGTCTGTTCTTCCACAGACTTCGCCAGGCAATTTTCAGATAGTTCTGTAACATGACTGCTAGGGTCTTAGGCTTTGATGGTTATTAGTTGTTCGTTGACGGTTGCTGAGGAGAATACGTTTAATCAGCGTCGATTTTGAAGTATTTTCTGAAAATACCCTTCAAAACAAGGACCAACCATCAACTACCCGTTACTCACTTTTCAGACTTTTCACAGGATTGGCGGTTGCTGCCCGGAATGCCTGTGAACTCACCGTAAATACAGCAACGATAAGAGCCAGCAAGCCCGCTCCAACAAACACCCACCAACTGAGCGAAACGTGGTAGTAGAATTTTTCGAGATAACCATTCAAGGCCCACCACGCAATTGGTGAGGCTAGTACAAAGGCAATACCGACTAGCTTCACAAAATCTTTAGATAAAAGCGTAATGACGCTGATTATACTGGCTCCCAGTACTTTTCGTATGCCAATTTCTTTCGTACGTTGTTCAGCTGTAAAGGCCGCCAGCCCTAAGAGTCCTAAACAGGAAATGAAAATGCCCAGCCCGGCGAAGATGCGGGCCAGTGCACCTGCGACTTGTTCCGTACGGTAGAGTTTTCCGTATTCCACATCGGCGAAATTGTACGTGAAAGGGAATCGGGGATTTACCTCTTTGCATACGGATTCCAAACTGGCAAGGGCCTGTTGGGTCTGGCCCGGCTGCGTACGCACCATCATCTGGCCGTAGTAGGTGGGAGACCAACCGACGTTCAGTCGCAGAATCAGCGGTCTGATTTGTTCATGAAGGGAATGAAAATGGAAATCATCGACCAGTCCAACAATGGTGCCGGGACGATCCCAAAAAGTGATGGGTTTACCCACCGGATCTTTGTATCCCATCAGTTGGGCAGCGGCCCGATTTACTAATACGGCCCCCGAATCGGTGGCGTATTTGGGAGAAAATTCCCGTCCGGCTAGTAGTTTAATGCCCAGTGTTTTCAGTCCGTCGTATCCAATAGCCGATGCCTCAAAAAGTGGACGACTTTCAGGGTCTTTACCGGGCCAGGATACGCCCGTGGTATTGCTCCCAAATTCGCCTAGTGCCTGATTAATGGAACTCACGGCCAGGATGCCCGGCTTGCGTAACAACTGCTGCTGAGCCACGGGAAATTTGGTTGATAACTCGCCTTCCAGGGGGACGTAAATCAGGTTTTCGCGATTGTATCCCAGGTTTTTGTTCTGGATGAAATGCACCTGCCGATAAATAATGATCGTTCCGATGATCAATAAAATGGAAAGGGTAAACTGAAAGACGACCAATCCCTGACGGAACAGTTTGCTGCCTCTGGAAAATTTCAGTCGGCCTTTCAATACGCGGGCAGGATTAAATCCAGACAGATAAAACGCCGGGTAACTTCCTGCAATGACACCAGTCAGTAGCGTAACGCCGAGCAGAAGCACATACGTAGACGCACGGGTATACTGTAAATCCAGTTGTTTTTCGGTAAGTTCGTTGAAACTGGGTAACACCAGTTCAATCACCCCAATGGCCAGTAATACGGCTAGAAAAGAAATCAATAAGGATTCTGAAAGAAACTGCCCAATGAGTGATTCACGAACGGCTCCCATCACTTTCCGAACGCCCACTTCGCGACTCCGACGCTCCGAACGGGCCGTACTTAAATTCATGAAGTTGATACAGGCAATCAGTAATATAAAAATGGCAACAATACTAAACAGCCGGACGTATTCGATACGACCGCCATTCTGAAATCCACCCCGCCAGTCATTATACAGATATGACTCGCTTAGTTTCTGCATGAAAAGATCGTTGGGGTATTCTTCTTTCCGGTAATTATTCAGAAATTTTTTAAGGCGTTTTTCCACGTTAGCCAGATTCGCATCCGGACGAACTTCAAAAATGAGCCGAGGGCCGTTGTTGCCCCAGTTTTCAATCCATGAATTCCGTTTACGGAAGTCCTCCCATGTTAACAGGAAATCATATTTCTCAGAAGCCTGGGGAGGAAGATTTTCGAATACGGCGGTAACTTTATACGGAGTGGTACTACCAGCTACCTCCACCGTTTTTCCGAGGGCTTTTTCGGGGCTGCCAAAGTAATTATCCGCCAGTTTTCGGGAAATAGCTACGCTTTCTGGTGTTTTTAGTGCGGTAGCTTTGGTCCCTGCCAGTAACGGTATGGAAAGCATTTTGAACCAGTCTTCACCGGCCCAGCGAACCTTCTGTTTATTGAATTTCTCACCAACGGTAAAATTCAACTGATCTTCCCAGGTAAAACCAGAAGCGTGTACAATCTCTGGAAATTTCTTTTTCAACTCATAACTGAGCATTCCGGGTGTATGAGATCCGGCATTGGTTTCTCCGTTAAAAGTCTGTCGCTGCATGACCCGATACAACACCGGGCTTTTTTCGTGGAAACTATCCATTGCCAGCTCATCCTGCACCCAGAGCCCAATCAGCAAACTACAGGAGACGCCCAAGGCTAGCCCAACAATATTAATGAGCGAAAACACACCATTCCGTATCAAATTACGAAAAGCAATTTTAAGATAGTTGGTGAACATGGGTAGTCTTGAGTTTATTTCTGTTTACCGTTGTCGGTTTTCTGTTGTCAGTTTATTCAAAGCAACTCAAATGATGACTATAAGAGAACTGAAAACAGAAAACCGTAAACTGAAAACTAGATGTGAAATTTCGTATTTACGTTTTCCGTAACGACGTGGCCATCGAAGAGGTTAATGATCCGGTGGCTGTAGTTGGCGTCGTAAGGGGAGTGGGTTACCATGATGATCGTCGTCCCTTCTTCGTTGAGCTGCTGTAAAAGTTTCATGACCTCTTCCCCGTTAGTCGAATCAAGGTTACCCGTCGGCTCATCGGCGAGGATTAGCTTCGGCTTGGCAACAACCGCCCGAGCAATGGCTACCCGTTGCTGCTGACCACCCGAAAGTTGTTGCGGGAAGTGGTCTTTCCGGTGCATGATGTTCATGCGGGTTAGTACCGTTTCCACGAGTTCCTTGCGTTCGGAAGCTGACTTGCCGAGGTAAAGCAGGGGTAACTCTACGTTCTCATACACCGTCAGTTCGTCAATCAGGTTAAAGCTCTGGAATACGAATCCGATGTTTCCCTTGCGAAGTTTAGCCCGCTGACGTTCCGAATATTTCGAGATTTCTTCACCCCAGAAGTTATACTCGCCCGTGGAAGGGTTATCGAGCATTCCTAATACGTTCAGTAAAGTTGATTTGCCGCAACCCGAAGGTCCCATGATGGCAACAAATTCGCCGTCAGCAATTTCTACATTGACGTGATCCAGAGCCGTTGTTTCAATTTCTTCAGTACGGTAAACTTTGCGGAGGTTTTTGATTTGAATCATGGTTTGGAGCTTCAGGTTGTTTTAACCACAGAGTTACTCAGGGTTTCGGCACAGAGTTCTCAGGGTACTTTTTATCAGATTAAGCTTTTAAATACGAGTACTTGATTTTCTGTCCACAAACGCACGAGGGTTCAAAAGGATTAAAGTGTGGTGAAACCTAGTGCCTTTGAGCCTTTGTGGCAAAAGAGTTGGTGTTCGCAGTCCTTTACTCATGGGTTACTCTGTGCAAAGCTCAGCGTAACTCTGTGGTTAATATTTACTGGGGTTGCTTATTTTCCTTCAGGTTGAGCACTTCGTTATCACCGAAGGTTTCATAACTGGACGTAATTACTTTTTCACCGGGTTTCAGGCCATCCAATACTTCGTAATACGTTGGGTTTTTACGGCCTAACTGAATCTGACGTTTCACCGCCCGCTCGCCATTGGCTTCAACTACGAATACCCAGTTACCGCCCGTTTGCTGATAGAAACCACCCGTAGGCAGCAGAACTGCCTGCTCAGGTTTACCCAGTTCCAGACGAATGCGGAGGGTCTGACCGCGACGAATATCCGTTGGAGCCGTTTGAGCAAACAACATATCCACTTCAAAACGACCGTTGGTTACCGTCGGGAAAACCTTATCGACGATCAGTTTATACTCTTTACCGTCTAGATCTGCGTAACCTTCCAGCCCTTTCACAATGCGAGGCAGGTATAATTCGTCAATGGGCACGCGAACCTTAAATTTATCCAGAATATCGACCTGTCCAATCTTGGTTCCTTTGCTGATTAACTGACCAATCTGTAAGTCGGTAGCGGTTGAGAGTTGTCCTGAAATGGGAGCACGTACCAACAGGTTATCCAGCATTTGACCGACATTCTGAATGCTTTCCCAAATCCGTTTTTCAGATTGCGTTAGCTGAGCATTTTGTTGAATACGAATAAGCGAATCCTGCATGTACGAACGCTGGGTAACGTTCCGGCGGCGTTTCTGATAGGATACTTCTTCCCGTACATCCTGTTGTTCTTTTTCAGACAAATACTTGGATGCCCGATCGTTACGATTCAATTGCTGCTCCTTGATTTTTACCTGATAATCAATTTCAGCCAGCGTATTTTGTAAGGCTAAGGTGTTTTGTTGCAGTTGCAGACGCGAAGTCCGGGCGTATTTAACTGATCGTACAGAGCCGTTTCACGCGTTAATACATTCAGTTTTAATTCCGTATTGGAAAGTTGAAGAATGACGTCACCCGCTTTTACCATATCACCCGACTGCTTGAAAATCTTCTCAATGGACCCTCCCTCTACCGCATCTAACTGCACACTTTGAATCGGAATAACCGTTCCGTTTACGGGGATGAACTCGTTAAAAGCCCCCTGCGAAACCGTTGAAATGGTCTGTTTTTCGGACTCTACCCGAAGCTGACTGCGTTTGTCCCGAAAGACCACCGCCCATAGTGTGAGTGAGACCAGGAGCAAGCCACCAATGATGAAAAACACACGCTTCGAGTTCCAGAATTTTTTTTCAATTTTCTTATCCACGGGGAAAATATGGTTTTAAGTTGTTAGTTAATGGTTGTCGGTTGATGGAAGGTAGTTCGTGGTAGACTTAAACTAGCCGCTAGTGACGAACAACCATCAACTAATTCATGAGTAATTCCTTCAGCTTCAACTTCGCCCGCATGAACTGGGAGCGTGAAGTAGAGGGAGAGATATTTAATAATTCGGCAATTTCTTCATGGCTGTAATCCTCCAGCAAATGCAGGGTTAATACGGTACGAAAGCCATCGGGTAACTTCATCAGGGCCGTTCTAACTTCCGAAACCTCCCAATCGTCGGGTTCTGTGGCCTGTACAAAGGCTGCTTCTATGCCTTCTTCCACCTCTACCAACTGTACCCGCCGCTGGCGAAGCCGATTGAGAGCTTCGTTCACAACGATTTGTTTTAGATACGCTCCGACGGTACTTTCCTGACGAAAATCATTAATTCGCTGAAAGAACTTGACGAAAGCGTCCTGTAACACATCTTCGGCTTCGGCGGTGTGATTCAGGATTCGGTAACAAACGTTATACATTGATTTGGAATACAGCCGATACAGTTCGTACTGGGCAGAGCGGTCACCGCGGCGACAAGCTTCTACCAGAGCAGTACGATCAGTTTTACAAAGCGTTTCCATAATCTCAGTTGTTAAAAGGCCGTCGAACGGCGTTAATGAGGCCGTCCGACGGTAATCGAAACTAAACCCTGATGCCTTAACTTTCCAAAGCTGTGCCAAAGTTTGAAAAAGGCCCTCAGGAGCTCAAAAAGGGCATTTTTTAATAAAATAGTGTTCGCTGGCGTACAGCTACTGTACGGAATCGAACACTTTTTAGTAGCTTTCTGGTGTTATCTGTGAATGGTACAGTTTTGATCAGTACTAGGTAACTCTGAAATCATTTTTCAGGACCTGAAATTTTAGAAAATACAACCCAATGCCATTAACCTCTGCCCGTATTCTGGTCGTTGATGATAACGAAGACCTGCTAAAAGCGGCTCGGTTGTTGTTAAAGCAACATTTTACCCGCGTTGATACTGAGAAAAATCCCGAAAATCTACCGACTTTATTACGTCAGGAAGGATATGACGTGATTATGCTGGACATGAATTTCACCCAGGACGTGACTTCGGGGACGGAAGGATTTTTCTGGCTGGATAAAATTCTGAAAATCGACCCGGCAGCTATTGTCTTACTAATTACCGCTTATGGCGACGTGGAAATGGCCGTACGGGCCGTGAAATCCGGGGCGACTGATTTTATCCTGAAACCCTGGAGTAATGAGAAGTTACTCGCAACGCTGTTTTCGGCCCTGTCCCTTCGGAAATCCAAACTGGAAATTGAAAAGCTCAAGTCTCAAAATGCCATTATTTCAAGAGACCAGCACGCTCGTTTCGGCGAAATGGTGGGCGTCAGTCCGGCCATGCACGAGGTTTTCGGCACCATTCAGAAAGTAGCCGCTACTGATGCCAATGTCTTGATTTTGGGTGAAAATGGAACGGGTAAGGAATTGATAGCTAGATCCTTACATCAGAATTCGAACCGAGCTCGTCAGGCATTTATTAGCGTTGATTTAGGAGCAATTAGCGAGAATCTTTTTGAAAGTGAGTTATTTGGCCACGTCAAAGGAGCCTTTACCGACGCCCGCGAAGACCGGGCCGGACGCTTTGAAGCCGCCGATGGAGGAACCATTTTCCTGGATGAAATCGGGAATCTTTCTCTGCCAATGCAGGCCAAGTTACTGACCGTTCTGCAAAGCCGTCAGGTCACACGGGTAGGGTCCAATCGGCCTAAATCTATTGATATTCGATTGATTTGTGCGACCAACATGCCTTTGGCCGAAATGATCACCAAAGGGGAGTTTCGGCAGGATTTATTATACCGCATTAACACCATTGAAATACGGATTCCGGCTCTGCGGGAGCGGCCCGAAGACATTGAGTTACTGGCTCATCATTACCTGCGGGTCTACACGCAAAAGTACCGCAAACGCATTCGGGACGTAAGTCCACCGGCTATTCAACGGATGACAAAATACGGTTGGCCGGGAAATGTGCGGGAGTTACAGCACGCCATCGAACGGGCCGTGATTATGTGCGAAAAGGATATGCTGCAACCCGAAGATTTATTCATTTCAACGGCTCAGAAAACGCCCGAAAAGCAAGCTTCGGCAGAAACCTTATCGCTCGATCAGTTTAATCTGGATGAACTGGAAAAAGCCATCATTCGAAAAGTATTGAACAAGCATAGTGGTAATATTTCCAAGGCCGCGACGGAGTTAGGATTAACCCGTGCTTCTTTATACCGAAGACTTGAAAAATACGGGTTGTAAAACTGTTAATTTCCTTCTTACCCTTTTCTTATGTTAACTCTTTTTCCAACCCAGTATTCTACCTTATCTTCTAAACATCTAGGAACGTATATCGGAGAAAAATACGGGTTTTTGAAGGTCTCATGCCGCTTTTTGCTAAGGGGTGTGAGCGATACGTACGTTATTGAACATGCGGAAGGAAAAGCAATTTTAAAAATCTACCGGGAGTCCCATCGAAGCCTAGATGAAATAAAAGGGGAGGTAGAATTATTAGCTATTTTAAAATCAGGAGGTGGAAAAGTGGCGGAAGCCCTGATCGACTTGGAAGGTAATACCGTTCAATCCTTTCAGGCAGCGGAAGGAATCCGTAATGGCGTCGTATTCAGGTATGCCTTGGGAAAGAACGTCTATGACTTCACATATGAACAACTGGAGGTGCTCGGACGCGAAATGGCTTTTAATCATAAGATTACCAGCCAGACTCAATTGCATTACCCTCGTCAGGAATATACTATTGAAACCACGATTGACAGGCCTCTGGAAGTAATTAAACCCTTTTTACTGGATTTTCAGGAAGAGTATCAATATCTGGAAGAGACGGCGAAACGGGTAAAACAAAAGATCAATAGTTATGACCTTCAGTCGTTTAGTTATGGCTATTGTCACTACGACTATTTACCTAAAAATTTTCATTTCGACGAGCATAATACAATCACCGTTTTTGATTACGATTTCGCGGGAAAAGGGCTTTTGATGAATGACATCATGACTTTTATGATGCATTATTTCTTTCATACCACACTCAATCGCATTAGTTATGAAGAAGGAGATCGGCACTTTACTCTTTTTATTGAATCCTATCGAAAAGTAAAAGCTATCTCAGATCAGGAGTTGGAGTTAATGCCGTATTTAGGCTTTGGATTCTGGTTATTTTACCTAGGTTTTCAGTGCGAAAATTTTGACGACTGGTCGAATACTTTCTTTAGTTCCAGGTATTTACAGGATCGAGTTTCTATTATTAAAAAATACATGGGTCGGTATTGTCCCCTTTAAATAAGCGACGCTTTAGCAAATGGCATGAGGAATTTTTCGGCTCAGATTTACATACGTATTCTCATTTTAGTGCTGGTCAGTTTATTACTGGCCTACCTCTGGTTTAACTCCCGCCTGATTGTTACCAAAGGCGTTTTAATCCTTGTCCTGTGCTATCTGAGCTTTGATCTGGTTTCCTACGTAAAAAAGGCCAATCGCCGGGTTATGGATTTATTCGAAGCCATTCGTTATGCTGACTTTACCCGTTCCTATACTACCCGTTACCTGGGTGGCTCGCCGGAGTATGATTTTCTGGTGAAGGAGGTGATCGATTCCTACCGGAAAAACCGGACGGAAAAAGAAGAACTCGTTCGTTACCTCGAAACCATCGTGCAGCACCTGAGTGTCGGACTGATTGTTTTTGGAAAAGACGGGCACGTTGAGACGGTGAATACCGCGACCAAACGGTTAGTAAACCAAGTGGTTATTCGAAACATTCAGGATTTGAAAGCAGACATTCCGGCGTTGGTGGAGGCCTTGGAAACGGCTTCTTCCGGCGATACGGGTTTGTTAAGAATTGACTTAACTGGCGAGGAACGCACCGTGGCCTATGCGGTAACGGAGTTCATCCGTAAAGACCAGAAGCTGAAACTGGTTTCGCTGAAAGACATACAGTCGGAGTTACAAAATCAGGAATTTGATTCCTGGCGAAACCTGACGCGGGTATTGACGCATGAAATCGTGAATTCCATCACACCGATTCATTCGCTCTCTGGTTCATTGAAGGGATTGCTCGAAGCGGAGTGGGAAAATGACCAGCGATTAACCGAAGAAACGTACGGCGATTTGATGGATTCGCTAGCCGTTATGGAGCGACGAAGCCAGAGCTTAATGCAGTTAATCGACGCGTATCGACGCTTTTCAAGACTACCGAAACCTGACTTTAAGATGGTCTCCATCAGTACGGTTCTCCAGAATCTCGTCAGCTTATACCGGGGTGAAGTAGCCGAAAAAGGAATTGAGCTAAGCGTCAGGGTGGAACCAGAAACGCTCGAAGTAACCGCTGATCCTCAGTTAATTGAATTTGTATTGATCAATCTCGTCAAAAATGCCATTCAGGCAATGGAAGGTGTGCCCGATGCCCGGCTGGAATTGATTGGCGAGCTGGACAAAAGCCAGCGGGTTTCCATTCATGTGGTTGATAATGGAAAAGGTATTATTCCCGAAGCCATGGATAAGATTTTCGTTCCGTTTTTCTCAACAAAGCAGGGTGGTTCAGGTATTGGACTAAGCCTTTCCCGACAGATTATGCTTCAGCATCGGGGCATCCTAAGAGTAGAATCTGAACCGGGGGTAAAGACGGTGTTTACGTTACGGTTTTAATACATCCCAGAATTTTACTTGGCCTGGGGAATGTAACTGGCGTGAACGTTGCGTCCCCTGATTACATCTGGGGCTATCCAGCCTGGGGCTATTCGTGTTTAACCCCGCTGGGGTTGTTGTTAAAATTGTTAAATAGGTTTACGAAAAATAACCCCGGAGGGGTTCAATATGAGTAGCCTCGGATGAAATCCGGGGAGATAAGGTTGGTAATGATAATTTATTTCATGCCTGAAGCATGCATCATTACTTTATCTTCAGAGTCTTTCCTCCAAAGCAAAGCGAAGAAACGCATTCCGATTCACAATCGCAGAAGATTGCCAAAGCCCTGATGGTATTAAAGTCTTCGATTATAAATTTTAGACAGCTTTTAATACATCCCAGAATTTTCAAGAAGTTATGGGAAAAGTTTTTAGGTAATTAAAGATTACTCATAAAACCGGGGCAAGGCCCATTGGTATCTTACTACGAGTAACCGAAAAACAAAAATGAATCCAATGGCTACCGCTTTCGCCCAGGGAGCTGCCACGGGAAGTTCCAGCATCAGGTAATACAATCCGCCACCGATGATACTGGCCGTCGCGTAGATTTCCTTTTGGAAAACGATGGGAATATCATTCAAAAGAATATCCCGAATGACACCACCAAAACAGCCCGTAATCACGCCCAAAGCAATACAGATGCCTGGAGGTAATCCATAACGGCTTGCTTGTTCAATACCTACAATGGTAAAGAAGCCCAAACCCAGGGAGTCAAAAAGCAAAAGAGGTTTCTGTAAACGTTCCGTTCCGCGACGAAGAAACATGGATACCACAGTGGCACCGAGAATTAAGAGGGGAGTGGTAGTCGTTCGCATCCAGGACACGGGCGTATTCCCTAATAACACATCCCGAACGGTTCCGCCGCCTACGGCAGTGACGAAGGCAATGATTAATACTCCAAAAGGATCCAAACGGCGTTGCATGGCCGCAAAGGCCCCGGAAACGGCGAAGGAAATGGTTCCGCCCCAATCCAAAAGCCAGCTATATTCCAGCATACATATTTAATAGATTGGGGCAAAAGTAGGGATTTCAGAAGCTCATGTTCACTCCAATCCCTTTATCAGCCGGTCCCAACGTTTTCCAGAGGTGTTCATGCTTTCGAAAATGTTGTCGATGAACGAGATACATTAGGCCATCAAAAGCGAATAGGAAAGCCCCCTGTAGCATAACAGATTTGCCAAAACCCTGATTTCTAGCATTTCCTCTGTTCTTTCCTTTTTCATTGAGGTAGGCTCCCCCCGCTACGTAAGCTACATCGAGAGCGGTATTGACCAGAAATATTTTTTCGAATTTTTCCTGTTGCTGCAAGACTTCGTAAGGCGTGCGAGGTCGAGGTGAGCTGGTTAAGGTACCGATACCCGCTAGTAAAAGATTGACGGCTCCCCAGCCCATATTCATTTGGTGTAAAGCTTTCGCCTCGCCAGAGCTTTGGGCTAGTTTCGACCCACTGTAGGCCAGATTACCCACGGCCCAGCCACCTAATACGTACAAACCCTTTCTAGTGAGGGCGATACGGTTTTGATCGAACTCGCTGGAGGTTTGAGTTAAGCCCTGACGAGGAGTGCCGAGGCACAGAACCAGAAGTGACAGTAATTTTTTCAAGATAGTAACAAATTGGTTGTAAGGTAGATAAGTCAGAAAAGGGCATGCCAGGTAAGTTCAGTAGGGTTGATTTGGAATAAGCTACTACCTTTGTAGAATATTGAATGATTTGGTCGGCGTTTCCCATGCCATTACTTGAGCAATCCGATTACCGTCCCCCGTTTTGGCTGCCTGACGGGCATGCCCAAAGTATCTTCCCCGCTTTGTTCCGAAAAGTGACGGGTGTTGTGTACGAACGCGAACGCATTTCTACCCCCGATGACGATTTCCTGGATTTAGACTGGCGAATGAATACCGATCTGAGCAAGAGCGGTTTGCGTCCTCTGGTTATTCTGAGTCATGGCCTGGAAGGGAATTCTTCGAGTCAGTATATATTGGGAATGGTGAAACACCTCAATGCTCATGGCTACGATACCCTGGCCTGGAATTTCAGAAGTTGCTCGGGAGAAATGAACCGCCTGCCGCGTTTTTATCACAGTGGAGCAACCGACGATCTGGATTTTGTGGTAAAATACGCCCTGACGAAGGGTTATAAAGAGGTATATTTGATGGGTTTTAGCCTCGGTGGTAACCTGACGCTCAAATATTTAGGAGAATTGGCTGAAAATGCTTACCCCGAACTCCGAAAAGCGTTAGTCTTCTCCGTACCTTTGCATCTATCAAGCGGAAGCACGCACCTCGAACGCTGGCAGGCCTGGGTGTATTCGGATCGTTTTAATCGTTCGCTGAAGAATAAGATTCGGCAGAAAGCGGCCCTATTACCCGATTTAATTGATGCCAGCCACATTGATCAGGTGCGTACCATCCGGGATTTTGATAATTACTACACTTCACAACTACACGGGTATCCGGATGCGGAAACGTACTACGAAGCAAATTCTTCGTTGTACTTCATCGAAAAAATCCGCCTTCCTACCAGAATTGTCAATGCACAGAACGATCCGTTCCTGTCCAGCGACTGTTACCCGTACGACCGCTGCAAACCACTGAAATACGTCTGGTTACAAACGCCACCGCAAGGCGGGCATTGTGGTTTTTATCAGGCCGGATACAAGGGGGTGTTGTGGTCGGAGGAATTGGCGTTAAGGTACCTCCTCGAACCATCATAAACGTATTTGAACGAAACCTACTCGTAATTTGCTTCCAATGAAGTAAGTGCGACCATTGTTAATAATCCGTAATAAGTAGCGGTCAATCTGAATATGTTGACAAAAACCCTGGAACAAACCTACTTCGTGATCGATTTCGATTCGACGTTTACGAAGGTTGAAGGACTCGATGAATTGGCAGCCATTAGCCTGGCCAGCCAGAAAAACCGCGATGAAGTCGTGGGTAAAATTAAGGAGTTAACGGATCGTGGAATGGCTGGCGAATTGTCGTTCGAGCAAGCCTTGCAGCAACGAATTGAATTGCTGAGTGCCAGTCGCGAACACGTGGACCTGCTGGTAGAATTTCTACGGGGTAAAGTATCCGATTCGTTCCTCCGTAACAAGGAATTTATCAGCGAATATCGCGATCAGATTTATATTGTCTCCAGCGGTTTTCGGGAGTTTATCGAACCCATCGTAACGGAAATGGGCGTTCGCGAAGATCACGTGTTTGCCAATACCTTCCGCTTCGACGAAGCCGGAACGATTGTAGGGTATGACGACACAAACGTGTTATCAAAAATGGGGGTAAGGTAAGTCTGCTCAGACAACTGAGTCTACCCGGCGATGTCTACGTGATTGGCGATGGATATACCGATTATGAGCTTCGCGAATCTGGTTTAGCCAATAAATTCTTTGCCTTTACCGAAAATATTGAACGTCAGAAAGTAGTCGAGAAAGCCGACCATATTGTAAACTCGCTCGACGAATTCTTATATATCAATCAGTTAAGCCGGAGTCAGTCGTATCCTAAAAGTAAACTGAAAGTATTATTGCTGGAAAATGTGCACGCCCGTGCCGTGGAAATGTTCAGCCGTGAAGGGTTTCAGGTAGAGTTATTGAAAGGAGCTCTGGACGAAGACGAACTGATCGAAAAAATTAAAGATATCAGCATCCTTGGAATCCGTTCGAAAACAATGGTTACCAAACGAGTGCTCGAAAATGCTCCCCGTCTGATGGTAATCGGTGCGTTCTGCATCGGTACGAACCAGATTGACCTCACTACCGCTGAAGAGCGGGGCGTGGCTGTCTTTAATGCTCCTTACTCGAACACCCGTTCCGTCGTAGAAATGGCCGTGGGCGAGATGATTCTGCTCATGCGGGGTATTTATGACAAGTCCGTTAAAATGCACGAAGGCATCTGGGACAAGTCAGCGAAAAACTCGAACGAAGTACGTGGGAAGAAAATCGGGATGATTGGCTACGGTAACATCGGTATCCAGCTTTCCGTGGTGGCTGAAGCTCTGGGGATGGAAGTATTATTCTTCGATCTGGTTGAAAAATTACCGCTTTCGAACGCTCGTCAGTGCCACACGCTGGAGGAATTACTCAACCAGTCAGACGTGGTAACGCTGCACGTGGATGGCCGTAAAACCAACTCGATGCTCATTGGAGAGAAGGAATTCAACCAAATGAAAGATGGCGTGGTTTTCCTGAACCTGTCGCGTGGGCACGTGGTCGATGTAAAGGCCATGGCAAATGCCGTCAAATCGGGTAAAATTCGTGGAGCCGGAGTAGATGTATTCCCTCAGGAACCCAAAACCAACGACGAAATTTTCGAAAGCGAACTGAGAGGATTACCCAACGTAATTCTGACTCCACACATCGGAGGAAGTACCGAGGAAGCTCAGGCCAGTATCGGCGAATTCGTGCCCAATAAATTGCTGGGGTATGTAAATACGGGTAGTACGTATGGCGTGGTAAACTTCCCCGAAGTAACCCTGCCGCCTTTACACGATGCCCACCGGTTGCTGCACATTCACCAGAACGTACCCGGTGTGATGTCCAAAGTGAATGGAATTTTCGCGAAATACGGGGTTAACATTGTAGGGCAGTATCTGAAAACGTCCGAAAAAATTGGTTACGTAATTACCGACGTGGCTAAAAATTACTCCAAGGAAATTGTGCAGGAATTGAAGGAAATTGAAGAAACCATCAAATTCCGGATGTTATATTAATGAATGAAAGCCAGTACGCTTTAGGTTGTACTAGAGCTTACTGGCTTTCTTATCTTGCTGTTTATAGCCATGTCTCAATTGTACTTTACCCCTGGTCCGGCGGAATTATATCCTACGGTTGCTCAACATATTCAAACGGCTCTTGCTGAACAGGTGGGTTCAATTTCGCACCGTTCGGCTGCTTTTCGCAAAATTTATCAGCATACGGATGAACAATTGCGGGCATTACTGAATATCCCTTCTTCGCACGCGATTTTATTTACTGGCTCGGCAACGGAAATCTGGGAACGAGTCATTCAGAACTGCGTAGAATTTGAAAGTTTTCACTGTGTCAATGGGTCTTTCTCGCAAAAATTCTATGATACAGCTAATGATCTGAAGAAGTTCACCCATTTGTTTGAAAAGCCACTGGGACAGGGTTTTGATTATGATGATTTCGTGAAAGTAACTGACGGCACGACGGAGGATACTAGCGGAAAAGTGAAAATTCCTGATTACGTCGAACTGGTTGGTTTAACTGCCAATGAAACCTCAACGGGCGTTCAGATGCGTGGCGTAGATATCAATAAGTTAAAGCGGAGTTACCGTTCTAAACTATTCTGTGTTGATATGGTGTCGTCAGCTCCCTATCACTCGCTTGATTTTGAGGAGGTTGACTCTGCCTTTTTCTCCGTGCAAAAGTCATTTGGGTTACCCGCCGGTTTAGGGGTATGGATTGTGAACGAAAAATGCCTGGCGAAGGCAGAATCGCTCAAAGCCAAGGACAACGTAATTGGCTCGTATCACAGCTTACCCAGTCTCTGGAAAAATTACAAAAACTTTGAAACGCCGGAAACACCTAACGTCTGGAATATTTACCTGTTAGGAAAAGTGGCCGAAGACATGAATCGCGTCGGTATCGAAACCATTCGAAGAGAAACGGATGCGAAAGCCAAGAAGATTTATGATTTTCTGGAAAAAACGGAAGGGTATGAGCCCTACGTTAAAAACCCGGATCATCGCAGCCCAACCGTGGCCGTAGCGAACACCATCGAATCTTCGAAAGAACTGATTGAACGTATCAAGAAAGAAGGAATGATTGTGGGAAGTGGATACGGAAAAGCGAAAGATAGCCAAATTCGAATTGCTAATTTCCCGGCTGTTTCGATGGAACAGGTAGAACGACTTTTACAGGCGATGAAGCCCGTATAAGTAGTTGATCGTTTTGGGTTGTTAGTTGATAGTCAACGTTTGACAACCGAACCCTGTATGGCTAAATAACTATAATAATTTAACTTGTAGTTTTGAAAGATGATGAAAGAAGGCTGGCTTTGCACCAGCCTTCTTCATGCCTGAAGTTTTACACTTATCAACGTATATCCTAAATCTATTTAATCCATGAATTGGGGAATTCTTGCACCCGGACACATTGCCCGCAAATTTGCCGAGGACTTACAGTACGTTGCCGGATCAAAAATGGTTGCCGTAGGCTCGCGTAGCCTGGATCGGGCCATTGGCTTTGCTGAAGAATTCGGCGTAGCCAAAGCCTATGGTTCGTATCAGGAACTGGTCAATGACCCCGATGTGCAGGTGGTGTATGTGGCCTCGCCACACTCTGAACACTATGAACATACACTGTTGTGTCTAAATGCTGGAAAACACGTGCTTTGTGAGAAAGCCTTTGCTTTGAACACCGAGCAGGTGCGGGAAATGACGGCACTGGCCAAAGAGAAGGAGCTTTTTCTGATGGAGGCGATCTGGTCCCGGTTTCACCCAGCCATTCTGCAAACGCTGGAAATCGTTCAGTCGGGACAAATAGGAGAGATTGTCCACGTGCAGGCAGATTTTGGCTTTAAAGCGGAATATGACGTTACCAAACGCTTATTTAACCGCGATCTGGCGGGTGGTTCGTTGTATGACATCGGTTTGTATCCACTTTTCATTAGCAAGTTATTACTGGGTGTTCCCGCCGAGATCAAAGCCTTAGGCACAATCACCGAAACAGGGGTAGATATGAACTGCTCGATGGCCCTGCGTTACGACTCAGGAGCTACCGCCAGCCTGTTCTCTACGTTTGCAGCAAAGACGGATACGACCTGTACGATCTACGGGACTAAAGGTCAGTTATTCATTCAAAGCCGTTTTCACGAAACGACCGGGCTGACGTTATACCCTGAAGATGCCATGCCACAAAGTATCTCTACGGAACGTATAGGCTGGGGTTATGCGTATGAAGCCGAGCACGTGCAAAATTGCATCAGCGAAGGATTAACCGAAAGTCCCTTATTACCGCATTCGTTTAGTATTGAATTAATGGAGAGTCTGGTTGACATTCGAAGACAAATTGGAGTTGTGTATCCTGGTGACGAAAAATAGTTAAAAAATTTTTCGCTGGTAAGTGATTGGTAATCAATCCTGGTGAAAAAAATATCGTAAAAAATGAATTTTCTTTGCTCTGGGACTTGCCAAAGGCGTTTTTAAACCCCTATATTTGCAACCCAGTTCGACGGATAAGTCGTCAGAACAAAGAGAATGGTCCGGTAGTTCAGTTGGTTAGAATACCTGCCTGTCACGCAGGGGGTCGCGGGTTCGAGCCCCGTCCGGACCGCAAAAGCCTGGTAACGCAAGTTATCAGGCTTTTTGCATTAGGGCTTTAGCAGCATTCTTTCTAGGATTATTATTAGTTTAGTTCTTTTCCTTATTCTATCGAGAGCGAAGGAACTTGCTTGACTTTAAGAAAACTTTCTCAATCAAAAAATAACTGCTTACTTCAAACTAGTACGCATTACCTAGTAAGGTTTCTCACTGCGTTCGAAATGACAGAGGCGAGGTCTTTTTTTACTTCTAGAATAGGCTTTTATTCTCCTCTTCTGTCATCCAGAGCGAAGCGAAGGACCTTGCCTAGGCTTAGGAGTACTTTCCTTTACCATGCCGCGGAATGATAGGTCAATAAAAAAAGCTTCTGGACTACCCAGAAGCTTTTTTAACAGATAAGTGAGTTACCGTCCTAATCTTCCCAAGTACCCAATCGATAAACCTACATTTAGCATTCGATTTTCGGGTTGATTTAACCAGCCGTTGGCGAAGTCACCCATGGGGTAATATCCCCGGGCTTCAATCAAGAATTGACCATAATGACTGTTAATGGCTACACCCATGCCTCCCGCAGCTCCATAACCCGTACGATGGTTGAAGTCGTCTTTTTCATATTCCAGCGTTTCTTCGGGCTGTCCAGGATATTTGGTTTTGGTATCTAGGGCATAACTCGCCTGGGCACCGGCATTGATAAAAAACTGCGTCGTGTTACCGAATGAAAAACGAAAAAGAATCGGTACATCTACACTGGAACGGGTTATTCTGGAATTCTGATTTTGCCCGAAATACTTGGTTGTACTTTGGGTATAAAGAATCTCAGGTTGTAAGGCTAAAAAACCACCTAAGGCTAGTTTAGCGGCCAGACCTCCCTGAAAGTCGGGAGCAAGTCCTAGTTCAATCGGACGGTTGTTGTTGATTAATGCCGTGTGTGTGCCGCCAACTTTAAAACCCAAATAGCTTTGACGTTTGAACTCATCGTGATGATTATATCGATGAGTAGATTTTTTGGACGAGCTAGGATAGCGATAGTAACGATACTGAGCCTGACTTGTAGCGACAATTCCCAGTAAAAGGGCAAGTACAATGGATAAGCGTTTCATACGTGAGTTGTTTTAAAACTCATTGTACTTAAAAAATAATGCCAAAAGGTTTGATAAATAAGTATTTTGTGATGGTAAGTACTTATGATTATTTCGACGGAAGAATAACGGTCATACTAGGGTTAAATAGACTTTCAAATTTTCCATGTGGAGATGCGATTCATCGCGTATGGCCTGGAAATGCGTTCGCGTTTAAAGCGAACAAGCCTGATTAGGAAAAATCAGATCCGTAACCCAAATAAAAATCCGGGTCTGTAAAGGCCCGGATTTTTGAGTAATGAAATACAGATTTGAATTTATTTTTTCTGGAATTCGATGGTATCCAGTGCAAATAAATCCTGATTATCCTTAACCTCTGGATTGATGAATACCAGATAAAGATCGCTGGAACGAGTGACTGGGATACTAGCAAGGGTAGCCTTTGTTTCACCCGTTTCACGAATGGTCGCCTGACCAATGACTTTTCCGGTCGGAGAGCCCAAACGAACTTCCACTGTGCCCCCTGCGGCTTTGCCAGGAACCGTTACGGCGTTGAAAACTAATGCCCCAATATTGGTCAGGTCAATTGCTTTAAAGCCGATGTAACTGCCAGTAGTAGTAGCTACTGCCAGGTTTTTCTTCAGTTCCCGGGAGTTCATCGTCTGAATGTATTTCGACACATCGTTACTCAACGCCGGAACTTTAGAGCTACGCAACGTAGCCGTCTTCTGAACCGTTTGAGGAGCAATGGCACCTTTTCCCCGGTCGGTATAGCTGGCCGCAAAAATGTACGTTCCATTCTTGCCATTATCCTGCGGAACGTAATTACCTTTCACGGGCTGGCTCATTTTCTTCTGGTCGCTCAGGCTTAGAATGTACTTCACCATTTCGCCGACGTCAGCTCTGCTGAGTTGGGGGTGAGCACTCATGGGCTGTTCACCCCAAACGCCCGCTCCGCCGTTAATGACCTTTGTAATCAGCCGGTTCTGTACATCCTGGCCTTTGTACTTTTTCGCGACGTCGCGGTAAGAAGGCCCAATGGATTTCTTATCGATGGAGTGGCAGGCTTTACAATCCGAAAGTTCCATGAGGCGTTTGCCCGTCGAGAAGCTCGTATTCATCTGGTGCCCCTGAGCGATAATGGTTTTATCGAAACCTTCCAGGAAGTTGATATTTACCATTACATCTTCTTCGGGGATTTTCTTCGTAGCCAGCGAACCGTCTTCTTTATCCGAAACCTTCACTTCGTAAGTAACG
Organism: Siphonobacter sp. SORGH_AS_0500; assembly: GCF_002838835.1. Lineage (GTDB taxonomy): Bacteria > Bacteroidota > Bacteroidia > Cytophagales > Spirosomataceae > Siphonobacter. Next base: position 79,517 of record NZ_NHPP01000014.1, read on the forward strand.
GGCTGGTTATTAAAGTAGAAAGTCTGATTGCCTTTAACGGCCAGTTCCACTTTGGGTAACTCATTGCCTGCCGTTACTTCCAAGGCTTGCTGGCTAGTATGGCCTGCCGCGTCCGTAACTTTCAGGGTCGCCTTATAGGTACCGGGCTTGGTGAAGGTATAAGTCGCCGTTGGCGTTTTGAATTTTTTACCCGCAATGGTCCATTCATAACTCAAGGCATCACCTTCATAATCCATCGAACCTTTGGACGAAAACGTTACCTGTAGAGGAACCGCTCCGGCTTCTTTGTTTGCCTGGGCTACCGCTACCGGCGGACGATTTCCGGCATTATACGTAATGCGAGTCAGGCGGGCCTCGTCGTTTTGAGCGAACCAATTCGGTCCGTATTCAAGCATGTACAGCGATCCATCCCGATCAAATTGCATATCAATGGGGTGCGAGAATTTCCAATCGGGCAGGAAGCGTTCAATACTCTGTAAATCGCCGTTAGGCTTCATCGTTACGATATTGATGTAATCCCGAATCCAGTCGTAACTGAAAAATTTACCCTGATAGAATTCCGGAAATTTCACCTTCGAATCGGCGTCATAATCTTCCCAGTAATAAACGGGCCCTGCCATGGCATTACGTCCACCTTTACCCACGATTTCCCCAAACTCTGGCGAATCGGCGTAGGGGTAATAAATCATTGGTTTCTGAGCCGGGGGTAACTCCTTCAAACCCGTGTTATGAGGCGAGTCGTTAATGGGCTTCGCCGGATCGTATTTTTCACCTGATTTCTTCTTTTCGAAATCGTATCTGTTATACGCCCGGTTATCCGCCACAAACAAGGGCCAGCCAAAATAACCCGCCTGCCGGGCCTGGTTTACCTCATCGTGTCCGCGTGGCCCGCGACCTTCAATGTCATTACCGGCATCCGGGCCTACTTCGCCCCAGTACAGGTAACCGTTGTGCTGATCGACCGAAATGCGGTAAGGGTTGCGGTTACCCATCACGTAAATTTCGGGTAAGGCCTTGGCCGTTCCTTTTTTGAAGAGGTTTCCCTCGGGAATGCTGTAACCCGCCGTTCCGTCATCGTTAGGTTAATTCTTAAAATTTTACCCCGATAATCATTGGTGTTTGAGGAGGTAGCCCGGGCATCATACCCCCGGCGGCCTTCCCGGCCATCGCTTGGCGAGAAGCCTTCCGAGTCGAAAGGATTGGTGTCGTCACCCGTAGAAAGGTATAAGTTACCTGCTTTGTCGAACTCAATTGAACCACCGGTATGGCAGCAACCGTCGCGTTTGACAGGTACACGAAGTAAAACCTGTTCGGTGTTCCAGTTAATCTTTTCGTTCGCTGGATCAAACTTCACCCGCACCAGTCGGTTGGCCGTGTCTGCTCCGTATTTCGCCGCGGAAGGAGAATAATACAAATACATCCAGTGATTATCTTCAAATTTCGGATCCAGGTTAATGCCCATCAAACCATATTCAAATTCCTTGTAAACCTTAACCGTATCCAGCGACTTTACTTTCGAGCTTTTCTTTGGATCGTAATACCGAATTTCACCGCGACGCTGGGTATAAAAAACCTTCCCGTCCCGAACGGCTAACTCCGTAGGTTCGTATAATTTTTCGTCGATGGTTTGACGAGAAAAACGGTTCTCTTCGGGTGCCCGTTGCGTTTTAGCTTTTTTGTAGTCGAGCGATGCTCCGGCTGAGGCCCAGCGTAAACCTCCCCAAAGGTGTTGCAGGAAAAGCGGTTCCATGAACGTCTCATCGGTGTGACCATAAGCCGTGTAGAACATCCGACCGCCATCAAATTCATGATACCAGACCATCGGGTGGTTTTCGCCAGCGTTCATTTTTGAATCGCCGTATGACTTTTCATCGACGGTAATGAGCACCTTAATGTCAGGATTTACATTCTTATAGTCGTAGAATTCGTCGGTACGCTTGAAAGTCGTGGGTAATTCTGCCGTTGCGGGATGGTTCTTGTCGCGAACAGTCATGTCTCCTGTCCGAACGTTGGGATTACCGGGGTGGGAGAGAAACCAGCCACCCACCAGCTTCCCGTACCAGGGCCAGTCGTATTCGGTATCGGCGGCGGCGTGGATGCCTACATAGCCCCCACCAGCCTGAATGTAACGTTCGAAGGCTGCCTGCTGGCTATCGTTCAGAACATCTCCCGTCGTGCTGAGGAAAATGACTGCCTTGTATTTTTTAAGGTTGTCCTCGGTAAAGGCTGCGGAATTTTCGGTGGCATCTACCGTAAAATCGTGCTTGCGACCTAAGGCTTCAATGCAGCGAATACCCTGCGGAATGGAGCTGTGTCGGAACTTAACCGTTTTTGAAAAGACTAATACTTTTTTACCCTTCAGGGGATTTTCGGTAACCTGAGCTTTAACCAGAGCTGGCAATAGCAAGAGGCAAAGCCAGAGGGCTCGTTGCCACGCGGAGAGACGCATAAGAATTAATAGTTTAGAGATCGTACTCAAAGATAAGGAGTTTTAAGTGTATAGTTGACAATTTAAGCTGGTTCTGGACTATAAAAATGAACCGAATATTTCGAATAGACCATCAGGAAGGCAGATTTGTTTTAGCCGCAGGAAAACCACGAACCCCTGCCCAGCATGGACTTGATTTAGAAAAAAGGGTATGTTTCTCGAAAATCAGTAGGCTTAACGTTGAAGCTGGTCGCTAAAAAAGAAATCTATATCTCAAAGAAGTAGTAAACCCATTGAATTGACTTTTATTTTTATACCTTCGAATTCTGAATATACTTCCATCTATTTAAAGCCTATCTGAAAATTATGTCGCTCGTACCCCTCCGAAAAAGCCTATTCAGGTTTCTGTACTTCATTTATTTGTTCGGGGGTATTACTTTAGCATCTGCACAAAAGACGGATTCACTAGCCGTATTAACACCTCAAGAATCTGCCATTCAACACTACCACAAAGCTACGTTCCTGAATGCCCGTTACTTTAACGGTAGAGAATATACGATTCAGGAATTCCGTCCTATAGGTCACCAGTTTTTTGAATCATTAGACTGGGATACTACCTCTATTGTTTACAATGGATATTCTTACGATGGCGTACATGCAGTCTATGATATTCATCGGGATATTTATGTCATTCAGAATCATGACGGGCTAAATCGAATCATGTTAAGTCCAGAAGACTTATCGGGTTTCACCATTCATGGACATCGTTTTACCAGACTTAGCAAAGGAATCAATCCGGGTTATTACGAAGTTATTTACGACGGAAAAACGAAAGTATACTGCAAGCGATTCAAAACCCGTACGGAAGACCTTTCGGACAGGACCGTTCAGATTATCTACAATATTGATGATCGGTATTACATTCTTAAAGATCAGAAATACCATCAGGTCAAAAGTAAAAAATCGGTACTTCAACTATTGGGTGATAAAAAACGGGAAGTCAGGCGATTTATGCGAGGCAAATTATACAAAGAAAACCGGGAAAAGTCTATCGGTGAAATGGCGGCATACTACGATCAAATCAGATGAAAAAACTTCTCCTTCTTTTCTTTTTGTCAGGTTTATTTAGTTTTCAGGTTTCGGCTCAACTTTCTTTTGATGGAAAAACCGTGAGCGGAAGCGTAACCGGATTAAGCTTTCGGAACTTCGTAAAAGTGATTGAAAGTAACTCTGACTACTACTTCTATTATAATCAGACCGATACGGATAGTGTATTTGTGACCGCATCCGTCACCCAAAAGTCTTTACCCGCTTTTTTGAATCAGGTTTTTCAGGATACCGATTTGAAATATGCGATTGATGCTCAGCATCATATTTTTATTACCAAAGATCGACCCATTATCACGACCTTACCCAAGGGTGTTTTTGATGCCAATCGAGAATTAGATACTACCATTTCCTACGATTTTCACGATAAAGAATTAACCGCCCGACTGCTTTCAACGGCTGAAAGCAAGGTGTATGATATTGGCATAAAAACGTACCGAATCAAACCCGGCAACGCGACCGTTAGCGGTTCCGTCCGAAATATCGTTACGGGTGAACCCGTGATTGGGGCTTACATTACGGTAGAAAAATCTACAGCCGGAACCTCTACGGATGCCTTTGGCAATTACAGTCTAACCCTGCCGCGAGGTCGCCATACGCTCAGGGTGCGAAGCATTGGAATGCGGGAATCGCAACGGCAGATTGTGTTGTATTCTAATGGTACGCTAAATATCGAAATGGTTGAAAGTATTACCGCTTTGAAGGAAATTCTGGTCAAATCAGACCTGGATGCCAGCGTTTCGAGTAACCAGATGGGCGTGTCAAAACTGACCATTAAGACGATGAAGCAGGTACCGACGGCCTTTGGCGAAACGGATGCCTTGCGGGTAGTATTAACTCTGCCCGGCGTGAAATCAGTAGGGGAGAGCAGCACGGGGCTGAACGTACGGGGTGGCTCTACCGATCAGAACCTGATTTTATTTAACGATGCGACCGTCTATAATCCTTCGCACTTATTCGGCTTTTTCTCAGCCTTTAATCCTGATATTCTAAAGGAAATTGAATTATACAAAAGCGATATTCCGGCTCGACTGGGCGGTCGCTTATCGTCGGTGCTGGATATAACAACTCGGGAAGGGAATAAAAAGAAATTTTCGGGATCGGGTGGCATCGGATTATTAACCGGGCGATTAACGCTTGAAGGACCGATTATCAAAGACCGGACGTCGATTATGGTGAGTGGCCGCTCGTCTTACTCCAACTGGATTTTAAAGCAGGTAACCGACGAACGCTACAACAAAAGCCGGGCCTCTTTTTATGACGTGAATGTTCAGGTGAATCACGAAATCAATCAGAAAAGTAGTCTGATGATTATGGGATATATCAGTAACGATCACTTCAAGTTTAATTCAGATACTACCTATCGGTACGAAAGCCAGTTAGCCTCGATTAAATGGAAGCGAATCTTTAATCCTAAATTATTCGGAACCTTTACCGGAGCTTATACCCGTTATCGGTATGATATTCAGGGAGAGCAATTCCCCATTAATGCGTATAACCTGAAGTTTGGTATTAATCAGGCGAATATAAAAGCTGATTTTAGTTACATCCCGAATACAAAGCATACCATGGATTTTGGGATTAGTTCGATTCACTACAAGGTTCAGCCGGGTTCTTTTTACCCCCGAGGCGAAGGATCTCTTGTAAAACCAGAATTGATGGAACCGGAGCAAGGCGTAGAAAGTGCGGTGTACTTTTCGGAGCGGTATGATGTCAATCGAGCCCTCGCTATTACCGGTGGTATTCGCCTTTCCATGTTTCAATATTTAGGTCCTAGAAACGTAGCTCAATACGCCGAAGGATTACCTATTGATAAGTTATATACGACTGGTTTCCGCTCCTATGGTTCGGGTAATGTTATTCAGAATTACATGGGACCGGAATATCGTTTATCGCTCCGGTATATGGCTTCGTCTACGTTATCGGTCAAGGCTGGATTTAATACCACCCGCCAATACATTCAGATGCTTTCCAATACCGCGGCTATTTCGCCCACGGACGTTTGGAAATTGAGCGATCCTTACCTGAAACCGCAAGTAGGACAGCAGTTTTCTTTAGGCTTGTATAAAAACCTGCGTTCGGGTTCAATTGAACTTTCGGTGGAAGGTTATTACAAGCACTTACGTAACGTGCTGGATTATAAAAGTGGAGATTCATTAATCCTGAATAAGCAGATTGAAACGGCTGTTATTTCTGCCATTGGTAAGGCTTATGGCGTGGAAGTATTACTGAAAAAGTTAACCGGGAAACTCAATGGTTGGGCCAGTTATACCTATTCCCGAACCTTACTGAAAGCCAGCGATCCGACGCTTGCGGATGCTCCGAACCATGGTAATTATTATCCTGCCAACTACGATAAACCGCACGATTTTTCCTTGATCAGTAACTACCGGGTCAATCGTCGGCTGAGCTTTTCCATGAATTTCACCTATAGCACGGGCCGACCCTACACGCCGCCTCGCGGGCAGTATTACATGGATGGCGTGCTACGGATTTACTACGCCGAACGAAATCAGGCTCGCATTCCAGATTACATTCGGGCGGACGTGGGTATTAACATTGAAGGCAATCATAAGGTCAGAAAGCTGGCTCACAGTTCCTGGACGTTCTCGGTGTATAACCTGCTGGGTCGCAAGAATCCGTATTCGGTGTTTTTCTTAACCGAAGGCAGGCAGATAAAAGGCTATAAGCTTTCCATTTTCGGTCAGCCCATTCCGAGCATTACTTACAATTTTAAATTCTAAAACACAGATTTTACGCTGGTTAGCAGGGTGTAAATCTTGACGATATTCAAATGAAATACGGGCTTTTACTCTTTTTTCTGGGATTACTGGTAGCTGGGTGTATCGATCCGTTCAAGCCATCTCAGGATTTCGCCGATGGCCGTTATCTGGTCGTCAGCGGCTTCCTCAATGTGGGTAGCGACACGACTACGATTCTGTTGTCACGCACACAGTCGCTGAATAGTTTGGAATCTTCTACGAACGAAACGGGAGCAAGGGTTCGCATCGTGGGTGACAAGGGAACAACGCTACAATTGAATGAAGTTAAGCCGGGACGTTATACCCTGGCCCCACGGAATTACCTTACTTCCGAGAAATTTAGTCTTCAGATTAACACCCGCGATGGGAAGGAATACGCCTCGGATTTGGTACAGGTGAAGCAGGCTCCGGCCATTGACAGTATTACCTTTCAGGCCGATCGGGCCAATAGAATCATGCGTTTTCGAGTGAATACGCATGACCCGAATAACAATACCTGGTTCTACCGCTGGAAGACGGAGGAAACCTGGGAGTACACGAGTGCTTTGTACAGTAAGGATTCAGTTGCGGGGGGATTAAAGAAAATCAATCCCCGGGTACTGATCCCTTACCGTTGCTGGCGAACGGATCTTTCGTCGAAAATTTTCATTGGAACCTCGGCGAAGCTGGCTCAGGATCGGATCATGAATCAGAATTTGGTTTTGGTTGATAACGCTAGTGACAAGTTGTTAATCAAGTATAGTTTGTTGGTGAAACAATATGCCTTATCGCAGGAGGCTTATGAATATTGGGATATGCTGGCCCGAACAACCGAGACGACAGGGGGCCTCTTCGACCCGCAACCTTCGGTGTTAACGGGCAATATTCATTGCACTAACGATGCCAGCGAGTTGGTGTTCGGTTTCTTTAGTGCCGGTACCGAGCAGCAAAAACGGCTCACGGTTACTCCTTATCAGTTGGGTGGCTGGTATCCCGGAACGTACCCTAGCTGTAGTGCTCCTTTCGATACGCTGGATGCCACGGAGGTCATGATGACTTCTGATTTAAGCCAGAAACTGATTCAAATCATTGACGAACCCGGTACGCCTTTATCCTATATTATGGCTCCTGCTACCTGTGCGGATTGTCGGTTTCTGGGTGGCGGACTGAAAAAGCCTGTCTGGTTTTAATATCCTTATTCGATGAAGCTACGATTATTTATTTTGCTTGGTATGGGGCTTTGGGCTCCACAGCTTCTGGCTCAGGAATCTGTACGTCAGGCTTTCGATGCGTACAACCGTCAGGCCGTTCAGGAAAAATTATACGTTCATACCGACCGTTCATATTACGTCGTGGGCGAAAGTGTATGGTTTAAAGTGTACGCCCTGAATGGGCAAACGCATCAGTCAATGGATTTAAGTAAAGTGGCCTACGTGGAGCTGCTGGATTTAAGTCACGGCGTTGTTCTGCAAAGCAAAGTTTCGCTGAAAAAAGGATCGGGTAATGGCATGCTGGTATTACCAGCCACCATTCAGTCGGGGCATTATACCCTGCGGGCTTATACCCACTGGATGAAGAATTTCAGCCCGGAACTTTACTTCGAGAAGACGATTAGCATTGTTAATACCTTCACTAAAATTCCTGCTGAAGCGGGTACGTCCGAGCTGGATCTTCAGTTTTTTCCAGAAGGCGGGCATCTGGTTCAGAATCTGAAAAGTACCGTTGCCTTTCGGGGGATTAATGAGTCGGGGAAGGGCGTACATTTTTCGGGAGCCCTTGTGAATGAGCGTAATGACACGATTGTTCGCTTTCAGCCGCGACAAATGGGAATGGGAACGTTTGAGTTTACCCCGAAAGCGGGAGAGAGTTACCACGCCGTGTTGACGTATGCCGGAAAAAATGAGCAGTCCGTTTCCCTCCCTGCGGTTCAGGAAAAAGGATACGTTCTCCACGTTCAGCACTCTCAAAATCAGGACTTAACCCTTGAGGTGGAGTCTTCAGGAATGGAAGAGTCCGTGTATGCATTGGTTCATACGCGGCAATCCGTGAAATTCAGCGAACGTCAGCGGTTACAAAATGGGAAAGCTCGTTTTCAGGTGCCGCTGGCTCAGTTAGACGAAGGCATTTCGCACATTACCCTATTTAACGCCCAGCAGCAGCCCGTTTGCGAGCGACTTTACTTCAAACGTCCGAAGCAGAAACTAGCCATTCAGGTGCAGACGGATAAGCCGGTGTATGCCACTCGTCAGGCAGTTTCATTGGCCTTGCAAGCCGCTGATTCCAGTGATTTATCGGTATCAGTTTATCGACTGGATTCGTTGGATCAGGGCGAATCCGAAGACGTGTATAGTTACCTCTGGCTCAGTTCGGATTTGAAAGGAACGGTTGAATCTCCGGCCTATTACGTGAATAATCCCGCCGCCGAGACTGATCTGGTGATGTTGACGCATGGCTGGAGCCGATTCCGCTGGGAAACTATTGTTCAGGGGCCGCAGATGAAGTACGTTCCTGAACATGAGGAACATATTGTTTTTGGAAAAGTAACGGATATGAACCGAAACCCCGTGAAGGGAGCGGCAGTGTTTATGAATGCTCCGGGTCGGGATTTGTGGCTTTATCCCGCCATTAGTGACTCCGCAGGGCGGGTATTTTTTGAAATGCGTCATTTTTCGGGCCTGAACGAAGTCGTTGTTCAACCAGCGGATAGTCTGCATCAGGTGGAACTGGAAAGTTCGTTTTCGGATCAGTATTCTTCCCGGAGCTTACCCGGCTTTGCCTTCAATCCTAAAGAGCAGGAATCCTTACTGAATCGTAGTATCGACATGCAGGTTCGCAATGCCTATATGCCGATTTATACCAATGCCGTTGCTTCCGACACCGCTTATTTTTATGGCAAAGCAGATCGTACCTATTACCTCGATGCCTACACGCGGTTTCCAGTGCTGGAAGAAGTCATGCGGGAATACGTGCCCGAAGTGGACGTGCGACGCTCGCAGGGACGTTTCCGTTTCCTGATGGTGGGGCGTACGGAATATAACTTTACCACGCCGCCGATGGTACTGCTCGATGGCGTACCCATGTTCGACCTGAACAAGTTATTGGCTATCGACCCATTGAAAATCAAGCGGCTGGACATTGTCAACAAGCGGTATGTATTAGGTTCTGCGGTATTTAGTGGAATCGTTAGTTTCATGAGCTACAAAGGCGATATTGCTGGCTATCAGCCCGAAGGACTGGTCACTTCGTACGAAGGGGTTCAGGCCGGAAGAGATTTTTACTCACCCCGTTACGACACGCCCGCCCAACGCGAGAGCCGCATCGCCGATTTTCGTTCCTTACTCTTCTGGGAACCGCAGGCCCACGGCCAGCAAAAGTTACAGTTCTTCACTTCCGATCTGTCGGGGCATTACCGCGTGGTCGTACAGGGCATCAGCCAGTCTGGCCTAAGCGGTAGCCAGACGTATACGTTCGAGGTGAAGAAAAATGAGGTTAATTAGGGCAGGGGTAAAGTAGAGATGGGGCGTAGTAAAAACTAGGGGCTTTGACTTGGTTATTATTTCAATTCCCTGCCAGGTGCTATTATAAATCCGTTCTTAAAGCCAGAACCCACCCGCTCTGCTTATTTCAATTCCAACTAGGTACGATTACAACTGGGGCAGTGTTGGCCCGCATCTACGTTTTCATTAATTTCAATTCCAACTAGGTACGATTACAACTTATAAACCAGCCCAACCGGAACCGTATGTGGATAGATTTCAATTCCAACTAGGTACGATTACAACCGGAACTAGGCAGGTAGCCTACTTCAAGCGATTTCATTTCAATTCCAACTAGGTACGATTACAACATAATCCGAATTTTCGACACCCTTGCATCATCCTCATTTCAATTCCAACTAGGTACGATTACAACCATAACAAGAGCATCAGTTAGCCAAACCCCTTTTTGCATTTCAATTCCAACTAGGTACGATTACAACCGAACACCAGCGTAATCTGCTCTCAGAGGGATGTTATTTCAATTCCAACTAGGTACGATTACAACGCCGATCAGGGCCTTGATGTTCTCTGAAAAGTTATATTTCAATTCCAACTAGGTACGATTACAACCTGCACCATTCGTGCCCAAAGCAAGTAAGTTGCCGTATTTCAATTCCAACTAGGTACGATTACAACATAGGCCGCTTTCACGCTGACGCCAAGATTAGGATATTTCAATTCCAACTAGGTACGATTACAACAAATCGTTGATAACACTGAGAATGTAAGCTCTCTAAATTTCAATTCCAACTAGGTACGATTACAACGATTGTACATACGTTAGTTCACGCAGCATATCCAATTTCAATTCCAACTAGGTACGATTACAACAACACTCCCCGCTAAAGTACCTGTTACGTATAATGCATTTCAATTCCAACTAGGTACGATTACAACTTGCGTCCGTAGGTATTCCTAGTGCCTCGCCTATCTATTTCAATTCCAACTAGGTACGATTACAACCCATGTACGAATTATTCGCTGCTGTTTTAGAGGCTCAATTTCAATTCCAACTAGGTACGATTACAACTAACCAAGAGTCAGCCACTCACCTGGGGGACACGGATTTCAATTCCAACTAGGTACGATTACAACAAAAAGCAAAGCCGGTCATTTGGCTGGGCGGCATATTTCAATTCCAACTAGGTACGATTACAACTAAAAACTGCACGGCCTGGGTAGCCATTCCGGCGAATTTCAATTCCAACTAGGTACGATTACAACAAAAGTTAACTTGAGTTGAATGATTGAATGAGTTGAATTTCAATTCCAACTAGGTACGATTACAACACGAACCGGCATCGTTTATCGTCAGATCAGAAACTTATTTCAATTCCAACTAGGTACGATTACAACTTTTGGACTTCAGAAAGTACTTCCTGATTGAATTCCATTTCAATTCCAACTAGGTACGATTACAACGCGTTCTTTTTCCTGAAAAATTCAAATGAATAAACATTTCAATTCCAACTAGGTACGATTACAACTTTTCATGTGTCACCTCACTAGGAAAACATACTATTATTTCAATTCCAACTAGGTACGATTACAACCCATCGTAAGCTACTCAAAAAACGGCCTTCCAAGCTAAGTAAAAGAGGGTATTCTCTCAGAAATAAGCTTTAAAAATCGTCGATCTGTAATGATAAGATTTTGCTGGGCGATCGACGACTGTCTTTAAGGCTGGAAATCAGCATTTAGAAGACCATTTGGACTGTTTTAGTCATTACTTGACGCTGGTAATGAACCGATCGACGCTTTTGAATTACTCAATAATCTTCTCCAGTTCACTCAATGCGTTCACTTCGTACGTGGGTTTTAGCGGGCGAATGGCCTCGGCAGAACCAAATCCGTAAGCAGCCCAGCAGGAATCAATTTCGCAGTTATGAGCGTATTGAATGTCCATCGTCGTATCGCCTACCATCAACGTCTGAGCGGAGGTAGTATGGGCAAAAGCAGGCTGAATGACCTTCGTATAACTAATGGGATTAGGCTTTTTATCCAGTCCGGCCAATAAAGGACTACCATCTCCCAGCGAAAGGGTAATGTAGGGCGTAAAGCCCAGATAATCCAGCGACATTTCGATGGAACGAATGCCCTTATTACTCATCACCAATAAAGTTTTTCCGCGTGCTTTTAAATTCATTAATAACGCTTTGGCTCCCGGAAAAGGCTTCACTAAATGATACGCATTCTGATCGTAAAGATCCCGGTAAGATTTTACCCACTCCGTAATGCCCTCAGGAGTTAATTCTGGCTTTAAAACTTTAAAAGCTTCGGGCATAATGAGTCCATGACTTACCACCTGATGTAATTTTTCCAGCGGGGGAGTAGGCTCCTGGTAGTATTGGAATGTACGCTCAAACGTCGCTAAAATAGCCTCACGTGAGTCGCAAAGGGTACCGTCATAATCAAATAAAATGAGGGAATAGGGTTTCATAGTAAGGGAAAGAGAAGAAAGGTTTAAGGATAGAAACCGTAGAATCTAGAGATTAAAATGTCGGCGGTATAAATGATTTTAAAAAGCAATGGGCACAAAAAAGGTGGCCAGGTTACCCTGAGCCACCGGAATAGTTATTTCAACAGCGTTGTGTTGTAAAGCTCATACCAGTCTTCGTGCGAAAGCTTGATAGCCGAGGCACTTACGGCATTACGAATCCGGGCTTCGGATAGTGAGCCAATAATGGGCAGCGTTCCCAGTTGATACAACCAGGCTACGGCTATTTGCTCGATGTTGGCGTCGTATTTCCGACCAATTTCTTCCAGTTTCGCCCGTAATACTGCCGATTTATGATCCGTTCCGTTCAGGATTTCCCCACCCGCCAGCGGAGCCCAAACCAGTGGTTTACTGAAACGTTGTTTGATGAAATCCAGCCGTCCGTCTTCGATGGCTGAAGTGTTCGAGAGACTGAGTTCAATGTGATTCGTCACAATGGGACGTTTCAGGTTTGATTCCAGTAACTGATGCTGAAAAACCGTGAAGTTACTGACCCCAATATGCTTGATTTTGCCAGATTTAGCCAGTTCCATTAATAAACGGGCGGTTTCTTCAGGATGGCCTAAGCGATCCAACTGATCCAGCAGGAAAATATCGAGGTAATCTGTTTTCAGGCGGCGAAGCGAGTTTTCTACGCTTTCTATGATGTAATCCCGAGAGTTATCGAAATATGAAAAACCACGATTGGAACGGCGAATGCCACATTTACTAAACAAAACGAGGTCTTCGCGTTTAACCGATTTTTGCTGAATAATCTTACCGAAGTATTCCTCGCTGGTATAGTTACCGTAGCGGTCCGCGTGATCGAATGTATTGATACCTAACTCCAGACACAGGTTTACGACCTGCTCCATCGTTTTGAGGGTTTCATTTCCCTGGTCTTCCCAACGCCAGAATCCGTAAATCGCTTCGGAAACCTTCGGGCCAGAATCACTTAAATAAACTCTTTGCATACTGTGGTCGAAATTGATTGGATGGGCCTGGCGTGGGGTATACGCCAGGTCATAATGTCAAAAGTAGTATTTTCTCAAAAGAGAACAATGTAGAAAGCATATTACTCCGGCAAACCTTCGGGCTTTTGCCGGAGCGGTAACGAAGTGAACGTAAGAAGGCCCGAAAAAGACTAGACCACGGCTCGGTGATCACCTAAATAAGGGATTGATCAGTCGGAGGAGGGCAGCGAACTTTGACTGACCCTTGATGCAGAAACAAAAGCATGGGGTTTAACCAAAGATTCAACCTTTAAGACCGACTTCAATGAAATTAGTTAGAATGCAATTACCTACCCCCTTGGCCGAGCATTTCCAGAGCCTCAACCTGGGCGGTTCTGATGATGTATATGGAGCGAACAGCATCCAGATTTTTCCGCAATATGTGGATGCCAGCGGCGTTCAAAATGCCAATCTTACTCGCACCCACGCCGACGCAGAGGTTTTCTGGACTGGTTAGGCACCTGGAATCGGGGAAATTTCTGGTATCAAGATGGGGGTGTCAACGTTTGGGCCTACGAGGAAACCTTTGATAACTGGCAGGATACGTATGGTCAGGATGCGGTATTGATCTTCTATCATTCGGGACATGGCGGGATGGATTTCAGCAATGGTAACTACTTTGTGCCGATGGGTGGCACGTGGGACAATCGGAATGAGGCGGCCTCTACCCGGATGCGGGTGGGGAATGAAACGGCTAAATATTTATTCTGGTCTACCTGCCAGTCCCTGAAGGTGCCCGATGTAGTTCCCGACAATCCGAATCACCTGGCTCCCTGGAGTACCTGGGATAGTCCCACCAATCAGGGGTTGCGGATGATTTTTGGGTTTCATACCAACAGTTACGATCACGCAGACTACGGGAAAAACTTTGGTAAAAATTACAATGCAGGACAAACCTTCCGAAATGCCTGGATTAATGCTTCCTGGGCCATCGCTCATAATCAGATTGCAACGGTTGCTACTTCGGGCAGTAATCAGCAGGAAGCTCTCCAGCGTCTGAACACGGAACGTTTGTTTCAATGGTCGTCTGTGGCCCGAAACTGGTGGGCCTGGAGTTGGACCGGAGGCTTTACCCAGCCCTTTCCGATGATGGCTGAATTACAGAAGCCCACGCAACTGGAGGTATTACTATTGGGAGCCCGTCAGTTTGATGAAAAAAGAGTCGCAGCACTGGCTTCGGAACTAGGCTTTTCCCGGAAAGAAGTAGAAAATATGGGTTTTCTCAAGGATGGTAGTTTAGCCGTTCTGAATGGGAAAGGCCGATTGCTGGTGGACGAGGAAGGCCGTTTCCAGGCGACCCTAGCCACGGCAAATCTGGGAAATACCAGAGCCATAGCAAAAGACAGGGCCATAACGATTGCCCAAAAATGGATCAAGGACTTAAACTTTGAGCGGGAGGGGATTACGCTGAAATTTGACAGTCTTCGACCTACAATGATGCAGGCCGGTACGCGGGAAGGAAGTGGTCGGCTGGAAGAGCCCTTTGTCTCGGATACAACGGTGGTTTTTCGTCAGACAGCCAATGGTCTGGATAGCGTAAATGCGAATCATGGACTTGTGATGGTGACCGTTGATAATGACGGAACGGTGACGCACCTGCATAACTCCACCCGAGTGGTGGAAGGAACGTCTTCCGTGCCACGTTTGATGCCCGGGATTCCTAAAAACGCTGCTTCTGCCTTATGGTCTGACGAAGCCTTACTGAACCAACAGTTCCAGCAAAAACTAACTTCGGAAGGAGTGCTGCGTGAAACCAGCAAGACGCTGGATGCGACCTTACTGGAGTCTAAAACGGGATACGATTTCTCGGGTGCTCAATCCGCCGGAATCGTTGTACAACGGGATTATGAAAGAGCCAGCGGTACGTTAACCGCTAAAAGGTATAAAGTTCGGGTGCCTCTTTTTGCTTGATTATCAGAATAATACTTACGCTTTATTTCCCGAAGGCTCAAGGCTTTCGGGAATTTTTTATGGGTATAGGAATCGCTAAAAAAAGAGGTAAGTACTTGTCATTAGTTAACAATAGATGGTTCAGTTGAAAAATACTGAACATCAGTCGATCAATGGACCACCCTAAACTATTAACTACTTAATACATCTGAAGAACTGCTTTATCCAGTTTTTTCCTAACTTGATTTTTCAAATGACCGATTCCAATGGATTATCTGGAGAAAAACCGAAATAGCTGGAACCAGCGAACCCTGTATCATCTGAAGTCTGATTTTTACGATTTAGAAGGTTTTTTGAAGGGAGCCTCCTCGCTAAAATCCATTGAACTTGATCTTTTAGGCGACGTTCAGGACCAGAGTATTTTGCATCTACAGTGTCATTTCGGACAGGATTCGCTCTCCTTAGCCCGCATGGGAGCCTGGGTTACGGGCGTAGATTTATCAGATATAGCCATTTATTCGGCTCAGTCGCTGGCTGTTCAAATGAACCTGCTCAATGCCGAATTCATCTGTTCTGATGTGTACGATTTGCGGCTTAATCAGCAATTTGATGTAGTTTTTACCAGTTATGGTGTCATTGGCTGGTTACCTGATATGGATCGTTGGGCTGAGGTCATTGCCCGACATTTAAAACCCGGCGGCAAGCTCGTTTTTGTTGAATTTCATCCCGTTGTCTGGATGTTCAATGAGAACTTTCGTTACCTGCAATATTCTTACTTCAATAAAGAAGCCATCGAGGAAGTCATTTCCGGCACTTATGCCGATCCCGAAGCTCCCATTACCACCGAAACTGTGGGCTGGAATCATTCCTTATCGGAAGTGATGGGAAACCTGCTGAAGCATGGGCTGCAAATTCAGTCTTTTGAAGAGTTTGATTATTCCCCTTATAACTGCTTCTCTGAAACCGTTGAAGTAGAACCCGGAAAGTTTCAGATTCAGCCTTATGAAGGAAAAATTCCGCTGGTTTATGCTCTGAAAGCGATTAAAATCTAACGACTTTTCTGTTTTAAATACTCCTTTTTACCTCTTAATCCCCAGTAAATGAAGCGTTTTCTAGTTGGTTTATTCCTTCTGCTTGCCCTACAGTCCACGCAGGCTCAGCAGAAAAAATGGGTTCCTCTGTTCAATGGCAAAGACATTAAGGACTGGATCGTAAAGATTCACCATCACGATGTGGGGGTGAATTACGGGAATACCTTTCGGGTGGAAGATGGGGTGATCAAAGTTCGTTACGATCAGTACGACAAATTCAACGAACAGTATGGTCACCTGTATTACAAGACGCCATTCTCGCATTACCATCTGGTGGTTGAGTATCGTTTTGTTGATCCCTGGCGGAAGGATGCTCCCTCGTATACGGAATTAAACAGTGGAGTGATGTTCCATTCGCAAGACCCCCGAACCATGCCCAAAGAGCAGGACTGGCCCATTTCCATTGAAATGCAATTTCTTGCAGGCTTAGGTGACGGCAAAGCCCGTCCTACGGGTAATATGTGTTCGCCCGGAACTAACATTGTCTACAAAGGCAAGCTGGATACCCGCCACTGCATCGATTCTGACTCTAAGACCTATGGTAAAGATGAGTGGGTTCGGGCGGAGTTGATTGTGCTTGGAGACTCGTTGATTCAGCACATCATCAATGGGAAAGTCGTTTTGGAGTATTCCAAGCCCCAGATTGGCGGCGACGTAGCTAATCGATATGATCCCAAGCAGAAAATAGATGGTAAAATCTTGAGTTCGGGTTTTATCGCTCTGCAAAGCGAAGGGCAGCCTATTGACTTCAGGAAGGTAGAAATCATGGATTTAACTCCTGCGAAAGCCAAACGCAAGTAAGGATTCAGGATATAGTCAAGTTGCATTAAAACGGAAATAGAAAGCGGGCATCGTTCTTAATTCTAATTCCGTTTTAATATTTTGAAGGAAAAATAAAAACGATTTGTTGCATTTTTGCAAGGTGCTTAGAGTAACACCTTGATTGCCATGGAACGTATATTTACCTTCATCACTACTCCAGTGTACATTATTTTTATTGTACTGGAGCTTTACATCTCGCATCGCGAACGCCTTGGATTGTATAATTTCAAGGAAACCCGTAATAGTCTGCTGCTGGGCCTGGGCGGTTTGCTCATGGACGTGCTCATGAAAGGGCTTACCTTTTTTGTGCTTGATGGGCTGGCCCGGTTTTCTCCACTTTGGGATTTCTGGCAGCAACATCCCCTGGCGGCCTGGGCAGGCGTTTTCTTTGCTCAGGACTTTTGCTTTTACTGGTTACACCGGGCCGAACATTACTGCCGCGTCTTGTGGGCGGTGCATTCTACGCACCATTCCGCCGAACGGTATAACCTGACGGTAGCCCTGCGTTCGTCAATGTTTCAACCCCTTTACCGGTACTTGTTTTATGTCCCGGCGGCTTTGCTGGGTTTTGATGCCCTGCATATCATGTTCATCTATGCAGTAAATCAGACCTATCAGTTTTTTCTGCATACCGAAACGGTAGGAAAGCTTGGCTTCCTGGAAAAATTCATGGTAACCCCATCGCATCACCGCGTACATCACGCCTCCAATGTGAATTACCTCGACAAAAACATGGGTCAGGTGCTCATTATCTGGGATAAAATCTTCGGAACATATGCCGAAGAAGATCCTAACGATCCAACGTATTTTGGACTAACCAAACCCCTGCCCAGCCAGAAATTTACGGACGTTGCTTTTGATGAATGGCGACACCTCGCCGAAGACCTGAGCAAACCCGGACTGGACTGGAAGGATAAATTCAACTACATCTTTGCTCCACCCGGCTGGTCGCATGATGGCAGTACGTTAACCTCAAATCAGCTTCGGCAAATCGGTGAAAAATCATCGATGGGGAAAGAGGTATTTCACTGATCATTAGAGGTCAACCCAGAAACTAAACCCATGCTTTCGAAATCCCAGCGATTCGTAAAAAGCATGGGTTTTTTCGCGAATAAGGTTGCTGGAAAGACTCACTTTATAGCACTTTTCTTCCCGACATTTCTCCATGGCAAACTGCATCATGCGTTTGCCAATGCCCTGTCCCTGAAATTCTGAACCTACGGCCACATCTTCTATAACGGCTGATTTGGCTCCGTTATGACCCAGATTGTCCATGATGAGTAAGGCAAACGTTCCGATGATTCTCCCCTGTACCAAGGCCACGTATATAGTATAAGAAGGGTAGCTCTGCATGGTTTTGAAAATGTGCATAGCCTCTGCTTCCGA
Source organism: Siphonobacter sp. SORGH_AS_0500 (assembly GCF_002838835.1). GTDB lineage: Bacteria > Bacteroidota > Bacteroidia > Cytophagales > Spirosomataceae > Siphonobacter. The sequence continues at coordinate 98,010 of NZ_NHPP01000014.1, forward strand.
CAAAATTTTATCGTCCTGCAAAGCATCTTTATACAGTAATAAAATCGAAAAAAGGTCATTCGATACGGCTGGTCTGATCTCGGGTAATAAGGTGTGCATACGTTTCATGAGGATTAGATTCTGGTAAATGAATGAGTATTTGCTGGAACGAATGGGAAAAGCAGCCCTCACTTAGCAAAGACCGCTAATCTTTCAGTTACTTTGGCCCTTCACTCCGTCACAAAAAACGAATGGCTTACGGTTTATTAAAAGGAAAACGAGGAATTATTTCTGGAGCCTTAGATGAACATTCTATCGCCTGGAAAGTAGCGTTGAAATGTTACGAAGAAGGAGCCACATTGGTGTTGACGAATGCTCCCGTTGCTCTGCGAGTGGGCGACATGCCAAGGTTATCGGAGGCTTGCCAGGCTCCGATTATCGCTGCGGATGCTACCAACGTAAACGATCTGGAAAACCTCTGGAGCGAATCGCAAAGGGTGTTGGGAGGGAAGATCGATTTTGTGCTTCATTCCATCGGGATGAGTCCCAATATTCGCAAAGGCCGTTCTTACGGAGATTTGAATTACGACTGGTTTCTGAAGACGCTGGATATTTCGGCATTATCTTTTCATAAACTCCTTCAAACGGCTGAAAAACAGGATGCTATTGCCGAATACGGCTCCGTTGTAGCCCTGAGTTACATCGCTGCCCAACGATCTTTTCCTGAATACACAGACATGTCGCAGGCCAAGGCCATGCTCGAAAGCATCGCCCGAAGTTATGGCTACCGATACGGGAAACTTAGAAAAGTTCGGGTGAATACGGTTTCGCAATCGCCGACCAAAACTACTGCGGGAACGGGTGTAGGAGACTTCGATGCGTTCTTTGCATACGCTGAACACCTGTCACCGTTAGGTAACGCTTCCGCAGAAGCCTGTGCCGATTATATCGTTACGCTTTTCTCGGATTTGACGCGTTCAGTTACCATGCAGAATCTGTACCACGACGGTGGTTTTTCCGCTGTTGGAATGACACCTGAACTAATGGACCGAATCAAGTGACGCTATTGATTTCTAACGTATCCAAGCGTAACTTGGCAAAAACATGCTTCTTTCCCAAACGCTATGAAATGGTTCTTTTGCCTTCTTTTTCCGCTGATCAGTTCCGCCCAGCAAATGACCTTAAAAGATCAGATTACGCAGTACCTCGCTGATAAAAAAGGAACCTATGCGGTTGCATTTAAAAATCTGCAATCGAAGCAGACCGTGTATATCAATGAACACGAGTTGTTCCACGCGGCCAGTACCATGAAAACGCCAGTGATGGTGGAAGTATACAAACAGGCAGCAGCCGGGAAGTTTGCTGTAAGGGATTCCATTCTGGTAAAGAATGAGTTTAAGAGTATTGTAGATGGAAGTACGTACCGCTTAACTCCCGAAACGGATAGCGAACAGAAGTTATATACCGAAGTGGATCAGAAAAAGTCGATTTATGATTTGATGTATCAGATGATTATCGTAAGCAGTAACCTGGCTACGAATATTATTATTGATCTGGTTGGTGCGGAAAAGGTTACCAAAACTTTTCATCAATTAGGAGCAAAGAATAGTCAGATCAGACGTGGGGTGGAAGATCAGAAGGCGTATCAGAAAGGACTGAATAATGAAGTAACGGCTTATGATTTAGCGGAGTTATTCGAGAAGATAGCCAAAGGAAAAGCAGTTAATAAAGAGTCTTCAAAGGCCATGATTCAGATTCTACTGGATCAGAAATTCAACGATATTATTCCTGCTAAACTCCCTGCTGGAACGAAGGTTGCTCACAAAACCGGCTCTATCACCAACATTTACCACGACTCGGGCATTGTCTATCTCCCCGACGGTCGTTCATATGTAATCGTCTTACTCTCCCGGGATTGGGATACCCGCGAAAATGCCATTCAAACGATGGCAACGATTTCTGAAATGGTTTATCAGGGTTTGAAAAGGTAGAATCGTTGCTGATTGGGATTACAAATCCCTGACAGAGGTCTTTCGGATTGCAAATCCGAAAGAGCGGTTCTTACGCCGTGGTTGGTGTCTCACCAACCACTGTTTGCGTACAAATGGCTGGTGAGACACCAGCCATGACAGGGGAAATCCTAACTAAAGCAGCCTCTACCCAGACGCGATGAAGTCGCGTCTCTACCGTATAACAGATAGTAGAAACTTACTCAAACAAAAAATCAAACGTTTACAAACGGCACTAAATAACGCCCATCTTTCGCATCAGGAACGTCGCACTTCGGTTTTGGCAGATGCCTTCTAGTAATTGATAACTGAAGAAAAGTTCATCGTTAATAATCTCGGCTTCGAAGCACTTGTTACTCAGCATTTCGGGATAATCGGCAGTAATATCACAGACTTCCAGATCGTGCGTAGCAATGACGCCAATCGCTCGTTTTTCGATCAGTTTTTTAATTACTTCAATCGTTCCGCTGCGTTTATCGTCGGAATTCGTTCCCCGGAAAATTTCGTCCAGTAAGACAAAACATACCTTTTCATTCAGAGTAGTGATGATCTCTTTCAAACGCTTTACTTCGGCGAAAAAATACGATTCACTATCCGCCAGCGAATCACTTAATCGCATGGAAACCAGAATATCCATGGGCTGAACGGTAGCTGCCGTTGCACATACGCAGGAGCCTACATTGGTTAACAAAAGATTGATTCCGAGCGTCCGTAAAAACGTACTTTTTCCTGACATATTCGAACCCGTAAGGATAATGAATTGCGGATGAAAAGTTACGTCATTAGCCACCCGTTTCTCCCGACGTAACAAAGGGTGAGCCAGGCTTTTGAATGAAACTTCGCCGGATTGGCTTAGGGTCGGGTAGGCAAAATCGGGATTATTATAGGCGAAATTGGCAAAGCTGTTCAGGGTTTCGAAAGTACCTAAAGTAGCTAGCCAGTCTTTGATCGAAGCGGCGTATTTGGCTTTCCAGTTTAATAACTGATGCAGGGTATGAACGTGCGATTGGTAGAAACCATTAGTAATAATTGCAGCTAAGGCATGATTAATACCATTCATGGCCGCTAATAACGAGGAAAGTTGTCGAACGCTCAAACTGGCCGCCTGATTTTGGGACTGGTAAATCTGTTTTAAGGCTTGTAATTCTTCGCTTTTAAAATCCTGTTTTTCAATGGATTGAATGAGCGTACTGTATTTTTTTATAATAATGCCGATGCGTTCCGAATCAACGGTTTCCGATTGAATCTGTTTTAAGTTTCTGGAAACCAGGAATAGGTTAATAACTCCTACAATTCCGGCGAGGGTTAATAAATCAGTGTCCCAGGTTAATACGAAAAAGAGCAGGCAAATGACTAATAAGGCAGGAACCGCAAAAGCCAAAACTCTAAAAATGGGTTTGACGGGCGGACTTTTTCGCTCAGCCCAGTCCAGAATAGCCCGGTATTCTTCCGAAGTATCCTGACCAATTTGAGCCAGAGCGTAAAACTCCTGTCGCCACTCCGCACAGCCTGCCAACTCCTGAATAGCCCTTTGTCGGGCGTTAATTTTATGGTCTGGTAGTCGGTTTAATAATTGTTGAGCTAAAGCTTCCTGTCCAATGGAAGTGGCGGTTCGGTTCAGGTGTTGATAGAGCGATTTTTCTCCGAATAAATCCAGGTCAAAAGCGTAGGGATGGGAGACTTGCTGGTGTTGAATGCCGTTTGCGAAGGGAAGTTTCCCTCCAGTTAAATAATCAATTTCATTTTGATTGATCTGGATGAGTCTTTGGGTAATGGCCATTTGACTGGACAGTTTTTCATGCAGACTCATCAAGTAACGAAACAGCCCTAGGGGAATAATGAGTAAAAACCAGATCCAGCCTTCGGTGGATGTTTGCGTCAGGTAAATGATAAATCCTGCTAATAGAACTGTTAAAAATCGAAAGGTTCCAACGAGGTTATAACGACGATTCAGATTCGTTAATTCTTCCTGAAAATGGACTAAACGTTGATTATAAAAGGACATGGTAATTTTCAGTTGGCCGTTATCTCAGTAATCAACGGCTGGACGAAATAAAGTAGAGACGCGATCAATCGCGTCTGGGTAGAGACTGTTTAGGTCCCCATTCCAATGATCTCCATTCGCCAGCCAGACGCGATGAAGTCGCGTCTCTACATTTTTAGATGTTTATATAAGTCTTCATAACGCCGGGCAATGACAGGTTCCGCGTAATTTTCCAGTACCTTGGTTCGGGCGTTTTGCTGAAGTTGTTTCGCGTTGGGGGCGTAAAGGGTCTGATGCATCGCCCGCATGAGATCATCGGAAGAACGATAGTCAGCCAGAGCTCCATTAATGCCATCATCAATTAACTCTGGAATGCCACCAATGCGAAAACCTACCGAAGGGGTGCCGCAAGACATAGCTCCATGATGGTATAAGGCAGGTTTTCTTCCAGCGAAGGAATCACGAAAACGGAAGCTGCCGAATAGGCCCGGGCAATACGTTCAGGATCGGACAGGCGACCGAGATGATGCGACCGATAGGGCAGAGCAGGCAATCCCTGCGTTTGTCCAAAGATTAATAACTCAACCTGGTCTTTCGTTTCCGGGTACAGTGCCGCCATTTTTTCCAGAGCTTCCTTAAAGTAAGAAAAGCCCTTCATCGGAGCATCTACCCGCATGGCTGCGAAGAGAATGAGATGTTTATGTTGCGGGACGTTCAATTTCCAGCGAGCTTCTTTTTTGTCAATCGGTTTGAAAACGTCCGTATCAATGGGGTTCGGAATGCTGACTACGGTATGGTCTTTCAGTAAACTGCTTTGACGAGCCCGATCGGCGAGCCAGTCGCTACAGGCTACCATCGTTAACGCAGCCGGGTCCATCACTTTTTTCTTACGTTCCCAAATTTCGTGGGACAAGTCGATTTCGGAAGGGTATCGTAAAAATTTACAATTGCCACACGCTACCTGGTAATGATTACAGTCGCCGCTGTGATGACAACCGCCCGTGAAGGGCCACATGTCATGCATCGTCCAGACGATAGGTTTCTTTAAATCAGCTAGTTTCTGAAATGATTTGGTAGAAAGAAAACCATGATTAATCCAGTGTAAATGCAGAATATGAGCTTTTTGCACAAATGGATGATCGGTTACATCTTCTCCGAATAAGGCCGGGTCGAAAGCCCAGTGCTGCTCTTTAGATTTTTCGTATGCTTTCAGATATAATCGCTCGCCCGCAAAGCGGGTCAGGGCCTTTTTCTTTCCCCACCAGGAGTCATCATACGCTACTACTGCTTCGCTGGAAGTCTGTTTTTGCTGGACTAGAATCTGGGAAAATAAAGGAGTATACCGACTTAAGGCCTGCTGCAGACGGAGAGCTCCCATAGAAGCTCCGCCCATGTTATCAGAAGTACTAAAAAGCGTAACGGATGTAGGCATAACTCTCGTAGTTTTCAGTGGGTAGTTTTCAAATTGGACAAACGCTCATATCTAATGAAAGAGTAACTGAAAACGGTAAACAGGAAACTGAAAACTAATCAAATTCCGTATTTAAATCGATTAATAAGCTTTCGAATCAGGCTGAGGCGGAAGTGCCGGCGAAGGTTTTTATGAATGGCTTCGTCGGGAGAAACGGCCTTGGTCAGGCGGGTTAATCGTTCCACGCGTTGCACATCCCAGCGGTGCGTTCCTTTCCCAAAATTGGTGCCTGAGCCGTCCATACCTGTACTCTCCAGTTTTGAAAATCGCGGGTGCAGGTTATACGCCTGATGTTTGTAATGAGCGTAGGTCCAGCGGATGGCCCAGGAATTCAGATCGCCCACTTGCTGCTTCTTCAGCATGGGTAACAAATCTTCCCCGCCCCGCATAAATTCCCGTTGAGCGGGTTTGTTCTTCATGAATTCCGGGAAGTCCTTTACCTCCCAGTCTACCTTTTGCCAGCGATCGGGCCAGGTCCCCCAGCCGTATGAACAGCCTCGTGCGAGTAATAACACCTCGTGCGGATATTCGTCGGGAATGGTAATGGGATAGAGGTACCCCGAAACAGAAAAGACTCTTACGTCATTCCGGTAATATTGCAGCGATTCGTTCATGAATCGCAGGTAGTCCCGGGTGCAGAGCAGATCGTCTTCCATCACGATGATTTTATCATGCATGGACAAGACCTGCGTAACGCCCCGAATGATCGAAGCGGCCAGTCCTCGATTATTTTCACTGAAATTCAGTTCAATACTTCCAAACCCTCGAATGCTTTGGGCAAATTCCCGAACGGCCTTTACCTTTTCCTCATCTTCCGCCGTTCGAGGGCCGTCCGAAAAAATATACAGAGGACTAAACTCCGATTCAGGACAGCGAAGCAAACTTCGAACCGTTTGTCGGAGGTGTTCCGGACGATTGTAACAAAACAAAGCAATCGGTGCAAACATGATAGTTTCCAGTTTCCAGTCTTCAGTTTTCAGTTTGCCGTTAGTTTAAATTTTATCCTAACTGAAAACTGTAAACTAACCACTGAAAACTGTATTAAAATTGTTTAATCAAAATACCCTGTCCCGTGGGGGAGGTGAAAATGCTGTGACCTACCTTTTGGGCGAAAGCGTCGTGGCCGTGTTTCTGGGCTTCGCAAGTGGGGAATCCGTAATCATCGAAAATAACCACGGCTCCTTTGACCAGTTTGGGCCAGAAATATTCCAGTGCTGCGACTTCGGGAACGACAGCATTCATATCAATGGATAGAAAGCAGATCTGCTCGGTGTCGGCCTGGGGTAAGGTATCTGGAATAGCTCCTTTGATAATACGAACGTTGAAACCCTGAAAAGTCTGCTTGACCTGCTCGTATAAATTCTGACTTTTCTCGTAACCCATCGTATGGTTTCGCTTGATTTCGTAATCAGAACTGTACCGTGGGTCCAGGCCCTGAAAGGTATCCATCAGGTAATACCGCTTATCTGTTTTCTGGAAGTCGATGTATTCCATAATGGCCCGGTCGCAGAAACCACTGAATACGCCGCAGGCACAAAGTCGCCGGGGAGGTTTTTAACCTGATCTGCCGCCCAGCAAAGCATATAAATTCGCCACTCCATGCCGTTTTTAGGCACCAGCGAACCGCCGAGTTTGGTAACCCACTGGTAAGCTCTGGCGAAACGAGGGTCTTGCTTAAATTCTGTATTGACTTCGGTATAAAGCTTGTCCGTGGCGTAGTGAAACTTGTCTTTCTGGAGCAGGTGAAAATTCCACGGAGCCCGAACAAACTTCAGGTAAGGAATCCAGGATTCGGGGACAACTTTTGATAGAAAGGTTAATGCCATTTTTTGAGTTGACTGTTGACAGTGGGTAGTTTTCAGTTTATTACCGAAAATCCAAACTGACTTTTGACTGCAAAATTCATGTAAAATAACCACTTCATCAGGATTACTTTCGATTTCGTTCTTGAAAATGATGGAGGGTTAATGAATACTGAACGAAAATAGAAGGGTAGATGAAGCAGGTAACTGACTGATTACTAGTAAATAACAGCAAGACGAAATAGGTCAAAAACTCAAAACCCGAAACTCAAAACTCAAAACGTAACCCTCTAAACCACAATCGCTCCATTGAAAACTGAAAACCGGAAACAGAAAACTACCGAAGTGGCCTTACCTTCGTGGTCAAAAAAGTCCCTGATTTATGCCGAAACTTTCGGTTTGTATTCCTGCGTATAAAGAACCTGACTTGCTGGAAAAAGCACTGCGGGCACTGGAAACACAAACGTTTCGCGATTTTGAACTAATCCTGACGGACGACACCCCCGATGATTCCGTTCGGAAACTGGCGGAACTCTGGCAGGATCGATTACCCATTACCTACCAGTCGCACCGACCTTCACTAGGAACACCCGAAAACTGGAATGCGGGGCTGCGGTTGGCTCAGGGCGAGTATGTCCTCGTTCATCATCACGACGACTGGTTACTACGTCCCGATAGTCTGGCTTTATTCGTAAAAGCTCTCGACGATCAGCCGGAAGCCGTTTTTGCTTTCGCCAATACGGATATTCGCCGGTTGGAAACCGATGAACGCATTCGCCTCAATCGACCTTCAGAAAAGCAGTTAGAGGAACTTAAAACCGAGCCGGAAGTATTAATTACGGCAGATTTTGTTGGGGTGCCCAGTACCGTTATGTTCCGAAAATCAACGGGGATTTTCTTTGATTCTCAACTGAAATGGCTCGTTGATGTAGACTTTTACGTGCGTTGTCTGCGATACTGTCCGGTGGCGGCTTACATCCCTGAAGCGTTAGTGGGAGTCGCCATTCATGAAAAGCAGGTCACCGCTTCGGTTACCAAAAACAAGAACTTATTACTGTTTGAATACTTTACGGTAGCCGAAAAATTTGGTATTGACCTCCGTCGAGAACCCTATGCCGGAGCGTACGGTTACTGGTGCTGGCGACTGAAGGTCAAAACAGTGGATGAAATTAGAAAAGCGGGTTATGTGGGTCCATTACCGAAGGGCACCGAAGCGGTTATCCGAAGTTCCTGGAAGTACGGCATGCGTCATCGCTATATCAAACTGGTAATGTTCGTGAAGTATCGTATCCTGAAACTCAAACGAAAGGATTTACATGAATGAGTTACCCCTTTCGGTCGTCATCTGTACCTATAACCGGGCCGACCTGATTGGTCTGGCTTTGGAAGATCTAACAAAACAGACCCTGGAAACCAGTCAGTTTGAGATTATAGTCATTGATAATAACTCCAAAGATAATACCTCCGAAGTCGTTCGAATCTTTACGGAAAAGTATCCGCATATTCATTATTTTTTTGAAGGTAAACCCGGTCGTAGCATTGCCCGAAACCGGGGTTGGCGGGAAGCCAAAGGCACCTTTGTGGCTTATCTGGATGATGATATTCGGGTAGATCCCCAATGGGCGATGGCCATGTTAGGAGCTTTGCGACAACAGCCACAGCCCCTGGCCGTGGGGGGACTGGTAGAACCCTGGTACGCGGAAACGCCTCCCAAATGGTTCATTCCCGAATTTGAGTTACGGAGTTGGGGAGAAAAAGCGGGTTACATTCCGGCTCATCGAGCTCCGTTTGGTTTTGCCGGGGGTAACATGGGAATTGCCAGAAGCTTACTTGAAAAATACAAAGGTTTTCAGGAAGAACTAGGGGGTGGGGGCGATCATATGCCCCGTATGGGAGAAGAAACCGATTTGTTTTTCCGAATTTATAAAGATCATCAGGCCGAGGCCGACCGAATTTTCTGGTTTGAACCAGCGGCCCGCATTCAACACTGGACACCCGCCCGAAACTGGCAGGTGCCGTACCGAATGCAACGCAGTCACGCCAGCGGAGCTGCCAGGGCCTGGATGATGGGAGTAAAACCTTTTTCTGTGGGATATTGGCGGGTGATGGCTTTCGGAGTGAAATCAACGTTTCGCTTCATGCAGGCCTTGATTTCCAGTAAAAACCTCAGAAAAACGGAATGGATTAAATACCGACAAACGCTGGCGTACCTGAAAGGCTTTTCGGATGAAAGCATTCAGCATGGGAAAGATGGTTTGAAGTAGATGGAGAGTTTGAATGTTTGATTAGGGTTTGAAAAGCTTGAGGAAGAAATCAACCCCGGAGGGGTTGAATATGAATAGCCCCGGGCTGGATAGCCCCGGATGAAATCCGGGGGAAAGGGTGGATTGGGGATTATAAATCCCTTACAGATGGCTTTCGGATTACAAATCCGAAAGAGCAAATCGGAAATTTTATACATTCCCCGCAGATGGCTAATCAAACATTCAAACTCTCATACATCAGACAAAACTCAAACACCCTATAATCAAATAAAAAAATAAACAGCATTATACCTTGGGAATAGTTATTCGGCAGAGTTTGAAAGCCACGGGGGTAACCTATCTGGGCGTTGTGATCGGCACGCTCAATCAGATGGTCGTTGCCCTGTATTTTCTGGAAACCCAGGAAATCGGATTGACTCGTTCATTATTGAGTTTCAGTTTATTACTTTACGGCATTTTCACCTTCGGCGGCCCAGCCATCGCCGATCGATTCTTCAGTCATTTCCGAAATGAAGAATTAAAGCATAACGGTTTCCTAACCTTTCTGCTGGGGTATGCCGCCTTTTATTTCGTAGTCTTTATCGCGGTATTCCTGGCTGCCAAGCCCTGGTTTACTGATTTCTACGAAGACCAATCGCCGGAGTTAGTGAGGTACTATTACCTGTTGATTTGGCTGACGGGCTTTAACCTGTTACAGGGCATTCTGGAGGCGTACTGTCGCAATTTGCAACGCATTGCCATCCCTGCTTTTTTACGCGAAGTAGGACTGAAACTGGCCAATATGGCGGTGATTCTGCTGTATGGATTCAAGCTTGTGACGCTCGATCAGTTCGTGCAGTTGTTTGTATTTTCCAATGCTTTTGTAGGCATTGGTTTGCTGATTTATCTGCGATACATGGGCAAGCTCTATCTGGCCCCCATTTCCTGGAAACTGGTAAACCCGGTGATCGGTGAGATGATGAGATTCGGCTTTGTTGCCTCCATCGGAGCCATCGGAACGACCCTTTGTACCTACCTGGATATTCTATTAATTGGCTCCTATAAAGGCCAGAGTTGGGCCGGAATTTTTGCTACGGCCACCCTCATTGCCTCGCTCATTGAGATTCCAAAAAAATCATTAACGCAGATTGCAATTCCATTAGTAGCTCAGTCGCTGCGGGAGAAGAAGTACGAAACCGTTCAGCAAATGCACCAGAAAGTGGCTCTGCACCAGTTACTTGCGGGACTTTTTCTATTCATTGGTATCTGGTCAAACATTGATGATCTCTTCAAGATTTTACCCAAAGGAGCCGAATTTGCTTCGGGGACAACGGTCGTTTTTCTATTCCTGATTACTCGCCTGCTGGACATGGCGGGAGGGATGAGTAGCGAGATTATGGGTTATTCCCAGTATTACCGCGTTTCAACGGTTTTCGTACTGATTTTAGGGGGCTTAACCATCTGGACGAACCATCTGCTAATCCCTCGCTTCGGTATCAACGGCTCCGCGATGGCTACTACCATTACTATTCTGATTTACAGCACCATGCGGGCGGCTTTTGTTTATTGGAAATTTAAAATATTACCCTTCACGCAGCAAACACTGGGAGCGTTTGGCATTGGTTTGGTAACCTATCTCATTACCTGGGCCATTCCTGATTTTGGTGAATCTTTTCTTAGCCAGGTAATTAACATCGCTCTTCGCGGAACGGTGACCACCGTCGTTTTTGCTTCTCTGGTGGTAGGCTTACGTATTTCTCCAGAGATTAATGGAATCGTGGATAATGTGATCAAAAAGGTCAGGAAAACCAATCCTTAAGATAAGATTAAAAAAAGAAATAATTTATTTTTAATTAATCTAAATAGACTTAGATTTGCGGCCATTCTATGTTTGTTTCCCAATATTTAAAAATATGGCCGTGAGGTTTCTACACACTAGCTTTCTTCTTCTATTGAGCATCTGTGCCTTCGCTCAGAATGGCAAAATCACCGGACAGGTACTTACTTCCGATAACAAACCCGCTTTTAGTGTTACCGTAAGCCTGAAAGGTCGGGCCATTGGTGCCATGACGGATGAGCAGGGTAATTTCACTATTCCCAAAGTACGGGCTGGGAAATATACGCTTGTGGCTAGTTTCGTTGGGTTGAAATCCCAGGAGCAGGCTATTGAAGTGCTTGAAAATGAAACGACTACTGTTTCTTTCATGCTTCATGAATCATCTAATGAACTTCAGGAAGTAGTGGTCCGTTCGGCTCAGAATCCTTACCATAGCAATCAGGTTTCTTCGACCTTACGCATCAGTGAACCTATTCTGGAAGCTCCTCAGAACATTCAGGTGATTACGGGTAAAGTATTAGGTATTCAGCAAATTACAAGCCTAAGCGACGGGTTGATCCGTAACGTCAGCGGGGCCACTCGTCTGGAACACTGGGGAGATACCTATGCTCGGGTAAACATGCGTGGCTCACGGGCTTCGGCATTTCGGAATGGCATGAACATTACGTCTACCTGGGGACCTTTAACCGAAGACATGAGCTTCGTGGATCACATTGAATTTGTGAAAGGTCCTGCGGGATTTATGATGTCAAACGGCGAGCCTGCCGGTATGTACAACGTGGTAACCAAACGTCCCACCGGGGTAACTAAAGGCGAAGCGAGCCTGCTCTTGGGCAGTTATGATTTTTACCGGACCTCGCTGGATCTGGATGGAAAATTCTCGGATAAAGTGCTGTACCGTTTTAACGTCATGGGTCAGACTAAAAACTCCTTCCGTCCTTACGAGTATAACAACCGTTTCAGCATTGCCCCCGTTATCACGTATAAACTTGATGATAAAACTACTTTGACTACAGAGTACGTGTATCAGCACGCCAAAATGTCAAACGTAGGTAGTTATTATGTATTTGCGAAAGACGGCTATGCGGTATTACCCCGCAACTTTACACTATCTGATCCTGGGTTGGAACCTACCAACATTGATGATCATAACTTGACAGTCAATCTTCAGCATCAGCTGAATGATCGTTGGAAATTAACTGCTCAGGTAGCCTATTTCAATTATATGCAGAAGGGCAGCTCAATGTGGCCTGCTTATGGAGTAGGCGAACCTGATGCCGCTGGTAATATTATCCGTAGCGTTAGTCTTTGGGATGCTTCCAATGTTTCCAAATTCGGTCAGTTATTCCTGAATGGTGAAGAACAAACCGGAAAAGTTCACCACCGCATTCTGGCTGGTCTGGACTTGGGTAGCAAACAATACCTGGCCGACTGGAATCAGTCTCATAACCTGGATACATCGAAATCTTTTAATATCTACCGTCCTACTTACGGTTCGCCTGCGAATGGATATCCAAATTTTGATCGTTCAAAACCTCTGGCTGAACGGGCGGGAATTTACGGAACGCTTTCTCAGAGCTATACGGGGCTGTACTTACAGGACGAGTTAGGATTCTTCGAAAATCGTTTACGCCTGACCATTGCGGGTCGCTTTACTTATGCGAAAGACAACCAGTACAATACCATCACGTCTGATAAGAAAGTAACACCCCGGTTTGGGTTGAGTGGCTCAATTGATAAGAATACAAGCGTTTACGCATTGTATGATCAGACATTCCTTCCTCAAACGGGTATTCTCCGTAGTGGAGGTCGCATCAAACCCATTTCAGGTAATAACCTTGAAGTAGGTTTTAAACGTGACTGGTTTGGTGGTAAGTGGAATACAACGCTGGCGATTTATCGCATCCTGAAAAACAACCAACTTTCGCCCGATCCAAGCAATGCGGCTGGTCAAAACTTTGTGTTACAGTTAGGACAAACGCAGACCCAAGGCATTGAGTTTGACTTACGTGGTGAGATTGCTCCCGGTTTAAGCCTGATTGCCAACTATGCTTTAACGGATTCAAAAGTGACGAAAGAAACGTCGGACGCGAAAGTGGGTGATAAGATTCCAGGGTATGCCAAACACAACGCCAATGCATGGGTAACCTACAAAATTCAGAAAGGTGTACTGAAGGGCACGGGTTTCTCCGCGGGCTTCAATTATCAGGGAAATCGTACTACTTGGAACTGGTCAGCTACGAGTTATGGAGAATTACCTAATTATTTCAAGCTTGACGGCGGTATCTATTGGGAAAATGATCGCTTTAACGTAACCGCTAACGTCTTCAACGTTCTGGATACGTACTTGTATACGGGTGCAGCTTACGGGACTTATTATTACTGGCAGGCAGAGCCTGGCCGCAATTCGCGGATCGGTGTAACGTATAAGTTCTAGTTACTGGTTGTTAGGTATTAGAAAGGCTCTTGGGAAACCAGGAGCCTTTTCTTTTTCCGTTGTGAGCCTTGGTAACATAGAGTCTTTGTGCAAAAGAAAGAACTAAAGATCAGCTAAAACCGAGAGCCTTTGTAACAATAATTGAAAACGAAAAACGGAAAACTGAAAACTTGTAAACTATTAACTTACTTGTGTACATTAGGATCAGATTTTCACATTAAATCCTTCATCATGCGTTTATTGAGTAAAAAATCCGGCTTACTGACGGCGGCATTGCTGGCTTCTTTTGCGGGAATGAGTCAGAATATCCAGAACTTACCCGTACCTCTGGAAATTCAGAAAGCGTATTCCAATGAAACCCGGGCGACCAATGGCAAACCCGGTGCGAAATACTGGCAGAACCATTCCGATTATAAAATTCAGGTCGAACTCAACCCGGCTACGCGTCAGTTGAGCGGCACGGAACAGGTCGTTTACACTAACAACAGCCCTAACCGTTTGTCAAGCCTGGTAATCCGGTTATATCCTGACATTTTCAAGAAAGATGCCAACCGGGATGAGCGGGAAATTGATCCTTCCGATCTGAACGATGAAGGCGTAACGATTGAAAGCGTAACCGTTAATGGAAATGAAGTAAAGACCCAACGCAACGGAACAAATATGTTCGTAACGTTGAAAAGTGGTTTGGAAACGGGGCAGAAGTTAACGCTGGACGTGAAATGGAGTTACCTGATTCCAGCCAAAACGCATATCCGGGAAGGCTTATACTTTAAGTCTTCATACATGGTGGCGTACTGGTATCCCCAAATTGCCGTGTATGATGATATCGACGGCTGGGATAGACAGGATTATACCGGACAGAAAGAGTTTTATAACGATTTCAATAATTACGACGTGGACATTACCGTTCCGGCCAGTCATCTGGTGTGGGCTACGGGCGAATGGCAGAACCCTGAGAAAATTCTTTCTCCTGAAATTCTGGATCGTTACAAGGGCTCTCGTACTTCTGATCAGGTGGTGAGAATTGTCACTGCTGAGGACCGCGAAAAGGGTGGAATTACCATTGCAAAATCGGGTAAACATACCTATCACTTCAAAGCCGAACACGTTCCTGATTTCGTGTTTGCTTCTTCGGATACCTATCTCTGGGACGGTTCCAGTGCGGTTGCTGACAGTAAAACGGGCCGTCGCACGGCGGTAGCTGCGGTGTATCATCCGAGCAGCAAAGACTTTTACGATGTATGCCGTTATGCCAAACAGTGCGTTGAATACTTCTCTACATACCTGCCCGGTGTGCCTTTTCCTTACCCCAACGAAACCGTATTTAACGGATCGGGTGGAATGGAATTCCCAATGTTTGTGAATGATGGCTCGTATCCTCCGGCTTTTGCGGCTGAGGTAACGGCTCATGAGATTGCTCACACGTATTTCCCGTTTTACATGGGAATCAATGAGCGTAAATACGCCTGGATGGATGAAGGCTGGGCTCAGACCTTACCAAACTGGATGGAATTTCAGATTGACGGCATGCCGAAGAAGTTTATGCCTCAACAAACCAATGCCGCGTATTTTGATCAGTTTGCCGGAAAAGAGCAGGAGCAACCCATGATGGTTCCCACAAACCTGTTAACGGGAACGGCTTACACGTTTGCCACCTACATGCGTCCTTCGCAGGCGTATACCTTTTGCGGGATATGCTAGGGCAGGAGAAGTTCAAAGCAACGTTACAGGAGTATATGGCTCGCTGGAATGGCAAACACCCCATGCCTTATGATTTCTTCTTCTCTTTCAATGATGCGTTGAAAGAAGATTTGTCCTGGTATTGGAAGCCTTGGTTCTTCGAAAAGGGGTATCCTGATCTGGCTCTTTCAGAAGTAGCGATTGACAAAAAAGGCAAGGCCAAAATCGTAGTTACGCAAAAAGGCTCATTACCCATTCCGATTCGCCTGATTGTACTGTTTACGGATAACTCTACGGAGGAAATCAACGAAACGGCACGTTACTGGAAGAACGGAGCGAAGACTTTTGAAGTAGAAAAGAAATTCAGCAAGCCCATTCAGAAAATTACCCTGAGTGGCTTGATGATTCCTGACGTAAACCGCAAGGATAACGTTTGGGAAGCTGGGAAGTAACTCCATTGTTCATCAAAAGAAAGCCCCGACTGGAATTTCCAGTCGGGGCTTTCTTTTGGTTGGCAGTTTTTAGTTACTGCTTCATAGGGGAGTAACACACCCACTTCCTATGGTCATTCCGAATGCAGAGAGGAGCCTCACTTGGAAATGCAAACCCGCCGAAGCCCAAGAGCCCAACGGCAAACTCCGCTTCAACCGAGAGCAAATCCCGCTCTTCGTTCAGGAAGATAAAGAAAGAAAAGTGCTCGCCTGCGACGCAGACGAGCACTTTTCTTTCAACAAACAGCTAAACTCTTGTTTCCTATTACTTGACTTTTATTATTTAAAATTAAAAAATTAGTTATTAAACGTATTTATCAGTTGTATAATTGAAAAATACGTTTAATCTTTGTTGGGAAGTCAGGGAAATGAAAATATTAATACGAAACCGATGGAAGAATTAACCCGAACGGAAGAACGTGTGATGCAGGCGATTTGGGAGCTGAAGGAGCCTTTTTTTGTGAAAGATCTGGTGGAGCGGATGCCCGAAAAACCGCCGTATAATACCATCGCGTCAGTGGTGCGTATTCTGGAATCGAAAGGATTTCTGGGATACAAGGCGTACGGACGGACGTATGAATATTTCCCGAAAATCGCGAAAGCTGACTATCGAAAAAGCGGATTTCAGAAATTGCTGAGCGACTATTTCGATGGCTCGGCTATGGGATTATTGTCATTTATGGCGAAAGAGGAGCAGATTACGCCCGAACAAATCGAGCAATTACGGAAACTAATTGACGAAAACTAATCACTCAGGCCATGACTCATTTGCTGTATTCCTCCGTCATGCTGATTAGTTTTTATGCCGTGTACTGGTTCTGTTTGCGAACACTCACGTTTCATACGTACAATCGATTTTATCTGCTATTTGCCCTGATCGCCAGTATCGTGATTCCGGTTATGCCCGGAGTTCCGGTTGCCAGCGTAATCAACGATTCGTTCCTTTTGCCAATGGAACAAGTTGAACCTGAAACCTTTATGGGATTCACTACAGCTAAATGGCTCAAAACGGTGGGTTATGCATATGGAATAGGAGTGGGGTTGTTTCTGTTGCAGTTGCTGGGGGGAATCATCCGCGTATCCCTGCGAATACGCAACGCAAAGGCCATCCGCTGGAAGCAACTACACGTATTGCCGACCGGGTATACGACGGCTTCTTTCTTTCATTGGGTGTTTGTGGATGACTCTATAGTATCACCTAAAGAAAAGGAAATCGTACTCACGCATGAATACGAACATTTCCGTCGCTTGCATTCGCTGGATTTGCTGTTGGTGGAAATCGTTCGCTGCTTCTTGTGGTTTCACCCGGTCGTATACTGGTTACGTCGTTCGTTGATCCAGATTCATGAATACGAAGTAGATGCGTCGCTGGCTCATCAATACGGAGCCAAACCGTATGCTCAGGTTTTGCTCACCCTCGCCGTATCACAACAAGGAACGTTCACGCATTCTTTCGCCCGCCATCCCATTAAAAATCGTATCGAAACGCTTTTCCAAACTCCAAGTATTTCTATGAAAAAAACGCTGTTTTTACTCGCATTGCCCCTTACGGCGGTTAGCATGGCTTTGTTCGCCCAAGACGTACCGAAACCGCCGCCACCACCACCACCGACCCCACCAGCGGTTGCACCGCCTCCTCCGCCTCCGGTACCTACTAATATAGCAGAGCCAGCGGCTACCGTTTTACCACCGCCGCCACCACCACCGACTTCATCAGCGGTTGCACCGCCGCCTCCTCCTCCGCCACCGTATCCGCGGAAAAAAAACGGGAAGAAAACAAGAAGTCAACCAGCAAATACCAAGAAAAAACTCTTGATTCATGAGGTGACTTATGCGGAGTTTGAATCTTTTCTAAAAGCCATACGGACCCGCTCGGAGAAATCTTCTACGGAAAAAAAGGACATGATTCCGGACGATTTTTATACTAATCTGAAGACATACAGAAGCTCCCAAACTGCTGGAATAACAGGTGTAAGCTGGTTGCAGGCCGAACGTTTTTGCGAGTGGAAATCGGAGCAAACGAAGACAACGTTTCGATTACCAACGGAAAAGGAACGGCTTCAACTATTCTCGAATCCTATTGTGAAACAGACGAAAGGTTTCTGGTGTATATTTTTCGGGTAAGATTCCCGTATTAAAGAAAAGGCCTTCCCTTGTAGACAAGGGAAGGCCTTTTCTTTAATACGGAATAGCCATTACAAACCATTCACCGTCCGTTTGATAAATTCCGTTAAAGCAGGGCCGCTTAACAGACCTTGAGATAAAAGAGCTAAATCAACCAATTGTTTCGCCAAAGCCTGATCGTTTGAATCTTTCACGCGGGAAATCGCGGGGTGATTCGCATTAATTAGTAGGTTATAAGTCACCGGCATTGACCCAAAGAAGGAGGGTTGGCCTCCCGCTTTCGACATGTCGTTCATGCGACGCATGAACTCGTTTTGCGTGATTACCACGGGTAACTCATCGGTGCTTAGAGGCTGAATCTCTACGCTGTAACCGGCACCGGCTACTCCCTCGAAGGTGGCCTTTAAAGTCTCTTTCTCTTCTTCTGTCAGAATGCTTTCAATGGTTACACCCTTGTCAATCAACTTGTCAAGACTATCGGCATCCACTCGCTTGAAGGTAGTTTTTTCCAGCTTCTGCTCCAGTTTACCAATGAAGTGCGGATCAATTACACCATCCAGCTTCAGGACATTATATCCACGGGCCATCGCTGTCTGGATGTAAGAATCCTGTTTGCCGGTATCGGTGGTGTATAACCAAACCAGATTGTCGTCTTTATCTTTCTGGGTTTCTTCCGTTTTCTCTTTGTATTCTTCGAGCGTGTAGAACGTATCTCCAGTGCTTTCCAGCAGAACGAAATCTTTCGCTTTATCGTAGAATTTATCTTCCGAGATCATCCCGTACTTCACGAACACACCAATGTCGCCGAATTTCTCTTCGTACCCGTGGCGGTCATTGTTGAATAGCTCGGACAATTTGTCGGCTACCTTACGAGTAATATAGCCGTTGATTTTCTTCACGTTCGAATCGGCCTGAAGGAAGCTACGGCTTACGTTCAGCGGAATATCGGGAGAGTCAATCACGCCGTGCAGTAACATCAGGAAATCGGGCACTACGTCTTTTACTTCATCCGTAATAAACACCTGACGGCTGTAAAGCTGAATTTTTTCCCGACTCAGTTGCAGCTCATTCTTGATTTTGGGGAAGTAGAGAATACCCGTCAGATTGAAGGGATAATCTACATTCAGGTGAATCCAGAAGAGGGGTTTTTCTGAGAAAGGATACAGCGTTTCGTAGAATTTCAGGTAATCTTCATCCACCAGCTCATTCGGATTTTTCGTCCAGATGGGTTCGGTTTCGTTGATTACTTTATCCTCAAAAGAAACAGGGATGGGCAGGAATTTACCGTATTTCTCTAAAATCGTACGGATGCGGGCAGGCTCTAAAAACTCCTGAGAATCCTCGGTAATGTGAAGAATAATGTCCGTTCCACGGTCAGCTTTATCGGCAGCGGTAATCTCAAATTCCGTTGAACCATCACAGATCCAGCGAGCGGCGGGAGCATCCTGATAAGACTTGGTAATAATCTCCACCTGAGAAGCTACCATGAATGCCGAGTAGAAGCCCAGACCAAACTGTCCGATGATAGCTCCACGCTCAACCCCCTGATCTTTATATTTCTCTACGAATTCAAGAGCCCCTGAAAAGGCAATCTGATTGATGTATTTCTTGATTTCATCAGCCGTCATCCCTAAACCTTTGTCGCTGATGGTCAATGTTTTTGCCTCTGGGTCGATGGAAACTTTGATCGTTAGATCACCTAACTCTCCACCGTATTCGCCCATCGAAGCCAGGCGTTTGATTTTCTGAGTAGCATCAACGGCATTAGAAACCAATTCGCGAAGAAAAATCTCGTGGTCGGAATACAGAAATTTCTTAATAATTGGAAAGATATTCTCGGTATGAATCGAAATGTTTCCCTTTTCGTGAAAAGTTGTCGTTTCCATTGAGTTGTAAATAAGATTAAATAATATATGAATAGATGCCCGAAGAAAGACAAAGGCTGTTCCAAAAGTATAAAGGTGTCATAATGACAGTTTGAGTAGCCGACAAGCATAAATGACACAAAAAAGGCTTAGTTTCGGTCGAGTGGAGGTTTTTATCAACTTATAGTTAATATTGCAGGAAGTTGAGGTAAAAAATAATTACATTTTGGTATAAAAAGAAGGTAAAATTGCATAATTATTACTTGTCCTACTTGCCTCACAAAAGAAGAATCATAACCTATTTGAATACACGGCACTTCGGTGCCGTTATTTTTTTGTTATTAATTCGTTCTGGTTTTAGCATTTTATCCACTTTCCCTATTAAAACTTAGCCGCTATTTTAAAGTAGATCATCGAATTATCGCTATGACTCCCTCGAAAAAATAATATAAATATCTAAAGAATAAGTAGATATAATTTTATTATTTGTATTGATATATGATATTTTTTATCAATATTTGACTGTATTATTGATGTATGATGAAATAAAAATCAATTTTTACAAAACCCTAGCTACCTAAAATTCGTTTATACAAGCGATCAGTAACTTATTAACCGGAATTGACAAGGTGGTAGTAAAATTGTACTTTTGCAATATCATACAGCCCAAATGAAACGTTAGTATTTCAGCCTTCACAAAAAACATAACCCAAGATTATGAAAACTCCAGTACAGTCTAAATCATTAGCCCCAACGGATTATTTGATCGCTGTTATTTTGATTATTGGCTTGTTATTCACGGTGTTCTCTTTTAGCCAGATTCACTGATACTCGTTCGGCATTTCTTTAGAAAATTTTCTATTTAGAAATAGTATGCATCGGCAGAACCTGCTTCAGGCAGGCTCTGCCGATTTATTTTTAGGGGTAATGACTACTTTACTCTTTTAAACTTGCTAGCCCAGCGAAAAGCCATTTTATTCGTGGCAGCATAACTAAACTTTACATTACAAGTGAATAATCTTTGGGGCATTGACTTAGGCGGGACGAAAATTGAGTGTGCTGTATTAGACGCCAACAATATTACTAATGTGCGGGTTCGCCGCCGCGTTCCTACCGAAGCAGATAAAGGCTATAAACATATTCTCAGCCAGATTGAAAAACTGGTGAAAATGGTTACGGAAGAGTTGGGTGAAGGTCCGCAAAAGATTGGTTTCGCTACCCCCGGAACGCTTGATCCGGTTACACAAACCATGCGTGGGTGTAATACCGTAGTAATGAACGATCAGCCCATGCAAAAAGACCTGGAAGCTCTTCTGGGTATTCCCTGCATGATTGCCAACGATGCGAACTGTTTTGCTTTGGCCGAAGCCGTTTTAGGAGCTGCTCCTAAAGTGCATGAGAATCCACAGGTGGTTTTTGGAATTATCATGGGGACTGGCGTCGGCGGAGGCGTGGTTATCAATGGCAAAGTATGGGGTGGTCGTCAGGGCATTGGTGGCGAATGGGGGCATATCTTTCTGGATAACTCCGGTGGCCCCTGTTACTGCGGTAATCATGGTTGCGTAGAAACCGTATTGTCCGGTCCTTCACTGCAACGCTTTTATAAAGAAGAAAGTGGTTCGTCTTTAAGTATGCCCGACATTCTGGCTCGTTACCAGGACGGTTCGGACCCCCTAGCAACGGCAACGGTAGAACGAATGCTGAACATGTTTGGAAAAGCAATTTCAATCATCACCAACCTGCTCGATCCTGATGTCATTGTGATTGGTGGCGGGGTTTCTAACATTGATCTGCTGTACACCGAAGGTGTAGAGCGGGCCAGAAAGCACGTGTTCACGCCTAAACCTGACTTACTAATCGTGAAAAATGAGCTAGGAGACAGTGCGGGTGTGTTTGGAGCTGCGTTGTTATAATTTCAGAAACCATTCGCCGGATCGGAAAGTTTTAACAGGGTAAGGTTACGTACGAAACTAGCAATAGAATCTTTAAACCAATACAGCCATGCAACTTTCAGCAGAACGGACGGCACTCGTCCTCATTGAATTTCAGAACGATTTTACAACCGAAGGTGGCGTATTTCACGGAGGCGTAAAGGCCGTAATGGACTCAACGCAGATGTTACCCAATACGATTGAATTGGTGAAGCAGGCTCGCGAAGCAGGTATTCAGATCGTACACGTACCCATTGCTTTTACGGACGATTACCACGAATTAACGCCGAATCCGTATGGAATTCTGAAGGGAGTGAAAGACGCCGGAGCATTTAAGAAAGGTACTTGGGGAGCGGAGATCGTTTCAGATTTGCATCCACATCCCGAAGATATCGTGATTGAAGGCAAACGGGGATTATGTGGTTTTGCCAGCACGAATCTTGATTTTATTCTGCGGAGCCGGGGTTTTCAGAATATTGCACTCGCCGGATTTTTGACAAACTGCTGCGTAGAATCATCCATGCGTACGGCTTATGAAAAAGGATACAATGTCATTACGCTAACCGATTGTTGTGCGACGCTAAGTCAGGAAGAGCACGATAATGCCCTGGCGAAAGACTTCCCGATGTTCAGTCAGCCTATGACGCATCAGGAGTTTCTGTCCTCGGTCGGAACCGAAATAGAACTAGCAGGTAAGGCTTACGAATAAACAAAAAACGACTCAGGAAACTGAGTCGTTTTTTGTTTAGATACGATCTTCAAAGGTATTGAGTTTAGCTAAGTAACATAATTTAGGTAGTGCTGTAAAAATTTAAGTCTTTCAAATCACGGGAATCTAAATTTTTAAACTAAAAAATCTATTTGTGAAGAAAAACCGAAGACATAAGATATATTTTTTAAATTACACATGATGGGATAATTTCAGGATTGACTTGTGATAAGGAATTGCTGACTTTGATTATTTACTGTAAGTATTTAGCCGAACAAATTAACAAGTCTTTCGATAAGTTTTTTGTTGAATTTACTCAAATTGACGAATTGTTTTTATCGACATGGCCAAGTTTATTTGATTTACCTGCACAGACATTTACAGAACTAGCCGACATTTGTTAAAGCGGGACTTGAAATACTCTCGGCTGATATCGAAGAAGGAAAAGTGATAATTGCTTACAATCAACACGATACAAAATTTGATTATTTTAGTGGAAAATTGACAATAAGATAATAAAAGTGTTCGACCAAAATAAAAAAATGATAATTAACGAGTTGAATATAATATGTAAAAGCTATGGGGACGGACGAATGAAGCAAGAAATAAAATATGCCTATAACACAGGTTTTACGTCAGGTAGGGTGACGTGTAAACTTGGAGCTTTATACTCCTATCAACAATTGGGCTTAACTTTATCTGACGGTTTTCAAAGTCCCGCCTTCACTAATCCCTGTTTGTTAGCATCCGTATTAAGAATGGTAACACCTTACAAAATATTAACACTTTTTTTGTGGCTTATAACTTTTAAACAAGTTACTGCCCAGACAACTTATTCCATATGTTACATTCACACTATAAAATCACAGAATAATAAATTCTTTTTAGAAACTATTCCTTTTGATAATATTGAGCAAACATCAACAGGAATAACATCTGTTTTTAGTTATGATTCAACCAAAATTTACGAAGTTGATAGACATTTTGAGCTATCAGACAATAGAAGAGAAATATTCTTGAGTAATAATGGGAAAACCATTGCTTACGTAATAGATAGAGAATTTAAATGGGATGGATTCCAAAATAAAAGTATTGAGATATACAAAAATGGCCACTCTGTAAAACAATTCCAGTTGACTGACCTAATTGATTGTAATTCTGAAAACGAAGATTGTTATTTGTTTTACAAAGAATCGATTGATACAGTTTTTTGGGAGAATGGCAAAAGAAAAATAACATTTAAAGAAGATGTATCTGACTTCGAAAAGAAATTAACTGAAAAGGCAACATATTTAAATAATGACACGCTATATATTTTTACCAAAACATCTAAGCTAATTGCTATTGACTTGAATACAATAAATTTAAGTTCAATGTTACTTACAGAAATTGATCCAGAAAAGTTTAAGGAAATAAGGCCTACTCAATCGCATATAAAGAAGTTTAAAACATCTTCATTGTATGGTCTGCCAGATCTTTCAAGCGGCTTGACATTCGAGAAGGGTCTAGCTAGAAATCTGGGAATGGTAGTCTTTCCCGAAGAAAAAAAAGATTCATATGAATTGAAAAAATATTCTATTAAAGTTCAAATTATTGTTGATAAGTATGGTAATGCTGCTCTCGATAAAATTGAAAACTATAACGCACTTCCCGAAGACAAAATCAAAACATTCATTGAATCCCAAAAATTTGCAATAAATTCAATACCTCAAGAGGTTGGAAAATGGAGATTTGAGGGCTGGATTGCTTTAATGAATAAAAATAAAAAAGAAGCAAAAAAAGAAAAGAGACAAGAAATTGTCAAAGAGAAGGAAGTATACAAAAAACGAATTATTACTGATTCTATTAATGGACGTTATATTCCTAAAAATATTGAAGAATGCTTTTTAGAGCTTAATAAAATTTTAAAACCAAAAGATATAGAAGCAATTAAAAATCTAAAAGACCGAAGTGAGACGATTTTATACCATCATGGATTTGGGACTTGGCTAAGGAATAATTGGGGACTTTGGGGAGGTTCTAGACTTCAACAATATCTAATAAAGAAAGGAATTGATCATCCCGATTCAATGTCGTCAATAATACTTGAATATTATTATGACTGGCTTAACGGGCAGAATGATAAATGGAAGGAATTTGAAGCTAAATAGAAAAAACTCTGCTGCCCACGAAAAAAAGGCTATCATCTATGCGGAGTAAGAGTAGCAATAAGCGAGTAAAACGAAAAAACAAACAAGCCATTCCTGTTTCCGATGCCAGCTTTTCCGCTGGCATCATTAATTAGGGGAGATCAAACAAGAACAGGGTAAGCCCTTAATAACGCTGGTGCGAGATTCCATTTCTTCAAAAGGACCGGTTCCTACCTGTCATTAGATCCCAATAGCCCCGTTCGTTCGCATTTCCAATGTTAGGCGTTACGGACGAACGCTTTAGATATCCTCACTCTTTTTGAATGTCAAACGGTATACCGACCCTTTTTCTCAAGATTTTATAATATGATAATAGATAAAAGATAAGGAATACGCAGAAACCCTTTCCTTTGTAATCCGTCAACTATTGCCCAATTATGAAACGCCACTGGATTACTTTTCTTTTTGCTCTGGGAAGCAACCTGGTTTTTGCTCAAACCAATTTCAAATTTCGTCCCGCAGCCCATTCGCACAACGACTACGAACAGCAAAAACCCTTTGAAAAGGCTTATTCGCTGGGCTTTGGCTCCATCGAAGCCGATGTTTACGTACATAATGGCGAGTTAATGGTGGCTCATAACCGGGAAGACATCAAGCCTGAACGGACATTCCGGAAAATGTATCTGCTGCCTTTGCTGGTTAATCTGCGTCAGCATGAAGGGTATCCGTATCCTGGTCATCATAAGGTTCAGGTACTGATTGATCTGAAAGATGCGGAGGCCATTGATTTGTTGCAGAAAATGCTCAAGGACCACAAAATGGAGTTGCAGAAAGTGGACTTCGTGCTGAGTGGAAATATGCCTAAGCCCGAGGATTTTAATACATACGATAAAATCCTGTCTTTCGATGGTCGTCGGAATATTACCTATTCGGCTGAAAACCGAGCTCGCGTTCCATTGATTAGTGCTGATTTCAAGGAATTTAGCTCAGCTGGATGGGATGGTACTACGCCCTTATCCACGGAAGTGGAAAATAAAATCAAAACCTTCGTCACGCAAGCTCACCAGAACAATCAGAAAACCCGGATTTGGGGAACACCCAATACGGTTCTGGCTTATCAGACGCTCCAACGCCTCGGTCTGGACTACATCGGTTCGGATGATCTGGACAAATTGGCGGAGATTTTGAATTAACCACCGTTTTTTAGCAGACACCCGTATATTCGCTTTCCTGGTTTAACTTTTTAGGAACTCGAATATGGTGACATAAGTGGCATCCCTTTCGAGTGGATGCCATTTTCTTAAAACATTGGGTATGAAGCTAATAAAACTGGCCGCTGGCGTTGTTAATACCACTCCTCTCGATTGGAAAGGAAATCTTGCCAACATTCTGACTTGCATCGACGAGGCTAGGAATCAGGATGTTACTCTTCTTTGCTTACCTGAATTGTGTCTGAGTGGCTACGGCTGTGAGGATATGTTTTACGCTCCCTACGTTGCGGAAACAGCCCTGAGTATGCTCGATGAAATTGTGCCTTATACATCGGATCTGGCCGTTTCCGTAGGTATGCCGCTCATGCTGAACAATAAAGTTTATAACGCTTCCTGTTTCATTGTGAATCGGCAGATTCGGGGTTTTGCTCTGAAGAAAAATCTGGCTAATAATGGCATTCATTACGAAACCCGGTGGTTTCATGCCTGGGCTTCGGGCGAACGAACGAATGTAAAAATCAATGGAATCGATTATCCCGTTGGTGATTTACTTTTCGAAGTAGCGGGCGTTAAAATTGGTTTTGAAATCTGTGAAGATGCCTGGATCGCCAATCGTCCCGGTCGGGAATTGTACGCTCGCGGCGTGGATATCATTCTGAATCCTTCGGCTAGCCACTTTAGCTTCTTCAAAAGCCAAACGCGGGAACGCTTCGTGCAGGATGGCAGTCGTTCTTTTGGGTGCGTGTATGTGTATACGAACCTGTTAGGTAACGAAGCGGGCCGGGCCATTTACGACGGCGATGCGATGATTGCCCAGTCGGGCGAAATGCTGGCTTCGGGAACCCGCTTTAGCTATACGGATCATTACATGGTAACGGCCACGGTTGATCTGGAGAAAGGTCGGCTGGAACAAACGCAGAATCGGGCGGTTTTCAGTAAAGCGGGCGATGCTTTAACCGTTTCCGTTCCTTTCCAGTGGCCTGATATTCGTCCGGCTCGTAACCAGTATTTGCTGGAGGACTGGGAGGCCAAGGGCTATCAGAAAGAAGAAGAATTTGCCCGGGCTGTTTCACTGGCTTTGTTTGATTACCTGCGGAAGAGCCGCTCGCAGGGCTTCGTCGTTTCGTTGTCAGGCGGAGCCGATTCTTCGGCCTGTGCCGCTCTGGTCTATCTGATGGTGGAGCTGGGGATTGAAAGCATTGGGCTGGATAAATTCAAAGAGCGGCTGGGATACATCACTAAAATTCAGGACGCAACCACGACCAAAGAGATCGTTCACGAATTGTTATACTGCATCTGGCAGGGAACGGAAAACTCGTCGAAGGAAACGAAACATTCCGCGACCTCACTGGCCGAAGATATTAATGCCCGGTTTTTCGATGTAAATATTAACGGACTGGTGGAAACCTACAAAGGTCTGATCGAAGAAGGACTGGAACGGAAGTTAAGCTGGGACACGGATGACATCGCTCTGCAAAACATTCAGGCTCGGGTGAGGGCTCCAAGTGCCTGGTTGTTAACCAACGTTTATAACTGTCTGTTACTTTCCACGTCCAATCGTTCGGAAGCTTCGGTAGGCTATGCTACGATGGATGGAGACACGGCAGGTAGTATCTCTCCACTGGCCGGAATCGATAAAACCTATTTGCGGAAATGGTTACTATGGCTTGAAAAGGTGGGCTTGGGCGGAACGTTGAGAGTACCGGGGTTGAATGCCATGAATAACCTTCAACCTACGGCTGAACTCCGCCCCGCTGATCGCAAGCAAACCGATGAAGCCGATTTGATGCCCTATGAAGTATTGAATGCGATTGAAACCTACGGCTTCCGCGACAAACAGGCACCCAAAGAAGTATTGAAAAAACTGGAGCTGGATTTTGAAGGCGTTTATACCCGTGAAGAGCTAGCAGGCTGGACCGAACGCTTTTTCCGGTTATGGAGCCGAAATCAATGGAAACGCGAACGGTATGCTCCGAGTTTCCACATTGATGACCGAAATCTGGACCCCAGAACCTGGTTACGCTTTCCGATCTTATCGGGCGGGTTTGAAAAAGAACTGGCTGAATTGCGAGAAGAAGCCAATGCTCCTGCGGGTCGCCGAAGGATTGGATTTGGTAACTAATCGTTTCCCTGATTATTCAACATCTTTAAAGGCAACGGGCCCCGGTTTAAACCGGGGGCCCG
>NZ_NHPP01000015.1 GCF_002838835.1 Siphonobacter sp. SORGH_AS_0500
ATCTTTTTATTTCTATCGTAGAAGTTCTTCTAGCCGCCCTGTTTAAAATCAACGAAAAGTATTTGTAATTAAGAATTGAAAAAAGATAAGGCGGTTAGCTTTGCTTATGTTTACTTATGGATGATGAGACAATCCTGGAAAACTTTCACTTCAGGGTGACGAAGCCTGAGTTATTCTATTAAAGGGAAGATCTATCAGCTTAAGTCTTCGAGAAAGGTATTGGCAACTCTGTTCACTAGAATAGTAGATACTAACGGTTATTCACTTAAAAGCATAAGCCGATTAACTATCGGGCTTATGGCTTTTATAGATAAGTATGTGCTTTATCTTATATAGTACTTGAATGAGATCGGCCAGAGGCCTATAGCTAGGTGGTCACTCGGCAGAGCCGAGCGACTGCGGTTAGGAATGAAGTAGCCAAGGTTTCCCCTTCTAGCTATTCAAATGTTGCCAAATTAAATCGTAAACATCGGTAGCCAGTATTTCAGTTTTTCCCGTGGGCTGATCCGAGATAAACACGGGATGGAATGCTTTGGGGGCGTAAATGGCTCCGTGAGAACCTTTAACCAGCGTCGCATCCAGCGGAATGACATCCATCAGATACCGGAAGCCTAATAACTTGCGAGCCAGCTTATATCCCGCCCGAAGCTTGATGAATGGATTCTTGGGGTCCATGAACATCTCTACCGGATCGTACCCCGGCTTACGGTGAATATCCACCAGATGAGCGTAATCGGGAGCTTTTTTATCGTCTAACCAGTAGTAATAGGTAAACCAGCTATCCGTTTCAGCCATTAGTACCAGATCTCCCGAACGTTCATGATCGAGGTGATGCTCGCGTTTTCCTGCTTCGTCTAATACCAGCTTTACGCCCGGTACTTTTTCAAGTAACTGCTTCACAAAAGGAATTCGCGATTTATCCTTCACATACACGTGTGCAATCTGGTGATCGGACACCGCGAAGGCTTCGGATACACCTGCGTCGAGTAACTCGTACCAACGTTCGGTTCGCACTGAGATTAACCCGGCTTCCCGCAAAATACGGTTCAGGTGAACGGGACGACTCACATCATTAATACCGTATTCCGAAAGCAGAATAATCTTCGCATTTTTCTGCTGGTAATACTCAATCAATTGCTTTAATACCCGATCAATTTCACCGAGTTCCTGCTTGATATGATCAAAATCCAGGCCGAATTTTTGCAGGCAATAGTCCAGGTGCGGCAGGTAAATCAGGGTTAATGTGGGATCATTCCGCTGGTCTACCCAGATGGAAGCGTCGGCAATCCACTGCGTTGATTTAATATTCGCATTCGGGCCCCAGAAGCTGAAGAGCGGAAATTGCCCTAATTGTTCCTGTAACTGATCTCGTAGTTCCGGGGGGTAGCTATAGCAATCGGGAGCCTTTACGCCGTCGGCATGATACTGGGGGCGGGGCGTAACCGACCAGTCTGCCGAAGCGTACATATTATACCACCAGAACATCTTGGAAACGGTAAATTTGGAATCGACTTTGCGGGCCGCTTCCCAGATTTTCTCACCTTTTACCAGGTGATTCGACTGTTTCCAGAACTTGATTTCGGCATCCTGATGGTCGTACCAGCCGTTGCCGACGATACCGTTTTCACTCGGCCATTTTCCGGTAACATACACACTTTGTGCAGTGGTGGTAACCGCCGGGAAAACGGGAGTTATGGTTTGTATATTTCTGGTTTTGAGGTAATTGCTTAGGAAAGGCGTATGTTCCCCGATCACACTCTGACTCAGGGCAACTACGTCAATGACAACCGTCTTTTGCATGATTTTCAACAGGAGTTAGGCAATAAGGTCGGGGCTTAATTAAGATCAATCCGCGTGCCGAGTTCAATGTGATCGAGCACCCATTTCATTTCGCGGGTAATCGATTCCGTAATGGGTAACTGCGATTCGGAGGGTAATACGCCCCAGGTATAGGTTTCGACTTCGAGGTGCTCTGTAAAAGGCTTACGTTTCTGCCGATTGAGCACCTGAATAATGTCCTGCTGCGTCGATTGCAGCAATCCGTATTGTTCCAGAAATAGGGGAACGTGGTAATGAATTCGCCATTGTCCGGTTGGATCGGCCTCCCAGAGAGCGGCGTTCAGGTCGGGATACTTGAGTAATGTATCCTGATGTTTAGCTACGACCTGGTGCAGATACGTAGGTTCGTCAAAACGTTGGAGTAACTCCAGTTTCTCTTCGATTTGATCCTCAAAATCAACCTTCAGGGCCGAGCTAATCTGAATTTTACCAATACCAATGCCTTCCTGTTCAAATAGATCAATGGCCTGAGTCTGGTTCTCAAATTCTACGGCAAAATGGCAGACATCGTAACAAACCTGCACGTGTGTGCGAAGAGCTGCCTCGGCTTCGGCTTCATTTAATCCGGCCTTCTGAACCAGGTAAGGAACCCCGTCGAAAAGTAACTGGTCGTTAAACCAGGCGATGAACTCGGTGGAGTTTTCGAGTAATCCATCCGGTTCAGGTTCCAGATTGAGGTGTAAAACTTGGCCCGTTTCCTGATTGATCTGAATTAAAGCCAGCACCACTTCCAAAATATGATGCGTCGCCTGCTGAAAGGCTTCCGTCCGGGTAGATTCCTGTGGGCACCAGTGGCGGTAGGTCAGGGGTGAAGTCGAAATACTGCCCCGCATGCCTTCGGGTAATAACTTCGAAAGAATCTGAAACAGACGAAGGGTATAGTCGCGGCGTTCGGGCTGAATCCAGTCGGGAGCGTGGACATTTTCTTTGACACGGGTATCGTGAAAACCGCCATAGGGAAACCCATTCATGGTAAATACATAGGCGTTCTGATCTTTCAGCCATTCCTGAAAAGGCTTAAGATTGGTTTCCAGTAACAAGTCCTTACTCGCCAGACCTGCCACTCGTAAGCCTATGCCGAAGGGTTTGTGCGGAGCCAGGGATTGCCGGATGCTGGGAATGCTGGCTTTTAAAGCGTCGAAATGGTCATCCCAACGTTCGCCGGGGTGAATATTGCTGCAATAAGTTAAGTGACCCAAAGATGTTTTCATAGACTGGTCCTGTTTTGGGTTAGAGGATTATTGAGAAAGCCCAGGTGATTATCCCGGGCTAGTATTCATTTAAAGTACTTCGCTTACGTTTTCAAACGTATTTCCCTGTAGGGCCGCTACGGATTTCTGAATTAATTCGTTATCCATTTCATGCACTTCTACGCCTTTACCCAACGCATCGAGCAAGGTAATGGTTAATCGTCCACCGAGGTGTTCCTGGAATTCCCGGAGTCCGTTAATCAGGTGGAACGAATCATTTTCTGCCAGTGCCGGATGGTATAATTCAAAACCTAGCTGCGTTAATACGCTTAACACCCGCTGCGTGTCTGCTTGATTTAACCGACCCGCGAGTAAGGAATAATACGTGTCTAAAGCTATACCAATGGCTACGGCCTCGCCATGACGAATTTCAAAATTGGTCAGATATTCCAGTTTATGAGCCGACCAGTGCCCAAAATCGAGCGGCCGAGCCGAGCCACTTTCAAAGGGATCTCCGCTGCTGATGTGCTGAATGTGTAACTCCGCACAACGGTGGATGAGGTATTGCATTACTTCGGTATCCCGCTGAGACAGAGGAAAGGCATTCGCTTCAATCCACTCAAAAAAGGCTTTATCTTTAATGAGAGCTACTTTAATGGCTTCCGAAATGCCTGAACGCCAGTCACGGTCGTCCAGCGTACGCAGAAAATCGCTGTCATTGAAAACGGCAATTGGTGGAGCAAAAGTGCCCAGAAAGTTTTTCTTGCCTTTGTAGTTAATACCGTTCTTCACACCTACGCCCGAATCATTCTGTGAAAGCACGGTTGTTGGAATCCGAATGTGTTTCACGCCCCGGTGCGAAACGGCGGCAGCGTAGCCTACCAAATCCAGAACGGCACCTCCCCCAATGGCGGCTACAAACGAGTGACGATCAATGCCAAAGCGATCCACAGCATCGACAATCTGTTCGAATAAATCAGGATCGTTTTTAGAGGCTTCCCCGCCGGGAATAACCAGCCATTCGGGAACGCAGGTAATACCTTTCACCGAACGGAAATAATGGGCAATTTGATCGGGTAACGTAGGGTGAGCTTCCAGCACGCCGGAATCGATGCAAAAGAAAATCTTCTTGTGGAAATCGCTTTCGCCGTATTGACTAAGAAAATCCCGAAGCTGGGGATTCTCAGGATCGAAAAGTTGCTGGGTAAAAAAAACCGGATACGAAAACGTGACCGTGAATCTCTGCTGAATGGTTTCCATGGACTTTAGTGGATGATTTAGCGTTGTGAGTTTTGGGTTTAGAGTTTAGGGTTAGGGGTTATTTCAACCCTAAACTCTAAACCCAAAACTCACAACTCTTACGTTACGGCGAACCATTTGGCTAACTGTAGCGAAAAAGGTAACAAGAGGAGAGTTGCCAGTCCCAGCGGCCAGGCTCCGAAAGCCATGCACCAGGCAGCATTCATAATAATTAAAGACAATACACCGGCTTTCACGGCTTTACCAATATTGGGGCCAATAGGATTCTGGTAGGCCGTTAATAAGGGCTTGAAAACCATAAAGGCATGAATCAGAACCAGAGGCAGAGCTTCCAGTAAATGTCCCTGCATGTAGCCAAAAGCCAACTGAGCTATTTCTACCACGGCATATAACACCCCGGCAAAAAGCATGGTGCGGGAGTGGCCGCCGTGCACTTCACCCCGGCTAATCATGGTAATGGCTGCAATGAAAATAATGGGTAGAAAACCGACGGCGTAATAATCGCTGAGTAACTCAGGAATTAAGCTTACGCCTAATAATAAGTTTAGTCCGCGGCAAAGGCCCATATTTAAAGGCCCAAGGATAGCGTCATGCTTGGCAAAACGATCATAGCTTAGGGTAAGGATAGCGATGGCGGCGGCAATAATACCACTTTCAAGGCTACATAAGCTGGCGGCTCCGATGCCTAATAAATGCAGAACGGTTCCCTGAAAAATGGCAGCTTCGATGGAAATCTGTCCGCTAGGGATGGGACGTTCGGGACGTTCTACAGCGTCGAGCTGAGCATCGAAAACGTCATTAAAAACCACACCGCCTCCGTATAAACCAACCGTGGCGGCACTGAGGGTGAGAAAAGAACGCCAGTCAAACGCGGGAGGAATAGCTCCGGCGATGGCTGCTCCGGCCCAGACATCAGCGACTGCCGTGACGAGGTTCGCCGGTCGCATTAACTGAATAAATGCCTTGATGTTCAAAATAGTATTCTTCTAGAGCTTAGAAAAGCAGTGATAAAGCAGGTTTCGAAAAATCCTTTTCAGAAACAGACAGGCAATTTAGTCAACATGGTTAACAAAAGCAGTACCGGAATTCATCTCTATCGACAAAATTAAGATTTCAATAAGACTTAATAGTTTCCTAAAGGTCCATAAAAATAAGTTTGTTTTTCTGAACACGAACGTGGTCCGTAGCACGCAGAATGATAGGACGCATTCTTACGTGTTACAGACCACGGTAGCAAAGGTAAATAGTTGACCGTTTTTGGTTGTCAGTGGACCAATTGATAGTCAGTATTTTATAACCGAACCATATAGTATTGAATAATTAGAAGAACGTAATGCAATAGGTATTACTTAATAAAAATTGAATCTTTGTCAATGCGGGGCTGCTGACCACCGCGAAGAATGGTATTGCCATTGAATTTCTGACTTTGGTCAATTTCCTGTCCGAAATCAGCTTCATCAATTTGTCCGCTTTGGGCGAAGGCATCGAGGGCATTCTGATAGGTAACCAGTCGAACCGCTTCGTCAGAAATGCCTTTCATTTTCATCAGAGCCGCCGTTTTGGGAACCGCCAGCGGATCGGAGATGCCCCAATCTGCCGCCGAATTCACCATAATCCGCTCAGGGCCGTATTGTCTTACGACTTCCACCATACGTTCATTTCCCATTTTAGTGAAAGGGTAGATGGTGAAAGCTGCCCAAAAGCCCTGATCCAGCACACTTTTTACGGTTTCTTCATTGTTGTGATCAACAATGACCATACCAGGGTCCAGACCGTGTTCCAGAGCGATAGCCATACTGCGTTCGGTACCCTGTTTTTTGTCGCGGTGAGGCGTGTGAATCTGAACGGGAAGATTGGCTTCTTTGGCCAGTTCCAGTTGCAGGCGATAAAAGCGTTCTTCGGCAGCGGTCTGGTCGTCAAAACCAATTTCGCCGATGCCTACCACGCCCTCTTTGTACACAAACAAGGGTAATACTTCCATTACCTGTTCCGCCAGAGCTTCGTTATTAGCCTCGCGGGAATTGAGGCCGATGGTACAGTAGTGCTTAATCCCAAACTGTGACGAACGAAAACGTTCCCAACCCACCAGACTGCTGAAATAATCTTTAAACGAAGCCACGCCCGTACGGGGTTGCCCAAGCCAGAAGGCGGGTTCAATCAAGGCTACTACTCCGGCATCGGCCATGGCCTGATAATCGTCGGTCGTGCGGGAAGTCATGTGTACGTGGGGATCAAAGAACTTCATGCCCTTGATCAGATCCCGGTACTGCGTGAATTCCAGGTTACTATGCGTAACTTCTTCTTTATTTTCTTCGAAATGAGAAGGATTTAATTCGTGCTGGCACATAGAAATAGCGGCTTTGAAAACCTGATAAAATATGAATTAAGCAACCTGCGTATCGAGCTGATGCCAGGTAAGATGTTCAGGAACGTCACTGGTATATTCCTGTAGTAACAGGCGGGCCGGGGCAAAATTCGTTTCCGTACAAATAAGGTAAGCCGCCTCGCGGTCAATGGCTCGATTGGAGTGGAACAAATGCCGAATGTCAGCTAACATAGATTCATTGACAAAAGGAACCACCACCTGCCAGGCTCTGGCGGGTACGTAACGACCAGCGGCCCAGCGTTCATGGGCAAAATCCACTAGAATGCGTGCTAACGCAGGGTTACTACGTTTTTCCAGCCCTAAAATACCACCTACTGATTTATCATTAAAAATGGTTTTCATGACTAGCTGGTTCCAGGCCAGTTCGGAAAACTGCTCGGAAGGGTAGGAATTCCCCAGGGCCAGTGAATCGAAAACAACCCCATGTTGGAACGAACGGCCTCTGTGGCTCTAAAAACCCAGGCTTCGGGGTAAGGTAATACGGGAAGTGAAGCGTATAGGGCAACGAGTTCATTCATCTCCGCCGTTTCAAACAGGGTTTCGATGGATTGAATGAATAACTCTTTTTGCTCCAGAGGAAGGTGCAAAAGCAGGTATAAGCGAGTAACCCGATCCAGAGGCCAGGCCAGTATACTGAAATGGGAACGCAGCTCAGCGATTTGCTGGCGACGTTCGGGGCTTAAGGAGACCGGCTGTTTCCCCGTAAAACGCGGAGCCGCTACAAAAGCCGTTTGAATGCTGACGGGGTTCGTGAGATTTACTTTCGTATCCAGCCATTGGCGACCGGCTTGGGGTAATTGTTCAGCTAAAATCTCACCCAACACGAGTCGTAGCGTAAGAATAGAATCAAGAGGCAGTGTCATACGCAGAAAATAGAGCCGGTCTAACCGGGGAAAGTCATTTCCTACAAAAATACCAAAGCCTTTTGAGTTTAGCTGTGATTTATGTCATTTGAAAAAATAACTGATGGATTTAGTAGTTGGTGAGGACATCAGTAAGGGAGTTACCCCGTGGACGGTGTCGTCACCAGCCACGGCAGATTATTTTTAAAAGGATAAGAACGTAGAGCCGCGATTGATCGCGTCTGGCTTAGGAATGGAATTAATTTAGAGGTAACGAAAACAATTGTGATCAGCGTGAGGGATAGCCAGAACGAAGAAAAGCTACCCCTGTGGCTGGTGAGGACACCAGCCACGGTATAGAGCCGCGATTGATCGCATTTCTACAACAACATACAAAAAGTAAGTATGAGGTAAGTACGAGACAGTAATCTCGCATAAGTTGCGGAATGGAGTAACCGCAGTCAGTATGGCCCAGATAGTTTTGCTGGCATCGGACTTGCACGTCGGAAAAGCTTCTGTTAGTGTGGATGCTTATTTCTTCAAAAGCCACTTACTCAGATTCTTTGCGGCTTTGAAGTTTTCGTATTCCATTGGTAATCGTTTACCGTTCAGGTATTCGTTGTAAATCCAGGGATCGCCAAGGACAAAAACACGACCTTTGCCAAGCTGAGCTACGGCCATAATTTCATCGCCGTTGGCCGTTAATACCGATTTGGCAGGAGCTTTGGTTTTTAAGGTAACTAATTCTTTGATGAACACCTTTTTTACATCGCCGAAAATCGGGTGGTTACCATCAAAAAGAAGCTTCCCCTGGTCGTATATGTTGTTTTTGACCATGTTCACGTTTTGGCCTGTGAACTGAATACCAAACTTCCCTGCCAGAATATTGAAGTTTTTAATCTCTGCATTAGAGGTATCGTTAGCTAACAATACCAGCGTTCCACCCGCTTTCACCCAGTCGGCAATGACTTTGGCGTAAGCTTCCGTCATGTAGTTAGGCTTCGCCGTTTCTTTTTTGGTATCAGGATCGACGATGATGTACACATCCAGTTTTTTCAGCGATGCCGCCGTAGGAGCCTCAGGAACGGATACCGTTTTGGCTCCATAATCGCGGAAAATGCTACCCCATAACGAATAACCTGAATCACGGTAATCGTCCCAGGTATAATGGTACCGCTCGCCTTTACTGGTGTATTCGTTGTTGAAAAAATAATCCAAGCCTACCGTTTTGCCTTTCGCATAGGACAATTCAGGAAGGGTTTCCATCTCAATACTCGCCAGAATGAACGGCCCTACGCCCTTGAGATCATCCAGACGGATTTTCTCACTCATGTAATAGGCATAACTGCCGTCGCGGTAGGGATCCCCACCTAATCCACCTACGCTTACCGTTTTGTCGAGATGAACTAATCCTTTTTCATCCGTAGTAATGAATTCTTTCAGGATACCCTGATACCCTTTTTGTGCCACTTTCAGGAAAGAGGCATCCAGTAAACCTTTGCGAACGCCTTTGGCTAGTCCATACACAAACATGTTGGAAGCCGAAGCTTCAAGGTAGTTCCCTTTTTCGGTGCCTTTATCCAGGATTTGCCACCAGCAACCACTTTTAGGATCCTGAACCTTGACAACGGCGGGCATTAATCGCTGGAAAATTTCCTCTAGTTGACCGCGTTTGGGGTGATCTTTCGGGAAATAATCCAGCACATCGACTAGAGCCATGACGTACCAGCTACGGCACGACCCCAGAAATGCGGCGAAACGCCGGTTTGTGGATGGGCCCATTTCTGTTCGCGACTTTCGTCGTAGGCGTGGTATAACAAGCCCGTTTTAGCGTCGCGGGCGTTTTTCTCCATCCAGATGAACTGATTGGCAACTTCATCGAGATACTTAGGTTCTTTGGCAATCAGGGCGTATTCGGCGGAGAAAGGCTCTGCCATGTAAAGGCCGTCGAGCCACATCTGATTGGGGTACCGCTTTTTGTGCCAGTAACCGCCTTCTTTCGTGCGAGGCTGAGATTCCAACTGACTATGCACGTACTGAGCAGCTTTCCAGTATTTCTCTTTACCCGTGTCCAGGTACAATTTCAGCAGTAAACGCCCGGAAGGGATGTTATCCAGGTTATAATCCTCGAAACGATAGCCTCGAATTTCTCCCTGGTCATTGAGGTAAGAATCAATATTCCGCTGCATGTAATGGAAGTATTTTCCATCCCCAGAACGCTCGGCCATCCGGCTTAGGGCATACAGAATAACCCCCTCTTCGTAACCCCATTGCGTAAGCTTACCTGCTTTGATTTCAGCAGAATCCAGGCGGGTAGTCATGATGGAATTAGCCATGCGTTCAGACCAGGGAAGTGGTTGAGCCCAGGTGGTTGCCGCCAGCAGAATTCCCAGAAGGCTAAGTAAAAGTCTAGAGGATTGCATATTCTAGTTAACAGGTAACGATCGCTTTTCTAATAAAGAAGCTTATTGACGAGCCTTTCCCTTATTCTGTAATCTGAGCTTAATAGGCGGCCCATTGCATAAGTAACCCGGTAATATAGCCTGCGTACGTACCAATGGCATAACCTAGAATGGCTAATAAAACTCCAACGGGGGCCAGCGAAGGATGAAAGGCAGCGGCTACGACGGGAGCCGAAGCCGGGCCACCGATGGCCGCCTGCGATCCGACGGCCATAAAGAAAAATGGTGCTTTGAAAAGTCGGCCTGCCAGGACAATAAAAACGCCGTGAATCAGAATCCAGATCACGCCAACAGCGAAAAGCCCGGGGTTATCGGCGATGGCCCATAAGTCCATTTTTAGTCCGATGGTGGCAATTAACAAATACAGAAAAACACTGCCAATTTTGGAGGATCCTACGTGTTCGAGCTGACGAACTGGGGTGAAGGAAAGAGTAATCCCCACGATCGTTGCCATGGAAATAATCCAGAAAACTTTAGAAGTTAAGCTAAAGCGTTCGAGGCCGGGGTATTCTTTTAAAATGGGCACAATAGTATCCGCAATGGCATGGGCAAAGCCCGTAACCCCTAAACCAATGGCAATGATCATCAGTAAATCGCGAAGCTGCGGAGTTCGCTGATTCTGGGCCTGGTACGCTTCCAGTTTTACCTGCACTTCGGTAATGGCTGAGGCATCGGCTTTAAAGAATCGATCGATGGCAAGGGATTTTCCCGCTCCATAAATCATGAGGGCCATCCAGAGTTCACCAACGATAATGTCTACTGAAACGCTTTGGGAAAAGAGTTTTTCGGACGGTTTGAAAATTTCCTTTAATGCCACCTGATTGGCTCCGCCGCCGGTCCAGCTTCCGGCAATGGTGGCTAGGCCTTTCCAGACGGCATCAGCTCCTTCGCCGCCCACCGTTGCGGGCGAAAATTGCTTGACAATCCAGACGGCAATGGGCCCCCCAGTTACGACGCCGATGATACCCGCCAGGAAAACCATTACCGTTTTAAAGCCGAGTCGTTTTAAGGTCTTCAGGTCCATTGACAGGGTAAATAATACCAGCGTGGCGGGAAGCAGGTATTGCGAAACGACTTTATAAATCGCAGAATCATCACCGACCACTTCGGGTGCAAAGACCCCTGCAGTAGTTAATAAACCGGGTATGAAATAGCTCAGAAGAACTGGGGGGATGATATCGTAAAATTTTTTGAGGGAAGGAAAAGTAGAGGTATAGAAGATCAATCCTAGAACCGAACATAAAATGCCTAAAACAACCGCGTAGTTTGATACCATTTGATGAAGACGTCAATGGGGAAATAAAAAACGCGAAATAACGGGAAAGGATTGGTAAATGTTTGGCGAAACCAGGAAAAGATAAGAAATCATTCCAAAAAAAACACGCAATCCTCAGAAAGGTTGCGTGTCAGAATTACACTTCATCAACAAACTAAAAACCAAATAAAAATACTGCCATTTCTTCGAAATCCCGCTTTCACCGGATAAAAAAACACTAGGCGGATCAATGATCCGTAGAAGCCTAGCCTTGAAAGAATGGGAATAAATGGTACTTAGAGCTGTAGGAGAAGGATTCGAACCTCCACGAAGCAGTTAGATACAGCACAAAATTTGGTGGTCAACCCCAGTCGGACTTGCCCGGCTTTATACTGATTTTTTCCTGGACTCTTCACCCCCGAGACAGGAGGGCATGGCTGCCAATTTCATCACCCTACAGTGTGGAACAGCGTTATCGCGTTTGATGTTACAAAGGTAATGTACAGAAGTGCCGTTTTGCAAGAGTTGTATAAAAAAATTAAAAAATTTACGATATTATTAATAATTGGTCTGTATTATTGCTTAGTTTTAAATAGAAACGCCAAAGCAATGGATAAAAATTATGAGATTGATAACGTAGACCTGAAGATATTGGGTCTGCTGATGCAGGATGCCACCATGCCCTATACCGAAATTGGTAAGAGAATCTTCGTTTCCGGGGGTACTGTACACGTTCGGATGCGTAAAATGGAGCAAATGGGTATTGTGAGGGGTTCTACGTTGATGATTGATCACACCAAACTAGGGTGGGACATTGCCGCTTTTCTAGGGATTTATCTGGATAAAAGTTCTTTATACGCTGAGGTAGCCGAAAAACTGGCAGCTATTCCTGAAGTCGTGAATATTCATTATACCACAGGCATCTATTCTATTTCGCGAAAATCGTTTGCCGGGATACGACACACCTGCGGGAAGTGTTACACGATAAAATTCAGAAAGTAGGCGGTATTCAGCGAACCGAGACCTTTATATCTCTGGAAGAGAGTGTTTCCAGACCCGTTCCCTTTGCAGAATTAACAAATGGGTAAATTTATCCATTGCATTGAACGTTCCACCGCAGGTTTTGTTATATTTTTGCATAAATCTCTGACAAGCAAACATGGCGAAGGAAGCAGATATCCTAGACGAAATCACCAGTTCCGAATACAAATATGGGTTTGAGACCCTGATCGAAGCTGACGAAGCTCCGGCGGGGCTTAGTGAAGATATAGTGCGTTTTATTTCCGCAAAAAAGAATGAACCCGAGTGGATGCTGGAGTGGCGATTGAAAGCCTACCGCATGTGGCTGGAAATGACAGAACCCGCGTGGGCGAACGTGCATTACGAAAAAGTAGATTACCAGTCGGTAAAATATTACTCGGCTCCGAAACAGAAAAAAACGGTTGAATCTCTGGATGATATTGATCCAGAATTACGTCGTACGTTCGAGCGTCTGGGTATTTCCCTGAAAGAGCAGGAACGTATCGCGGGCGTAGAGCGTCTGTCAGGCGTAGCGGTGGATGCAGTGATTGACTCGGTTTCAATTGCTACTACTTTCAAGAAAGACCTGGCCGAACGAGGTATTATCTTCTGTTCGATGACGGAAGCGATTCAGGAACATCCTGAGTTGATTAAAAAGTACCTGGGATCGGTAGTTCCTCCTAAAGATAACTTCTTTGCAGCGTTGAATGCGGCTGTT
The DNA here is from genome assembly GCF_002838835.1 of Siphonobacter sp. SORGH_AS_0500. GTDB lineage: Bacteria > Bacteroidota > Bacteroidia > Cytophagales > Spirosomataceae > Siphonobacter. The sequence goes on from NZ_NHPP01000015.1 coordinate 12,973, forward strand.
TTCTCGGATGGTTCGTTCTGTTATATTCCCAAAGGCGTTCGTTGCCCGATGGAACTGTCTACGTACTTCCGTATCAATGCGGCTGGAACGGGTCAGTTTGAGCGTACGCTGATTGTGGCGGACGAAGGAAGTTACGTAAGTTACCTCGAAGGTTGTACAGCTCCCATGCGGGATGAAAATCAGCTTCACGCGGCGGTAGTAGAATTGATCGCAGCTGAAAATGCTGAAATTAAATACTCAACCGTACAAAACTGGTATCCCGGAGACAAAGAAGGAAAAGGGGGTATTTATAACTTCGTAACCAAACGCGGAATCTGCGATGGAGCGAATTCTAAAATTTCCTGGACTCAGGTAGAAACGGGATCGGCTGTTACCTGGAAATACCCTTCGGTCATCCTGAAAGGCGATAATTCCATTGGTGAGTTTTATTCAGTTGCAGTTACGAATAACTTCCAGCAGGCAGATACCGGAACCAAAATGATTCACATTGGGAAGAATACTAAATCCCGTATTGTATCGAAAGGTATCTCAGCGGGACGTTCGCAAAACTCGTACCGGGGATTAGTGGAGGTAATGAAGAGAGCCGAAAATGCTCGTAACTTCTCCCAATGTGATTCCCTGTTATTAGGTGATAAATGTGGAGCACATACGTTCCCTTATATTGAAGTTAAAAATAATACCGCAACCGTAGAGCACGAGGCAACGACTTCGAAGATTGGCGAAGACCAGTTATTCTACTGTAACCAGCGGGGTATTCCTTCCGAAGCAGCCGTTGCTCTGATTGTAAACGGTTATGCGAAAGAAGTATTGAACCAGCTTCCGATGGAGTTTGCTGTTGAGGCACAAAAACTGCTTGAAATCAGCCTGGAAGGAAGTGTAGGTTAATTGGATTACTAGTTAGTTGTACCGCCCGATTTATAGATTATACCGCCAGTTCATGAACGTGTAATGCAATCAATCGGACCTTCAATGTATTTGGAACAAAGAGTAGAACAACTAGAAAATTTAACTGTGGACCACGTTAAACAGATAGACACCATCGCTCATGGCTTAGGTCAGTTGACTACTGACATGGGCCGACGATTTGATCGGGTAGAAAACCGATTGGATCGCCTGGAAGCGGGTCAATATCAACTGGTCATTGCTCAGGCTGAATTTAACGTAAAGCTTGGTTTTTTAACGGATCAAGTAGATACGTTATCTGGCAGGGTAGATTCTATTGGAGTCAAAGTAGATACATTATCTGGTCGTGTGGATGCTGTGTCAGATCAAGTAGCTACGTTATCAGATCGTGTAGATTCGATGTCCATTCGGATGGGTACGTTATCTAACCGGGTGGATTCCATATCTGACCGAATGGACACTTTATCGGATCGCGTAGATTCGATGTCTGTTCGGATGGGTACGTTATCTAACCGGGTGGATTCCATATCAAATCGAATGGACACCCTATCGGATCGGATGGATACATTAACCGACCGCGTAGATAATCTGTCTGGTAAATTTGATGGTCTATCCGGTAAAATGGACATGGTTATTGATCTTTTACAGTCACGTAATGGGCATTAGTTGATGCTCTTTCCTGATATCAGTAAACATCCCCACCTTTTCAGAAGGTGGGGTTTTGTTTTAACAATACCTGTAACGTATGAATACAGAAGCAGAAGAGTTAGAAGACGAGTTATTTGAACATCACCGAATTCTGGTGGATGCGGGTCAGAAACTAGCCCGGATTGACCAGTTTTTAACAGAAAAAATTCCGAATGCTACCCGATCCAAAATTCAGGCGGGTATTGAAACGGAAGGGGTAAAGGTCAATGGGAAAGCAATCAAAGCGAGTTATAAGGTAAAACCGCTGGATGAAATCGTTATTTCCTTACCTCAACCCCCGAGAGCCGAAACGGAGTTAATCCCTCAGAATATCCCGTTGGATATTCGTTATGAAGACGACGATTTACTGGTGTTGTATAAACCTGCCGGCATGGTGGTTCATCCGGCTTACGGAAACTGGGACGGCACATTGGTGAATGCTTTAATTTATCACTTTCAGAATTTACCGACGGGCAGAAATGGTGACATCCGGCCCGGTCTGGTGCACCGTATTGATAAGGATACGTCGGGATTAATGGTTGTGGCAAAAAACGATTATGCGATGAGTCACCTGGCTCGTCAGTTTTTCGAACACAGCATCGAACGTACCTACTATGCATTGGTTTGGGGCGAACCTAAAGAAGAAAGCGGAACCATTCAAGGACATATTGGTCGAAGCTCCCGCGATCGGAAAGTAATGGATGTGTTTCCCGATGGAGAATACGGTAAACATGCCGTTACCCACTATAAAGTACTGAAAAATTTGAAATACGTCAGTCTGGTTCAATGTAACCTGGAAACCGGACGCACGCACCAGATTCGGGCTCATATGCGATACCTGGGGCATCCCTTGTTTAATGACACCATGTATGGCGGCGATCGAATTGTCAAAGGAACGGTCTTTACCCGGTATCGTCAGTTTGTTGAAAATTGTTTTGCCCTATGTCCCAGACAGGCTCTACACGCCAAGTCCATCGGCTTCGAGCATCCTAAAACGAAACAATGGCTTCAGTTTGATTCCGAGTTAGCCCCGGATATTAAGGCCGTTATGGACAAGTGGGAAGCGTATAGCCAAGTTTAACGTTGTTGGTTGTTGGTTGTTGGTTGTTGGTTGTTGGTTGTTGGTTGTTGGTTGTTGGTTGTTGGTTGTTGGTTGTTGGTTGTAAAGTATAAACCCGTAAAGTTAGGCAAGACGTTTCGAAATGGAAGATGTAACCCCGGAGGGGTTAAACCTGAATAGCCCCGGGTAAAACCCGGGGTTGCATCGGGGTTACCTACTGGATGGACCCGGTCTGGATAGACCGGATGTCTGTAATAACTCAAAACACATAAAACCCTAAACTCAAACGTTTTCCCATGAGTACCATCATTAGAAAGGCGACGCCCGAAGATGTTCCATCCATTTACCAGTTAATTGTAGAACTAGCGGAATACGAGAAAGCCTTACATGAAGTCATTAACACACCGGAGCAATTATTGAAAGACGGATTTGGCGAAAATCCCTTATTCGGAACAATCATAGCCGAAGTTAAAGGAGAAGTAGTGGGAATGTCCTTGTATTATTATCGGTATTCTACCTGGAAAGGCAAGCGATTATATCTGGAAGACCTAATCATCAAAGAAGCCTTCCGAGGGTATGGTTTAGGAAAACGTCTGCTGGAAGCCACGGTAGAAGAAGCCAGACAAACCGAATGTTCCGGCCTCATGTGGCAGGTGCTTGACTGGAACGAACCTTCCATTGAATTCTATAAAAAGTTCGGAGCCAAGCTGGATGGTGAATGGATTAACTGTCATTTTGATTTATAATTAAAAGCCTTGATCGAAAGATTAAGGCTTTTTTCTTAGGTATAATCTAATGGAGCATACTCTTTTAGTTAAAAACCGAAGCCCTGATAGTACGGGTTGCTAGTAACCCCTTATTTTTTCTACCATTGTGTCTTTTACTGAAAAACCTATGTTACGTTCCGTACTTGCCGGAATTCTTTTTCTTGGGCTAGGAACGACCTCTGCCCAGTCGTATCGCTTTGATTTTGGGGCGGGTCCGGCAGCTCGTGGCTATACCAAAGTAACAGCGGATATGAAGTATACCTCTGAACGAGGGTATGGATTTCTGCCCGGCTCGTCCGTGCAGGGTTTTTACGCAGTTCGTTACCTCCGGGATTACATTACCAGCTCTCAGCCTTTCTTTTTTTCGGTGAATCTGCCGGAAGGTAACTACGATGTGAAGGTTTTACTGGGCGATGAAAAAGATGCTTCCTATACAACCATTAAAGTCGAAAATCGTCGATTGATGCTGGAAAAAGTGGAAACAAAACCTCGCAAACTCGTCTGGAAAGAATTCACAGTTAACCTTAAATCTGCCCGAATTTCGGATCAGGATTCGGTTCGTTTGAAGCCTCGCGAAAAGGACTATAGGCACTGGGATAATCAGTTAACCTTCGAATTTACGGATGCCTTACCCAAAGTGGCCGCTCTGGAAATCCGCCGGAACACAAAGGCCCAAACGATTTTTCTGGCAGGTAACTCTACCGTAGTCGATCAGCCTCAGGAACCTTATGCGGCCTGGGGACAGATGATTCCCCGTTTTTCAAGCCAGCCAGAGTTGCGATTGCCAATTACGCAGAGTCGGGCGAATCGTTATGGAGTTTTCTGGCAGAAAAAAGACTGGAAAAGATATTGAGTGTAATCAAACCAAATGACTACCTCTTTATTGAATTTGCTCATAACGATCAGAAACAGAAAGACTTATTGCCTTTTGTGGGGTATAAAGAATTGCTGAAAAAGTACATCGCTGCCGCCCGTGACAAAGGAGCGAAGCCTGTCCTGATTACTTCCATGCATCGGAGAAATTTTGATGCGAAAGGTCAGATTGTTAATACGTTGGGGGAGTTTCCCGAAGCCATGCGACAGACAGCGAAGGAGGAAAACGTTCCTCTGATTGATCTGAACGCCATGAGTAAAACACTATGGGAAGCTCTCGGACCTCGGGAATCCGAAAAGGCGTTTGTCCACATTGCGGCAGGTAGCTTACCGGGGGTAACGAAGGACATTCATGATAATACTCATTTTAGTAACTACGGAGCTTATCTACTTGCTCAGTGTGTGGTGAACGGAATAAAATCAGCTCAATTGGATCTGGCGAAAGAATTGGTAGCAGAGTTGCCCGGGTTTGATCCAGCTCATCCGCCGCTGGTTGAGCAATGGAAATTCCCGGCCAGTCCATTGGTGGAGACGATCCAACCTGACGGCAATTAATCTGTAATCCATTTATTAAACATCTTCTAATGGCTGGACGAGGGTTCGATATCTACCTGATACTATGCATACACTCAAACGACTTTTTCTTTTTGCTCTGGTGTTAACGGTTGCTCTGGCGGCCCGTTACAAAGTAAAACCCACCCTGTATTTGATTGGAGATTCTACCGTAAAAAATGGTTCGGATAATGGAGACAAAGGCCTCTGGGGCTGGGGTCATTTTTTGCCGGAATTTTTTGATACTACTCGTCTTCATATCGAAAATCACGCCATTGGTGGCCGTTCCAGCCGAACATTTCAGACCGAAGGCCGTTGGGAAAAGATCGTCGCTCGCTTGCAACCCGGTGATTATGTACTGATGCAATTCGGTCATAACGATGCCGGAGCTCTGGACGATACTGCTCGTTCTCGTGGCAGTATTCGGGGTATCGGAGAGGAGACCCAAGACATTTATAACCCTATTCAGAAACGACCTGAGACTGTGCATACCTATGGGTGGTACATGAAGAAGTACATTACCGAAGCTCAGGCCAAAGGGGTCATTCCGGTGGTTTTATCGCTGGTGCCTCGTAATAACTGGAAAGATGGGAAAGTAACTCGGGCTTCTTCAGATTATGGTCTTTGGGCGAAACAAGTGGCCGAACAAACTGGAGCTACGTTCATTGACCTGAATGAAATAGTGGCAAAGCATTACGAAGAAACGGGGCAGGAGAAAGTAAGTAAGCAACACTTTACGGAAATCGATCACACGCATACGTCACTGGAAGGAGCGAGACTTAACGCAACTTCGTTAGTGGAAGGAATAAAAGCTGCAAAAGGATTAAAACTGGATCAATTCTTAAGTAAAAAATAACGATTCCTACGGGTTAACCTAGTGCGATTACTGTCTTATTCTAAACCTATTAGATGATGAAGAAAAGATTCCTAGCCACGATTGGCTTGTTTGCCTTAAGCATCAGTGTGCAGGCACAGAAGCTTTCGAAGACTAAAGATATTCTGGAGCCCATGCAGCGGGCGAATGCCTATTTTATGCAAAAATGGCCGGATACGGGTAAAGAAATAGTAACGAATATAGCTCGCCCCAGTAACATCTGGACTCGGGCGGTGTACTACGAAGGGTTATTAGCCTTACACGAAATCGATAAGAAAAAAGAGTATCTGGATTATGCTTATGCCTGGGGAGAATCCCACAAATGGGGCCTGCGTGGCGGGATCAAAACCCGTAATGCCGATAACCAGTGCTGCGGTCAGACGTACTTGGCTTTGTATGAAATGAATCCTTCGAAAAAGGAATGTATGCATGACATCAAGGCTAGTATCGACAGCATGATGGCTACATCCAAAGTAAACGACTGGACCTGGATTGATGCCATCCAAATGGCGATGCCTGTGTTTGCCAAACTGGGGCAACTGACCAATAACCCAGCGTATTACGAACGCATGTATGAAATGTACAAACATTCTAAAGACGTAGAAGGAGGGAAGGGACTGTATAATCCACAGGATAAACTTTGGTGGCGGGATAAGGACTTTGTGCCTCCCTACAAAGAACCCAACGGCGAAGATTGTTACTGGTCACGTGGCAATGGCTGGGTTGTTGCCGCAATGGTTCGGGTATTACAAATCATTCCTAAAAATGCTCCCCACCGCGAAGACTACCAGAAAATGCTGGTAGATATGTTAAGTGTCTTACCAAAAATTCAGCGGACGGACGGTTTCTGGAATGCCAGCCTTCATGACCCTACTAATTACGGTGGAAAAGAAGCAACCGGAACTGCTCTCTTTGTATATGGCATGGCCTGGGGCATTAATCAGGGGATTATTCCAGCAAAAACCTATCGGCCCGTTGTTTTGAAAGCCTGGAATGCTCTGGTAAAAGAATCCGTTCAGCCTAACGGATTTTTAGGGTACGTCCAGGGTACGGGCAAAGAACCCAAAGACGGTCAACCCGTAACGGTAAGCAGTAAGCCTGATTTTGAAGATTATGGCTTAGGCTGTTTTTTACTGGCGGGAAGCGAAGTGTATAAGATGAAATAGGTGTTCGTTATTGATAAATAGATTGTGGTTAGCATCTCTACCTAGCCACAATCCGTTTCGATACATTACTAATAATTTTCTATTCGTGTGTTTTTCTGCTTTACCATATCATATACTTTTATACCACTGGCTGTAGCGTAGTCAGACAATTTAGAGTCAGAGGTTATTAGAAATTTACATTCTTTTGCATATTCTAAAATCAAAGAATCGGTTAACCCCAGCTCATAAAATGAATGAGTTTTTGTGCCACTTACAGAATCAAGATACTTTTCTGAAGTAACGCTTATGATTTCTGTAATTCTTTCTAGGTAAGGGTACTTATAGGTTCCACCGAAATTATTCAAAAGGTTATCGACTTCTGTCCATATATTGGGTAAAACAACTAACTGATTGAGATCACCAATTACCTGTAGCAGTAATTGAAAATCTTCTTCGTCGTATATAGAAGTTCGTTTATGTTTTCCAATTAGATTATTATCGATTAACCCAACTATCAACAGAACCAAAGCATTGGTATCAATTAAAATCATTTCAATTATTGTATATATACAGACCTACCACTTCCTTATTTGCATTGATTTTTAATTTTTTATAAATTCTATGGTACTGAAAATCAGACGCTAGTTGAGCAAGAGGTGTGGCAGCTACACGCTTATTCGTATTTTCAACTAGATAAGAAACAACGACTTCCCAGATAGATTCATCTTCTTTATACTCTGCCTGTTCTAATCTGAAATCTGGATTAGCGAGAGTAGACAAACCATTAAGTTCATTTTTAGCAATAGTTAGAAGATCTTTAAGATTCATGGCGTGTAAGATTAAAGACGATTATGGTAGATTAACTTTCGTAGGTTATTAAGGTCAATGTTACCAATTTTTTGCAAAGGATGAAAACCTTAAAATAATATAAAAAGAAAAATCCTCGCCTAAAAGTTAGGTCGAGGATTTTCTTTTATGCTAACAAATCAGGTCTTCTTTGTTGGGTTCGTTCAACGGCCTGTTCATGTCGCCAGTCCTGAATTTTGGCATCGTGTCCAGATAGTAATACGTCCGGGACTTTATGCCCTTCCCATTCCGAGGGCCGCGTATAGACGGGAGGGGCAAGAAGGTTATCCTGAAAAGAATCCGTCAGGGCTGAGGTTTCATCGCCTAAAACGCCGGGTAATAGACGAATAATAGCATCTGAAATTACCGAAGCTGCTAATTCACCACCCGATAAAACGTAATCCCCAATGCTGATCTCTTTGGTTACAAAAATCTCTCGCAGCCGTTCGTCAATGCCTTTGTAATGACCACAGATAATGATCAGATTTTCGGTCATGGAAAGCGTATTCGCCGTTCGCTGGTTGAAACGCTCTCCGTCGGGGGCTGTGTAAATGACCTCGTCGTAAGTACGTTCAGATTGTAGTTTGCGGATCAGCTGAGCAATGGGATCGATCATCAAGACCATACCCGCACCGCCGCCAAAGGGATAATCATCAATCTGCTTGTATTTACCAATGCCGTAGTCGTGCAAATTATGAATATGAACCTCGACATGGCCTTTTTCCTGAGCCCGTTTTACAATCGAGTTCTGAAAAAAGCTATCCAGCAATTCAGGAACGGCACTAATAATATCCAAACGCATGGTAATAATCATTGAAACTGAAAAAGGAACTATCCTCAATCAGCATAGCCTAACAACAAGTAATAATGAACTAACAACGAAATTAAACGTCTTCTTCCTCTTCGTCGTCATCCCGTTCTTCCGAGTCTTTCGCTTCGCTCATGTAAATATCGAGCAGGCCTTCAGGAAGGGTAACGGTTAAGGTCTGAGCCTCATGATCGGCTCCACCAATCATTTCATCAATAACAGGGATCAGAACTTCTTTCCCTTCGTAATCCATCACCATCAGATCCTGGTGGGAGAGGGCCGCAAATTCACGAACCTTACCCAGAGGCCCTAAGTTGGTGTCAATAACCTGATAACCCACTACTTCATGAAAGTAAAACTGATCGTCATCCAGATCGGGGAGATTATCGAGCGTCAACCAAAGTTTGGCCCCTACGAGAGGCATGGCCTTTTCGATGGTATTGATGTCCTCAAACTTGGTGATAATACGGTTGGGCTGGATGTTGATGTTTTCGATGAAAAAAGGAATTAACTGCCCTTTCACTTCGACTAACACACTGTCCAGTTCTTCATATTCAAATGGATCGTCCACCTCAAAAAGCATCTGCACTTCGCCTTTCAGGCCGTGGGCTTTGGTGATCCGTCCTAATTCGTAACAATCTTCTTTTGTCATGCTCTTTTAAAGCGATCTATAACCAGTGAGCGATTTTCTATAGCTCAAAAATAAAGCAAGTCCGCCGGGAAACCCGCCAGACTTGCCAAAATCGTTTACCAGGGAAGAAGCTTATTCAGCTGCTTCTGGAGTAGCTTCACCTTCAGTTGCCGGAGCTTCTTCGGTAGCCGCTTCCTCTTCAGCAGGAGCTTCTTCTACTACTGGAGCGTTTTTCTTAGCTAAAGCTTCTGCACGAGCAGCGTTAACTTTAGATTCAGCTTCCAGACGAGATTTTTTGTCTTCTGCTTTTTTACCAGCGATACCTTCTGTAGCAGCAACTACTTGAGCATCTTTGGATTGCTTCCATGAAGCAAATTTTTCATCAGCCTGTTCCTGAGAAATAGCTCCTTTGTTTACACCAACCTGAAGGTGTTTTTTCAGCATCAAACCTTTATACGAAAGAATGGCACGAGCCGTATCCGTAGGTTGAGCACCGTTTAATAACCATTTAACAGCACTAGCTTCGTTAAGGTTAATAGTTGCAGGTTGAGTGTTAGGATCGTAAGTACCTAATTTCTCGATGAAACGACCATCACGGGGTGCACGAGCGTCTGCAACAACGACATCATACATTGCATGTTTTTTGCGACCGCGACGAGCTAAGCGAATTTTTACCATTATAGTTGGGTTTGTGGGGGAACCCGTCCCCCGGTTTCCGAATCGGATCGCAAAGATAAGACTTAGTTTTCAGTTTTCAGTTTATTGTTTGGAGTTTTTCTGTTTGGAGTTTTTCTGTTTGGAGTTTTTCTGTTTGGAGTTTTTCTGTTTGGAGTTTGGAAAGGAAAAACCGATAAAGGTAGGAGAAAGGTTTGGAAATGAGAATCATAACCCTGAAGGGGTTGAATATGGATAGCCCCGGATGAAAATCCGGGGTTTCTGTTTGATTTCACGGTTCTTATTCTCCCGCCCTGGCTGGTGTCTTCACCAGCCCTTACTAAAAGCCTAGCGGTTGGTGAGGACACCAACCAGGGCGGATGGGAAACCTATAAAGGCAGGAGAGTTGCTTGAGAAGATAACAATAACCCCAGCGGGGTTCAATACGAATAGCCCCGGGTGTAACCCGGGGAAAATGAGGTCCTTCGCTTTGCTTGGATGACAGTTCAATAGAAATCATGGCAGGTAGGAACCTGCCGTTAGGAACGAAAGGGAATCTCACACCAGAGGTTTGTTCAAGAGTTTTTGATTTTGAATAAGCCTCAAAACGCTAAACAAAAAACTCCAAACCCAACAATGTACCTAAAAAGAGAAAGGGTTTTGAGCTGAACAAATCAACCCAAAACCCTAAACTGAAAACTGTCAACAGAAAACTAACCTAATTCCCTGGGTAATTCTTCCAGTTATTCAGCGGTAAAATTCTCAGCTCTACGCGGCGGTTGCGTTGCATACCTGCGTTCGGACGATCGTTCGGAGCTACAGGGCGGAATTCGCCGTACCATTCGACCGTTACCCGGCTGGGATCTTTCAAACCATAACTCGTCAAATATTTTTTCACAGCCTGCGTCCGCCGACGGGATAATTTCATGTTGTAGGCGTCAGAAGCCCGGCGGTCGGTGTGACCAACAACCACGATACGGCAATCAGTTGCGTTATTCAAATACGAAATAACATCATTCAGCAGACGTTTGGCTTCGGGTAAAAGCGTCGATTGATCCGTCTTGAATTCTACGTTACCGAAAATCTGCGTACAAACGTCTTTTGGAACCTTAGCATTGACAAAAGGTTGCAATAATTCCTGAAGATTCATGGCCACACCAGAGCCTGAAACGATGCTATTGGCGGGCGTGTCTGGTTCTTTATCAAATAAATCCGCCACACCATCGCCATCTGAATCAGTGTATAGGCGAGGATCCACTTCGCCCGGCATAATGGCCTTTACCCGAGCCAGAGCAGTATCAAGTGTAGGGTTATAAGGTGCTTCAATGAGATCTTTAGGGTCCGTCCAGCGTAAATGATAGACTTTGTCTTTTTCATACGTGCCATCTGATTTTACCCGACCCGCTTTCCGACCAAATTTATAGGTAACCTCAATTCCCAGGGTACCGTACGTATCGTTGGCAGATTCTCCCTTACGAAAAGAGGTATTATTAACCGAAGAGAAAACCTGACTGGCTGATGAGTTATCATATCCACCCAAAGTCATATCCAGCTTTTCGGAGAATGTATGGTTGAAGGAGTATCGAATACCTAAATCCAGGTTAGGGGACCATTCATACACCAGGTGAACACCCGTAGGAATCACCAGATCACGGGTATATTTAGAGCCTGAGCCACCCCAGACCCCGGCAGTTTTTGAACTGTTAGGGCCGTTAGAAAACCGAATCTGATCATTGGGTTCGTAGGTAATATTCTCACCCAGTGAGTTAACAAACGACTGGGCATAAATAGAATAGACCCGAGTGTTATAATAGAGGAAACCCACACCCGCAAAAACGTCGAATTTCAGCCGACGAAGTTTACGCGTACCAAAAAGAAGCGATTTAAGGTTCACACTTCCCGTCAAGGCTCCCTGCATAACATCAGAGTTGAAATAACTCGGTACGTAAGAAATGCTGGGGGAAACACTATTGTGATCGGTATAAGTGGTACGATCCTTACTACCACTGAGCTGTCCAATTCCAAATTCAGCGGATACGCCGAAAATGTGCGAAAGCTGTTTATTGACGGAAACGCCCCCAAAGAAAGGTACTTTCTCTCCGGGACCTTTAGCGAAGAAATTACCCGTTTGTAAGTCACCGTAAAACTTGCTGATGCCGCCATGCACGCTTACCGACCAGGTATTCATTTTGTTGAAACCTTCATAGGAGCGATGCAGCCGTTTACTTTCAGCTTCAGCTAATACTCTCTGCTGGTTTTGCTCTTCCAGAGTCTGAGGAGTCTGGTATTTTTTGTCTGGTGTTTGAGCCATCAGGGGCCGCACCAATAAACTTAAAAGCGTAATCGACAGAAGGGTTCTTTTCATGTGCACATTAAATAGAAAGCGATTCCGGTTGAGGAGAATGCTTGACCAGGAGCTATGAATAGCTTTTGAACAGGTTGAACTCACTTCTTTTTACTAGAAAAAAACAAGCCGATAAGCCGGGTTCTGTCATCTTTGCTGTTACACAAAAACGTCTTATCATTTATCTAGGACGCCAGTCACCCGACGCCTCTAACGACCTACCCACCAGCACCGGACGAGCAGCCCTTCGACCCTTGCGGGTACCACTGGTTTATTTGGTCTTTCAGCCCGTGAGGTTTGCCCTGCCTCCTTTGTCACCAAAGGAGCGGTAGGCTCTTACCCTACCTTTTCACCCTTACTCTTCCGAAGAAAAGCGGTATCTTTTCTGTGGTACTAGCTGTCAGTTAACCGTCGCCAGTTAACTGCCTACCCGTTAGGTAGCACGGTGCTCTACGCTGCCCGGACTTTCCTCTTCCTTCGGTTAAAAAGGAAGCGATAAGATGGCTTGCTGCCTACAAAGGTAAGCAGTGAGTGGTTAGTTTTCAGTTTTCGATTTCCAGTTTTCCGTTAATTTCAGTAGTACGCTGTTCTATTAACCACAGAGTAAAGGAGTGAAAATGTATGATGTTACCTGAAAATGACCACGGAAAACAGTCCACTAATCACTAAACTAAAGTCCGTCGACATGCAATTGGACTTTTCCTTTTGCAAACACTACGGCGTATATCGATCCCGAAGTCAGGTACACCTGATCGGGGGTAATGGACTCAATTTTACCCGTTAGGGTTACTCCTTTGGCTACCTGATTTTTCGTTAATAAAGCCTGAATTTGCTTCTGAGCTTCTACGATGGGTTCGCCAACGGGAAAAGTTAAAGCTGACTGTAACGTTTTCCGCAAACGACTTTGCAATAACCAGTTCGCCGTCTTAAAGAGGAAACTACGCGTCTCCAGATCGTAATCCATGTCTCGCAAAGTAACCGATTTGCTTACTGGATCATAATAAGGAATACCCTTGAAATAGATAAATCCATCAATGCTTCCTTTCAAGCCAGCCCGAATGGCTAATGCATTGGCATCTCCATAAAGCTTAATGGAAGTTACTTCCACGGAATAGTTACCATACGTAAACTTCTGTCCCACGACGGTGTCTGATACCATTCGTTCGGCCTCGGCGTGGGAGAGTTCACTAACTAAACCAATTTTAAACTCATCGGTTGCCTGAGTCGCCAATTTTAAATCTGGAACCTGAGTGACGTTCTGAATAACAGGCTTTTCACCAAAGGCGGTCTCCGTATAGGTCTGAATACCGATGGTCGATTGAATCGTCTTGCCCACCGTCCGCAGGGGTGACATCTGAATGGAAACCGGTGTTATTTTTAACCAGGTTCTGTATTTTTCGGATACCTGGTAGGGTTGTAAAGCCGCATTCCAGGCCTGAATGACGTATTTTTTTACTTCAATATTCTTCGCAACTGCATCATCAATACCTTTCTCAAGCGAAGATTTTTTTGAATTCAGAGCCTTATCTACCAATCCTGCGACCGGAATGGAAAGGGGCCCGAGTTTCAAAACGGGCTTGGTCACCCAGTCATACCCCTCCAGTTTGGTGGTCGTATGAGCATCCCAGTTGGGAGCAATCATAAACCGCGTCGACAAACGAACGTCGATCTCGAAATTGAGCTCTTTTTCGGTAGATAACCCCAAAACGCTATAACGGGTTTTAATCCATATTTTTAGCGGAACCTTCAGATTCAAAGAACTTTCATTCGCGACGCTGGCTCCGGGTGTAACCAGGATACGGCCTCGTTTCCAGACCCGGGCCATGAGATCATCCTGATCTTCGTAACTCAGGTCTTCATAAATCAAATCTGTTAAATTGGCATTAATCTGACGTTCTACTTCCAGTAATGAAATGTCAACGGGAAGATTAATAGTTGAGAGGTATCGACGACTTTCCACTTGTTTCTTCGTGTAGAGATACGATTCCTTGGGGGCTGGCGGATTGCTGGACACCGAACGTTTCGGTTGACAGCCCCCGAGCGAAATCAAAAAAAGGAATCCAATTGCCGCCCAAAAACCACTGGAAAAAGGAAAACGGCACTGATAATGATGCATTACTTAGGGAATTCGGAATGATGGAATAATGAATATGATAGGAGTACGAATGAATCAATACATTTATTCCCTAAAAGATTTTACCAGCAGTAAATTTTTGAATTTTCAGTTGTCGGTTTACCGTTTTCAGTTGGGTAAAGATGCGATGCATTGCGTGTAAAACGCTGTTGTCGTGGCTGCACGCTCTTTCGGATTTATAATCCCCATGTACGGATCACAGATCCGTAACAGACTGGTTCTGGATTGCAAATCCAGAACAGCGTAGGAAAGAATTAGCTACAACGAACCTACTTTTATCTTGTATTGAAAACTGAAAACAGTAAACTATTTAATTTTCACCCGGGTAGCTCCATATCCAAACTTCTCTTTCTGAGCATCAGAGAAAAACGCTACGTGGGGGTGACGACCTAGTTTGCGGTGAATCTCCGTGCGAAGAGTCCCGTTACCAACGCCATGAATGAAAATGATTTCGTCCAGACCGTGAGCAACGGCGTTTTCCAGGGCGGTATTAAACGTTTTCATCTGAAGCTCCAGCATTTCGGCATTATCCATCGCCAGGAAATGACGGGTTAACTTTTCAATGTGCAGATCAACCGTAGTTTCGGGTTTTTCGAGTACCGGCTTTACTTCTTCCACTTTCTTCTCTGTCAGACTTTCTTTCAGTTTTTCGGGCTGAATATTTTCTTCATCCAGTTGAAATAAGTGTCCGACCTGGTCAAGCACGGGAATCCGCTGCTTCGTTTTAAAGAAAGTCCCTGCCCGGAAACGGATTTTCTTTTCCAAGGGCGGCCGTACCTGCATAAAGGCTAGGCGAGAGAACAAAGCCTGAACGGTAAATACGCCCCAGCTTTCAAAATCCTTTACCTGCCAGTCGCCCGTTTTCTGGCTGCTGCGAGCTTTCAGAATGCCTGATCCCAGGCTTTTGAAATGAGGTTCAGAACCATTGATAACTGAGAAAGGAACGTCCCAATCCGTATTATTAACGATATACATCGTCATTTCCCGGTCATTTACGGGAATAAAAGCCAGGTATAAGCCTTTGTTGGCGACAACTTCCGAATGACGAGGCTTAATCGCATCCGTATTTTGAGCAGGAACGGTCCGGAACCGGTTTTTCTCTTCTGGTGAAATCAGCGATACTTCCCGCTTTTGCACGGGAATCCGGAAACCGGCTTCAATTTCTACTTCTACCAAATCTCCCGCCAGGAATTTAGTAATAATGCCTTCTTCGCGGCCATGCACCAACCGAACTCGATCTCCAATATTCATAGTAATTCATAGTATTCACTTGAAATAGCAAAGGTAAGGGGTTTTGAGCGGCCGCCGCTGCGGTTTTGAGTTTTGAGTTTTGAGTTTTGAGTTTTGAGTTTTCAGTTTTCAGTTTTCAGTTTTCAGTTTTCAGTTTTCAGTTTTCAGTTTTCAGTTTTCAGTTTTCAGTTGGAAAGAGAAACCCGTAAAGGTAGGCAAGACGTTTGGAAAGGGAACCATAACCCCGGAGGGGTTGAACCTGAATAGCCCCGGATGATAATCCGGGGTAACCAGTCTGGACATTTCTGCCACCCTGACTGGTGTCTTCACCAGCCCTTACTAAAAGCATAGTGGTTGGTGAGGACACCAACCAGGGCGGAAACCTGTAAAGGTAGGGAAGGGGTTTGAAAAGGGAGACTTTAACCCCGGAGGGGTTTAATATGCATAGCCCCGGATGACAATCCGGGGTAACCAGTCTGGACATTTCTGCCACCCTAGCTGGTGTCTTCACCAGCCATCCATATAAAGCATAGTGGTTGGTGTCCTCACCAACCAGGGTGATGGAATCATAACTGGGCCGACCCTAACGATCCGTCACTAATCACTATACACCAACCATGGCGGATGGATGACGAGCTGGGGAGAATGCCGGGGTTGGTGTTATAAAAACAGAGAAAGAGAAATCCGTAATGGCGTTTTGAAAAGGTAAGTAATAACCCCACGGGAATCAAACATGAATAACCCCGGGTCATCCAGAAATTTTAATTAATGACATTTGAGTACCAGGGATAGTATGGCCTGCACGTCAGGGAGCTTTAATGAAATAAGAGATAAAAAACCATCCATAATCAAGTGAGAAATCTACGCCTTTGCTGGTGGATTTTCTTTTCGGGACGAAGGGTAAATCGTAAACAGAAAACAGAAAACTGCTAACTCTAAACTGAATTCTAATTTTGTGCGGTTAATTTTGTTACTTGTACTTCAAACACTTTTATTAGTTATGCCTTTATTAGAAGGAAAAGTTGCCCTGATTACGGGAGCTTCCCGGGGAATTGGCCGGGCCATTGCCACACGCTTCGCTCAGGAAGGTGCTTCCGTAGCCTTTACTTATTTGTCGAGTGTAGAAAAAGGTCAGGCTCTTGAAGCAGAATTGGCCGCTCTGGGCGTTAAAGCCAAGGGATACCGTTCAGATGCTTCTGATTTCAAGGCAGCGGAAGAACTCGTTGCACAGGTTGTGGCTGATTTCGGAACGCTGGATGTGCTGGTTAACAATGCTGGTATTACCAAAGACGGTCTGTTGATGCGGATGACGGAAGAGGCTTGGGACGAAGTAATCCGGGTGAACCTGAAGTCCGTATTTAACCTGACGAAAGCGGCTACTCGCACCATGATGAAAGCCAAGAGCGGTTCAATCATCAACCTGACGTCTATCGTTGGCGTTCGTGGAAATGCAGGGCAGGCTAACTACGCGGCTTCTAAAGCGGGAATCATTGGTTTTACGAAATCAGTTGCCCTGGAATTAGCGAGCCGTAACGTTCGCTCCAATGCCATTGCTCCCGGTTTCATCGTTACCGAAATGACGGGTGAAGTAAACGAGAAAGCCGTAGAAGAATGGATGAACTCCATCCCTATGAAACGCGGTGGCGAGCCTGAAGAAGTGGCCGACGCCTGCGTATTCCTGGGTTCTGATATGTCAAAATATATTACAGGTCAAACGATCCACGTAAACGGTGGTTTATTGACCTAGGAAATGTGTTTGGGAGTTAATAGGTTTTGAGTTTTGGGTTATTAGTTAAAAGTAGATAAAGGCTGCCACCACGTCTTGTACTGATAACTCAAAACCCAAAACTCGAAACTCAAAACCCCAAACCCAAAACGCTAACCCATTTGAACTTCGTTTTTCAGTCGTCGCCGTGGTGGATTCCGTTATGCCTTTTGGTGGGTGGACTCTACGCTTTTCTTCTTTATCAACCCAAGTCTTCCTGGAGTAAACCTGCTAATCTGGCTTTAGCCGGGCTTCGGTTCGTAGTAGTGTCTACGCTATGTTTGTTATTGCTCAATGTATTACTGAGGCAAACGGAAGTTAGTATAGAAAAGAAAACGGTGGTTTTGGCTCTGGATAATTCCGCTTCGGTAGGAAAACTGGGCGAAAACCTGATGGCCGGACTAAAAAAACTGAGTGAATCTTTACAGGATAAGGGTTATACCGTCGCCCTGCAAACCCTACGAGAAACGCCTGTTTCAACGTTGGACTCTGTGCAATTTACCCAAAAATCGACGGATCTTTCCGGCTTATTGAGTCATGTCAAAACCAATCTCGAAGGCCGAAACGTGACGGACGTAGTGCTGCTTTCAGACGGCATTATTAATCGCGGAGCTTCACCGACTTTCAATTCTTACCCCTTTCCCATTCATGCCTTGGCGGTAGGAGATACGACTCCAAAACGCGACGTTAATCTGAAATCTCTTTCGGCTAATCAAATTGCTTATCTGGGAAATCAGTTTCCGTTACAAGCCGATGTAGTAGCGGATGGGTATGCCGGAAAAACGGCGACCGTTCTCCTTCGGAAAGGCGGGCAAACCTTAAGCCAGCAAACCGTTCGCTTTGATAAAGAAAATGCTTTAGCGACGGTTAATTTCACAACTCAGGCTTCGGCCAAAGGCATTCAGCATTTGACGGTTGAAGTACTGCCATTACCTGGTGAATTCAATACTCGGAATAACCGAAAAGATGTTTACATCGAAGTCATTGATGGTCGGCAAAAGATATTAGTAGTGGCTTCTGCTCCGCACCCGGACATTAAAGCCATTCGTAGTATTATTGAAAAAAATGACAATTTTGAATTTGATTTTCAGATTGTTAACCCCATTTCTCCGGCTCAGCCTTCTGACAAAAAATATGATTTAATAATCTTTCATCAGCAACCGGATGCCTTTAATTCGGCTGGACCGTATATCAAAAGATTACTGGATACGGGTGTTCCAGCTTTCTGGATTGTGGCCAGTCAAACGGGTACAACGCCCTTAAATAATGCTCAGCAGATTGCTCAGATTCAGTCGCAACCGGGACAGGTGGATAAGGTAACCGGATTCTACAACCGCAATTTTACCCGATTGAATCTGAACCCTGAAACGATGGAGTTACTGCGTCGGCTCCCACCTATGACGGTGCCTTTTGGGGAAGTGAAGCCGTTGGCCAATTCGGAAGTCGTACTGTATCAGAAAAAGAATAACATCGAGACCACGAAACCTCTCTTAGTATTGAATACGGGGGCTAAACGCGGGGCAATATTACTAGGAGAAGGGCTATGGGAATGGCGTTTGGAGGAGTATCGGTTAACCGAAAAACAGGAAGCCGTAGATGATCTTTTTACGAAAATTATTCAGTTTTTATCAGCAAAAGACGATAAGCGAAAATTGCGGGTATATCCCACGCAGCATCAGTTCCAGATTGAAGATAGAGTGTCCTTGGAAACTGAAATTTATAACGATCTCTACGAGCGAATTTATGGTCCGGAAGTAGCCCTAAGTGTAACGGATGAAAAAGGACAGACTCGCAAGTATACCTATGTTTCTTCTGCCAGTCGATTTGAAATCAGTAACTTACCCGTTGGAGTTTACAAATATACGGCAACGGCAAAAGTGTTGGGCAAAGACGAAACGGCTTCGGGTGAATTTATCATTCGGGATGAACAACTGGAGCTAGCCAATACCACCGCTGACTATAATGGCCTACGCCAGTTGAGCCAGCAGACGGGTGGACAGTTTTTTACGGCTAGTCAATTAGATAACCTTGAAAAAGCATTAGTAAGCCGCGATTTACCCGATAAACTTACCAGTACGGAAGATCTCCGTGAACCCATTAACTTACGCTGGATTTTCTTCATTCTTATTACGCTGTTGGCTTTGGAATGGGGCGTTCGGAAATACCTTGGGAGTTATTAGGGGTAGTTTTGAGATTATTTGTTTATAACACTTGATTCATTCCTTTTCCTAACTTCTAAAAGAGGCCAATTCTGAATAATACGCAGGCACTTGGCTGGGATGTATTTTATTTGCAACTCAGAATGTTTCTTATGCGTATACTTTTCCTGATCCTTTTAGTGACCACATCATCGGTTTTCGGCCAGATTCGGCAGGATCGACTGAATGGATTATTAATCGGGCAGGGGGTAGGTTTCGCCGGAACGATTTATGGTTTGAGCAAGGCTTGGTATAAAAAGCCGCTGAAAAACTTCCATACGTTCAACGACAATCAGGAGTGGTTGCAGATTGACAAGGCCGGCCATGCGTATACCGCTTACCAGATCGCCCGCATCGGAATGGCGGCTTACCAATGGGCGGGAATGAATAATAAGCAGGCGGCCGTTTCGGGAGCTACCAGCGGAATTACCTTCATGTTACCCATCGAAGTCCTGGATGGGTTTTCGCCCGAATACGGTTTTTCTCTGGGTGACATTGCGGCGAATGTAACGGGCCCGGCTCTATTGGTTGCTCAGCAGTTAAGCTGGGGAGAAGTTCGTTTCACGCCCAAGTGGAGTGTTCACTCCACTAAACTCGCCCGGGAACGTCCAGAATTATTAGGAAGAAGCTGGAATGAAAGCTGGCTGAAAGATTACAATGGGCAAACGTATTGGCTGTCCGTAAATCCTGCTTCTTTTCAGAAACTAGATGATCGTCAGATTCGCTGGCCTAAGCTGATGAACATCGCCGTAGGGTACGGCATTGATAATATGATTTCTGCCGATTACGAGAAAAGTGTGGCGATGGGCCGTCGCCCGGTTCGGCAGTTTTTCATCTCTCCTGACCTGGATTTAACCCGAATTCCTACGCATTCTAACCTTCTCCGCAGTTTGCTTTTTATTGCCAATTGCTTCAAAATCCCGGCTCCAGCGGTAGAATTCCGGGTTTCTAAGGTTCCCCCCAAGTTCAAAGTAAAAGTGCATCCGGTTTATTTTTAGTTTTTCAGTTTTGAGCGGCCGCCGCTGCGGTTTTGAGTTTTGAGTTTTGAGTTTTGAGTTTTCAGTTTTGAGTTTTGAGTTTTGAGTTTTGAGTTTTGAGTTTTCAGTTTTGAGTTTTGAGTTTTGAGTTTTGAGTTTTGAGTTTTGAGTTTTCAGTTTTCAGTTTTCAGTTTTCAGTTTTCAGTTTTCAGTTTTCAGTTTTCAGTTTTCAGTTGGAAAGGGAGAACCTGTAAAGTTAGACAAGACGTTTGGAAATGGAAGGTATAACCCCAGCGGGGTTTAATTATCAATAGCCCCGGGTGCAACCCGGGGTGAGATGCAAGGTAGATAAATCCGATCTGGATGGACCCAAGTGATAACCTAGGCAAACGATCCCTGGATCACATCCGGGGATCGTTTAAGTTTAACCCCAGAGGAGTTTTTGCCTACATCTTTCATTCAGAGCGTAGCGAAGGACCTTTCGTCTTTTAAGTAACCCATTCCTTTTATACAAGACTTTCGTAAACTACAGGTATTCCCATTCCTGTATGAATTCTCTTATTTCGTCCAAGATAACAGGTTCCACCCTGGCTGGTGTCCTCACCAGCCATTAGGAAAAGCCTATTGGTTGGTCAGGATACCAACCAGGGTGGAAAAATTCTGTTACTTTGTTCGAGAGGACAGGTTAGGTTGTAGGAAGTGAATAAACAACAAAAAAGCCGTTACTAGGCAACGGCTTTTTGGGCAATCTTACAGTGGGTTGGTATGCTTATACGGCCTGAAATTGTTGTTCGTAGGCAGAACGTAGCATCTTCAGGGCCCGGCCCATTTGGGCTTCTACGGTTTTAATCGAGAGGTTTAGTTTTTCTGCAATTTCCCGATACATCAACCCTTCTTCGCGGCTCATGCGGAAAATCAAGCGGCAGCGTTTAGGCAAAGCTGAAATATTGGTTTCAATGAAATTGCTAACAATCTGGTAATCGTACTGATCTGCCAGACGGTCTTCAGACAGAGGCAGCGAATTGGCTACTTCTGGAGTAATTTCGTGTAAATGTAATTCGTGACGGTAATGTTTTAAATAATCGAAAGCCAGGTTACGCACCGAACGGAATAAATAGGACTCAAATGAGGTATGAATTTGCAAACGGGAACGATTCGTCCAGAAGTGCATAAACACGTCCAATACGACTTCTTCAGCCAGCTCAGTCGAGTTCAGAATCTTGGTTGCATACACCAATAACCGCTTGTGATACCGATGGTACAGGTCGGAGAAAGCGGTAGCGTCGGCATTTTGAATAAAACGTTCGAACAGTTGAGCAGTAGTGACCTTCGATTTTGCCACTGTTGAGCGTAAAGTAGGACGGCGGGACGTGCTGTTCATAGACCTGAGGTTAGTAGATATCACATTCGATTATTCCTGGAAATCTGATTTTTACCGAATCAAATTCTGGCGAAATCATGGAATGATATTAGCGGAGTGATGAACCGTCTACCAAAGGAATATGAAAATATTTTCACGCAACCGTTCCCGAAACCGTTCCCGGAACTATATTTACTTCAGTTTTTTTTGGTAAAGTTCAATTTCAATTCAAAAGCCTTTAACAATAGCCCTTTTAATGGGCAGGAAATAAATTGTATTATTTATAGAAAGGCTGCTTTCTCCTATGGCGAATACACCCATCATTACGCTGAAAGAAATTGCCCGCCGATTGGGCTTATCTAAATCGACCGTTTCCCGAGCTTTGCGAGACAGCAGTGAGATTGGAGCCGAAACCAAAAAACGTGTATTGGAACTAGCCCGGGAGCTGAGTTATACGCCTAACCCTATTGCTTTGAGTTTGCAACGAAGTCGTAGCCAGACGATTGGCATTATCGTTCCTGAAATTGCGAATTCGTTTTTTAGCTCAGTTATTAGCGGGATTGAAGATGTGGCGTACCGGATGGGTTATTACATCATGATTTATCAAAGCCATGATTCAGTGGAACGCGAAGTAACCGATGTACGAAACATTCTGGTGCGTCGGGCGGATGGGTTAATCGTTTCTACCGCCAGCCAAATTCGTAATCTGGATCATTTTCATACGTTACAGGAGCAGGGCATACCGGTTGTTTTCTTCGATCGGAAAGTAGAAAACTTCCAAACCCACCAGGTGATTGTCGATGATTTTGACGGAGCTTTTCGGGGTACGGAACACTTGATTGAACAGGGATGCCGAAAACTGGCCTGCTTAACCGGACCTCAGCACTTACCTATTGTGCAACAACGAACGGCGGGCTTTAAAGCTGCTTTACAAAAGCATAATTTACCCATCCGAAGCGAATGGTTGGTGGAAGGGCCCTTTCGGCAAATAAGTGGGAATCAGTTAACGAAGGAGTTATTTTCAGACTTGACAGATCATCCCGACGGAATTCTGGCCGCGAGTACGAGCATCGCTCTGGGTGCCCATTTAGCCATTCGGGAGGTAGGCATGAAAATGCCCGATCAGGTTTCATTGATTGGCTTTTCAGATCCTCCGATTGCTCCCTTGTTAGATCCGCCGCTGAGTTCGGTGGCTCAGCCCGGCTTTGAAATGGGGCAACAGGCCGCGGAATTATTAATCGATTTGATCGAAAAGAAGGGGAAGCCCATTCGTTACCAAACCCGGATTTTACAAACCGACTTGGTGGTCCGGCGATCTTCTCAACGGAGTTAATAAACCAGAAAGGCTCCGACGTTCAAACATTGGAGCCTTTCTGGTTTATTACGCTATGACTAGTCTTTGAAGAGTGTACTCATCCAGTTCTTCAGCCGTTCAGTCCATTGATCGGGAGTGGTTTTATTATTCATTCCAAATCCATGGCCGCCTTTCGGATAGACGTGTAGCTCGACGGGGACGCCGTTTTTCTCCAGAGCCTGAAAGAAACTGATGGAGTTATTAACCGGAACGGCTTTGTCATCCGCTGCGTGAACCAGAAACGTTGGTGGCGTTTTTGAAGTAATCTGCTTTTCGTTAGAATATTCCGTTTCCAGTTCAGCCGTTGGCTTTTTACCGAGCAAGGCATCGTGTGAACCCATGTGCGTAAAGGATGGGTCCATGGTAATAACGGGGTATAACAAGATCATAAAATCCGGGCGAACCGAAACGTCTGACCGACCTTTCCAGTTACCCACGGGTTTTTCGAAATGTGTTCCAGCCGTTGACGCTACGTGACCCCCCGCTGAAAAGCCCATAATTCCAATGCGATCAGGATTAATCCCGAACTCCTTCGCTCGGGAACGTACCAGACGGATGGCTTGCTGGGCATCCATCAAAGGGCCAATCTCATTTACCTCCATCAGGTTCGCCGTAGAAGGAAGTCGATATTTCAATACGAAAGCCGTAACGCCCGCTTCATTGAACATTTTCGCTACGTCAACGCCTTCGTGGTCAATGGCGAGAATGTAGTAACCACCACCGGGACAAATAATAACTGACGTACCATTAGGTTTGGCGGGCTTGTAAACGGTAATGGAAGGTTTCGTTATATTTTTGATTCGATGGAAAGAATCTTTCCCGGACCCTTCCTCAATTTCATCGGTCAGAGAAGCTTTGGGGCCCTGATTCGGAATCGGGCTGAAGTCGTAAAGAGGGATAACCTGTTGAGCCTGCACGTTTAGAAAGAGCATACTGCTTAGTAAAAACAACCATGGTTTTTCATAGGATCAATAGAGATTAAAGTTCTGTTCAATGCATCTGAAATGAGACGATACTAGGGGGCAATTAACCTTACGAACGCCACTTTTCAAATGATCCTGAATTTATGATTCCTGAGAAACAGGCTCTGCTCGTTTTTTCAATCGCTGCCCCACCGAAATCAGAATGACAGCCGAAATGATAATTCCTGCGGCCAATACTACTTTTAATGACAGAGGTTCGTTAACAAATAAGTAACCTAATAACAAGGCAACCAGCGGGTTAACGTAGTTATAAGTCGCCAGTAACGTGGGGGACGTACGTTGGGACAACCAACTGAATACGGTAAATCCACCGAGCGAACCAAAAATAAGCAGGTATAAAAAGGAATAACAAGTGCTGGCGTTCAAACCCGATGGATTAAAAAGAGGAAACTCACCTGCCACCAAACTTCCTAATAAGGTTACAGTCCCGCCGGCCAACATTTGCATGGCCGAAAGGTAAGCTGCCGAATAAGGTAGCTGAGCTCGCTGAGAAATAACCATCCCCAGGCTCCAGCAAAACGTAGCCGTTAATAACGCGATAATGCCCAATGTGAACTGAGCGGAATCGCCTTCCAGCGAGAATGAATTGAAATCAAGTAATAAACCGACGCCGACGAGCCCGATTAATACGCCCATGATGACCATGGGGCTTGGGATATTTTTTAGCCAGAGCCACTGCAACAGAACCAGCCAGATCGGTACGGCTGCGACAATGAGAGCTGCATAACCCGTAGGAACCCAGGCCAAAGCGATGGTTACACCCCCGTTCCCTGCACCCAGCAACAAGGTTCCGATGAGGAGAGAAGTAAGCCAGGCTTTGGAACTCAGACGAACGTTGGGTTCGGTAACTTTTGCCCAAATCATCATAATAATCCCCGCCGAAAAATTTCGAATGCCAGAAGCCATTAGCGGAGGAACGGTTTCAACGAGGTAATGAAGAGCCAAATAGGTACTTCCCCAGGCCAGGTATAAATAAAGTAATCCTGACCAGATTTTCAGAGTAGACGTGTGATTCATAGCATTGAAAAAAGCGAAGCAAAGGTACAGGAATCCACGGGGAGTACGTGTTAGATTGCCCATGAAGCCGCTGAGAAAGCGTATATTTTAAGTCATGCTTAACTTAAAATAGGATTAAAATCGACTTAGAGATTTTGTTAAAAAAGGCTCCTTGCGTAATTCAAACCCGGTCTGGTATTGTGACAATTAGTTTTTGATTAGTTGAACGAAGGAAGGGGTTTTCGAAGATGTAGATGAGGCATCAAAAATCAGTTATTCGAGATTAAAAGCAGATTTCTCACTTGACTTTTTCGTCCATAAATCATCAAACCTAGCATCAGGAAACGGCTTTTCTGAGTTTATTACCCTAAGAAGAGAAATAGAGCTTCGGCTCTTCGCGATATACACGATTTTATCAGAGTAGTTTATAGTGGGAAGGTTGAAAAACTCCGCTCGTTTGAGCGGAGTTTTTTCTTTATCAGCAGGCATGAAAAAACAGCTACGGTAGTATTTTCAGAAAAATGTACGGGCATTTTACCGCTGTTAAGCTTCTGATGTACCCAAGCGTTTTCAGCTAGAATCTCCTAGCGTTTGACTCGATGAGCTAAAAACCAGA
Organism: Siphonobacter sp. SORGH_AS_0500; assembly: GCF_002838835.1. Taxonomy (GTDB): domain Bacteria; phylum Bacteroidota; class Bacteroidia; order Cytophagales; family Spirosomataceae; genus Siphonobacter. Next base: position 38,730 of record NZ_NHPP01000015.1, read on the forward strand.
TGCCTAAACCCAGTATCACGACCAAGAATAAAGCTATTCGTAGGGTAGCCGCTTCGGCAATAAAACCAATGAGAGGCGGTCCCATCAGAAATCCGGTGTAACCTACAGTAGAAACCGCCGCCAGAGCAATTCCCGCAGACATGGTTTCGGAGCGACCCGCTTCTGAGTACACCAGGGGAACGACTGCCGCGACCCCAAATCCGATGATTAAGAAACCGATAATAACCGCAATCGGGAAAGATACGCCTACGGCCAGAGCCATTCCGAGAGCAATGCCTAATCCGCTCATTTGCAGCATTTTTCGAATACCATATCGAACCGTTAACCAGTCCCCCATAAACCGACCCGTAGCCATGGTGATGGTAAAAGCGGTGTAACCCATAGAGGCCACTGCTCCACCACTCTGACGGTAATAAATGGACGACCAGTCGGCCATGGCTCCTTCGGTCAGCATGCAGCAGAACGAAATCAATCCCAGCAGTAATAAAGCACGGTCGGGCAGGACAAACATGGGTGTCTTTTCTGAACTTGTTTGCTCTTTCCGATCCGTACTAATCAATGATCGGTAAGCCAATAAGGCAATTAAAATCGAAAGAGCCATGACTCCCAGAAAATGATAAAAGGGAGTAATGTGCAGGGCCCCCGCAATACCACCCAGAGCAGAACCAGCGAAAGCTCCCAGGCTGAACAAACCATGGCAGGAAGACATGATGGGTTTGCCAAACCCCGCTTCCACACTTACTACTTGCGTGTTTACAGCGATATTGGCTACATCACCAGCGGCTCCGTAGCAGAACAAGGCCAGAGCCAGTTGCCAGCCCGTATCCATAAATCCCAGGAAGGGGAGGATACCCACGTAAAAAATCAATGACCATAAGGTTACCGTCCGACTGCCAATTTTCGTTACCAGCCAACCCGCCGGAGCCAGGGCTACCAGCGAACCCAGCGGCATACCCAATAAAACAGAACCTAACTGCCCCGGACTAAGGTGCATGGCTTGCTGAATGTCGGGAATACGGGCGGCCCAGCTAGCAAAACTCAGTCCCATTAAAAAGAAAAAGGTGCTTACTGATAGGCGAGCTGCCGGGTAATTCAATGGGTCTGTTTGGGTGATTTCAGACGAAACCATAGGGTCGTTTTTATGTCGTAAGGTCTACGCTTCAATGGGAGCAGGTAATAGCAACCGCTCTACTTCACGCCAGGTTTTTACACGTTGATAACCTTCCAGCGTTTGGTTATGTGGGGCATCAAACAAAATCGGAGTGCCACGGAAGGTATTCAGATTTTTCTCGTGATCGTCGATGAGGTAATCCGCTTCAATCATCCATTTGTGCCCACAGAGGACAATATACCGCCAATCGATGAAAGGAAAATACTCTGCCAGCCAATCCACTTTTTCTTTAAGTGAATTGGGAAACTCAATCGCGGCAGAAACGATGAAAACTTCGTAGTGATCCATCAATCTTTTTACCACCTCCTGAGCATCAGGCATAACCTGCATTCCCCGGAAAAAGCCTGGTTCATGAACCCAGGTTTTAACAGTATCGGCGTGAATATCAACCGCTTCTGCCCAATTAGAGCCTTGCAACAACTCACGGGTAACCGTTTTTCCTACTCGATTAATACAATATTCGATGAAACGTCCAGAAGCATCTGCCAGAACGTCGTCCATGTCAATCAGAATTCGTTTCATATCCTACAAAGCAGTTTGTAAATCGGCCCTTTTTAGAATGGTTAATAACTGAGAAATGGTATTTTCATTCCAGGAGTCGATTCGCCAGTCGGCTAACGATAAATCCTGGTTCCCGGAATTGGGATTGACATAACCCAGACAAGCCATTCCGGCAGCTTTGGCGGCCCGGCAGCCGTTGGTAGAATCTTCAATTACCAGGCATTCCTCGGGTTTTACTCCGTAAAAAGCGGCCTGCCGCAGGAAAATCTCAGGATCCGGTTTGGACCGGGGTACATCTTCGCCGCTTAGAATATTCTGAAAGTAAGGTCGAAAACCCGAGCGATCCAGGCATAGTTCGATCATCCGCCGTTGGTTGGAGGAGGATAGAACCATAGGAATATTCTCTTCATCCAACCTTTTCAGAACGTCTGAAATGCCATTTACTAAAGGAAGCGGATCGAGACTGGCGAATTTTTCCATCAACAAATCATACTCTCGTTCAACGTACACAACGGCTGGTTCAGGAAGCAGATCGGGATAAATCGTTTTAAACCGTCCGAAAATTTCTCTCGGAGCCACGCCCGTGACGCTATCCAGCTCCAACTGACTCAAGGTAATGCCTAATTGAGTTTCAAAGTAATAAGGATGAAAATGATGATAGATGGGTTCACTATCAACCAAAACCCCATCCATATCGAATATGACTAGCTTCATGCGTTATTTTTCGTTAATACGATTTAGTTCAACAAAAAACCGTAACAAAACGCATACTTCCAAATTAAATATGTGTTACTTTTGGGAAGAAAAACGAATAAAAACGAAATGCTCCGCGAAGAACGCCTTCAATATATCCTTCAGAAACTGGTTCAGCAACAACGGGTAAGTTCCGTGGAATTAAGTCAGGAGCTTAACGTTTCGGATGATACCATCCGCCGGGATTTGAATGAACTGGCGAAGGATGGCCTTTTGAAAAAAGTCCACGGGGGGGCGGTTCCGGCGGTTCCTAAAGCTCCAGCTCCCTTGAAACTGACGGAACGAATTGCCTATGCTCAAACCGAAAAACAGGAGATTGCACAAAAAGCACTGGCCGTATTTGAATCCGGGCAAACGATTATTCTGGATAATGGATCTACCAACATGTTAATTGCCCGATCGTTACCACCAGAACTTCAGGTTCAGATATTTACGAATAGTTTATCCATTGCTCAAATTCTGAGCGAACACCCCAATGTGGAAGTTCATTTGATGGGGGGCTGGATTTTCAAACGGGCTCAGGTAACCCTCGGAGCGGCAGTGATTAATATGATCGAACGACTTCGCCCGGATTTGTGCATCATGGGTGTTTGCTCCATTCATCATGAACTCGGCGTGACGACGCCGTACTGGGAAGAGGCTCTGGTGAAACAGAAAATGACTCAGGTTTCCAAGAAAGTGATTGCAACGGCCTGGAAGGATAAGTTTAATACCGCAGAAACCTGTAAAGTGTGCGATTACGAAGAGCTGGATTTATTAATAACCTCGTCGCAGGCTCCTACCGAAAACTTGTCATCTTACCTCAATAAAGGCGTAGAAATCTGGTAAGGGGTTCAGTTTTGAATGATTGAGGGAATGAATGATTGAATGATTGAATACTGATTTTGTTACATTCCTCTCTTTTGCAGTCGCTCGGCTCTGCCGAGTGACGACTTAACTGTAGGCCTCTGGCCGTGTTTCCCAAAGACAATAGAGGTAAGCTAAATGATTTACCAAATCCAGCCATTTTTCAATTCTACTGGCCCATTCATCTATTTCCTCACTCGGTAAAGCCGAGCAACTACGAGAGAAATCATTAGGTAGAGACGTGACTTCATCGCGTCTGGCTTTCCCTGCCGTGGCTAATGTCTCACCAACCACGGCATAAAGGGGATAAAGTCGCGTTTCTACGTGAAGAATCGCATGTTTTGGGGTTATCATATAAACTGTAGGCTTTTGGCTGTCTTTTTAAAAGAGATAGGGGAGCTAGTGTTTGCCTGACCTAAATGTTTTCAATGCCACCGGCTTGTTCATCTATTTCGTCACTCGACAGAGCCGAGCGATTGCGGGAGGAGTAATTCTAAAAACTCAAAACGCTTAACTCCCAACCCAAAACTCCAAACGCATAGCCATTTTTCGCTTTTGGCAGATTTTTTTACGGATATCACACACGTTTATGCTGAAAAATTAAGTTATCTTGCTTAAGCACCGTTTTTCAGTGATTTTTAAATGAGAACTGACCATGAAGGAATTGAGCGACTTTCTACCCGGAAAAAACAATGCTCAAACGAAGGTTACCAAAGGCTGTTTGTTATTGGCTGAACCTTTTTTGGGCGATGAAAATTTTGAGCGAAGTGTGGTGTTGATTTGTGAACATAACGAGCAAGGTTCTTTCGGACTGGTATTAAATCAAACGACGGAGCTTTTACTGGATGATGTAATTGAAGAAGACATTTACCCCGATATTCCTCTGTTTGTAGGAGGCCCGGTGGAGAAAAATACGCTTCACTACATTCACCGGAGGCCTGATCTGATTGAAGATTCGATTCAGTTGGATGGAAATTTATATTGGAGTGGAAACTTTGAACAGATAAAGAAACTCTTGAATCTGGGTACGCTAAAAACCGAAGACATTCGATTTTTCATCGGCTACTCGGGCTGGAATGCCGGACAGCTTACTTCTGAGTTAAGTCGCGATTCCTGGATTATCTCAAAGGTTAGTACAAACGATCTGTTTGATACGTCAACAGATCAGCTCTGGCGGGTTACGCTACGGAATATGGGGGGAGCTTACCGTGTACTTTCCCATTATCCTACCGATCCCAGATTAAACTAATATTCGTGCTTAAACAAAAACGACCCGGCTCATCACCGGGTCGTTTTTGCTTAAGCACGAATAACTAACGTCTTTTCCCTGAAAAGGAATTCTTATTTTTATCGTAAGAACCCAGAGGGAAGCTATAGCCTACGAGTAAAGAGAAGGACTGGTTATGAACTTTACTGAGGTTTGGGTCCGTATAAACTTTACTAAATCCGAGATTATATCGAACATCAATATTTAACCATTGCTGATGAGCAAAACCAATATTCAAACCAGCTCCGGCAGTTGCTCCAACATCAAACTTTTTGAAAGAGTCGTTAATGATAAAAGGACTGCCTGATTGTCCTGTTTGAAAACTTACGCTAGGACCTAGAAATATTTTTGGACGAACGGCCCCCTGGCCCATATCGTTACCAAAGTAGTAGGTAGCCAAAATCGGTACATGGATGTAATCAAGGTTCAGATTAAAAGCTGGCGTTGGCGTTTCAATCTTCGTTCCCCAGCGGGTATAAAGTACGTTTGCTGATAGCCCGAAATGTTCTTTAATACTATAGTTGATGAAAACACCAGCGGCTGGACCTGCTTTGTATTTAGTTGTGAGAACGTTAGAGCCAAGATTGGGAAGCGTTGAATAAGTCCCTCCAATCATGGGGCCAATGGAAATATTTTCTCTTTGAGCGGAAGCTACACCGGCCCAGAACAGGCCTAGAGCAATAAATAACGAACGCATGGGATAGAATTGGTTGAGATAAGATGGTAGGGTAATTCCTGACATAAAGTGAACGCAGATATAGGTAAAGCCTTTCATTTTACATATGAACGTAAGTTTACACGCAACAGACTTTACCATACGTAAAAATTGTTTCGGATGCAGGCTTTGATTAACGGTAACTAACTGGTTTTCGGGCCATTTTGTTGCACAAAAAAAGCAATGCATTTTTAAAATGCATTGCTTCAAAGGTATTCATTAGGGGCCTAGTTCGAATCTTTCTCCCGGGGTTGTCGATTATGATTAAGGCGTTCGATTAGCATCTGGGTAAATCGCTGATCCGCTTTATATAACTCAGATAACTGTTTTACATTAATCACTTTCAGGTATTTAGCCTGATATTCCCGCTCCAGATCCACTTCCTGCTGGCGTAGATCGATGATCTCTTTCAGGTTCTTGCGGATGGCTTCATCACTGGCGGATAAATTATTCGTTTCACCATTTAATCGGCGAATGCGGTGACGAACTTCCCGACGCTTGTCTTCGTATTCGTTAAATAAAGGCCAGAAATCTTTGGCCTGATCGGGCGTAAGATTCAATCGGTTGGTAATCCAGGTGATTTTGGCGGCCCGGACTTGTTGCTGGCCTTCTCTACCCTTGTTTTGAGCCTGAAGCGTCAGCGACAAAAAGAAAAATAAACTACCTGCGATCCAGAGTTTCATAGTGCTTAGGGAAAAACCGTGGCAACGGTGGGTAATGGTACTAAATAACGTCTTCAAAATCTTCCAGCGAAAGCTGTTCCATAATTTCTTTATTGGAAATCTTCACCTGAGGTAAAGGCTGGTTACCTAAACTATCGATCAGCATTTTGTTCTTTTCCGTATCGGAAAGATCCTGCAAAGAAACATTTTCGTGTTCGAGGTATTGAACAATGTCCTCGGTTTTGAGCTGGCTAAGCGTTTCTACGCCGATGGAATCCTGCCGGGTGGGCCAGCTCAGATACATCAGAATAGCAACTGAAGCGGCCGCTCCTGCGGTAAGCCAGCTGTGGCGAGCCGTCCAGTGAGGTTTGAGTACTTTGGTGGGATTTTGCTGCACACGAGCCTGAATTCGTTGCGGTAAATCTTCAAAGTAGTGGTCAGGTGTATGGACGGGGTTAATTTTTGGAATGTCTTCCAAACGAATTCTTTTATTATCCATTGTATATATCCAATAAAATCAGCGGATAATTAAAATGAAATGACTGATTATCAGTTTGTTGATATTTTGCCTTTGGAACAAACTAAGCTCTCAAAGTTTAATTACCGTTTAAAAATTCTTCAATTTTTTTTACCGCATGGTGATAGGAAGCCTTGAGAGCTCCTTCGGAGGTGCCGGTCACTTCGGACATTTCTTCGTAAGGCATTTCATCGTAATACCGTAGATGAAAGACCAGTCGCTGTTTTTCAGGTAACCGAAGAATGGCTTTTTGCAATTTATTCTGAATGTCGTCGCCCGAGAGTAGGGGATCGGCGTCAATTTTAGCTTCCAGCTCATGGTCTACCGAATCCAGCGATAAAAAGAAGCGACGACGTTTTTTATTCAGGAAATTGAAGGTTTCATTCGTCGCAATTCGGTAAAGCCAGGTATACAGCTGGGAATCGCCTCGAAAGGTTTCGAGGTGTTGCCAGACTTTAATAAAGGTTTCCTGAGTAAGATCATCCGCATCGGAGTGATCGATCACCATTTTACGAATAAGCCCATACACCTTCTGCTGATACTTACGAACCAGCAGGTTGAACGCGTAGTTCCGCGTCTCCGGGTTCGCAAATTTATCAAGCAGTTCCTGATCGGTCATGGTCTGGTAATTGGTGATGGAAAAGCAATTATATGCATTTACGACCCCTCACTGCAAGCGAGTTTCGGGCAAAATCCCTGTCGAAATGTTAAAATCAGTGAAATAAGGGAAAAACAGACCGTAAAGTAAATGGAAAAAAAGAGAGCTAGAGATTAGAATTTCTTTAATCTCTAGCTCTGAAATCGTTGGAAGAACGATGTCTTATTTTGACTTACGGGCAATTGCCTTCTTCGCAGCTTCAACAATGCTGGCGGCTTTCAGTCCGTATTTTTCCATCAGTTCATCGGGCGTACCGCTTTCACCGAAGGTATCTTTCACGCCAATGAATTCCTGAGGAGCCAGGTAATTCGTTATCAGCGTATGAGCGATGCTCTCGCCTAAACCACCGTTAATCTGGTGCTCTTCAGCACTTACGCAGCAGCCCGTTTTTTTCACCGAAGCCAGAATGGCTTCCGTATCGAGGGGCTTGATGGTATGAATGTTAATGATTTCGGCAGAAATACCTTCATCTTCCAGAAGCTGGCACGCCTGGAGAGCTTCCCAAACCAGGTGACCTGTAGCGAAGATACTCACGTCCGTGCCTTCATTCAGTGTAATAGCCTTACCGATTTCGAAAGGCATATCTTCAGGAATGAATACGGGAATAACCGGACGACCAAAACGCAGGTAAACGGGACCTTCGTAGTTCGCACTGGCGATGGTGGCTGCCTTGGTCTGGTTATAATCGCAGGGGTTAATCACAGTCATGTTGGGCAGAGCTTCATCATGGCCAGATCTTCGAGTACCTGGTGGGTAGCTCCATCTTCACCCAGGGTAAGACCTGCGTGCGAAACGGCGATTTTTACGTTTTTGTTAGAGTAAGCAACGGATTGACGAACCTGGTCAAACACGCGGCTGGAACCGAAGTTAGCGAAAGTCGTCGCAAAAGGAATTTTTCCTGTAATGGCCAGACCTGCCGAAACGCCGATCATGTTTGCTTCAGAGATACCGCACTGGAAAAAACGCTCGGGGTTTTCCTGAATAAACGTATCAATTTTCAACGAACCCACTAAGTCAGCACAAAGGGTAACCACATCAGGATTGGTGCGACCCAGTTCGGTCATACCCGCACCAAAACCAGAACGAGTATCTTTTTTATCGGTATAGGGATATTGTTTCATTATAGTCAGTTTTCAGTCTTCTGTTTACCGTTTTCAGTTGATGATCAGCTTATGAACTGACAACTGACAACCGTAAACTGACAACTTATTAATAATCTCCTAAAGTTTCGGGAAGTTGAGCGAGGGCTTTGGCTAATTGCTCGTCGTTGGGAGCGGTGCCGTGCCATTTGTGCGTATGCATCATGAAATCAACACCCTGACCCATTTCAGTTTTCGTGATGATCATGATGGGTTTGCCTTGTCCGGCTAAACCTTTGGCCTGCGTCAGAACGGTATCGAGTGAAGTATAATCGTTACCATCCATGTGCAGCACTTCCCAACCAAACGCCTCGTATTTAGCTCCGAGGTCGCGATTGTTCATTACCTTTTCCGTAGGACCATCGATCTGCTGACCATTGAAGTCAATGAATGCAATCAGGTTATCTACTTTGTGGTGAGGAGCAAACGTCGCTGCTTCCCAGACTTGGCCTTCCTGCTGCTCGCCGTCGCCCATCAGGACGTATACCAGATGCGAATCGCCTTTGAGTTTTTTACCCAGAGCAACTCCGGTGGCTACCGAAAGCCCCTGACCCAGCGAACCAGAAGCAATACGAATGCCGGGTAAGTGCTCAGCCGTTGCTGGGTGACCCTGCAAGCGGGAATCCAGCTTACGGAACGTAGCCAGTTCGGGTACGGGGAAGTAACCGCGATGAGCCAGAACAGAGTAGAGAACGGGAGAAATGTGACCGTTTGAAAGGAAGAAAACGTCTTCGTTATTGCCTTCCATATCGAAAACAACCTGACCCTGATCGTCGGTCTTTAATTCCATGTGTTTGAAATAAAGACTCACGAGCAGATCAGTACAGCCGAGGGATCCACCGGGGTGGCCTGATTTGACTCCGTGTACCATCCGTACGATGTCACGGCGAACTTGAGAAGCGATGTCCTGAAGATTCATAAGTATAGATAAGCGAAACAATAAAGGGTATCTCTAAAGAAAGAGGTTAAATTTAGGCGATTACCCTGGAATAATTAAAAGCAGAAAAGCTACGTTACTTTAAAATCTGACTGGTGTGCTCTTTGGTATCTACTTTCTGAATTACCTCAGCAATAAGTCCTGATTCATCAATAACGAAAGTAGTCCGTGCAGTACCCATGTACTGGCGACCGTACATATTTTTCTCCACCCAAACGCCGTAATCTTCCACAATTTTGTGGTCAGTATCCGCTAAAAGGGGGAAAGGTAACTCGTATTTCTTGGCAAATTTCTGATGAGACTTTTCATCATCGACGCTTACGCCTAATACCACAAAACCTGACTTTAATAAAGCTTCGTAGTTGTCGCGAAGGTTACAGGCCTGAGCCGTGCAACCGGGCGTATCGTCTTTGGGATAAAAATATAAAACGACTTTCTTGCCAGTAAAATCGCTGAGCTTGACGAGGTTACCGTCTTGATCAACCGCTTCAAAGGCCGGAGCCAGATCACCTTTTTGAAGAGACATAAGTTTATTAATTGATAGCAGTCCGATAGGTTGGATGCTGAAAGTAATGTGTTATCAGAACGACGTATCTCCGAATAAGATTCCTGGAATCAGCTCCGAAAAGCTAACCTGTCTTCTAGTTCAGATTCGGTCTGCCAAAAGTAGCTTTGTTTCCTGAATTGTCCGTTATCTCCAGCTTCAATTCACCACGGAAAGGGTGATTTTCTTCTCTTATTTCTGAAAAGAGCAAATTATTCTTCTCGTCATAATCCAGAATCACCGTTTCAGTACCTATACGGGTTTTCCAGGATTTTATACCCGAAAGATTGTCTCTAATTTTAAAACGCAACTGACGGCTGGAAATACTTACAGGGGTAATGGTGGGAGCTAGCGTGTCGGTAGCAAGGTAATAAGTACCAAAGAACCTGGTTTCGGCGTGTAACTGCCCGTCTTTCCAGTGTCCACCCACAAAAACGGATTGTTTATCTTCCCGGTATAAAGCCGTTTTCTCATAGAGTGAAATGGGCGACTTGGGCTGATAATGAATGGTTATTTTACCTTTCAATGGAGTGGTCGGCTCACCAACGAGTAACTTGCCATCCTTTTCCTGAAGCATAACGTAAAGCGTATCGTATAAACTGCCGGGCTTCCATTCCAGCGTTAGCCGATCATTCAATACCTTTCCTTGTTGCTGAGGATAAGCCGTCCCAACAAAGTTGAATCGAATGCGTTTAGTCCCCGCGTCAAGCGAATCGGGAAGCCCTTTTCTCAAATCCCAGAGGTAACACCCCGGATAAACTGCCGTTAAGGTTTGCTGCCCTTTCGGTAAGTATACATTAAGGGAGTCAGGTAATGATCCTTTGATGACCAGCCAGTTTTCTTCCACCGACCAACGCAGGTTAGGATCGGGGGAATTTCCTTCCGTTGCTTCGCCTTTTACGATCAGGTGTAATTGCGTTTTGTTCTGGAAATGATCCCAAATGGTTAAAGTAACCTGATGAACGGCCTTGTTTGTTATTCTCAATTTCCCCGAACCCGTAGAATAAATCGGAACCCGGTCGTTACCGTCGGCTTTGTAACACCGCTGGAAGAATTTGCCCGTTTCATAATAGGTCGCATAATCGGTATGAATGTTAATATCATCGGTAAAGGCCTCTGGAATCTGGCTTAGTTGGTGGTAATGTAATTCCCGACCATCGACGTGGATTTCCAGACAACTGATTCCATTTTTGGAAGACGAACCATTACTTTGATCGTAAGCCAGTAGTTCCAGCCCTATTTCGCCGATGGCTCGAAGGGTATCCCGCATCCGGTACAGGTGTACCGAGGGCTTAGGCGATTCTTCCCGAACAAGACTGTATTCCATTCGACCAAATCTTCCCTGGATACGAGAGTCGCCTGAAAGCGTACGAATAGCCAACGCTTCCATGACGGGAGGAATATCATCCTGAACTTCTTTGAAAGAGTAATTCAACGGATCTACATTAAGTCCCTGAGCATTACGTATTTCAAAATGCAAATGCGGTCCCATCGAACCGCCGGAGTTACCGGACAGCCCTAATTCTTCTCCTCGTTGCAGCGGTAATAGATTGGCTTTCGGGTTTACCATGATTTCGGTCGTGCCCTGAGCTAATTGCTGCTGTCTTAGGTATTGGGTAATGCGGGGGTTAAATTGCTGTAAGTGGGCGTAAACGCTGGTTTCGCCTGTGGTATGTTTTACAAAAACCGCATTTCCGTAACCGGTTCGGCTAACAATGATTTTGGATACGTAACCCCGCTCAATGCACTTGACCGAGAGGCCTTCCCGTTGCTGGGTTTTAATGTCCATTCCGGCGTGAAAATGCTGCGGACGTAGCTCGGCGAAGGTTCCAGCCAATAGAGCGTTTTCACCGGGAAGAATCGGGAAAAGATAAGAATGCTGAGCCTGAGCAGACAGACTGACTAAAGCAAAGAAAAGAATATAACGAATAACCAAGGGAATAGTGACGATAAAAGGTTTGGAGTTGGGCTGGTTTATAGCAATTATTGGCGGATAGTAAATCCGTTACCGAGGGGTTTGTGATCGAAATACACTACAGGCCTCTCGCTGCCAGCTTTTTTGCTGGCAACATTATGTCCCTGTTGCCTAAGTTTACCTCTAAGGCAAGTGTTAAGGCTTAGGTGATCAACTTCCCGAAAGTTCAGAACTTTCGGGAAGTTGGGTTATAAGTTAACTTATTAAGAATAGAAAGCAACTTAACTGAAAACCTACAACGCTTACTTGATTTCAAAATTGAACATTTCCTGCCCTTCCAGACGACCAACGAGGCGGTCTCCAATATGCACCTGACCTACACCCGCGGGTGTTCCTGTGTAAATCAGGTCACCGATTTTCAGGGTAAAGAACTTAGAAAGATAGGCAATGATTTCCCCAAATGACCACAGCATCATGGTTGTGTCTCCTTGCTGACGAACTTCGCCGTTCACGCTCAAATCGAAGGTGAGTTTCGGGAACTCAGCGAACTGACTCTTGGGTACGAACTTCGAAATAGGAGCCGAGCCATCGAAGCCTTTGGCAATTTCCCAGGGCAGACCTTTGGCCTTTTGTTTGGCCTGAATATCCCGGGCAGTGAAGTCAATACCCAGTGCAATTTCCTCGTAATAATTATCCGCGAATTGCACGGGAATATTCTTACCTAATTTGTTGATTTTAAGAACAATTTCCAGTTCATGGTGCACGTCTTCGGTAAAGTCCGGCAAATAAAAAGGATTGTTTTCTCGTAATAATGCTGAATCTGGTTTCGTAAATATGACAGGATCGGTCGGACGTTCGTTTTGAAGTTCGGCGATATGCTCCGCATAGTTTCGCCCGATGCAAAAAATTCGCATAGTATAAAAATGTTTAATTACAGTACTAACCCAGCGTAATTGAATGAGTTTTATTCCTCAATTTTGCGGCCTTAACTGAGACATCCTGCAAAGCTAAGCGAACAAATATACTTTACAGGCTCGGTACAGGATTTTCTATGAGTAAGTAACATTTTTAGCATTTCCACAACATGAAAAGAACCTTCGCCCTGGGTATTGTACTGGCAGCCACTGTCTGGGCTTGTAGTCGTGTACCTATTTCAAACCGGAATCAATTATTATTAGTATCTGACGCTGAAATGAACCAGCAGGCTCTGGTAAGTTACAAGCAGTTTCTGGATACTAACAAAGTCATCTCCAACAGTAACGCTAATACCCAGCTAGTCAAGAAAGTAGGGGAGCGAATTGCTGCTGCGGCTACGAAGTATTTCAACGAAATCAAACACCCTGAATACCTGGATGGGTATCACTGGGAGTTTAACCTTGTTCAGGATAATCAGGTAAACGCCTGGTGTATGCCTGGTGGTAAGGTAGTTGTTTACACGGGTCTGTTGCCTGTCACGAAGACAGAGGCAGGTCTGGCTACAGTAATGGGACACGAGATTTCTCACGCCATTGCCAAGCATGGTTCTGAGCGGGTAAGTCAGCAATACGTAGCTCAGGGGTTATTAACGGGTGGACAGGTAGCCTTAGGCGTGGCAAATGCCAGCAATCCTTCCCGAGCTAATAACATCTGGAGTTCAGTTTTTAACGTAGCGGCACCTATTGGAGCTAACCTGGCCATTCTGCGATACAGCCGTCAGCACGAAAGCGAAGCCGACCACCTGGGTTTAATCTTTATGGCGATGGCGGGTTACGATCCCCAAGAGGCTATTACTTTCTGGGGACGCATGGCTGAAGCCAGCAAAAATGCTCAGAAACCTCCCGTGTTATTATCTTCACACCCTTCGGATCAGCAGCGGATTAACGATTTGAAGAAATTGTTACCTGAAGCGGAGAAGTATTACGCTCGCAGATAGGGGTAGTTTGTAATTTTCAGTGGTTGGAATAATGTAGTTTCGGTAGAAAAAGGAAATTGCGAACGATTCAAAATAAAGAAGGCCACTCTCCAAGAGTGGCCTTCTTTATTTTGAAGATATCCGATTTGCATTTACTGAAAACTAAGAACCGCAAACCGTAAACTTCTTAGAATTGGGTAGCTAAAACGTCTTTCAGACGGTCAGCAGCGTCTTTCAATTGTACCGCAGAGTGTACTTCCAGACCTGACTCGTCGATGATTTTTGCTCCTTCTTCCGCATTCGTTCCTTGCAGACGAACGACGATAGGTACAGGAATATTACCGATTGCTTTGTAAGCTTCAACGATACCCGTAGCTACACGGTCGCAACGAACGATACCACCGAAGATGTTGATCAGGATGGCTTTTACGTTAGGATCTTTCAGGATAATACGGAAACCAGCTTCTACGGTCTGAGCGTTGGCTCCACCCCCTACGTCGAGGAAGTTAGCAGGCTCACCACCGGAAAGCTTGATTAAGTCCATCGTAGCCATGGCCAGACCTGCACCGTTTACCATACAGCCAATGTTGCCGTCCAGTTTCACGTAGTTCAGGTTGTGGTGACCAGCTTCTACTTCCAGAGGATCTTCTTCGCGAACGTCACGCATTTCAGCTAAATCCGTGTGACGATACAGAGCGTTGTCGTCCAGGTTAACTTTTGCATCAACGGCCAGAATTTTGTTATCAGACGTTTTCAACACGGGGTTAATCTCGAATTGAGACGCATCCGTATCGATATATGCTTTGTAGAGAGAGCCGATGAATTTCACCATTTCTTTGAAAGCATCGCCTTCCAGACCTAAAGCAAAAGCGATTTTCCGAGCCTGGAAGCCCTGAAGACCCACTTTAGGATCGATCCATTCTTTGATGATTTTTTCGGGAGAATGCTCCGCTACCTCTTCGATGTCCATACCACCTTCGGTAGACGCCATGATGACGTTACAGGCTTTAGTACGATCTAAAAGAATAGCCAGATAAAATTCTTTGGGCTCCGTAGCTCCGGGGTAATACACATCTTCAGAGATGAGGATCTTATGTACTTTCTTACCTTCGGGACCGGTTTGGTGGGTAACTAATTGCATGCCCAGAATCTGTCCTGATTTCTCACGGACTTCTTCGTAGTTCTTAGCCAGCTTTACGCCACCGCCTTTACCACGGCCACCGGCATGGATCTGAGCTTTTACCACAAACCATTTCGTACCCGTTTTGATGTTGAGTTCGCGGGCTACTTCTACCGCTTTGTCGGGTGTGTCAGCGACGATGCCCTCCTGAATACGTACTCCGTAACGTTTGAGGATCTCTTTCGCCTGGTATTCGTGTATGTTCATTAGGAAGTTGAGTGAGGTTTCACTTTACAGCCCGAAAATTAGGCAGAAATCGATAAAGTCTTTGAGTTATCTTGGACAAAGTTTTACAACTTTGCTCAACAAACTATAGCTGCCTTCGTTCGTCAGTTCGGGTGTAATTCATTTAATGAACTGATTAACAGAGGAATTACGGCCTATTTTTGCCTGATATATTTAATATGCTTGAAGCTCGTCAACTCGTAAAAACATACGGTTCCTTACCCGTCCTGAAAGGAATTGATCTACAGATTCAGCCCGGAGAAATCGTTTCTATCGTGGGAGCCTCGGGGGCCGGGAAAAGTACCTTGCTCCACCTGTTAGGCACCCTGGATCGGCCTGATTCTGGTCAGATTTTTCTGGATGGGCAGGAAATTAGTAGCCTAAAGGACCGGGCTCTGGCGGAATTCCGCAATCGTCGCATTGGGTTTATTTTTCAGTTTCACAATCTGTTACCAGAATTTACGGCCCTGGAGAACGTATGCATGCCCGCCTGGATTGCTGGGAAAACGGCAGAAACCGAAGAGCGTGCCCGGATGCTATTAGCGAAGCTTGGATTGGCCCAACGGGAGAGTCATCACCCCAGCCAGCTTTCGGGCGGCGAGCAACAACGAGTTGCCGTAGCTCGGGCTTTGATTAATGCACCAGCGGTCATATTTGCGGATGAACCTTCGGGTAATCTTGATTCTAAAAATGCTCGTGAATTACACGAATTATTTTTCCAGCTTCGCGACGAACTCAATCAGACTTTTGTACTGGTAACTCACAACGAAGAATTAGCCCAGATGGCTGACCGGAAATTGGAAATGCTGGACGGAAGAATTGTTTCTGAATAGATTTATTGGTACCCAGACGCAATAAAGTCGCGTCTCTACCAATAAAGAAGGGCGGCAGATACAAATCTGCCGCCCTTCGGTTTTCTAGTTTTTAAACGTTAAGCCAATGGCCCAGTGAAAATCGGTTCGTCTTCGACCGGGCAATACTACGCTTTCATAGGTGTGATCGGCAGTTAAGGACAAGGCCAGTCTTTTGCCCAAAGCATACGCCAACGTGCTTAACGAACTCCAGCGAAGGTTGGCTTCATTCAGAGCGGGTTGGACGAAAAGCGTACTGTTGAAAGCCATTTTGTTAAGCGTCGTTCCGATCCGAACACGGGTTGAGTTTCGGATTACCCGAATGTCCTGCATGGTAATAAAATCGGTATATTCGAAAACAATAGCGTTGGTCATGGAAAGCTTAATAAGTGTATTCGGGCGTTTTTTCCCACCAAAAATTCGCCAGCCAATTCCCGATCCCCCATACCACCGAGCTGGAATTTGTCGCAGGTTACTTTCTTCGTGCACCCCGAAAGCCATCAAATAGGCATCATTCTGACTATACCAGAGCGTCGTGTTGAAATCGACAAATAACTCCCGTTCCTGAAGTTCGCCGCTGATGCGTCCGTATGTATACCGGGGCGAACTGTAAAATCCAACGATAGATTTCGGATTCAGGTAGTCTAAAGAGGTATTAATGGTATAAAGCGAACGCTGTACGTTACCCGAACGATAATCCCCACCGAGTGTAACGGCGTAGGTAAAATGCTTGAGTGTATCTGCTGGTGGACGAGTTACCTGTACCAGACTCGGGAAATTTTCAACGCCAGGGGGTAAGGTATCGCCTTTCGTATTAGCACTGGAATCGGGTAATGACTTAAAATCAAGAGCGTAAACGGTGGCGTCATTGAAAAAAACGCCCATCGAAATGAGAAGAAAAGGTAAGATCGAAAATAACTTCATAAGCACTAAATAAGTAAGTGTTGACGGATGCAAGCGAAGATAAACGAACGTGTAGTTACTAGGCTGAACGAAGAAAAACCGAGGATGTTTTCCCCGGTTTCAACCTTTATAACGATAACTTTGACTTTAACGGAGTACTCTATATACGGGATAACGGAGGTGTTCGGGTTCGTAGTAGGGCGAAAGCCGATACACAAAATCCAGTTGAGCCCGACCATTTTTAGCAAAGGCAGGATCATTCGCCCGCTTTTCCTCTAGTTGCTTTTTTACTTCGGGATGGGTCTTGAGGAACTCCGCCGCGAGGTCTTCGAAAACATAATCTGAATACCCTTCTTTTTGCTGTAAAATGGAATCAAAGAAGTTCCAGGCAAAAAAACCTTCGGGGCTGGTAGGTTCCAGCGTTTCAATGATATACCGATTCTTGTCCTGATTGCATTCGATGTAATAATCACCTTTTCGGAAATGAATTTCCTGCGTTTTTGAACTCACTTTCACGTCCGTGTGCGGGTAATGGCCCTCATACGCTCGTGGGGAAGTTTGGTAAGATTCAATACGATAGGCTTCCACAGACATCGTCTGATCTTTTTCCAGACGCTTCATGACTACCTTATTCATTTTCAAACGTTCGATCACAGGCCACCACGCTTGGGGAATAAGGTAGGCTTTGGGCTTTTGAACGGTAACCGTCGGTACAAAATAATCATAATACGGCACGCTCATCTGAAAAGGTTTGGAGCGATCATAATACAGCCGGGGTTGACCCGAAACTTCGCTGGGCTTATACCCATGCTCATAACCCAGAAACTCAATCGTACGCGAACGGGTAGTGTCCTTCTTCCAGGCTAAAGGAAAGATTTGCTGCGTTTTCACGGCTTCTTTGGCTTGTTTTCGCAGGGTTAGGATTTCGTTAGCATTTGTTACTGTGAAGTCCAGATAGATTTTTAATAACTCATACGTAGACTTTACCCGCTGGTCGTAAGACTTCAGCATGTGTGTTTCAGGCATGAATCCCAGCGTCTGAAACAGAGCGGCATAACCCGTTGAGTAGCGAGGGTAATCAATAAATCCGCTGAATCCTTCCTTGGTAACATTGGGGCCGAAATTCGTCACGTATGGAGTCATGGGATAACCCTTCTCCTGCATTTTCTGATAGAGGTAAGGCTCCATTTTCGTATGCAGGAACTCCCCTAAAACACCGCCCATTTTACTATGCTGCGTGGCAATCAGGGTCATGACGTGTTGATAATCAGCTCCGTTACTTACGTGCGTATCTACAAATACATCAGGATCAACCTGATGAAAAATTTCGGCAAAGGAGGTCGCATTTTTACTATTTGCCTTTACGAAATCCCGGTTTAAATCATAGTTCTGCCCATTGGCCCGAAACCCGTACGCATGAGGCCCATTCTGGTTCGCTCGACTAAAGGAATTCCGATTCAAAGCTCCGTCGATATTGTAGAACGGAATTATACACAGCACCAGATGGTCTGGCAGCCTTAATCCATCTTTTTCGGTTAATAGATTCCGAAGTAATAACTGACAGGCATCCACACCATCGGGCTCGCCGGGGTGAATGGCATTATCAATCAGCAGAATGGCTTTGCCTTTTTTTCGCTGTTCGGCCAGATCGAAATTTTTGTCTTTGCTCACCACAATCAAGTGCAGGGGTTCGCCCGAATCAGTTGGCCCCATGGTTCGCATCTGAACCTGTGGATACTGCTGATCCAGTTGCTGAAAATAAGCCATACCCTGCTCGTAAGTTGGGGTTTCGGCTCCTTTCGACTGCTCGAAAATAGTTTGTTGGGCGGAGGCCATAGACCAAGTAAAGAAAGTGCTGAGGAAGAAAATAACCCGTTTCATACCCATAAATAAGGAAAAACGAGGAAAAGAAAAAGATTTAATTCGACCAAATCAAAGCATTCTACGACTCGCCATTAGTTTTTGATTGTAAGCGAACAATTAATTCTATTCATTTTTGCGGAAAAGCTGGTCGGAGCATGCTGGCAGCAACCACTCCCTCATGATAGCTATGATTTCATGGCCTGGGGTAGTGCTGCCAGCGAAAAAGCTGGCAGCGGCCACGTTGGCAGCTACAATGCATCTAGTTTTTCTGAGCGGATAGGTAGGTCATGCCGCTACCAGCTTTTCCGCTGGTAGCAACCATTTCCTCACAATGCTATGATTTCATGGTCTGAGTTAATGCTCCTAGAAAAAAGCTGGCAGCGGTCACGCTGGCAGGAGAGGGCCGTATATTCAAAAGATTCAGACTTAAAATAAGCCTCTTCAAAGTCAAGTAACGAAGCCACCCTTCTTTGCTCTTCATTAGTATGGGAAAGACCGTTCGTATCATTTTTTATAGAGAAATGATAAATCAATCATGAAAAAAAGGTCTTAACCCTGTTTCTCCGCACTCTATGAAAAAATGGATAGTTCTACTGTCAGTTCTTACCCGTACGCTTGCCTTTTCGCAATCTGAACCTTCGGCTCCTCCGGCACCTTTGCCTACCGATTTCATGCAGGAATTATGGTACAAAAAGGCTCTGATCTATAACCTGGATGTGAAAGTTTTTAAAGATTCAGATGGAAACGGCTTTGGAGATTTCAAAGGATTAACCCAACAACTGGATTACTTGAAATCACTGGGAGTGAACGTTGTCTGGTTAGCCCCGTTTCATCCTTCACCACTGGAAGACGATGGGTACGACATTGCCGATTACTATAAAGTTGACCCCAGAGTGGGTACAGAAGAGGATTTTAAACAGTGCATTCAGGAAGCAAAAAAGCGTGACATCCGCATTATTACGGATTTGGTCATTAATCATACTTCCAACCAGCATCCCTGGTATCAATCGGCCCGGAAGGATAAAAACTCTCCGTATCGTAACTGGTACGTTTGGTCGAAGGAACGCCCGAAAGATGCGGATGACGGAATGGTTTTCCCCGGCGTGCAAAAAGAAACCTGGACTTATGATTCACTGGCTCAGGAGTATTACTTTCACCGATTTTACGATTTTCAACCGGATCTGAACGCTCAGAATCCAGAAGTTGAAACGGAGATCAGAAAAATCGTCAAGCATTGGCTGGATTTGGGCGTTGCTGGGTTTCGGCTTGATGCTGTGCCATTTTACATGGAAATCCCCAAAACCAATATCAAGAATCCAACCTTGCAGTTTGATCTGCTGTATCAATTGCGGCAATTTATTCAATGGCAGAATGGGCAGGCTGTGCTCTTAGGCGAAGCCAATGTCGATCCGAAAGAAACTGAAAAATTTATCGGTAAATATGGTGAAGGCATTCAGATGATTTTCAACTTTTACGCAAACCAGTATCTGTTTGCGGCTCTGGCTACGGAGAATACCGAGAAATTTATCAAGGCTCTGGTGGATACCCGTCAGATTGCACCGACGAGCCAATGGGCCTGGTTCCTGCGAAATCATGACGAAATTGATTTAGGACGACTGAGTAATGAAGACCGCGAAAAGGTCTATGCTCGATTTGGACCTCAGAAGAATATGCAGTTATACGATCGAGGGATTCGTCGGCGACTGGCTCCGATGCTGCATGATCGGAAACACGTTGATCTGGCGTACAGCTTGTTATTCTCTTTACCAGGCACACCTAGTTTGCGTTACGGCGAAGAAATTGGCATGGGAGATGACCTTAGTCTGATAGAACGAAATTCAGTACGAACGCCAATGCAATGGTCAACGGCTAAAAACGCAGGTTTTTCTACTTCTAATCAGCCTTTTCATCCGGTTATTAATCAGGGCGAATATGGTTATCAGAAAGTGAATGTAAGTGCCCAGGAAAAAGATCCTAAATCGTTACTGAATCACGTGAAGAAGTTAGTAAAGCTGCGTGAAGAATGTCCAGAAATTGCGTTGGGGGAATGGACGATTTTGCCCGCCTCAACGGATCAGGTTTTGGTGATGAAATACGACTGGAAAGGAAAATCAGTGATCGTAGCTCATAATTTCAGTAAAGACAAAAAATCGATTACGCTGGGTTTGAGCGAATGGAAAGGTAAAAAGCTGCAAAATCTGATGAGTAATGCTTCGGTAGCCTCCACTTCCAATGATACCTATCCGGTTACGCTGGAGGGGTATGGGTATCAGTGGTATCGACTGAATTAACCTATATATTAGCCAACAAAAAGCCCCTTCAGTTTTCTGAAGGGGCTTTTATTAATATTGGAAAGCTGAGATTACATCATGCCACCCATTCCGCCAGGACCGGCAGCAGGAGCAGGATTATCTTCAGGCTTGTCAGCTACTACACATTCGGTAGTTAACAGCAGACCTGCTACAGAAGCAGCGTTCTCCAGAGCCAGACGAGTTACTTTCGTAGGATCGATGATACCTGCTTCGATCATGTTTTCGTAACGATCTTCGCGAGCATTGTAACCGTAGTCACCCGTACCTTGTTTCACGGCATTGATTACTACAGAAGCTTCGCCACCAGCGTTACCTACAATGGTACGAAGAGGAGATTCAACCGCCTGACGGATGATGTTGATACCTGTCGTTTGGTCGTCGTTTTCGCCTTTGAAACCTTCCAGAGCTGATACGGCACGGATCAGAGCTACACCACCACCCGCTACGATACCTTCTTCAACCGCAGCACGAGTCGCGTGAAGAGCATCGTCAACGCGATCTTTCTTCTCTTTCATTTCCACTTCAGTAGCAGCACCAATGTACAGGATAGCTACGCCACCTGACAGTTTCGCCAGACGTTCCTGAAGTTTCTCACGATCGTAATCAGAAGTAGTGTTTTCGATCTGAGTTTTGATTTGGTTCACGCGAGCAGTGATATCGTCTTTGCCACCCACGCCGTTTACAATCGTCGTGTTGTCTTTGTCGATAATGATTTTCTCAGCCTGACCTAAATATTCGATAGAAGCGTTTTCCAGTTTGAAACCACGCTCTTCGCTGATAACCGTACCACCCGTCAGGATCGCGATGTCTTCCAGCATAGCTTTACGACGATCACCGAAACCAGGAGCTTTTACGGCTGCTACTTTCAGGGCACCACGGATTTTGTTTACTACCAGGGTAGCCAGAGCTTCACCATCCACGTCTTCCGCAATGATTACCAAAGGACGACCGGTTTGAGCTACTTGCTCCAGCACAGGAAGAAGTTCTTTCATAGAAGAAACTTTCTTCTCAGAGATCAGGATGAAAGGACGCTCCAGGTCAGCTTCCATTTTGTCGGGGTTAGTCACGAAGTAAGGTGACAGGTAACCGCGATCAAACTGCATACCTTCTACGGTTTTTACTTCCGTTTCAGTACCGCGAGCTTCTTCAACAGTGATAACCCCTTCTTTACCAACTTTGTCCATCGCATCAGCAATCATAGTACCGATTTCGTGGTCGTTGTTAGCAGAGATAGTGGCTACCTGAGCGATTTCTTTAGAAGTGCTGATGGCACGTGATTGTGACTTCAGGTTTTCTACAACTTTTGCAACGGCTTTATCAATACCGCGTTTCAAATCCATAGGATTCGCACCAGCAGCTACGTTTTTAACCCCGATCGAGTAGATCGCCTGCGTTAATACCGTTGCAGTAGTCGTTCCGTCACCTGCCTGATCAGCCGTTTTAGAAGCTACTTCTTTCACGAGCTGAGCACCCATGTTTTCCAGAGCATCTTTCAACTCGATTTCTTTCGCTACCGAAACACCATCTTTAGTAATGGTAGGGGAGCCAAATTTTTTATCGAGGATTACGTTACGGCCTTTAGGTCCGAGGGTAACTTTAACTGCGTCAGCTAAAGCGTCAACGCCACGCTTCAGACGGTCACGGGCTTCGGTGTCAAAAAAGAGTTCCTTTGCCATAGCTAAAAGAATTTATAATGTGTTGGAATGTGAAGCAATCTTCACGTTGTGATGTAAAAAGGAAAATAAAATTAAGCAGTCAGGATCGCCAGAATGTCTGATTCCCGCATGATGAGGTAGTCTTTGCCGTCCGAAGAGATCTCGGTACCAGAATACTTACCGTACAATACGGTATCGCCTTCTTTTACAGTAACAGGCTCATCTTTTTTACCAGGACCTACGGCTACAACTACTCCACGTTGAGGTTTTTCTTTGGCCGTATCGGGAATGATGATTCCAAATGCAGTTTTCTCTTCTGCTGGAGCGGGTTCAACAAGAACGCGGTCTGCCAAAGGTTTAACGTTTACTGACATATGTGTGTAAGATAGATTTGTTAACTTTTTTGATTAACCATCTGGTTATGGTATGCATTCCTATGATTGTCGTGCCAAACCAGATAGTCTGTCAATTTTGCAGAGCCTTCTGCCAAAATCACAAAACTGCCTATAAACCAAAGGAATACCTAGTTCTTTCGAAAGATGAAGTAGAAAAATTTGGATATTACTGAAAAAGAAGTAGCTTCGAAAAGGATAAACGAAAACCAGGAGTTTATGAAAAAGTTACAAAAAACCTGGATTACTGATGGATTACTTGATTTCGAGTACAAAAAATATCAGCTTCTGGGGTATCTACAGCATGTCAACGACTCGTTTCAGGCCAGAAAATTATACCCTGAACTGTCAGATTTGCAGAATCATTACCAGGAAAGTGTGACTTTGCAGAAACAGCAACTGAAATGGTCAACTCAGATTCAGAAAAAATTAATCGGAATCGATCCGGAAAAACTGCAATTGACCTACGCCAGCGAATTTGAAGAACTAGCTCCGTTGCAGGAATTAGACGATATTCTTAGTTACGCCATCCCGCGACTCGGTTCAACGCTTTCGAAAGGAACGGAATTGCTGGAGACGGTTCAGCAGGAGTTATCCATTCAACCGATTGGGATCATGCCGCTTTTTCGTAAAGAAGGGTATTTGTTTGTGTACGAAAGTACCAACCGGGATTTACGCATTTATCAGTATAACGTACAACTCTTCGAATCGCACGTTCCACCCCGACGTCGGGTTGAAACGACTTTGGTGGAAGCTCGACGAAAGAATTATACGACTACGTTTGAGAGTATAAAGCTGGAGTTAGTACGTAAAAATCGGAATCTGCCAAACCCGGCTTCGTATCTGGTGGAAAGCAGGCTGGGTTATCCTATCGATGAAACGTTATTACCCATTGCCCGGCAGAAGATCGCCGAGGAAGTAGAATAAGCACCTAAAGAAAAAGCCCTCACAATTCCTTGCGAGGGCTTTTTCTTTATATCTAGAAAGCTTACGATTACTTCTGAGGCTGTGCGGGCTGAGCCGGAGCAGGTTGTGCTGGCGTTGTTGCTGGAGCAGGCGTTGTTGGGCGGGGAGCTGGTACGGTAGCCGCAGGAGCTACGTTACCCAGGCCATCATCCATACCTGAAGAAACACTTTGACCATTCAGGAAGAATACAGAAGCCAGAGCGAAAACAGCAATGGCACCACCGAAACCCCAGGTCAGTTGCTCGAGCAAATCACCCGTTTTCTTTACACCAAAAAGTTGTTGTGAACCTGCTCCCGTAAATTGAGAAAGACCACCACCTTTAGGATTTTGAATCAACACCACCAGAACCAGTAAAGCGGCAAATACGATGGAAGCAATAATCAGAGTAGCAAACATTTTATGAAAGTAAAAAATTAATGTCCGGTTAGGATAAAGGCGGGTTGTTTTTTAGGGCCTCTATTTTTTCTGCAAAGTACGTCTTTTTTTCGGGAAACTTCAACTGTAGTTTTTCATAAACTTCAATCGCTTTTTCAGTTTTTCCCTGACGAGCCAAAACTTTCGCGTAGGCTTCTGTAACTGGCGTGCTATGGGATTGCTGTGGTTTTTGAGCTAAATCCACCTGAATTTCTTCGGGTTGACCTAGTTTAGCCCGTAAGGGCCCAATGCGTGGCTCAGCCTGAATGAAGCGGTCAATAATAGAAAGCTGATCCAGAGGATTACTTTCCTGGGGTTCGGTTTCTGGTTTTTCTTCGTTCTTTTTTAACAAGACTTCCGAATAATCGAGACCCCGCAGGGCCTGAACCGGATTAATTTCTTCGAAAAATGGTTTGGTACTTACTTCCACCACTTCCCGGGCGTGGCGGCGGGTGAAGGGTAGGGCCTGATCCGTCGTTGGGGTGGATTGAGGAAAATCGCCTTCCATGAATTTACGTAACGCATTTCGGCTCAGAGCATAGGCCGCTGCTTTACGCAGGCTCGCCTCGGCTGACTTCGAGTCATGCGTGTAACCCTTTGCCAGAAGGACGTGTCCAGTCTGACAAAAAGGGTAATGTTCCACCAATTGCTCCAGATAAACCAGATCATCAGAGGAGAGTTCGCTCGGATTTGTTACGAGGTATGAAAAAGTATCACGTTGCATAATTGCCTACCGCACCAGGGAAAATTCGAAAAGATTAACTTCTAAGATACATCATTCACGAATCGATAATCAATAGTCTGCTTGTGTACTAAACTTCTATATTCTAAAGTTAAAGTTTATTTAAGAAATTATAAACAGCTAAAAATAAAAAAGTTGTCCGAAAATTCTTCGGACAACTTTTTTTAAATAAAAATAACTATTTCTACCAGTCTCCAGCCGTTTTACTGAAAATATCCAGAATAATCTGATCCAGGATGGGTGGAATTAACTGGGCTTCGACCTGATTTAAACTTTGATTCTGGGGGAAATCCCGAAAGAAAGAAAAGGGCTGTTCAAAGTTACTGGACTCGTCCTTGTTATTCGTAAACCGAACGGTTACCGTTATGTTCAGCCGGTTCAGACCCGCTTTATCTTGGGCCGTTGGAGCCTGAGGCGTTACTTCGTAGTTAGTAATGGCCCCTTCCAGAACCAGATCTCCGTCGCCTTCAGGCCGTAATTGTAACCTCGTGTTTCGCTGGAAATATTCTTTTAAACTTTCCGTGAATGTCGTTGGTAGCGTAGCGGGCCCACCGGCAGCATTCATGACGAAGTTATTAATCGTGATCGTTTTCAAATCGGACGATAACTTCCCGCCCGGAGAGAAGGAATAAGGGCCACAACCCGAAAACAGAACCGGGATTAAAAGGACCATGATAAGCGAGCGAAAGCTCTTACTCTTCGTCGATTTCATACTGTTTGATTTTCCGATATAAGGTACGTTCGGAGATGCCAAGAGCCTGAGCTGCATTTTTTCGTTTATTACCGTTTTTTCGCAGAGCTTTAATGATCATTTCTTTTTCTTTCTTTTCCAGGGAAAGCGATTCGTCCTCGCTTTCTTCCGTTACATCCACAAAGGACGGTTCGTTGGAAGAGTCAATCGAAAAAACGCTCGGGCTCTGATTGCTGGTAGTAGAAACGGGTAAATACCGCGTTGGGGTATTGGGTTCACTAAAATTAACAGGTTCGTCGTGAACACCCTGAAAAAGATTGGCGTGCTGACGCAAAATTTCACCATCTCCGGTACCGTTCTGAGCCATTTCAACGAAAAGCTTTTTCAGTTCGGTAACGTCGCGTTTCAGATCGAAAAGGACTTTATATAAAATTTCACGTTCACTGAAATCCTGATTCTGCGATTGCTGATCCCGGAAGACGTCGGGTAACGAAGAGCGTTGAGCGTCAGGAATGTATTTCAGAAGCGTACGTCCATTCACGAGTCTCTCTTCTTCCAGAATTGAAACCTGCTCGGCTAGGTTTTTCAGTTGACGAATGTTACCGGGAAACCGATAACTTAGTAATACTTCACGAGCATCTTCGGTTAACTGAATGGGACGAATCCGCTGGCGTTCACTGAAATCAGCCGTGAATTTTCGGAATAACATGAGAACATCATTCCCCCGATCTCTCAACGGCGGAACAAAAATGGGAACGGTATTGAGCCGGTAATACAAATCTTCCCGAAAACGTCCTTTTTCGACGGCCTGCATGAGGTTCACATTCGTTGCGGCTACTACGCGAACGTCCGTCTTCATAATTTTGGACGAACCTACCCGAATGAATTCCTTGTTTTCCAGCACCCGTAACAGACGAGCCTGCGTACTCAGGGGCATTTCTGCAATTTCGTCGAGGAAAATAGTTCCGCCGTCGGTTACTTCAAAATAGCCTTTCCGGGCATCGACTGCCCCGGTAAATGCCCCTTTTTCGTGACCAAATAATTCAGAATCAATGGTTCCTTCGGGAATAGCTCCGCAGTTGATGGCAATAAACTGGCCGTGTTTACGGGTAGAAAGCTGGTGAATAATTTTTGAAAAAGATTCTTTCCCACTACCACTTTCACCGGTAATAAGAACGGTCAGGTCGGTTGGTGCCACCTGAGCCGCAATTTGAATGGCATAATTCAGGGAAGTAGAATCGCCAATGATCCCAAACCGGGATTTTATAGATTGAATTTCTTGAGGCGACATGCAAATAGTGTAAAGAGTGAAGGAGCAGAAAATACAGGGAGAGCGGACCGGAAATCTTCCTGCGTTTTCGGTCCGCTCTATTCAAACTCAATCCTCTGATAAAACGGGTTCGCCTAACAGAGTGGCTGCCGTGCAATCGGTTACCAATACGTTGACGTATTGTCCTTTCTCAAAATGATGTTTCGGGAAAACGACTACTTTGTTCTGGTCGTTACGTCCCTGCAAATGTTCGGTGGAACGCTTGGATGTGCCTTCAACCAGCACGCGGTGTACTTTACCAATGGCCATCTGGTTACGCTCCATGCTATGTTGTTGCTGAAGAGCGATGATTTCATTCAGACGACGCTTTTTCACTTCTTCGGGAATGTCGTCTACGAATTTCTTGGCCGCTGGTGTGCCGGGGCGTTCGGAATAAGCGAACATATAACCGTAGTCATACTTCACATACTCCATCAGCGTCAGGGTATCGCGGTGTTCTTCTTCCGTTTCCGTGCAGAAACCAGCGATCATATCCTGAGAAATGCCGCAGTCTTCACCCAGAATCCGACGAATGGCATCCACCCGATTCATGTACCATTCCCGGTCATAAGTCCGGTTCATGATTTTCAGAACGCGGGAGTTACCACTTTGAGCGGGCAAGTGAATGTAGTTACAAACGTTGTCGTACTTTTTCATGGTGTACAACACTTCGTCGGTAATATCCTTAGGGTGCGAGGTACTAAAACGAACGCGTAAATCAGGGTGAACCAAAGCTACTTTTTCCAGCAGATGGGCAAAGTTGATGTGCTCGGTTCCATCTTCGGAAGTCCACTTATAACTATCTACGTTCTGTCCCAGCAGTGTTACTTCGCGGTAACCCTGGTTGAACAGTTCTTCTGCTTCTTTTACGATGGAATGAGCATCCCGCGAACGTTCGCGGCCCCGGGTAAAGGGCACTACGCAAAAGCTGCACATGTTGTCACAACCCCGCATGATGCTGATAAACGCGGTGACCCCATTGGTATTCAGACGAACGGGAGCAATGTCGGCGTAGGTTTCTTCCTTGGAAAGAAAAACGTTCACGGCTTTCTGGCCCGTCTCTACCTCTTCCAGCAAGCGGGGCAGGTCACGGTAAGCATCGGGGCCTACTACCATGTCCACAATTTTTTCTTCTTCCAGTAACTTAGCTTTCAGCCGCTCGGCCATACAACCCAACACGCCAATGGTAGTATCAGGCTTGCGACGTTTGAGACTGACAAACGTACTTAACCGATTACGCACTTTTTGTTCGGCGTTATCGCGAATGGCACAGGTATTCAGTAACACTAAATCGGCATCATCTGGACTGGAAGTCGTGGCGAAGCCTTTTTCACGCATGATGGAAGCTACGATTTCGCTATCAGAGAAGTTCATCTGGCAACCGTAACTTTCAATATATAACTTCTTTTTGCCCTGGGCACCTTGTTCATCTTCCAGTAAACGGGGAAGATCAATGCCTTGCTTATCTTCGGGAGTTAGAATTTCTAAGGTCTTCATGGATGCTCGGAGCCTTGAGCCTCAGGCTTTCGGCTTATGTGATAAATATGGAGTTCAGACGAAGCCACAAAGCTACAAAAAAACTGACAATCTGTCAGACAGTAGGAGGAAGTGATTTTTAAATACTTGTTTAAAAAAGCGGAAGGCTGATTAGGTATTTAGAGGATAAATAGCTTGAATGATAACCTTCGAATACTTTGTACCATAATAAGCAAAACGCAACTTTACGATGAATCACTCTACATCTGCTGCATTGGTAGCTAATTTTTGCCTAAACAACTTTACTGACTTAGATCAAGCAAAATTGGACCGGGAATACTATTATGCTCATCTGCCTTTATGCGTGGTTGATAGTGTGTTTTCTATGGGAGTAAAGTATGAATCGGTGCGTAATGTTGTGACTCGAATAAAAGGTTTCTTCCATAATACCACCTACCGCGAATTTGGATCTGAACCTAAAAGTACTGCCGATCAGATTTCGATTACTGAATTTCGGAGAAAGTTAGCAAATCAGACCCCTGAAGAACTGGCAACTCACGTATATGGTAACAAGCAACGCACCTCTAGTCAAAACGGAATTTTAAAAGCCGAAGCGGTTAACCTTTTCCTTGAGGTATTAGTAAAATATGAAGTTGACTATTTTCAGGATGTAACTAAGCTGATCGGTAACGGGGATTTTAAGAAGGATATAAAAAGGATTCCCGGTCAAGCTAGTGGAATTTGCCTTTCTTACTTTTTCATGCTGGCTGGTAACGATACGCTTATTAAACCTGACCGAATGGTAGAAGCCTTTCTTGAGGGTATAGTTGGTAGAAAATGTACACTTACGGAATCTCAGAACCTATTAGCAGAGGCGTCGAACTTGCTGTGTGAGCAGGGGTACGAGATGAATCCAAGATTACTGGATAATGTGATCTGGAATTACCAACGAAAGCTCGTCATAACCAAGGGTTAATTCGCTCGAACAAAATACTTTCCCAAGAAGGCTATAAGGACTTTCGGTAAATAATAAATAACCCCACTATCCAGAATAAAGGCGAAGGAAACGCAGCCGCAAAGCCAAGGGGGGAGATGCAAAAGAAGAATAAAATACCTCCCCAGCAACCTATGGTTAAAGATTTCTTCACTAATGAAATAGCAATAACCAACTGACCTGCGACTATGAATAGCAAAAGGGTAGTCGCGTGCGATTTAAAAAAGCCATTGATAAAGACTTTGTAGAAAGAGAAGAAAGCAAAATCAGCAAAAGATTGGTAAGCTTCGGGCGTGGTGAAAGCAGTATAGGCATTAACTATCGCTGCCGCAAAAAACATAACGGCGTAACAATAGCGAGCCAGGGTGACATTTTTTAAACTGCACACAGCCATACTAATGGCAATGCTATTACTTACTAGGAAGGCAATCCGCGTATGATCCATAAACGCAATAGTAAAACGCAGGATAATAGCAATCGCTAAGTAATATCAGTTTTCAGATTGATCATGCGTTTAGAATGGATACCCAATCCCAAATCGCAACTGAGGCCTATATCGGTTTTCCAGACGTTCGCTGAATAAATCTTTAATGACCCATTGGCCCGTGCCACCATCCAGACGGGGGCGGGAAGGTTCGTAAAGTTTAATACCCCAGTCGGCTCGCAGGATGAAAAATGATTTATCAAAACGGAGGCCAAAACCCGCGTCCAGAGCGGTTTGACCAATGAAAGATTTTACTTTGAATATTTCTTCTTCCTGACCTTGACGTAGTAACCAGACGTTACCCGCATCAACGAATAAAGCTCCGTTAAAATCGCCAAAAAGTTTAAATAAGGGGAATCGCCATTCCGCATTAAACTCCAACTGCAAACCGCCCGGACGTTCGAATTTATAGCTTGGCACTACAACTCCCGATTTCAGCGTATCGTAACTGGCCGCCCGTCCGCCCAGACCTAATTTACGCGGATTCCAGCCCCGCATGGAGTTGGCTCCACCGGCAAAAAAGGCTTTTTCGTAAGGGAGAATGCCCCCGTTTTTCGAGTATTCCCAGCCCAGGCCCCCGAAGCCCCGGAAGACAAACATCGAACGCCCCCGACGACGCAAAGGCACGTAAAGGCGGTAATCGACGCTGGTTTTCAGGAATTTATAAAAGCGTAAGTTTTCATTATCCGTTAGTGCCTGCTGAGCTTTTTGTGAAAGCAAATTAAGTGTCGTTCCTCCCGATTCCATGAAAATTCGCAGGTACTTCGTTTTTCGAAACGTATTCAGGTTCAGGTTGTTATCATTATAAACGTAAGAACCACTGATGCTCGAAACAAAAGAGCGATTAAAGGTGTAAATCAGGTTATTCCCCGCAAGTTGCTGCTCTCTTAAAAAGGCTTCAAATTCGGATGACTGGCGGCTCGTATTAATCAGGTTAATGTCAATCGGGCTGAAATAGAAGGTCTCCTTCGGTGAAATCTGCCAGGAATAGTTCACGGCCAATTTCAAACCCGTCCGGCGAAAATCTTTTCGATCACTGAACGAATAACCAATCCCGACCTGCGTGCGGGGTGTACTGTTCGCATACCGAATTCGCATGCTGGCGGGTAATAACAGCTGCGGGAAAATGAGCGAAGTATTAATGCCCGCTTCAAAGTTCTGATCTTTAAAGGATAGGTTCTGAGAGCTTTGGGTGAAGCCTGGCTGTCCGTCATACCCCGCTTTTCCGGCAATTTCCAGGGTTTCCAGTCCCTGAAAAATATTACGAATCCGTAAGGCTCCGTTGAGGAAGGGGCCCGGCAGTCCCTGATACACGTTCATACCCACCTCCGAGGATAACTCATAGCGTTGCAAAGACTGAGCAAAAATCAGAGCATTTAAGGTACGGTCAGCCGTAGTATCGTAGGTAATGTTGGGAAATTTAAACTGATCCAGCGTCCCCAGCATTCGCAGGGTTTCGTTATTTAAGGTCTGGCTATAGGTCATGTTAGGTCTTACCTTGACCTTGCTATCCAGCAGTTTAGTAGAATATTTTCTTCCAGCAAAGATGTACCGAATCCCCCGGAAGCTGGTAGAGTCAATACTCGGATTGGTTTCGGTTCCGTCCCGGCCATCCACAACAAAGGTAACCGCATTAATCTTGAAGTACGGGTACTGAGCGGGCATCGAATCAATCACCATGGTCACTTGCATGTGGTGTTTCATCGGCTCGGCCAGCGAGGTGTCGTAGGTGCCCGTGAAGGTGATGTTTTCCTTTGTGAATCCGTAGTATCCCTGATCGCGAAGGAGGGCTTCGATGCGATCCCGTTCGGCACTGAAATTACGCTCGTCAATGCGGGTACCCTTTCTTAAAAAACGAATACCCCGCGTATTACGAATCAGACTATCAATGCGGGCATCCTGGGTAACTAAACGAATCGAGTCGATCAGGTAAGGTTTATGCTGCTCTACTTCGTACAAAACCTTTACCCGGCGAAACTTAACGGTATCCAGTTTATAACGAACCGAATCATCGAACATTCCACGGTTGGTTCGTAAAAAGGCCTGAATGTTGGCTGCATTCTGACGGGCGTCTTCTTCGGTGATAATGGCTGGAGGTTCGCCCACTACCCGCATCCACCAGTGTCCTTGTTCAATGGCGAGTCGATTATGGTCAATTTTTCGACTTAGGCGATCAATTTTCTTTAGAGTTCTTTTGGACTGGATGGAATCCGGGCCATTCCGAAGTTGATTCATTTCAGCCTGATACTCCCGAATTTCCTGCTCAAAACGAGGCTTTTTATACTTCAGAAAATCAGGTCGGGCAATTTGATAAACCCATAGGAAAGGCGTAATGGGTTGGGTAATCAGCACGCGGTTGGATTCCTGGGGTAACAGGGCCTCCAGCTCTTCATTCGGAATTTCCTTGTTACCTTTGATCGTCTGTTTGGCGAGTAAATACTCGCCCCGACGCAATTCGGTACCTCGCGTACAGGCGGCTAAAAAACTAATAAAAGCCATTCCTATCATCAAAAACTGAAGAACAGAGTTCCTTTGGAGGAATGGCATAAGTATACGGGATAATGATCTCACAAAAGTGGCAAAAACAAATTCGCTTACTTCAACAAAAAAAACACCGGCAGGAGCTGGGAGCTTTTTTAGTGGAAGGCGGCAAGAGCGTTCTGGAGTTACTAAAGGCTGATTTTACGATTCAGGCTCTGTTTCTCACGGACACATTTTACAAAGAAAACCAAAAGCTGCTCGATGAGCAACCCTTTTCCTTTGAATTGGTTGAGGAATCGGAACTGGAGAAGGTTGGAACGCTGCAAAGTAATAACGCCGCCCTGGCCATTGCTAAAACGAAAGAGAACCGTCCGCTGCGTGTGGAAGGCTCGGAATTTGCTTTAATTCTGGATGATATTCGCGATCCCGGAAACCTGGGTACTATTATTCGGATTGCGGATTGGTACGGTATAAAGAAGGTGATTTGCTCGGAAACCTGCGTGGATGTGTATAATCCCAAGGTAATTTCCGCAACGATGGGATCGTTTACCCGCGTTCAGACGTATTACGTATCATTACAGTCTTTTTTAGAGCAGGAACAGACGAAAGCTATTTACGGTACTTTTCTGGGTGGAGAGTCGATCTATGACTTGACATTCGCCGATTCAGGATACATTGTTATCGGTAATGAGGCGAACGGGATTCGTCCTGAAAATGAGAAATTTGTTTCGAAGAAAATAACAATTCCCCGTTTCGGAGAAGCGGAGTCGCTGAATGCGGGTATTGCAACGGCGATTGTGTTGGATAACTGGCGGCGAGGAGTGAAGCCGTAACTATAGTCCTCAGGCGGGATCTTCTGTAAGTTAATTTTGGATTGGGGAGTTTGCTCTTATTAAGATAACTAGTTAGCTGAGACCAGCCAGAGGCCTATGAGCTAGTTAGTCACTCGGCTCTGCCGAGATAGGCGGTAATCCCCAAAACTCTTTTTTAAAACGAAACGGGCATTTCTGTCGCGGCATCGTCGGCCATTTTGCGGGCGTTATCTTCACCTAGCCAGCGGTCAATCAGGTAGTGTACAACGTATAAAACCGGAATCATCAAAATTGAAATAATAAACTTATAGAGGTAATTATTCAGAGCGACCGAGAGGGCCTGCTTCGCCGTCCAGTTACTGAAAATGTAAAAGGCTACGAAAACGACAACGAAGCTGTCGATGAGCTGGGAAACCAGTGTGGAACCCGTCGCCCGAATCCAGATATGCTTGTGCCCGGTGTGTTTGCGAAGGTATTGGAAGACCGTAACATCCAGAAATTGAGCTAATAAGAACGCCGTAATTGAACCGATAATAATGCCGAGTCCCTGCCGGAAAATCGTTTTGTAGGCAAAGTCAATATTGAAATTAGTATCGCCCTTATTAATATCCATCCAGAACTGAGCGGGAGGTAGGGTGGTGGCGGTGTAGATAATGAAAAATGAATAGGTAATTAAACCCGCGGTCAGAAAGGATAACCAGCGAACGCCTTTTCGACCAAAGTATTCATTAATCATATCGCCGATGATAAAGACAATGGGCCAGTTTAACGCTCCTGCGGCCTGATTGAAAGACCATTTATCGCCCCAGGGGGTTGGAATATTGGCTGGATTCATGCCCAGAACGGCTTCGACGGAGAAAATTTTACCACCAATGATTTCCGCAACCAGGGCGTTACAAATAAAAAATCCCGACAGAACGAAGAAAAGAATTTGTCGTTTAGAGCTAAATAAAGCCTGGTCTTTCATATACAAATGGGAGCTGAGAAAAGCGGTCTGAACTGACAAGAAAGCCATTTTTCCTGAAAAAACGTTCGCGTCTTCTTACAAAATATCTTGCAAAAAGACGCGAACGTTTATGGATATAATTCAGAAATCAGGCCAGTGGAGTAACCTCCTGTGGTTCTAGTACGGCCTTTTTTTCGGATCCGTTTAACAGGAAATTCTCAATTCGATTCGCGGCCAGATTCAACTGCTCGATGGGCGGTAACGTAACAATGCGGAAGTGATCGTCTTTACCATAATTAAACCCTGTGCCCGGAACGAGTAAGACCCGCTCATTCACCAGCAATTCATAAATAAATTGTTCATCATTAGCGAAACTGAAGCGTTTCAGGTCTAGTTTCGGGAATAGGTATAAGGCTCCTTTGGGCTTCACACAAGTAATTCCTGGAATGGACGTAATGCGATCATAAATGAACTGCATTTGCTGGTATAAACGACCCGAGGGAATTACTAAATCGTTGATACTCTGATACCCACCCAAAGCCGTTTGAATGGCGAATTGAGCCGGAACGTTACCGCAAAGCCGCAGACTGGCTAATAGATTCAACCCTTCAATGTAGGATTTTGCCTTATACTTGGCCCCGCTCAAAATCAGCCAGCCTCCACGAAAACCAGCCGCCCGGTAATTTTTCGATAAGCCACCAAACGTCAGACAAAGCGTATCCGTAGCGAGTGTGCCCATCGGATAATGGACGGCTCCGTCGTAAAGGATTTTATCGTAAATCTCATCGGAGAATAACATTAATTGATGCTCTTCTGCGATGCGGGCAATGCGGGTAAGCACGTCTTTGGAATAAACGGCTCCCGTGGGGTTATTAGGGTTAATCAACACAATCGCTTTCGTGCGACGGGTGATTTTACGTTCAATGTCTTGAATGTCAGGATTCCAATCGGATTCTTCGTCGCAGATGTAATGGACGGGTTTACCACCCGCTAAGGCAACTGACGTAGTCCATAGGGGATAGTCGGGCGAAGGAATTAGCACTTCATCCTGGTCGTCTAACAATGCCTGCATGGTAAGCAGAATCAGTTCGCTCACGCCATTACCGATGTACACGTCATCAATGCCGACTCCCGGAATACCAATGCTTTGCGTATAGTGCATGACTGCCTTACGGGCCGCGAAAAGTCCCCGGGAATCCGAGTAACCCTGAGCATCCCGAATGTTCACGATCATGTCGTGAATGATTTCGTCGGGAGCGTCAAACCCAAAAGGGGCGGGGTTACCGATGTTCAGTTTGAGGATTTTGTAGCCCTGAGCTTCCAGCTCCAGAGCTTTTTCATACACGGGTCCACGAATTTCATATCGCAAACTATCCAGTCGAGTCGATTTGTAAAAAGCCATACGCGGCAAAAGTCTGGTAATAGGACACTGAAAATTTAGTTTTCAGGTTACGAACCGAGAAACTAAATTATTTTAAAATATGTATTCAAAACTTCGGATGAGGCTCGCAATTTCGCGACATTTGGGGAAAGATGAAGCGATTCATTCAGAATATTCTATATAATCAGTAGAATATTTTGTTGAAAAGCGTGCTGGAACCATCAGAAAGGCATTTGAAGTTATTCTCCATAGGGGCATATCCCCTGAATTTGTGCTTATTACCTCTAATCTTTTATGGCATCAACAACGAGTAACATTCGCGTTTTAGTAGTGGGTTGTGGCAACATGGGAACTTCCCACGCCCTAGCCTATCAGAATCTGGAAGGGTTCGACATTTGTGGGATTGTATCGACGGGCAAGAGCAAGGAAGTGCTGAACGAAAAGCTGGGTGGCGGGTATGCCTTATACAATGAGTATGAAACGGCCCTGAAAGAAACCAAGCCCGACGCGGTTTGTATCTCAACGTATCCCGATACCCACGAAGCCTACGCTATTCTGGCTTTGGAGCAGGGGGCTCACGTCTTCATTGAAAAGCCTTTGGCGGATACCGTTGAAGGGGCTGAACGAGTGGTGGCCGCAGCGGAGAAGGCAGGTAAAAAAGTGGTGGTAGGCTATATCTTACGTCACCATCCAAGCTGGGAAAAATTCGTGGAAATTGCTCAGGACATGGGCAAGCCCTTGGTGATGCGGATGAACCTGAACCAGCAAAGCCACGGCAATATGTGGACGGTTCACCGGAATCTGATGAAAAGTCTGAGTCCCATTGTGGATTGTGGCGTGCATTACATTGATGTCATGTGTCAGATGACTCGCTCGAAACCCGTTCAGGTGAATGCCATTGGAGCTCGTCTCACCGATGAAATACCCGATTCCAACTATAACTACGGTCAGTTACAGATTCGCTTTGAAGACGGTTCGGTAGGTTGGTACGAAGCGGGTTGGGGGCCGATGATGAGTGAAACGGCCTTTTTTGTGAAGGACGTCATCGGGCCGAAGGGTTGTGTATCCATTGTAGCCAAAAATGCAGGAGCTGCGGGGAAATCGGATGATGTGGATTCGCACACCAAAACGGAATCTTTACGCGTGCACCGGGCGAATCTGAACAAAGACGATGAGTTTGTGCAGGAGGATGAATGGATTAACCTGACCGATGAACCTGATCACAACGAACTTTGCGAGCGGGAGCAGAAGTATTTTTTGAAAGCAATCGAGGAAAATACGGATCTGACGGATCACTTGCAGGATGCTGTGAACAGCTTACGCATTGCCTTTGCCTGTGACGAATCTGTTCGAACGGGTGAGCCTGTTCGGCTATAACAAATAAACGATACTTTGTAACCGGAAACGGCCCGCGAAAGTGCGTTTCGGTTACAAAGTATAAATGGTCTGAGGTTTATAAAAACGTCTTTCAATAGTAGTGTAGGTCCAACGCGAGATATAAAAAACCAGGATGTAATTCAATACAAATAAATAAGAATAGTCACTAGGAGCAAACCTTAATATTCGAATGAATAAGACATTAAAGAAAGTATTAATTAATCCGTGGATTAAATAAATGGAGTAACTGTAGGTTCCTATGTTTTTTAATACTCTGCTTTTGTTTAAAAAATGAGATATGAATCCTTTTTGAAAGGAAAAAATAAGAATAGTTATAAAGAAAAGAGCTTCATAAATAACAGTAATGTCTGCTAGTTTTTCTTTTAAAGGAATAGTGAGACCTAAAATTATAAGAATACTTACTTCTAAATAAGTAAAAAAATAGTCACTTGATTTATTAAAATACCTATACAAGTAACTATAAGTATTGAGGCAGATTACGCCCGTGAAGAATCCGATGAAGCCTCTAAGAAATCCATAGTTATACGTGTAAACAATAATCGCTGAACCAGTTAAGCGATACAATATAGAAAAGGATAAGAGAATAATACTTATATAGACGGCAGATTTGAAACGCATTTTTGCATTTGAGAGAATCAGATAAGTAACGATCGCATACAGAAAATAGGATAGTAACTCCGCACTGATTGACCAACTAGGATTATTCCAGCTTACATTAGTAATACCAGACCATGGAATAGAATTAAGGAGAAATAAATTGGTAATAAATGTTGTGATTGTATTATCTGTATTGAAATGATTATTGATAAGATTGCTTCCAGAAAAGAAACATTTAGTCAGTTCAAGAAATAAATAAATGAGTAGGAGGATGACGTGTAAAGGGTAGATTCGTAAAAGACGCTTTTTAAGGAAAGTAATAAGCGTTTGCAGGTTAGGGATTTCTGAATAATTGTAACGAATGATAAAGCCACTTAGGATAAAGAAAAAATCAACAAATAAGTCAGTTCCTTGCATAAATGGATTATTAAGAACGAGCGTGTCTGAGAAAAAAGACATGTGGAATAATACAATGAATGACGCTAAAATCCCTCTGAAAATATCAAGTGTCGTAAATCTCTGTTTCATCATTAGGCCTTTTTGCTTCTAAACTCTGCGGGTCGTCGATTCACCATTTGCAGAAAGGTATTACTAAAAGTTGACAAGCTCGTATACCCTACATCGTAAGCAATGTCAGTAATTGATTTATCCGTTTGTAACAAGTCTTCAATGGCCCGAATGATGCGATACATTTTCACGTATTGCAGAAAAGACATATCTAATTCCTGATGAAAAATTCGGGAGAGCGTTCGGGCACTTAAGCCGAATTCGTGAGCTACTTCTGGTAAATGCAAAGGCTGCGAAACGTTCCGTTGCAGATACTCAAGCACCGGCGTCAGCCGTTCGTGATGCGTGGTAGGAAGGGCAATAGGTAGGGGATGCTGGCTAATTTCCGGTAATAGATGCTTTAGCGTCATCAGAAATTCATAATCAAATCCACCGGGACGGATGGTTCTGCTCCATCGTTCCGTAAAGACCAACATCTCCAGCAATAAATCATTAACGGGATAAATGCCCATTTTACTGAAAAAGGGATGCTCCAAATCATGTTCATCCGTAAAATAGATGTTAGCTACCTTCAGAGTAGACGAAGTATGCAATACAAAATGCTCAAGCTGCGGAGGAATCCAGATGTAATGTCGGGCGGGCAAAAAATAGGCTTTGTCTCTGGTATTCAGATAAGAAATCCCACCTTCGATGTATGTAAATTGTCCTTTTTGATGATTATGGTAGGGGAAAGTCTGTTCTTGTTTTTGATTGACCAGGTAAATTGAATCTTTGAATAAATCAATGTTACTCAGATAGTCAGCTGTATAGAGATTCATAGTAAAAAGGGCTTGGCTGGAATGAACAAATAATTGGCAATTTATACAAAAAGAAGCGTTTTGCATTATTCTAATTTTGCATATCGGATGTAAATGAAAAAATGCAATGAAGTTAGTACCCCAAACCATCGTAATCTGGCTGATTACCTTGGGGATTATCCAGGCCCAGACTCCTTCCCCGCAACTAACCTTATCACTTTCTGAAGCCTGGCAAAAAGCTGAAAAGTTCAACAAGACGATTCTGGAACAAGATCTTCGCCTTAAGATTAGTCATGAAAGACTGGAGCAAACGAAAAGCGAACGGCTCCCCGAATTAGGGGCGAGTACGCAATACGCCCGGGTCAGTAACCTACCCATTTACGAGCGGGGTATTCTGAATACGCCTTTTCAATATCCCGTTTTACACAACTTTTTTCAACTGAAAACGGAGGCTTATTTTAAGGTGTACGAAGGCAAAAAACTTCAGACAAAAATTAAAGCAGAAGAGACGGAACATGCCTTAGTAGAAGAAGAAAAAAAGCAGACGGAGTCTGAAGTTAAGCTTCGGGTAGCGGCGGTTTATCTGGATTTGCAACGAAATCTGATTTATAAAGATTTGATGCTGAAGAACATCGAAGAAGCCGAAAAG
This sequence comes from Siphonobacter sp. SORGH_AS_0500, assembly GCF_002838835.1. GTDB lineage: Bacteria > Bacteroidota > Bacteroidia > Cytophagales > Spirosomataceae > Siphonobacter. The sequence goes on from NZ_NHPP01000015.1 coordinate 78,272, forward strand.
CGTCTGACTGAAATCAGGGAGTTGAATAAAAATGGAGTAGTCTTGAAAAGCGATTTATTACGGGCAGAGTTACAGCTTTCCCGTCAGAAAATGACGCTTCATGAAATTGAAAATTCCATCCTTATTACCAATCAAAAATTGGATTTAATGATTGGATTGCCTGATACTACTATCGTGATACCAGCACCACTTCCCGCCAGCGATTCTCTGGCAAAAGGATATGAATCTTTTCTGGATGAAGCGTTTGATCACGCTTACCAGCTAAAAATTGCCAGTAAGCAAAAAGAAATAAGTGAATTACACTTGAAAGAAGTTCGGGCGGATTATAAACCTAAAGTCGGACTTTTTGCGGAGTATACCTATGCTTATCCCCAGATTACTTTTTACCCTTACGCTGGAGCTTTATACGGCTTTGGCATGGCGGGGTTGAAAGCTTCGTATTCGCTTTCTTCACTTTATCATAATAAGCACCGTGAACAAGCGGCTATGGTTGAAATTCAGCGGCAACAAGTAATTGAATCTGACAGTGAAGATCAGGTAAGGCAGGCGGTTAAGGAAGCTTATGTGCGTTATGGAGAGGCTTTACATCGTATTGAAGTCTCGGAATTAAGTACCAGACAGGCGGCTGAGAATTACCGTATTGTTCATAATACGTACTTCAATCAACTGTCTTTATTGACCGATTTACTGGACGCAGATACGCAGTTACTCCAAAGTCAATACGACCTGGCTTCGGCTCGTTTAGCGGCTCGTCTTCAATACTATCAACTCTTAAATACCTTAGGAAAACTTTAATCATGAACACGTCAAAATATACCCGTACTGATCAGTTAATCACCCGGATCACGGCCTGGGTTGCGGGACTTATTATCATTGGATTAGTGGCTTGGGGCGGCTTTACCGTGTGGGATTTATACCATTTCGAAGCTACGAATGACGCTCAGATTGATGAGTACATCAACCCCGTAACCAGTCGGGTGACGGGCTATGTTCGAAAAGTATATTACGAGGATGACCAGGAAGTAAAAAAAGGAGATACGTTGGTCGTGATAGATGATGACGAATACCGGATTCAGAAAGCGGAAGCCGAAGCGGCTTTAATGACGGCCAAAGCCCAGATTGGGGTGCTCAGTAGTAATACCGTTACCTCGGATAAAAACGCGGTAGTGAATCAATTGCAAATCGGAGCGGCGAAGGCCCGTTTGGTGAAACAGCAGCAGGATTTTGAACGGTACGAAAAGTTATTAGCAACGGAATCCATCACGCAGCAGCAGTTTGAGAACGTAAAAATGGCATTGGATGTAGCGAAGTCAGAATACGAGGCTTTGCAAAAAGCCTACGAAACTTCGTTATCAAAAACGGATGATATTACCGCCCAAAAGGCCGTACTTGGCAGAAATCAAGCGTCGGCAGGCAGTGCTGGATGAGATTAATCTAAAAATTTCCTATTCGGTCATTACGGCTCCTTACGACGGAAAAATGGGTAAGAAAACCATACAGAAAGGGCAATTGATTCAGGCCGGACAAACGCTGGCCTTTATGGTGGACTCCGAAGAAGGAAAATGGGTGGTAGCCAATTATAAAGAAACCCAGATTCGGCACATGCACCTGGGGCAGACTGTAGATATCGAGACGGACGCCTTTCCCGGTGAAGTCTTCCACGGTGAAATCGTATCGTTGTCGGCGGCAACGGGTTCCCGGTTTTCCCTATTACCCCCAGATAATGCAACAGGAAACTTCGTGAAGATTATCCAACGGGTTCCGGTTCGTATCAAACTGACCGATGATGTAAAGAAAACGCAGGTGCTGCGGGCGGGAATGAACGCCGTGGTAACGATTAAGAAAGGAGTCTGAGATGAACGAGAAAATGCCCGTTTTTAAAAGCTGGGTGCCTGAATGGCTCATTCGTGGGACGATTTTCACCGTTATTATGCCCGGCATGTTTTTACTGGGAATCTTTGCTGGAAACGTAAATGAAACGGTCGGATTTTACGGAATTGAGCCTGCCGATGTACAATTCTCGGTGCTGGTGTATTACGTAGCTCTGGCCAGTTTTTTCTCACTTGAACAACGACTTGTGAGTTACTTCATGGCCAAACATTACTTCCTGATGGGCCTTTGTCTAACCATCGGATTAAATGTTCTGCTCTACTTTGTGCGAGAACCGATTTATCTGTATGTGCTTCGATTTTTGCAGGGAATCTGTATCAGTGGAGTAATTGCCACGTCCATGAATCTGATCTTTTCCCGGATGACTTCCGAAAGGATTCGGGTAATGGGTTATACCGTTTTTTACGGCATGCTACTGGCTTCGGCTCCCTTATCTACCGTTTTTGTGTCCTGGGCCTTGCAATACGTGGAGTTCAATGTGCTGTTTAAACTAATGATTTACCTTCAGATTCCTGGGGCTTTATTATTACTCGGAATCATGAATAACGTTCGCCTGAAACGCCGAATTCCGTTGGTGCAGGTGGAATGGATTAGTTTTGTTTTACTTGTCCCAGCCCTGATTAGCTGGGCGTATATGATGGTGTATGGTCAGCAGGAAAACTGGCTGGATTCGCCCAAGATAGTTCTTTGCCTGGCTTTCAATCTGTTATTAATACTTCTGTTCATACTGCGTCAGCGAGCATTAAAACGTCCTTACATCAACCTGGCCGTATTCCGAAGTTCGGCTTTTAATCTGGGATTGTTAATTCTGCTGGTATTCTACGTATGCCGGGGAGCCCTGGGCTTGACCTCTTCGTATTTCGGGACGGCTCTAAAAATGGATCCTATTCACGTAGCTGAACTGATGCTTGTTAACCTGGTCGGCATTGTCGTGGGATCTTTTGTCGTTTCCCGTTTTGTATTGCAGAACAAGAGTCTACGGATGATTTTGCTGACAGGTTTTGCCTTTTTAGGAATCTTTCATCTTTGGATGTATAGCCTTTTTTCTGATACCGCTGAGCCCATTTACTATGTGATTCCCTTGTTTCTACAGGGACTAGGGGCGGCAACTTTAATGGTGCCCATTATTAACTATTACGTCTCATCGGTTCCGGCACCTATCAGTGGTTCGGCTTCGGCGGTAGGCATTCTGGTGCGTTATACGGGTTTTAGTCTAAGTATGGCCTTATTGAATTTCACCAGATTGTTCTCGAAAAGCATACACTACCACCGATTACAAGATGCAGTTACTTCCACCAATCCGTATACGGTTCAACGATTGACGGCCTATAAGGAAAGTTTGATTCACCGGGGAGTGCAGGCTGATCAGGCAGGACTGATGGCGAATAAGTTACTCGGACAAACGGTAGATTTACAGACGCAATTACGTTTTTCTATGGATTATTACCTGGTGATTGCGGCCCTTATTGGCGTTACTATGCTGGCCATTGCTACGGTTCCTTATGTGCAGTCAAAAATGATCTTCACGCGACAACCCGCTGCTCCGGTGTTGTAGCTTGCTGTTCGTCCGCATTTTTTACGCGGACGAACAGCGTATCAAAAGTGTTGTTTAGGTATAGCCTTAAGTAGAAAAACTAAGAGGATAAATTTCAATAATAATTGTAACTCTATACATGCTATTCCTTTCTATAAATACATCAATAATCAGGCAATTGATTAATTAGAAATATTCGCCGAATCAAAACTTACCAGTTGCTTTATAATTACCTCCCGTAAATGTTCTTCGTGTTCATCAGCCCATTGTCCTAAAGTGGCAATTACGGGAATTAATGTATGTCCGAATTCAGTTAGGCTGTATTCTACTTTAGGTGGTATGACAGGATAAATTTTTCTCTCAACCAATTCGTGTTCTTCCAGTTCTTTCAACTGAATATTCAAGACTCTGCGTGAAGCGTCGGGAATTTTACGTTGCAGCTCGCTGGGTCGTTTATAACCTTGATTGATAAACCATAGCAAACGAATTTTCCACTTGCCATACAACACTTCACCGATCAGATCAAGTCCACAATTCAGGTTCGGTATTATTTTTCTTTCATACATACTGCGAAAGTAAACGTATGGCTGAATTTGTGCAATAGGGGAAAAACTTATCCCTATATGAATCCTGATTCCGTACTTGTGTAAACTTCAATTAGGGTTCAATTTTGTCCTATCAACAATTTTTGAATAGGACAAAATAAATGGAGCCATTTAATTTCAACAATGAGTTATCGGGCAAGATTGCCCTGGTAACCGGCGGTACAAAGGGAACGGGTAAAGCCATTGCAGAAAGGCTTTTACAGGCGGGTGCAACCGTTATCATCACCGCAAGAAACGCACCGCAAGAAGCGGACAGCAGGCTGCATTTCATTGCCTCTGATTTAAGCAAGGCACCCGAAGCACAAGAGGTAATTAATGAAGTACTCTCAACGTACGGGAAGCTAGATATTCTAGTAAACAACTTGGGGGCTTCTGAAACACCTGCGGGTGGTTTCGCCGTATTATCGGATGAAAACTGGGAGTCAACCCTGCAGGCCAATCTGCTTGCTCCCGTCCGACTGGACAGGGGATTCCTCCCGCAAATGATCGAGCAAAAAAGTGGCGTTATTATTCACATTGCTTCCATACAGGGCAAATTACCCCTGTATGCTTCTACGTTGCCTTACGCCGCCGCCAAAGCAGGACTGATCAATTACAGCAAAAGTTTGTCCAATGAAGTTACGCCCAAGGGCGTTCGCGTGCTGACGGTTTCGCCGGGATGGATCCGGACGGAAAATGTCAAAGTGTGGTTGGAACGACTTGCCCATGCTTCCAATACTTCTGTGGAAGAGGCAGAGCAAAGTGTTATGAATGCTTTGGGAGGAATACCTTTTGGAAGACCAGCAGAGCCCGAAGAAGTAGCAGAGTTGGTTGGATTTCTGGTTTCACCTCGAGCGAGCTATCTCACCGGAACTGAATTTGTAATTGATGGTGGAACTGTTCCTACCGTTTAATAACCTTTTAAAAAGACAAAACCATGAATTTACCGAAAGTACTGACAGATTTAGTAACAGCACAAAACAACTTTGATAGTGTGGCCTATGCTAATTGTTTTTTAGAAACGGCCGTAGTGTTTGATGAAGGCAAAACGCATAAGGGCCGAAAGGAAATAGAACATTGGATTGCGGATGCTAACGAGCGATATGAGGCTGTTATGAAGCCCGTCAGCTTTGAAGAAAAAGAAACGGAAAGCCTTTTAAAGGCAGAGATTTCCGGAAACTTTAATGGAAGTCCTGCGGTATTAAATTATCAGTTAGAAATAAAAGACGGATTTATACAGTCATTGAAAGTTACGGGATAACCGGGGAATGGCTAAACTTAGCCGTTCCTTTTTTAGTTTAAGATAACCATCAAAGAAGATGTAAACTAATTTATTAGACAGGCATAGTAAATAGATAGTTCAATGAAAAAAGGCTTTGCAGAAAGGTCACTTTTAGGCTTCTCAATTTACAACAACACCGAATAGTAATGGCAGATTCATTTTGCTTCACAGATGCATGGATTAGACATCTTCCTTCAAAGAAAGTTAACAGCAACCTACTATGAACTTCGGGTTAACCCCGCCTGCCCTGTTGAACACATTGAGAGACTTTACGGATTGAAGATGAGTTGGGAATAACCAAGTGGTTTCGTCTTCGGCAAAGAATTTGCTAGAGGAGTAAGATTCTTCGCTCTGGATGACAGAAGAAGAGTTTTCCTGGTACCATCCTACAAAGAAAGCGGTTAACAGAAGATTCTGCTAACCGCTTTTCTTTTATTCCTAATCTTAGAAAACTACACTACTGAGAACATAGATTTCGCTTTGGCTTCGAGTTTGGAGGTACCACCATTGAGGTAACAATCCGCCGCCCGGGCTGCTTCGCGACCTTCGGAAATGGCCCAAACCACCAGCGATTGTCCGCGACGCATATCTCCCGCGACGAATACTTTGTCAATACCCGTCTGATAGTTTTCTGAGAGAACGTTTCCGCGAGGATCGAACTCTAAGCCATTTTCTGCCAGTTGAGCTAATAAACCTTCGCGTTGAGGATGTAAGAAACCAGCCGCAATCAGAGCTAGGTCGCACTCAATCACGCGTTCGTTTTGCTCAACGTTCTGAGCTTTTCCGTCAACTACAGTAAGTACGATGTCAGCAATACGTAAATGCGTTAACTTCTCGCCATCGCCGATGAATTCCTTCACTGAAATGCTCCAGTGGCGTTCACAACCTTCGTCGTGGGACGTACTGGTACGTTTCATGTTGGGCCACAGCGGCCAGGGCGTACCTGGGTGACGATCTTTTGGAGGCTCAGGCATTACTTCTACCTGCGTTACCTTCGCCGCACTGTGACGGTTAGAAGTTCCGATACAGTCAGAGCCTGTATCACCACCACCGATTACTACTACGTTTTTACCCGTAGCTATTAATTCGCCATTCTGGTATTTCGCTCCCCGGTGATCGTACACGCGGTCGATGTTGGCCACGCGTTTGTTCTGCTGACTCAGGAATTCCATGGCAGGATGAACACCTTTGTTCAGGTACGTATCCCAGCCAATTACATCCTTGCCATCCCAGGTTTTATTGATGCCACGGGCTACTGTTGAACCACCCGAGAGTAATACTAAGTCGTATTGTTCCAGCAATTCAGAGCCGGAAACATCTTCACCAACGTTAACACCCGTTTTGAAGACGATACCTTCGGCTTTCATTACTTCCACGCGACGGTCAATCGTCCATTTCTCCAGTTTGAAATCGGGGATGCCGTAACGTAATAAGCCACCTACCTGATCGGCCCGTTCATAAACGGTTACCCAGTGACCCGCCTTATTAAGCTGAGCAGCGGCTGCCAGACCCGCAGGACCACCACCGATTACTGCTACAGATTTGCCCGTACGGTCTTTTTCATCGATAATGTTCGGTTTTACCAGATTATGTAAAAACGCATATTCGATGATCGATTTCTCGATGTATTCAATCGTAACGGCGGGTTTGTTAATTCCCAAAACGCAAGCTGACTCGCAGGGAGCGGGACAGATACGGCCCGTAAATTCGGGGAAGTTATTCGTTGAACTCAGAATTTCGTACGCTAAAGCCCAGTTGCCTTCATACACAGCGTCGTTGAATTCAGGAATGATGTTTCCCAGTGGACAGCCATTATGACAGAAAGGGATTCCGCAGTCCATACAACGGGCTGCGTTGTGCGTCTGCACCTGCTCAAAAGACAGATCAATATCAATTTCCTTGTAATCAAGTTTACGCTCAGCAACCGGACGCTTGGTGGGTACTTCACGCGTAAATTCCAGAAAACCAGTTGGTTTGCCCATTGTCTTATATTGTAATCACTGCCTAGGCAGTAAGGAATGATCAATTTGGAAAAGTAAATGAGGGGAGGAGAAGAGCGGATACATTAGCGTATCCGCTCCGTCCAAACTATTTGGCCAGCACGTCAGCTACAAAGTCACCGTATACGATTTCTTTATTAGCAATCTGATCGCTAAGGGAAATACCCTTGTTAGCCAGAGCGTTTTTGAAATCGGTTGGCATTACCTTCACAAACTGATCGGCGATGACGTCCCAGCTATCTAATACCGTTGCCGCTACTTTGGATTTGGTAGAAGTCAGGTGCTTATCTACAAACATTCGTACGATGCTGTGATCTTCGCTGGATAATTTTTCCAGCGTAATCATCTCAGGGTTAACCTTCTCGGCGAAGTCTCCGTTTTTGTCCCAGACATAAGCTACTCCACCACTCATACCGGCACCAAAGTTCCGGCCTGTGTTACCCAGGATAATCACCAGACCACCCGTCATGTACTCACAACCGTGATCACCGATTCCTTCAACCACAACTTTCGCACCAGAGTTACGAACGCAGAACCGTTCACCAGCCATTCCGCGAATGTAGGCTTCACCCGAAGTAGCTCCGTAGAAGCAAACGTTACCCACAATACTGTTTTGCGAAGGAATGAAATCGGGACGGATGTTACGGTCGGGGTAAATGATCAGCTCCGTTCCGCAAAGGCCTTTTCCTACGTAGTCATTGGCGTCACCTTCGAGTTCCAGTTTCATCCCGTTTGTACCGAAAGCTCCGAAGCTTTGTCCGGCTGTACCACGGAATTTGTAGTGGATCGTGCCCGCAGGTAATCCTTTGGCTTTGTATTTTTTCGTAATCTCGTTCGAGAGCATGGTGCCCACGGTACGGTTTACGTTGATGATGCTGAATTCACCCGTTACTTTTTCCTGATTGTCAAGAGCGGCTTTCGCTGCTTCGATCATCGCCCAGTCGAGCTGAACGTCCAGGCCGTGATCCTGCTCTTCTACTTTCACCATCGGCTCGGTATCGTACATCGGATCGCGGTAAAGGATGGACTTGAGGTTAACCGTTTTGGCTTTCCAGCTCTGAACGCCTTCCCGCATCTTCAGTCGCTCTACGTGACCTACCATTTCAGGAATCGTGCGGAAACCAAGCTTACGCATGTATTCACGAACTTCAGTCGCCAGGAAGCGGAACAGATTTACCACGTGATCGGCATCTCCCGTAAATAAGGCACGGAGTTCAGGGTTTTGCGTAGCCACCCCAACCGGACAGGTATTCAGGTGACATTTACGCATCATGATGCAACCCATCGTTACCAGAGCAGCCGTGGCTACACCGAATTCTTCGGCACCTAACAGAGCGGCGATGGCAATGTCTCGCCCCGTCTTTAACTGACCATCCGTCTGAATCGTTACGCGACCACGCAGGCGGTTCCGAACCAGCGTTTGGTGAGTTTCAGCCAAACCAAGCTCCCAGGGCAGACCTGCGTGACGGATGGATGACAGGGGAGAAGCTCCCGTACCTCCATCGTGTCCGGCGATCAGGATGTGATCGGCGTGAGCCTTGGCTACACCCGTAGCTACGGTACCTACACCGGCTTCAGAAACCAGTTTCACCGAGATACGAGCCTGACGGTTGGCATTTTTCAGGTCAAAAATGAGTTGAGCTAAATCTTCAATGGAGTAAATGTCGTGGTGAGGAGGAGGCGAAATCAGACCTACGCCGGGCGTAGAGTGACGCGTCTTACCAATCCAGGCATCTACCTTATGACCAGGTAACTGTCCACCTTCACCAGGTTTCGCTCCCTGAGCCATTTTAATCTGTAATTCTTTGGCGTTCGTCAGGTATTCCATTGTTACTCCAAAACGGCCAGAAGCTACCTGCTTGATGGCAGAGTTCATCGAATCACCGTTTTCGAATACCGTATAAAAACGTTTCGGATCTTCACCGCCCTCACCCGTGTTGGACTTACCGCCAATCCGGTTCATCGCAATTGCCAGGGTAGAGTGAGCTTCCCATGAAATGGAACCGAAGGACATCGCACCCGAAGCAAAACGAGTCATGATGCTTTCAATCGGCTCTACTTCTTCGTCTTTCAGCCATTCCGATTGGGGCAGTAATTTCAGATCAAGCAGACCGCGTAACGTAGCCGTTTTCTGCGTTTGATCGTCAATGGCTTTGGTATATTTCTTGAATAACTCGAAATCGTTCTTTTTCGTCGACTGTTGCAGAGCGTGAACGGTTTCGGGGTTAAACAAGTGGAATTCACCGCGGTGTTTCCACTGGTAGAAACCACCTACTTCCAGGCGAGGATTACCCACGTGAACTTCGGGGAAAGCCTGGTGGTGACGAATCAATACTTCCGTCTGGATACCTTCAATGTTCAGTCCGCCAATGCGGGTAACGGTGCCGGTGAAATATTCATCCACCACTTCTTTAGAGATACCCAGTGCTTCGAAAATCTGAGCACCCTGGTAACTCTGAAGCGTTGAGATTCCCATTTTAGAGAAAATCTTCAGCAATTCTCCATTAACCGCCTTCGTGTAATTGGCACAGAGCTTATCGAAATCGTAAGGAACCGACACGAGATTTTTGTCCCGCATGTTCGAGATGGTTTCGAAAGCGATGTAAGGGTTCACAGCCGCCGCACCAAAACCAATCAGCGTAGCAAAGTGATGCGTTTCCCATACGTCTCCAGCCTCAACAATCAGACCGACTTTTGCCCGTAATCCCTTGCGAATCAGGTGCTGATGCACGGCTGAAGTAGCGAGTAAGGATGGAATTGGAGCGTGGTTGGAATCGACGCCACGGTCAGACAGCGTAATGATCTGGTAGTCATCATTAACTGCGTATTCCACGTCTTCACAAATGCGTTTCAGGGCTTTTTTCAGAGCACCTTCGCCGCCATTGGCCCGGAAGGTGATGTAAACCGTTTTGTTCGTGAAGTGACGGGTATCAATGTTCCGAATCTTTTCGAGTTCGGTATTATCCAGTACTGGCTGACGCAATTCCAGCACTTTGCAGTGTTCGGGAGATTCCGTCAGAATATTACCGTAACCACCTACATAACTCATCAGCGACATAATGGTACGTTCGCGGATGGGGTCAATGGGAGGGTTGGTTACCTGAGCAAACAATTGCTTGAAGTAATGGCTCAGGTGCTGGCTTTGATCCGAAAGGATGGCCAGAGGCGTATCCACACCCATCGAACCGAGGGCTTCCTTACCCGTCTCTACCATCTGAGTCAGAATGATCCGAACGTCTTCCGTCGTCATTCCGAATACCTGTTGCTTGGTAACCAGATCTTTATCGTAAGGGGTATTCCACTCCGTTTTAGGTTCGGGCAGATCGTTCAACGTGATTTTGTACTTGTTCAGCCACTTCTGGTAAGGCTGAGACGCACAAATTTCTGATTTCAGTTCTTCGTCAGGAATGATGCGACCCTGCTCCATGTCCACTACGAACATACGACCGGGTTGCAGACGGCCTTTCGAAACTACTTTTGACTGATCAATGTCCAGAACCCCGGCTTCCGAAGAAAGGATAACGGTATCGTCATCCAACACCCAGAAACGGCTCGGACGCAGACCGTTACGATCCAGCGTAGCACCGATGATTTTACCGTCCGTGAACGAGATCGAAGCTGGCCCATCCCAGGGCTCCATCAGAGCTGCGTGGTATTCGTAGAATGCTTTGCGTTGCTCGTCCATTTCGGTATTGCCGTCCCATGCTTCGGGAATCAGCATCATCATTACGTGAGGTAATGAACGACCCGCGAGGTAAAGTAACTCAATAGCATTATCCAGGTTCGCTGAATCCGACTGCCCGGCAGGACAGAGGGCTTCGCGAATGATTTTCAGTTCTTCATCCGAAAAAGCGTCTGACTTGAACAGGGCTGAAGTTGCCTTGAACCAGCTTACGTTCCCTTTTACGGTGTTAATCTCGCCGTTGTGAGCGATAAAACGGAAGGGCTGAGCCAACTTCCATTCAGGGAATGTATTGGTAGAGAAACGGCTGTGAACGATAGCAAATGCTGACGTTACCGATTCGTTCTGTAAATCCAGGAAATAAGGCAGGGTTTGCATCGTCGTGAGCATACCCTTGTAAATGATCGTGCGGCTGGAAAGTGACGAGAAATAAAACTTCTCGTTAACGCCACGCACGGCTTCGTTAACCACGCGGGTAACTAACTGACGGAATACGTACAGTTTTCGCTCGAAGTCCAGTTCACCCGTAAGGTGGGCGGGCTTACGAATGAATAACTGCTCCATCTGAGGCTCGGAGTCCCCCGAATCGGCACCCTGAATGTCCGTGTTATTCACGGGAACAATGCGGTAACCTAAAATCTCAAGCCCTAACTCAAGAGCCTGACGGTGAATAACTTCCTTGCACTCTTTGCGTACAGCGTCATCTTTCGGGAAGAAGGTCATCCCAACGCCATAATCGCCGGAAGCGGGAAGACTGATGCCTTCTTTGGCACATACTTTCAGAAAGAACTCGTGAGGAATCTGTAACAGGATACCCGCTCCGTCACCGGAGTTTGGATCACAGCCGCAGGCACCCCGGTGATCCATGCGTTCCAGAATCTGGATGGCATCGCGAACCGTGCGGTGCGATTTACGGCCTTTCATATTGGCAATAAAGCCAATGCCACAGGCATCGTGCTCAAATTCAGGGCGATAGAGGCCCAGAGGTTGCTGGTTAGGCTGGTTTGACATATCCCTAACGGTTTGCTCGGTAAAAATTCAAAAATCGGTAATGCAATAAGGAAAAAAGGTTCAGAAGAAAATCTGTGTAAATAAGAATAAGTACCACAGATATTAAACTGGTCTGCTAAGATAGTGCAAAAAATAATTGGTAAAAAATAGTGTTAGCCATATAAAATTTGGATTTTTTCTGAAGTGCAGAAATAATGAAATTTTCAGTTAGGATTATCATATTATTAACAAAACACTAAAATCGTTAAAAATTTGATAATTACATTTACAGGTTTTCAATTTGAAGAATTAATTATTGAAAAATTGAAAATACTGATTTAGAGGTTTCGGATTTAATAGAAATTAAAATAAAACTGGTGAAATCTCCGATTTAATGTTTCATTAAGCTTATAAGTAAGTTTTTTGTAAAAAAATCTATCTTTTCTGTATAAAATCTCTTGCTGTACCTAACAAAAAGTGGGCAAATGAGTTCAAATCTGAAATTTTAGTGGATTTCGCACACGAAAAGACACGACCAAACAGGCCGTGTCTTTTTCATAAAATAATACTTGGGAAGCCGAATGCTTTTAAAGATGATCTTCTCTATACTTCGCTTTCGAGTGATCTGAAGCTGAAAAGTAGATGGCCTGCTAGCTTTATAGGAAATCAGACCGACTTCCCAGGAACCCACGCTCAGCTCTAATTTTTCCCTTTTTAGAAACAGCTAACGTTACCTCTGATTGGAAGAGATATGGGTTAGTCTTTGATTGTACTGAAATAGAAGGATTAAAAAATCTGATGATCGTTGCTGACCGGGTGAATTCCGATTTCATACGTTTTCCCTTCTTCTGCCAGAATGGATGCAGGAAAGACTTCCTGAGCATCCAGCAAAATTTGGGTAACGTCCCGGTAGCGGGAAGAAAAATGTCCTAATAATAACTGCCCCGCCTGAGCATCTTTGGCTACCTGAGCCGCCTGTCCCGCCGTTGAATGGTTCGTTCGCAAGGCCCGTTCATGCAGGTCGTTCGCAAAGGTGGCTTCGTGGTATAATACATCTACGTTTTTAACAACTTCGGCTAAATCGGGCAGGTATAAAGTGTCCGAGCAAAAAGCATAACTCCGCAACGGTGGCGGCGGTGTAGTCAGGGCCTCGAAACTGTATTTGAGATTCCCATTCGCATCATAAACGTCTTTCCCTGACTTAAGCTGTATAAGCTCTTCCGGCAGGGCTTTTTCTGGAACCAGGCCTTTGATGAGATTTCGTTTCTTGGGTTTTTCCCTGAAAATAAAACCGGTACACGGAATGCGATGCTTCAGCGGAACCGTCTCGACTGTTAGGTGTTCATTCTCGAAAATATGTTCCTGCTGATGCGGATTCGTGGTGTGAAATTCAAGGGGATAGGTAAGCCGGGTATCGGAATATTTGAAATGGGTAGTAATAATATCGTCCAGCCCATGGGGACCGTAAATAGCCAGTGGCTCCTGCCGTTGGGCCAAACTCATGCTGGTTAATAACCCAAATAAACCAAAGTAATGATCGCCGTGTAAATGCGAAATAAAGATATTATACAGCCGACTTAGCCGCATTTTATGCCGAAGTAACTGCAACTGTGTACCTTCTCCACAATCCACCAGAAAATGCTCGCTTTCGTACGTAATCCACTGGGCTGTTGGGTTTCGGTGAAGCGTTGGTGTGGCAGAACCTGTTCCTAATATCGTGACCTGAAATTGCAAAGCGTCTTCCTTTCGTTTATGTTGCAAAAGGCAAGAAAAGAATTATTCCTGAATCAAAAAAGCCGACCCTGCGGTCGGCTTTCCCTTAATATTCTTCGTCCTTGCTGCTGGAACTGCCTTCTTCATCGGCACTTCCGCCGTAATCGTATTCATCGTCTTCTTCTTCGCGAAATTCGCCTTCCAGCTCATTCATGAAGACGGCATCAACGGCTTCTTCAACGGTTGGCAGAATCGTCAGATCGCGGATTTTGGCCCCGTCCAGTTCTTCCGTAAGCTCATCGTCTTTGGTGACCAGAACAAACAAACCACCATCCCGTAAGCACAGTTCGTTGGCTTTACGAAGTACAGAAAATCCGTCCTGTTCAATGTTTTGAACCTGAGCTAAATCGATAACAATGTTAGTATATCCTTCTTTCCAGAGTGAAGCAACGCTTTTGGAAAGAGCCTGAGAAGCTTCGGTATCAATCGTCGCCTGTGGGATGTCAATTAATACGTACTGCTGATTTTTTTCAATTTTTAAATCCATCGTTCTTTATATAGTTTTTAGTTGATGGTTGTCAGGTTAATAATGCTATAAAATCTTATTTGTAGAAACAACAAACAACAAACAACAAACAACAATTATGCTCTTGAAGCTAATAACTGGTTCACATTCATTTCAATACGGGCCAGTGGATTTGGATCGGGCGTAGGCGTGAACGTTTCACCCGCTACTTTTTCAAATAACTCAATATAACGTTGAGAAATCTGATTAATCCACTCTTCAGACATTTCAGGAACGCTTTGGCCTTCCTGTCCCTGAAATCCATTGGCAATGAGCCATTCGCGAACAAATTCCTTGGAAAGTTGTCGCTGAGCTTCACCCGCGGCCTGCCGCTCCGCATAACCTTCGGCGTAAAAGTAACGGCTGGAGTCGGGTGTATGAATTTCGTCAATCAGGTAAATCTCCGTACCACGCTTGCCAAATTCGTATTTGGTATCCACCAAAATCAGCCCCTGGTCGGCGGCCATTTGCGTGCCGCGTTCAAATAAAGCCAGCGTATACTGCTCCAGTTGCGTATATTCCTCTTCGGAAATTAAGCCTTTGCTCAGAATGTCTTCCCGCGAGATGTCTTCATCATGACCTTCGTGAGCCTTTGTGGTTGGGGTAATAATCGGCTGGGGAAGGCGATCATTTTCTTTTAGCCCTTCGGGCAAAGTAACGCCGCACAGCACCCGCTTGCCGGAACGATAGGTACGCCAGGCGTGTCCGGCTAAATAACCGCGAACTACCATTTCAACGGGATACGCTTCGCAACGCCAGCCGAAACTAGCGTTCGGATCGGGGACTTCCAGTAACCAGTTCGGAACGATATCCGCCGTAGCTCGCAGGAAATGAGCCGCTAACTGATTCAACACCTGTCCTTTATAAGGAATGGGGTGGGGAAGAATTACGTCAAAGGCCGAGATCCGGTCGGAGGCGATGGCCAGTAAGTAATCTTCGAAAAAATATACGTCACGAACCTTGCCATGATACAGGCCGGTCTGACCGGGAAATTGGAAATCAGTACGGGAGATAGGCATGAACCTGAAAATAAGTTACAAGCTGCAAAATTAACCAGCGGAGCGTCAAATGCCAACTTTAGCAAGGAAACAGCCATAATCCTGATTGATGAATGTTTGGAAAAAAGAAAGCGGTTACCATTTCTCCTTGGTTTCCATCGTGTTCTCGGGTTTATGCGGATGCTGCTGGATGTACTGGATTTCCTGATTTCGGGAAGCCTCCAGCAATCGTGTCGCCTGTTCTTCCGTGAGGTTATACTGCGTCAGGGATTTTAAAATCTGTTCCTTTCGGGTAGAAACCTTTACCTCTGCCGATTGAGTGGGTGGAGGTGTCATCTCGGAAGATTTCGGAGTTTCTGGCGGCGGACTCCCTTGCGGTGGAGTGAGATGTTTCCTTCGAACCAACTCATAATTAAACCGGGCCTGGTCGTTGTCTGGATTACGAACCATCGCTTCCTGAAACTGAGCTTCGGCCTGGAGGGTATCGCCGGAAAAGCATAACAAAACGCCCAACTGATTCAAAGCTGTCGATGCAATGCCCGCATTCGAAACGCGAGCCAGCCGGCGGTATTGGCTGATAGCCAAAGCCGTGTCTTTTTTAGCAAAAGCCGCATGAGCCAGATTCAAGATGACATCCGGTTCGGGAACAAGCTGTGTGCGTTCCAGATACTCGTAATACGCCAGAGCCTGGTCGTAATCTTTTTGACGATAGGCATTTTCAGCAATGGTTTTGGCTTGGTTTCGCTGGATGATTTGGTTGGGCCAGCCCAGGGTTGTCAGCCAGATGGCAATTTTCAGCCAGAATATATTCATAACTCGCAGTTCTTATAGTCGGAACGTTCGAACGGTAATCATAATATCGAAGCTCAGCAAAATTAAGGCCAGAATTACGAAATAATAGTAACGGTTGGAGGTAATAGACACCTTTCGCTGGTCAATGAGTCGCCCGGCAATTTGCTGAATGCTTTGACTCAATTGTGGAAAATCATTTCGAACCGAAGTGATTTCGAAGTAAGAACCCCCCGCTTCGCTCGCGATTTTTTCCAGTGATTCGGACTGCAACATTGTTCGCACAAAATTGCCGTCCTCGTCTTTAACGTAACTTCCGTTGGATGGGATTCGGCTGCCTTCCCGAGTGCCTACGCCCAGGCAAAGCAAATGAATGCCTTGCCGACGAATGGCCCGGAGCGTTTTAGTATTGACGCTGCTAAAATCTTCGCCGTCGCTAATGAGCAGGATTACTTTGGAAGCATTGGATCTCGTATCCGTTGATTGCTTGTCCAGAGCCATTTCCAAAGCGGGCTGAAAAGCCGTTCCCTGATCGGTGAGCATTTGAGTATTGAGCGATTCAATGAAAATGGTCAGAGCATTCCGGTCGAAGGTAAGTGGACATTGCAGGTACGTTCCCGACGAAAAAACAATCATCCCAAAGCGGTCGCTTGGATAGGTATTGATGAGCCGATTCAGTTCAAACTTGATGCGTTGCAGTCGGGAGGGCTGTACATCCGTGGCATCCATACTGCGAGAAACGTCTACGACCAGAAAAATATCTTTACCTACAGCCTGGAGTTCGCGTTCGGGATCACCGAAGGAAGGTTCCAGCAAACCGATGATGAGAGCACCCATGGCGGTAGAACGTAGGAAAAATTTCAGGGCAGCAGAGCGGGCAGAGGTTTTTAATTGATAAGCATACCAAAAAGTTCTACCTAAATAAATGAGGTAAAAAATGACAAATAAGGCAATGAAAATCAGCTCAGTCCGGCTCCAATCGCGGTTAAAAATCATAGGGTGGCAGGCAGTGAAAAACACAAAAGACGGATTTTTTTTAAGAAATACTTGCGTTCGGCGATTTTATAACCCTATATTTGCAGACCGAAACGGAACAGGAGAGGTGCCTGAGTGGCCGAAAGGAGCAGTTTGCTAAACTGTCGTACGCCTAAAGCGTACCGCGGGTTCGAATCCCGCCCTCTCCGCAGTCTCTCAAGTAAATTAGAGTACGTTTAGTTTTTCGGGGTGTAGCGTAGCCCGGTATCGCGTCTGCTTTGGGAGCAGAAGGCCGTCAGTTCGAATCTGGCCACCCCGACACATTGACCAGTACCAGTTCTCAGAAATACTGCGAACCATTGCTGAAACCGGCTGAGTCTGGTCCCATAGCTCAACCGGATAGAGCAACTGCCTTCTAAGCAGTAGGTTGCAGGTTCGAGTCCTGCTGGGATCACGAAGTGAAAAAAATACCCTCTGAAAGGGCTCCAAACGAAGGTTTGGAGCCCTTTCGTGCTTTAAAATCACTTCAAAATTTTTTCTCGCGTATAGGGTACTTCAAAATCACTTCAAAATGAAAACGTTCGTCGGGCTGCGTTTCAACCACCAATTCACCAAAAAGAATGGTTGTTCAGCTTTGCATCTGCTGATAGGCATAGGAACTGAATTCAAGAAGCTACCAATCAACTTGGAGTGGCCACCTGAATTGGTGGATGAAGCCCAGGGAAGACTTTTGAAACGTTCGAAGGAAGATCCGGATGTGAATGATTTTAATCTTATCATCAAAACGGAGATGGGGAAGTTCAATGAAATATTTAAAGTATTTCGGCTTACCGACCGGGTATTGACTATGGAGGCCGCTATGCAGGAATATCAGAACTACGATCACAAGACTGATTTTCTCGAATATTACGAGCATAAGATTAAAATGAGGGATCGTCAGGGTATACTCACCGGAGGTACGCCCCGTACTCAGCGGACGGCTCTAAGCTCACTGAAAGAATTCATGAATGGACAGCTTTTACCCGTAGCCCTGCTGACTCCTGATTTTATCCGCCGTTATGAAGTATTCCTGAAGGGAAAGAAAAAACAGGATGGCAAGAAGCTTTCGAGCAATACGATTGTCAGATACCTGAGAACTCTCAAAACCTATATTTCCCTAGCCATGGAAGATGGGATCGCTCATTCCAATCCTTTTCTTCAGGGCAGAAAATCAGAACGGGTAAAACTCAAAGAGTCGGGTGGAAAGGTCATTTTCCTTACTCCAGAAGAATACCAGGCCTTTGAGAAATTCTATCGAAACACGCCGGGTCTATCCATACGGCAGCGGGTTTGGCTCCTTCGTTTTTTACTAGCTTGTGAAACCGATCTGCGGATTTCAGATATTAAAACGATAGGGGACAGTCCGCAACTATCACAATTTTTCGTGGCTCAGGGGAAAATCGAGATCCAGCCTCAAAAGACCAAAGCCGTCTCGAAAGTTTGGGTATCGATACCAATTTCCGCTTTAGCTGGAGAACATATTCTGGAGCTGGCTCGGTTGACGGCAATTATGAAGTTTAATCGGAAGTCGGCCAGTGACCAGAAAGGGAATGACTATCTCAAGCGGATCGCTACTGCCCTAGGCATTGATAAGAATATTCACTTTCATATTGGACGGCACACGTTTGCCACTAACTATTTGCGTGCCGGCGGCCAGGTGCAAAACCTCCAGAGTTTGCTTGGACACTCCAGCATTAGCTCGACCATGAAATACGTGCACGTCAACGAAGAAGACAAAAAATCCGAAGTTGACCAGCTAATGAATTTTATGCAGAATAAAATGAACCCGCCAACTCCGGAAAAATCTGTAATTCTGTAAATGTGTAATTAGACCTTTTGCCAGGTGATCTTGGCTACGGGACTCATCCCGCTGAGCGTAAAGCTTACTTCCAGTTGTGCCGGCAGATATTTCAGGCCTCCAATTTGTTTAATATCATACCACTCCCAACTAGCCAGGTCGTTTTCAGATAAGGCAGTTGGGAGTTTTACGGAGAAGGTATCCTTTAAATACAGGAAGTATCGATACCAAAACTTCTGATATAGCCCTTGATATCCATTCCATTCGAGTTTATAATTCCCTTCTTGACTATCGAGGGTGAAGCCAGGCTGTAGCGTGTTCTGATCCTCAATATTAGTCATGAGTAGCTTGTAGGATTTAAAACCAATCCGAGCACTGTCTTTACTTTTCTTTTCATCAGTATACAAAGGGCTAATCCCTGCCTGATCGATCATGGCTTCCATTCGCCGATTGGGAGGCGTAGAAAAAGGAACGACCTTGTGGAACTGATCCATGGGGGTGATTTTCGTCTGAAGAAGTTCAATATCATCCTCCGTCTCCATTTTAAGTGGATACCTGGTAAATAGCGTTTTATAGTCTTTTACTGTCAAATCAGGCTCTTTGGCGTAGGCATCCGAGCTATCGAGCTGAAAGGCTAATTGCATGGGCTTTTCTTCTGTTAGCTCAATATCGATATCCTGAAAAATGCGATCGTCATAATTGGACACCAGGATCTGGCTCAACACGCGTTCCATACTCACCAGGCGGGCGATGCGGGTATTCGAATCAAAATAGAGGCGGGTGGCAAACAGACTAAAAAGCTGATCGGAGAACTCTTCGAGTGTCCAGTCGGGGAGCTGGCCAGCAATCTTCCATTCCTTTTGATAGACATTAATTTTGGGAATAGGGATATCGGGAGCCGCCCGGTCGATGGTTTGATTCGTCCAGAGCATGAGCTTTGCCAGATCGCCATCAAAGAAGTCGTCAAAAAATCGATAGCCTACCTTCGTACAAATTTCCTTAATGAGCCATTTTAGGTAAATCGCTGGAGCCAGGCTATTGGAATTAAAGGCCGTCTGTGAATTAAAACGAATCCCATCGCCATACGTATTGTTCACATAACCTTTCCAGTCGGGGTTATCGTCTTTTGAATACCAAGAAGGGCTTTTGATGACGGGAAAAAAGTAGCGTTCATCTTCCGCCAGCGGGAATGTATCTACACTCGCGTGCTGATAAAACTGAAAAGACTCGAGGGTGCGTTTCGTGAGTTTGACTTCGATCGCTCCCTGCCCCACAAAATCGCCTACTTTTTCGATGTAGAGTTTCCAGTCTCCAGCAGTTTCCGTATAGATCGAAAAATTAGTCTTGTTCCCGTATGCTTTTATCCCAGCGAGTTCTGCGGTATTGACCTCTGAAGCGAAGTCCGCCCAGAAAGGCGAGCTGACGGGATTGTAGAACTGATAATTGGGCGTTCCCCAGTTATAAGTGACGGATTTTAACGTTCTATTCCCGTTTCGAAGGCTAATGAGTAAATCATACTTGTAAAGGGAAAGATCCTCCAGATCATTGGCCGCGTAGAAGTTCGTAGGTAGCGTTTCGGTTGGATAGACCACCGTCCCCAAATCAAAGGCAGTGAGCTTTTTATCCCATAACGCGGCTGGAATATTCCCCGGAGGAATGGCCAGGCTACATTCAATCTGTTTCGTTGAAACCCGCGTGATCCGCAAGATTCCTTCAAAGCGTGCCGGCCCGATCTCTAGAACCGCTGCCGTTTCAAAAACGCGACTTAGCGAGCCTAACAATTGCGGAAAACCTAGCACCTCCTGATTCACCGGCTCCAGAGCTGAAATCGTAAAGGGAAAAGAGAGGCTCCCTTCCTGCTGACGAAACAGGAGGGGAGATTTTAGAATCAGCGTACCACGCAGATCAGGCGGCAGTACCAGGTACTTTCCACCCACGGACAAGCGGACCATTAGGGATGAATTTTCGTTTGAGATTCGATGAATTTAAGTTCGGCGGTATCCAGGCGATTGGAGCGGCTCCGGAGGTTAATTTCTTCCGTATCGATCTGAATGGGAAGGTATTCGTTCTTATCGATCACGTAGATATCCGTGCTGTGCAGCAGCTCCCGAAAGGCATAGCTCCAGCCCTCCGGATAGTGGCCGGTTCGGAAGGTGAACTTTCGACGGGATTCTACCCGCAGATCAAGTCCCTGCCTGCCTTTGTAGTTGATAGGGCGGGCGGCTTTTTCGACCTGGTAGGTTTCTGATCTGTCATCGTCCCCAAAGAAGTAGAGCGATTCATAACAGCCCAGAGCATTACGAAAGAAGACTACCTCGAAGGAATCATACTCAAAATCATCGACGATGTATTCCCGCACTTCCGTTAATCTTTTATCCTGATCATTGACCAAGCAGACTTCGTATCGATCGACATTTCCAAAGCGGCCATAGATATTCATGTTAGCCGGCCCGATTGGAAAGCAGTAGACGGCATAGGCTTCCGATTCCTGGATGTCGTAAAGATCTTCGGTTAAATCAGTCCCATCGGTGAAAAAGTATTTAATCCGGAGGCGAACCCGTCCCGGTCTTTCATCCAGGTTATCGGCCCAGTAGAGAAAATCGTGCTGCTTGTAATGCACCGGCTTTGGCCCTAAATCGTAGAAATTAGAAAGAAAGGCTCCGTTAAAGCGGTCGGCCAGATCATTTTTGGTAAAGTCAGAAGAGCCGCCCTTGATAACCATGAGTGGCCCCAGGGCAAAGCTGATACTTTGTTCTTCGTCTACGTCCGCTTCCTGATAGGGGAGAATCCAGAGAATATGACCTTCGCTCTTTTGGTACACGTTGAAATTATAGGCGGGAATTTGGATATCAAACTGACGAAGATTGCGTACCACTTCGTCCAGGTTATAAGTCATCACGCCGGCCACGGGATCGGATCGTAAGGTCACGATTTTCTGTTTATGAGCCTTCGTCGTGTCATCGGGCGTAGTGACGTAGATAGCCAGCCGGTATACCGCTCCTTCGAAAGCGGATAAAACCTCCGATTGATAGGGAATCGGATTGTCAGAAAGCAAAACCGGCGTATGGGTTACATACGCCGGAGGAAGTGCATTTAAACTCATGATCTGGATAGTGCAAGACGTAGTAGTTCAATTAATAAGGCAGTACCTGCGATGCCGATTTTAAGGCCAGTACCTTTTCCTTTTTTCTTACCCTTTTTATAAGCTGCATCAATTTTAGGAGGCTGCTCCGCTCGCATCACCTGTAGAGCTACAGTCGAGTCCGCAAGCATTAAAGCATTCTTATCTCGCTCCATCCGGGTAACCAGGTAGATCCGCGACCAGGTAGCATCGTTTTGCTCGCAGCCGGCGGGCACTTGCCTAATTGGTAATTTTTGAGAAGTAATCCCAGAGGCCTTGGAACTCTGAATCGTTTGCGAGTGTGCTGTCCACGCGAGACTGAGACTGAGTAGCAACGTCAGTTTTAACTTTTTCATGATTTTCTGAAGTTTTGGCCTTCACTTGGTCGCGGGCTTGCTGCTCGACAGAAGGCTTTTTGGGGTTACAGGAAAGGGAAATGGTGATCAGGCACAACAGGCCAAAAGAGGGGAAAACAGTAGCAAGTCCAACGAGCGTTACCAGCTTGAAGAAATCATCCACTTCAATGATCCCAAAGCAGAGTAACACAACGGCGGTAACGAAAACGACCAGGCCAATCCACTGCTTCCAGGTGAGTTTGGAGAGTTTTTCCTGAAAAATTAAAAACAGAGCTTTCATATAGTATAGGGGGTGGGGATTAGGTCCAGCGAGCTATGGCCGCTACTTTGGCAATGGAGCGTTTGCGGCGGCACACTTCGTAACCTTCACGACTGCCTTCGTCGTTCGTGTTACCTTCGATCGTATAGAGCATACCGTTTTCAACTTTCTCAATAATACCGACGTGAGCAATTCTTCCGAGACTGGCATTATGGATGCCGAACACATCACCGGGCCGGATATCCTTTTTGTCTTTAACAAGCTTAGCGGAATCCTTAAACCAGTTACGGGCCGCCGCCAGTAGCCAGGGCTTATTTAGTTGATAGCCCGCTTCTTGGAAGCACCAGGCGGTAAAGCATCCGCACCAGGCAGCCGGCGGAATCGTGCCGGTGGCTTTCATGTATTCTTCTACTTTTTCGCCGCGATTTGAACCACGGGGGATTTCTTCGACACCAACCTGGGACAAAGCAACCTCTAGGAGTTTGGTTACTTTTTCCATGGCCAGCGAAGGTTTAAACGGCCATCTGGGTAGCGACGCTTCAGGTAGCTGGTGGCGAAATAGACCGCCGTAGCCGAAGCCACGGCAGTGAGCACCCCGACCAGGATCTGGAACAGGACGGAAAAGAGAACACCCCAGCCAAAAAAGGTAAACAGGCTCAGGGATATCTCGAATTGATGATCTTTCATTAATTAGGTAGTGGGGGATTGTTTCTGCGAAAATCAGGTCAATCCCCCGGCCTAAAAAGGACGTTAGACATCGCCCCAGGCGGCAGCGTCGTGCTGGCAGGGAGGTAGGATAAAGAAGAAAGCAAACTCTAAGCGAGCTCCTACAACCTCATTTTCTTTGTCATGCAGGAAGACGGTACGAAAAGAATCTCGGGCAAATCCTAAAGGAAGGGTTCGTTTTTCATGCTGCCAGCGGATGCGGGCCTCAATGGGTGCGAGTAGGTTCAACGCCTCATTTTGCTGAGCAGAAATCAGGGTAGGGCTGGTAGATTTTCTTTTTATAATTAGCTCAATTCCCCCCTGCATATTGGTATGAAACTGCCGGGCTTGATTGGAGCTGGTAGACAATTCCGGTTTATCTACTAACAGGCAGAATTTACTGGTATTTAAACGTCGCTTGAGTTCACCGTAAATTTCTTCAGGCTCAGCAACGGTAAAGAATTCCGTTTCGCGGGCATTGCCCGTAATATGAGGTAAGCCCGGATGCCGGCTGGCCACGTCTGCAAAGTAGTTTTCGTAAGTCGTAAGTATATTCTGCATTACTTTTTGTTTTTAATCTTTTCGGCTTCGTCTCTGATACGTTTGGCTTCCTCGATGCTGTACTGGAGGTGATCCAATACGTTGTAAAGCTTGCCCTGATCGACGTGAGGCAGGTTTACGTATTCTTTTGCAATCGCCGCCCGGATATGTACCCGCCAATTATCCCTTATCTCTCTGGGATTTGGCTTTTTAGATGTGGTTTGATCGGTAGAAGGCTTTGGAAAAATCTTAGGGTATTTGGCGTGTAGGTAGGAGTGGCAGCCGTCGTAAAAGATGAAAATGTATAGAAGCTGCCAGGCTTTAAGTTTTTGACAGAGCTTCACCCGATCGTCAAAGCCGGGATCGTCTTCTTTAGTCCAAGTCTCACCGTATGGTAAATACAGTACTGCTGCCAGGTGCGTAAGCCACTTAAAATCCTTCGTCCGGGTGTAGAGAAAGAAGAAGGTTTCTGCATTATAAAACTGAGAAAAAGTCAGGCTCCGGAGCTGAGCTGTGGGGCCGTAAAGCTTTCTCAGGCCAATTCGGATGGTTGGGAATTTCTGATCCGTCAGCTGAAGCTCATTCGTAAAGACGAATTCAGTCAGATAGAGTAGTTCTTCCCGATCGGGATCATTGACGATTTCAGGCCAGAAAATGCGGGATAGAAATCGAGCGGGGCGGGTGTTTGGGCGATGACTCGGACCCAGCAGCATCCAGAGTAGGCAAAGCCGGTCCCATTTGCCGGTGATTAGGATGATCAGGATCAGATACCGGGTGATCTGCACCGGCATTTTTTCAACCCCCACGAGCCAGAATACCATTCCGAGCTGCCATGCACTCATTTCCTGATAATTCTGGGCTACCTGATACTGACGCTCATTAAAGTAAAAGCCGTTCATATTCGTTTTTTATGCGAACATGAACGGCTTTTGGGTTTTACAAAAAGACAAAGTTACTTCGACAATGTTTTATAATACATCTCAATATCTTCAATCAAATCGATAAGTTTATCAGCATAAGAATCTCCAAAATTGTCTAATAATTCTGAATAACTTTTTTTTATAGATTCATTTTCTTCCTCAATGCTTTTAAATGTAGTGATAGCCTCAATTGGAATTTGTAATTCACCAGTTTCAGTCCATTTTCTGTATTCAATTAAAATGGGCGATCGTAAAAATCTCATTTTTTCTATTCCTTCGAAAATTTTTATGCTTATGGGATTATTAGAATCGAACACTATCAATTTAGTTTTTAGGTAAAACTTTAATAATTCATCATTCTTATCTAAGCAGTTCTTCAAAAAATGTTTATAGGTATTAAGTGTTAGTGTATTCATCTCAAGTGAATTCAACTCTGCTATTGAGTGTAGTAACTCAGAAGTTAAATAATATAACGTCTTTAGTGCTTCAGATGTCTCCTTATGAAAAGCGGTTAGTTTGATTTCTTTAGTTTTATTTCTATAAGCCAAATAATTGGAAATCAGGTTGATACCGGTAGTAATAAGTCCAGTAATAAGTATTTTTCCAAAATCCGTTAATTCTAGAGAGTATTCATTAACTATAAGCCAAGATATATCTATTAAAAATATAAAAGTGAACCAAATAATTGAGAGTTGACTCACTTGCCTGATTGAAAGTGCACTTATTTGACGCCAGAATTTCATTTTGAATATAGACTTTAGGTTAATTTCATACTGTATAGATAATAAAAAATCCTCTGACTTTCTAGCCAGAGGATTCTATTAGCATTCTTTCACTTTAGCGAAGGCATCCCTTAAAGTATAGAGTTGATAAAATGTATTTGAAATGTCGTTGGGATCAGCGTTTTCGAAGCGGCAGTCTATGGCTATAAAACGGATGGCTGTTTCTAGGACATTGGAAATCTGATCGATGGATGGTGGCGTAGGGCTGGACTGTTTGTGTAAGTACTCGAATAGGGGGGCGACGTTGATGTGCTGATTGGTATACGGGTTTTTAACCAGAATGGGTTCTAGGCTCTGTGATTTTTGCATAACTTTGTGCCTCTCTCGCAAGAGGCGTTAAAATTTTAGGATTTTGACGTTAGGCCCCGATGTTCGAGCATCGGGGCTTTTTTTTGTTGTAATTGTAGTTGTTGTTGTAAATGTAGTAGAAAATAATTTATAACAACAAATATTGTAAATTATTTTCTACTACATTTGTTGCAACTAAAACATATGCTATGGCTAAGATAACATTAGATGTTCCAGATGAACTTCATCTCAAAATGAAGCGAAAACAGCTTGAATTAGAAGAAAATGGGGTTAAGTCAAATTTGAAAGACCTTTATTATGAAGTCATTAAGAAAGGCTTAGAAGCAGAAGAAAAAGCAAAAAAATAACACCCTGTTATTAGGAAAAATTAGAGTACAAAACTCAAAAGCCGTACAGGTTCGTTTTTTATGCGAACCTGTACGGCTTTTGAACCTTTTAAAAGACAACTTTATCTATACGATTCCCTACACTCATTTAAAAACCAAAAAATAGTCGGCTCCAAGTTTCTATGTACTTTCACAGGATCATGATCTGGAGTTTCTGGACCAGAATAAGTTGTAAAGGAAATTGATCCGCTTAATATTTTCTGATCTATATTAAAACTGTTTGAACTTCCATTGTAATGAGTAGCAGATAAAGTATAGGGGTATCCATTCCAATTTAATGTGCCTTTTAAATCTGAATTATTGCGATATTCACTTTGTCTAAACATTGGAAATCTTTTCAGATAACAATAATTACCAATTATATATCCCAATGTCTCTCTGTGTATATTTACATAATTAAGTCCTTTAAATTTAAATAATCTGTCAGCAATCAAAAGCATATTTTCTATCTCTTCATCGCTGCTATAAATTAACCTTAAAAAATCAATCACTATAACAGCAAATTGATCAATCTTTAATACCGGTACGTCATCAGACCTCTTAGTTGAAGGAAATGTCATATACTTATCAGACAATTTGTTGATATCCCTAATGCTGATTAAATCATACTCGATCAAGGTTACTAAGAGATAGTCAAAACTTTCATAGTACGAATCTTGAATAGCATCAGCTAACGGCAATTCTTTAAATGGGTTTCCGTCAGGTTTTTTACCTATATTTTTAGCTTTTATATTAGTTAACAATCTCCTGCTTACTTCTTCAGCATATGGGGCCAAACTGAAATTAAAAATTTGCACTGAATAGAATTTATCAATATATCCAGAGAAATGAGTATGCTGACCATATCTAGCAGAAAATATATTTCTTATATTTTTGATATCACATGATAGAATGATTTTATCAAAATTAAACTTATTCTTAAAGTTTGACTGAGTGTTTTTTGAAAATCTTTCATCAACGTGTGCCGAAAATATATTTAGTAATCTAAATATATGCTCAGGGTCAATTCTGTCTAGATCATCAATTATAAGTACAATCTGTTTTTTCTTCTCTTCCGTTTCTCTAATAGGAATCTGTTTTAATTGTGAAATAAATTTTATAATTATTTGAGTAATTATGTCTTTCTCGTAGATATTTCCCCTAGACTCTCTAATTTTATTTTTAAAGTCTTCAATTTTATCTCCATCATCCTCTGTTATTTTAGTATGATAATTATTATGTGCAGATCTTATTTTTTTAAATAAATCCCAACCTATATCTGTAAAATCAACTATACTTTTTCCGACAATCGGTATGTTTTCTATCAATTTTTTAGCTGCTTCTTTACCTGCTTCTTCTAAAGCTTCTTTTATTTCAGAGTTTCCTGACAGAATCATTGACTGAAATGTGAGCATTTCAGAAAAATCTAATGATTCTAATTCAATTTGATATTTTTCATTTGATAATATTTCTATTAGTATGTCATATTTGATTAATTCAAAAATATCCTCATTACTAGCTACGCTATAATTTACTGGATATAAAAATATTGGTATATAATCTGCATTTTCTTCGAAAAATGTATTTAAAAACGAGGTTTTACCCGATCCAAATCTGCCAGAAAATATAATTCTATCATTTTTGTCAATTTTTAAGTGATCTTGGAAGGATTCGTATATTTCACTTATTGGAATGATATTTGATTGCGTAGGAACTGGAGGATTCTCAGAAGGTTCTAAGCTTGACATTGCAGTAGTAATTAGCGATGGGTTTGTAAGATTAAAGGGCACTGCCAAATATAGCAATGCCCTTTAATTTATTTTATTTAAATTTATATCTAAACTTACATTATTCGCTAAATAGGTAGTATGTATCTAATAGAAGCCTATGACCGCTTGTGAGGGGTCATTATCAACAGCTCCTCCAGCAGTAGTAGGTAAGTGATACGAAGGATATTGACTGGCGTTAGCATTCAGAAAGCTTACCATCATTCCCAGATACGTTTCTCCCAGCTTGCCCATGTTAGATTTAAGAGTATCTACGGCCTGTTGCTGAGCAGCCAGGTACGTCCGCATCTTCCCACTGGAGGTATTATTAAACTGAAGAATTCCTCGATCATCGAGCGTCAAGGCCATTTCATCCAGCCCGTAGAAAATGCCGTAATGAGCCAGAGCCGGACGCACATATTCGTCATTGAGCCGCTTGATGGCCGTATCAGAGGAAGTAAGCAGCTCTTCATAGAGAGCACTTCCCAGGGCGGGTTTCAAATGAAAGGAAATCACCCGACGCATCGCGGGGCCCAAAGCCAAAAAGGTTTGCCGCGAGCCTTTGATGTTGGCGTATTTCTGAAACTGCGTGGCAGTGCGAATCGGCAATTCAGAATATACGGTATAGCTAGAAGAGTCTTTCCACTCCGGGAAATCAGCTTCGTACATTTCCAGATACTCCAAAATTCGCTCGATCGCCCGGCCTGCCGTGGTCATGCACCACAGACGTATACCGTCTAAAGTATCAATTCGGGCCGCGTTTTCTTTCTCGGATACACCGCCGTCTTCGATGCGAACCGTAGCCCAGGGGGCGTAGTTGAGATAACCCAAACTTGCCACCGCCCGCTTGACGTTCATGACCAGGCGTTCGTGATGCTCATCATAATCCCCGGCTACGATTTTATCGTAGACCTCCTGCGTGATCAGCGGTATGATCACGTCTTCTGCTGCCGTTTCGAGGTGGTCTTTAATGAGGTCAAAGGTAAAGGCCACATCGACCGGCAGCAGCGGAACCAGTTCCTCCGTGTTAGTTAGTAAAGGCATGCTTGAGAAGGGATAAACCTTGTTTTTTAAACTGTTTACCGGCATTTTCTTTATTGAGAGCAGTCGTATAGGAATGGCCCTTAACCATGCGAATGCAATAGCGGTTATTGCCCCGGTGCTGAAGCTGATTAGAGTCAAAGGGAATTTCTGAGATGGCTCCCTGGTCATCCAGCTGAAAAATTCGGTGGCCGCCATGTACGTAGAAAGGCTTTGTCCAAGTAGGTAGGGCAACTACTTTGGTTTCTTTACGAGAAAATAAGCGGGCGATTCTTGAAATAATGCTCATTGGGGTTCGGTGCTTTCGCGTTTATTGGGGGAAAATTGATCTTTCGTTTGCATCTCGGCCCGTTTCACTCGCCACTTGATGGGCTGTCCATCCGGACCTTTCCAGCCATTGTAGCGGGAAACGAAATCGTAAACTCTGAGAATGAGTCTTGCCTGAGGCGTAGAAGTCAGGTTACCGATATTATAGGCCTCTCGTTTGTCGGAGCCGTTAGATCCACCCGTGCCGGCTTTCTTGCCTTGGATGGATTCATCGATACCGATCGCGGTATAAATCATGGTGTGGGCATCGCGGGCATCTTCTAAGTAGCCGTCTTCACCCAGCTTTGATTTCTCCAGCACTTTAATAGTCCACGCTGAAATTTCCGTGGGGGCTCCGGAGCCGCCCGAATACACCAGCTTTTTATCGATGAGCATCGAGCGGCCCGCATCGTCCAAGTTCCCGAAAAAGGAATTAAACTTCTGAAGCTCCTGAGTCTTGATCTGCTTCATTCGCTCCTGGCTTTTGGCGTTATTCTGACCAATTAGGGTGTTCCACTCCGGATAGGCCGCTGGCCAGTACCAATCAGCCACTTCAATAATGTAGTTGATAGCTACCTTGTTTTTAAGGGAAGCAGCCTTGAACTGAGGAATGAAGTTGGAAACGTCCAGCCATTTCGAGTCAATGATCGAGATGTGATCCGGGTGCGTGTAGTACGTCTCCAGCAGCGAAGGAAGGCCTACCGGCATTACGTACTGATAGCCATCGGTACGGTTTCGCATTTCAGCGGCGGGATCATACCCACGAGAAATGACGGGGCGGCGAAGGGTCAACCTATCCTGAAAACCGGCTCCTTTGCCCCAGTTAGCTGAAATAAAACAATCCCGGATCAGACCCACGTACTGGCCTTCAATCTCCTGAAGAGCCAGCCGGCATTGAGCCGTCGGGCGGTGCTGAATAGCGAAGATCTTCCCCCGGTCTACGGTTAGATGAAACTCCGGAAAGATCATTCCAAAGTAAGCGAGGTCTTTCGTTTGTAAACCAAAGAGATCACCTCCCGAGACGTTTTCCGAGTAATAGAGAAAGTCATCGATTTGCTGATCATAGTGAGGCATGAACACTTTCTCACCCTCCATGATCGACTCGTAGCCGTACTCTAACCCTAACCCGTAAATCTGCTCTGCTTTCAAAGCCAGGCCACGGGTATAGGAAATATTTTTGCGGATGACCTCCGTTAATTTTTGCGGGAACAAGTTATCGGCTCCCCAATAAGCAATGTTATTAATCCGGGTCAGGTTGCTTTCGATCGGCGTTTCTGGCTTTTTAGCCATCATGCTGGTTGCCGATTGAAAGCTGACCAGGGCTCCAAATTCTGCAATGTAACCGGACTCACCATTGGGGGAAATGGTGATACCATTATACTCAGTAGTCATAGTACTTCCTGTCCGTTAAAGTGGGTGATTAGCCAGGGATGTACTTTCCGGATTTCGCGGTTTCCTAAGATGTGAATGTTAATGGTTCCGTTCACGTCATGGGCGGGGTTCTTTCGAAATTCCCGGTGCTCATCGCGGCGTATCTCCTGGTGGATTTCTTTGGGTAGCAAACGGTCATGTTTGGAAAGGATAGCGTTCTGTAATTCAATCACCCGGCCCGCATCCTCAGGACGCTGTTTGTCGGCAGTAACGAAGGTGAGCACAAAACCCTGCTTGCGAGCAGAGAGCTGTTCCATCAAGTGAATGACCTGTTTTAAGCTTAGCATGAAACGAAGGTCGATACGTAAATAAGCCAGCAAAAGGACAGGGGCGAAGCCATTCCCTCGTAGCTTTGTAGCGTTATATTACATTTAGGATATCGTCAAAGCCGGGTAGCAATGCTGCCCGGCTTTTTTGTTTTCGCCTTTCTGAGCGAAAGGTAGATAAGTATCTGTATACCAGATAGATAAATCCGTTTTGCTCATAAAAAAGAAACCCTACCTGAAAACGTTTTGCAAAATATTTTTAGTCAAATTACTGATAATCAGTTACTTAAGGCTAAAATGAACATTTGCCTCAAAAAAATCTGCATTCCCTAGCCGTTGCACGCCCTATGAAGGCGAGGCGTTCGCCCGGCGGGGGGTCACCGTATATGAGGGATATATTTGTAAAATGTTAGTTATAAACCATTGATATTCAGTATTTTAAATAAAAATGCCTGATACGTTTCGTACCAGGCATCTATTCGCCCATGGATAGGGCAAGGCATCAAGGCGAATCAGGCGAATACTACATTCTACCCGGCTATTACTCCACCACCACCCATGTAGGCGAAAGGCGAATGCAGGATCTGGGCCACAAACAATCCATCGCCCGCCTCAGTGATGTGGGTAGCTTCCCACTTGGGAATGTTGTACTTCGGATCTTCACTATCCTTATTCTTGCCAAAGGGTTGACCCTTCTCGGTGGTACGAATCTTGGTAGGCGTTTGATGGCAGGCATACAGCCACCAACTACAGTTATCGATGTTATAGCGAACCTTGAAGGGCTGTCCATCTGCCTCATTAAAGAGCTTGACAAACATCTCATAGCGGCTCACGTGGCTGGTAGCCTGTCCCATGTAGACGTGGTTGACCACCCAGCCATTCTTTCTAAATTGATCAATAATGTCGTCACTTAAGTACTTAGCATTCCGAGCATCCCCGCGTCTGGAGGTATTGTCATAGTAGTAGTTCACCACTTTGGTGGGATGGTATCGATAGTAGTGACAGAACTTATCTACCAGGTCCATGGCCATCTCGGGCTCCAGTACGTACATGGCATTGAGCATGCGGTAATACTGCTCCTGGCGTTGGCCTACTGTGATACAGTTGATGGCTTTGTTGTGATCGAAAAATACGTCGAGCCCCTGCCCTGGGCGAACGTCGAGATCAAAGCGGCAATCCCGCTCCCTAATGGTGGGATTGTCCTCAATGAACTTATAATTAGTCGCATTATAGCCGTGCCGCTCTTCGGAGATATAAGAATAGAAACAGTCTTCAACCAGTAGGATATCTTTATTGAGAACGGATAAATCCCAGTCAAAATCCGATAGATCCCGGCGTAGATCCTTCAGGGCTTTAATGCCCAGGGCGTGAATGTTATCCAGGGTAGAAGCCAGGGAAACGTAAACCGTGCCTTCCCGGTCCCCGTCTTCTAATTCCCGGCCTTTTCGCAGCTCATTGAGTTCTTCCTGAAGTAACTTGATTTCACTCTCCAGCTTTTTGGCTTTGGATTCGCTAACATCAGAGAGTAGCTCGATCTGCCGGAGCTGGATTTGATATTGACACTCGATAATAGCGTCTAAAAGTTCTGGATCAGTCTCAATTTTCTTGTAATCAAGCACCCAGCGTCCCTTGGCATCACGGGGCCGGTCGGTTACAATCAGCTTAGCTCCATGGCAAGAGAGATGACCAAAATGCCGACGATTCCCCCGAACGGTTTTAAAGGCTTCCTGCACGGCCTGGTAGTCGAGCAGTTTGGCTTCTTCGACCATCATAAAATCCACCGAATCCCCGTTACTGGGTGAGTTTTTATCCAGGGAAAAGAGTTTGAACATCGTACCATTCCACCAGGTGATGGAACGGGTATAGTCTTGCGTATGGTGAAAGTCCCTGGGAACATTCGCCCACTCCGGAGGCTGCTTCTTTACCCAAAAGTGTAGATCTTCGACATAACCAAGCTCCGTCCAGCCTTCGACAATTTCCTGAAGCACTTTCGTGTTCATGTGGGCATAGGACTTACAAAGAATGGCTCCGGTGCTGCGGGGCATGGTTTCAGCGTGGTGAGCCAGCCAGGGCGAGGTAGCTCCGTAGGTTTTACCAGTGGCCCGGCCCCAGATCAGCACCATCAAGCTGGCCATCACGATATTGACCAGGAGCTGCGGGATATTACGATGCCGGCGTTGAACCTCGCGGGTTTCTTCAGCTTCTATTCTCATTTTACGTCCTCCCAGGTGATATCTTGAACAAGGGGTTTCTCATTCACTTTTTTGCGAATGGTTTTGAATTTAGTAATCAGCTTATCGAGTTTTTCTTTCTCTACAGGTACATCCGAGTTAATGAGAGCCGGATCAAAGCAGAAGACCATCATAGGCCGCTTAATTAGGCTCCAGTCGATTTTGTCGGTTTCACCGAAGAACTTTTCATTGATTTTAATCAGGTTCGCATCACACGCGGCCATAGCTCTGGTATCTGGTTCTGCTAATGCTTCCGCTTTGCGTTTAGTTTTAAGAACTTCACCGACAATCAGATCGACATTATACCGCCGAATATCATGCCGGTAGCCGGAATTGAATAGCTCCTGTGTTTCCTGATAATCATTGTAAGCGGTTCGTTTACTGTAGCTTTTATCTTGCTTTTCATAATACTCGATCATCATCCTGACAACTTCAGAACGAAGTCCATGCTGCCGGATCAGACCATCACAACGCTCTAGCCGCTCTAGCTTCTGCTCCAGGGCAGGGGAGAGCTGCACCTCTTTTTTAGTAAACAGATAGTCGTGCAGCTTGTCCACGTCCGTCTGTTGGGTGATAAGTCTCATGGGTGTTAGAATTCAAGGGTTTTACTTTCTTTTCGCTCCTTCAGGATCTGCTCGATTTGAGGCTGCTGAGCCAGCCGGCGTTGGTACTCGGCTTCGACGGTTTGGGACCGGTCCCGCTTGGCGTATTTGGAGAGGTATTTCTGATTGTTCTGAAAGGTGGTTTTCAGCGTCAGATCATCTAGCTTGGAAAGTTCAGCATCGAGGGGTTCCTCTTTTTCAACCTCCAGAAGCTGTCCGGTGCGATCATAATAATCGGTCTGCTGCCAGATCCGGTTGATGAGCGTCCGGAGCTGAAGAATACGAAAGGCAGCCTCCCCGCGTTCGCTCTGGCTCTCAGAGGTGCGGAGCAGCTTCTTTAGACTCACCACTTCGGCCCAGTACGCTTTTCTCTGAGTAATAAATGCCTGCACGGCCTCGGGAGCATCTTCAAACTCGGAAGGCTTTAACGCCGGTTTGCCCTCAGGTCGTTTCGATTCCACCGACTCGAAAGGAAGGTTTTCTCTAAGCTCCTGAATAGCGGTAATTAAGACCTGAAAAGCTCCCTGATCATCACGCCTGGCAAAGAGTCGTTTGTAACTTTCAGAAGAGCCGTAACGAAAATAAAGCTCACGCCCGGTGGCAAACACAGGGCGGCTTAACCAGGCATCGATGACGGGTTTTAAATCCATATAGAATTAAGAAAGGCGGGCGGCTCCTGCCGTCCGCCTTTCGCTTGATAGAAGTATAAGTGAAACTACTTTTTCGCAACGGGTTTCAAGTACGGGAAACCAGCGACGAACAGATCATTGGCCTGTTTAATAGTAATTGAATCTAAACTGGTTTCTCCAGTTAAAGGATGATGAAAATCGCCGGCTTCTTTCAGGCCAGTTACTTCGAATTTTTCAGCTACTTCAGCTTTCAGGGACTTAGCCATTGTTTGATAGTAATTAGGGATGGATGAAAATAACCCCTGACTCAGCAGGGGTTATTAGGTTAAACCGCAGCGGTCAGGGGAATTGTGCCGGTGTAATTAAATGCGGGTTTGCCGGTAGCGTTGATTTCGAATTCCGTCATTCGCTCATCGTCCGCTTTGGCTCCAGAGGCCAGCTTTCCAGAAGTGACCATGGCGGGTTTATCTTTCCAGCCAATGACTTCCTGTTCTCCATTTAAGCCGATCACGATGAAGATCATATTGCCATTTTTCGTGGCATCTAAAAAGCCTTTCACCTGGGCGGAAGTCGAGCGAACTGCTCCCTTGAGCGTATTAGACCAGGATTTACCTTTCGCGGGTCCAACCAGCTCAGATTCAACGGAAGGCAGATCAGAAGTAAACTGGAATTTGTTAAACTTCTTACCCGTGTTCATAATGAAGCTATCCGTCAACGTTACTCGTTGTTCGAAGGTAGTCGTCGCGTCTTTGGAGGGCAGGGTAGGCCAGGTTTTAATATCGGATTCGAAACAGTAGTAACCCGTTCGCTCCAAACCAGCGACTCCCGTATCGCCATTTTGACACTCCAGCACATCTTCGAGTTTTGCGTCAATGCAAGACATCTCTTTTGTGGGTTAGGTGATTGATAAACAGAAAAACCCTGTCTGTAGGGTTTTTGATTAGGTAAGGGGAACGATGACCTGCTGGCCTTCTACTTTGAGAAGCTTTTCACCCAGACCGTCTTTCTCCAGTTGATCAGCAGAATAAAGAGCACCTTCCAGGATAAACTTAGGAACCAGTACCCGATACTTTTTATTCTTAATTGTGACGACCAAATCTTTCGTTTTGGCTTCAGCTTCTGCATCCGCTAGTTTATCCGTCAGCGAGTCATTTTCTGATTGCTGCGTTTGAATCGTTTGCGATTGCTCCAAAATTTTGGCCTTAAGCTGCTCTTCAGTTAGGCCTTCAAGTTCTTTTAAATCCATGGGGATCAAGGTTTGCGATTGTAACAGCGGGGCCGCTCGAAAGCTAAACCCCAACTGAATCGGCTAGGTGGATGTGGATGATTAGGCCTGATCGTTAACCGCCAGAGCGTCCAGATCAGCGATTTGAAGACCCATGATGAGTTTCATGGAAAACTCCATATGATAGTGGCCGTCAATTAATTTGAATGGAGTTAATGGACTAGTGCCATCCGTACCCATGTACAGGTTCTTACCCGCTGAAGCAATAATTCGCTGAGAGTTACCCATCCAGATACAGGGGCGAATGCTCCAGTTAGCCGCGTACATGAAAACGATTTCTTTGGAACGCAATTCATTCCCCGTAAAAATGGGTGAGGTCTTGTACTCGGCCCGGTAATTCTCGAAGTACTTCCAGTACACATCTTCAGAAACGTAGATTACGCCACCTTTGGCCCGAACCGCAGGGGATAAGCTTTTAAAGACTGCTTCTGTTTTACTGATCGCATTGGCATTCGTGATTGCACCCGTAACGACTGGAACCAGATTAGCTGCGGTCACTTCTTTAGCGATAATGGTTCCGAAGCCATCGGTGATTTTACGAGCTTTTTGCACGGCAGTATCGCCATTAACGACGGCTTCTTTTTTGCCGAAATACACGATGTGCTGATCGATGGTATTCTGAGCCCGCTCGGTAAGCTGTTCGAAAATAAACTGCTCTTCAGGGATATCGCGTCCACCTGGTCTTAATTGCTCACCTAAGTATTCCCGGCGGAACGCTTCAGGTTCAAACGTTAAGTCTCCTTGTCCTACGTCAACTCGTAGTTTACGGTCTTCTAAAGCAACTGCATCCGTTTTTTCAAACGTGCCGGTATACGGCTTTAAAAATTCTGAAGTCGTGATCTTAGGAATGTTGACTTCATTGTTGATCCCTGGAAGCACCGTTAAATCTTCAAAGGCGGTAAAGCCCGTGATGATCTGAGCGATAATTGGCAACCAGTTGGCATTGAGGTACGCACTGAGTTGTGCGAAAGAAATACTGCCCATTGTGTGTAATAAAAGTTAGGTGTGGGATGGATTAGGGTACGCGTACTATGGAGGGGTGGATAGACTATTTTTTTCGGTTTTCGCGGTTCTTTTTAGCCGCTGCTGCCAGATTGCTTACCTGAGCCATGCCTGCATGAGCCGCCGCTGGCGAATCATCTTCAACCGTGATAGGATCAGTAGTAGGCGTGGGAGCCTGAGCTACCGGAGCACCCGGTACGCGGGCTTCTAATTCAGTGATGCGAGCTTGTAAACCAGCAGTCGCGGTTTGGTGAGCTGTATTAGCAGCCGCGATCTGATCATTCAGGCCTTGGATGGTGGAATCACGCTCAGCAATAGTAGCCACGTGCGTAGCAATCGTGGTATCACGCTCGGTAACCTGAGTATTGAGATTATCGATTTGACTCATTACCTCAGTTTCAGCCTGGGTAGTATCAGGCTGCTCAGTTGACAAACCGAACTTCGCCCGGACTTTGTTAATAAAATTCATGTCAGTGTATTGTTTGGGGGTGATTTTGCGGGGGGATTTACTAAGGGCAAAAGCTAAGGCTTCCTCGAAAGTACAGATACCATCAATGAGGCCGTTTTCCTGAGCTTCCTGCGTGAGCATCGTTTTGCCTTGAAGGGCTAAGGCACTCACGTTCGGGCGGGTAGCCTTCACGAAGTTCATAAAGTTCTGATCGAGCTTATAGAGGATTCCCTCGGTGTACTGCGTAAAATCGCCTTCT
Organism: Siphonobacter sp. SORGH_AS_0500; assembly: GCF_002838835.1. Classification (GTDB taxonomy): domain Bacteria; phylum Bacteroidota; class Bacteroidia; order Cytophagales; family Spirosomataceae; genus Siphonobacter. The sequence continues at coordinate 115,734 of NZ_NHPP01000015.1, forward strand.
TTGGCCGCCCGGTGTTCTGCGTTCTTCAGGGGTGAATCGACCGAATACAGATCGATCATCTTGATACCCAGATTCTCGTAGTACTGTGTATAATCTCGGTAGCTGATCATCACGCCAATCGAGCCAAACATGCAGTTCAGACTCGAAGCGAACGTATAATCCGAAGCGGAAGAAATGTACTGGCCACCCGAGCAGCTCATGCCTTCACAAAATGAAACAATCGTTTTGGTGCAGGCGAGTTTAGCCAGGGCTACTTCAGCGGTACCCAGCACGGCTCCGCCGGGCGTATTTTCGACCTCTAAAAAGGCTTTGACTTGAGGGTCAGCTTCACCTTTCTGATACCATTTGGCGATCGTGCTCGTACCAGGTACGCCGCAATAGTCGTACTGCATCAAAGTTTCCATCACCGGAATGATTAGCACACCAGTGTCCGTCAAGACAGGGTAGTAATCCAGCCAGTATTGTTCTTCTTCGCTGACGTAGGGGGTAGCAGAACAGGTGAAGCGTGCCTCAAAGCCCACTTTAGGGGCTGCATCGTCACTTCCCATCATCGAGCGTGGATTCTCCTGTCCGTTACGAAAGGCTAAGAAGACCGGCATACACATGCCCACGCCTTCCGGACCGAGAAAAAACGCTTGATTGAATACACTGGATAAGAGACGACGGGAATCTTTCATAAGGGACTAGTTCATCCGAATTTCGTATGAGTACAAGTAGACTGTTCGGGATACGAAATTCAGGGGAAGTAAGCAAGCCAAAAAGGACACTAAACGCAAGAAAGCCAGGCATTGCCCGGCTTTCTTAGCTGTTAATCATTTCACTTGTACCCTTGAGCTATTCCCTAAAAAGAGGACAAACCGAAAGGTAGTTTACTAGGGTAGCCCCTTCATCGATTTAATCTTCACCCCCACCACCGCCTGAAGCGTCTGGATTTGGATTCGAGGTCGTCGCGGTGGTGTTGATGGGATAGGAATTCACAAACAAAGCTCTAACGTCGCTATCATCTACCCGGATGACAATGTGCTTACCGGGGTTCTGATCGGCTACTTTTTTCCACTCCGAGTGGATGTAATTATCCCCGATGTGATTGTATTTCCCGTCTAATGCTATCTTGAGAAACGGAATGGTAAGCGTAATCGGATTGCCCTGGCTATTCAGGTTATCAGGCTTAAACGTACTGGTAGCTGCGGATAAATTAACCCGGTTGGATACTTCCGTCCAGAAACTGTATGATTCAATGCCTTTACTTTCATTATTGTAGCTGAAGGCAGATAAGCCTACGCCGTTATTAATTGAAAGCCAGGCCGCTTCGGTAAGAAAATCGAGCGTGAACACATCCAGGCCTGGACTGGGTTCCCAGCACGGATAAGCTCCAGCGAGCTGAGCCCCTGATAGGATCTGATCAATCACAAAAGGCCCTGCACCAAACTCATGCGAGTTATTGCTTTTTACCGTCATCCATCGATCATATTTCAGCAGCCGCTGAGCGAAGTTGTGTGACTTCATGCGGAACATATCCCCGTTCATGATACTACCCACATCGAAAGCAAATAATTTCGTTCGGGTGATCGGCACCTGATCGTAAACGTACTTCTGCATTTCATACTCGAAGAGATCATGGGCTTCCGCCTGGTACCACTGCCACAAACTTTGCATCGTATCATTCCCACCGTCTGCATTGTTGAGTAGCATATTGCTATTGAACGCATCGAGTGTAAATGCCGGAATCGTAGTCCCTAAGCGGCTATTAAGCGTCTGGATGCTACCAAAACGGGCCTGACAGAAGTTCATGAAGGCCGTTCGCATCTTTTCACTGTAATCCCCGTAGCTCAAACTCCAGGTACCATTTGCATCTCCATCATAGTAGCCGCCCGAAAAATTAGATTCACCAGACTCGTTGAGCTGGAATCCGATTTCCCGAATCGTGCCGTCGTTAATTGCTTTCTGATAGCGGGTACAAAACTTCTTGAATCCTTCTTTGTAGAAAGCCAGGGCTTTGGCACTCACGTAGCAGGGGTATTTTGTGAGGTAGCTATTCGAAGGACGTAAGTCCGCGTACTGGCCGTCTGGGCGTTTGGGACATTCTTCCCAGCCGTAGCCGAAGCCTGTACTTGATAACTGGTTGCTGAGTAATCCTCCGTCGTAGGTAATGCGAAGGTTCATCCGCGTAGCAGCAGAATTACCTGAATTATAGGCATTGTAAACGAGCTGATCGAAGGTGTTGTCGATCTGATCCTGCGTAAACGTCTGATTAGGAACGGTGTGGTCGTAGGGCGTTGACCACTTGGCATCATTCCACTTGGCAGCCGTATTTAAGAGATCAAACGCGTGAAAACTGGCCGTATAGGTGGTAAAGCCAGGGATATTCTTGACTTTAGCCAAGCCCACCGCGAAATCGCTAGGGCTGGAATAATAGCCTCCTTTCATACGAATATGCTTGTTCATGAGTTGATGCGTAACCGCATCCACTGAACCCGCACTTGATGAATTATCCGCCCCGGTTACTTTCCAGGCGTAGCCGTAACCCGGGGCCGTGAATTTTTCTTCCGCCTTATTGGACTGGCGGGTTTCTACCAGGGTACCCCCGGCGTTGTAAAGCTGGTAGGTATAGGGGGTTTGTCCCTCGGTAACTCGTAAGTAAATAGAGCCCTGCCCGCTCACCAGAGCGGGTAACAGGGTCAGAAATAAGAGGAATCTTTTCATGTGGGTTAATTGGAAGTAGTGTAAGATCGGGCTTTCATCGTACCCCGCGATTCACTCACCGGAGGTTGAGCGGATACCGTGAATTCGATGTAGTTGCGTTTGGCATCAGCATTGGCCGTTTCGGTGACGTACATCCGGTAGGTAACACCTGGCGTAAGGTTGCAACTGGAAATATCGACGGTGAATGTTCCGGTGCTGGGAATGTTGTTTTCAGCACATCTTTTCCACTCACCCCCGTTATTGAACTCGCCCTGATACACCGCCCAGGAGTAGTTTTTCGTCCCGCTACCGTGGTTTGTGACGGTGATGGTCGTCGATGAGCTAGACGTATTCGAAAGTGAAAGCTGTACGGGCTGGGTGGTTACGGGTGCTTGCCCATTCGGAGTCTGATCGGCGGCCTCCAGTGAAGTCGTAAAGTCAGAAAACGGCTGTACCTCTTTTCCAAAATTCGGGCCTGTAACCATTTTCAGCACGTTTGAATACAAGCCGTACTTACCATCACTCAGGCGTTTAAATCGAACCCGGAATCGATACGTGGTATTAGGCGTAAATTCATTGAGAACGAACTTAAAGAAATTGCTGACCACCCCATCGCCGCCTACAGCCCAGGCATCGTTTCCGATGCGATAATCCCAGGCAGCCGGAATGCTACTCGTAGAAACGGGCGTATAGCTTACTTGTCCGTACTGCTCAGGCGTTTGCACGCTAGAAGTACGGGACATTTCCAGAATGGTAGGCGTAGCAATGTCGGAAGATCCGGCCTGCGTGGTCGCTTCCGTTTCGGGCGAAGAGTTCGGCGAATACACTTCATTACTACCTTCTTTTTTCGCTACCTGAAGGTGAAACAGATACTTGGTTCCCGCTTTCAGGTTTGTTACCTGGTACGTGCTGATTGTGGTTGGAATATCAATCCGGTCATAGCTGATCTGACCCGAAGCTGCTTTCCATTCCGCGATGTAGAGAAACGCCCGGCTAATGCTCGAATTATTGAAATTAAGGCCTAACGTAAGCGAGCTGCTGGTGATGTTACTCACACTCGTAATGGCAGGGGTATTGACCTTGATTACGCCTGTCATGTTGAAAGGCCCGTAGCGTTCCCAGCTTGAAGGTTGTTTCCCGTCGCTGGTAGTTGAATTACGGCGGTAGCGTAAGTATCTAAAATCAGAATCATTGATGTTGTCAATGAACATCGTATAGTGACCAGGTGCGTAGAGCTCCATGCCCGCCGCGAATTCCCAAAGCTCATCTTTCACCACGTCCGGGGCATTTTGCCGGGAAATGTAGAAGCTCACCCCACCGCCGTACTCGGTGATGTCGAATTCAAGTTTTGCCTGAGTTGGACCGTTTTGCGTGACCACCAGATTTTTGATGTTAGGCCAAACCGTGAAGTTATCGACGGCGGGCGTGGTACCTGAAACGGTGTTGGAAAGCGGGGATTGGCCCTGCGGCGTGAGAGCTACGAGGCGGTAATAATAGGTGGTACTGGGAGCAAGATTCGTGATGGTGTAGGCTCTTTCACCTGCGGCTGCATCGGGCGAAAGCACGACGTAGTGAGCGGTATCACCCTTGGACTGATACACCCGAAAATTATTGACTTCGCCACCGTCCCAAAACCACGCCAGGCTTTGCGAGGTAGCGTTCGGATTGCCCGTATAGCGAATTACCGGAGCGGGTATCGTGCTGGGCACCACGTCGTAATTGAACGTCGTATCAGGAGCCCAGGCAATCCACATATTTTTCCCCGCTTCCTTTTCGATGTTCAGGTGCATTTTCTTCTTGTACCAGAAGTAATCGCCCACCTGACCCGGTTCGAGATGATTTTTCACCGGGGCTATCCGGCGAAGTGATTTCACCGACGTACTCCCACTAAGCCGCTGAGTGATCAATGCCATGTATTCGCCCATGCTCATGCGGTAGTTATCGCTTCCGAAGGTCATCAAAAACCGGGCGTTCATCAGATCAAGATTACTGGCAGAAATTAAAGGTGGCAAAGTAGACCAGTGTAATTCATCCACCCCGATCTTTCCCAGCGTGCCCGGCCACTGCACTACGCCCATTGCGGATACTACGTCCGCGTAAGGCATTCCCTCCAGTCGTCCGGTCGTAGGATTATAGAGCATGAAGGTGTGCTGAAGGGGATTGACGGGCTTATTCGGAGCGTATTTGAAGCTCAGATAATCCGCCAGAATATCGCCAATCGAATTAGGATACTGAGCCAGATTAACCGTAGTGCCCGTTTTCGTGAACGCTGAGCCGAAGGTTAATTCGGTAGCTTTACCGCCGTATTCAATCCAGCGGTTGCCGTTGAAAATAGCAAATTGACGCTGGGAGGTATCCGCCGTCAAACTAGGCCCGATGGCCTGATCTCCTAGAATGGGATTGTTGATCAGATAAGGGGGCCAGGTATAAAATAATTTAGGATCTCGCTTCAAACGGCCATTCCAGTAGGTACCATCTGCTTTCCGGTATTCAATTTCACCTACCGAGGGGCGAAGAATCGGACGAAGAAAATCAACGCTGGGCGGCACCACATCGGATTTGATGGGGATGTCTCCCTGGGCGAAGCTCCAGAGCGAAAGAACGCTCAGGAATATTGCTAAAAGATACTTTTTCATGGAGTTGTTTTAGGGTGTGGGGGGATACTTAGTGAATCCAAAACGGGCGTCCGAAAAGCCGAACCATGCCGTACATGAGTCTAGCTTGTGCAGGCTTCATTCCTTCCTCAATCAGATCCCGAAGGAACGCCTGATCGGCCTCCTGTCTAGCTCGTTTCCTTCCGATTTCCTTTTCACCGATCTGGAAATCATACAGGTAATCATGCTTAATAGAAGGGATCGTGGCTAGGCCGTGCGGCGGGATGATCGGCCAGATTGGACGCGGAACACTCGAAAAGTCGGTCTTGAAACCAGCCGGGATCGTGTAAATCCTGCCTAGATGTTCAAACTGGCAATCGATGAGAACGCGGAACCGGGTCGATTTCTCGCCCGGTCCCGGCTCCACTTTTTCAAGATGAATC
>NZ_NHPP01000016.1 GCF_002838835.1 Siphonobacter sp. SORGH_AS_0500
CCCGCTCCGCCGATGATACTGGGTTTACCCCCGGGAAAGTAGGTAATCGCCTCCCCCTTATATTCTAACGACTCCTGCCGGGATGCAGGAGTCGTTTTTACTTTTACTCCTAGACTAGATTCTTCTATCCTATAACTGTTCACTGCAGCGTAATGCCCATACTTACTGCTTGCGAAATACCAGTCTTATTACCAATAGGCTTTAGAAATACTTGATTCAAACAAAAGGCCTGCATTTTTTGCAGGCCTTTTGTTATTAAGCTTCTATACCGAATGTAGATTTTCGATTTTTCCATTTCCCTCGGGTGAAATCTGGAATTTGAATGGGGGCAGAGCCTTTTTTTATGGACTCTTCAGATAGAGGACTGATAGCTGACCAAGCTGCCGCATCGTATACATCTATGGCTGGGCTGCGTTTTTCCTGAATGGAAGTGATGAATTCTCTGATTACAAAATAGTCCATGCCTCCGTGTCCAGCTCCCTGAGCATTGCTTTCCAGTTTCTTCCATAAGGGGTGATCATATTGTTTCATATAGTCCGTATCTTTTTCCCATTGGTGGGGTTTAGGACTTTTCTTCTCAATATAAATCTGATCTCCTTCGTCCATCCATAAACCATTCGTACCCTGAACTTTGAATCCTAATGAGTAGGGTCTGGGGCTATTCGTATCATGGGTAACTAAGATAGTTTCTCCATTGACACACTTAATCATGGTTTGTACCTGATCTCCTAACTTGAATTTCACTTTCGCGTTTGGATGGTTTTCTCCGCCATTGTCTACTATGTATTTATGAAGTCCTAGTGGTTTGGTTGCCATGGATACTAAATACTGAAATTGGTTACCAGTATTAATATTGATCATTTGAGCAACCGGCCCCAATCCATGGGTAGGATAAATGTCTCCATTGCGATCAATAGAATGCTGGGTTCTCCATTTTGCCTCTGAAAATCCTTTCGCCCCGAATTCAACACCTCCTCCATACGCTTTTTTCCCATCATTAAATTTTACTTCTCTTAAATCGTGCTCGTAGCCGCATTCCAAATGAGTTAATTCTCCAAACAAGCCTTGTCTGACCATGTTCAAAGCTGCCATCACATCTCTTCGGTAACAAACGTTTTCAAGAATCATGCAGTGTGAACCCGTCTTCTCGAAGGTGTTGACCAGATCCCAGGATTCCTGAAGGGTAACGGTAGCCGAAACTTCTACTCCTGCATATTTACCACCTTTCATCACTGATACCGCCATGGGTACGTGCCATTCCCATGGAGTAGCAATAATAATTCCATCCAGATCATCCCGCTTGACCATGTTTTCAAAGTCATGGTCATTTTTGCCATACACTACTGCTTCTTTTCGTCCCGCATTTCGCAGCATTTTCTGGGTTATTTCAATCGTAGCAGGGTCAATGTCACAAATGGCATTGATTTCAACCTGTGGGAAAAGAATGGCATTCTTAACGTGTTCCCTTCCTCTTAAACCAACACCAATAAATCCTAAACGTACTTTCTGATCATTTACCGCTCCTTTGAGAATAGCTGGAGATAGAGCCATGCCTGCGGCTGTCAATGATATGTTTTTAATAAAGGTTCTACGGTTTTCCATACGATGGAGGTTAGTTAAGTGATGAATAATGAGCCTTGAGATAATTCTGAACCGTCAGAATATCCTGTTTATTGGTAAGGTCAGGAACGTTTTCGGATAGAGGGAACACGGCCACTTTTTCTATCGTAGCCAACTTATTAATTGCCGTGGGTAACTCTTTCTCATTACGCGTTGCATGGTAAGGAGTGGTTTCCAGGCAGGGAAGAATTTTTTCGGCTTCCACTACAAAGAGATTCATACTTACACCTACCCGCCCAGTTTTTTCAAGAATACTATCAATTTCTTCCTTACTGGGTTTTTCATGAATATCAATTAAGTTCCCTTCTTCATCATTTCGGATGACCGCGAAAGCCTGGATTCTTTCCGGTGCAAAGCGTAAAGCTTCTCGATCGTAGCTGATCAATGCATTCGGCTTTTCACTGTTCCATAATACGTTTAATGCCTCTATGGAATACAGGTTATCGCTGTTACAGATGACCAGCCGTCCGATTTGCCAGTCTGGCGTTTGTTGCAAAGCTTGTAATACGGCATCGGCTGTTCCGGCTGGCTTTTGGCGATCTGCGGGAATGAACTGGCGGGCGTAGCGAAAAGATAACCCTGCATATTTTTGTTGGGTAGCTGCCGACTCGTAATACTCTTGCGTCAGTGCATCTTCGGGATGAAGTAGTAAAAGCACTTCATTAAAACCGGCATCCTGAGCATTTTTTAGTTGATAATCAATAAGTGATTGACCCGCCGAACCAACCTGAATCATACCTTTCGTTAAAGTATCAGCCTGCTGAATGAGTTGCTGATCCAATTGGATATTCTCGGCGGCTTTTTTCATGCGGGACGACATGCCTCCTGCAAGAATTAGTAATCGTTTATTCATTGGTTTACGTAAGAAGTAAATCAGTTGAACTAGTTATTTTCCAGGCGAACGCCTTCGTCAATCGTTATGATGTAGCTTTTTCCCCCTGCCCTTTCGATGGCTTCGGCTACCACTTCAGGCTTTTCGGGAGCGTAGGCAAACATGCATCCACCGCCGCCCGAGCCATTGATTTTAGCTCCCAGGGCTCCAGCTTCCAATGCATAATCAATCATGCGATTGATTTTGGGCGTAGAAATGCGTTTCGCTTCCCGCAGATTGAATTGATGGGCATTTAAAAGTTCTCCGAATGTTACCGGATCCGGGTCGGAAGATTGGAGCAGACGTTTCGCTTCCCGTAAAATGTCGCGGTCTGAAAGGTTGCCTTTTAAAAGAGTGTATTCATCCGAAGTAAGCAATGATTTATACTGCTCAGCCTGTGCTGCTGAATAGGTATGTAGAGAGAAAGATGGATCGGAAGCTTTGATCTTTTTGATAGCATCCAGCATTCCATACTTGACGTGCTTGAGAACACCAAGCGTGTCTTTGGCTTGTTGGGAGTCACCCAAGACGAATGTTCCTGAAATGGGGGGAAGCGTTTCGACGTACGGAGCTGGCTGCGATTCCAGATAAATGACATTTCCAAACGTGATAGAAGTTTGATCCATCCGACCACCGGGTTCTCCAAATTCTTCGACTTCCGCTTTATACGCTAAATCCGCTAAATCCAGTAGGGGTGTTCCCTGAGGGGCGAACTGAGCAAGAAAATAAGACCAGGCAACGACCAGGGCCGACGAACTGGATGTTCCGGCATTAATAGGAATCGAGCTCGTCAAACTTAGGTCAAAGCCGCTCTTCAGGGAGGCACCCTTTCGATGCCAGGCATTCAGGACACTTTTGTAATAATCCCTTTCATTTTCGTAAGGAATTTCTGGTTGAAGGTAGAACGATTCGTTCTGATCAATATCGGGTAAATCAATATGAATTTTTCGATCCTCCCGTGGCGTACCCGTGATTCGTAGTCGCAGGGATATAGCCGCTGCAATGACGGGCAAACCCAGGTAATCCTGGTGTTCGCCAAAGAGACAAATTCGGCCCGGGGCAGAAACGGTTAGAGTGTTAGACATAAGTGATGGTTCAAGAGAAACTCTGGACTAAAATACGCTAGAAAACAGAACAATTATCAGTGAAGCCTTGCCTGAAACGGGTAATTTCAGGCCTATTGAATTGCACATTCGTTTGCACAGAACTGAACAAACGAATGCACAAATTTTCAACAGATATAAAAAAAGAATGGATTAGGAAAGCGTAATAAGATCCGGCTGAAGAACAACCTTTTCAAATTCGGTTTTTGTACCGGAGATGGCATCCAGCAAAATTTGCGTGGCCTGGAACCCCATCTGATAGGGGTGTTGCTCCAGAGATGCTAATGGAGGGTGTTCAAGGTAAGCATTCATGGGAAGGTTAGCAAAGCTAACAAAGGAAATATCCTTATTAAGCTGTAACCCTTTACTACGACAAACACCCATCGCATCCAGAGCCACATAATCATTGAAGGTTAAAACAGAGTCAGGTCGATTGGGCAACTCCAGTAAGGCCTGCATTTGTTGACGGGTTTCTTCCGAGCTTAAATTGGTGGATTGAATAAAGTTTTGCTGCAAAGGGATGTCTGCCTCCTGTAACGCCCGGAGGTAACCCTGGTACCGTTCCTGACTAGCCACCAGTGCCGAAGGACCGTTGAGTAAGGCGATTCGCCTGAAGCCTTTTTTGATTAAAAAGGAAGTAGCTTCGTAAGCTCCGGCTTCCATGTCACAACTAACCTGATGGGTAGTAATGGAAGGTGGAATACGGTCGAAAAGAACCAGCGGAATGTGGTGATTAATTAATTTCTGAACGTGATCAAATTGTCGGCTTTCCTTCGCAACGGATAAAATGATACCGTCTACTAGCTGATGGGATAATACTTCCAGCACCTGCTTTTCGCGTTCGTATTGATCGTGTGACTGATAAAGAGCAACGGTATATCCTTTCTGGAAAGCTAACTCTTCAATACCGTTAATAACTTTAGAGAAGAAATTTTCCTGAATTTCGGGTACTACTACGCCCAGCATAAAGGTTTTCCCACTTCGCAGGTTTCGTGCGGTCGTGCTGGGAATATAATTAAGTTCCTGAGCTAATTCCTGCACCCGCTCCCTCGTACGTAAGCCAATGCGGGGGTGGTTCTGCAAAGCTCTCGATACAGTAGAAGGAGAAATTTTTAACCGACGGGCTATTTCTTTAATCGAGACGCTCATAAATCCAGTGCTAAATGAATACGCTAAAGTATTCAAGATACTCAGAAAAAGCGGAATGAACTATAAAAAGAAACCCCGTCCAGATCTGAACGGGGCTCGCTTCGGTAAGGGTTGATTAATTAATATCCCGGATTCTGTTTTAGAGTCGGGGCACCATTTACATAGCTGTTATTGATTTCATCAACCGGAAGGGGGAAATACTCATGTTTTCCTTTTGTAAAACTGGCCCCATTGAGATAGGTCCGTTTTTTACTTTCTGCTTGCAGATAGGTATTCAACGTTTGATCGGCAATACCCCAGCGAACCAGATCAAAAAATCGGTGGCCTTCCATTGCAAATTCCAGACGCTGTTCGAAACGAACGGCTTTACGAGCCGCAGTCTGATTGGCAAAGGCAGATGAACCGCTAGGATATTCATTCACCACATAATTGGCGGCTGGTTTCCCATCGGAGGTCGTTACGTAAGTACTGTTTTTCGCTCTCTTCCGAATCTGGTTCACGTAATCCTGAGCTTTCGTCAGGTTACCCGCTTCTACTTCACATTCAGCCAGCCAGAGTAACACGTGTGAATACTTGATCATGCGGTAATTGTTGGCAACCCGGCGTTTGTTAGTAGAGTGAGTATTGGTTCCTTCTTCGGCTTTATAATACATCCATTTTTTACCCGTATAAGGTCCTGAATAAGTCTGATCACGAATCCAGGTAACACCCGGCATAGGACCCCAGTCCAGGAATGGAATGCCCCGGCGACCTACGGTCCAATCCAGTCGTGGATCAAGCGGAGCCGTATCTGGCGTGAAAGAATCCGTAATCTTTAAACCCTGATCGCTTTTTAAATCGGTATCATTGAAAGTATCCAGCATGGGTAATCCGTTTCCATCCGTTTTAAATGCATTCACCAGGTTCAATGAAGGCAAGTAAAAACCGCAGCAACCCCCGCCGGGAGCCCCCGAAAAATAGGGCCAGTTTAACTCATCTCCTGCATTACCATTATTACCGTTGGTACCATCATTCACTGAGAACTGTACTTCAAAAATAGATTCTGCATTGTTATTCGTTGCTGCTTTGTAGTTATCATGGTAATCCACCAGGCGATACTTACCACTGGCCACGATGCTTTCCAGCAGGGGCTTGGCCGTAGAATACTTTCCTTCGAAAAGATAAGCTTTCGCCAGGTAAGCCATTGCTGCATATTTGGTACATCTTCCCTTTTGCGATTGCGTCTCAGGTAGGTTATCCATCGCATACTTGAAGTCATCTTCAATGTTAGACCAGATGTTTTTATCATTAGGCACCTTCACTGAGGTAGGATCTGATGGATTGTAGATTTTTTCATCAATGTAAGGCACCATATTCCACATTTTCTTGGCTTCGAAATGGTAATGGCCTCTCAGGAAACGGGCTTCGGCGATTACCTGGGTTTTCTCAGCGTCAGTCATGTCGGTCGTTTTGGCTACCAATTGAATAACTTCATTGCAACGGGAAACGCCATCGTAAACCACTCGCCACTTCCCCCGCATATGCACGAAAGCGGGCTGCACTTCATAGCGTTCGATCCCGGTGATTTCGGGCTGATCGCTGGCATCTGAACCTTTGTAGCAGTCATCGGAAGCAACGCCACCGTATACCCAGTTCGAAACCGCTCCGTGCCAGTTGGTACCTCCTGAACCAATTCCGTCCAGTAAAGAATAGGCTCCAATTAAGCTGGCATTCACTCCACTTTTGTTATTCAATTGCGTCACCAATGCTACCCCCTGAGGTTTCACATCAAGGAAGGAATCCCCGCAGGAGGAAAGAAGTCCCGCCATTACCAGAGAAACCGCGATTATATTTTTTTTCATAGGAATGTCTAAGTAGAATTCGTTTTACTTTAATCCAATAATTGAGAATTAGAAACTCAGGCGTAAACCCACAATCAGGTTACGAGATACGGGGTATGCTCCCTCATCCACACCCAAGTGGGTATCCTGCCCATTTTCCCCTGAACGACGCAAGTTTACTTCAGGATCAAGTCCGGTGTATTTGGTAATTGTGAACAGGTTTTGTCCCTGAACATAAATCTGTGACGTACCTAAACCCAGATTTTTCTGAAGAACCGAAGGAATGGTGTACGACAGTTGAATGTTTTTCAGGCGGAAATAAGAGCCTTTTTCTACGAAGTAAGTAGATACCTGAGCACTGGTAGCATCGGTAGAACGCAGTTGGGGAAGTAACGCGTCCGTTTTACCAGGAACCCATGAATCATACAGCATTCGTTTGCTACGGTTACCCTGGAAAGTGTTGAAATCAGTCCAGTAACGCATGTAGTTAAAGAGGTCATTACCCTGTACGCCCTGTCCAAATAAGGTCAGATCAAAGTTTTTGTAACCAACGCTAACGTTAAGACCATACGTAAAGTCAGGGTGGGGGTTACCAATGAAGGTACGGTCAGCAGAAGTAATCACACCATCTCCATTCACATCCCGGAAGATGAATGAACCGGCCCGGTTATAGGTTCCGAAAGCTGGAGGGGCATTCTTAGCCTGTTCGTCGGTTTGGAAAATGCCATCGATTACGTAGCCATAGAAGGAAGAGATCGGCTCGCCTACCTTCGTGGCACTCATCGCGGGCAGACGCGTACTGAAACCAAACTTGATTGACGAAGGGTCATCGTTAATTTTCAGTACTTTGTTTCGATAGGTTGAGAAGTTTGCACCAACCGTGAAACGTACTTTACCATCCAGAGCCCGGCCCATGTAGTTAAGCGAAAGGTCAACGCCCTTATTCTGCATATCACCAATGTTGGTGTAAGGAATCGTAGCCTGACCTAAGGTGTAAGGTACGTCGATCTGGCTCAGCATATCCTTGGTTTTCTTAATGTACCAGTCAAAAACGAACTGTAACTTATTGTTAAATAAACTGGCATCGAAACCTACGTTAGTCGAAGTGGTGGTTTCCCATTTACCCCGGTCATTACCGAATTGAACTAGGTCAAAACCAGGAACGATGGAAGTTTTGGCTCCGTTGATGTCATAGTGGTTTTCAACAGGTCGTGATTCATACAGGGTATAGGCGTTGTAAATGTTGGGAATGTTCTGGTTACCCGTGCTTCCCCAACCCACCCGAAGTTTTAAATCCGACAGGAGCCTACCTCTTTTAATGCAGCCAGCTCGGACAAACGTAAACCAACGCTGGCGGCGGGGAATACGGCATAACGGTTTGCAGCACTGAAGCGGGAAGAACCATCACGACGCAGGGTAAAATCGGCCAGGAAAATATCTTTATAGGAGTAGTTCACTTTACCAAATAAAGAAAATAGCCGAGATCGGTTGGCTCCACGACCACTGTTTTGCAGACCCAGCGGGCTACCTGCATTCAGGTACAGATAATCAGGATCTTCGAAAGCGTAGTTACTACGGGTGGCATCAAAAATGTAATCATACGTAGCAATGGCTTCGGTACCCGCCAGTACGTTAATGCTGTGATCGCCAAAAGTTTTGTTATAAGTCAGGGTGTTATACCAGGTCCAGGAGTTATCGTAACGGTTTTCTACGCGAAGGTTATTCGTGTTACGAGCTTCGGGAGACTCGGGATCGAGTGGGGTAAAGGGAGCGAAGTTATAGAGGTTGTATTCAATCCCCAGACTGGTACGGAACGTTAATCCTTTCAAAAGATCAATATCCGCAAACGCATTACCAAACAAGTGAACGCCTTTGGTTACGTTGTCTTTATTCCGGTACAGTTCTGCTACTGGGTTACGGGCATTACCTAAGTTCGCACCTTTAGCCCCGGCGAAGTTTCCGGCTACGTCATAAACCGGAATCAACGGATTCATCCGAACGGCGAAAGCAATGGGGTTCGATTCATCGTTATTAGTGATACCCACGCGTTCATCGTACGAAACCGTCAGGTTTTCACCCACCCGAATCCGATTTTTGAGCTTGAATTCGGTGTTCGCCCGCATTGAATAGCGTTTGTAATTAGTGTATTTCATGATTCCTTTCTGATTGAAATAATTGAAAGAAATCGCGTAAGCACCCTTATCCGTACCACCACTGGCTCCTAACTGGTAGTTCTGGATCAGGGCAGGATTGAAGATTTCCCGTTGCCAGTCCGTACCATTTTTGCTGGCTTTTGTAATCATGAATTTGGTTTTACCCAATTCAGGGTCTCGTAAATCGTGGGTATAATAAATGTAGTTGCCATTCCCATCCTGGGCCACGCGAGGATCGCCTTCAAAGGCCCCTGAAGGGTAGATGTAATCTGGAATTACAGGGTTGGCTCCGCTACCATACTGGCCGTGGCTAGGCGTAACCCCCACATTTTTAGCCGAAGCCCAGATTTGCTGACCCAGCTCCTGAGAATTCAGCAGGTTCAGGAATTTACCCGGACGTGAATGCCCACGTAGGTATCAAAGGTAAGCTTGGGCTCTCCGGGTTTCCCTTTTTAGTGGTGATGATTACTACCCCGTTTGCGGCCCGGGCTCCGTAGATAGAAGCCGCCGAAGCATCTTTCAGAACCTGAAGACTTTCAATATCATTTGGGTTAATGTTATTGAGCGTACCCTGCGTTGGAACGCCATCGACAATGTAAAGGGGAGAGTTATTATTGATCGTACCAAATCCACGTATACGAACCATCGTTCCACCACCGGGCGAGTTATCCGTACCGACGGTTACCCCAGCGGCCCGACCCTGCAAAGCCTGGGTTAAGTTAGCGGTTGGTAAAGCGGTCAGGTCCGCACCTTTCACAACCGTTACGGCTCCAGTAATGTCCTTTTTCCGTTGGGAGCCATAACCCGTTACGACAACTTCATCGAGAGCACGGCTTTCTTCCACCAGCGTTGCATTAATGATGGTCTGATTGCCGACGATGATTTCCTGAGATCGGTATCCGACTGCAGTAAACACCAGCACGTCGGAGTTACTATTCACGGCAATGGTAAAATTTCCATTATTGTCGGTATTTGCCCCTCGCGTTGTGCCTTTAAGCTGTACGCTTACCCCCGGCACCGATTGTCCGTCGATGGCACTGACTTTGCCGCTTATCCGACGATCTTGAGCATGAACCATTTGTACCATCCAGAATAGGATCGTACACATAAAAAGTAGTCGTTTTTTCATAGAGAGAGTAATAGATTAATAACTGAGGATATATTGCTCGCGGCGGTAATTTGTCTGCAATTATTATAAATTATTCTACGTATTGTCAAATTTTAGAGACGTACGAGTAGAATTGAGACGGTGTTTTTGAGGAAAATCTCAGCGAAGAGAACCAAATAAAAAAGGATTTTATATATAAATATATCTATAATATTTTGAACTATATGTATAGGAGTAAGCCTCGCGATGGGTTAGCCAAAATTTTATTTCGTTTTAATAGTTATTAAAAATATTTTAAAAAATCTCAAAAAAATTATGAATGGAGAAGAATTGTTGAGGGCAAGACTGCCACTGAGAAAGCCGGATTAACCACGGGGGAGCTTACCTTTGCTGCAAGTTTTTAACTCAATTTTTTGATAAGCGTATGAAAAATCGTTGGCTATTGGGTGGCATGCTTCTGGTGTCACTGGCAACGCAGGCACAAAATCGGCTGACTCCTGAGTTACTCTGGAAAATGGGTCGGGTGACGGGCTTAGGTATTTCGAAAGACAAAAAGTTTGTGGTGTATGCGGTGAGTACACCTCAACTGGAGACTAATAAGAGTAGCCGAAAACTCTATAAAGTAGCTCTTTCAGGCGGGGAAGCTCAGGAAATTTCTACGACGGAAGGCCTGTTGGCTAACCCTAAAATTTCTCCAGATGGTAAGCATATTTTGAGTACCAAAGAAGTAAAAGTGCTTGACATTAAGGGTTCCGACAAGTATAAGGACTTACCCAAATCAGACGCTTACGTCTTTACGTCTTTAAATTATCGCCACTGGGATACCTGGGAGGATGGCTCTTTTGATCACATTTTTGTGGCTCCTTTAGTAAATGGGAAAGCTGGCGAAGCCAAAGATATTATGCCCGGTGAACCCCATGATTGTCCGCAAAAACCTTTCGGTGGTGATGAGGATTTCATCTGGAATCCTGACGGCAAGCGAGTGGTCTACGTAACAAAAAAGAAATTTGGAACGGATTATGCCGTAAGTACGAATACCGATTTATACGAGTACGATCTGACCACCGGAACGACGAGAAATCTGACGCCCGAAAATAAGGGCTATGATGTAAGTCCTGAGTACAACAATAAAGGACAGCTTGCCTGGCTGCAAATGAAACGTGATGGGTACGAAGCTGATAAACAGGATATTGTCGTATCTAATGGCGTTTCTACAATCAACCTTACCGCTCAGCGGGACGATATTCATGTGGAAGGTTTCAAGTGGAGTGAAGACGGAACGGCTCTGTTTTTCTGGGCTCCCATAGATGGCACGCTTCAGATTTTCAAGGTGACCTATCCCGGACTTACCAAAATGAACCCTTTGATTACTCAGGTAACCAAAGGAGATTTTGACATAAGTGGGATCGTTGGTCAGGTTGGAAATCAACTCATTGCCAGTAGAACGGATATGAACCATCCAGCGGAGTTAGTTTCCATTGATCTAACGAAGGGAACCATCCAAACGCTGACGCATGTAAACGATGCGGCTATGTCATCACTGGAAACCTGCAAAACCGAACGCCGCTGGATTACGACAACGGATAAAAAGAAAATGTTGGTATGGGTGATATATCCCCCTCAGTTTGACCCATCTAAACAATACCCTACGTTGTTGTACTGTCAGGGCGGACCACAGTCACCGCTGACGCAATCGTATTCTTTCCGTTGGAATTTTCAGCTAATGGCCTCGCAGGGTTACGTAATTGTGGCCCCTAATCGTCGCGGCATGCCCGGTCACGGTACACAATGGAATGAGCAGGTAAGTAAAGACTGGGGCGGTCAGGTGCTCAAGGATTATTTGAGTGCCATCGATGAAGTTTCGAAAGAATCCTTTGTGGATAAAAATCGTCGTGCCTGCGTTGGAGCGAGTTTTGGTGGGTATTCGGCCTTTGCTCTGGCGGGTATGCACAACAAGCGATTCAAGTCGTTCATTGCTCATGATGGCATCTATGATTTTCGCAGCATGTACGGTACCACCGATGAATTATTCTTTGAAAACTGGGAAAAAGGTGGTCCGTACTGGGATAAGAAAAACGCAGTAGCTCAACGTTCGTTTAGCCAGTCGCCCAGCAACTTTGTAGATAAGTGGGATACACCCATTTTCATTATTCAGGGTGGAAAAGATTACCGGGTTCCCATCGAGCAGGGTTTGCAGGCTTTTCAGGCAGCTCAGTTACGTGGCATCAAAAGTAAGCTGTTATACTTACCCGACGAAAACCATTGGGTACTGAGTCCCCAAAATGCCATTGTTTGGCAGCGGGAGTTCTATCAGTGGTTAGAAGAGACGCTGAAGTAAGTTAGCCAAAGAGAGAGGTCTGGTTCAGGCCTCTCTCTTTTATTGGTAGAGGCGTAAAAATTAGTCCTTAGGTAGTGTAACCGTATGCATTTGTATACGAGTAGTGAAATAAAAAGACGTACAGTCCAAGACATGTGTTCTGAACTGTACGTCAGGTAGTATTAACGTAATCTTAGTATAGGTACCTCTTACGGAGTAACCAAAATCTTTTGCTGTTGGACACTGACGCCATCGTTCACTTGTAACGTATAGACACCCCTGGTTAGTCCCTGCACAGGGATAAGGGCTTTGCCGTTGCGAATTTCCCCTTTCCATACGGTCTGCCCGGTAATGTGGAGCAATACGGCTTGTATAGAATGGGCTTTAGTATCGATGTTTTCTTTTACGCTGATGGTAATATCCGTACTAGCAGGGTTCGGGTAGGCTACTAAACCGTAGGTTGGAGCCAGGCTTAGTGCAATGATTCTACTGTAATGATCTGGTTCTGAAGCTTCATTGATTTTTAGACGATAGTAAGCCGTACCTACTTGAAGTTTAGTATCATAGAAGGTGTAAATACCCGAAGGAACGTTTTTAGAAGCAGCAAATCCAATGCTTGCCCAGTTTTTGCCATCTAGGCTTTTTTCAACGGTATAGCCCAAAATATTTTTCTCCTGTGCTACTTCCCAGGTGAGTACTCCTATGTTTTCAGGAATAGCATGAGCCTCCATATCGGTAAGTTTTTTACCAGCACTGGATTCTACCTGGCCTTTGAAGTAAATCAGACTAACGGGCAGGGAACTGCTAGTGGAGTAGGCTACAATAGCCGGGTCGCCCTGAAGGACAAATTCCTGGGCATGACCTACTGTCATGGCATCGTTAGGTCTTGCGGTTACGAACGCTTTTATTGCTCTTACCAGATTTGTTCCAAAGGTTTTGTCTAATCCTTCCGAGTCAGTAAGTTTTGTGAAAAGAGTATTAGAGTAATCTTTCAGATAGAAAGGCCAGCCCAAAAACGAAGAAGCTAGATGGACGATGGCTCCTCGATCAGGCGTGTTTACCCAATTGCTACCTACAGTTTCCGGGGCGTTGTAGTAAAAGATATTTCCTGCCTCACACCCATTAACAAATATGATGGGGTACTTCCCTTTATTGGTATAAGAGCTTTGGGAAGCTAGCCCAATATTAATATCGGTGTAGTTCGTAGAAGCGTGGCCAAAAAAGGTAATCATACTGGTACCATCGTTTACATCTGGCGATACGTCGATCGTTTCAACGTTTTGATTAGTCGTTTTTGAGATGATTTTACCTGTTCCCTGTAGAGGAGCATTTTCAACAATATTCTTAAAATCGGTGGCATATCCCGTAAAACTGCTTCTTTCGTAATCCGTATGTCCACCACTCAGGTATAAAAACTTCTTTCTCCAGGGTTGATTCTTACTAAGTTCGTACTCTTTGATTTTACTTAAATAAGAGGCAATTTCATCAGGCTTCGTAACATTTAATCGGCCTACAGCAATAGCGGGTACGTTGGCGGGTTCGCCATTTAAACCATTGACTAATAGCCAGTCGGAACCCGGCCATCCCCCTGTTGGTACTAAACTATTGTCTGCCATCCCTTGCTCATCCAAGCCGAAACGGAAGTACTGCGGAAAAATCCCTCGACCAATCAGAAACAGGTGCTTTGGAGAACCGTTTTTTAGCATGTACCCCGCGAAATTTCGAATGGACAAACCACTACGTTCTCCATAGTTAAATTGATTCGACAGTAGGTCCATATCTACCACCAGAGGCTTATAACCTCCGCCTGCTACGGAAGCCCGGTAGTCGGCATAGGCTTGTACGATATCCGAAGATCCACCAGCAGCCTGGCGGAGCACTTTATTCGTTACAATCAGGTAATTAACCTGCGAAGGATCAATAGGCATGAAATTGATCTTCTCAATTTTAGAGACCGAGCCTGATGATCGATTGACCCAAAAATTGCGAGCTTGCTGGGTGTTGCTTACTACGGCTTCTAACGTGTTCGAAGTGAAAGAAGATTGAATTCGCTGAATATTGTTTAAATCGGTAACGTCATAGAGTTGATCATTGGTGTTGGCGTTACTGAATTGGAGAAGGGACGTACCACTGGCGTTTGTACGGGTATTGATTGCCTTTCCTTGAGTAACCCCGGATAAATTCAGAAGTTGAGGATAGGTAAACTTAAAATAAATGACACTGGCAGAACCAACTTTTGAATAGACAACAGCCTGTGAACTCGAGTTAGTTAAAAAACTCCAGTCAAATTCAGCACTATTTTTTAGGATTTGGTAATCGGTCGTCGTTGGAAAGGTCAGGATGGTATTTTCTGCGGCAGATGAGGAAGGGCGGATGCTAACCTCAATCTCGTGATTACCAATGTTGGCGGTAAATAACGAAATGCTCAGACGAGGTTTTACCGTATTTGCCTCGGCTTGGTATGGATTCTCTAAAGGTAGATTATACGCTTTCCGGTTATTATTACTGATAGGGGAATCCATATACCCTTTTCCGACTCCGTAGCTGGCTAAAGTCATGCCCCGTTCGAAATTCATCTGCGTGTACGCACTGGAATAGGCTGGCCCGACGTCATAATGAGAGGTGAAGAGAGAGACATTTTCCGCCCAGTGATAAGGCTCTGCTGCCAGGGTACCTTTACTGGGAGGTGTCGGAGTACTCATCCGCTTTCCCTTCTGTCCATTGACCGTCAGTGTCAGGAAGTAATAAGAGTTTTCCGTAAACAAACTCACATAAGGGTTGTGGTGGGATTCCTTAGGTACATACAGTTCCGCGTCACGGGAACCATCGTTACCAACCCCGAAGAATTCAACGTAATCACCTGTATCAAATGTACCATCTCCTTCTCCTACTACGGTGATGGCCTGCTCAACCCCTCTTCTAAAAAGCTGAATTTGTTGAGGGTTTGCTTTTAAATCAAAACCAGCATTTTGCAATTCAGTGTAAGTAAGCCGGTAAATCCCTTTCTGAGTGACGGGAATTTTAAAATACGTTTGCTGGTAATTAATCCATTCATTGCCAAACTGTTGGGAAAAGGATTTTGTCGTCCAGCCTAGTGAAAGAACGAGCAGTAAAAAGTAGATTTTTTTCATATCAAGGGCTAAAGAAATGGGGCTACTGATGCGTAGTGCGTGAGTTGTGGTTGGGTACAGGGATAAATTACGTAGGAAGCTTAGTAAATTATTTAAAATCAATGGATTAACAGGAAGATAGGTAACGGAATTAGCCAGTTATTGACGTTAATTATCAAGTTTTTACCTTTTCTTAAGTATGCTCAAGAGAAGATAGCGAATAGGACCGTTAAGTTAGCTAAATCGATTTAGTTTAGATAAGTATCTATGCTCAAAAGTTTATTTTGTTTAAGTTCTTTAAAGTGATAGGCAATACTTTCAAATTGTCAAATGATTTTTGATTAGAAGTGAAAACATAACGACTCCAAACTTAAAGACCACCCACAAGGCCAGAGAACAACCTTTTCCTGGTGGGAATAATCATAGGTTAAAAATATAGAAAAATTCCAAACGACTTGTTAAGAATAAGTTAATCAGGCAGGAAATTCAGTTTTTCGGTAGGAATGGACTCCTGTATGGAAAGTCATTAGTAGGTGATAACCTGATTGTGAAAGAGATACAGTGAGTTAGCTTGTTGAATACGAGCCAGCGGTATGCACGAATAATGACTGCCTGTGGGCAACTTAAGTCTCCCCTGAAAGATAGCAGTGAGGGTAAAGTGTTGAAATGAAATTAGTCTCGCAAGCAGCCTTTTGATAGTGTTGAGGAAAAACGCCTGTTTCCGGAACCTAACTTGTACCCCCACGTTTTTAATGGTATCTTCAAGTTTGAATTACGATTAGAGCCCAGTCATTATGCATTTTTCCCATCTTCACTGCCATACCAAATTTTCACTGCTCGACGGTGCCGCCGATATTGGTGGCATGTTCAAGAAAGCCAAGGCTGATGGACATTCGGCAGTTGCCATTACCGATCACGGTAACATGTTCGGCGTGTTCAAATTCGTGGCCGAAGCCGGGAAGCATGGGGTAAAACCCATCGTAGGCTGTGAGTTTTACGTGGTACAGGATCGTCACGAGAAGAAATTTACGAAGGAGAAGAAAGACGTTCGGTATCACCAGTTAATGCTGGCCAAAAATGAAATTGGCTATCGAAATCTGGTCAAACTCTGTTCGCTGGGTTTCATTGAAGGGATGTACGGGAAGTACCCCCGCATTGATAAAACCCTGATTGAACAATACCACGAAGGCCTCATTGCCACGACCTGCTGTATTGGAGCCAGCGTGCCCAAAACCATTCTACGGAAAGGGGAAGAGGAAGGTGAAAAGGAATTTTTGTGGTGGCTGAATATCTTCGGTGAAGACTTTTACGTCGAGCTACAGGATCACGAAATTCCCGATCAAAAGCGGGTCAATGAAGTATTGCTCAAGTTTGCTCGTAAGCATAATGTGAAGATTATCGTCTCTAACGATAGTCACTACGTAGACCAGCAGGATGCCAACGCTCACGATATTTTGCTGTGCGTCAACACCGGCGAAAAGCAGAGTACGCCCTCGGCTAAGGATTTCTCGGATGATGAGGCCATGCCCCGGGGGTCGCGGTTTGCCTTTTACAACGATCAGTTTTATTTCAAGACGAAAGCGGAAATGCTGAACGTCTGGGGCCACATTCCCGAAGGCCTAGACAATACACAGGAAATTGTCGATAAGTGTTTTGAACCGAAACTGAAGAAAGACATTCTTCTGCCCAATTTCCCCATTCCTGACGAATTCAAGGTACACGCTGATGATACCCTGAACCAGTGGGAATACCTGCGTCACCTGACGTTTGAAGGAGCACGTCAACGCTACGAAACTATTTCGCCCGAAGCCGAGGAACGCCTCAACTTTGAGCTACATACCATCAAAACGATGGGTTTCGCTGGATACTTCCTCATCGTGATGGACTTTATCAAGGCGGGTCGTGACATCGGCGTATTCGTGGGGCCGGGTCGGGGTTCGGCGGCGGGTTCGGCGGTGGCGTACTGCATCGGGATTACGAACATCGATCCGATTAAGTACAATCTGCTGTTCGAGCGGTTCCTGAATCCTGACCGGAAATCTATGCCCGATATTGATACGGACTTTGACGATGCGGGTCGCCAGAAAGTCATTGACTACGTAGTCGATAAATACGGTCGAAATCAGGTAGCCCAGATTGTGAGCTACACGGGGATGAAAGCCAAATCGGCCATCAAAGACGTGGGCCGGGTACTGGATTTACCTTTGGATGAAACCAACTTACTCACGAAGTTGATTCCGGAAAAACCCCTGGATCTGAACCTGCAACGCGTCCTGCTGGCTCCCATTGATGGGCCGGGCGGCGTGAAGGATAAAGAAGGCTGGGGAGGCGAGGAAATTCAGAATATCCAGAAGTTGCGGGATACGATGAAATCCAATACCGTAGCGGGTAAGGTACTGACCGAAGCCCTGAAGCTGGAAGGCTCCGTACGCGGTACGGGTATCCACGCAGCGGGTATTATCATCGCTCCCAAAGACTTAACGGATATTATTCCGGTGTGTACCTCAAAAGATTCGGACTGGTTTATTACGCAGTTTGAAGGAAAGGTAATCGAGGATGCGGGGGTAATCAAGATGGACTTTTTAGGATTATCCACGTTGACGATCCTGAAAAACGCTCTGGCTCTGATTAAGCAAAATCACAATCGAGAGATTGATTTGGATAGTTTGCCGCTCGATGATGCGAAGACTTACGAGCTTTTCCAACGCGGTGAAACCTACGCGATTTTCCAATACGAAAGTCCGGGAATGCAGAAGTACATGAAGGAACTAAAACCCACGCGGTTTGAGGACCTTATTGCGATGAACGCCCTGTACCGGCCCGGTCCGATTCAGTACATTCCTGAATTTATTGATCGGAAACACGGACGGAAACCCGTCGTGTATGACCTTCCCGAAATGGAAGAGTACCTGGCTGATACCTACGGGATCACGGTGTATCAAGAGCAGGTGATGTTGCTGTCTCAGAAACTGGCGGGCTTCTCCAAAGGTGACGCGACGTACTGCGGAAGGCCATGGGTAAGAAAGACCGGGCCACGCTGGACAAGATGAAGGGCAAATTCATGGAAGGAGCCGTCGCCAAAGGGCTGGATGCCAAGAAACTTGAAAAGGTCTGGACCGACTGGGAAGCGTTTGCTCAGTACGCCTTCAACAAGTCGCACTCGACCTGTTATGCATTCGTGGCCTACCAGACGGCGTACCTGAAGGCCCACTATCCGGAGGAGTACATGGCGGCCAACTTAACCAACGAGCTGGGCGACATCAAGAAGATTACGCTCTTCATGGAGGAAACCCGCCGGATGGGTCTCGACGTATTAGGTCCCGACGTGAACGAATCCATCAAGGAGTTCAACGTCAATAAGAAAAAGCAGATTCGTTTTGGTCTGGGTGGCATTAAAGGTACGGGCGATGCGGCCGTGGATAGCATCATTCAGGAACGAAACGCGAATGGTCCTTACCAGGATATTTTTGACTTCGTCACGCGGATCAACCTGCGTACGGTGAACAAGAAGACGTTGGAATCACTGGCCTATGCCGGAGCCTTCGACAGCTTTGGCATCAACCGGGCGGCATTCTTCGCCGATACGGGAACGGGTACGTTCATCGAAACGCTGATTCGGTATGCCAACAAGCACCACGAAGAAAAAGCCGCTGCTCAGGTGTCGCTTTTCGGAGCGATGAGTGGGGGTGGCGGAGCAACATGATGGCTCCTCGCATCCCTTCAGCGGAGCCCTGGGCCCGAATGATCGAACTCAATCAAGAACGGGATGTGATTGGCGTATACATTTCCGGTCACCCGCTGGATGATTTCCGTATTGAGCTGGATAATTTCTGCGATATTACACTGGACCGTTTCCGTGATTCAGAAGAAGAAAAGAACTGGTACAACCGCGATGTCCGCATTGCCGGAATCGTGACCAAGTACCAGGAGCGATACGCCAAAAATGGCAATCCCTTCTGTTTGTTTACGATTGAAGATTATGCCGGAAGCATGGAACTGGCCCTGTTTGGCGACGATTACGTAAAAATGGGTCAGTATGTATCACAGGATCGGTTTCTGTACATTCGGGGAAAACTGCAACCGAGCTGGCGGAACCAGGGGCAGTACGAGTTCAAGGCTACGCAGATTCAGCTGTTACCCGAAGTACGAGAGAAGATGTGTAAGCAGTTGAGTCTGGAGATTAATTTGCAGGAAGTTAGCGGGGAACTGGTGGCAAGTCTGAGCGAGTTATTCAAGCAAAATCCGGGCACCTGTAACTTATTCGTGAAACTCAAAGACTCGGAAAGTCCAGTAGAGGTAACGCTGCAAAGTCGTTTCAATAAAATCAACGTCTCAAATGATCTGATTAAAGGATTGGAGCAGTTGGTTGGGAAGAATAGTTTTCGGTTGAATTAAGGTTTTGTATTTTAGTATAAGGGGAAGCCCCACTGGTCCTTGGCTAGTGGGGCTTTTTGTTTGTGGACATCGTTAATACACTTCGCCGTTATTGGAAGTTAATGGAGCATCGCCAACAACATGGTTTTCGGGTTACTTGTGTTATTGAGTTGAAAACTGAAATTAAGTTATTGGTGTCGCTTTGCTTAAACACCCATAACGACAGCAAAATTCTTACGATTGATAGCTCCCGAATGAGTATAAACTGCTCATTTCAACATATTAGTAGAAGATTCTTCAGGAATACAGATCCGTCATAAATCCACCACTACCTATCATCACCGTCCCAAAGTCCCAGCAAAAATGATTTCCGAACTCTATACCTCAGATCAATGAGGACAACTTCTTGGACAGGCTAACCTTGCAGGAAGACGTACCTTTTTGCCTGAACAGAAACCCTGATAAACCTATTTTCTTTCGTCTCATATTTAGCCTTTTAAAATGATTTTACGTAACCAAGTACTAGCTGTGATCTTTGTCCTGCTGGGCAGTGTAACCGCTTTTACCCAGACCAAGCAGGCTTCACCGCCCTTCGAAGGGTATCTATTTGCTTACTTCGAGGGTTCAGGAGACCCGCTCAAGCAAGAGCAGTTACGTCTGGGTGTAAGTAAGGATGCCATCCATTGGTCTGCTTTAAATAACAATCAGCCTATTCTTGCCTCCAGTGACATCTCGCAAACGGGTGGAATTCGGGACCCACATTTGTTACGCGGGCAGGATGGAAATACCTTTTATCTGACGGCAACCGATATGTTCGTAGGTAAAAATGGTTGGGGGAGTAATCCGGGTATTGTTCTGCTGCGTTCCACTAATCTAGTGGATTGGACCCACCGGAGTATCGACCTGGCCAAAACCTACCCGCAGACGTTTGGGAATGTACAATGGGTATGGGCTCCGCAGACCATCTATGATCCCCAGGCCAAAAAGTATCTGATCTACTTCACGGTACGTTTCAAAGACGATTCGAAGCTTGATTTTTATTCCGCCTACGCCAATCAGGACTTTACCGGTTTTGAGGCTGAACCCAAGCTGATGTTCCGGGCAAAGTACGGAGCCATTGATGGCGATATTGTTTATAAAGACGGCACGTACCATCTGTTCTTTAAAGGGAATACAAAAGATGAGAGTGGCAAAGAAATCAAAAATGGCATTCAACAGGCCACTTCGAAGTCGCTGAGCGGCCCCTGGGTAGAGGATTTCAAGTATCTGGATGCTTATTCGGATAAACATATTGTAGTAGAGGGCTCCAGTGTCTTCAAACTCAACGACTCGGACGAGTATATTTTGATGTATGATCTATACACGAACCTGCGGTATGAGTTTCAGCGGAGCACCGATCTGTATCATTTTACGGAAAAACCCGAGTCTTTCACCAAAAACTTTAATCCCCGGCATGGCAGTGTCATCGGCATTACCCGAGAAGAAGCCCGCCGTTTACAGGCGAAATGGGGGGGCGTTCCTAATGACTTGTTACAACCCGTCGAGGCTTCTGATCGCTATTCATTTACTTCGAAAGGAAATCCCATCATTACGCATGCGTACACGGCTGATCCGGCGGCACTGGTGAAAGGAGATACGCTGTGGTTGTTCGCGGGTCATGATTTCGCTGGTGGGCAAAGTGGATATAAAATGAAAGACTGGCTGGTGTATTCAACCACGGATTTAAAAACGTGGACCCAGTATCCCGTGCCCTTAAAAATAACGGACTTCCCCTGGGCGAAGAGTGGAGATGCGTACGCGGGTCAGGTCATGGAAAGAAACGGGAAATATTACTGGTACATCAGCACAAACTGGTCAGGTATTGGAGTTGCAGTAGCGGATCGACCGGAAGGACCTTACAGAGATGCGTTGGGAAAACCTCTGCTTACTAATAAGGATTGTTTTGCCTCTTCCCACTCCTGGGCCTGTATTGACCCTACGGTATATATCGATGCTAACGATCAGGCCTGGCTTTTCTGGGGCAACCTTGAATGTTATTATGCCAAATTAAAAAAGAACATGATCGAAATAGAGGGGGAAATCAAACGGGTTCAGTTCCCTGGTTTCGATTTTACGGAAGCTCCCTGGATTCATGCCCACAAAGGCAAATATTACCTGAGTTATGCGACAGGCTTCCCGGAAAAAATTGCGTATGCAGTGGCTAATTCCATTGAAGGACCTTACGAATACAAAGGTATTTTAAATGAGATTGCCGGAAACAGTAATACCAATCATCAGGCGATTGTCCAGCACAAAGGGCAGTGGTACTTCATTTATCATAACGGAGGTATTCAAACCGATGGTAATAGCTATAGCCGCTCGATATGTATTGACAAATTGGACTATAATAAAAACGGAACCATCAAACGAGTAATGATGACTAGTGAAGGCGTATCGAATACTTCCAGCCCAACTAAATAGGTTTTACTAAATTTAAGCCAGCAACGAGTTAATGGATGAAGGAGCTAGGTCTCTTTATCGATTAACTCGTTGCTGGTTTAAACGGGTTTTGAATAATCATAAATGGATTTTACGAAAATCATACAGTAGAAACCTACGGTCAAGTGGTGATAAGTTCTTGTAATGATTTAATAATAGATAGGTCGGCGTAGAAGTACTAAATGCCAGTCTATTAACTAACAACGAAAAACTATCAACTACTTATAAATGAGATAAATAAATGAAATTATTAGGTAAAAAACAGGTGGGTGGGCGTTAGTCGTATCTTTTAATCTCATTATAATCTCTAGAGGGAAGTTGTTAATATTCAGGAAACATACCAGACATAAATTGCGGGGCATCTTAAAACTTAAGGATCCCAACTAATTTATGAAACTCTATAGGGTTATTCTACTATTTACTTTACTGATCAGTAGTCAGGCGTGGGCTCAGGTAACCACCAGCGGCTTGAGTGGACGTGTCATAGATGACAAAAAAGAGACGCTGGTAGGGGTTACAGTTCAGGCCGTTTTTACCCCCACGGGTACCCGTTATGCGGCCATTACTGATACGGAGGGCCGTTACCGAATCAATAACATGAGTGTCGGTGGCCCCTATGAAATTACATTTTCCTCCATTGGTTTTCAAACAAATACGATCCCCGGAGTTACCCTTCAATTAGGGGAAACGACTACCATCAACGTCACCTTGCAGAACTCAACCCAAACCTTAGGTGAGCTGGTTGTAAAAGGCGAAAAAGGAGGAGAACGCAACGGAGCCGGATTAAACGTGGGTAGTGAAACGATTCGCCGAATGCCTACGATCTCCCGTAGCCTCACGGACATGACGCGATTAACGCCTCAGGTAAACAATCAGAACTCCTTTGCGGGTACCAACTTCCGGTACAACAACGTAACGATTGACGGAGCGATTAATAACGATGCTATTGGTTTTAGCCCCTCGCTGGGTGGATCAACCGGAACGTCAGGGCAGCCCGGTTCAAGTACGCGTACCAACCCCGTTAGTCTGGATGCCATTCAGGATATTCAGGTAGCCGTTGCTCCGTTCGACGTACGGCTGGGTAACTTCCTGGGAGGATCGGTAAACGCCGTTACGCGGAGTGGTACAAATAAGGTTTCGGGTTCTGTCTATGGTTTTGGTCGCAATGCGACGCTGACGGGAGCCTGGAATGGAGCCGCCAACGCAAAAGAAAAGTTACCCAGCACTTTTCACGAATATCAAACGGGTTTTAGAGTAGGCTTACCTCTCATCAAGAACAAGCTGTTTTTCTTTACTAATGAAGAAATCACCAACCGTCAGGATCCCGTACAGTTCCAGGCAGGTTCGACTTCTTCCCTGATTAAAGATGCGGCAGTAGCTCAACAGATTTCAGATTTCGTGAAAACTAATTACGGGTTTGAGGCTGGTTCGTACGGTAATTATTCCATCTATTCAAAAAGTACGAAATTCTTCAATCGTCTGGACTGGAATATCAATGCTCGTAATCAGTTAAGCTTGCGTAATAACACGGTATTCTCGGAAGCAACCAACCTCGAGCGGGATGCCGCAAACTTCCGTTTCGGTAGCATTGATTTCCGTCAGAATAACAACCAGACCAGTACGGTTGCAGAGTTGAAAACGCAATTTGGACGTGCTTCCAATAGCTTAATTGCAGGATATTCTACTGTACACGATTACCGTACGACCCTTTCGAATATTCGTACATTCCCACAGGTAGAGATTGCTTACAATGGCGGTACGATCTTCCTGGGTAACGACCGGGAAGCTTCTGTATTCAACCTGCGTCAGAAAACGTTTGAGTTAACGGATAACTTCACGTTCTATAAAGGTAACCATACCTTCACGGTAGGTACGCACAACGAATTTTATACAATTGATTATGGATTCGTGAATGCTCCTAATGGTCGGATTTCCTATCGGTCCGTGGATGATTTTATGAATAAACTTCCCAACCGGGTGCGGGGTTCGTATCCGTTTGCTGATGCCAGCAACAGCCTCGACAATCAATTTAACAATCCCTACGCTCATTTCAATGTTAATCTGCTGAGTTTATATGCTCAGGACGATATTCAGCTTACGGATCGTATTAAACTTTCTCCCGGCATTCGTTTCGATTATACGGGATTACCTACCAAACCCGCGTTGAGTCCTCAGGTAACGGCTTCTACCGGAGATCCTAATTACGGTACAACCTATACGTACACTCCTTTGAATCAGATCACGAATAAGTATCTGAACAATGTACAGGTATCGCCTCGTTTGGGCTTCAATATCGATGCAAAAGGAGATAAGAGTCTTGTTATTCGGGGTGGAGCGGGTCTGTTTACGGGTCGTATTCCTTTTGCCTGGCTTGGTTATGCGTTTTATAACAACGGGGTAGGTTACGGTGCTTATGATTTTAACAACAACGCTACCGCCTCCACGAAACTCGTAGGAGATCCGCTGGTACCCGGTGGAGCCTTGGCTATTAACAATAACAACGGAGGTACTCGCCGGACTCAGGTTGACTTGATTGACAATAACTTCAAGATGCCTCAGATGTTTCGGAGTAACTTAGCCGTAGACTATGTAATCAACGGTTATAAGATCACGCTGGAAGGATTGTATACGAAAGTCATCCATGACCTGAAATTCCAACAGGTGAATACCAAAGATGTCGTTCGTTACTACAGTTATGACACGCAGCATCAGCAGCCTATTTACGTATCGTCAACCGGAGCGGCGGGTGCTCAGCGGATTAATGATAATTTCGCGAATGCTTACATGCTCTCTAATACGAATCAGGGACGTCGGTATAGCTTAACTGCCCAGATTCAGAAAAACTACTCGGCAGGTTTAGGCTTCTCGGCTGCTTATACTTATGGTAAGGCATTTGATCTTACCAACGGTATTCGGAACTCTATGGAGTCTAACTGGCAGTTGAACCAGTCGCTCTCACCGAACAATCCATCTCTGGCTTACTCAAACTTTGACATTCGTCACCGCATCGTAGCCAGCGTTAATTACCGCCAGAAGTGGAGCAATACCAACGCCACAACGGTTTCTCTGTTCGCTTCTTTCCAGTCAGGTTCTGCGTATTCCTGGGGGTATGTTAACTCAACGATTAAT
Organism: Siphonobacter sp. SORGH_AS_0500; assembly: GCF_002838835.1. GTDB lineage: Bacteria > Bacteroidota > Bacteroidia > Cytophagales > Spirosomataceae > Siphonobacter. Next base: position 25,233 of record NZ_NHPP01000016.1, read on the forward strand.
GGTTCTGGACAAGCGAACGGGTTAGCCTATATTCCAAAAGATCTGACGGAAGCTCAGAAGTTATTGCCAACGGGAACACAGGCACAGGATTTCATGGCCTTTGTGCAGAGTGATAACTACCTGAAAACCCGCATGGGAACCTTTACGGAGCGTAACGGTGGACGTACCCCCTGGAACAATACGATGGACTTACGTTTTCTGCACGAGATTACCATGAAAAATGGCCATTCTCTTCAGCTTACCTATGACATCCTGAACTTCCTGAATCTGGTAGATAAAAAGCTAGGGTATTATTACTTCTCACCCAATACCTTTAACTCAACTGCTTCTATCGGTCTAGCTCGGGCTACTAACCCCACTACGGGCGACCCGACCTTTACCTGGAGCCGTCCTACCACGCCCTATTCGATTGATCCTCTCGGATCTCGCTGGCAAATGCAGTTAGGAGCCCGGTATTCTTTCTAGGCTTAAGCTGAGTATTAGGAAGTATTTAACAAGTGGAGGGTGCTGAATCAATCATGACTTATGTGATTGATTCAGTACCCTCCACTTATTTAGAAGCGGATTTTACAGAGTTACGTCCCTGTAATGTAGGCTTTTGACTGAAGGACTGGTTTTATGATTATAGCAAAAGGCAAAGAGCTGTTTCTGCCTATGCACATTCCATCAACAATTCAAATACTTTTCACATTCTCGCCGTTATTGGTGTTTAGCGGAATGTCACCTAAAATGGCGAAGCGAATAATTGATAAAAAGTCTCGTATAAGTGTCTATAGGCGGACTTTGGGTCAATACAGAAGTTTTTATACGAGTTTTGAGAAGCACAATTGTACCGCCCGTTTGATAGAGTCGAGTGAGGGCTGCATAAACATAAAAAGCTCATGAATATTTACGAATACCAGCGATTAGTCGGGAAGATAGAGGATATCCCTGAGTTGAAGCAGGAATTTATAGTTCTGTACGATACTAAAAGCCACCGGGAGATGGTGCAGTTCTGTTTGATATTCGGGCAACATCTGATAGATCTAACGGGTTTTGAGCCTTGTCGTGAAATAAAGGAAGCATTCGAAGCCATGCAAAGGTGGCTGGATGGAAAGACCAATTATCACGAAGCAAGGAATTTGAGTCTTGAGATTAGCAGAATTGCTAAACTTGAAAAAGACTTGGTTAAGGTGAAGTTTTTAAGGACTATGGCACAAATAGCTGCAAGCCCACATACAAAATATCATGGCTTATGGGCCACTGATTTTGCGGTTACACTGATTAACAAAATGTTTCCCGACGATAGGGAAGAGGTAATAAAAGAGCGAAAAGCCCAGATCAATTTATTGAAGAATCTTTAACCTAAATGAATGAAAAGTTGTGGTGGAGTTGGCGGATATGCTACTTTAAGTTTATAGTTTAAATTTCCCTGTTCGTCCGCGTTTATAATATAGATTTTATAGATATTCGTTTGTGACGTAAATAGGAAGAATACCCTTACACTTCAATTATTATTGAGTTTTGATAAGGCATTTCTAACAATAGATGTCGATAAGCCACTTAGTAATGGAGATTGATAATTACTCATAGTGAAACCATACAGTAGTTGTTCCTCTTCCCTTTGCGATAAAAATACCCCAGTAAGTGTCTAACTTCTGGGGGGCACTCCAGTTATCATATTCTTTAAAAGGTAAATTTGGGGATAAATATGCAATGACAACTAATGGGTGTCTCCGACGCCATTGCCCAACATGTTCATGGGAGAATGGTGGATACCGTTACCGTATTAGCGGCTGGTAATTTTGTTGTTAAATCGCTTCGCCAGGTTTTCAATGTCGTCATATCTTGCTAGTTGTCGAAGCCAATGTAAGGGAATTTTATTAAATCCGTATAGAAGACCTGCTAGTCCTCCTGTTACTGCACCAGTGGTATCTGTATCTTCCCCTAGATTTACCGCTCGTAAAACGGCTTCTTCGTAGCTATTAGTGGTTAGTACACACCAGATACTTGCTTCAAGTGTATGCAAAACATAACCATCACTTAAAATTTTTTCTTCGTCAATTTTATCAATATTTCCTTTTAGTAGCCTGTCAAACAACGCAATCTCTTTCGGATTAATGGCTATACTGGTTAAGTAGTTTGGGATTTCTATTTGCAGGTTTCTGTAAACTTCAAATTTGTCTTTACCTTCCAAAATTTGCTTTGCAAATTCAAGATAATAGAAGCAAGCAATTACAGAACGGATATGCCCATGAGTAAGCGACGAAACTTGTTTGGTAATGGCGTAGCGTTCTTTGATTGGTTTGTCAAGCAAATAGAAAAGCAAGGGTAAAATTCGCATAAGCGAACCATTTCCGTTGTCACTTTCCTCAAAGCCGCCAGCTAATTCTGATTCTTCACCTTGGGCAAGTCGTGAAATAGCCTGTTGTGTGGCCATGCCAATATCAAAAACGTTTCCGTGCGGTGTCCAGTAATTTTCCTGATACCATTTCACAAAATTTTGCCCGATTACATGTAAGTCAAAGTCTTGGGTTAATGCTTCGGTAAGGCAAAAAGTGAGCGAACTGTCATCTGACCAGGTTCCTGCTGGCAAATTATACGTTCCATAACCAATCATATCCGTTACGGGATTTTTACTAATGGATTCCCTATTGTTGAACTCTACAGGAACACCCAAAGCATCGCCAGTAGCAACACCGAAAAGAGCAGATGTTATTTCATAAAAATAATCAACACCTTGATTTGTGAAAAGCATATTTCCAAAGGTTCTCCAGTCTATTAGAGCATCAGTTTCTGACTTTGTATTTCTTCCTGGATAAATGTTACGAACATTAATCCCTAAAATCCCTCTTGCAATTAAAAATGAAAACGTTTCAAGGTCAGTAGTATCATCCTGATTTTTATATTTTTTCGGGTTTCTTTCCGCCCAAAACTCTTTTATGCAGTAACCGTCAGTTACTTTATTGATTTTTGCTTTATAAATGCCATGACCTGTCCAGGAACGATGAAAATAAAGCCATTCATTTTCGTAATAAATGAACCATTTGTCTTCCATTTGTTGAGGAATAAGTCCTGCTACTAACATAGAGAATTGCCTGTCTGTAAACAGCAAGTGTATGTCAATTCGTTTGGGATGATCCATAGGAAAATTTTTCCAAGTTGCTTTTGTTGCTGGTGCGTTCATTACAAGATTTCTCCGTTAGTCGAAGTTCTAAAAGCATATTTGAGCGAAACATGTCACTGATATTCGCATAAGTAGGAAGTGTAGCCTTCTTCTAGTATTTTCCTCAAAGTAACTCCCTGATGCCCAATACTTGGTCTCAACCGTTAGACAAGCCCTGTTTTCGTAGGAGTGTCTATAATATCTTTACTCCTATCATCGCTAAGGTCCCTAAAAGTATTCATGAGGTAACTTGGGCTGATTCCCTCTGAAATCCTTTGCTCCATGATTATTACTACGCAATTTACGTTTGGAAGTACTGAATGAGAAAAGGGTACTGAATCATTTACAATTGATTCAGTACCCTTTTACTTTCATATGTAAGCAGCAACTTGCCTCTGCCTACATATAACAATCGTCTTCTATTGGAAAGGGTCTAGTTTACGACTACTTTATAGGTGCGGGTAGTAGCCCGTTCTTCGACCGAGAGCAGGTAAACACCGGGGGTGAGTTTACCCGTAGTGGAGAGAATTAACTCGTCCTGTCCTTTTGCTTGGCGATCTACTGAGATGGACGTACCTGTTAGGGTGCGAAGCGTAACCCGAGCGGTCTGTGGATCATCAACCTGCACGTGAATAGCTGATGAACCAACGGGGTTAGGATAAACGGTATAACCGTCTTTTCCTACCAGAACGCTTGCCGGACGGAAGGCGGTGGTATTGCCATTCAGGTCGATCTGCTTGAGTCGGTAATAGCTCGTACCACGGAAGGGTTTTTCATCGACGATCTGATAGGTATGGATCGAGTTAGAGGCGGAAGCCACATCCCTGACCTGTGCCACGGTTTCAAACGTCTGAAGATCCTTACTACGTTCAATGATGTATCCTGCATTGTTTACTTCCCGGTTGGTTTTCCAGGTCACTTGCACGTGTTCCTGAGGCAGTACCTTGGCTTCGAAGGAAACCAGACTCACGGGCAGACCACCCTGTACTAAGGCTGCCAATGTAAAGTACTCACCATTTTTCAGAACGGCTTTAGCATAGTTATAGGTAACACCATTGATCGTTTGGGTGTTGGGTACCATAGGAGTAAAGCGGTCGGTTGCTTCAAAAGTCGTATCCGTACTTTGCACTAACGAAAGATTGGTCAGTCCTGCCGGCCAAGCTACCCGTACCGTATCTACATTCTTTGTATTTTGTACTTTCCAGACCGCATTAAATAACGCGTTCACACCATGTCCCAAACTGTCCTTATAGTTAGCCGGAGTTTTAGCTAATCCATTATCGCCCCAGATCAAAAACTGACCGTTAGAGAGCGAAGAGGTGTTGGCCGCATTCGTACTATCCAACCCGATGGTTCCAATCAGTATTTGTTGCCCATTATTGACACTGATGGACTGCCGCTGATTCAGTGCCGAATTCACGTCATTAGCGATCCCAGCAATGTTTTTACTATACTTTGCATTTGTTGTGGCATTCCAAACTACCGCAGATGAACTGCTTAAATAGTTAGCGGCTGTAGTATCAAAATCTTTTCTCAAGGTAATGCCGTACTTGAGGGCCAGGTACGAGTTGATCCGCTGTTTTTCGTCGCCCGTAGAGTTTTGATGGTCGCTGCTGTAGGCAAACACTTCCGAAATTCCTCCCTGGAACAATTCATATCCAGCTGAGGTAAGGGAAAATCCTTCCGAACCAATGGCAAAGTTGCGGTCGTTATTTAATTGTCCAATGTTATAGACACCCGTACTGTCCACTCGGCCATTGGTGTTCAGGTAAATGCCATTCTTGCCGCCTCCTCTCCACGACATGCCTGCAAAGTGTACAGGAGTTGTGGTCAGGGAAAGGTCTTGAGTAAGGACCGTTCCATTATCCCTTGTAACGTAATATAAATTATCGCCACGGACAAGGTTCGGGTCATCATCACCCCAGCCGTAGGGGGTACGCCAACCACCTGCTGCGGAGTTGAACATCACACCATAGGTAGAACCGGCACTGGTGTTGGTGGGGAAATAGTCATCATTCAGACGGTAGAAAAAGTCGTTGGTACCGTCAAAATAATAGAAGGGGTTAAAGTTAAAGAAGTAATTCTTACTGTCCCCTGCATAACTTGCTTTCGTAACCAGATTAGGTTGATAGGCCGCATTATTGGTCTGGGTAACATCGCGTCCGTTTCCTGATACGTCTTTCCATACACTTTTAGTACCGGGGGTACTGGTGCCATCGTTGGCTTTGTGCCACATCATCAGGTTAGCAACCACTCCACCAGGGCCCTGTAACGATGCAGCCAATGTAAAATATTGTCCATCGGTGAAGGTTACGTCAGCGTAGTTGTAGGTGACCCCATTAATGACCTGAGTGTTAGAAGCCATAGAAATGGGGGTGTCGTTTGAATCAAAGGTCGAATCGGGACTCTGAATCAAGGAAAGGTTGGTCAGTCCTGATGACGGCCAGGCAACCCGTACTGTACCTACACTACCCGTATTCTGAACTTTCCAGATGGAGGCAAACCGATAGTTGACCCCTGATACGCCTGCTAAGGCAACGGATGGCGATTTGGCCAATCCGTTATCACCCCAGATCAAGTACTGACCGTTGGAAAGCGAAGAGGTGTTGGCCGCATTGGTATTGTTTAACCCGGTAGTTCCAATTAAAATCTGTTTACCAGCGTTAGTGCTCCAGGATTGTTTCTGATCAAGAGCTCCATTCATATCCAGAGCAATTCCAGCAATGTTAGAACGATTACCCGAGTGGTTAGCACTAGTCCACACTACGCCACCAGATGAGTTTTTATAATCTCTGATTCCGGCTGCGTAGGTGGTACCGTATTTAATGGCCAGATAGGTTTCAACCCGATCCATCTCTTCGGTGCTAAGCACGTTTTCAAAAATCATCATTTCATTGAGCTGCCCATTGAGGGGTCCGTAATCACTATCATATCCGATCCGAACGTCACGAGCATTGACATCCTGACTAGCGTTGTTGATCTGACTGCCTGAGTAAGAAATTCTGGTACCGTTGAGCGATACGGTAGCTCCTGCATACGATGCATTGCTTCCCGCACCATTTTGCCAGGAAGCCCCCGCCGTGAAGAAAGAAGTTGGTTTTTGTACGTTACTACTTAACCCCTGATAGCCTGGACCACCCGTGAAGAAGAGTAACTTGTAATTACCTGCGTCATTGTAAAAGTGCAAGCCGGGGTAATTATTCGAAACATCAAAGCCAAAGAAGCCATTACCATTCAAGGTGTTGGTGTATCCTGCGGCATAAAGCGTCCCATTAACGCGATCAATGATGTTGACACCAGCTCCTGGCTCGTAGTCCATGTATTTATTGGCAAAGGTAACCGTAGGATTGAAGTTGGCCAGGGTAGTCGTATTAGAATAGATGGGACGGTACCCTGCATTAGTTTGGACGAGGTTGTAACCCAGTCCCTTGTAGTCGTTCCATTGATAGACCCCTTCACCGGAAGTTACTGGAGTGGTTCCGGCATTGGAATAAAGATTAGGAGCGTCTGCCCGCCACCAGGCGGCGATTGGCACACCACCAGGCAATTGAGCCATAGCGTAGTCTTCTGCCAAAAAAGGCAAGGCGATTACGGCCAAAAGAAGTCGTAAATTTTTCTTCATAAAAAGAAAAGGTTTTAGTAAATAAATCTAGAAAGGCGGACATCAGACGTTGAGTTGTACAGGGCGTAAATCTATAAGCTTGATAGGAAGAGGATAGATGAATATCTAGTCAATAAAGGGTTGTAATCTATTCATATGGTAATTTTATAAGTCTAATTCTGGTTTTGAAGTCCTCAAAACTCGTAGGCCTCGGCTATTCTGTTTAATTCCTGACATGATTGATTTTCAGGTAATCATCAAAAAATTAACTTCCTGAAGTAGTTCAGCTACTACCTGCGTCTCTCGGTATAGGGTTCTCTATTATTTTATTTTTAGTAATATGACATGAGCATATTTTTAAGCTGGATTTTTAACCTACCTAAGAGAAAGATAAAGACGAGTTAGAATTAAATTTTTGAACAAGGCTTGATAAGGCCGTTTCATCACCCTGGAATTGATTGTTCAATCGGGATCAAGCAGGCTTCTATAGCCAAGCAGAGCGATGTACGGATGTTCGTATCTTATCAGTACGGAAGGTGATTTATCAATATTCCTTCATTTATAATTTGAAGGCTATCTGTGAAGAAGTTGAAAAGAATTAGGTAATAGGAATGGATAAATATTTTGCCCTATAATGAATCCCATCCGCAAGGTCTATATGCAAGCTTAGGTTGTTGAATCTTATAAATTTGGACTTTACGGTTCTCATTCTAAAAGCCCCAAATCACTTACAAGCCTGCCAATAGAATCTTCACTAGCATAGCTGATATAAGTTGTGTAAACGCCGTTGCCCAAACCACACATCGCAACATTGAAATCATCTCTCTCCTAAGATACAGTAGCTGTGAACGAGTATGATTATACGTTGACTCCACTTCTTCCGTAACAATGTTATGATGGTCTTCTTCCTACTATTATTTTCATACGGATAGAAGGAAGCCAGCGGGGTGTTCATCCTTCCTTATGACATTATCTAAAATTAGAGTTCTGCCTATTACTTCGTCCAGATCTATCCAAGTAACGATTGGTCTGAGATGCCTTTCCAGCTTGATACGTTGGAATGACCTTGCCGTCTTCGGAAAATACTTACTTTAGCCATCCTCTACAGGGGCCCTCCGTCCTGCGAAAAACAACGCATAGAAAGGCTATTTACTACTTTTTTAGTAGATTTGTAGTTTTCGATGATTTATCTAATCTTCTTGAACTAATAGGTTAATTATGAGCAAATATGACGAGTATCAAAAGCAGATTATAGATAGAGAAGCCCAGGGGCTTCATCCCTTGCCGATTGATGGAGCTGAGTTGATGTACGAGGTCATTGAACAGATCAAACACGCTGGCCACGAGCATCGGGATGAGTCACTTCAATTCTTTATTTATAATGTATTACCCGGCACTACCAGTGCAGCTCGTGTAAAGGCAAAGTTCCTGAAGGAGATTATTCTGGGTGAGTCGGAAGTAAAAGAAATTACCCCCGCTTTTGCTTTTGAGCAGTTGTCCCACATGAAGGGCGGTCCTTCCATTGAGGTATTACTGGATTTAGCCTTAGGCGATGATCTTGCCATTGCCACACAGGCAGCTGAGGTTTTAAAAACGCAGGTATTCCTCTACGACGCAGATACCGACCGTTTAGAGCAGGCTTACAAAAACGGCAGCGAAATTGCTAAAGATATTCTTGAGAGTTACGCTCGAGCAGATTTCTATACCAAGTTACCTGATATCCCCGAAGAGATTACCCTGGTAACTTTCATTGCCGGTATTGGTGATATTTCTACGGATTTACTTTCTCCCGGCAGTGATGCTCACTCACGTTCAGACCGTGAACTGCACGGCCAGTGTATGTTTGAGCACAACAAAGCACAACAAGCCGCACTGAAGGAACTCAAAGCTCAGCACCCTGATAAGACGGTTATGCTGGTGGCTGAAAAAGGCACCATGGGCGTAGGTTCTTCGCGGATGTCGGGTGTAAATAACGTGGCTCTCTGGATTGGTAAGCAGGCTAGTCCTTATGTGCCTTTCGTGAACATTGCTCCAGTAGTAGCCGGAACCAACGGCATTTCTCCGATCTTCCTGACTACGGTTGGCGTAACGGGTGGTATTGGCCTGGATCTTAAAAACTGGGTGAAGCAGTTCGATGAAAACGGTAAGCTTATCGTCGATGCGGATGGTCAGCCCGTGTTAAAGCAAACGTATTCGGTGGATACCGGAACGGTGCTTACGGTGAATACCAAGACCAAGAAGCTTTACAAAGATGGCCAGGAGGTAATGGATGTGAGTTCAGCCTTCACACCTCAGAAAATCGAGTTCATGAAAGCCGGTGGTTCTTACTCCATCGAATTCGGTAAAAAATTACAGACGTTTGCGGCAAAGACCCTGGGTATTACGGCTCCAACCGTGTTCGCTCCTTCGAAAGAAATCTCCATTGAAGGGCAAGGTTTGACGGCGGTAGAAAAAATCTTCAATCGCAATGCGGTGGGAACCTCTGGTGCTACCTTACACGCCGGTTCTTACGTTCGGGCGAAGGTAAACATCGTAGGCTCGCAGGATACGACGGGATTAATGACGGCTCAGGAGCTGGAGTCTATGGCTGCCACGGTGATTTCTCCCATCGTAGACGCTGGTTATCAATCGGGTTGCCACACGGCATCGGTTTGGGATAGCAAATCTCAGCAGAACATTCCCCGACTGATGAAGTTTATGAATGACTTCGGTCTCATCACGGCCCGTGACCCCAAAGGAGTTTATCATTCCATGACCGACGTAATTCATAAGGTTTTGAATGATATTACGGTTGACGACTGGGCGATCATTATCGGGGGAGACTCCCATACCCGGATGTCAAAAGGTGTGGCCTTCGGTGCTGACTCGGGTACGGTGGCTCTGGCACTGGCTACGGGTGAAGCTTCCATGCCTATTCCTGAATCGGTTAAGGTAACGTTCAAGGGTAAAATGCAGGATCACCTGGATTTCCGGGATGTCGTGCACGCTACCCAGTTACAGATGCTGAAGGAATTCAATGGTGAAAACGTATTCCAGGGCCGGGTAATTGAAGTACACATCGGTACCTTACTTTCAGATCAGGCCTTTACTTTCACCGACTGGACGGCAGAGATGAAAGCCAAAGCTTCGATCTGTATTTCTCAGCCTGAAACGCTCATCGAATCATTAGAGATCGCGAAAGATCGCATCCGAATCATGATCGAAAAGGGCATGGATAATGAGAAGCAGGTACTGCAAGGACTGATCGATAAAGCTGATAAGCGAATTAACGAAATTAAATCAGGTGAGAAGCCTCCTTTGACTCCTGATGATAATGCGAAGTATTACGCAGAATTCGTAGTGGATCTGGACATCATTGATGAGCCTATGATTGCCGATCCTGACGTAAATAACGTGGATGCCTCGAAGCGATATACGCACGATACCATTCGTGACCTGACCTATTATGAAGGTGAAAAGCACGTAGACCTGGGTTTTGTGGGCTCTTGCATGGTACACAAAGGAGACATCAAAATCGTTGCCAAAATGCTCAAAAACCTGGAAGAGCACTACGGGAAAGTAGAATTCCAGGCTCCGTTAGTAGTGGCGGCTCCGACCTATAACATCATCGCTGAATTGAAAGAGGAAGGTGATTGGGATGTACTGCAAAAGTATTCCGGTTTCGAATTCGATGATGCGGCTCCGAAAGTAACGGCTCGCACCGAATACGAAAACATCCTTTATCTGGAGCGTCCCGGTTGTAACCTGTGTATGGGTAACCAGGAAAAAGCAGAGAAGGGCGATACCGTAATGGCTACATCTACTCGTTTGTTCCAGGGACGTGTGGTAAAAGATTCAGATCGTAAGAAAGGAGAGTCTTTACTGGCCTCTACGCCGGTGGTGGTTCTTTCTGCCATTCTGGGTAGAACTCCTACAATCGAAGAATACAAAACGGCAGTGAAGGGAATCAAGTTAACCCAATTTGCCCCACCTGTTCAGAAAATGACGACGAGTTCCTCTGCGGCTCATCAGCTTTCTTTCTAAGGATCTTAGTAAGGTTTTCTGATTAGGGAAAGACCCATCGGCTTTATGCGGATGGGTCTTTTTGTTGAGGTTTATGCGACTCTTCTTTCCGCTTATCTTGAGCATTGCTAAAAGACTTCACGTTGTAGGGTGGACCCATCCAATACACCCATAGCTGATAGTTTTTAATTGGGTTTTCTTCCGTGCCTTTCCCTCATACGCCGCTACGCATTTAACATTTTTATAGGACACCTCATTAGATTTTTTGTATTTTAGATTATGCTTATCAGAGAATAAGTATCCTCTAAACGAAAAGATCATCCTATGCTTCGCCTCATTCGACAGGCATCACTGCTCATTGGATGCCTGGGTTGGTTACCGGCAACAGCCCAATCTTCTGTACCGGACGAGTTAACACCGATTTATACGGAAAAAATTACCGGATATATAGGTGAAAAACTGGATGCTTCGTATCAGAACCGTATCCTGGCACAAGACGTAGATCGTCTCGTATCCCCGTTTCGTGACCGAACCGAGACCCGCTGCTGGCAGAGTGAATTCTGGGGTAAATGGTTTACGTCAGCCGTACTAGCTTATCGGTACAAACCGGAGCCCACCTTGAAAGCTAAACTTGATAAAGCAGTTCAGGGACTTATCGCTACGCAAACCCCGGACGGATACATTGGAAACTACAGCGAGGCCAGTCAACTGGAGCAATGGGATATCTGGGGAAGAAAATATTGTATGCTGGGTTTGCTGGCGTATTATGATCTTACTCAGGATGCCAAAAGCCTGACGGCTGCCCGTCGGTTGGCTGACCACCTGATTCAGCAATTAAAAGAGAAGAACGTTCTATTGGTACGAAAAGGGAATCACCGGGGCATGGCCACGTCTTCCGTACTGGAGCCCATCACGCTACTTTATACGCGTACCAAAGAACCCAAATACTTACAGTTTGCGGAAGAGATTGTTCGCCAATGGGAGTCGGCGGATGGTCCACAGTTGATCGCCAGGGCGGGCGTTCCCGTATCTGAGCGTTTTCCGAAACCACAAAATTGGTTTGGTTGGGAGCAGGGTCAGAAAGCATACGAAATGATGTCCTGTTACGAAGGCCTGTTGGAGCTGTACCGGGTCACGGGCAAAGCCTCGTATCGTGAAGCGGTCGAAAAAACTTGGCAGAATATCCATGATACGGAAATTAACCTGGCAGGTTCGGGGTCTGCGGTAGAGTGCTGGTTTGGCGGGAAAAAGTACCAGACGATGGCCATTCACCATTATCAGGAAACCTGCGTTACGGCCACCTGGATTAAGCTGAACCAACAATTGCTAAGGTTGACAGGGGAAGCCAAATACGCTGATGCCATTGAACAGACGTATTACAACGCATTGCTGGGATCGATGAAACCTGACGGCTCTGACTGGGCCAAGTATACGCCGCTCATGGGCCAACGACTGGAAGGTTCCGAGCAATGTGGTATGGGACTAAACTGCTGCGTGGCCAGTGGTCCTCGTGGACTTTTTACGTTACCTTCCACGGTAGTTATGCAAAGCCAGCAGGGCGTACAGTTGAATTTTTTCGTACCCGGAAGTTATACCTTCAAAAGTCCGAAAGGTCAGGTTGTCACGGTGAAATGCCAGACTCGTTATCCCGTTTCTGGAGACATCCATTGGAAAATAGAAATCCCCCAAGCAGAAGATTTTGCCGTTGATGTACGGATCCCCGAATGGGCGGATTCGTATCAATTGTTGGTAAAATCTCAGGAAGTTTCGGGTAAGAAAGGGACATACAAACGCCTGAAACAATCCTGGAAATCAGGAGACGAGATCACGCTGAATCTGTACCTTCAGGGAAAAGTAATTCAGATGGGGATTGAACCGCAACAGGTGGCAATTGTAAGAGGCCCGATTCTGCTGGCACGGGATGCCCGCTTACCAGGTCCAGTGATTGATGCTACACTGAGCCCTATGATGGACAAAACAGGTACGCTGAAACTCGATCTGGTAAAGGAAAACACGGATGGAATCTGGATGCAGTTTCAGGGATCGTTTATGCCAGAATCATACAAAGAAGGGCCGGGAAACCCCGTATCGGTTATTTTGTGTGATTATGCGTCGGCAGGAAATACTAATGATGCACGTTCGAGATTTCGAGTCTGGTTGCCTCAATTACTCAATCCCCAGAAACTCTAATATTTTTTGCGAGCTGCTAGGGAAGCTTGCTGAAAAGGTTAAAATGAAGTCGTCCGCGAAATAGTCGCGGACGAACAGGGGAGTTACTTCTGAGACTATGAGCCATTCTTTTTTTCGAGAAGCTGCTTTATAAGATTTAAATTCAGAAGATATTGTTCTTGAATAGGTACAGCCTTTCTTGACACTTTGTTAATATTCTGGCCCTCTTTTGTCCATAAATAAGGATAAAAGTTAAAAACTGTATCGCCGTTCAGTTTCTCCACGTCACTCTTCCAGTTTTTCCAGCGAAGGTTTTTATAAAACGTAGCCAAGTCGCCGTTAAAGCAAAAATGCAAGAAATCGGTATAGGTGAGGTCCAGGGGCTCCCATTCCAGCTGATCAGGGGATAAATAATAAACTTTACCAGCATCACTTCCCAAAGCCCCTCCATTTACCGCGAAAAAACCTCCTACAACATCATCAGCTATCAGGAGAACCCCAGGCCGTTGGCCAAATTCCTTGAATGATTTTCCCTTGTTCCAGTCAGGAAGGGAACGATTAAGTTTAGAGCAGCCAGACCCTAGAACACGTATCCACCCATGATCAATGAGTAACCCACCTGTGGCATAAACAATCGCTCCCATTGGAGAACGCGTAGTTACTTGTGTTTTATACAAAGCGTCTTTTGCTCGGTTTGTATTACAGGGGAGAACTTGTACTTTGTTTTTGGCCTTACTGATCCACTCCCGCACGAGGGGCCATCCTGAGTCAGTTTCATTGATAAGCTGTTCAAGCGGACGCATTTTGTTTTGTGCAGATGCCATCAGGGTTAATAGGGTGAGAACAAGAACCGTGCTTGTTTTTCTCAAAAAGCTTTGAAAATGGCGGAGGTCAACAGCGTTATTACTCATTCGTTTGGATGATAGGGGAAGCAATACTTTTAATCGTAAAATCTTAGATAGTAAAATAGATCATGATCTTATGAAGTAATTAATCTCCAAATAATTTGTCGTTTTCTGATCTGACTCCAGCTTTTCAAAAACGCTAGTAATGTAGTCGTAAGACTGAGGTATGCTCGGGGAAAGTTCCTGGGTTATGGGTTTGTTTTCACCGTACGAAGAAGTGAATTTTTTCCAGACACCACCCACCGTTAGGGAGGTTTCGGGTAACGTCAATTTGGTTTTACTTTTACTATTAGCCATAATAACCTGATAGGAAGAACCTTCTTCGGCAATTTCGTACACCTGGTATAGATCCATAATGGGTACTATGGTGAACGACTTTCCAACGGGAATCATAATAAAGCCATTTAAATAGGATTTTGATTCCTGTAGTTTGGGAATGCCGGTAATGATCGTACTGGACGTAAGTTTACCTTTTTCATCCGTTCTTAAAGAGGCCAGACGTTGGGGTTTGTATTGCTGATAACAACTCTGGAGCGATTCGTCCAACTTCGACAAAACTTCGGCTTTTTCCGTCTCATCAAGTTTGGAAAGAGCCATTTCCAGAAATAAAATCATTTGCTGTTTGGCGAAAAACATACCAGATACTTTAGACAATTCGGCCTGAGTAATGATATCGTCCGCAGCTTGGGTAAACAGGTTATAAAAGCGACCGCCATTATCCAGATCACGGAGGGCTTCTTCAAAGGTAGTGTAAGGCTTAATTTCCTCCATAGGTTAGAATTGCAGATGTGGAATGGTAGATGTCCATGTCGTTAGGCAATATTAGGTAACCACATGAATGCATCCAAGTAACCATTCTTCCAACGCTGATACTAATGGATGAATGGTAATACCGCATCCCTACAAATGTCCAGCCTTTAATTCTTGAGCGGCATGGTGAACGGCTCGGGCCGTTAGGGCCATGTATAATAGCGAAGGACTTTGGTTTCCCGTGCTGGTCATGCAGGCTCCGTCGGTTACGAATACGTTGGGCACCGTGTGCATCTGGTTATGAGCATTCAGTACCGACGTTTTCGGGTCGCGGCCCATTCGTACCCCACCCATTTCGTGAATATCCAGTCCGGGAGCCTGCTTGTTATCATAGGTTTCGATGTTCGTGCAACCCGCTTTTTCCAGCATGGCCTCGCTTTCCCGCAGAAAATCCTGCGTCATTTTCTCATCGTTTTCGTCATAACCTACCGAGGTAATGAGCCGTGGAATCCCCCAGGGATCCGTCTGATCCGAACTCAGCCGTACGTGATTGCTGGCTTTCGGAATGGTTTCACCCTGCATGTACATGTAAATCTGCCAGGGGCCGGGCTCGGTCATGGCCCGCTTGAATTCCGCCCCAAAACCAGAACTTTGGGCTTCCAATTTTCCTTTACTTCGGTAC
Organism: Siphonobacter sp. SORGH_AS_0500; assembly: GCF_002838835.1. GTDB lineage: Bacteria > Bacteroidota > Bacteroidia > Cytophagales > Spirosomataceae > Siphonobacter. The sequence continues at coordinate 40,487 of NZ_NHPP01000016.1, forward strand.
GCTCCCAGAAAGGTGGTGAAACCACCCAGGTAATCAGTATCCTGCGTGTGCAGATTTCGGTAATTAGCAATAATGGCATCGGTAGGATTTCGGCCAAAGTAATACCGATCCGTGAAACCTGGCATTTCTGCGTGTAGACTAGCCCGGTAGTTATGAAAAGCAACGTATTTGCCTAACAAGCCGGAGTCATTACCCAGGCCACTGGGAAAGCGGGAAGAGCGGGAGTTTAGCAGAATGAGATTACTGTTCAACGCCGAAGCATTCACAAAAATAATCCGGGCTGAAAAATCAATGGTCTGCCGGGTTTCGGCATCAATTATCCGTACGCCCGAAGCTTTTTGGGTTTGGGAATTGTAAAGAATCGAATGCACTACCGAATGCGGACGAATGGTAAGTTTTCCCGTTTTCTGGGCCCAGGGCAGGGTAGAGGATACCGAGCTGAAATAGCCACCGAAAGGACACCCCCGCATGCACAGGTTACGGGCCTGACATTGCCCCCGTCCCTGTTGCCGATGAATTTCTTTAGGCTTGGTCAGGTGAGCCCAGCGGGCCTGCACCAGATGCCGATTAGGATAATTTTTTTGATGGATTGCTGAAGAGCGGCTTCTACGCAATTCAGCTGAAAAGGCGGCAAAAACTCACCATCAGGCATGGCTTCGATACCATCGGCATTACCGCAAACGCCAATAAAATTTTCGACATGCGTGTACCAGGGAGCTATATCGCTGTACCGAATGGGCCAGTCAATACCGTAGCCAAAACGTTGGGGAGCAGTAAATTCAAAATCACTCCAGCGTTGACAGGCTCTTCCCCAGGTCAGGGATTTTCCACCAACCTGATACCCGCGAATCCAGTCAAAAGGCTTTTCCTGAATATAGGGATGATCCTGATCGCGGATGAAGAAATGAGCATTATCCGAACCAAATCCGGCGGCTTTACTAATGAGCGGATTTTCTTCAAGAAAGGCCTTACTCATCCGACCCCGATGCGGAATCTGCCAGGGATGCAAATGAGCCGTTGGGTAATCTTTGAGATGTTCCACGGAACGACCCCGTTCCAGGACCAGCGTTTTTAATCCTTTGTCACACAGTTCCTTGGCTGCCCAGCCACCGCTGATACCAGAGCCAATAACGATGGCGTCAAATGTAGCTTCTTCTTTCACTAAGTACGTATGCTAATAAGTGGTCATATAAACATACTTATTTATTATTGAAATTTAATAAGATAAAGAATAGCTATTTATCGAAAGGGTTTAATCTTCGATTGCCTCAATACCAAGTTGCTTCAGCCGTTCCAAATGATCCTTCATGGTCTGAAGTTGTTCGGGAGAGTGGCTTTGCCAGGCAGTTATTTCACCCACCACCCGAAAGGCATGTTGCGAGCGGTACGATTGGGTAGGGTTTCCTGGAAATTTCTTATCAGTTAAGTTGGGGTCGTCTTCGATGGGGCCGGTGGGTTCAACGATGTATATTCGCTCACGTCCGTCGCCAGCAGCCAGTTCGGCTCCCCAGATGGCGGCATCCAGCGTAGCGGTTAAATAGATGAACTTGGCTTTGTTTCTCTTTCCGTAGTTAGAGTGAAAACCCGGTTGAATTAAGTCTCCGGTTTTCAGATCGGCTTTGGTACCGTGGTAATAGGACTTGGTTGTGGATTGGGTGTTTGGTTCCATAGACGTTGGAGATGCCTTTCTCAGACATCCGCGTTACAAACGTAGGAGGGTAAGTGTTTCGTAAACATACTAGTGTGTAACAGAAAGCTTTTCTGAGTGTTAGGCCAGCACAGAGTCATTTAAAACAGTAGCGATATTAGGCAATATTTATCTATCTCTATTTAGATTTTTCATAACTCAAAAATAAATATTCGCTTATTGTCTTTGCAAGATTAACAGTCAAAATTGCGTGCCTTTCGTCAACCCTGTAGATTGTCTTGGAAGGTGCAGATCCGTGTGAGTCGCTAAAAGTATTTCTTAGCCCTGAAACTCCATTTATGATACTGAAAACTCCCGATAGGATTTGTTTTAGGTTATCATCTTCGTAATCACCTGGGGACATTTTTAAAAGTACTGCAACAGACTTATATAATTTTATAAGATTTCCATCATAGTCATGTTTATGTTTTGTCTTGGATTCCAAGATGAATAAACAAATGGATTCAATCAAAGTTCTTGCATTAGTAATAGCTCCATCAAAGTCTTTTTCTGCTATTTTTGAATCGCACTTTCTTACTTGTTCGTGAATATATTCAAACGAAATTCTATTAAGTTCTTTTGTTTCAACAAGTTCAGAAATGTCAATATCAAAGTCTGGATAGTAGATTATTTCAATTATTTCTGGTTCATTATCACGCAAAGGAAAGACCAAAAGTAGAGCTTGAAAAATTTCCTCTTTGTCCTTCTTTGAAAGTTGGTCTAATTTTTCTTGAACAGTCGGATGTGATTTGATGTGAAAAGTGCTTAGCCTTGAATACCATCTACTTCCAAAGGTGTTAGATTCATCTAAATATGATACAGAATGCCTCAGCAAGTCAGCCAAGTCTTGTCGCCCTTTATAATTTAAAACCTTTTTTAGTTTCTTGATGTCTGCATCTTCCATATAGTTTTGTCCAATATTCATGGCTTACTTCCGTACTGGGATTTGAAAACGTCCAGCCTATAACTGAAGTATAATAAAATTATTAATGATGAAATTAACAACCCCGACTGTTCCAAATATTAGTCTAAAAGACGCTGCTTGAAACAGTCGGGGTTTATAAATTTGATTGATTGTTCGAACTCGAAGAATTATTACTTGTAAACTTTACCTTTCCTAATATATATCCGGCAATAGACCCTAAAAGTGCAGATAACTCTTTTCCCTCCAAAACTCCACTTAATCCAAATAGAATAATTGCAATAATAATACTAAATAATGTAACGAATTGAATTCCTGAATCTGATCCAAAAATTATCTTTCTTACACTCTCGTCATTACTCACAACTCTAAAAAAAGTATAAAGTAAAATACACATTAACAAAACAAAAGCTAAGCTCGACCAAAACATGAAGTTTTGCTGGGATAGCTTAGGTATCATTAATTGATTTATTTCATATTCAACTTGAGTCTTAATAAAGCTAGTACTGTCAAGAGCTCTTGTTAAATTTTTTATTAAAATTTCGTTCTCATTGGCCTTTTTTAATTGGTATTCTAAGTATTTTTTTTGTTTAGATGAATTAAAAGATCCCTTTTTAAAAAAGATACAGAAGTGGTGTCTCCGTAATTGATTTTTTTAATATTTTGTTCAATATTTTTTATTTCATTTTCTTCCGAACTTATTTGCCATGAAACGTGTAAAGTATCAATTTCACTATATTTTAGTTTTGTTAATCTAGATTCTATATCGGGTATTAATATATTAAGTTTTGTCCTTTTTTCATTTAAATCACCAAATGAATTGATATTGGTTAATCCTGAAAATGTCTGAGAAGTTGATTTAATTGGAAGTAACCATATTATAATTATTAGTAAAGTTATTTTTTCATTCATGGTCTATGTGATTGATTAATGAGTAAATGTCTTATTAAATAGTAAATATTATAAAAAGGCTGTTCTGGTTTTAAACTCGCAGAATATCACTCGAGACAATAGAAGAATTCTTGCAGAATAGTAAGTTCACAAGACGATACCTCAGATTATTAATGATCATGTTTAAAAAATTATATTTATAGACTAAATACACTAGTGAAACCAATTCCAAGTCGATTTTGAAAACTATTTCCCTTATTTAAGACATCAAAGGGATCTTTGGCTTGAATTGATAAGCCCAAAATTGGTATTCTAACCCCCATTTTATCTTGTTTTGCAAGAAACAAAATGACACCTATAGTTGTGTTTGGTAGTCGATTGGACATTACGTTCTTCAAATACGCAGTAAATCCAATACGAAGTCTAGCTGCGGCTAATGATTCTTTAAAGTCAGGAGATTTCGGGTCATCACTTTTTGTAGTCCGTGTAATAGATAAAATTATTGGGAATCCGTCAAATTCTTCGTATAGCCCTAACTTACCTATCTTAGATTTTACGACTTCTCTTTGTTGACCAGAAATAGGATCTGTTGATGTAAAGATAATTTCCTTGGCCTCAACACTACTCAACTCATCCAAATTATTCTGATGGGTATAACCAATTCGACCATATACAATCCATTTACTCTTAATCAGTCCACTATAATATGCATAAAGACCTAAACCATTGAAATTTTTATTATATAGTTGATTGAAATAAGTTGTATCTTTTTTTATTAATGTGTATTTATCTATATCATAATTAATGGAAACACCTCCCCAATCTATGTAACCTCCTGGACCAGTATCAGAAAATAAATTAACCTTTGTATATGTATAACCAAGTTTTATGCCGGGAGCAAATTGTCCATTATTTATTAATGGGCCAAGTCCATCAGTTGGCCTAGTTTTCAAAGAAAACTCATTCACTGAGTAATTACTTGCATCTACCATACTTGACGAAAGAAAGTGTGAGAATCCGATTGATTGACTACCCGTGTTTAAACGGATAAGGGAAATATTTTTACCCCCGCCTATTTGAGGAATATTATTTCCAATTACATCTCCAGACTTATCATCTATTAATATTTGTGAGTATGATAAGTGATATAGAAAAATGCTAGTAATCAAATATATTAGTTTTTTCATAGTAGGCATTAAGTATTGATAGTGTAATACTCATGAGCATATATTTTATCTGTAGGTTTAGCTTTAATTTTTTTTTCCATTTTTTTTCCATTTATTATTACTTCACAGGAAACATAGCCTCCTTCAATTCCTTGGCATGCTACAAAAATATCCAAATTAGAATCTTTTATTTGGTATTTTTCTAGTTTTTTAAAACGATAACCATCCTGATGGATATCCCAGTCTAAAACTCTATTTGATTCATTTGTAGAATCTTCTAGAAAAATTTTAGTTGTAAGTATAGATCCAAATGTAATTACTCGAATCTCTAAATCGAATTCTTTCATAATTCGCCAATTGTTTAAATATATTAAATATTAATTTAAGGAATTTTATAGAATGTATCAAAGAAATTTTAACTGTAAATTGAAACAAAAAAACTTTTAGTTTAAATACCTATATATAGGTATTTAAACTAAAAGAAGGATTAAAAGGGAGAGGCCCGCCAAACGGCGGGCCTCTCCCTTTTAAATTTAACCTAAAAATCCAACTCCCCATTAAAATCCTTAAGGCAGGCAATGTACCTTATTCGCAAATTCCAGTAGGAGAGAGTGCCCTTTAGTAATGTTAAGTAGTAGGGTAATCTTTAATCTTTTGTCCCGCTGAAATACAAACGATTTCCAGGGTTTCATCTTTCCATACAATCCACGTTCGCAGTTGGTCTGCGGGCTCAAAGAGAAGCACGTCCCACCCCAAATCTATTCCTTCACCGTCTTCAACTGAAAATTATCAAATACAGCCGTTCCTTCACCCTTGGCAATTACCCCAACCCGAACGGCCCGGTCCCAGGGCGGCAAAAACGCTCCATCGACGGAATCGAATACCTGGGTGTTTTTTTCGTTGATGAGGTATTTGAAGGTAATGTCTTTGCTATTCTTTACCTCAGCTTGCAAGACTACCGTTTTAGCACTCGTTATCGGAAGCGTTTGGAGGACTTTATCTTTTCCTTTTTCACGTTTCCAAACGAGCATTTCACCTTTTCGAACAGAAATCCCCACCACATTCTCATCATCTCCGATTAAACTCAAACCACTACTTAACCCCTCTTTTGCGGGAACTTCCACCTGTACCTGAGCGGTATAGTTGCCCGTGTACGTTTTACGGGCCAGGTAAACGCCAGCTTGTTCAGGAATAGCTTTTAATTGAAGTTTTCCTGCCTTGACCTGATACTCGGGGCGATGAAAGACTGACCAGTTCCATTGATTGGAAAAGCTGGAAAAATCATCTTTCACCAATGTAGGTACCTGATTGGGCGTGGCAAGGGGAGTTTTGAATGCTACCCAGCCATCAGGTGTAAATTCGAATTCCCGCAAGACTCCCTGACGACCTGAATAAGCAGTACTTTTCGTGCTGTAGGCATGGTAGAGGAAGTAATACTTTCCGTCTTTTACAATGGGTGTACCATGACCGGGACATTTCCAGTTTTCATCCGAAATCAGAATAGGGTTTCCCGAAAACTTCTCCCAGGGGCCTAATAGATTTTTGGCCCGGGCCACGCCCGAAACGTAAGTGCAACCTTCTCCGCAACAGCCTGCTGCCGCGTAAAAAGCATAGATATATCCACCGTGCCGCATCATCGATACGCCTTCCACCAGGTTGGATTCCCAGGGTTGATCGTTGCGGAATAATTCCTTTTTCTCGCCTAGCAGAGCCGTCCGCTCTTCGTTCATTTCCTGAATCCAGATGGGTGTTGGCTGACGAATACTGTTGCCGTCTTCCTTCCAGATCAGATGTAGTTTACCGTTTTCATCCCGCATCGGAAAGGCGTCAATAGAGCCATCTGACTGGCATACCAACGGCCCGTGATCCTTCCAGGGACCTTCGGGCTTATCAGCACTGGCTACACCTACGCACAAGTTTCCACCTTTTTTGTGAGCGGTATAATAGGCATACACTTTACCTTTTTCATAGGAGATTTCGGGTGCCCAGAAGTAATAATCCGCCCAGTCGGGAAGCTTGTTGAAAATATAACCTACCGTTTGCCAGTGAATTAAGTCTTTGGATTTTAACAGCGGAAATTCTGGAGCCCAGTTAGAAGAAGTAGCCGAAGCCCAGTAGGTATCTCCAATTTTTGTAACGGAAGGATCGGCATGATCGCCCGGAAGAACGGCTTGCTGCTGAGCAAAAGCAGTTACTGAAAGCGTCAGTAACGAGGCAATGAGTAAGGATTTCATAGGTTTAGCATAAACGGATGAACTAGGCATAGCCCATCCGGCAAAAAATAATGGTAAAACTAGTAGCGACTGTCCAATAATGATAGTTAAAAGTAAAATAGGAAGACCGTGAGTTCGTTCGAAAGAACCGTTGAAGGAGACCTTTGCTGCAACATTCCCTCTCGTTCCTACCAATCCTACCTGTCGTTATCCTCGCAAGCAAAGCAACCGGGAAGGTCCAATTTCCAGGTAATGCTACATCCTTTGCCTGCTATTTGAAAAAACATTATTCAAGATAAAACAAGCCCAGTTACTTTGCGGGGACAAATTCTGCCTCTGCCATGGTTGTACCTCCTAAATACAGTTGGTTTCGATTATTGTTTGTCTGGAAAGGTTCTATTATTGAAAAAATCTATCCCAGGCTGATCGGTCTCTTTCTTTTCTGCTGCGTCATTGTATACTTGCGGGGAGAAATTTTTGACTATAAGATCGCCCTCAACCCAACTCCTTTTTCTTTGATTGGCGTGGCGGTTGCTATCTTCCTCGGTTTTAGAAATAGTGCCAGTTACGACCGTTTCTGGGAGGGTAGAAAACTCTGGGGGGCCTTAGTGCGGGAGAATCGCTCGCTGGCCCGGCAGGTGACCACGCTGACGGGGTTACCTATGCAGTCCACCGAACTTTCAGCTTTTATTCACTTGCAAATTGCGTTTGTCTATGCCCTGAAACACCAGTTACGGTCCACAGACCCACGACCTGATTTGGAGCGGAACTTACCCGAATCTTTAGTAACGCAGGTGATGCAGGCTCGCTTCAAACCTATTTTTCTATTACGGGAAATGGGCTTCTGGCTTCAAGAACAACGGCTAGCCGGAAAGCTGGATTCAATTACCCTGACCACCATTGACCATACGCTTAATCAGCTTTCGGCCATTGTAACGGGCTGCGAACGTCTCGTCAACACACCCATCCCTTATACGTATAATGTATTACTGCACCGTACGGTTTACATCTATGGCTTATTATTACCCTTTGGCCTGGTTGATTCGCTGGGCTGGATGACGCCCGTTATTGTGGTTTTTATCGGTTATACCTTCATCGCGGTGGATGCCATCGGCAGCGAAATCGAAGAACCCTTCGGCACCGAACCCAATGACTTGCCCCTCAACGCGATGTGCCAAATCATCGAAGCCAGTGTATTGGAAACCATTGGGATAAACCTTCCGGTCAATACTAGTTTTTCCTCGAAGTTGATTGTGGATTAGTGACAAAAAGCGACTGTACCCGTTGAAGACTATCCGTGCAGATAATGTCGGCTCCGGTAAGAAGAGCGTCCTGATACTGAGCTTTTGCTTCAGCAAAAGGCAGGTGATCCACGGTATTATTAGCTCCCCAGGAAGTCATGATTCCCATTTGGTGAATGCGGTCATAAAAGGCTGCTGGCTGAACTTGCGAAGGAGTTAAGGCCACAAGGTTTTCGTAAGGAATGCCGGATGTAGTGATGGCATCAATCGCTTTTGCATCATTGAAACCCAGAGCAATCATTAAGGAGGGGTATTGCCGATGAAGCTTCTGAGCTTCGGCCACGTTATAACAAATAACAACGACATCGGTAACCATCCGGTGTTTGACCAGCGTCTGCATCAATCGTTTCGGATCCGTGCCGGGTTTCATGTCCAGAAAAAGAACTATTTTATGCTTAGCGAAAGTCAGTAATTCGTCCAGCTTAGGAATTCGCTGGCCTTTTAATACCCGACCGCGTTCGTCTTTCAATTCCAGTTTTCGTAATTCCTGATACGTGAACTCATTCAGATTTCCTTTTCCCGTCGTAGTTCGCTCCAGGGAAGCATCGTGCAGAAGCATAAGCACGCTGTCTTTACTCATGCGTACATCAATTTCCTGGGTAGCACACGGCGATAGTTGATAGGCGTGTTGCAGAGCCGCCAGCGTATTCTCCGAATACCCTGAAACCGGGGTCGTTCGGTGAGCCATGATGAGCTTTTTATTCTTTTCCCACTTAAAGTACTGTTGAAGCGGCTCGTTTTTTTTACGGCAGATAGGCTGGAAATCAGGGTGACCCGTCAGTAGTATACAGGTCAGAAAAAGAAAGCGAATCATGATCTGAGAAGAAATTTTAGCAAAAGACGGTATTCTTTTTCAATTCCTTAGTTTTACTTCCATCCATGAATTAACTAACGCTCCTTCTATCTACGATGAAACAGGTATTACTAACGGGTGGAACAGGATTAATCGGAACCCGACTAACGCAATTGCTTTTCGAACGCGGGTATAGCGTCGCTTACCTGACGCGTGGCAGCAAGAGCGAAGCAAAGATTGATCCCAAAGTCAGGCAATACCGCTGGGATGTGCGTAAGAATATGCTGGACGAGCAGGCTTTGCTCGATAGCCAGTACCTGATTCATCTGGCCGGAGCGGGCATTGCTGAAGGTCGCTGGACGGAAGAACGCAAACGGGAGATCATTGACAGCCGGGTGCAGACTATGGAGCTTATTACCCGAAAATTAAAAGATTCAGGACATCGCTTTGAATCGTTTGTCTCGGCTTCGGGCATTAGTTACTACGGAGCAGACACCGGAGCGGAACGGATTTCGGAGCAATACACCCCCGGCGTTGATTTTCTTGCTGATGTAGTAATCAAATGGGAAGCGGCGGCTGACCAAATACAGGCTCTGGGCATTCGTACCGTAAAACTACGCACGGGCATTGTGCTGGATACCAAAGGCGGAGCCTTGAAAAGCTTTCTGATTCCGGTACGATTGAACATCGGTTCACCGCTCGGTAGTGGTGAGCAGTTCATCAGTTGGATTCATACCGATGATCTTTGCCGGATGTACATCGAAGCCCTGGAAAATGCTTCGTGGACGGGGGCTTATAATGCCGTTGCTCCCAATCCGGTAACGAATGCAGAGTTGGTGAAAAAAACGGCGGCTGTTTTACATAAACCTTACTGGGCTCCGAATGTACCGGCCTGGGTATTAAAGGCCTTATTTGGGGAAATGTCGATTGCCGTTTTAGGTGGGAATTATATTTTGAATCAACGCATCCGGCTGGAGACGGATTTTCAGTATGAATACCCGGAATTAGAGCCAGCCCTAAAAGCTATTTTGACTTAGTTTGAGCAGGTACTTGTAGGCTGCGGCTACAACCGTAATGCAGGTAATCTCAAACGCTAATCTTCTGAAACGATGGTTTGGTTTATTACGGGTTGTTCTTCCGGTTTCGGAAAAGAACTGGCCCGACAATTACTCAAGAAAGGCGAGCAGGTGGTAGCCACCGCCCGCAATCTGGATAGTCTTCAGGATCTGGATTCTGAAAAGCAGTTACTTAAACTTTCCCTGGATATTACGGATCAATCTGCCGTGGACTCCGCAGTGAAGGAAGCCATCAGCCGTTTTGAGCGGATTGATGTGCTGATCAACAATGCCGGGTACGGCTTGGGAGGAGGACTGGAAGAAGCTAGCGACGAGCAAATTCGGGCTCAGTTTGAGACAAACGTGTTCGGAACCATTCAAGTAACAAAGGCCATCCTGCCCCTGATGCGTGAGCAGAAAAGTGGTTATATTCAGGTACTTTCGTCCATTGCAGGCTTAGTTTCAACCCCTGGCTTTGCCTATTACAATGGCTCTAAATTTGCTCTGGAAGGCATGTTTGAAGCTTTACAACAAGAGGTAAGACCTTTCGGTATCAAGGTAACCATCGTGGAACCCGGCCCTTTCCGTACGGAATTCGCCGGCTCATCCATCAAACTGGCTGACCCGATTCCAGCGTACGCAGAAACGGCGGGGAAAATTCGTAATTACTTTGATAAAACGAATGGGAATCAGCTAGGAGATCCCGTAAAGGCCGCCGAAATTTTGATTGGTCTGGTTGAAAGAGATGAGCCTCCGCTGCGATTACTACTGGGCAACTGGGCTGTTGATCGCTATACCCAAAAGCTCGAAACCGAACTGAAACACATCAAAGCCTGGGAAGAGTTAAGCCGATCAGCGGATTTTGATGACTAAGGTACTGATGATGAGTAGTATTTTTATGGATACATTTTCTTGACAACTTGTCTCGAAAATGTATCTTTGTTTATATACTCAACTGGAAGGTATGAAAACGATGACTGTTGGTGAAGTAAAAGCCCATTTTTCGGAAGTATTAAAGGAAGTAGAAGCAGGCGAACGAATCGCTATTACTTTCGGAAAAAAACGGGAGATTAAAGCTTTTCTGGTGCCCCGAAAAGAAGATCTGAAACCTCGTACGCTGGGTATTCTTCAGGGAAAGGGAAAAGTGGTTTTCAAGGATGCTTACCAAATGTCGGACGAGGAATTGTTGGGATGATTAGTTACCTGTTGGATACACACGCACTCATCTGGGCTTTAACCGAGCCTGAAAAGTTATCCAGAAAAGTCAGAACCGTTCTGGAAGACCCGTTGAGTTCGGTTGGTGTGAGTGCTATTTCTTTCTGGGAAATTTCCATCAAATACGCTCTGGGAAAGCTGGAGCTGGAAACCCTCGTGCCGCAGGACTTTCATCAAGCTTGCCGGGAAATGCGGTTTGACATCGTAGAGCTTTCCGCCGAGGAAGCTTCCACCTACCATTTACTCACCGCCACGCATCACAAAGATCCTTTCGATCGGATGCTGGTTTGGCAATGTCTTTCTAATAATCATATCCTCATCAGCCAGGATGAGGATATGAAGAAATATATTTCTGAAGGGTTGAAGGTATATTGGTAATCAAGCTTATAAGTCTCTTCTGATCCCGAGTCCAACGCCTACCGTCATGGGCCGGATTTGCATGTAATCGCCCTCTCTAATCCCGCCCATCAGACTTTTCCGGGCGAAAGCTTTCAGGTTAAGCGAAGTTTTCTTGAAAATCCGGTAGTTGGCTCCGATGGCGGCCTGCGTACTCGTATTGATGTTGCGATAAACCCCATCTTTCGGCCCATATTCAGCCGGCGGAATATCTTCATAGCTATTATCAACCAGGACGTTCTTCAGGAAGAAATCCAGCGTTAATCCCGCCGTAGCAAAGTAATTCAGACGCTTTTCTGGGCGGAAATTGTAACCAATACTCACCGGAACAGACAGGAAATCAAACGAATACCGGAATTGATTGGTACCACCAACGGATACTGAATTGAGGTCGTTTGTTGGATTGCTGGGAGACGGAAAATTCAATTGGTTGGTTCGAGAGTTCTTCTGGGTTGATAGTAACTGGTTATATAACGTATTCCGGTAATTGCTACCAGTCAAAATAATATTGTTATTCATAATGGAATGGCCTTTCAGGTATTGAGCACCGGTTTCCAGGTACCAGTGCCGGGAAAGGCGGGTCCCTCCCGTAAGCTCAAGCAAATATGAAATATGCGAGCTGTTACGATACGTATTCGTTTGAGGTTGAGCTGTTGCCAGGGATAGTCCACTATAGGCAGGAGCATAGGAATAAAAGGCAGACGTATACTGACCACTAGTAGAAACGGCGGGGTCGAAATTAGCCCAGGAAGCATGGAAAGCAATCCAGTGCTTCGATAGTGGTAAGTTTGACTTGGGCTTTACGAGAAGGGCAGGAGCCGTCGCTAGGGCTGGTGAGGTTAACTTCCTGCCAACCGTATATAAAGTCCAGGACTTACCTTGAGCATCCTGTAAAGTAATCGTTTCCTGTTTCTGAAGTGTTAAAGGTTGCGATTTAGCAGGGGTAGTTGAGGCAGTAGGTTGGATAGAAAAAGTGGGTACGGTTGAAGGTTGAGAATAGGGACGAATTATCGCCTTTTCCGACCGCTGTTGGGTTGAATTAGGGATTACTAAATTGGTTTTCTTACGGGTAACTCGCTGGTCAGTCTGGTTTTCATTACCTGCCCATCCCGCCTTTTTAGACTCTGATCCAGAAGATAGGAAAGGCTCCTCTACTTTCAATGTAGCGGAAGAAGAATGCATACGGGTAGCTGGTTCCGTAGTTGCCCGAGCAGGGACCTTCGGAGATTCACTAGTTACTTTTCCGTGGGCAGACTGAGCCAGTACCGGGCGATTTTTGGTCATAGGAGTGTTATTGGACTGGGAAAAATACCACCAGCCCAAACTGCCTACTAAGAAAAGAAGCACCGTGCCTATCCAGAATAAGGGCAGGCCCATGGGTTGCTCGGGCGGAAGTTTCTGCTCAAGGCGATCCCAAAGCTCGTCCGAAGGAGATTCGGAAGCTTCTTCGAACGCCTTACGCCAGCGTTCTTCAAAATCGTTAGGTTCTTGCTGGCTCATGTCCAGGAAAAATTCATGTTAATGTCTGTTTTCAGCGATGCGGTGGTTTAGTAACATCTTTTGCATCAGAGTTTTAGCTCTGCTGTATTGTGATTTTGAGGTACCTTCTGAAATATCCAGTAAAGTGGCGATTTCCTGGTGTTGATACCCTTCAATGGCATAAAGGTTGAAGACTGTTCGGCAGCCCGGCGGTAACTCTTGTACTAGTAATAAAAGGTCTTTCCATTGCAGGTCATCGGTCATGGTGGTGGCCACTTCCTCTTGCACGTGTTCCAGTTCTTCGGCAAAATGATAGCGGCGATTATCCCTTAAATAATTCAGAGCGGTATTAACGACAATGCGTTTAATCCAGGCTGCTAAGGGAGACTCAAACCGGAAACTGTCTATCTTTTCGAATATTTTAATAAACGATTCCTGCAATACGTCCTCGGCTTCATCCCGACTTTTGACGTACCGTAGGCATACCACCAACATCCGTCCAGCGAACGCGTCGTATAAACGACGCTGCGAGACGCGATCCTTTCGGCGGCAGCCAGTTACCAGTTCTTGTTCATCAAAAATCATTTGTAAAGGTTAAGCCATGTCTTGTTCCTCCGAAAACAGGACACGAAGAGTTGAAAAAGGGTTGGAAGGCGTATTAAATTATTTTATAAAACGTGTATCGCAGGTATTCATTCTATTTTTGTGGAATTAAATCAGTTGTATCAAGTCAAAACTCACCTGTCGCTCTGGAGCGGACGGAAGTTCATGTTAAACCTGATCTAGTAAAAACCGTGTTGACCGTCTAAAGCAGAAGAATCCTGCTATCAGTGCGAATGATGAATGACTATGAGAAAAAGCTTCTGACGGAAGTTCAGTTAGCTATCCATGAAATTGAGGCCGTATTAGGGACAACTTTCAGTTTCACAGAAATGGAAGATAATACACTCCTGGTTCAGGCTGTAGGGGAAGAATTGAAAATTATAGGAGCGGTAGTTTCTGAATTAAATCGAATGAATAGCTCTTTCTTACGCATGAATCAACGCGTGGTGGAAGTAGCCAGGGGCATTGAAACGGATGATGGACGTATAACGCTCGATGATATTACGTGGGTTTTGCAAAATGATTTACCACTTCTGAAAGAAGAAGTGCAACAACTTTTGATGCAGGAATGAAAGAGAAAATAAAACAATTAGCCGGAAAATACGCTGCTGAATTTGTAGCTAATCGTCGGCATTTGCACACAAATCCAGAATTGTCTTTTCAGGAATACGAAACCCAGAAGTTTGTAGCCGAACAGTTACAAACCCTGGGCTTGGCTCCGCAGGCCATGGCGAATACTGGTCTGGTGGCTTTGCTGGAAGGTAAAAACCCATCCAAAAAAGTAGTAGCTCTACGGGCGGATATGGATGCTCTGCCCATTCTGGAAGCCAATGATGTGTCGTATAAAAGCACTAATCCCGGCGTGATGCACGCCTGCGGTCATGACGTACATACGGCTTCGTTGCTGGGGGTAGCCCGTATTCTGACCGAGCTGAAAGACGAGTTTGAAGGAACGGTTAAGCTGGTTTTTCAACCCGGTGAAGAGCTGGCTCCCGGTGGAGCTTCGATGATGATTCGGGAAGGCGTGCTGGAAAATCCTACTCCTCAGGGAATGATTGGGCAGCACGTTGCTCCGCAAATTCCTGTGGGTAAAATCGGTTTTCGGGAAGGCATGTACATGGCTTCAACGGATGAGATTTACCTGACGGTTAAAGGAAAAGGTGGGCACGGAGCCGCTCCCGAATTGGGCGTGGACCCCGTGCTGGTAGCTTCGCATCTGATAGTCGCTTTGCAGCAGATCGTTTCCCGGAATCGTCCCCAGAATTCACCTTCGGTGTTATCCTTTGGCCGGGTCATTGCGAACGGTGCCACAAACGTTATTCCTAACGAAGTCAAGATCGATGGCACATTCCGTTGCATGAATGAGATCTGGCGGGAAGAAGGCTTGCGTCGAATTCAGAAGTTAGCCGAAGGCCTCTGCGAAAGCATGGGGGCGGAATGCGAAGTGCGAATCGTTCGGGGGTATCCTTATCTGGAAAATCATCCCGAATTGACCCGCCGTTTGCGGGCGGAGGCCAGCGAATACATGGGCGAAGAAAACATCGTCGATCTGGACATCTGGATGGCAGGCGAAGACTTTGCTTTTTATTCCCAGGTAACCGATTCCTGTTTCTATCGTCTGGGTACGCGTAACGAAGAGCGTGGCATCGTATCAGGAGTGCATACGCCTACGTTCGATGTAGATGAACATTCGCTGGAAATCGGAGCAGGCTTGATGAGCTGGCTGGCTCTTCAGGAACTCGCCGTGTAGAATAGTTGATAGTTATGGGTTGTTAGTTGTTTGAAAACTAATTAAAAATAGTTAAGGGTGATTCGTTTCAGTTTTCCGAAACGAACCACCCTTAACTATTTTACTAACAACCAACAACTATAAAATCGTGCGGAATAGGATGAACAGCGTTCCTGCCAGAATCATCGAAACGGGTAAGGTTAATACCCAAGCTAAAACGATGTTACGAATGGTGCTGGCCTGAAGGTTCTTAATCCCTTTATTGGCCACCATACTTCCGGCAATACCTGAAGAAAGTACGTGTGTGGTCGATACGGGTAAACCTAATCCAGAGGAAAGACCGATGGTCCCGGCGGCTACTAACTCGGCACTGGCTCCCTGAGCATACGTCAGGTGTTGCTTTCCAATTTTTTCACCTACGGTTACGACAATACGTTTCCAACCTACCATCGTACCTAAACCTAAAGAGAGGGAAACCATCAGGATAACCCAGGTCGGAGCATATTCCGTGTAAGATTTTAAGCCTTTCAGTGAAGAATCCAGCGTAGATACTTCGTCACGGTTGAGCGTTAATGCTCCGTCTTTTTGAATTTTAGATAAATCTCTGGCAATCAGAAGAATATCTTTGCGAGATTCTAAACGTAACTGAGGAGGAATCTTTCCATTGGAAACTCTCAGTACACTGTCAAGGTCAGAAATACTGGCTTTCACTACCTTCAGACGTTCCTGATCTACAGCAGCCAGACGAGGTTCTTCAATGTGATTAACCAATTGCTGAATCTTTACCAGATTCGTCTGCATGTGGGACGTATCCTTATTGGCATCCAGTGCAAAGTAAGCAGGAGTAATACCGATCAGAATCAACATGATCAGACCCACGCCTTTCTGTCCATCGTTCGAGCCGTGGAAGAAACTTACGCCCGTACAGGTCGCTACCAGAATACCGCGAATCCAGCCCGGAGGCGACTGGTTTTTCTTAGGTTCCTTGAAAATGATGTCATTCTTGATGGTTCTTTTCAGGATAAACATCAGAATGATAACCAAGCTAAAACCCACCAGTGGAGAAAGCAGAAGGGCAAAACCCGTTTCTTTTGCTTTGTCCCAGTTAACGGAACTAACGCCTGATACGTTTTCGGGTAATAAAGAATAAGCCAGACCTACGCCGAGGATGGAGCCAATCAGCGTGTGTGAGGACGACGAAGGAAGACCAAAATACCAGGTGCCGAGGTTCCAGATGATGGCACTAATCAGTAGTGATAGTACCATCGCCACGGCATGATAGACATTTTGGTCGATTAGCAGTTCAACGGGAAGGAGATTGACAATACCCATTGCGACGCTGATGCCTCCGAAAAATACACCAAGGAAGTTGCAGAAACCTGACCACATAACGGCCACGTTAGGTTTCAGGGAGTTTGTGTAAATAACAGTAGCTACCGCGTTGGCCGTATCGTGAAATCCATTCACGAATTCGAAGGCACACGCACAAAAGAGGCAGATACACAGAAGAAAGAAAATTCCAGTCTCTAAGCCAAACATAAGGAGTTAAGGGGGCTATTTTGACGCGAAGCTACGCAAAGGGATTAAGCCTAATGTTAAGGAATTGTTAAGAGTATCTGAATGGACAGGCTTACCCTCTGCTAAGAAAAAAGCTCTAACGATTGGTGAACTTGCTTTTGACCAATCGTTAGAGCAAAGATCAGGCGAATTATCCAGCTATCCTTCGGATTGGTGCCGGAAATACCGAATTTTTATTGGAAGAACCAAAAAATATATTCCAACTAAGTTTTAAGCATTTTGTTCGGCTCTACGTAAAAATAGTTTCACGAAGGCAAAAACTTAGGCTGAAACCGTAGCAGGAGCCGTCTTGGTAGCCAACTGGCCGCAAGCGGCGTCAATGTCTTTTCCGCGACTGCGACGAACGGTAATCGGGATATTTTTCTGCTCAATGAAACGGGCAAACTTGGATAGCGTTTGCGGATCCGTGTTTTTATACTGAGCGTTTTCAATGGGGTTATACTCAATGATGTTGATGTGAGCGTTGGGAATGTGCTTGGCAAAGTTCCAAAGCTCCTTGGCATCCTCAAGCGAGTCGTTGAAGTTGTAAAACAGGATGTACTCCAGCGTAATTTTATTACCCGTTTTGTTATAAAAATACTTCAGAGCATCTTTCAAAGCTACTAGCGTATTACTCTCGTTAATCGGCATAATCTGATTCCGTTTGCTGTCATTAGCTGCGTGCAGCGAAAGAGCCAGATTGAATTTTACCCCATCGTCACCAAGTTTCTGAATCATCTTAGCAATGCCAGCAGTACTCACCGTAATACGCTTGGGCGACATATTCAGCCCTTCGGGAGAAGTAATGTGCTCGACGGATTTAAGAACGTTGGCGTAATTCAGCAAAGGCTCGCCCATACCCATGTACACGATGTTGGTCAGGGGTTGGTTGTAATTCTCTTCTGCCTGGTTTTTAATGGCCACCACCTGATCATAAATCTCAGCAGGGTCGAGGTTCCGTTCCCGATCCATGTAACCCGTTGCACAGAATTTACAGGTTAAAGAACAACCCACCTGACTCGAAACGCAGGCCGTCATCCGATCATCGGCGGGAATTAATACGCCCTCGATCAATTTCCCATCAAAAAGCTGAAAAGCGGATTTGATGGTCTTATCACTCGAAATCTGTTGCTTAGAAACATGAATCGGTCGAATTTCGAAATGCTCGGCAAGGACTTCCCGTGTCTTTTTGGACAGATTCGTCATCTCATCAAAGCTGCGGGCCGACTTCTTCCATAACCACTCTAAAATCTGTTTGGCCCGGAAACCCTGTTCTCCGTGCTCGACCAAAAAGGTCTTCAGCCCTTCCGCTGAGATTTTCCGAATATCCTGTTTTTGTATGACTGTGTTTTCCATTGCTCGAAATCCTAATTCTTTGCCCAACTGCAATCTAACTCATTGGGTTCCAATTCTATACTTAATCTTTCCGTAACTGATCAACTTTTTCAATCAATCGGTCACTTTTGGGAATGGCATCCGACACCTTGTCCATAACTTTTGGAGCAAAAGGACGGATAATGGGGTAAACGTAACTTCCCTTCATCTGTTCGCGATTAGGGTAACCTACATTCAGAGCATTCAGTAACCATAAAAAAATGCTGATACCGAAAGCATACGTAAACAAGCCCACAACGGCTCCGGCCATACTATCGAAGCTACCAAAAATGGTATAACGCATACTTCGCCGAAGTAGCCATCCGAAACGATTGATGGTGAAAATGACCAGCACAAAAATACTGGAAAAGCCCAGGTAAGGCAGAAACTTTCGACCAATGGTTTCGCCCACATACGGAGCTACAAAAGCAATGGCTTCATTTAATAGCTTGAATCCAAGGATAATGGATACGACAAAAGCAATAACTGCAATAATCTCGACCAATACGCCCCGCCGAAATCCCGTATACGCTCCGTAGGCCAGAGGTATTAGCAACAACAGGTCAAGAAAATTGAAATTCATTTAGGTATGGGTAGGGTTTGAAAATAGTTTGATTTTGGGTTTGAGCAGGTTTGATTTATGGTTATATGATGAGGTTTGAACTATAATTCGCCAAGTCATTACCGTCATTATGGGTCCGCATTTGTAACGTAAAGAACCGCAGGCAACTAGCCATCTGGATTAATTTTTATGTAAAGACGCGACGTCATCGCGTCTGGCCGGGAAATGAAAATCATTTAAATGGTAACATCCGCCCTGGTTGGTTTCCTCACCAAACCCTATTCTTAGCAGTAAGGGCTGGTGAAGACACCAGCCAAGGCGGGAGTAACCAAAGCCGCCTCTACCCAGCCGAGATACCGTCGCTTATGGATTATAATCTACTGTCACGGCTATCCAGAGTGAAACTTCCGCATCACCGTTTTCTTGCTTCATTCGAGAGAACGGCTGGTGAGATAGTAACGTTTAACGGCTTTAAACCTTATCAAACAACGGTTCAAACCTGCCCCAAACCAAAACCTCCTCCAACTACTGTAATAATTGCTTCACTGCTGCTGAGATGGCTTTCCCTTCGGCTTTTCCGGCCAGCTCTTTCGTGGCTACGCCCATAACTTTACCTAGATCGCTGGGGCCGCTGGCACCTACGTGGGCAATGATTTCCTGCAAACGAGCTTTGAGTTCGTCCTCAGTTAGCATTTTTGGTAAAAACTCTTCAATTACGGCCACTTCCGCAAATTCTTTATCGGCTAACTCCTGACGACCGTTTCCGACGTACATTTCCGCCGAATCCTTACGTTGCTTCACGGCTTTCATCAGGATTTTCATTTCCTGATCGGAAGTTAGTTCGTGAGCAGTTCCAGACGTTTCTTCTAATAAAATGGCTGATTTAATAGCCCGCAATGCCAGTAAGCGTGACTGATTTTTCGCGAGCATCGCTGATTTAATCTCAGCTTCGATGGTTGATTTTAAAGACATAACCTAAAATTCAGGATTGATCTATAAAGATTTAAAAAGATTTCCCGCAATATTTGATGCGTTATTTAGAACTGTTCTTGCTAAAGAAGAGTTCTCTACCTTGCAAAGTTACAAAATCTCAACCGCAGAAGGGGCTTTCCTGTGCTAGCACCCCTGCATATCATACGATTTATGCCTACTCGTCTTTCGGTAAATATTAATAAAGTGGCTACGCTGCGGAATTCCCGCGGAGGTAATAATCCGGATGTTATTAAAGTGGCCCTCGATTGCGAACGATTTGGAGCCGAAGGAATCACCGTTCACCCGCGTCCCGACGAACGTCATATTCGGTATCAGGACGTACTGGATTTGAGCAAAGTATTAACAACGGAGTTTAACATCGAAGGAAATCCCACGGAGCAGAAATTTGTTGATCTGGTTCTTCAGGTAAAACCGGCTCAGGTAACGATGGTGCCCGACGTGCTCGGAGCCGTTACTTCTAATGCGGGTTGGGATACCCTGGCGAATAAAGCGTTACTGACGGATTTGGTTAAGACCTTTAAAGAAGCGGGCATTCGTACCTCCATTTTTGTGGACGCCGACGTCGCAATGGTAGAGGGAGCCGCCGCCGTTGGAGCAGATCGCATTGAATTATACACGGAGCCCTATGCTCATCAATATTCACTCGATCAGTCATTAGCATTAACGCCATTCATTAAGGCGGCTGAACGGGCCAATGAATTGGGTTTGGGTATTAATGCTGGGCATGATTTGAGTCTGGATAACCTTCGCTATTTCCAGCAGAACATTCCAGGATTACTGGAAGTATCCATCGGCCACGCCCTGATTTGTGATGCTTTGTATTACGGTTTGGAAAACACCATTCAGTTATACCTGCGGGAAGCAAAAGCAGGCTTGATTTAATGGATAATTTAGAAATAAGATAGAAATAGATCTTCCCGAAAGGCAACGTGCCCTAGGCAGCGTACCTCGGTTTAAATTTTTGGGAAGTTACTAAAGAAAAAAGCTCTGAATTCTCAGAGCTTTTTTGCTGACTTATGGTCAATACTCCTCGCGTTGAGAAGTACTTCAATTGTTGTTGTAAGGAAAAGACCCGCCGATGAAAAGAAACGTTGGAAGGTTTCAAAACTATTCTGGTAGATAGCCCTCCCGCAAGCTTTTAAATAAACTCAAACCTAGTCCAGCTATTCATTCAATTCAATCCAGTACCCATCTGGATCTTGCAGAAAGATTTGACGAATGCCATCGGGACGGGCTTTGGGGCCTTTGAAGGTTAGATTTTTGCTTTTGAGGAAAGCCTCTGTTTCATCCATATCCGCAATTTTCACCGCGAAATGATTCTTGCGGGAGCCTAATACTTCTCCATTAACTACCTCCGTACGGTTTCCTAATAAATGTAACTGCTTAGTACCGCCGAGGCTAAACCAAGCTCCCGGGAAATCAAACGCGGGGCGGGGTAATACTTCCAGCTCTAAAACATCCCGGTAAAAGGCGATACTCGTTTCGGTATCGGCGACGTATAAGGCGACATGATCCAGTTCAATAATATGCATAGATGAAAGGCGATTCAGACCAGAATCTACAGGTCGGTGATAAAAACTTCACAAACATACAATCTTCCGGCTGGACGGGTAAATTTTAGGTTAGGTCTATAATTCTACCCTACTTTTAAGCATTGTTTGTATAATTGATGGTCAAAAGCATTAATAGCTTAATATTGTTCTGTATTAGTTATAGATAGCGATATTTTGTTGTGATGCTGTTCATTTCCCATTGATTTCCTCACCAATACTTCTTATGCGTAGAGTTCTATTACTAGCCGCATCGCTGGCGTGTTCGTTGCCTTCCTTTGCTCAGGGTCTTTCGGGAGTTACCAATGGCCTGCAAAAAATGCCCGGTTATCTCAATATGTACTGGGACGCCAAAAAGGGCAAAATGTATCTGGAAATTGATAAGCTGGATACCGAAATGCTTTTCCATACCACACTTCCGGCGGGAGTAGGTTCTAATGATATTGGACTGGACCGTGGAAAAATGGGTGCTGCCAAAGTGATCAAGTTTCAGCGGACGGGACCGAAGGTATTAATGCTGGAGCAGAATTACGGGTATCGGGCCACTTCTGGTGAAAAAATGGAAGTTAGAGCCGTAGAGCAATCCTTTGCTCAGTCAGCCCTGTGGGGATTTGACGTGGCAGCTGAAGAAGGGAAATCCGTTTTAGTGGATGCCACTAGCTTCTTTCTGCGGGATGGTTACGAGGCGGCTTCAGCCATTGCCCGTACCAAGCAGGGTGTTTTTCGGGTCGATCCTACGCGTTGTGCCTTTTATCTGCCTTATACTAAAAACTTTCCCGAAAATACGGAAGTAGAAGTAACCATCACGCTAACGGGTGAGCAGGCAGGTTCTTTCCTTCGGGAAGTCGTACCTACCCCAAATGCAGTAACCGTTCGGGAACATTATTCCTTCATCAAGTTACCCGAGCCCGGTTATCAGCCTCGTGAATTTGACCCACGGGCGGGTATTAACTCCATCGATTACTTCGACTACTCGTCGCCTTTCAGCACAGCCATTGAGAAGCGATACATTCGTCGTCACCGCTTGCAGAAGAAAAATCCAAACGCAGCCGTCTCGGAAGCCGTGAAGCCCATTGTCTATTACATGGACCCTGGTGCTCCCGAACCCATTCGCTCGGCGTTGATGGACGGGATTGCCTGGTGGAATCAGGCCTACGAAGCCGCAGGTTTCAAGAATGCCTTTCAGGTAAAAGTATTACCCGACTCGGCTGATCCGATGGATATTCGCTATAACCTTGTGCAATGGGTTCATCGCTCAACGCGGGGCTGGTCATACGGAGCAAGTGTGATTGATCCTCGCACGGGTGAGATTATTAAGGGAAAGGTAACGCTGGGTTCGCTTCGCGTTCGTCAGGATTATCTGATTGCGAACGGCTTAGTAGGAGAGTACGAAGGGGATAAACCCAGTAAGGAAGCTGAAGAAATGGCACTGGCTCGTCTGCGTCAGTTGGGAGCCCACGAAACGGGTCATACGCTGGGTCTACCTCATAACTATGCCTCTAACCATAATGACCGGGCGTCGGTAATGGACTACCCGCATCCGCTGGTTCGCATCATGGGTCAGAATAAATTAAGTCTGGCCGATGCCTATACCAAGGAAATTGGTGGCTGGGATAAAGTAGCCATCAACTACGCCTACCGCGAGTTTAAAACGAAAGAAGAAGAAAAAGCGGGTCTGAAGAAGATCATCGACGATTATATCGCCAAAGGTTTCTTATTTCTGAGCGATCAGGATGGACGTCCTGAAGGTTCGGCTCATCCCATTACACACTTGTGGGATAATGGTAAAAATTCAGTGGAAGAACTCAACCGCGTCATGCAGGTTCGCCGGATTGCTCTGACCAATTTCAGCGAAAAGAAAATTCCAATGAATGCTCCGATGGCGACACTGGAGGAAGCACTCGTGCCGATTTATCTTTTTCACCGGTATCAGATCGAAGCAGCCAGTAAAGTAGTGGGCGGCGTATTCTATACCTATGCCGTTCGTGGCGACAAGCAAAAAGTCATGGAATACGTTTCAGGCGATGAGCAACGCAAAGCTCTCGATGCCCTGATGGCGACGCTAAAACCCGAAGAACTGGTACTACCAGCCAACATCGTGAAGCTGATTCCGCCCCGTCCTTACGGATTTAACGAAAATTTCCGCGAAGTATTTAAAGATCGTACGGGCTTGACTTTTGATCCGCTGGCTCCCGCCGAAGCCGCGGCTAACATGACCCTTCGTTTGGTATTACAACATGAACGGGCCGCTCGACTGATTGGTAACCATTCCATTGATTCATCCTTACCCGATTTCAGTGAAGTGGTAGACAAAGTAGTAGGAACAACCTGGAAGGCTCCCGTACAGGAGGGCTATGCAGGTGAGGTACAACGCGTAGTAAACGCGGCGGTGCTGGATCGATTGTTACAGTTGGCGGCTAACAAAGATGCCGCTAGCCAAGTGCGGGCAGTAGCCTTACTGAAACTAAAAGATCTAAAAGATTGGCTCGAGAAATCAGCTACTTTGGCTAAAGATGTCAACCAGAAAGCCCAGTATCTTTTCGCCGTTTCGCAAATTCAGCAATTCGAAGCGAGCCCCGAAACGGTCATTATTACGCCTCCCTCTAAAGAACCAGACGGAGCACCCATCGGTAGCTTTGACGAGTTTAGCTGTGAATGGTAATACTTTAGTTCTTGGTATTAAAAACAGTGATGATGGTTGATGGATGGGTTATTAGTCGTATGAAAGTTACTGATAATGAATTCATCAACCGTTTGTTATTACTAACTAAGACTCCCTGCCGACATGGCCCGGCCAACATTCTGCGGGCAGTCAACCACTTGCCTAACTTAAGGCTGGCAGAGGGTAAAAACCTAAAAAGAAAAACAAACAATCAACAACTATAAAACCACCATTTGAGCCGCCGCTGCCAGCTTTTTCGCTGGCAGCACTAGCCTAGTGCTTTTAGAGAAAAAGAATTAAAGTTATCAATGGTTATAGTGATTCATATAAGTTACGGAGAACGAACCATTCGCTACCAGCAAAAGCCAGCAGTGGATGAAAACTAATACCCATCAACCCATAACTGAAAATCGCTAGTTCGGGTAAAACCTAACAACTAGGAACAACCCACCAACAACGATAAACACATCTTAACCAAACTACCTATGAAACGATCACTACTTTGTGGATTGGCCCTGTTGGGCTTAGGGCTGGGAAAAGTGGAAGCTCAAAGCAAAAAGAAAGCTCCCGAGGCTTCGGTAAATCTGCTGATTCCGGCTAAAAAACTGGAATCGCTAAAGCAGGAATTGTTAGTGGAAATCGACAAGATGAAAGACTTTTCCGCCGAAATGAATGACATGGTTTTCAGTTTCGGGGAATTGGGTTTTCAGGAACACGAAACCTCTAAATACCTGACCGGGATTTTAGAAAAAAACGGGTTTACCATCCAAAGAGGCATCGGAGGCATTCCCACGGCCTGGACGGCCACCTGGGGAACGGGCAAACCTAAAATCGCGGTAGGCTCCGATATTGACTGTATTCCCAAAGCTTCGCAAAAACCCGGTGTAGCGTATCACGACCCCATCATCGAAGGTGCTCCTGGCCATGGAGAAGGGCATAACTCGGGTAATCCCTTGAACATTACCGCCGTTCTGGCCCTGAAGAAAATCATGGAAAGGGAGAAAATTTCAGGCACCTTGATGCTCTGGCCGGGCGTTGCAGAAGAGCAGGTAGGAACAAAAGCATATTACATCCGAGACGGCTATTTCAAAGATGTAGATGCCTGTATTTTCACGCACGTCGGTAATAACCTGGGCGTAACGTATGGTGACGTAGGTAATAACGGATTAGTCTCGGTGAAGTTTAATTTTGAAGGAGCCGCCGCCCACGCCGCTGGTGCTCCCTGGCGGGGTCGCAGTGCTCTGGATGCCGTAGAGTTGATGAACATCGGCTGGAACTTCAAACGTGAACACTTATTACCCACTCAACGCTCACATTACGTCATTGTAGACGGTGGCGATCAGCCTAACGTGGTTCCGTCCAAAGCTTCGGTCTGGTATTACTTCCGCGAACGGAGTTATGATAAAATCAAGCAACTGTTTGACTACGGCGTGAAAATGGCCGAAGGGGCTTCCATCATGACCGATACTAAATACACTTATGAAATTCTGGGTTCGGCCTGGCCGGGGCACTTCAACAAGCCTATGGCGGAAGTAACCTTCCAAAACATCAAGCGGGTAGGGTTACCTACCTGGTCGACGGAAGACCAGACGTTGGCGAAAGCTCTTCAGGAGGAGTTAATGTCACCGGAAAAAAATGGTCTAGCGACAAAAATTGATAGCACAATTGAGCCTCCCGCCGTATCTCTGGGCGGCGGCTCGGATGATATTGCCGACATTGCCTGGTCTATGCCGACGATTGTGCTGCGTTACCCTTCCAACATTCCGGGCTTACCCGGTCACCACTGGGCAAATGCCATTTCGATGGCTACCCCAATTGCTCATAAAGGCGTTACGGCGGGAGCGAAGGTAGAAGCCATGACCATTCTGGATTTACTGGTTAACCCTGATTTGATTAAAAAATCCTGGGATTATTATACCAACGTGCAAACCAAAGATATGAAATACGAGCCGCTGGTTCGGGAGACAGATAAGCCTGCCGTCCACCTAAACACGGAAATCATGGCGGAGTATCGCGAAAAAATGAAGAAGTATTACTACGATCCAAGCAAGTATAAATCGTATCTGGAGCAGTTAGGAATTAAGTATCCAACGGTGCGTCCCAAAGAGGAAAAACCCAAAGCAGAAAAGACTGGTAAAGAATAAATTAAATGAATATCCTAAAAGAGCCTCGCCCCGAGGCTCTTTTTTTATGAATACAATAATCTGAATGTTAGTGATTTAGGTCATTAGAATAAAATAATTATAAATAAATTGTTTAAAATTAAATTGTGTACAATATATTTGAACCACTTAATCATTATGGAACACCTGAAATTAGATAATCAGCTTTGCTTTCCGATTTACGCGGCTTCCCGGCTCATTACGTCGGTGTATCGTCCCATGTTGGAAGAATTGTCGCTGACGTATCCCCAATACCTGGTTTTGCTGGTCTTATGGGAGAAAGAGTCCGCTACCGTTAAAGAATTAGGTGAAAAGCTTTGGCTGGACAGCGGAACACTGACCCCTCTACTTAAACGCATGCAGGAGAAAGAACTGGTGCTGCGGACGCGGGATAAAGCCGATGAACGGGTCGTGAACATAACCCTGACGGAGGCTGGCAAGCAATTAAAAAACAAAGCATCTGATATTCCTAACCAGTTAATCAGTTGCATGAATATGGAAATTGAGCAGGCGGTACAATTACGTAATCAGCTTCAGGCCTTATTAACCAATCATTCGAATCCCATTTAATAGAAAACAAACGCCATGGAAAAATTGTATACAGCTCAGGCTACGGCCACGGGCGGCCGCAACGGTCAGGTTAAATCAAGTGATGGAGTGCTGGATCTGGAAGTTCGCGTTCCTAAAGAAAT
Organism: Siphonobacter sp. SORGH_AS_0500; assembly: GCF_002838835.1. Lineage (GTDB taxonomy): Bacteria > Bacteroidota > Bacteroidia > Cytophagales > Spirosomataceae > Siphonobacter. The sequence continues at coordinate 67,489 of NZ_NHPP01000016.1, forward strand.
GGGAGGTTCCGGTGGAGCTTACTCTAACCCTGAACAATTATTTGCAGCGGGTTACGCTGCGTGTTTTGATAGTGCATTAAATCTGATTATTCGCACTGGAAAAGTAAAAACAGGCACAACCACCGTTACGGCCGAAGTGAGTATCGGTAAAAACGATGCGGGAGGATTTGGTCTGGCGGTGACGCTGGATGTAACTATTCCGGGAGTAGATCAGGCTACGGCGGAAGCATTGGTGGAGAAAGCTCATCAGGTTTGTCCTTACTCAAATGCCACCCGTAACAATGTAGAAGTGATCTTACAGGTAACTGCCAGTTAAATAAACTTTATGCGTATAGAGTTTTGGGGTTGAGGGTCTTGAGTGAACCTTACCTAAGAAAAAGCCTCCTGTATTCTTTGCAGGAGGCTTTTTGTGGTATTAATGTTGTAGTAATGCTAAGGCTCGGTTGGCTACGGTTTCTGGGGTAATCCAGTCCAGACAGGCCAAATCCCCTCGAGCACAGGGTTTATTGCCAAAAACGGAACAGGGGCGGCAACTGAGCTCTTCCGTAGGTACCTGTACCATGTTTTCTTCTGATTGCATCCAGGGACCGAAACCCGCAAAAGGATGCGTGGCCCCCCAAATAGAAACCACGGGAACACCGTTCAGCGTAGCCAGGTGCATGTTGCTGGAATCCATGCAAATCATTAAATCAAGTTGATGGATAAGCGTTAATTCCCCCTGAAAGGACAACTTACCCGCTACCACCTTTGCCTGTGGAAACGCTTGCTCCAGGGTCCTTAACTGAGCGATTTCCACCTCACCACCGCCGAACAGAAAAATGCGAACGTTCTGTTGCTGGGTAATGAGCTCAAGCACTTTCTGCATGCGGTCAAAAGGCCACATTTTTTGTTTATGCTGAGCAAAAGGAGCTAGGCCAATCCATTGCATATCAGTAGATTTTGCCGGAATAGCCTGGTCCTGCAAAAACCATTCTAATTCACCTTGAGCCGTTAATGAAAAATAGGGCGGTGCGGCTATCTGAGCTTTATAGCCTGCTTTCTCAAAGGTTTGCAAATACCTTTCAATGCTGTGAGGTAAGGGCTTCAATACCTTATTTTCAGGGCGAGTCAGGGCTTTTTTATCGGATCGGCCTTTGTCGATAGTGGTAAAACGAACGCCTGAAAGAGCAAAAAATGATTTGAGGATGGACGTTCGCAGGTTCTGGTGCGTATCAATTACGTATTCAATCTCACCCCCTTTTTTCAAATCGCGGTAAAGCTGATACAGGCCCTTAATGCCTTTATGACGGCCCTGTAAATCGGCTGGAAACACCTTCACACCAGTCATTCCTTCAAAGAAAGCCGCCAGTTTGGGACGGGTTACTACGGTTAATTGCCGATCGGGGTATTGCCGGGCAATGGCCTGTACAACCGGAGTTAACAGGGCCACATCGCCCATTGCCGAGAACCGAAAAATGATTAATTGTTTCATTCGCTAGCCATCACCCTGAGTAGGTACGCAGGACTTCGGCTTTGATAGATTAACTCGTTGTGAAATTATTTCTGCTGGTATAGCACCGGGTTCAGAGCCGGATCATTATACATTTTCATCTGACGATAAACCTTCATATACCGATTGCCTTCCCGAATATCTTCCAAAAGCTCATCGAAACAGCTTGCTAAATCCTGTTCCTGTTCAAGTAAAAGCTGAAGCTTCTGTTTTGCCTTTGCAATATGTTCTTCCGACGCATCCGAGCGTTCGGCCTGTTCGCGGAAGTGGTAAATCTTAAGCTGAAGAATGGACATCCGATCCAGTAACCAGGCGGGCGTTTCAGAATTCAGGCGAGCGTTTGGTTTCCGGGCAATTGCTCCGAAAAAAGCCATAAACCAGTCATCCATTTTTTCCACCATATCCGTCCGATCCTGATTCGAGGCGTCAATACGGCGTTTAATACCCACTAGTTCAGCGGGATTGATATGAGGATCACGAATCAAATCTTCCAGATGCCACTGAACGGTGTCGATCCAGTTTTTATGATAGAGGTAGGACTCAATCGTGCCTGAATCGTAGGGGTTATTTAAAGGAGTATCAACGTGGTCCGTGCGATGGTAATCATTTATACTCTGACGGAAAATGTCGTTAGCTAATGGAGCATTCATGCAGTAAAACTTTCCACAAAAATATTGAAAAGAACCAAGTACGAACCAATATATAGATATAGATCGGCACGAAAACGTCAGATTCAACTGATTCCTAGCTATTAGGAATGCGGGTAGAGGAATTTTCTGACCAGTTTGGATGAAGGGACTAGTAACAAAAGCGGACTGCGAATGGAGTGCTCCCAAGTAGTGTCTCACTTCTGGAGCTTGTCCATTTCGCCAGTCCGCTTTTTACTTTTTAGCTTTCTTATAGAGTGGAACTGTACTACAGGGTTCACCAAACATGAGCGTTTGAACCACGGGGCGAAGTTTGCGGGTAATTTCCACGTAAGCTGAAATCGGGACGGGATAGGTACTGCAACCTTTCACTACCACACGAGCTCCTTCGTAGTCTTGTGGATTAATTTGAGATAGGGCATCCTGAAAAAGTCGGTCTTCCAGAGCCTGTAAATCCCCGAAAACAAATTGATGAGCGTAAGGCTCTAAATGCACGGCCAGCAACATATAGGCCCAGGTGGGAACAATCGCATCTGCCGAGCAGATAATAGCTACGTTTTTATCAGCGTACTGACTCCAGTCATGGTTTTTCAGAAATTCGCGGAAATCCTTTTCGCGAAGAATGGCTTCCATAAAAAGGTTATCCTTCAGATCGTAGATAATCCGCTCTCCCTGATGGTAATATTCTTCCAGATCCAGGCTCTTGATGCCCGAATTAGCTACCCGATTAATGATTTCCGGCGTTTCCATCTGACCTTGGAATGATTATAATTTTGGTTTGGGCTTGGTACCCATAAATTCTTTTAAATAATAAGGCTCAAACGTAATCAGGTCCTCAAATTGCTGACGCTGAAATGCATCCGTTGCCAGGTATCCGACTGTTTTAGCCGAAGGATAAATCAATTGAGATGGAAATAACGCATGGGCCTGTTGGGCTAACGCCGGTTTGCACTTGGCGGCTCCATCTCCAAAGAATACAACGGGTCGCTCCTTTAAAAGTTCCTCGAAACTACGTTCGTCGATAATTTCAGCGGCTGTTTCTCGTAGACATTCCAGACTGACGGACTGATAATGGGCACAATATACTTCCATGCGACGAGCATCAATCATGGGGCATAATACGTGCGATTCCGGATAAAAATCGCGTAACTGAGCTGCCATGGCTTGAAGGGTATCAATGGCAATAAGCGGTTTGTCGAGAGCGAAGCATAACCCTTTGGCCGTGGACACGCCAATACGTAACCCTGTGTAGGAGCCTGGTCCTTTGGCTACGGCGATGGCGTCTAGATCAGCCAGTGAAAAGCCGGCTTGTGTTACGATATGGTCCAGCAGGGTCGTGAGCATGGACGAATGCGTCTTTTCCGTAAGGAGTTCATAGCATCCTAGTAATTCACGGTTCTGGTGAAGAGCAACCGAACAAACCTGCGTTGACGTGTCTAGTGAAAGAATAAGCATGCTGCAAAATTACAGTAGCCGGGGGCTTGAACATACTAGTCGTCAGCAAAGAAATATGGATTAGGCTAAAACGGCGGTATAAAATGGGTTTTAATTGTCAATCATCTAATTCATGGGTTTTATAATTTTTCCGTTAAAGTATGTTTTTACATAGATTATCTATTGAGTTTTGTTAGTTTTGAGTCGAACCATTTGGTTTTGAAATGAATCACTACTTTTTCGGTAAGTACTTTTGTCTACTATTCCATGGTCAGTTATTTTACATTTTTACAAAAAAAAATAGGATACAAGCGTAGCAAATTGAGAAAAAACTTGTAATGTTGCAGAACAAATGACACAGCTTGAGACCGGAATACACCATCGCCTAGGATGGAGGATATTAGGAAATCAAATTGTACTATTCATTTAGGTATTAATTCGAATTGATCGCCCTCAGGGCATTCATAATAATCTCACTCGATCTCGCTGCGTCTGCAGATCGGGTATAACGTGGGTTGGATAGACGCCGCTCTCCGATTCGGGTTTCTCGGATCGGAGACTTTATTTTTAGAGGATTCATTAATTTCCTACAAGAGGCCTTTCCGCTAGGGAAAGCCTTTTTTTATGTTGAATAGCAAAAACGTAGCTTTCTTCGCAAGCCCGTTTTATAACATTACTTAATCTCTTTACACCATGATTACCTGGAATGAATTTGAGGCCGTGGAAATCAGAGTGGGCACTATAATTCAAGTAGAAGACTTTCCCAAAGCCCGCAAACCTGCCTACCAGTTACTCATTGATTTTGGCCCGGAAATTGGCGAGAAGCGTTCTTCAGCTCAAATTACAGCTCTGTATACGAAAGAAGAATTGGTAGGTAAACAGGTAATCGCGGTGACAAATTTCCCGCCTCGGCAGATTGCTAACTTTTTCTCTGAAGTGCTCGTAACCGGTTTTGCGGATGAGCAGGGGAATATTGTACTTTCCCAACCTGAACGTATAGTTCCTAACGGCACGAGACTGATCTAGGAAAACAAGGGGAGCGGGCGTTTATTACCGTCCTTGTTTAAACATACCTCGACAAATAAAATATCTTTTGTGATGAAGAAAACGATTGTGTTATACCTGAGTCTGGTACTGATCGCTTTTGCGAGTCAGGCTCAGTCGAAAGACGAGACAGCAGTAGCCGAAGCCGTAGAACAACTCAAAGCGGCGATGATCAAAGGGGATAAACGTGCACTAAACGCCATCACCAACGACCAATTGAATTATGGACATTCCAGCGGTATCGTGGAAGATAAGGCGGCGTTTGTTGATAATTTGACGAATGGAAATTCTGTTTTCAAGTCCATTACCCTGACTGATCAAACCATCACGATTGTGGGTAATACGGCCTTGGTAAGGCATATTCTTACTGGCGAAACGGCCAACAAAGGTCAGGCAGGCCAGGTGAAAATTGGGGTATTACTGACCTGGATAAAGGAAAAAGGGAAATGGGTATTGCTGGGTAGACAGGCGTATAAAGTTAGTTGAGGGTTGTCATGTACATCGGTATAGAAAAACGGTCCTGAAAACTTAGTTTCAGGACCGTTTTATTTTATTGAATAGTAAGCGAAATAAAGCAAAAGATGGTTAACTCCTCATTACAAAACCCCCATTTTGCCCAACTGATAATCCTTAATGGCCTGTTGAATTTCTTCGTAGGTGTTCATCACAAAAGGCCCGTGTGCTACAACAGGTTCGTTTAAAGGCTCTGCAGAACCAATCAGAATGCGGGAATCGCTGGTGGCTTCCACCGTAATTTCATCACCATCGTTAGCGAATTGTACTAAAGAACGGTTATTGACTTCCCGTCCATTCACGATGATTGAACCATTGAGTAGGTAAAACAAAATGTTCTGTTGGGCGGGAATAGTTCGGGTAAAAGAACCACCCGTTTGCAGACTTACATTCGCAAGGGAAAGGTCAATGAGCGGTTGAATGGGGCCTTTTATGCCATTCCATTCTCCAGAAATAACGGCTACTGAGCCTTTATCAACAGAGGCTAAGGGAATGTCCTTTTCCTGTAAACCCGTGTAGTTTGGTTTCACCATTTTATAACGAGCGGGCAAATTCGTCCAAAGCTGGATTAACTCAACAGGGCCACCCGATTCGAGAAATTCCTCTGAGGATTCTTCGGCGTGAACCAGTCCGCTTCCCGTTGTCATCCATTGAACGCCCCCTTTTTTTATCGTGCTGGCAAAGCCGCTGCTATCCCGGTGTTGTACATCGCCTTCGTAAATGAAAGTAACCGTTTCAAAACCCCGGTGAGGGTGAGGCGAAAAAGGAAGTCCATTGTTATGAGCCGGAAATACCTGCGGACCGTGGTGGTGCAATAACAGAAAAGGATCGATCTGATCAAGTCCCGCGGCTGGAAGTGGCTGATGCATCGTCAGCGGACCCATGGGTCGAGGCTGAGGATGAATGATTTTATGGATGGATCGTAAGGTCATGATTAAAATATATGTATATACATATATATCAAAATTTGATGGTTTTTAGTTCAAAAGGCTAAGCTTATTTTGTGAATGGGGTAATGCGAATTGGTCATTTAGAGGGAAAGGTTTTTGCATATTAAATTCTGACATTTTTAGTAAAATCCTCCCTATGCATTCGCATCCAAGACCTTCGTATTTACACTCGGCAGAGCTGAGTAACTATAGATTAGGTAGAGACGCGACTTCATCGCGTCTGGGTAGAGGCTGCTTTTGTTACGATTGAAATGGATCTTTATTCCCCGAGTAGACGCGATGAAGTCGCGTCTCTACATTACAGAAAAACACATCTACTTGTAGTTGATCGGCTTTGCCGAGTAACGAAATAGCTATAGGTCTCTGGCCGGGTGGTATTAAAAGACCTTTGGGACAAGTAAGTACTTGGTCACCTATATTTATTCGCGAAAGACGGCCAGAGGCCTACAACTAGGTGGTCACTCGGCAGAGCCGAGCGACTGCGGAGGATACTATCTTGATAGTAAAAGCTTAGGCAATTTTATGTAGCATGAAAATAATTTTAGAAACCAATAGGTTACTAATGAGGGAATGGGATGCAAGCGATGCCGTAAATTTTTATCGATGAAACCTTAACCCCAACGTCATAAAATATACAGGAAATTCAGCATTCACGAGTATAGAGGAAGCTCAGGAATTTCTTGAACACTACAAGAACTATGAAATAAATGGTTTTGGAAGATGGACGGTGATTCACAAATCAACCCATGCATTTCTAGGCTGGTGGGGACTTAAGTATGATAGAAGTTTAGGAGAAACGAATATTGGTTTCAGGTTTTTTGAAGAGCACTGGAATAAGGGATATGCTACTGAAAGTGCAAAGGCCTGTATTCACTATGGGTTTAATACTTTAAAACTAAAAACGATTATTGGAAGAGCTAGAGTAGAAAATACCGCTTCCATCAAAGTGCTTGAAAAGGTGTGCATTTGTGAAAGAGTTTGATTTTGACCAATCGAACAAAGAGGTGATCAATAAAATTGAAAGCGATCTGAGGTAATTTTTATCGCTCTTTCTGAATTACAATCCGAAAGCCATCTGGGTATAGGAATTCCAAACAATAAAGGCGGCTCTCAGAGCCGCCTTTATTACTTTATTTTTTCAGTGCATTCCACAAAATTTCCGCTGGGTGCAGGGCTTTGCGGCCCGTTCCGTCGTGGATTTGGTGGCGGCAACTGGTACCGGCTGCGGCGATGATTACTTCTTCGGGCTGTTTTCGAATCGTTGGAAATAAAACCAGCTCGCCAATTTTCATCGAAACGTCAAAATGCTCGGCTTCGTAACCGAAACTACCTGCCATGCCACAGCAACCCGAAGGAATCAATTGTACTTCATAGTTGGCCGGTAAGGACAGGATTTTCTTACTCGGCACGAGCGAACTCATCGCTTTCTGCTGGCAGTGCCCATGCAGTTTAATGAGTCGTTTTTCGGTTGTGAACTGGTCGGCTTTGATGCGTTTCGCGTCCAGCTCCTGAGCCAGAAACTCTTCAAAGGTGTACACGTGAGAAGCAATGGCTTTGGCATCGTTTACCAGATCGTCGTTTACCAGATCAGGATATTCATCCCGGAAGGTAAGAATCGCAGAAGGTTCAACACCCACCAGTGGCGTTTCCTGGGTAATAAGCGTGCGAAGCAGTCGAACGTTGCGGTTGGCTACTTCCTTGGCCATTTTCAGTAATCCTTTCGATAACTGAGGCCGTCCCGATTGCATATTTTCGCCGGGAAGCATCACGTTATAACCCAGTCGTTCAAAGAGTTGTACGACTTTCTTACCTACTTCAACGTCATTATAATTAGTGAATTCGTCCGCGAACAAGTAGAAGCTCCGGCCCTGCGAGTTTTTCGATTTCCCTTCTTTGTTCCACCAGTTGGTAAAGGTCTGTTTGGCCAGTAATGGCATCGTCCGGTCGGGATGGAAGCCTACCATCCGGTTAGCGATGCGTCTAAGAGCAGGGGTATCAAAAATGCCGTTGTAGGCCCAGGGAGCCAAACTTGCCAGCTTATTAAGGGAGGTAAAGTTTGCTACCAGTCGGGAACGCAGCGGAATACCTTTCTCCTCATAGTAATGTTGCAGAAATTCCATTTTAAGCTTAGCCATGTCCACATTGGAAGGACATTCAGCCTTGCAACCTTTACAAAGCAGACACAAATCCAGTACTTCCTTGATTTCCTCATGGGCGAAGCGATTGGTTTGCGTAGAGTTGGTCAGAAATTCCCGGAGAATATTGGCCCGTGCCCGCGTGGTTTCCTTTTCGTTTCGCGTTGCCATGAAACTAGGGCACATGGTACCTCCGCTTAGCTCGGTCTTGCGACAATCACCCGAGCCGTTGCATTGCTCAGCATGTTGCAAAACATTCTGATTCTGATACCGGAAAAAGGTTTTGAACTCCGGTGTTTCCTGACCAGGTTCGTACCGCAGGAAGGTATCCATGGGAGGCGTATCCACGACCTTGCCGGGATTGAAAATGTTCTCTGGATCCCACATACGCTTTACCTCTTTCATTAAAGCGTAATTCTTATCACCCACCATCCAGGAAATAAACTCGCCCCGCAGACGACCGTCGCCGTGTTCACCCGAAAGCGAACCGTCGTATTTCTTTACCAGCCGGGCAATCTCTTCGGCAATTAAGCGGAATTGCTGATTTCCCTCTTTCGTTTTGAGGTTAATGATGGGCCGTAAGTGAATCTCACCCGAACCTGCGTGAGCATAGTGTACGGCACTCATGTTATTCTGAGCCAGAATTTCATTGAAATCCCGAATAAAATCGGGTAGATCATGAATATCCACCGTGGTATCTTCAATCACGGCTACGGCTTTTTCGTCGCCGGGCAGGTTGGATAACAAGCCTAATCCAGCTTTACGCAAAGTCCAGATTTTACCGGTATCCGCACCAAAAAGGATAGGGAAGTGGTAACCCAGATGGGCCGCCTTCATTTCCGCTTCCATTCGGGCGGCTACTTCCAGTACTTCTTCCTGCGTTTCCCGACGGAATTCAACGACCAGAATTGCTCCCGGATCACCCTGTACGAAGAAACGGTTTTTACTCTGTTCGATGTTTTCCTTGGTACACTCCAGAATGTAGTGATCAATCAGCTCACTCGCCGAAGGATTGTACTGCATGGCGATGATGTTCGCCCGCAGAGCTTCATCCACCGAATGAAAGTGCACACAAACCAGTCCGGCTTCTTTGGGAGGTAGCGGGTTAATATGCAGTTTGATTTCCGTTAGAAAACAGAGCGTTCCTTCCGAACCTGCAATCAGTTGACAGAAGTTGAAATCCATGCCGCCGGGCGTGAAAGGCTCACAATTCAGGAGCATATCCAGGGCATAACCCGTATTCCGGCGTTCGATGCTGGGTTTAGGAAAGTTCTTCCGAATTTCCTGCTGATTATCTGGATTCGAAAGAATATCGAAAGTCTGACGGTAAATGTTCGCTTCCAGAGAATTGGAAAGGCCTTCAACCGCATTACTTTTCTTCAATAAAGACTGAATGAACGGACTTTGAGAAGCCTGGGAACCAAAGGTAGCTTCCGAGCCGTCGGCCAGAAGGGCTTTAACTTCCATCACGTGCTCCCGCGTGGAACCGTAAACCACGGAGTTAGAACCGCAGGAGTTATTCCCTACCATTCCTCCAATCATGGCCCGGTTGGCCGTAGAGGTTTCGGGGCCGAATAAAAATCCGTAGGGTTTCAGAAAAAGGTTCAGTTCATCGCGAACGACGCCGGGTTGCACCCGCACCCAACCTTCCTGTGGATTTATTTCCAGGATTTTAGTAAAATATTTGGAAACGTCTACCACGATACCTGCTCCAACTACCTGACCCGCCAGTGAGGTTCCGGCGGTACGGGGAATGAGCGAAGTGCGATGCTGACGGGCAAAAGCGATAAGGATTTTTAGATCTTCCTGCGTTTTAGGAAGGGCCACCGCCGTTGGAAATTCCCGGTACGCTGAAGCATCAGTAGCGTAAAGCGTACGCATGGTTTCGTCGTAGTAGAATTCGCCTTCGAGTTGGGTGGCAAGGTCACGGAGAGCTTCGGTCGGAACTGAGGACTTCGTAATTAATCGATCCGTTGCTGTAGTCATGATTCGTTTTATTGCTTCGGGGCTACAAAGGTAACCGATCGGGTGAATAGTTTACGGTATTACCATTTTCAGTTTTTGCTTTTTACAAAAGATTATTTGGAGATGGTTTTCTTTTGAAGCCACGGACAAACTCCACTGCAGAGACGCGATTGATCGGTTCTGGTTAAGGTAATGAAGGGATTAACGTTACTGCGGGATAATAAATCCCTGACAGATTTGCTTTCGGATTGCAAATCCGAAAGAGCGGAATAAATCCGAACCAGTATACCCCTGTCGGTCATCTCGAACGAAGTGAGAGACCTTACGGGTGAGAGGTTATGTTTCTTTTAAGATAATTTTTCTGAGAACGAGAGAAGATCCTTTGCTTCGTTTTGAATGACAGGGAGTGTAGATTAGAAAACGCGGACGAACGAAAATCAATAATACGTAAGTGGTAGTTACTGGGGCGTGACATTCGGATATCCTCGGTTGATAACCCGGGCAATGCTAGCAAAAAAATAGTCCCAGACCTTACGGCCCAGGACTATCATGAGAGAACAGCTGCATACCTACCACGTTTTACTCGTTCATAAAAAATTAGTTTACTGCAATCGTACGAGAAGGTTGATCCGTGCTGATGACGAAGTCTTTTTTCAGTTTTGTTTCTCCGTCAGATACTTCAATGGAGTAAGTCCCATCGGCCAGGCTGGCTACGTCAAAACGACGGGCGTAACCTTTTGCATTCTTCGTAATATTTTCATTAAAGAGAATTTCACCTTTACCGTTGCGGAGCGTTACATTCAGTTTTTTACCTTGAACTTTTTCCAACAGGAAGTTCACTTTACCTTCTTTGCCTTTGAAGACATTAACGGCGTAAGAGGCTTTAGCGGTTTCTTTAGGATCTTCCAGAGAAGCAGCGTTTACGCTAACGAAAGAAAGAGCAACAAGAGCAGCAGCGAAGATGGATTTGATTGAAGTTTTCATGGCTTTTATAGATTGATACTGGTTTGACAAAAAGGTTCGTGTTATGTTTTTAGAATTTCATGGCTTTATCAATTTCGGGTGTTTTGCCCTGATTGATGATTCAAAGATAATGGACTGAAAGGTACTATGTAATACAAAGTAGTATGTGTGGCTATCTAGTGTGATGAATGGTAGTATTCGTTTACTAACTCAAGCCTTACTTTTCGTTTGAATTACGTACCAATGATGCGATGGAAACGGCCAGCGTTGCAAGCAAAAGGCTTTTTTATCTAAATCGAGGATGAACGGATGATTAATCGGGATGAAAGGTAAATGGACCTTTGAATCTTCTCAATAGTCAATAATTTCTTGGTTGAGTCAAGAAAAAAGAAGAAAAATGAATGTTACCCGAAGGTTAATCTTTTGTGAAAAATGAAGGAAGTGGAGGTCTGAGCTCCGCTATTATCCGTAGATTTTAGTCGCTCGACCGAATAAAACGCGAGGATCGTTTGATTGAGCCAGCGGTTTGTTCTAATTTGGAAACACAGCCGGAAAACAACCGAACCTTAACCTCTAGTAGTACATGGCATATCCAGAACAGGCCGGAGATGATCCTTTAAAGCAAGCTCAGAAGGAGGCCGCTTTAGCCAAAGCAAAAGCCGAACAGATTGAAGCGGAAAAGCAAATGGCCGAAGGCGAACGAGCCATTCGGCAGGCCCGGCGAGACTTGGCACTGGAAGAAACAGTAGCTGCTCAAGTGGGTAAACTGAAATCCCTCACTAGCCTGACGGAAACTCCGGCAACGCCCGTTACCCTTCCTAGTGGGGGCTTGACCGTCGGTGAAGGGGTCGTTTTCCCGCAAATACTGGATTCCGTTAATCAGCAACTGCGAAGCCTGATTCAGCAATGGCTCGGCGATCAGGTAAATCTTCAGTCGTCACAGCTCATTATTTATCAGGAGCAGGATGCCTGGGCTGTTCATCACTATCGCCTGTTGCTGGATCAGATCCAATCACTTCATAAAGCATCTGAACAAGTTTTTCAGCGTACCCAACAAATCATCCGACGGGCGAATGCCTGGCTGGAAAACCAACCCTTAGCTGAGTCGCAAAACGTAGGAATTGGGTTGATTGCTGTACCCGCTCTGGCCAGCGGAATTGTCAAATCGGCCGCCGATCTGGTGCAGTTGTTTAAAAAGGAGGTAGACATTCGCAGTCAGTCTTCCTTACTAACGGAAGAGGACGCGGTGGCATTACTGCAAAAAGAAGCCTTAAGGGCCGGATTAAAGCTGGAAATTTATTATCCGAAGTTATATCCCGTCTATAAAACCGGAGTGACTTCACCTTTTGTAGAACAGTGGCATTCGTTAGCTCAATCGCTTCAATTGGCGGCAGAAGCAGCGGAGGCTGTGCCGGGGTTGCTGGAACGTCTGCACACCTGGCTGATACGGATGAAAAAAAGTTTCGCCTGCAACAACTTATCCAAGAATGGAACGACTTGCAGGCCGCTTTGACGGTAATCCAGACCACTCATGTTCAACTGAAGCAGGAGGGAACCAGGGAAAACGCCTTTATGATCCAACCGCTGGAACAGTTGTCCCAGTTACTAATGAACCATTCGGCTTATCACCTTCGTTTGCAGGTGAGTTCGAAGGGAGCGTATCAGATTACCAAGCGACTCTGGTGGAATGCAGAGATTGAATATCATGCCTCGGTGGAATTGAATTATATGCTGTTTCAGTCGGATGGGCAATTAATCCGAGCGGATAAATTAAGCAGCCGGGCTTCATTTACCTGAGTTTGATTAGACTATGTTTGATGTAGTTTGATAACGTTTGCCAAGCAAAGTCCAATCAAACGTCAAACCTTTAATCAAACTCTCGAACTTTTCTATCAAACGCATTACTCAAACTTCCTCAAACCATTAAGTAAGTACCTCAAACCATTTCAACCCAGAGTAATGGATTATCAGAAAGCAGTTGAAGCGAAAAATCTTTTATCGGGTCAATTACTGGCCTCTCAACATAAAATTATCAGAGCTTTTGGGCTGGAGTCCGTTTTAGAAACGAGTCATAACCTGATGCAACCACCGGCCATTGCAGGGATCGGTATTGGGCGGGACGGACTGGATGATTACCACATGCGGATTCTGTTACAAAAGCCTTTATCCGCAGAAGAAGTAAAAGCTCTCATGCAGGTGCTAGAGGTAGAAGAGACTGATTTGCGACTCGTAGCTACTGACCGCATCAGGGCTTTAAACGGCCCTATTCAAACCCGTCAGCGGCCTTTGCCTTACGGTATTTCTATCGGCCACAATCAGGTTTCGGCGGGTACGCTGGGAGGGGTGGTTTATGACGAAGGCAAACCGTTCTGGCTGAGTAATAACCACGTCTTTGCCAATGGAAATGAAGCCACGCCGGGAGATGCAATCTGGCAACCCGGCAGTCGGGATGGCGGGACAGCGAAAGATCAGGTAGCTAAACTGGCCCGATTTGTACCTATTGACTTTTCGGGGTCTAATGAAGTAGACGCAGCTTTGGCAGAACCTTTGGATAATTCATTGATTTCCACTACCTTTCCTCCATCGAATCCGGCTTTGCCTGCCATTACGGGCATTACCGTCCCTACGTATGGGATGGAAGTCGTGAAATACGGTCGAACAACGGGTTTTACGAAAGGAAAAATTGTTTCGTTAACCACGGATTTACCCGTAAGTTTCGGGCACAAACAGGCTTATTTCATTGACCAACTGGAGATTGAAAGTGAAAACGGTAGTTCGTTCTCACAACCAGGCGATTCCGGTTCACTTATTTTACAGGCTGGAACGGGATTAGTGGTTGGTTTGTTATTCGCCGGAGACGGGAATCTGACTTTCGCCAATCCGATTGCCCAAGTCCTGAAAGCTTTGAACGTTACATTCGGATAATGCTATGAAAATGAGTACGGTAGGTGAAATAAAAAAAGAACTTTCCCGGCAACTCTGTGACAAACAGGAGTTTCTGGGGGTTTCGATTCGGCGGGAGAACGAAAAAGAATACATTCTCATCCGAGTCAGAAGTTTCGGTGCGGAATGGGAAAAACGAATTCCTTCCGAAATCGATGGCGTACGAATTAAGCTGGAAAAAGGAAATCCGGCTCAGGCTTATGCCTTGAAATAGCGTTGTTAGGTCATCGTTGCTTGTTGTTAGGCAATAAAAAAACGACAACTTTTTTGCTGCCGTTTTTGCTAATAAAGTATTCTTCTGCGAAGGTTACCGCGTTCCGGTTAATGTATTAATTTCTGCAACGGCCAGTCGATACGCCAGTTGAGCCGAGTATAAATCCTGTTCTGCTTTCGCCAGATTTACTTTTGATTCCAGTAAATCTTTCTCCAGTTTTAATCCCGCCTCCCGGGCGTTTGTTTTCATCCGTACTTCTTCCCGGCGTAACGTAACCGCTTGATTGGCTACTGTGATTAACCGCTGCGATTGCGTGATTTTCCGATACGCTTTACCAATTTTTGCGGCTACATCCTCTTGTGTATACGCCAGGTATTCTTCGGCCTGTTTTTTCTGAGAAAGTCGCTGATTCTCCTGCGATTTGCGTTTGCCAAAATCATAAATATCCCAACTGAGGTTCAGGCCCAGAAAGTAATTATTATTGGGTAAATCAGAAACCACATTCTGATACGTATATCCGCCTACTACGCCAATGTTGGGTAACTTATCCTTCTTGGCGGCTTCCAGCCCATAGTTCACTTTCTCAATCGTCTGATTCGCCAGTTTTACGTCCGGGTTGGCATTTTTCGCTTCCTGCTGATACGCTTCGAGCGTTTGGATGGAAACAGGTTCCACGTGTACATCCGCCAGCTTAAAGGAGGTGGTGTCCTGCACACCCAGTACATTTCTTAAATCGGCTGCGTAATCTTCCATCTGGTTCATAATCTGCACGACTTTTTGTTGCTGGTTCGCTAACTCGGCCTGCAAACCTACCTTGTAGACTTCATCCGTTTTGCCCGCCAGTAACGCACTTTCAACATCGTATAACTTAGCCTGCGTTAACTGCACATTCGCGTTGGCTTCGTCGAGTTGTTTCTGGGCAATAAGCATTCCGTAATAGAGCTTTTCAACCCCTTGTAATACTTCCAGCTCGGCCTTGCTTACCTGCGTTTCTGCGATGCGGACATCGGCTTCGGCGGCTTTAACGCCTACTTTGATTTTGCCCAATTGGCTAATGGGCTGATAGGCCGCTACCGATCCCAGTAAGAGGTTATGTTTGCCTTTGAACAGCGGAATATTCTGCTGGGGAAGATACGTGCCGCCCACCTGCCCGAAGGCTCCCATCGGAAGTTCCAGGTCTTTTTTGATTCCGTTGAAAAGGTAAGTCCCCGAAGCCAGAAACATGGGTTTGTTCTTGGTTTTGGCTTCCAGCACTTTTAACTCGTTTTCTTTAACTTTCTCTCTTTGAATGCCTACCAGACGGTTGCTTTGCAGGGCCATCCGTTTGGCCTGATCCAGGGTAAGGGCCTCCTGAGCCTGAGCGTAAAAACTACTCATCAGCAGAAGACTATAAAAAAGAACCTTTTTCATGACGTTCAGGTCTTGTTTTCTTTGAAAAACCTGCCGAATGCCTTTTTGCTTCGGCAGGCTGTTGGGTTGAAATATTAGGCGTGATTTCCTTCTAGAATGTACTTTTTATCCTTCGGTTTAATCATCTTGACGTAGAGAACGGGCACGGTTAATAAGGCCATAATCATGGACCAGACTACCCCCACGGCAATCACACTGGCTAGTGGACTCCACATCGGTGACCCCGAAAGAATCATGGGCAATACCCCAATGGCTGCGGCCATTGCCGTCAGGAAAATGGGGCGTAACCGTCGTTTCCCGGATTCGGCGGCGGCGGTAGGAATGTCCATGCCGTGCTTGAGTAATTCGTTGGTATGATCGACGAGGATAATCGCGTTCCGAACCACAATTCCCGAAAGGCTAATGAGCCCAACGAAAGCCGTAAAACCGAAGTTATTGTGCGTGAGGAATAGACCCAGAACCGCTCCGAACAGACTCAGCGGAATAGTTAACATCACCAGCAGAGCTTCCTTGATATTGCGGAATTGGAATAGCAGAATCAGAAAAATCAGCACAATACTAATGGCCATGACTACCACCATCTGACTAAAGGTTTCTTTCTGGCCTTCAAATTCACCGCCGTACTCGATGCGATACCCGGCGGGTAACTTCAGGTTATCAATTTTCGGACGAACGGATTTCAGCAGCTCCGAAGGCAAAAGGTTATTCGCCGTTTCACTCTGAACCGTTAGTGTTCGAACCCCATTGCGGTGCATGATGCGGCCCGTTTGCCAGGCGGGTTGTAAGTCTGCAATCTGACGCAGTGGAACGCTGGCTCCCGTTACCGGCGAGGGCAGATACGTATTCTGTAAATCATCGAAGTTGCGACGATTGGCTTCATCCAGCCGAACTACTAAATCAACGGGGGTATTTCCCTCGTACATCGTCGTTACCGGAGCTCCGTTAAAGCCCGCGTAAACCGTTTGAGCAATACTGGATGTCGTAAATCCGAGTCGGCTGGCTTCGCCTTTCAGGTTAATGTTTACGCCGTAATAATCCTCCATGAAATCGGTGCGAATCATGGCACTGCCGGGCGTGCTGCGAATGATACTATCTACCTGCAAACCGATGGATTTCAGCGTATTTAGATCATCGCCTACAATCCGAACCTCGATGGGAGCTTTCGTAACCGTTCCCTGCTGCATGAGTTTTACCTGAGGGCGGCCTTCAGGAACCAGAGCGTCTACCTGTTTGGAAAGATCCGCTGCCAGACTTTGCGTGGTTGGGATATCCTTGGTATTAATCAGAATCTGAGCGTAGTTGGTAACAGGAACCTCGGGTGAGAAGTTATAGTAAAACCGGGGAGCACTCGTGCCCGTAAAGGTCGCGTAACTCGTCACCCGATCCTCTTTTTTGATTACACTTTCAATCTTCTCAATCGCCGATTTGGTCTTATCCAATTGGGTTCCCGTGGGCATCCAGAGTTCTACTACAAACTGGTTACGTTCAGCAGCGGGGAAGAATTTCTGACGAATCTGCGTGAATAATAGCCCCGCCAGAGCAACCGTTACCAAACTTCCCACAATGGTAATACCCGAGTGACGCATGCACCAGTCGATCGCCTGATTATAACCATTTTGCATCCGGTCGAGTAAGGAAGTACGTTTTTTCTTATTCGCCTCCGAAGGATCGTGCAAGCCTTTTTTAATGAAGGTATAACACAACAGCGGTGTTAAAATCATGGCGACAATAAACGAGGCCGCCAGGGCAATAGCTACGGTAATGGGCAGAGCAAAAATGAATTCACCCACCGAACCCGACAGAATAACCATGGGCATAAAGGACGCAATAATGGTAATTGTGGCCGCCAATACGGGGATGACCAGATCACTCGCACTTCGCCAGGCTGCCGTCCAGCGATCTACGCCTTCGTCTAGCAGTTCTACGTAGTTGTCCGCAATAACAATGGCATCATCCACCACCATTCCTAATACCACAATCAAAGCCGCCAGTGATACCTGATGTAGTTCGATTCCGAAGGCATGTAATAAGGCAAACGTGACGGCTACCGTCATGGGGATGGCCATGGCGGCCACCGTGGCAATGCGGAAGGGTAACAGCAAAATCACCACAATTACGACGGAAACAATCGCCAGGAAAAACTCCCGAATGAAGTGTCCCACGTTTTCATCGACCAGATGCGGCTGGTTAACGATAGTCGTGATTTTTACTTCGGATGGTAATAACTTCTGGACGGCTTCCAACTGAGCTTGCACTTCATCGCCGAACTTCACAATGTTATTTCCCTCGTGCATTTCAACGGCCAGCATCAGGGCTTTATGGCCATTCACGGTCGTGGTGCTGGTGGGGTCCTGATATTGGCGGGTAATGGTCGCGACGTCACCCAGACGAATCACTTCACCCGTTTTGGAGGTACCGATGATCTGGCTGGCAATCTGACTTTCCGTATTATAAATACCGTTGGCGTAAAGGGGTACTTCGGCGGTGCCTGTTTTTACATTACCCGTAGGGCCAATGGCATTCTGTGATTTCAGAACGTTCATGACCTGCGTAAAGGGAATGCCGTATTGAGCCAGTTTTTCCGAATTACTGGTGATGAGAATCTGCTCTTTCTGCTCGCCAATGCGTTTAATTTTAGAAACGGCTGGAAGCGTTCGGATCTGATCTTCCACTTTTTGCGTGTAGCTTTTCAGTTCATTGTAAGAAGCTTTATCCGATTCAATTCCAATGACCAAGGCTTCTGTATCTCCAAAATCAGAGTTAACAATCGGGCCGCGTACACCTTCGGGTAGGGATAGACTTTTGGCAATCAGTAACTCGTGGCGAAGTTTACTCCAGAAAATATCGGGGTCTTTGACCTTATCTTCCAGTTCGACGTTAATGACAACGGCTCCGTCACGGGTCGTGGAAAAGGTTTTTGACTTTTTAACTTCCTCAAATTGAAAAAGATACTGTTCTAGTTTTTTAGTGACCTGATCTTCCACCTGAGCTGAGTTAGCTCCGGGATAATAGGCCAGCACCAGACCCGTACGAATGGTAATTTTAGGGTCTTCCCGCCGGGGCATGGTCAGGAGGGAATGCACGCCGACGGCAAAGACCATCAGTAGCACCGTCAGGGTGACCTGCGAATATTTTAGCGATGATTTAACAAAATTCATGACTATAGGAGACCGATTGAAAAGATCAGATCAATCGTATTAAATCGGTCTTTTAAGAAGATGAAACAAAACAACGATTGTGATTATACACCCTAAGATTAAGGATTCGTAAAACTTACGGATGAACCATCATGGATTTCTGCTGGCCGCCCGTAATAACCAGTTCACCTTTTTGTAAACCAGAGGTAATCTCAATCGTTGAATCCTGTAAACGACCGATGGAAACCCGACGTTTAAATGCTTGTTTTTTCTGCGGATCGGCTACGTAGATGTACGAGGAATTATCAGTATCCCGAAGTACGGCTTCAGTAGGTAAGCTTAGAAATTCCGACTTTTTAGCGGAAGGTAATTTTATCTCAGCAATCATTCCCGGACGAATTAATAACTTCGGATTACTAACCTCAATTTTAGCCGAAAAAGATCGCGTGGTAGCATCTGCCGCCGAACCTACTTCAATGACTTTTCCGGTGAATGTACTATCCAAAGCAGAAATATAAACCTGAGCTTTCTGCCCGATTTTTACATTCCGAAGTTCAGATTCCGGAACGGCCGCGTTTACCTTTACTTTCTGAATATCCGAAACGATAAACAGGGGCATTCCTGATCCGACAATTTCACCGATTTCGGTGTTCTTTTTCAGTAATACGCCGGAGAAGGGAGTGTATAGTTTTGTATCAGACAAATTCTTTTTTTGTAAGCCCGCCTGAGCTTCCGCCTGCTTGAGGCCATTGCTGATTTTAGAGAAATCGGCATCGCTCAAACTATTGCGATCATGCATGAGCTTGAGTCGATTATATTCATCCTGAGTCTGGCTGACGCTGGCATTAGCCGCATCAACGCCAAGCTTATAGCTTGTGGGGTCAAGGCTGGCTAATACCTTTCCGGCAGACACCATTTGGCCTTCCGCCGCCGCGATGTAATTGACTTTCCCCGCCACAAGAAAGCCAAGTTTCACGGTTCGGTTTCCTTCTACATTACCACTGATCGATAGCTGGCTTTCGCTGGAAGAAAGGGAGGCTGCCTGTGTAATAACGGGTACGGCAGATTCGGTAGTAACCACGTTTTCGGTGGACGGCTTGGACTGGCAACTCGCTAATACCAATCCCATGAGCAGGGCAGGATAATATTTCGTTTTCATAATTTGATTAACTGGCAATTTCCAGAAGGTTAATTTGACGGGTAGTTACTCCTAAAAAAATCAATTGTTGATGAATACAATCACTCCATTCTTCCTGATCGGATAAAAAGAAATATAGTTGCTCTTTATCGTAATTATTCAGAAAGGATTCAATCATTTCTAAGGCAACCACCGGGTCGTAAAGGCTGGAGTCAATAGAAATGTAATAGGTTTTTAACTGCGTAATAAAGTCTTTTTCTAAATCCTTTAATGTTGGGTTAGAAAAATGGGAAGAAAGATCACTGGATAAGTAAAATACGCGGATGATATATCCTTGTTTAATCAAAGGAATGATCCGCTCAATGGCCTGATCGATTGAAGCTTCGCCGGTAATAAATACCAGCGAAGGCTTCGGTTGATCAGACGTATTCATTAATTGAGATAACTTATTCATGGCTTTTACTCTGGATTGGTGAGGCAAAGGTCCTAAAAGTTAAGGCCAGAGTCTTTGACAAAAGTCAAAAAGCAATTTTTGGGAAGTTAGAGATACCAGCTTTTCACTGGAAGATAATTATTTTGTAGAGACGCGATTGATCGCGTCTGGGTAAGAGGCGGTTTTAAAACTAGTCCGTTCTTTAGCGTGGTGAATCATCCGCCCTGATTGGTGAGGACACTCCGCCTTAGTTGGTATTCTCACCAACCCCTAGGTTTATTAATGGCTGGTGAGGACACCAGCCAGGGGAGAGAGGTATTTCCGCCGTGGTTGGTGTCCTCACCAACCCCTGGGCTTATTAATGGCTGGTGAAGACACCAGCCACGGGAGGGAAATATATACTGATGCCTTCCGCCGTGGTTGGTGTTCTCACCAACCCCTGGGCTTATTAATGGCTGGTGAGGACACCAGCCACGGGAGGGAAATTCGAAAAAGTCAAAATACATGCTGATACCCGCTTTTCTGCTGGCATCAACCCTCCGGAAGGTTTTAGGAAAGGGTGGAGTATAGAAATGCTGCCAGCGGAAAAAACTGGCAGCGAATAATAGATCCCCATTCGCGGGTTAGTAGAAAAGCAACTTTGAGAAAGCTGGAGATACCTAACGCTTACTCCGAATACGGCTTAGTGTCTCCTGAGAAATCCCCAGAAAAGAAGCAATATGTCCCAGGCTAACTCGCTGAAAAATGGAAGGTTGACTTTTAAGGAGTGATTCGTAGCGTTCGGTAGCGGTCTGAAATTGCAAAGCTGTAATTCGCTCCTTCATTTCCCGAATGAGTTGATGCATTACCAGAATATGTAACTGCTCCAACTCCGGGTGCTGCCGAAGAATGTTTTCGAAATCAGCATGTGAAATCGAACAGATCACGGAATCTTCGAGCGTCTCGAATGTATATTGACTCGGCTGGTTATCGGTGAAACTTTCGTCAGCAGTAACAAAACTGCCTTCGGTATGAAAACGGTAGGTGGTATCCTTTCCGGCCATACTCAGGTAATGCTCCCGAATGAGGCCTTCTTCTACGAACATCAAGCGGCGGTAATATTGGCCGGGCCGGATCAAAATATGGTTTTTAGGAAACTGTTCCCGCACAATGATGTGGGTCAGATCGGCTTCTATTTCCGGGCCAAGGTTGATCGTTTGTTGAAGGAAAGAGATAACATTCATGGAGCGAGAGCCAAAATACGAGCCTTGATCCAAGGCTCGTATAGATGATTGTATTAGGAAATGCTGGTGTAAAATGCCAGAGCCTGTTGCATTTCTTCACTCGAAACGGGGATATCAAAGACGCAGGTACCCAGGCCTTTCAGGAGTGAAAACCGAATTTCCTTACCCCGGTTTTTCTTGTCCTGAGCCGTCAGTTCGATAATGGAGTCGTAGGTGTCGGCTGGGATTACTGCTTTTCCGTACGTGGCGAGCAGGTAATGCGTGATGGTCTCAAATGCCTCCGTTGTCAACCAGCCGCGTTGATAACTCAGGTAAGCTTCCGTGATCATTCCGACTGCAATGCTTCGCCGTGGAGCAGACGTTGATCGGAATCGTCCAGAAAGTACGTTTCGATGGCATGGCCGAGCGTATGACCGAAGTTCAGGATTTTCCGAAGCCCTTTTTCGGTAGGATCCTGCGTGGTAACGTTCTCTTTAATGGCTACGGAATGCGTAATCAAATCCGTCCAGTCCTGTTCTTGCCAGTTTTTCTGTCGAATCTCTTCCCACTTACTGGCGTCGGCAATCAGGCAATGTTTAATCACTTCGGCGTAACCTGAGCGAAGCTCACGCCAGGGCAGGGTTTTCAGAAAAACCGCGTCGATTAAAACGGCGTCGGGTACCCGGAAAACGCCGATGTGATTCTTTAGGCCGTGAAAATCAATACCAAGTTTGCCGCCTACGCTGGCATCCACCTGCGAAAGAAGCGTAGTAGGAATTTGAATGAAATAAAGCCCACGTTTGTAAGTTGCGGCACAAAAACCACCCATATCACCGATTACCCCACCGCCCAGATTAATGACCAACCCATGACGATCAAAAGCAGCTTCGGTTAATTTTTCCCAGATCAGACTGGCCGAGTCAAGCGTTTTCTCGCTCTCACCGGATGTAATCTCGATGAGTGTATGAGCCGGAAGCAGCGACTGAATCAGCGGATAACAATGAGCCTTTGTGTGTTCATCTACTACAACGGCTATCTGAGAAAAAGAATGAGCGGCCAGAAAAGCAGGCAGACTTTCGGTGATCGGAGCAATTTTTACCATAACCGCAAAATTAGAGAATTAGCTGGTAGCGTAAAGAACTAAACGCAAGTCCTCCCTTAAAGTAAGGTCAGGCCCGCTTTTGCGTACATCTGTAGTGAGGCGTCCTGAGGCTCAAGTTCGGTAATGAGCGTCTGGATGGAACCAAGATCACAGAGCTTCATCCGGTGAGAGGTTCCCAGTTTTTCAGAAATGGTAAGAATAGCAACCTGATCTGCCGATTTCATCATGGCTTTTTTCACCTGCACTACTTCCATGTCACTTTCCGTGAGGCCCTGAACGGCATCAATGCCAGTAGTCCCCAGAATCAATAAATCTACCCGAATTTCACTCAGGCGGTGAATGACTTCCCCGCCCGAGCAAATCTGATTCTCGGCGGTCACTCGTCCCCCCAGCAGGTATACCTCAAGGTTAGGGTTTTCAATCAATTCCAGAGCTATCACGGGGCTGATGGTAAAAATCGTCAGGCGTAGATGCGACGGAATCATCCGAACCAGAGACCGCACGGTAGTACCTCCTCCCAGCAGCAGAAACATACCTTCCCGGATCAGGCTTAGGGTTTTCTGAGCAATAATGTCTTTCTGATTGGTGGCATATACCTCGCTTCGGGTGGCGATGTGTCCGTACGAGCGGGAGAGAGCTCCCCCGTGAACTTTAATAAGCTGCCCACTGTCGGCGAGTTCGTTCAAATCCCGGCGGATGGTGTCTTCCGATACGTTGAGCTTCTGACTTAAATCAGAAGATAAAATCCGGTTATAAATATTAAGCTGGTGCAGAATAAACGAATGTCTTTCTGCTTTCAGCATAGCATTAGTAATAGAGGACATGGTGCTATTGATTGAAAACGTGCTAATGCTGTTTTGTGCGGTTATTTGTCGTAAAAACTAAAAAATAGAGAGTAACTCCTATTAAATATAACACTAAATAAAGTGAAGTGCAATAAATATATTTATAAACATTATTGCTGTTTATTTGATATTTAGCTAATTATGTATGGTCGAATGATCCATATGGGTCGATTATTTTCTTTTTTGCAGTAAAATGCAGTTTTATATGTTTTTATTAAGTTTGATTTATTTTCGTGCATAAAAACGCACTTCTTGTCTCCCTTTATTATCTCAATCAACAGCTTCTTTATGCTACACACACTTCTACAGACTTTTCGGTTACT
Organism: Siphonobacter sp. SORGH_AS_0500; assembly: GCF_002838835.1. Lineage (GTDB taxonomy): Bacteria > Bacteroidota > Bacteroidia > Cytophagales > Spirosomataceae > Siphonobacter. The sequence goes on from NZ_NHPP01000016.1 coordinate 91,376, forward strand.
CTTGCTGGTGAGCGTTCTGGGGGCAGGCCCAATGGCCTGGGCTCAGGATCGCACCGTAAGTGGAAGAGTAAGTGATGAATCAGGTTCGCCTTTGCCCGGCGTTTCTGTGCAGGTGAAAGGCACCACCAAAGGCGTTTCGGGAAATGCCGATGGGGTGTATCGCATCACGGCAAGCCAGGGCCAAACGCTCGTTTTCACGATGGTAGGTATGAAAACGCAGGAAATCACGCTTTCCAATCAGACCACGCTGGACGTAATCATGACCAGTACGGATGCCCAATTGAACGAGGTCGTGGTGACGGCTTTGGGGATTAAGCAGGAAAAGCGGGCTCTGGGTTATTCCATCGGGGAAATTAAAGGAACCGAACTCGTAAATGCCCAACGGGACAACTACCTGGTTTCTTTGCAGGGCCGGGTGGCGGGTTTGAATGTGACGACTACTTCGGGAATGCCGGGTTCTTCCACGAGTATTCAGCTTCGCGGGGCTACTTCGATTGGCGGCAACAACCAGCCCTTATTCGTGGTCGATGGTCTACCCATTGACAACCGGACTACGTCAGGAGGGGTGCTGTATTCAGACCGGGCGAACCGTGATGTGGATTACATGAACAAGGCGGCTAATATTAACTTTAATGATATTGAGTCGATTACGGTACTCAAAGGTCCCGAGGCGGCGGCTCTGTACGGTATCGATGCGGCGGCGGGAGCCATCGTGATTACGACTAAGAGAGGGGTGAAAGGCCGTGGACAGGTAAGCTATAGCAATAATTTCCGCTTTCTGAATGTGAATCGCTTTCCCGAGGTGCAGAAAGTATATGGTCGCGGAACGCAGGGCTTTTCTGATCCTAACGCCGTATCCTACTTTGGACCTAAGTATGCTGAGGGAACTACGTTTTTTGACAACGCCCGTAATTTCTTCCAGACGGGGCTGACCCAAACGCATAATGTTTCCATCTCGGGTGGTTCGGAGACGGCTACTTATAACCTGTCGAGTCAATTCATTGGTAGTGATGGAGTAGTTCCTAACACGGGGATGAAAAACTTCAACATCAAGCTGGCTTCCCGCATTCAGTTAACGCCCAAACTGAGCATACAGCCGTCGTTTACCTACATTAATGTTAACACGAAAAAAGCTTTACGCAACAACAGTGGTTTCGTGATTGGATTGCTCACTTGGCCGACGAATGACGATGCCAGCGTGTATCTGAATTCCGACGGTTCTCGCCGGACCATTCTGGGAGCGATTAACCTGGGCGAAGCGGACAATCCTTACTTCACAGTTAACAAGAATAACTTTCAGGATTTAACGAATCAGAGTCGGATTAACCTGCAAGCGGATTATAAGGCTACGGATTGGTTATCGCTTACGGGCCGTGTAGGGGGCGATATTTATACCACTCGTAGTAACCTTTTCCTGCATCCCGAATCCTGGCAGTCAGGTAATGGAGCGGGTACGCCGGGGGGATATGCTTCGCAGGGTTCCATCGAAGATCTGGTAGAAACCAGCCGACTGTTAAACGGAAACTTTCTGGCGACGATTCAAAAGAAAGTAGGTCGACTGGGTACCAACCTGATTCTGGGAACGGCCATTGATGACCGGGATTACAGCACGAGTGTGACGTATGGACAGAAGTTATACCTTCCAGAATTTAATTCTGTCAACAACACGGACCCAACGACGCAGCGTAACAAATTCCGGCGATTACAACAGCGGACGGTAAGTGCCTTTGCCAGCTTAACCATGAATTATGACGAGTGGTTATACCTGACGCTGACGGGCCGGAATGACTGGGCTTCTACGTTACCTGTTTCGAATCGCAGCTTCTTTTATCCCTCGGCTAGCTTGTCCTACGTATTCACAGATATGCCGGGTTTGAAGGGGAACACGGGTATTCTTAATGCGGGTAAAGTGCGGTTAGCCTACGGGCAAACGGGTAACCCCCACCGCCGTATTACGTATTACCTAAACTCGTGCTTCAAACCACCAATGGTGGAGGTTTCGGCTATGACTTTTACGGCGGTAACCCTAACCTGAAAGCAGAAAGAGGAAAAAGCTTCGAGTTGGGTACAGAACTGAAGTTCTTTAATGATCGGTTGGGAATTGACGTAGCTTATTACGAAAAAACACTTTCCCAGCAGATTGTTCACCAACGACTGAGTTACGGGACTGGGTTTATTTTCGGATTGATTAATGGCGGTACCTTCAAAAACCGTGGGGTAGAAATACAGCTCAATGGAACACCCATCAAGAACCAGGATTTCCGTTGGAACGTGACGTTAAACTTTACCAGACTCAATACAAGTGTATCCAGTCTGCCTGCCGATGTACCGGAGTATTATAACTCCGACGCCTGGCCTTATGGAAATGCCCGGGCCAGTGCATTTGTCAATAATCTGGAGACGTTCTTTCCTTCATCAGTGGCGGCGTATCGGGGCTTAAACTGGAACTATTACCAACGGGGTATGGGCTCAGCAACGGCTATTGGTGGGTATTCCTATCAGCGTAATAACAAGGGGGAAGTCCTGATTAACCCAGCCACTGGATTACCGCTGACGAATGCCAACTTCCTGCCCATTGGGGATCGGAACCCTGACTTTACGCTGGGTTTCCTGAACTCATTTACGTACAAAAACCTGACGCTTTCTTTCTTATTGGACATTCGGAAAGGTGGAGACGTATTTAACGGTACCGAAATGTACTTGTGGAGAAATGGTTTGAGCCTGAAAACGCTGAATCGCGAAAATCCAGTGGTGTTTAAAGGCGTACTGCGTGATGGAAAGGAAGATTCGGAGAACCCAACGGTAAATACGATTCAGATCAACCCGGTAGCACGTTCTGCCGATTACTTCTCTTCCATTCCTGAGTCAGAATTTGTGGAGAAAGATATTAACTGGGTTCGGTTAAGAGATGTCACGCTTCGTTATCAGGTGCCTTCCGGGTGGCTGACTCGCAGCAAACTGGTTCGTTCGGCCAGTGTCTTTGTGAACGGAACGGACCTGTTTCTGCTGACCAACTATACCGGAGCCGATCCTAATGTGAACGGAGCTTCGGCTGCTTCGGGTGGGGTAGGAGCCGGCGGTTTTGACTTCGGTACCATCTCCATGCCCCGTGGATTATCCTTTGGCGTTTCACTGGGCTTCTAGTTTCGAAACCTGACAAGCATTATTACGTTATGCGAAAACTGAAATCAACACTCGTACTGCTTGCTTTAAGCATGGGCTTAAGCAACTGTAATAAATACCTTGACATTAACGTCGATCCCGCTAACCCTCAGGTAGCGGATCCCAGTGCCCTGCTGCCTCCTATGATTCAGCAAACGGTGCTGGGGGAACAGTTCGATTGCCGGTTCATCGGAAAATACATTCAAAGCTGGGGCGATGCTGCGGCCAACGATACCTGGGATCGTCACGGTTACCAGGCGGGTTCCGACAACGCTGGGTTAATCTGGCGGGTAAATTATTGGAACCTGGGTCCTAACGTCAACTTACTGATTAATCAGGCGACGGCCAATCAGCAATGGGAATTTGTGGGAGCGGCGAAAGCTCTGTTTGCCTGGAGCTGGCAAACCACAACGGACTATCACGGAGAAATCGTTCTGAAGCAGGCTTTCGAACCTAATCGTTACGTCTTTGATTACGACACGCAGCCGGAAGTCTACGAATACGTAGCCAAGCTGGCTAACGAAGCTCTGGAGACGTTCAATCGCACGGATGGTGTGCAGGGAGCTGCCGTATTAAATCGGAACGGAGCCGATCAGGCCTATAAGGGTGACAAAAGCAAGTGGGTTAAATTTACCTATGCTGTTCTGGCCCGTAACATGCTCCACCAAAGTAATAAGAGCACCTTTAATGCCGATAAGGTCATTGAGTACTGTGATAAATCGCTGGCCTCCAATGCTGATAACTTCGTTGTTCCTTATGCGGCGGGTAATACGGCAACGCTGAGTTTTATGGGGCCTACCCGGAGTAACTTCGGTAGTTACCGCCAGACCGACTGGTTGATTAAAATGCTGGATGGTAGCTTACTTGGAGCGGCTGATCCTCGCCTAAACATTCTGGCTTCTCCTTCGCCCGATGGAAAATACCGGGGGGTGACGGTAACTTATGGCGATCCTAATAATATCAATGGCAATGAGGCCCGCATTCCGACTTTATGGGGAGTGGTGTCTAATCAGGTTACCAGCAGTACCCCCGGCAAGTATATTTTCACGGATCTGGCCGGGTTCCCTTTGATGACTTACAGTGAAGTGCAGTTCATGAAAGCAGAGGCTGCCTTTAAGAAAGGAGACAAGTCGGTTGCCTATGATGCCTATAAAAAAGGAGTAGCGGCAGCCATGGATTTTGCGGGCGTAACGGCTGCCAACCGGGAGACCTATCTGGCCAGCAATGCCGTGCCGAAAGCGGCGGCGAGTTTGAAGTTAAGTGACATCATGATGCAGAAATACCTGGCTTTATACGGACACGGGGTAATCGAAACCTGGGTTGATATGCGTCGGTACAAGTACAGTTCAGAGGTATATCCCGGATTTACCCCTCCTGCACCTGAGCGTCTGTTCCCCGACAACAATGGAAAACTGGCCTATCGGGTTCGTCCCCGGTATAACTCCGAATATGTATGGAACCGAGCTTCCCTGGACAAATACGGCGGGAATAACCTGGACTACCATACGTACGAAACCTGGTTTGTTAATCCTTAACCATGCCGAATGCTCAGGGTTTTCTTCATAAAATCCTGGGCAGGCATCTGAACAGCTATTCAATGAAATCAATAGTCAAATCATTCATCACTGTACTACTGGCTGCTGCCGTCGTGGCCTGTGGTAACGAAAGCGATCCTCTGGCAAGCCTAAAGCCCGCTACCGGAGCCCGGCTGAGGTTTTATCACGCCGCCCCCGATGCTCCTGGACTGGCTCTGTACCTTAATAACAAGGCTTTTTCAGGAGTAAACACCGTGCCCACCACGCCCGATCCGCTACCTGCGGCGGTTACCTATTTTTCTGCGTTTCCGGTTCGGAATTATGCAGCGGTAGAACCTGGAACGGCCACGTTGAAAATCAATGCGGCGAAAATGACAACGGCTGAGGAAGCGGCTTTATGGGGAGCTAACCTAACGCTGGAAGATGGGAAGTATTACTCCGTCTTTGCCGCTGGAAATGCCTCGGCCTACGAAGTAATTAGTGTGGAAGATAACCGAACCGTGGCTGATGCTGGAAAAGCATACGTGCGAGTTGCTAATTTGGTAGTGAACAGTCCTGCTGGGGGCTATGAAGTGGCAATCAATGGCAAGGTGATTACCACGGTATCTGCCTATAAAAGCATTACTAACTTCATTGCCATTGATCCCGTCGCGTTCAATTCGGCAGCTCAGACCATTACGGCTAAAAATGGCTCAGTTACCTTAACATCGGCCTCCGCAGATCGGATTCAACCTTATGCCGGACGTTTTTATACCATTATCCTGAGAGGGGTTGCCGGGGATACCAAAACGCCACCCACCATATCATTACCGCTGGATATTTAGTATTCCCAGAGCAGGAATTAAATAAAAACCGGAGCATAAGTTTTACACTTACGCTCCGGTTTTTGTTTAATTAAGCTGGCGTTATCTGACGGAATAGATTACTAAGGGACGGTTCTTAGAACGTTACCCCCACTTTAGCAAAGACAAAGCGGCCATTGAAACCAAACTGCGACACGGCCCGGCTGTAGAGGAATCGACCGTTAGAGGTATTATCCAGTGCCGTCGTATAACTTTGAGTTGCGTCTGTGGCGTAATTGAACTGGTTGTTACGAGCATTGATGTACGCCTTATCGGGATACACATCGAACAGATTGTTTGCTCCCAATGTCAGGGTTACGTGCTTGTTGAAAGCATAACTGGCCGTTACATCCGTTACCCATTTGGGCGAGAAAGTCTGGTCATTGTCAGCGGGGTAGGGAACGCCTGCTACAGTCGTACCAGGAATGGTAGCACTTCGATACGTTACCTCACCGAAGCGTACCGTCCGCAAAAAGAAATTCCAGGCTTTTACCTGATAGTTAGCACTCAGATTGATCTTGCTTTTGGGTACCGAAGACTCAAAGCGGGACTGCTCTTCGCGGCTGAATAAACGGGTTTTCAGAGAAGGATCGGCTTCAATCACCGAAGAACCCTGAATGCGGGTTACTTTGGTTTCGTTGAAGTTTCCTGAAACAGTTAGGTTCAATGTATTCGCACCGACTTTGATACGATCACTCAGCACAATGTCCAGACCCTTCGTGCGGGTATCAATGGCATTCGTGAAAAACTGAACAGAGTTGATGGTTTGATTCGGGTCAACCGTATTCAGAATCGTATTAACCGTTCCAGTAGTACCCGACTCACGGGCAAACTGGCTGGAGAAAACGATCCGGTCTTTGATGTTAATCTGGTAGGCATCAATGGTCATGCTGAAGCTACCAAATTTACCCGTTAAACCCAGGCTGTAGTTTTGGGAGATTTCAGGTTTGAGTCTACCTACGCCAAACTGACTTACCACGGGACTTTCGTTATTGACTGTCAATACCTGCCGGGCTACGCTGTTTACAAACTGGGTGGATTCGTTATTAAAATAAATCTGGTGCAACGAAGGAGCCCGGAACCCCGTGGATACGGCCCCCCGTAAAGCCAGCCCCTGGAACAGATTCAGACGACCCGTGGCTTTGTAAGAAAGGTTGCTACCAAAGTCCGAGTAGTTTTCATAACGTAAGGCCGCTCCCAGTAATAAACGCTCTTTGAACTCGCCCTCAAAATCAGCGTAAATACCAACGTTAGTTCGGGTTTTTACCAGGGCATTAGCGGGTTTATAACCGGGAAATACCTGAGCACCCGCGGCGGTAGAAGAGGAGCCAATCATTCGGCCAGGAATATTCTCGGAAGGAATACCAAAGGACCAGGATTTTTCTTCACCTGCTCCAATTTCATACCGGCTGGTGCGGAACTCCGTGCCAAAAGCCGTGTTCAGAGCTGAAAATACCCCTGAGAATTCATGCCGTCTGCTAACGTCCAGGTTCACTACATTCTGGCCATATTTCAGTTTACCCGCGTAAAACTCAGTAGGGCTGGTGCCGACTGGAAGCGAAGCATTCAGCGTATTGGAGATATTAAATTTGATGCTGTTTTCTCCGTAGGTATTACTTAAATCCCAGTTCCATTTTCCCAACATTCCTTTCAGGCCAAGTCCGCCTGAGAGGTCATGTACAGAAGTATTAATCTGCGGCAGGAAACCGTTCGGATAAATTGACAGGTCAATTTGAGTAGATTGAGAAGGCAGGCGATAAAAACCAGCGGCATTTCCTTCTTTATTAGTGTAACCCGCCTGACCGTAAAGCGTAACGTTAGTTCCGAGTTTATACTCAGCATTAGCCATTACGCCAAAATTTTTCACGGCAGCATTACCCACCCGCATGTTATTGCGATCCAGTCCGGCGGCCTGAGCCTTGGCATCGTCGGCTGCTTTCAGAGTTTGACGAGCTTCTACCGTAGTCGCCGAAGAAGGCCATACCGAAGAGTATAATAAGGGTCGGGTATCGAGTCCACCGCGATTGGTAGCTCCCCGATCCTGATACTGAGCGGCGATGTTTACGAAGCCTTTGTTATTCAGATTAAAGCCTTTCGAAAGATCGAACTGTACCGTTTTTCCGTCTGAATAACTCTTGCCTAAGGTATTCGTCAGACTTTGACCGTACATGAGATTGGCATTCCAGGGCGTTTCTTTTTTCAAAACCAGGTTAATAACGCCGGCAATGGCGTCAGAACCGTATTGGGCTGCAGCTCCATCGCGTAATACTTCAATTCGCTCAATGGCCGATACTGGAATGGCATTTAAATCCGTTCCTACAGTTCCACGACCAAAGGTTCCATTGATATTGACCAGAGCAGTGGTGTGGCGACGTTTTCCATTCACGAGTACTAATACCTGATCTGGCCCAAGACCCCGTAGCGAAGCGGGATCAATGTGATCGGTACCATCCGAAACGGTCTGACGGTTGGAGCTAAACGACGGAGCTACGTAGTTCATGATCTGCGTAAGATCGGTCTGAGCCACCAGCTTCATTTCCTTGGCTCCAATGACGTCCACCGGAACGGGTGTATCGGTGCTGGTACGGGCCTGCGAAGAGCGGGAACCCAGCACTACAATATCATTCAGGCTAACGGAAGATTCGTTGAGGACAAAATCCAGCTCAAGCGTTTGATTTCCCTTCACCTCGGCGGTTTTAACCAGACTCTCATAACCTACGGCCCGAGCAGTTATCTGATAAGAACCGGGCTGTACTTTCAACAGATACTCTCCAGTACCCGACGCATTCGCTCCGTTGTTGGTTGAATTAATCTGAACAGTTGCTCCAACAATGGCATTTCCTTTAGAATCCAGTACTCTGCCGCGAATTTGTTGAGCAAATAATGCACCAGGAAGAATGCATAAACACAGCATCCATAAACGTAAAAATAAAAGGTTCATAATGTTTAAAATTTGGGTATTCGTGAATCGCTATAATGTTATGACATTTTTAAGTAATATTGCTTATTTGGTTATTAATAAATAATTTTATAAATTAAGGGGAAGAGCCTGAGCTGAGGATTAGAGTAACCATTGCATGATTGAAGGTTAGCTAGAAAGGCATATAAGCTTCTTTGTTCTGGATGATAGGTCTGAAGTCCCTCACTATTCGTCCGCGACGCTAAGCGTTACAAATGCAGACTAACGTTCTTCATCTTCCAGGGTATTATCGAACAAGGTGGGAAAACCTAAATAGTAGGTTTCGGTCACGCCTGATTTGCAATCCAAATCCAAAATAGGATAAAAACGTTTTTGGGGTAGAGATGCGACTTTATAGCGTCTGGGTAAAAGGCGGCTTTTGTAATTAGTCCTCCCGCCATGGCTAGTGTCTCACCAGCCATTTATACGCAAATAGTGTTTGGTGAGACACCAACCACGGCGTAGAACGGGTCTTGAATGAAGGAAAAACATACTTATGGCTCCCTGTTTTACTCAAAACATCATCTTAAAAAGCCTCTAGGTCTTTGCAAAAAATGCACAGAATAGGGATATCCCTGTCACGATTGAATAGGTTTAGACGTTTTTCGATGGAGAAATGAACTATTACTTGCTCAACTGATCGAAAATGGGCAGTTTGCGTAGAAGATTGCATAGCGAAACAATAATGGAAGAAGAAAAGGAAGGCTTACCCCCCTTTGTCCGCTCCTGGCGACAGTTGTATGGGTTGGTGATTGCCAATCTAATTTTGATGATTATGCTGTTCTGGTGGTTTACGGAAGCCTTTTCGTAAGTACCGACTATTCTTTCGTCCACACTTTTTAACCCTAAAATTTAAATACTCTGGAATGTCTTTACTCGACTGGATCGTTCTGGCCGTTACGTTAACCTTTATTGTGGGTTACGGAATTTATCGCAGTCGGCGGGAACAGAACCTCGAATCCTACCTGACGGGTGGTCATACGTTACCCTGGTGGCAGGTGTGCCTGAGCGTTATGGCTACGCAGGCCTCCGCGGTTACCTTTCTTTCGGGACCGGGGCAGGCCTATACCGACGGGATGCGGTTTGTGCAGTTTTACTTTGGGTTGCCATTGGCGATGGTGGTCATTTCTATTACCTTCATTCCCATCTTTCACCGCCTCAATGTCTATACGGCTTACGAATACCTGGAAACCCGTTTTGACCTTCGTACCCGAACCCTAACGGCAATTCTCTTTTTGGTGCCACGCTGGCTTTCAACGGGCATCAGTATCTATGCTCCCAGTATTATTCTTTCGACCATTTTCGGTTGGGATATCGTCTGGACGAATATAGCGATGGGCGGTATTTTATTGATTTACACCGTAGTAGGTGGAAGTCAGGCGGTGAGTTATACGCACGTGCAGCAGATGTTCATCGTATTGGGCGGCATGTTTCTGGCGGGCTGTCTGGTCGTACGGTTACTACCCGAAAATATGGGTTTTGTGGATACGCTGGAAGTGGCCGGAAAGATGAATAAACTCCAGACCATCAACTGGGAATTTGACCTGAATGATCGCTACAATGTCTGGTCGGGTGTAATCGGTGGTTTTTTCCTGCAATTAAGTTATTTCGGTACGGATCAGTCGCAGGTGGGACGTTATCTGGGGGGCGAAACCATTAGCCAAAGTCGGTTAGGTTTATTAATGAATGGGATTATCAAGATTCCCATGCAGTTTTTGATCTTGTTGGTCGGAGCACTCGTTTTTGTCTTCTACCAGTTTCATCAAGCTCCTTTGGTATTTAATGAAACGGCATTGAGTAAGATCGAAAATACGGTTGATTATCAGGTTTTGCAGAAAAAAAATACGCAGATTTTTACGGAGAAAAAACAGGCCGTCACGCAGTTACAACAAGCTCTTGAGAAAAAGGATGCAGCTCAGGTAAATCTGCTTCAAAAGCAGGTACTGAACTTAACCAAGCAAAGCACCGAACTACGCGAGAAAACGCAGAAACTCGTCCGAGAAAAGGGTGGCGACGCCAACGACACCAATTACATCTTCCTGACTTTTGTCGTAAAATACTTACCTAAGGGGGTAGTCGGTTTATTGATCGCTATCATCTTTATTGCTTCCATGGGCTCCATCGCCTCGGCGATTAACTCGCTGACTTCCAGTTTTGTAGTGGACATCTACCGACGCATGTGGGTAACGCAGGCTTCGGAATCTCATTATGTAAAGGTCTCTAAAATTAGTACGGCTGTGTGGGGAGTATTAAGCATTGCAGTAGCCATGTACGCCAGTCGGGTAGGAAGTTTACTAGAGGCCGTTAACATTTTGGGTTCCTTATTTTACGGAACCGTTTTAGGGGTTTTTGTGGTTGCTTTTTATTTTAAACAGATTGGAGCCAAAGCAACTTTCTGGGCGGCAGTTATGGCAGAGATCGGGGTAGTGGTTTGCTGGTTATTAAACTTAACGGCTTTCCTCTGGCTCAATGTAATCGGCTGCGTGGCTGTAGTAGCCATGGGTTTATTGCTGGAAACTATACTGGGGAAAAATAAGGTGGTGAACGGGTGATCACTAGTTTAGCGGTGTGTAATGACACATCAAAAGAGCTTTTGATGCAGAGCTTATAACCCCAGCGGGGTTCAATCCGAATAGCCCCGGGTGTCAACCCGGGGACCCTGGCAGCATAGGTAGGAAGAGGAGAGAGTGCTTGCTGCCAGTGAAAAGGCTGGCCGGGCCACGCTGGCAGCGGAATTGTAAATCTAAAAGAGCTTTTAATGTAGAGCTCGTAACCCCAGCGGGGTTGAATATGAATAGCCCCGGGTATTAACCCGGGGGAGTAATAGGTAGGGAGATAAGAAAGTGGTTGCTGCCAACGAAAGGCTGGCAGCGGAATCGCAAAACTGAAAACTAAACCGATGCGGGAGGCACTAATCCATCTGGCCCATAGTGAAGCGAAAATGGCTAACATTATCGCCTCCGTTTCTTTATCCGAACCGCAAAGTTCGGGAGATGTATATTACGACCTGTTGAACTCGATTGTTTCTCAGCAGCTTTCCACGCAGGTAGCCGTCGTGATTTTTAATCGTTTTCTTAAATTATTTCCCGGAGAATATCCACATCCCAGGCAGTTACTGGCTTTGGAAACTGAAGAATTACGGGACGTGGGGTTATCCCGGGGTAAAGCTCAATACATGCAAAACGTCGCCGAGTTCTGGTTAGCTGAAAATCTGGAAACAAAAAACTGGGACGAGATGGATGATGACGCCATCGTCGATTACCTAAGTCAGATTAAAGGTGTAGGTCGCTGGACGGTGGAGATGATTCTAATCTTTACCCTGCAACGCCCCGATGTTTTTCCCGTTGATGATCTGGGCGTTCAGCAGGCCATGATGCTGGCGTATGGTTTGGAGAAAGATCGGAATCTTCGCAAACGAATGATTGAAATTGCTGAGTCCTGGCGACCGTATCGCTCCACGGCTAGTCGGGCCTTATGGCGTTGGAAACACCAGGTAAAAAAGTAAGGAAGATTGATCAATGAAAGTAGTAATCGTGATTGCCGGGCCTACGGCAGTGGGTAAAACGGAGCTTTGTGTAAAGCTGGCTCAGGAGTTAAATACCGAAATTGTGTCGGCGGATTCGCGGCAGTTTTACAAAGAATTAAGCATCGGAACGGCTAAGCCCACGGCGGAAGAAATGCAGGGAATCCGGCATCATTTCATTGATTCACATTCCATACAGGATTACTTCAGTGTTGGCGATTTTGAACGGGAATGCCTGCAAACGCTCGAGGCTATTTTCTCAAGAAAAGACGTCGTTATTCTGACGGGTGGTTCCGGCTTATTTCTGAAAACCATTACCGATGGACTGGACGAAATGCCCGAGGTAGATTTGAGCGTTCGTGAGGAATTGATGCAACGATTTGCAGAGCAAGGAATTACGCCGCTGGTGGAAGAATTACGTCGGCTCGATCCAGCTTATTTTGAATACGTAGATCGCAATAACACCCAGCGGATTGTGCGGGCATTGGAAGTGTGCCTGAGTACAGGTAAGCCTTATTCGAGCTTCCGAACGGGGCAAAAAGCGAAACGACCTTTTGAGGTAATAAAAATCTGCCTGACCCGCGACCGGGAAGTATTATATGACCGGATTAACCGACGGGTCAACCTGATGATGGAGGCTGGGTTAATCAATGAAGTAAAATCAGTAACAGATTATCGGGAGCATTATGCTCTGAAAACCGTAGGTTACCAGGAAGTTTTTGAATACTTCGATGGCACGTACGATTCTGGCAAAATGGTCGAAAAAATTCAGCAGAATAGTCGCCGCTACGCCAAACGGCAACTAACCTGGTTTCGCCATCAGGGCGATTTTCAATGGTTCGAAGCTTCAGATTACGAGGGGGTAAAAGCGTATATACTGGACCAGCTAGCCGGCTACCGTTCCTCAAATGCATAGCAGCCATGCTCAATCATCATAAAGTAATAACCTCACCCGTAGGAGCTTTAACCCTGATTGCTACGGAAAAAGGGCTAGCGGCGATCCTGTGGGAAAATGATAATCCTGACCGAATTGCCGTGGAGTTAGGGACTCGGGATGAGCAACATCCAGTTTTACTGGAAACGGAACGTCAGTTGAATGAATATTTTACCGGGAAACGGAAGCGTTTCGAGTTAACGCTCGATTTTATCGGAACGGATTTTCAAAAACAGGTCTGGCAGGCTTTACTGACTATTCCTTACGGAGTAACGCGTACATACGGAGAGATTGCCCAGCAGTTAAACAACCCGCAGTCGGTACGGGCAGTAGGTGGAGCTGCGAACCGTAATCCCATTTCCATCATTGCTCCCTGCCACCGGGTGGTCGGGTCTTCAGGTAAGTTAGTGGGTTTTGCGGGCGGATTGGACCGTAAAAATCGGTTACTGAGACTGGAAGGGGCCATTAAGCAAACATCTTTATGGGAGTAATGGGGCTTCCCTTTTGGCTGATAAGGTATTAGAAAAGGGAGTATAGCTCTGACAGATGAAGGCTGGCAAGAAAGCCCTCCCCATACCTAATAACCCTATTCTTTCAGACATGGAAGAAAACCATTTTTTAAGAATTAGAAACTCCATCAAAGATTATTATTTGAAATAAGTCTAAATACAAATAGATTTGGGGCCGTAAAATGAACTCCTTAGTTATGTACCCCATTTCAAAACTTCCCTATCTCTTACTTTTATCCTTCTTCTTCTTTACCACCGCTTGGGCTCAATCCGATCGAGCTACTTTACAGGGCACGGTTAAAACAGCAAAAGGACTGGCTGCCTTCATCAACATTTCTCTGGAGCAGGAAGGCCGCATTCGAATGATTGCTACGGCGGATGAATCCGGGAAATTTTCCCTGAAAGCCCCTGCGGGTTCGTATACAATCATTGCTAGTGGCGTAGGTTACGAAACCATACGTCAGTCCATTGTACTGGTGGCAGGCGAAAAAAATGAAGTTACCCTGCAAACTACGGAAATTGACAAGCAGCTCTCAGAAGTAATCGTATCGGCGGGTCGGCGGGTAGAAACGCTGGCAGAAACCCCTTCTTCGGTTAGCGTTATTACCGGAAAAGAGCTGGAAACCCAAGCAGGAATTAGCCCCAACGTAGCTAATATTCTATCGAACACCGTGCCCGGTCTCGCTCCTTCTACTAACCAGACGGGTAATAGCGGACAAACTTTGCGAGGACGTAACGTGCTGGTACTCATTGATGGAATCCCGCAGTCAACTCCACTGCGGGCGGGTGGCCGTGACATCCGCAGCATTGACCCTTCGGTTATCGAACGCATTGAGGTAATCAAAGGAGCAACCTCTATCTACGGAAACGGGGCCGACGGGGGACTGATTAACTACATCACCAAGAAAGTTCGTCCGGGCAATCACTCGGGGGGTAATACGCAACTGGCCATGACGGGTAATACACGAGGGGACAGTACGTTCGGTTACCGTTTTTCACAACAATTTTTTGGTCGTAATGGAAAGGTGGATTATGTCGTTAGTGGCATGCACGAAAAGACGGGTGTCTTTCGGGATGCACAGGGACAAGTGATCTCCCCTGAATATGGCCTGGGCGAGACACGAATCTATAATGCCTTTGTTAAAATAGGTTACGATATTTCCAGCAAGCACCGGATTGAAGGAATGTATAATTTTTACGGTTCCAATCAACATTCCAATTACGTTCTCAAGGCCGGTAAGTATGGGGTAAGTCCTGCCATTGGGGTCATTGGCAAACGCGTGGGAGTGGACGAAGGAACCCGGCATAACCATAATGCAAATCTTCAATACATCGGACGAAACATCATTGGGGGTACTAATATCAATGCCAGTTTATATTACCAGGATTTCCTGACGATTTACTCAAATTCGGCTTCGTTCTACGGTTCTGGCCAGTCTCAGATTCCCTCCGTTAAGAAAGGTCTTCGGATCAACCTGAATAGTCCCTTCGTCCTTGCCAGTCGTATTCGTGGTGACCTTACGTATGGTTTTGATTTACTCAATGACCAGACTTCTCAGTCTCTGGTGGACGGGCGTACCTGGGTTCCTAACATTAACATGCGAAACCTGGCCCCCTACGCTCAGCTAAGTGCTCTTTTGGTGGAAGGGCTGACGCTGAAAGCAGGGGTTCGGGCAGAAAACATCAACATTAAAATAGCCGATTACAATACCCTGGCAACGGGTCCTAATGGGCAGGGAAGTATTTTTGTAAAAGGCGGTAATCTTGCTATGAGGCCCTGGTATTCAACGCCGGATTACGGTATTCGCAAAACAAATGGTTTAATCCTTTCGTGAGTTATTCGCAGGCTTTTTCCATTTACGATCTGGGACGGATTCTACGGTCGGCTCAGGAAAATACCATCGAGAAGCTACAAACCCAGCCCATTATTGTGAATAATTATGAAGTTGGATTCAGTAGCCAAGTCGGAACACTTTCCCTGTCGGCGGCGGGTTACATCAGTACGTCTAAACTGGGAGCTAATTTTGTTGACCTCGGGGAAGGAGTGTATACAACTGAGCGTGCTCCTGAACGCGTCTGGGGGTATGAAGTTCAGCTTGACTGGACTCCGGTTCGAGCATTTTCCGTGGGCGGGAACTATGCTATTACGGAAGGAAAAGTGGATAAAAATTCGGATGGACGCTATGATACCTATTTAAATGCCAGCCGAATTTCTCCCGATAAAACCACTCTGTATGCCCGCTATTCCGGTATTAAAAATGTAAGTATTGATTTGAACTGGTGGCGATTAGGAGACAGAGATCGGTTTACGCCCCGGACCAACGGTACCTATGCCATTTACGAAGGACGGGTACGATCGTATAACCTCTGGAATTTAAATGTAGGATATAAAGTGAGTGAGCCCGTGCGACTGAGCCTGGGGATTGAAAACCTACTTAACAAGAGCTACTATACCTATATCGCTCAGTTCTTTGGAAGTAATGAAAACTACACCCGTGGCAATGGTCGGCGATTCATGCTGACGCTTAATTATTCATTTTAATTAGGAATAGGGTGATAAGAAAAGAGGTCTTTCCGTAAGGAGGGACCTCTTTTCTTATTTTATACGAAAGACGAAACAACGGATTATAATTTGATTAAAACCCGGCTAGGTAGCTTAGCTGGCAAGGCTTTTGTGACTTTGAAGTTTTGTGCAAAACCTATCATGAAATATGGCAAAGTCTATAGCGGCTGTGATGGTCGAAATGCTGGTGAATGCCGGAGTTAAACGCATTCACGGAATCGTGGGAGATTCTCTCAATGGATTAGTAGATGAAATCCGTCGTTCGGGGAAAATTGAATGGATTCATTACCGGCACGAAGAAGCGGCTGCATTCGCTGCCGGAGCCGAAGCTCAGGCCACGGGTCAGTTGGCGGTTTGTGCCGGAAGTTGTGGCCCCGGTAATCTTCACCTTATCAATGGTTTATACGACTGCCACCGAAGCATGGCTCCGGTGCTAGCCATTGCGGCCCAAATTCCAAGTATGGAAATTGGAACGGGTTATTTTCAGGAAACGAAGCCTGAGTATCTTTTTCAGCAGTGCAGTCATTACTGTGAAACTATCTTTTCAGCCAAGCAAATGCCCCGTGTTTTGCAGATTGCCATGCAAAATGCCATTGGTAAACAGGGAGTAGCTGTTATTACCCTTTCCGGGGATGTATCCTCGGAGAAAGTAGAAGAATCCCATCTTGAACATCAGATCTTTCTTCCCCAGCCCCTCATCCGGCCTTCGGATCAGGAGTTACAGCAAATGGCTCAGCTTATCAACGAGGCTGAAACTGTTACTATTTTGGGGGGAAGCGGCTGTGCGGGTGCTCATGCCGAGGTGTTGCAGTTATGTGAGCAGATAAAAGCTCCCTTAGTCTATGCGTTGCGAGGGAAGGAATACCTGGAATATGATAATCCTTACGAAGTCGGTTTAACGGGTTTGATTGGGTTCCGTTCTGGAGCAAGAGCCGTGGCTAATGGCGAAGTATTACTCATGCTGGGTACGGACTTCCCTTACAAAGACTGGTACCCGGATAAGGCCAAACTGATTCAGGTTGATACGCGTCCTGAGCATTTGGGGCGTCGCTCCAACCTTACCTTGGGAGTAGTTGGAAGTGTCGCTCCGACCATTCAGGCTTTATTACCTTTATTGATCGAGAAAACGAATCGTAAACACCTGGATCGGGCTTTAGAAGATTATAAAAAGAACCGGGAAGAATTTGATTCGCACGCCCGGGGAACCGAAAACGACGGAGTAATTCACCCGGAATACCTGATGGCAGCTCTCAGCGAGAAGGCAAGTAAGGACGCTATTTTCACGGCTGATGTGGGAACACCCACCGTCTGGGCGGCCCGTTACCTGAAAATGACGGCCCAGCGTCGATTATTAGGTTCGTTTACGCACGGCTCTATGGCTAGTGCGATGCCACAGGCGATTGGGGCACAACTGGCCTTCCCGAATCGGCAGGTAATTTCTCTTTCTGGTGATGGTGGTTTTGCGATGTTAATGGGCGATTTGCTGACGATCTTTCAATACAACCTTCCCGTTAAGCTGGTAATTTTTAATAACTACTCCCTGGGGTTTGTAGCTATGGAAATGAAAGTAGCCGGATTGCCACCCTTCGGGACGGATATGAAAAATCCCAATTTCGCTCGTATGGCTGAAGCGATGGGCATTCGGGGCATTCGCGTCGAAAGTCCAGATGATTTACCCGAAGCGATTGAGGAAACGTTCCGGCATTCTGGTCCGGTATTACTGGACGTCGTAGTGAATCCAACGGAGCTTTCCATGCCGCCTAAAGTTACCTTCGAACAAGCCTGGGGCTTCGGGATGTACATGATGAAAGATACGCTTCGCGGCGATGTCAGCGAAGTGGTGGATACGATTAAGAGTAACTTTTTGAATAAGTTATAATCGTTGCTGGCTTTTCTGCTGGCAGCTTGAATAACTCAGGCTGCCAGCGAAAAGCTAGCAGTGGTTACTTTATTTCAGTAAAGTCTTTACCTTCTCCCTAGGTAACTCTTCAATGGTCCCATTCTTCCCTTGGGTCGTTCGGGCTGCCCAGAGCGAGTTTAGAATGGCTTCTTCCGTTGCTTCAATCGAAGCTAAAAAAAGAGCCGACATAGAGTCATTATTTACTTCTTCGAGGGTTTGGGTAATTCCTTTGGTTTCGTGTGGAATACGAACCTTTTCATTCGTAGAAAAAGCCAGCACGTATTCTCCTGAACCATTACTCGCAATACCGCCTACTTTTGCCAACGCCGACCAGGCCCGTTTAGCTAGTCGCTCCAGATTTCGATGGGTAAGGGGAGCATCCGTGGCTACAATAATCATGCAGGAACCATCGGCGGGGTCGTTTAGCTGATCGCTCAGAAAGTATTTACCTAAAGCTTTTCCAATGGGTTTGCCTTTGATTTCCAGCACACCGCCAAAATTGGTTTGCACCAGCACACCTACGGTATAACCACCCGATTTTTTAGGAATCACGCGGGAGCTCGTACCGATACCCCCTTTCCATCCAAAACAGATGGTACCCGTGCCGGCTCCTACGTTTCCTTGAGCAACTGACCCCGTTTTTGCCTTTTGAATGGCTTCCAGCACGTGTTCGGGTTTAACGTGAAAGCCCGTAATATCATTGAGGTAGCTATCATTGGTTTCGCCTACCACGGCATTAACCGAGCGAACTTTCTCATTACCCGGTTGGGCTAACGTGTAATTGATAATCCCCTGCATGCCTGCTGCGACGGAAAGTGTATTCGTTAATACGACGGGTGTTTCCAGATTTCCTAACTCATTTACCTGACTGATCCCCGCCATTTTTCCGAAACCATTGGCCACAAAAACAGCCGCCGGAATTTTCTGTTGAAACAGGTTACCTTCCGTCGGAACAATGGCCGTCACTCCCGTACGAACATCCGTCCCCTGGCTTAAGGTGACGTGTCCAACTTTTAACCCGGCGACATCCGTAATGGCATTGGTTGCACCCGTTTTTAAAATTCCAATGGGGAGTCCAGTATCCTCGCGAAAGCGGGTTTGGGCCTGAAGAATGGAAGAACTGATCATGAGAAGAAAGAAAAGGTGTTTCATTGGGAGGGTTTTCAGTTTTCAGTTTTCAGTTTTCAGTTTTCAGTTTTCAGTTTTCAGTTTTCAGTTTTCAGTTTTCAGTTTTCAGTTTTCAGTTTGAAAAGAGAAAACCCATAAAGGTAGGGAAGAGGTTTGAAAAGGGAACCATAACCCCGGGGGGGGGTAATATGAATAGCCCCGGATGATAATCCGGGGTAACCAGTCTGGACATTTCTGCCACCCTGACTGGTGTCTTCACCAGCCCTTACTAAAAGCATAGAGGTTGGTGAGGACACCAACCACGGTGGATCATTTCAGGTAGAGACGCGACTTCATCGCGTCTGGGTAAGAGGCGGTTTTGGGTCACCTCTGTATTCCTTCCTACGCCATGTTTGGTGTCTCACCAAACACGGTTTGCGTACAAATGACTGGTGAGACACCAGCCACGGCAGGGAAAACCAGACGTGATAAAGTCGCGTTTCTACCATTAGACTACGCTCTTTCGGATTTATAATCCCTAAAGTAACACTAACTGTCTCTACAGAAATGCGGCTAGCAGCTGTTCTGAATTGCAAATCCGAAAAATAGAATAAGCTCACTTCTCAACATCTAATCAAACTGAAATTCCGATTGATAATACTTATACGCATTAATCCACGCCGCATAGCCCCAGAGGAAGCCACCTAAAATGGTTAGATCTACATGAAACATAATAAGCAGTAAACCGACGATAAAGCCCCACAAACCATATGCACTTAGTTTTTCCAGACTTTTGTCATGCTGATACACCCGATGCAAAGCCGCTATTTGAATACCACTGATAAACACGAAGGCTTTCCCCACAAAAAGAAAAGAGACCGTGTCGGGTAAGTAGCGAAACAGGAGTATGATTTCCGGGATGAAAATCAACAGCATTTGCAGGGCATGAGCCGTAAAACGCTTCCCAAAGGATAAAGGTAAATTTCGGACGAAGAGCAAATACTCGTGCTCGAACGTATAATGTTCGGTGGTGAGTCCGAGGTGAATCAGGCTGCCCAGTAGTAAGCCAATGGCCAGTAACCGTTCATCGTAATCATCCGTAGGGTAAAGCAGGCAGACGCCTAGGAGCAGGGCCCCCGAGAAGAATTTAGTGACCAGTACCAAGATAGCATGTTTCCGTAATAAAAACTGAATGAAAAACAGCGGATAGGGCAGCGGCCAGTTCTGGGCAAAAGTTCGAACCTTTGCTTCCGTATCACTTTGCCGAAGAGTTCGTTCGAAGATTAGTAACGCAAGTAGGCTGATGGCAGCAAAAAAGAGAATAAGGGTGATAATAGCCATCCACTGCTGATTTTGAATGGCATACAAACTCATCCAGAAAGCATACGCCAGAATGGGTAGTAATAAGCTGATGGTAATGGTTAACCAGCTAATCACCCGCTGAGGGGTGGAAATTAATCGAAAATAATGCAGAAATCGATAGGCTGGATGACGAAACTGTTGCCGGACAAACCCAATTATTTTAACGGCATATAGCGTCCAAACGGCAAAGTAATAAAGTAAAATAGAAGGCGAAGTCATGGCATACTGAAACACCGCGACGTGATCATCCGAGCGAATAATGCCGAAGCCTAGCATTACAATAACCAGAAAGAAACCCGTATTTTGACGGTAAAACTCCGTTACCAGCGTTCGATAGAGGACCGTTTTCAAGGAATAGGCGAGGCTTTAGCTGAGGTGAATTTCCTCCAGCGTTTGGTTACGGATGATGTAAGAAGAGTCCATTTTTAGGTCGGTTAACCTGAAATCCTGATGGGAGGAAAGTAGAAACTGAACCCCATTCTGGTGATATTGGTCAATGAGCTGACATACATTGGCCACCGCCCGATCATCAATCGTAATGAGAGGTTCGTCAAGCATAATGAGCGTTGGATTGCCCAGAAAACCCAAAATTAAAGACGTTTTTTTGAGCATTCCCGAAGAATAAGTCCCAACGGGCTGTTTCCAGAACGAAGCTATTTCCAGCGTTTCTACTAACGCGTCCACTTGTCCTGCCGGAGCTTTCTTGGCTTTGGCGACAAAAGAAATCAGATCAAAAGCAGATAAATATTCCGGGTAGAGCGGCTCGGCTTCGGCGTAATTCACCCGTAATCGAAACGCAACGGGATCACGCTTTACTTCCCAGGTATCATTTAGCCAGATTTCACCCTCGAAAGGCAACATGCCTGCTACCGACCGAAAAAAAGTACTCTTCCCGGCTCCGTTCACACCCCGAATCCAGTGAATGCCGGGTTGAAGTTGCAGTTCGGGAACTTCCAGAATGATGCGACCGTGATACGCTTTTCGGTAATTTTTGACGTGTAGCATACCTACAAAAAAAGACATTTGGCAAAGCTTTCCAAAACCTTTCCGGTATACGGACGAGCCGTTTGTACTTTTGTATCATGCAAAGCAATTATTACTTCCTTCGCCAACTGTCCAGCGAACTGGAAAATCAGTTGAAAGGCCTGGTTTTGGCGGAGTGTTTTTCGCAGGAAAAAGACGAGCTAGTCATCGGGTTTTGTCCTGAGGAAAAGCAGTGGCGAAAAAAGCGTGATTTTTACATCCGAGCTACCATTCGACCTGATTTCGTAGCTCTAAGCTTCCCCGATGATTTCAGAAGAGCAGGCCGAAATACGGTTGATCTTTTCTCGGAATTACTGGATAAGCAAGTGCTTGGCGTTCGTCAGTTTCTCAACGAACGGGCCTTTTCAATTGAATTTGCAGATGATTACCATTTGGTTTTTAAGCTCTTTGGCAACCGTTCCAACCTGGTATTAATTCAGGGTACGCAGGTCGTTGATCTCTTTCATAATAAACTCGTTTCCGACGAAAACCTGAATATCCAGACGCTGGACCGACCTTTAGACCAGAGTCGGGAAGCCTTTGATCGGGCTAATGGCGACTGGCGGAAGTTATTCCCAACGTTTGGTAAAGATGTAATGTCCTGGCTGGATCGGCATCAGTACCGTTCGTTACCCATTGACGAAAAATGGGCCTTGGTAGAGCAGGTAAGGGCCTACCTGGAAAATCCGCAGTATTACATCAAGACGGTGGAATACCAGCCCGTGTTGACGCTCATTCCCGACGAGGCTGAAAAGACCTTTACCGATCCGATTGAGGCAGCCAATGGCTTCTATTATGCTTATTCGAGAATCAATGTTTTTGACCGGGAGAAGGGACAGATTGTTCGATTACTGCAAAAACGTAAGCAGAAAACCCAGTTGTACATTGATTCGGTCTATGAGAAACTCGACGAGATGGAAAAAGCCATCAAGCACGAGGAAATCGGACATATTCTGATGGCAAATCTGCACCAGATTCCCGAACGATCCGAAAGTATTGAGTTACATGATTTCTACCGCGATCAGCCCGTCACGATTCGTTTAAAGCCCGATTTGACGCCTCAGAAAAATGCCGAGTCGTATTACCGAAAGGCTAAAAACGAGAAAATTGAGATAGAACATCTGATGGAAGCATTGGAAGTTCGGGAAGGCGAAATGGCTGAATACGATGCCCAAATCGAAAAAGTAGAGTCGCTGGAAACGTTAAAGGAGCTGCGAAAATACCTAAAAACCAGTGGGCTGGACAAGATGGAGAAGCCCGATGTTTCGGCGGCTACCTTGTTCAAACGCTACGAGTATCAGGGTTTCGAAATTTTTGTGGGAAAGAATGCCAAAAACAATGACCTGCTCACGCAGCGATATACCCGTAAAGAAGACCTCTGGCTGCACGCCCGCGATGTCACGGGTTCGCACGTTATTATTCGCCATCAGGCCGGTAAACGATTCCCAAATCCAGTCATTGAACGAGCGGCTCAGCTAGCGGCTTATTATTCCAAACGTCGCAATGACAGTTTGTGTCCAGTTATTGTTACCCCGAAAAAATTCGTCCGCAAAACCCGCGATTTACAGGAAGGTCAGGTCATTGTAGAAAAGGAGGAAGTAGTGATGGTAGAACCGAAAGCTTAGCTTAGTTGATGGTTGTTCGTTGTTAGAAAAAAGTAGAGACGTCGATTCATCGCGTCTCTTACTGCATGCGTAGGATCTCTATTCTTAACGGAAAACTGACCACCGAAAACGAATAAAATGAAAATTAAATATCTATTCATAGGAGCTATCTTCTTACTGATGGCCTACATGGTTTATAATGCCACTTCTCAACCCGGTATTCAGGATTTAAAAGGTAATTTTCAGGAAGTAGCCCTGTATCGAAATGAAAACAATACCGGACCTATTACCCGCATCTATGCCGTAACGGTGGAAGATACGTTATGGGGAGAAATGAAAAAATACGGCGATTTTATGCCGCATACCAAATACGGAACTACGAAAGTCTATTTCTTCAAAGCAGGTAGTATGGTACCTAAAGAACTGAATCCAAAAGAAAAAGACTTTGAAGAAAAATATCATCCGATCGCTTCGTATGAGAAGGATGGAATGGGAGAGGTTTTGTTTGATATATAACTAATAAAAGTTAATAAATATGGTATTTGGTATTAAAAACAATGCTATTAATTAGTGTAAAATAGATTTTTTATATTTTATTTAAATAAAATAGTTGTTGTTTTGTGACAGAATAATATGTATCGTTATATTAGCATAATTAACCATCTACTTTATCTAAAGTTTTATAATGATGAGAAAATTTAAATTTACATCTTTTTTTATTTTATTTCTTTTTTTCTTTTTCAGTTGTTCAAAGCAATTAGAAATAAAGCCTAACTTACCAGCTAGAAAGCCTGATTATCTTGCTAGAGGAGGACGACAGAATACTAGTTATATTGCTTGGGAAAATGCAGATTTTTTTATTACAAAGATGATATTGGCACAACTAGAGCAGTTAGGACTCCTTGGTCATCAGGGGGAAGTTCTGTGTTTTCGTTTTATGAAGCTACTGACCGGCTTCAGCAAGATGGATGGGTTTTGCTATATAGTACTCTAGATCCTAATCAGTTTATAGACAATAAACTATTTTTTATATTGTATAATAAATGGAGAGGTATAGTCAGAGTGTTTTTTTATAATAAAGACAATCCTCCTAGTTATTCAAATTACGTTTTAGGTAAACTGCGTTTTGGTAGTGATGGAGTTTTAAACTCTGGACTGTTGAACTTTTCAGAGCAATTTGCATCAGCAAAGGATATTAAATCAGATAGACCATTTACTATTTTATCTAATATTAATCCATCTAGTATAAATACAGGAGCACTGAATAACAGTTGGTATAGTTTTGACTATGAAATTGCTTATGATCCAACTATTACAAGTGTAAATGAAATGAGCGTCGGAATGGATTTAGAAGCGAGAGCTATTGGACAACAGAAGATTTCATTAACAGGATCCTTAGACGGTTCTATAGATGGTACAATAGAAATATCGGGTAAAGAAGGATCTTCGTTAATTAATACTCTGTTTACCTCAAATGATAACTCTATTTCTAATGTTATCGGAAATGTTAGAACCGGATCAAGAAAAAGTTCAGCTAAAGATGGTATATTGAAAATATTAGGAAGTGCGATTACAGACGGGTTTAAGTCTTCGGTGGAAAATGCAGCTAACACATTAGCGACAGGGGGGCTAAACATAATTACCTCTCCAATATCAAAGTTTTTCAATTCTTTAATAGCATCTCCTGCTGAAAATACTGAAAATGTGCATTTAAAAATGAATGCAAAATTAAAAGTACAAGGTACAGCGGAATCAGAATTCCTGTTGTATAATCAACATTTCTTTGTTCCTGGTACTATAAGAAACTCTAATAACCCTGGATTAGTACCTTACTATGATAAACCATTGGGCGTTTTTAATATTTCAACAACACCTGTTATTAATGTGTCTGCATACGGAAGTGATGGTATAACTTATTCATTTAATCCATCTACCTTTAACGTAGATATTAATCCAGAAGTTGCCAATGATATAACTATTTCTGAAATCCAAAAAAGTATTGTATGGCTAAAAACATTTAATGGTATAAGTGTATCACCAACTTCTACTTCCCCCGTTACATTGATTACTAGAACAGAAGGGAAACAGGAAAATACCAATACTCCTTTTGTTCAAGATGAATGGTATGATTCAGGGAGTAATACCTTTCGTATTATAGGGAGAAATGGAAGGCGGATGGCTGCAAATGTTAAAGTACGAGTTTCATTTAAAATCCAGCCTAATAATGGAGGTAAATCAGTATATATATCAAAAATATTTAATGCTAATGTTGTTGGACTAGAAAATTTACTTTAAATTATACTTTAGTTTTAGTAATTTAGGGAATTTTTTGAATATAAGTTCCCTAAATTACTAGGCCATTACCGAAACCATTTCCAACGCTACTCTTCCAAGTTTCTGATCTCCCCTTATCATAACCTGATGCATAATTTCCTGAGGCCTAATACTTTTTGAAAACAAAGGCCAGGCCGTTTCCGGGGAAAGACTTACTTCACTTGTAGGATTACCGATATATTCTTTCTTTAATATCCACGCATTATTTTCCCGAACGACGTACCAGGAACCACCTATCTCGCTGGTAATGGTAAGTTGAATGGTCGTCCCATTTTCTGCCTGAATGCTTCGATAGGTGTGTGGCAAAGCATACATGAACGTATCGATAAACGGATAGAAAAATTCTTTTGTTAAAAGCCCGGGTTTATGAACGGCTGCCCGGATTTGCTGCTGGTGTAGCCACTTTTCAGTGTATTCCCGAGCGAGGTGCATCCAGTTTTTACTCTCTTCTTCTCCGGCCCAGGCTACTGAAAAAGTAGCAGGAGCTTCTGGGTCCAGCGTAGCATAATAATCACAATACAAAGGCCCGGTTAATTCGTGCAGGAGAATTAATAGGGGCGGGCTTACCCGCTTCATGGCTTTCACCCAATCGGCATTTAAGCCATTGAGATAATCTAGTAAGTCCTGATAGGAATGAATGGAAGGATTTTCGCCCTGATACCCGTCTCTTAGTTGTGAAAGAATGCGAATATTCCCATCCAGCAAGTGAGCAACTACATCCTTTACTTTCCAGCGTTTCGCAATGGTTTGAGCCTGCCACTCTTCCGAATTTAGGGAACGTAACAAATCAAACAGCATCTGATCGAGCGTTCGGATTTTTAGGATGAAATCAGTGGTTTGAATAGTGCTCATAATTCATCAATGAAGGGACTAAATATGCACATAATTGTTGATTCATGAGAAGCTATTCATGACAAACCGGAGCTGGCTGCGAGGCAGATATACTAACTTCTGGACTGTAAGGAAGATTTAGTCCCAGCCCTCGCCAGATAAAAAGTAGAGCAATAGCTAAAGTAACTACGGGTAGCCAGCGGTTCAGTCGTTGCCGAAGGGGAAGGCTGATCCATCGCCAGACCCAGCTAACGGCCAGCAGGGCAGGTAAGGTGCCGAGACCGTAAACGGTCATAAAAAGCATCCCTTCCAAAGGCGAATTAGCCGTTAATGCCCCCGCTAAAGCCACGTAAACCAAGCCGCAAGGTAACCAGCCGTTGAGAAACCCGGCAGCGGGGTAAGACCACCAGGTTTTCAGGATTAAAACCTTTCCAAATAGTTTTTGTAGCCGCAGAATCGGACGAAAAGCCAGCCAGCGATTTCCCACCAAGAAGGCAATCATTAACAGGCCGGCCAGTACTGAAATCTGCTGTTGCCAGCCAAAAAGTGAAAACCGTTCCCCTAACAACCCTACTGCCATTCCCAATAAACTATAACTCAGGCACCGGGCCAGATGGTAACTCAGCCGGGCGAGCCATAACTGATTAACTGAAAGTCCACCCACGGGTAAGGCCAGCGAAAGCGGCCCACACATGCCTATGCAATGCAGGCTGGCAGTAAGTCCGGTGATGAAGGCGATTAGCATTGGGTTTAGAGTTTGGAGCGGCCGCCGCTGCGGTTTTGAGCGGCCGTCGCTGCGGTTTTGAGTTTTGAGTTTTGAGTTTTGAGTTTTGAGTTTTCAGTTTTCAGTTTTGAGTTTTGAGTTTTGAGTTTTCAGTTTTTCAGTTTTGAGTTTTGAGTTTTGAGTTTTTCAGTTTTGAGTTTTCAGTTTTCAGTTTTTCAG
>NZ_NHPP01000017.1 GCF_002838835.1 Siphonobacter sp. SORGH_AS_0500
CCAGTTGGCGGGCCGCTGGATGATAAAAGTGATCACGTCAGAAGTGGCTACGCCTTTGATTTCGTAGAGGGTGACGAGGTAGCCATGGCCGTTAGCCTGGCCCGCTTGCTTGAACTCGCTGTTATCAATCTCTGCACTTACCGTTAAATCGGGCAGAGCAGCAGCGGCTTTACCAATGGCCAGAGCCGTAATGGTAGTGCCCGCAGGAATCGTGCCTGAGAGCGTACTGTTTTCAGTATTGCCGCTTGCTCCGGTGGAACCGCTTAAGTTAATCCAGGATGAGCCATTCCAGCCCACCAGTCGTAGTGAGGCAGCCGTACCAAAACTGGTAACATCGGGGATGGAGACGGTTACATTGACAGCTCCTGATCCAGCTACGCGGATATAATCCCAGAAGCCCACAGTAGAAACACCCGTGATAGGACCAGTTAAAGAAGTCACCGAGTGGGTAGCATTATCGGAAGGATCCGTCACCGTAGCCGGACTACCGGCAAACCAAGCCGCACTGATGTGATTACTGGCATCCGTGGAAGCGGCCAGAGCCAGCGTCCGCAGGTCGGTAGCAGAACCTATAGGAAAAGTAAAAGCCGTGTTGCCGATTTTGGAAACATAGCCGTCCACGTGCTGAGCATCGGTAGTGCCGCCTGAGTAGGTAGCCCCGGCTTGGAAGCGAAGGGCTCCCGCCTGATGCAAATTGCGGAGGGTAGTCGTTAAGGCGTTTTGAAAGGTAACGGCAGTGTAAACGTTGGCCCCAGCTGTATTGGTAAAGGCAAACAGACTGGTACTGCCATTTTGAAGCAGCAGGGTAGAAAAGTTAGGAGCTACAGACCCTGACACGCCCTGCGTACCAGCGGTTCCGTTGGGACCACTAAAGGCATCGGTACTTCCTCCAGTTCCGTTGGCATTGTAGGCACTATTTACTCTGAAAGCATCAGCAGAGGTTTCGTAATGCTGGAAAACGGCTCCACCCGAAGCCGAGTAAGCGGAACCAGAGGCATTGGTAATGAGAGTATAGGCATCGCGGTTGGTGACTGTACCCATATTAGTGAAATTAGTGCCATCTATAACTAGCTGAGCCTGAGCAGACCCACCCACTAATAGGCAACCTAACAATAGCCCACTAAGGTAATGCTGTTTCATAAATAAGTTTGGTAGATAGGGGGTTATGGCTACTCCATAGTTTGAATATTCGGCAATATACGTACATAAAGACAGCAAGAGTTAGAAATATAGGCTCAAAAGTTATTTTTGATGGATAATAAGTTCAAAAGTTACACGACTCAGGTATTCTTAACTCAAAACTATCTTCTCGAATATATTCTAAAAAGTAGACTTTGGGATTGACCAAGTAGGAGGGGGTCTAGCCGTTGGTAAGTTCTCTATAGGACTTGAAGGAGCGATTTATGTTGCTCATTATCTAGTCTATAACTGGCAATATCTGATGTTTCAAATGTTGTTTTTTAGGCTTAATGTTGTAATAGTTGGAGTTAGCGAAGGTTAGATTGCCTTTCTGGAAGAAGTAGGGAGTTAAGTACCTACTACTATCTAATGAAAACGGAACCCCATAACTTTGATAGCTACATTATTCCGGGAGCTATATTACTTACTATATAAGCTATAATTCTTTTTTATATGGTATAGTGATAATTGAAGTCTGGATTATAAGTACATAGGAATTTTCAATAGAAAAATTATTTATTGCTAAATATTAACAATATTAGAGAATATACTAAATTTCTAGCTCAAACGCAAATAATTAAATTTATGGGATTCTTTGATTCTCTTTTTAAAGCCCAACCTGTTCAAATTACTATTAATGATGAGCGTGAAGCTTTTGTATCTATTCTCTATGCTTGTGCCTGTGCCGATGGGTACTTAAGCGATGATGAAATAGATGAATTGGCCTCATTTTTAAGTACTAAAGACAAGTTCTTAAGAACCTCTAATGCCATGCCCTATATCCTATGATCATGCGAAGGATATATTCGCTAAGCCAGCTGAAATTCAGGACGAAGCCTTAGCTACCAGAAAATGAATTGAGTAAAAGTTTATAATCATGCATTACTTATTTAAACTTATCTTTTTCTTTTTATAAGAGATTTTGATGGTTGGGGAGGGAATAAGTTCAATCTAATATTATTGGTGTAATATTTTAACCTTTCATTGACAACACTTATTAGGTCAAGTCTATTTTTAAAATAATTA
Organism: Siphonobacter sp. SORGH_AS_0500; assembly: GCF_002838835.1. Classification (GTDB taxonomy): domain Bacteria; phylum Bacteroidota; class Bacteroidia; order Cytophagales; family Spirosomataceae; genus Siphonobacter. Next base: position 2,206 of record NZ_NHPP01000017.1, read on the forward strand.
GATATGTTACGATACTTATGGATCAAATGAACTTGTATTTTCAAATCCACTGGTCTTTGCCTATATTTTGCAAATATCTCACGTGCCTCTAATCTCTTTTTACCATCCCAATATTCTAATTCATTACTACCATCAGCCGGTGAATTATAAACAACATCACCATTTCTGAGTATAATCTTTAAACTATACCCATTAGTATTTTTTAAAAACTCTAAAGTATTACTTAAACCATTGAAAGCCTTATCATGTACGTGCTCTGGCGTATATCTTCCATATCCTTCTATCTTTTTAGAAACAATATACCTTTCATAGATCCCTAATAAGCTATAGTCGTATGGGACTGCTAGCATATTAATGGAAATGGAATACTTGTGTTTTTTGAGTAATTTTAGTAATGACTCGCAATGGTCAGGATTTGATAAAGTTTTATCTAGAATTAAGTTGTATTTTTTACTTATAGCTTCTTCCAGCATCAATTCTCCCATTTTTGATGCAAAGTCGTGAGTTAATTCTGCAGATGTAATATCATCCTTAAGATTATACTCATGAAAATTTGGATGATAAGCCCTGATATTATCTACATCAATGACAACTGAATTGGGCTCTTCTTTTAAGAGTAATTCTTTAACTTTGCTTTTGCCTGCTCCTGGTTGTCCTGCTAATATTCTGGCTACAGGATTATTTGAAGGCGTGAAACCATTGAAAAGATCATTCTTTAAAGCAAATAATTCTATAAAATATTTCTTACCGAAGTCATTCATAGGGGGTAGTCAATTTTTAAGAATAGTTCTTTTGGTTCTTCCTTTAATAAGGATTTTAAATTAGATAAAGCAAACTTTATGGTTTCACTATCGTTTAATTGTATTAATCTTTTTATCTTGGATAAGATATTGCTATTTTCTTCGAATAATTTAAGCTTTTCAGGATTGATACTGTTTAGATTTTCATTTCGAATTAAATTGAGATTTATTGACACTAGCTCATTGCATATGTCAATGGCTATTTGATTATTTAATTCTTCCTTTAAAAAAATATCTGACTCAAAAATGTCTTTTTCGAAAGATTCAGAAATGAATTCATTAACTCTCTTTTCGATGTACCCTTCGGGAAGAGATTCTGGATTTCTAAAATCTATTCGTATTTTTTTCTCTTTACTCATGATATTGTTTGTTTAAAAAGGACCATATTTGATTTTTTTTATTAATGAAAAATTTCCCATAATTCAAATTAATAAGTTTAAGACCCAATGAACTATGATACTATAAATATATAGTGTTTAGCTTAAATATAAAGATTAAATTTTACTATGGTTAATGAGAATGCTAATGAATAATCTTCTCTTGATGGAGTGTCATTAATAGTAATAGCTTTAATCAAATTAAGCTGGCTGGCAAAGAAAATTCTTTGTAAAAGGAATAAAGTCCCAGTTTGAAAACGGGACTTTGGAATTACTAATTGTAAAGTTCTTAAAAATTAATCTTGATGTTGGCTAAGGTATGGCTGTCACCTAGAATGGTAACTGTGGTGTCAGTATCCTTGACATCAATATCTTCAATGTAAGAAACAGGACTTTTATATTCTCCCTGCACGTCAGCTCTATCAGGCTCTAGGGTCAGTAGCAAGTCGGTGGGATTTATCCCTTGCGGATCATTTTTTCCCAAATGAAAATTAATCTTTTCTCCGTTCGTAGGTATTTCTCCGGTTACCTTTAATTCAAATGTATTCCCTTTCTCAGAAACTGAGGCAGACCACGATCCAATAGTCGATTCCATTTTAGGTAAATTAAAAGGTTTGATTATAAAGGCGTAAGTGTCTAAAGATAGCTAGTAATTGTATATAATTTCAAATTATTTACTTAAATTTTGTTTATAATGAGTATTTGGTAAAAGATAAGTAATACAACTTCTAAAGGCCATATATACGTACTAAGCAAGACAAACCTTCCGTCCTTTTTTTATGCATTCAGGGGCCTGCTCTGTACGGCCCTGTTAGCACTCAATCAGGAAGATGATAATTTCATCAGCTATGTGAAAGACAATCAACTAGTTATCCAGGCATCACCAAGTATGAAATTAGGCAAATTAACGGTTCAATATGCCGGGAATCAACCTAAAGCCAATCAGGATTTTGCTTTCACGGAAATCTTTTACCGCGACTGGTCTGGCTATCAGCTGGACACCCTGGGAAATACTAACCTGCTGTTAACTGACGATCGCTTTAAATTCGTGACCATCAAAAACGAAGAATGGTATAGCTCGGATCAGTCCAAAGGCTTCGTGGGTTATGTAAATTATTACGCTTCGCTTTCTTATCGATTTAATGATCCGATGTATCCCACGCGGTATTCGTTAAGTCCTAACTTGAAGTTGAAGTGGGTACTTGAGACGATCTTTAGCCAGCTAGGGTACCGACTGGAGAGAGCCTTCTTCAACGAGTATTCCAATTTACACCTATACACTAATAAAAGCCTGGACGAGCAGGTACCGGACCTGGTATACCCTTTCAATCAGTTCAAGGATACCATCCAGTTTGGTGAACACCTGCCTGATCTGACCTTACGTGAATTCCTGGAAGGGTTAGGGGTGATGTTGTTTCATCGATGGGAGCTGGATCCCGTTTTGAAAGTCATTCGATTCATTCCCTTAGATAGTCTGGCTACTTCAAACCCGCAAAAGGACTTTTCAAACCAGGTAGTAAAAGAATACTTAATCCAGGCAAATGAATCTACCGAGCATCAATTCCGCTTCAGTATTGACGGATCAGATGCCCTGGCTAAGGATTCGATAGGCAAGGATGCGACTGATCAGGAAAAAAACAGTTCGGAAATCTTCAAGCCATATCCGGAAACGGAAAGTACGGAAACTGAAAAGACGGAACGTCACGAATCCGTTTTTTCACCCCTGTATCAGGAGCAGGCGTACCTGTCCAGCGTACCGGCTACGGTGTATGGAATGCTCATGGCCAAGCAACGCGGAATTTCTCCTTTGTATGATCAGGAAGATACATCGCCCGCTTTGCCCCGGTTGTTTTTCTATGCGGGTTTAGCTCTGGTAGCTGATGTAAAGAATTCAATTGAAACCTCTAGCATCGATGCGAGCCGGATGCCGCCGGCCGATTGTAGCAGGGAGACTTACGGCTAACCTGGGAATTCATTATCCAAAAGTATGGTAAAAACTGGCTTGCACTTTTAAACGGAAGTTTCGACCTAAAGCGGGGGATGGATCTATCCCCGGTGGATCTGGCCAGCTTAGGCTTTACTAGAAAGCAGCACCTGGAGGGACTCAATTATTTGCCCTATGAAATCGATGTCGAGCTAGATAAGCACGGCGTGAAAGGGACAGCGATCGTAACCTGGAAGAAGGGTTGATTATCAGAAGATAATTCGGAGCCCAAACTTTAAGTGATGCCTATCTAGTCCGAGATCCGGCAGTTATCAGACTACTATAACTGGAATTCTTAACCAAGTAATCAAATATTATTTTGAAGAGACGGTAAAAGCCGTCTCTTCTTTTTTAATTATGATATGCTTTTATCTACTAAGAATGTGGCTAGTATTTTAAGCTTTAGAATGTAGTCATTCCAATATTTAAGATCATTGGAAGGATTTAATCCATCGTTGTAAAACCAGACTTGAATGATGTCTCCTTTATCATTTCGATGGATCCCAGCTGGGTCTTCCCATGCTAAAGCTTTAAGTTTTCTCTCAGTTATTCCTTTATACTTTGTATATATGGGTAATTCCATTTTTTGAAAAGTCCCTTTGTAGGATTCGTCATTAAATGCTAAAGGCATATATTCTCTATTAAATGCATACCATTCACTGGATTCTGTTCTTTTAATCCCGTAAGGTAAATTTATTCTGAAAAAATCTCCTAACATAGTTATGAAGTTATATTAACCTATTTTAAAATAGTAACACTTAATTTGATTTACCTAGCCCAGAAGAAGAATTAGAAGGCTTGCCTGTTGATTTTCTTATTGATGAATCTGGATTGTTATTCTTATTTCTAATAACTGTAAATTTAGGTTTGTATTCATTTAAATATTGTTGTTTAAATTCGTCTATATTTAAATATATAAGTTTAGCTATTTCTTCTTGAGTATAATCTAATTCTGATTGATATAAATTTATTATCTCTCTTATTAAACTAGGTTCTTCTGGAGGTATATCTAAATTAGGAGGTTCTGTTTTATTGTAATGATTGGCAGACATTTGCCTCCAAAGGTACTTTGCTTGATTTACAGTTATAAGATCTCTACTTTCTGCTTTATAAATCATTGCTCTCATAGACACCCGCCAGTAAAGCTTAAGATTTGCTAAAGTAGGTAGATCAAGTTTATTATAATTCTTAACAAACTCAGCCTCAGGTACTAAAAATTCGGAAGCAAATCTAAAAGCATCACCCTCATAATCAATAGCTTCGATAAGTACTTGGCCAAAATGCATAATTAAATGACCAAGTTCATGAGCAATAGTTAATCTTTGTCTATCTCCTTTAAGATTAGAATTATAACATATTATTGGAATTCTATCTTTGGTATACATACTTACTCCATCAACTTGATCTGTTCCAAAATCAAAAGAAGAGACGATTATACCATGATCCTCTATAAGATTAATAAGTTTTTTAATAGGACCTTTGGGGATACGCCAATATTCTCTTAAAAATTGGGCAGCAAGTTCCGGATCTCCTTGTTTAGATACATCCCACTGAAAAAGGTTAGGCTCAGGGCTTGCAACTTCATCTAATAATCTCTCAATGTGAATTCTTACAATGTTCATACGAGCTTCAATCATCTGTACAATTTTTACTGGAAGTGATTGGCTTCGTCTAAAGTAAATGATACTATAGGGATATAATGCATTTTTCTGGGCAAAAAAGTTGATTGGATAACCAAGGGCATCAGCAATTTTTGAAGCGTAATCTTCCTCAAAAGAAATCATTCGATTTTCAATCTTGGATAAAGTACCTTGTTGAACATTCAGCTTTTGACTGAGTTCTTGCTGGGTTATCCCTCTTGCTTCACGAGCTAGTTTAATCATTTCAGGATTAAACAGCTCGTGAGAAGTGGAAAATAAATTGTCGAAACTAAGCATTGCGGGGTTCCTATTATTAAATGGAAAGACTACAGGCGGATAAGTCTTATTCCGTTTTTACTAACAGCAACGTTATTCTGATCCTGATTTCAATCCAGGTGACGTGTTGTCAGAGTTATCTTTATTATCTTTTTTATTCTTACGAACTTTAGCTCTAGTTGGTTTAACTTCCGGTTTTAAATCTTGCTCTTGTACCGTGTTAAACAGAGACATCTGTTTAGAGTAATTTCCATACATGTCTGAAATCCAACTTGGGGTACCGTTGAAGTCCCTTTCAACTAGATATACATTTTTGATTTCAGTTTTACTTCCATCAAGTACGTAGCCAGCATATAAATACCTAATTGGCTTTACCCCAGGTATTGGCAATTGTCCTCTGAGATATCTCTTAGACTGTGTTGTAGGCGTATGTAAAGTTTTTCCGCTTTTATCCATAAGATTGAAGCGTATAACTACTTCTTCATCAATGACCACACAAAAAATTCCCTTCAACTGAACGAATCGGAGATGAGAATGCTCTTGACTAAAAATATCAAAAGAATATCTTAGCATATCCGACATTAAGCTACCGATAGAACGATTTCTAATTTTTACACCTGGATACTTTTCGGCAATAACCTTATTAGCATCATTCCAAACGTCCCAAGCTTCAGATATAACTGTAACTATATCTTGATAATGAGGAGTAACTAATGGAGCAAGAGTTTCTGGAATATCGTAAACTAACCCTGGAATTTTTACATCTTCCTTTTCCTGAGATTCTTTTTGTACTCGAGGTAGTGGTCTCCTGCCACCTTGATTACTTTCCGCCGTGGTCATGCCGTTTTGTTATAATGAAACATGTACTAGTCCAAGTGACTAGTGGTTCAAAGGTATTTCATTTTTACATAAATAAACAAAAAATATTCCTCTTTTTTTGTTAAAAATATTCCAAATATTATTATTTATCTGATAATCAGTGTTTTATGAATTTTATATTAACAACTATATTCTTTAATTGTAATTTATACTTATTAAGAATAAGTTTTGATACTTATAAAACGTTAAAATTAAGATGTAATATACTTAAATACTAAATAAACAGGGTCAACCTTATAGAAGGTTGACCCTGTTTATTTATCTCAAATGAGCGGTTTCCTTCAACACCCGTTTCTCAAGCACTTTCACGTAGTGCCGTTGAGTAGTGGTTATACTGCTGTGACCTAAGATTCTGGAAACCGTTTCCAGGGATACGCCATTATTCAAGAGAAACATCCCTGCCGTTTTGCGTCCTACGTGAGTAGTTATACTAAAATCGACTTTTAGGATTGGTTCCAGTACGTGAAGGTGCCTATTCATCGTATGGATATCGAAGATGGGTAGTCCGTCAGGATATTTGTTCAATAGTGCTCTGGTTTGGGGAAGTATGGGAATTAGACAAACGTCAGGATTCTTCTTCTTTCGTTTTTTGCGGACAATTCGAATGATAGGCTCGTCACAATAGGTTTGAATGTGATGATCTGGATTGAATGAAAAGAGTTCTGCATAGGCCATCCCTGTATAGCATTGAAATAGGAAACAGTCGACAACCGCTTCTAGTGTTCCCGTGAATTCTTTCTTCGACAACAGGGCTAGGTGAGTTTCATCGGCGAAATCCAGTACCCTACTCAAATTCTGCATATTTTTGGCTGCATGATCTAATCCATGCTCTTTCACTACTTTTAAGTACGAGTAGAAGTTATCAGCCTTTATAACCGTTATTTCATTTAAAGCTACGTCTGAGCGTCTGAACTCCTGTTTTATGAAGTCCATTAAATGATCCTTACACGTATACCACTTGCTGATTGTCGCGTTTTCTAAACCGTCTTCGGATCCCTGATTCTCTTCCAGCTTATCCAGAAACTTTTGATAGGTAACTAACAGGGTGGGGGAATACTCATTACCCTTTAAGTAATGGGCTCTAACGATGGGGGCAGTGCAGGGATGGCCTAACAGCCGGAGGGTATTGAATATCTCTTTGATATCAGTTCTTACATTATCCAAAGTAGAGTTATCTTCCTGCACCTGTCTGGACGATCCCTTGATCCTCTGTGATTTAGAATCCCATTTTTCTGGTAAGACAGACACACCGGTAGTGAAATCAGGAGCTGTGATGCCATCAATTCGTATCCGTGCGTAGATTTTGACAGGACGCTCACGATTAGTTTTCTTGGAAAGACGGAGCTTGAAGTTTATGCAAAGTAGCATTCTTTTTTAGGCATAATCATCTAGTTAGGTTGAATAAATGAGTATTAAATACTAAATTATAGTCATTCGTTCACGCTAATAGAGAATTTTTAGAGTAAGACTTTTAGTGTACCCTTTTAGGTAGAGGTGTACCTTCGGGAGTATCGCTAACCCATCCAAGTGTACCTCCAAATAGAAAATGTACCCTCAGGTGTGCCTACAAATAAGATGCTGATTAAATGGCAGTTAATTAAGATATAGGTCCTGAACAAAAGGCCTAAAAACAAAAAAACCGCTGAAACTAATCAGCGGTAAGCAGGATATTTTTCCTTGTGAGCCTCCTACAAGACTCGATGAGCCTCCTACAAGACTTGAACTTGCGACCTACGCATTACGAATGCGTCGCTCTACCAACTGAGCTAAGGAGGCTTTTGGTCGCACAAAGATAGAGCCTGAATAGGTTGCTTGTCAAGCTCTAGGGTAATATTTCTAGGCTAGGGTGTTAATTTGTAGAGAAAGCCTTTATTATTTTCCGTGTTTACGCCGAGAATGTACAGTTCCTTGTCTTCATCTTCTCCAAAACTATAGACCTGCCAGTTAGCCGGGCGATTTCGTAATTGCAATGATCCGCGGGGCCAGGTTTTCCCTTGAGATTCAGATAAGTACCAGGTGGGGCCTGACCAGTCGGCAAAGATGTATTTACCCTTCAAGGCTCCAATTTTATTGCCCCGATACACAAAACCGCCCGTGATGCTAATGCCCTCGCTGTGGGAGTACTCTGTAATGGGGTCGATGTAGTTTTTAGGGTCTGGATCTTTTTCGTTGTAGGTGTGATAGCCTTCCCGCACCCGCCAGCCATAATTGCCGCCCTTGGTAATAATATCCACTTCTTCGTACTGATTCTGTCCGACGTCCCCCGCAAAGAGTTTGCCCGTGCCCTGGTCGAAACTGATTCGCCAGGGGTTACGTAAGCCATACGCGAAAATCTCTGGTCGAACATCCGGTTTATTTTTGAAAGGATTATCCTGCGGAATGCCGTAAGGCGATTGGTTGACGTCAATTCGCAGAATTTTTCCTAATAGGGTATTCATATTCTGACCGTTACCATGTTCGCCATGCTTGTCTCCGGCTCCTCCGCCGTCGCCTACGGCAATGTATAGCATCCCATCAGGACCGAATTTGAGATCGCCACCATTATGATTGGACTCGGGTTCGTCAAATTCCAACACCACTTTTCCACTTTTAGGGTCAGCGGTTTTCTGATTGCTGGTGAATTCCTCAATGACGCTCTTATGATTACCCCGACCGCTGGTTTTGGCACTGTAATAGACGTAGAACTTCCCATTTTTTGAAAACTGGGGATGGAAGGCCAGTCCCAGTAAACCGCGTTCATCGTAACCATCACGTTTGATGACCATCGAACTAATGTCGAGAAAAGGCGTGGGGTTGAGTTTATTTTTTTCGATGACCCGAATGCGACCGACTTGTTCGGTCACGAATAAACGTCCAGATCCATCACCCGGCACAGCAAAGGCAGTAGGGTAGAGGAGTTGATCAGAAATTAACTGAATATGAACCGGAAGAGGCTTCTCCGTGAGGGCTCCGTCGGTAGACTGGCAGGCGACGTACCCACAACTCAGACTCAGACAAAGTCCCAGGGTAACAAAAGATCGAAGCATAGGAATAGAATTGGTTAATACCGTTTCGGTTCTGAAATAACTTAAAATTGAATACCAGAGGCCATGACTAATAGTAATGTTACGAAAAATGACGTTACGTCGTTAGCCTGGAAGAGCTTTTTTAGGAATATCCAGAATCAAGTAATACCTTAAAATACTCATAAGCATGGAAGATCAGAAACCAACGCAGACCGATCAGGAAGCCCTGATGCAACGGGCCCAGGAACAGCCCAGGAACTGGAAGAAATTCAGAGTCAGGGGCAACCTCTGACGGAATCGTTGATTGAAGAATTCATTCGAAGAAGAAGCCAGTAGTAGCGAATGAAAGAGTCATCCGTTTTCGATTCATTCTAACGTCGTATCATCCGAAAAGTAACTCAGACAATCTGGAGTCAAAAACGGTCTGTATTAGCCGTATTAAAGTTGAATAGAGTCCTAGTATTTCATTGAAACAGAACCCTCGTTTATGATACCTGCCCCTGAACAAACTTTCCAGGTTTTATTTGAATTGTATGCAAAAAGGTTATTTGCACTGCTGGATGTACAATTCGAGCCATTGGTATCGATCATTTGTATTCCTGAGGAAGAGGGAAAGGCCGTATCCATCATTACCTCAGGAGAAAAAGTAAATCCTGAAGCTTTTGACGAGGTAAAATTATTAGCTTCTGCCTTAGAAAAAGTAGACATTGAAAGCAGACTTAATTATTCAAATAAGTCCTACGCGAAAACCCATAAAGACTACATAAAAAGTAAATCGTTGGGCGAGGCGGTCCATAAAATATTAAATAGAGAGCTATACGACAGTAATATTGAAAGATTTATCTCGGGGGCTTCTTTGCTGAAAGGCTACCAGTTATTTGTGGTGCTGGAGCTGAATAAAAACACATTAGATAAGTTTTATTCCTTAAAAAAGGATACATATCTCGACTATGTAGTAAAATCTAAATCCTTTATCCATAGCGTGATCACGCTTTTTTTGAAAGAGTGTATTCATACCATTAACAGTTCTAAAGTAAATACGCCTCATTCAATCATCAGAGCCGAAAAAGAATTAATGATCAACGCGGCAAAAGATTTCATGCATTCGGTAGCCATGTCCGTCGAAATGCACGAAGCTCTGGTAGATCTTTATGAGGTTTGTAATTCCATTTCCTCGCTTAAATACGAAGGAAGTGAAAGCATCGGGAAGATGGTTATCGCCAAGCAGCATCACATGAATGTTAGTCTGGTGCTTGAACTGGAAGAGCCCATCAGTATATACGATTATAGAAAAGTAAGGAAGTTTCTGGAAGTATGTAATGACGAGACACTAATTGTCTCTGACTCCTACCGAATATACGGATTAGGAAAGATAACGGGAACCTACAACGCCAATCAGGAATCGCTGTTTGTAATCAACTTTAAAAGTCATTACGTCTGGGAAGTGCTTCACGACGACAAGGTCATGATGATTGTCGATTACCAGATTCCCGCCTTGCCTAAAGAGAGAATAGACCGGGAAGATTTCCATGTTCGCATCAGTCGTATTTTTAAAGACATTTCCGAAGGCGATTTGAATTCGCTTTGGGAGATATGTACCGTGGCATCCGAACAGAAGCACGGCACCATGCTGGTAATTTCAGACCAGGCCGAAAGCGAAGCGAAAAGGCTGAGCAATCAATGTTTCTGTATCAAGCCCAGGAAACTGGAAGCGTCTTTAATGAAACAAATTACCTCCATTGACGGATCGGTTTTATTAGACAAAGATTCCGTCTGTTACGCCATTGGGGTGATACTAGATGGCATGGCTACCAAAAATGGCGACTCGTCCAGAGGGGCCCGATTCAATTCCGCCATCCGCTATTATGACTACGTGGCTAAAGAAATTCCCACGGTTATTGTGATTGTTTCAGAAGATGGCATGATTGATCTGATTCCGAATCTAATGCCTAAAATCCACCACAAGGATATAGAAGAAGCCATTAAAAAACTGCGAGAAATGGAGTCAATTCACGGAAACAGAAGGCATAGCTACAATAAACTGATGAATTATTTCCGAGAACATTCTTTCTACTTAACGGAAGAAGAATGTAACATCATCAATACCCTCAGCGAAAAACTGGGAAATGAATTGACGGAAGAAGGACTAGCGAACATTGACTACGGTAAATTCCAGCCTAATAGTGATATGAATGATTCTTATTATTTAGATTAGTTGATAGTGTTTTGTTGAATGTTTATACTTATTATTCGGTAGTAATTGTCTATATTAATGGCTAAAATAAGCGGTTTTAATCGGTTTATTTCTGATTGATAACTGCTTATATTATGGCTTTTAGCAGTTACCCTATAGCAGAAAGCAATACGACCTATATTGCGACCTAAAACAAATAAAGCCCTGAATTTCAGGGCTTTATTTGTGAAAAGTGGCTCCGGCGGGAATCGAACCCGCATCTAGCGTTTAGGAAACGCCTATTCTATCCGTTGAACTACAGTGCCAGAAGCGTTGGTTTTTGCAAAATTCTAAGGAATCTTCACAAAAACCAACTCTGTTTTCATTTAATATGCATTCGGCAGGTCGAGCCAGTTCGGGAAAATCTGGAAGTGCTTGTCTTTGACCAGATTTAACAGCGACTGACGCAGTTCGTCGATGTTTTCTTTTTTCTCCGCCGAAATGAAAATCGCTTTGGGCTTCTCGGTGTCGAGGTAGCTGTTTTTCAGAAACTCGATGGGCGAGAAATTCCCTTCCTGAGCCTCAAATTCCAGTTCCGGGCTGGGCTTATAAAGATCAATCTTGTTAAAGACCAGGATGACGGGCTTGTCCGCCGCTCCAATTTCCGACAGAATCTGATTGACCACTTCAATGTGCTCTTCGTAACTAGGGTGCGAAACATCCACTACGTGCAGCAGAATGTCCGCTTCCCTTACCTCATCCAGCGTTGATTTGAAGGATTCGATCAGCATGGTAGGCAGCTTACGAATGAACCCAACCGTGTCCGTCAGCAGGAAAGGAATGTTTTCGATGGTTACTTTTCGCACGGTCGAATCTACCGTGGCAAAGAGTTTATTTTCGGCGAATACCTCCGCTTTGGCCAAACGCCGCATTAAGGTAGACTTCCCAACGTTGGTGTAGCCCACCAGAGCCACCCGAACCATCTGTTCGCGGTTTTTCCGCTGGTTTACGGCCTGACGGTCAATCTTAGCCAGTTTGTCCTTTAAAAAGGAAATGCGGTCGTTGGCAATCCGTTTATCCGTTTCCAGCTCTTTCTCCCCGGGTCCACGCATCCCTACACCGCCGCGTTGCCGCGATAAGTGCGTCCACATCCGGGTCAGGCGGGGTAATACGTATTGTTGCTGGGCCAGCTCCACCTGCGTACGAGACTGAACGCTCTGGGCACGCATGGCGAATATGTTGAGAATAAGCAGACTTCGGTCGATGATCTTCACCTCCTTATTGCGAGCCTGAAACGCCGTTTCCATGTTGCGGATTTGTCGGCCGCTCAGGTCGTCATCACAGATGATGAGATCCACCGCGTTGTCGATGACATAAGCCACGACGTCTTCGAAACGTCCTTTGCCCAGAAACGTATTCAGATCGGGGCGTTCGAGGCGTTGTACGAAGGTTTTAACAGTTTTTACGCCCGCCGTTTCAGCCAGAAACTCCAGCTCGGCCAGATATTCCGTGGTCTGTTCTTCGGATTGCTTAGGCGTAATCATGGCGATCAAAACCGCCGTTTCTATATCTTTTTCGGTGCTAAACAAAACTATATAAGGTCTTTTAAGGTAGCAAGACAGGGTAATCAGGTTGCAAAATCAGGTGTTTACCGCAGAACGGCCGCCTGGTCCCGTCACCACTACTTGTGAATAATAGAAGAAAATGATTCAGGAATGAATCATGACCGTACTTAGAAGAAAAAATTAATCCACATGATGGTAGAATCGTCGAATAATAGGGTTGATAAGGCAACAGCAGAACCTTGATATTCGGTTCAAAATCAGTGCAAAAATAATTAAAATTCCAGAAAAAACTGAACTGTTCGCGGAAATTGACGCTTAGAAAAGTAAAACTATGAAGCCCAATCAGCACAAAGCCTGAAGTTTTTCCGTACTTTGCCAGACTTATCCTAGTTTCCCCATGAAAGTTACCGAACACATAGAGCAGGCGAACGGAAAGTCGCTTTTTTCTATCGAAATCATCCCTCCGATTAAAGGACAGAGTGTCACTGAATTATTCGATTCCATTGAGCCTCTGATGGAGTTTAAACCTCCCTTCGTAGACGTTACTTATCACCGCGAAGAACTCATTGAAAAAAAGCATCCGAGTGGCCTGATTCAGAAGGTTCCCGTGCGTCGTCGCCCCGGAACGGTTGGGATTTGTGCGAAATTAATGGAACGTTTCAAGGTCGATCCCGTGCCGCACGTGATATGCGGTGGCTTTACGAAGGACGAAACCGAAGATTTTCTTTACGATTTACATTACCTCGGCATTGATAATACGCTGGTTCTGCGAGGCGACCCTGAGAAATCTGCGGGTGTGTTCAAACCCAAAGAAGGCGGACACGCGTACGCTACGGATCTGATTTCGCAGGTTGTAGATATGAATAGTGGTCGGCTGCTGCATGAAGAAACGGAGGCTCAGCCTACGAATTTCTGCATTGGGGTGGCGGGTTACCCAGAGAAGCACTTTGAAGCTCCCAATCACGCCAATGATTTGCGTTACCTCAAAAAGAAGGTAGAGTTGGGAGCCGACTATATCGTGACTCAAATGTTTTTCGATAATCAGAAATACTTTGATTTCGTAAAACGCTGCCGGGCCGAAGGCATTAACGTCCCCATCATTCCGGGACTGAAACCCATTTCCACGAAGAAACAACTGACGGTATTACCCCGCATTTTCCACCTCGATTTTCCCGAGGAATTGGTGAAGGCCGTGGAAGACTGTAAGAATGATCAGCAGGTACGGGAAGTGGGTGTGGAGTTCGGTATCAAGCAGTGCAAGGAGTTGCTAGACTTCGGTGTGCCGGTATTGCACTTCTACACCATGGGTAAATCCGATTCCGTAAAGCGAATCGCGGAAGCCGTATTTTAAGTTAATGTTTAGCGTTTTGGGTTTTGAGTTATTGATCTCATAAAATAAATGATAAAGCTATTTGCTGAACATTTTAACTCTAACCCCAAAACGCTAAACACATCAACTCATTGCCAGATTTTCTGGGCTTCCTGTTTGATTGCGTTTAGGGTTTCCTGCCATACTTCCATGGAGCGGCCTACGGATAACTCGCTAATCTTGCGGGCGAGGTCGAGAGCTGGGGCTTCGGCGGGAACTTCTGAGGCCGAACGATTGATTAAGGAAGTAACCTCCTGTACGGTTAAACGCAGGCGTTCCCAATTTTCATGGCTGATGTAAATCTGCTGGGCTACGTTATGCTGAAATTCCTGCCGGATTTCAGCGAGTAATAGCTGTTGTAGTTCAACGGCGGTAATGGCTTGTCCAGCGTTACGAATAAGCAGACTATTGGGACTAATGCGTTCAAGTAGGAGTGTGAGGCGTTCGTAAGCCTGCAAACGTAAGGGTAATACCTGCTTCAGAGCTTCTCCCTGGGCGTTCTGCTGCTGTTCAATAAGCTGTTTGTTCAGGAAAGCTTTTATGGTCAGGTAAAAAGCATATAAAACGAATCCGGCGGGTAAGGCTACTTTAATAAGATCACTGATAAGGTCTTGCATAGGAGTTTAGTTTGCAGTTTGCAGTTTGCAGTTTGCAGTTTGCAGTTTGCAGTTTGCAGTTTGCAGTTTGCAGTTTGCAGTTTGCAGTTTGCAGGAAAATATAAATCGGTAAATATAGGGGATATTGTTTGAAGTCAAGAGCACCTAACTCTAAACTGAAAACAGTAGACGGAAAACTGAAAAAATGATTACGCAGAAGATAATACCCATCACTCTAACTTCGGAGGCCCAGGAGCAGATCCGTGCGATCATCGAGAGCAAGAGCCTGCCTGAGTTTTATGGCTTGCGGGTAGGGCTGAAAGGGGCGGCTTGTGGGGCTTCGTTTCTGTTAGGGTTCGATACCAAGTCGCCTGACGATGATGAGTATACTCTGGAAGGAATCACGATTTACGTAGATCGCCGGCATTTGATGTACGTGATTGGTCTGACCATTGATTTTGATGAAGACGGCGAAGGGTTTGTTTTCCAGCCAGATCTTAAATCAATGCCCACAAGAAAAGCCCGACAGATTAGATTGCTATCGGGCTTTTCTTATGAAGGAATCAAAGGTCTATTTCACACCTTCAGTATCGTCCTCAACTTTCACGTGTCCCCAGTTCTCACCGGAACGTATGCGGTTTAGTTGAGTATGAGTAATGCCGAATTGCTTGGCAATCATCTTCAGACGATTCTTATCGCTCTTCAGCATCTTTTTAATCATCAGAACTTTACTCTCAGTTAGTTTGTAGTTTTTCGTGCGTTTTGGGCGTGGTTTTTCCTGGGGATTGGTTCGGTGGTGCTCGGTCATTTCATCACGAGTAACCCACTTCAGGTTTTCCCAGTGGTTGTTCAGCTTATCGTGGTCACGGTGAATGATAAATTTACGGTCGGCGTCGGAACGCTCCACAAAAAAATCAGCAACCAGCCGATGCAGGTAGCGGTTAATGACTTTACCTCCTCGGATACGGATATTCAGAGAACGATATCCCTGAATGATAGATCCCTTAATAATTTCCCCCTCAGGATCGTTCTGGAAACTACGAAGCCTTCCATAGTTTGATACTTCGTAATGGGGGGGATTTTCGATGCCTTCAAAAGGAATCTTAATCCATTTCTCATTCCAAAAACTACTAGATTTCTTCTCGCTCATGGTTAATTAATTAACATCCGTTCAAGTCAGGTTGACGGGTTAACTTACTTTAAATGTAGATTGGTTTTGGGCGGGCGGAGATGAAAGAAGATATAGTTGTTCAGAGCAGATGGTAAACTTTTTTTATTCATCACGACAAAACCAGTGCCGAATATCGTAAGAAATTTTCACGATTCACATGATTTATCCTATTAAATAAAAAAAATATGAAAACTTTAATTGTTGGAGCCTCTACCTATCCCGGCCGATACTCATATCTGGCAGCTAATAGCCTGTTAGGGCACGGACATGAAATCGTATTAATTGGAAAAGAAAACGGACAAGTGTCTGGTAATCAGATCTTACATGGACAACCCGAGCTCGAAGGCATTGATACTATTACTCTATATATCAACCCGACGCGGCAGCCCGAATTGTACGATTATTTGCTTAGTTTAAAACCTCGTAGAATCATCTTTAACCCCGGTACAGAGAATCCTGAGTTCGAGCAAATGGCAGAGGATCAAGGAGTTGAAGCGATTGAGGGATGCACGCTGGTCATGTTGAGTACTAGGCAGTATTAAGTATTAACCAAGGCAGGTTAGATTCTATTAATGAGTGATTTTTCCTAAATACTATCGAATATGAACTGGGTATAATTGGCCCTACGTTTGTTATAATTGAAATTTCTTAATAGATCCTTATATGTTAAGTGTACTGATTTAAATAGTGCCTAGTAAACGTTGGTGTTAGTCAATTATTGTTTCAATTACCTGAATAATAAAAAGAAAAGAAGCCCCTTAACTAAGGGGCTTCTTTTCTTTTTATTGCTGAATTTAATAGCTAGTCTTTCGGGTATTATTAAAAAGCGAAAGCAAAATGTATAAGGCAATGATTAAAGGAACAGATGTGAAGTTTAGCAGGATAAGCAGTAAGGCCGAGACAAGGAGGAAAATGAATTTAATTTCATTACCCTTCCAGCCAAACCCTTTAAACTTCAAAGCAAAAAGGGGCACTTCCATCACCAGCAAAAAGGACATGATGAAGCTAAATGCAATTAGGTAATTGGCATTGAGAATGATAGGACCCCACTCTTCGTGCTGACGCAGAATAACCGGAATGGAAGCAATCAGGAAGGCATTGGCGGGCGTAGGCAGGCCGATGAATCCAGAGGTTTGTCGTTCGTCGATATTGAATTTAGCTAGTCGCAGGGCCGAGAATACAGCAATGACAAAGGCGAAGTAACATTTCCAGGTACTGACTAAATCAGGAACACTTTCCAGAATCAGATGATAAATGATAATGGATGGTAAAACGCCAAAAGTGACCATGTCGGCCAGCGAATCAAGTTCTTTACCAATGGCCGATTGAGCTTTGACTAACCGGGCTACAAATCCATCGAAGAAATCCAGAATTCCGGCGATGACGATCAGGTACGAACACAGCAAAAGGTCATTATTAAAAGCCGCAACAATGCCGACGCAACCGCACAGCAGGTTACCGCAGGTCATGGCATTAGGAAGGTGCTTGAGCATACATTTCAGAAAAATAAAGTTTGTTAATCAGGCGTATTGCCCATTAGCCCCCACATAAGGATTGTATTGTTTCTCGCGACCAATGGTGGTCGAAGGACCATGTCCGGGAAAGACCTGTACTTCGTCGTTCAATTTAAAAAGCTTGTTTTTAATGCTGCTGATCAGGTCATCAAAGTTACAGCCGGGAAAATCCCAGCGGCCAATGCTTCCCTGAAACAGAACATCCCCGCCGATGCAGAGATTGTATTCCCGGTTCACAAAAGCCACATGACCCGGAGCATGGCCCGGCACGTGCAATACTTCAAGGATAGTGTTCCCAAAGGTTACATTCGTACCTTCTTCCAGCCAGGCATCGGGTTCGGCCTCTTCGTAATTAAAGAATCGGTAGGAGGGTGCCCGAACAACTACGGATTTTAAAATCGGCAAGTCAAGCGGGTGCAGGAAATAGGGAACGTGATAGGTCCGCTTCACGAAAGCATTGCCCAGCACGTGATCCACGTGAGCGTGCGTGTTCAGGAGCTTCACCACAATCAAACCCTGATCTTCAATAAAATCCTTTAACTCCTCCTGTTCTTCTTTGGTATAACAACCAGGATCAATAATCACGGCCTCTTTCGTATCATCCCAAAGCACGTAGGTATTTTCCTGAAGGGCGTTGAATGTAAAAACCTGTAGATATATCATACAAATTTGATTGAAAGCGTACGGTAGGATGGATGTTAAAAAAAGAACCATTGAATGAAATGATACTGCTAGTGTGGACGAAGCCAGCCAGTTACCGTATCGACAAAAATAGTTCGTTGATCGGCAAAAAGGTAATGTGAACAGTGATCTACGTGGGTAAAGAATCTTTTGCCAACCAATGATTTCAGCTGTGAAATCTGTGAGTCAGGAAAAATGCCGTCCAGTTTTCCATAAATGGCATAGATACGGACTTTTTTCTGCTGAATGTTTTTCAGTCGAGGAAATACGTTGAGACGTTTCAGCGGCTCATTCTGGTAAAAAAGAATCGGAGCTTCGTTATTCCGTATGCTCTGTTTCGAAAGGTCACTTTTCTCATAGGCTTCATATGTTTGCCGGGTTTCTATATCGGGCTGTACCACTTTGAAAAATCCGTTTTCTGAGGCGAGTTCGAAGCACTTTTTTCGGTAGGCCGCTGAATTTTTATCCAGTTTTTCTACGGCTGCAATCCTCGCCAGCATCGCCGGATCAGCGGCGTATTTTTGTTTTAACGTATCCAAAATGTGAGTGTACGTACCTTGTTGATCGACCAACGCTCCAGCCAAAATAAGCGAGGTTACCTTTTCAGGATGTGCTTCGGTGAAAAGCGTTGATACGAGTCCACCGAAACTATGGCCCAGAATTGTAGCTTTTTGAATGCCGTATTGAGCATACAACTGATTCAAATCCGTAAGGGCTTCCTGATACGTAAACCGGGCCTGCGGGTCTGTCGACCGGCCTTCGCCGCGACGGTCGTATACAATCACAAAAAAACCTCGATCGGCCAGCGTTTGTGCGGTGGTTCCTTCAAACAATGCGGAATTACCGCTGGGACCGCCGTGAATGAAAATAATCGGGGGATTTTTGCGATCTCCGTAAGCCGCCGTGTATAAGTTTTGAGCAAAGCTGGAAAAACTCCCTAGCAGGAAAAAGAATAAAATGAGTATTCGAAACATGAAGGAGTAATTAAACACCGAAGGCAAAAATGGTGGGTTTTTTATGTAAATCGGGTGGTTGTTCTCTCCACTGTTGAATAGAGAGCGTTCGTATCAATTCGTCGGGAGCCGTGAGATTCGAGCCTATACATAGCAACGTACGCGGATTACACACTCGCAGGACATCTTCCAGAAGGGCATTATTGCGATACGGCGTTTCCATGAATAACTGTGTTTGTCCGGTTTGGGCTTGCTTTTCAAGAGCCTGTATCCGCCGAATCCGTTCAGTTTTGTCGATGGGTAAATAGCCGTTAAAGGCAAACGATTGACCGCTAAACCCTGAACTCATCAGCGTCAGCAAAATAGAGGAGGGGCCTGTGAGGGGCACGACCCGAATGCCCAAATCATGAGCAAACCGAACAGCTACCGCTCCCGGATCGGCAATGCCGGGGCAACCCGCTTCCGAGAGAATGCCCGCATCTTTCCCCAACTTGAGTAAGTCTTTTACCTGTTGCTGCGTTTCTGCTCGCGGTGTGTCCTTGTGTAACTCAAAAAAGTAAGCTCGTCTATTTTTCGTCCGGTTTTCAGTTCAGAGATAAATCGACGGGCTGTTCGCAGGTTTTCAACGAAGAAAATATCCGTGCGGCTAATAACTTCCCGAATCTGTGGACTCAATACCGTCTCTGCCGTTTCGGGAGCGAGTACGGTGGGTAATAAAAACAAAGTTGGTTGCGTTTCTTCTGCCATCATTAACCCCGGATAAATTTCATCACTGCTTCAATAAACGCCTGCGGTTGCTCGGCCTGTACCCAGTGGCCCGCTCCGGCTATGGTTTCAATGCGAACGTCCGTGAAAATGCGGCGAATTTCCTTCTCATCTTCGTCGGTAATGTAAGACGATAGAGCCCCTTTCAGGAACAGAACGGGTTTGGTAATCGTCCGAATGCCGCTCAATTCACCGCCCACGGTTTCAATTTCCCGGGTTAGTACGGGCAGATTCAGCCGCCAGCTAAAGCCGCCATTTTCTCCACGAGCGAGGTTTTTCAGAATAAAATTCCGGGTGCCGGGGTGATCTTCGTATTGCGTAAAGAACATCTCCGCTTCCTGCCGACTTTTCATGGCCGCCAGCGGCATCAGATTCATGCCTTTGAGAATGCTGGTGTGATGAACGGGGTAGAAGCGGGGAGCAATATCCACCACCACCATTTTCTGCCAGGTATCGGGGTAGTTCATGGCGTACTGCATAACGGTTTTGCCACCCATCGAATGCCCAATCAGGATAGGATTGGTAATCTGCTGGTCGTTGAGAAACTCCTGTAGATCTTCGGCCATTTCTTGGTAACCGAAGTCATCACTCCAGGGCGAGCGGCCATGATTTCGCTGATCCAGCATAGAGACCCGGAAACCCAGGTCGGCCATTTGTTTGCCCACGGTCAGCCAGTTATCAGCCGAGCCAAAAACTCCATGCAATATCACGATGGCGGGGCCAGTCTCGCCCGCTTGCCGAAAGAACAATTTCATAGGTACTGAAGTCTGTTTCTGGAATTTTCTGAAAAAATTCCGGGTTAACTATACAACTTTTGCGGACAAAGTTATCCACGCGAAGCCAATCCTTCGTAAACTTGCCGAGGATTACCGTATTCATAGAGAAAATTTCGAGGTCTTAGCGAGTGAAGAACGGTCTTCTCTGAATACTGATCACCACACATGAGTCTTTCCATTCAACAAATACAAGCCCCCATCGATGCCGAAATGAAGGCATTCGAGGGAAAATTTCGTGATTTCATGAAAAGCGACGTCATGTTGCTGGATCAAATCATGAATTATATCGTTCGGCGGAAGGGGAAGCAGATCAGGCCCATGTTCGTTTTTCTGGCGGCCGGCGTTTGCGGAACTATTAACGATTCAAGCTATCGCGGAGCCGCTTTAATTGAGCTGGTTCACACGGCCACGCTCGTACACGATGACGTAGTGGACGATTCGAATTACCGTCGGGGTTTCTTTTCCGTGAAAGCTCTCTGGAAAAATAAAATCGCCGTTCTGGTGGGGGATTACCTGCTGTCCAGAAGTTTGATGCTGGCGGTCGATCACGAGGACTTTGATTTTCTAAAACTCATTAACCAGACGGTGAAGGAAATGGCTGAAGGGGAGTTAATGCAGATAGAGAAAGCCCGTCGCCTGGACATTTCAGAAGATATTTACTTTGAAATCATTCGTCAGAAAACGGCTACTTTGATTGCTTCCTGTTGTGCCGTCGGAGCCCGTTCGGTGGGAATGACGATGGACATTGTGAACCGGATGCGTCTCTTCGGAGAAAAAGTAGGCATTGCGTTTCAGATCAAGGATGATTTATTCGATTATGGCGATGCTGAAATCGGGAAACCCGTAGGAATTGATATCAAGGAAAAGAAAATGACCTTACCGCTCATTTTTGCCTTGAATCAGGCCGACTGGTTTACCAAACGCCGGATTATAAACATGATCAAGAACGATTCTGAGAATCCGAAGAAAGTGGCCGAAGTGATTGATTTTGTGAAGAAATCGGGGGGCATCGAATACGCCACGCAGGTAATGAAACGCTATGTAGATGAAGCTCTTGAAATTTTAAAGGAATTTCCGGTTAATCCTTTTAGTGAATCCCTGAAAAATCTGGTTCAATTCACGATTGAGCGGACGAAATAATAAAAAAGCTCCCGGACCAATCTAGTCGGGAGCTTTTTTCATGAAGGAGAATTAGTCGGGAATAAAGGTAAAATCAGCAACTCCAGTAAATAGATCCGTAGCTATATTATCCGTAGGAAATACCGATTCTGTTGTCGTCGATGTAATGGATTTGGATTGCTTTTGCAGGATGGTTACGTTACCCATAGTGAAAGGCATAAAACTTTCTCCTCCGGTTTTTTTAATGATATAGTAAGGTTTGTTTACATTTCCGCTTAGCGTATTGACGCTGATAAGGTATTTTTTAGTGGCATCCGTAATTTCAAGCGGATCAATGGAGGCCATTACCATCTTTTCCGGAGTAGAAATTTCAATGCTCTTCTGACGCAAGGATGTTTTTGTAGCCACATCCCACACCGTTACGACATAGGTACCCGTTTGAGGCAATTTACATCCGATTTCAGTAATTTTCCCCGGCACATTCCCCGTAAACACATACCCTACTTCCCAGCGGCCTGTAGTGAAATTTGTAGTCGTGAGATCCGTTCGTTTCAGGAACGTTTCCATGGGCCTTTCGGCTGGTTTGCTAGGTTTAGCGTCTTCTCCTTTTTTGCAACCTGTAGCTAGTACAACCAGTACCAGACCTACAATGGTAATCATAGCTTTCATCTTATGTTGAAGGTTTTTTGAATGAACAGGTACAAAGGTCAGACTTCGGCAGATCGTTGGAAATCCCCTATTTTAGGGACAAAGACTAAGGAGTTGCAGAAATTACCGGGGAGCTATAAAGGAGGTATACTTATTTTGAATGTATCTTTCGAAGATTTCTAATCTATCTTCATTATCTATCACAACCATGATCAAACGTAACGCAACAGCCGTCTGGAAAGGCACCGGCAAAGAAGGTTCAGGAGTAGTATCTACCGCAAGTACGGTATTAAACGAAACCCAATATTCATTTAATACGCGTTTTGAAGACGGAGTGGGAACGAATCCTGAAGAACTCATTGCAGCCGCTCACGCGGGTTGTTTTGCCATGAAACTCAGCTTCGACCTGAACGCAGCCGGTTTCACCGCTGACGAGATCAACGCGAAGGCTACCGTTGTGCTGGACCCCTCTAAAGGAGAAGTAACGGAAAGTAATATCGTATTGACGGCTAAAATTCCGAATATCAGTGAAGAACAGTTTCAGGCAATTGCGGCTGGAGCCAAAGCTAACTGCCCGATTTCTAAGTTATTGAACGCTTCTATCTCACTTGACGCTACGCTGGCATAAGCTGCCTGACTCTTTAGTTTGCGGAATAACGGCTCTGAAAAAGAGAATCGTTATTCCGCCTTTTTTAATCGTATTTTTGTGTTTAGGGAGATTGTATAAAGGAAAGTTTAGAGTAGAGTCTCCGCTGCCAGCTTTTCTGCTTGTAGCTAAACTAAAGGGTAGGTAGTAGGTACTGCCAGCGAAAAAAGCTGGCAGCGGCATGGCGATGGTTTTTTGTGGAGAGATACAAAAAGGAAAGTTTAGAGTAGAGTCTCCGCTGCCAGCTTTTCTGCTGGCAGCCAAACTAAAGGGCATGGATTAGGTGCTGCCAGCTTTTGCCTTAAAAGAACAACGGGTTTGGTTCTAGAACTGCAAACTAAAAATAGTAAACGGATAAAATGGCGATTAGTAAAGAATTGAAAGCGGCGGTGTTAAGTATGACGCGGGAGGAAAAAGACAAGCTGTTGGTGCGTTTGATTAACAAACACAAAGACTTGCAGGAACAGCTACAGTTTCAGTTGATTGAAGGGGGAGAAACCGTGCAGGAACGTCGCGATGCCATTCAGAATACGATTGATCGTCTCTACAAATTAGAACCCGATTCATCGGGTTGGTTAATGATGGATATGCGGAAAATACATTCCATGATTACCTATCACGTGAAGATTACGAAGGATAAATACGGCGAAATAGAACTGGTGTTGTATCTTTTGAATCAATGCTTTGAAAAACAGCTACCTTACGTTCAGAAATACACATCCAAAACGGATGGCATTGCTGAATACATCGCTAAAAGGACCGAAGCCGTTTTGAAGAAAATTCCCAAACTGCACGAAGATATTCAGTTTGAGTTCATGGAAGAGGCGAATGCTTTACTCGAACGGGTTCATACATACGCTCCGGCAACTTATGCCAGGCAATTGGGGTTACCGAAGCGTATAGAAGTCAGTTAAAGATCCGTTTCTTTTTTGCGTTTGCGATGGAGGTAACGATCATAAACGTACTGAATAATGCCGTCCTTTAAACCCAGATCCGGCACCATAATTTCTTTGGCACCTGACCAACGCATGGCTGACAGGTAAATCTCTGAAGCGGGGACAATAACGTCCGCCCGGTCGGGGTTGAGTTGCAGTTTATTGATCCGGTCTTCCAGCGTATACGACGCAATGTGCGTTTTAATCCGCTCCAATTCTTTAATGTCCATGCTTACCGGAGAAAGCCGGGTTTCAGAAAGATTAAAGAGCTTATTGATGTTTCCACCCGTTCCGATGGCGATCAATTCGCTTTGGTTGGGATCGATATTATCCAGAATCCAGCGTTTCATTTTATCCCAATCCGATTTCTGTTCTTTGCCTTCCAGCAAACGAACCGACCCAATTTTGAACGAACGGCTGGTCACTTTCGCCCGATTAACGTATAAATTAAGCTCGCTGGAACCACCGCCCACATCGACGTGGAGGTAGTTTTTATCCGAAGCCAGCGACTGTACCACTACATTATTAATTAGCTCGGCCTCTTTTGTACCGTCAATAATCTGGATTTTCATGTCTAACTGACCTTCAATCCGCGTAACAATATCCAGCGAGTTACTGGCTTCCCGCATGGCTGAGGTGGCACAGATCATGTAGTCTTTGCACTCGTGCAGTTCCATCAGCAACTTGAACGAATGCAGCATTTTATAGAGGCGTACTTCGCCTTCGGCACTGATCGAGCCGGTATTAAACACATCCATTCCCAAACGCAGGGGGAAACGCACGTATTCTACTTTCTTAAAGGTTAAAACGCCTTCATTATCAAGGACTTTTGAAATCTGTAGTCGAGCGGCGTTCGAGCCAATATCAATGGCTGCTATTTTCATGCGTAATCGTTTTCAGTGATAGGAATTATATAGGTTAACCTGGAGATTCGGCTTAGTGTTTTTAAGCAAAAAGGCTTTCCTCAAACCTAATCAAACATTAATCGTTCTCCAACCTTTTTAGTATCGTTCAATCAAATATCGACGTTCACAAACCTGGAACCTTGTTTTAGGGTCGAGAAATTTTCCCGAAAACTTCGATAGATGGTAATGTTGGTTCGTCCGAATCTGGGCGATTTTTACCCCTGCTTTCCGAAGCTGAGCTAAGCCTTCAGCATCGGTCATGACCCATCGGCTGGTTGGTAACTGGCCCGGCAGAAGGGGTGGGTGAATCTTCTGCGTATAAAAATCGAAGGTATAACTATAGATGTTATAGAACTCAAACGAATCCAGAATGGCGGGTTCTTTACGAGTAGACTGGGCAAACTGATAGCCCGCATCGTAATTGAATAACTGCGGGTAACCATTCGCATTCAGAGCCATAAAGGTAATGGTTGCTCCCGCGACGCAAACGCTGATGAGCCGTAAAAACAGAGGCGATTGCCGGAGACTCAAAAACAAAATCACTCCGGCGACCGTAGCTGCTACCACCTGGTTTATCACGCCCGGAATGGGAAAGTAATAGGTGTTGATGTAAGTGACCATGCCGAGCATGAGCACTACGACCAGACACTGAAAGTAAAACACCCAGCGAATGTGTTTGCTGGGCAGGTCGAACAACTGTCCGCTGAGCTGAAGAGCCAGGTAAGGAAACAGCAGGTTAAGGTAATGCGGAAGTTTGTACTGAGCCATCGATAGGATGATCATCATCAGAATGATGATACCCGGTGTCAGAACTTCTTTGAGATTTTTATAAGCAATCAGACTGCGAATCAGGCTCCAATAATTTAGAAAAGCCCAGGGCAGCCCGGCCCATAATAAGGTGTGCAGAAAAAAGTAAGGATCGTTACTGCCCGTGCCGCCCCAGGCTTCGCCCTGAAAACGCTCAATGCTTTGCCCCAGCAGTATGAATTTGATTCCTGAAATACCCGTCATTCCCCGGATTACTTTCTCAGGATGCAGGTCAAATTGCTGGTAAAAAGCGTATAATACCGGGCTGATGAAGATCAGAAAGAAAACCCCCATTAGTATCCATTTCCATTGCAAAAGGGCTTTCCAGTTTTTTTCAAAGAGTAACTGCATTCCTACGGCCATTAGTGGCATTGCTACGCCAATGCCGCCTTTGGTGGAAAAGCCCAGAGCCATGCCAAAGGCCGCTGCTATGGCAAATCCCAGGCTTTGGGTTCGTACAAAAGCCATCAGTGTCCAGATCGAAAAGACGATGTAGGCCGTTAGCATGGCATCCATCCGTACATCCTGATTAGCCAGAAACTGAGCAAAGTAAGTCGCGTAAATCAAAGCGGCCAGTTTTCCGACGTTCTCGCTGTAAAGCAGTTTTCCTAAGCGGTAAGTGGAATAAAATCCGAGAATGGAAGCGAGTAATGAAGGGAATTTATAAGCAAAGGTACTGACGCCAAACAATTTAAACGAAGCAGCTGATAACCAGAATAATAAATGCGGCTTGTCCAGGTAATCTTTCCCCCGGTCGATTAGACTGATAAAGTCGTCGGTTTCGAGCATATGCAGGGCAATCAGGGCGTGGTGAGCGGGGTCGGCATCATAGATCGGGACGAAAAGTCCGATGATATAAACGGCCGCGATGGCCAGCCACATAATGCCGTAAATGGGTCCCGAAAGCAGGCGGTCGGTATTCATAGAGGATCAATCAGAGAGGAAACTTCAAAAATAGGGCTAGAACCTCATTAGTCAAGCGTCGCGTTAGCGGGTTGATTGGGCAGGGATACCAAAGCTCCGGCTAAAGAACTCAAGGCGTTAATCAGAAAAAAGAGCAAACTGGCTAATACCGCCTGATCAGATGCGATGGGTAAATAATTCGCTGCTTCCAGAAAAATAAACTCCCGAACGCCGATGCCTCCGACGGTTAAGGGCAACACCGAAGCCAGCGAAGAGCCTAGAAAGATCAGTCCATATTCGATCCGGGCGTTCTGCACACCCATGGATTCAAGCAAGCATAACAGGACGATCATCTGTAAAGACTGAAGTAAAATGGATAACAGGAAAGTCCGTAAGTAGACCCCGGTAAACTTTTTGAAAAATAGCCAGTAAATCATCCAGCCTCCCATAAAGACGACTAACGCAAATCCCGCTAGAAAAAGCGATGGAAAGGGTAAGACTGCGGCTACCCAGGGACTGAATCCGGCTAGGGTAAGGGCAAGAAAGGTAATAGCGACCAGTCCACTACCCCGATCCAGTAATAAAGCCGAGAGTAATAATCGGTAATCGGACTGATGGCGTTTGCGGAGTAACCAGACTTTATACCCATCACCGCCAATCCCTCCCGGCAAAAACAGATTAAAGAACATGCAACGGTAATAAAGCTGAATCAGAAAGGGAAAAGGTTCTTGGATGGGTACTACTTTCAGATGTTCTCCCATGCGAAGCGTACTAGTAAGCTGGGAGGCATTATAAATCAGAAAAGCCAGCAGAATCCAGCCCCAGTGAGCTCGCTGGAGCAGCGGCAGGGTCTTGTCCCAGTCGATCTGGTACGCGATCCATCCTAAAGCCGCCGTTGTGAGGACGAGCTTTAGGAGGGTAGTAAGTGTAGTTTTTTTCAAAGGGAAACAACTTCAGAAGAACGGGAATAGATTTCGCGGACGAGGTAAGTCGATTTATTACCTGTTTCGTAATAGGTTCGCATCATCATTTCAGCCATAAATCCAAAGGTAATAATCTGTAAACCACCTAATATCATAACCACGGCAACGGTTAGCAAAGGACGATTGCCAATGTTTTCGCCACTGATTTTTACTCCGGCTAAATAAAGGCTGATTAAAGCTCCCGCGAAGAAAGTAAGGATTCCAACCGGACCAAACAGGTGCATGGGTTTGCGGAAGTATTTCTGGAAGAAGACCATCAGTAATAAATCCGACATGACCTTAAAGGTGCGACCTAGGCCGTATTTTGATTTCCCAAATTGCCGGGCGTGGTGCCGAACGGGCATTTCCTGCATCCGGGCTCCCTGCATGGCGGCCAGCACGGGAATGAAGCGATGTAACTCACCGTATAAGCCCAGGTTCTGGGCAATCTGGCGTTTGTAAATCTTTAACGTGCAACCGTAATCATGCAGGTAGACACCCGTCATGCGACGAATGAGAGCATTGGCGATTTTACTGGGAATTTTACGTAAGACCATCCCGTCCTGCCGATTGGCCCGCAGTCCGGCAACTACGTCCAGATTTTCTTTTTGCAGTTTTTCCAGCATGAGGGGAATGTCAGCGGGATCATTCTGTAAATCACCGTCGAGAGTAACCACATAGGGTCCCAGAGCCTGACCGATACCCGCCGCCATGGCGGTGGTCTGTCCGTAATTTTTATTAAGCACAACCAGCTTCACCTGTTCATCCGCGTATTGCTTGATCCGGGCAACGGTAGCATCGGTTGATCCATCGTCCACCAGAATTAGCTCATAGGAAAGACCCGTCATGGCTTCGCGAACGCGGCTCAGCAGGGGCTGAACATTATCTTCTTCGTTTAATAAGGTGATTACCAGCGAAAGTAAAGGACTAGACATGTAGAGTATAGAGTTTCGAGTTGGTTAGTTTTGAGTTAATGGATGATTACCAGGACAAAGGCACTTCCCTGTGGAAGCGTGACCCTAAACTCAAAACCCACAACTCCAAGACGCTTATATTGTTAAATGGGGCAAAGCCGCTTTCCATTGAACGAATTCCCGGAGACCGTCTTCGAGGCTTACCGTCGGTTCATAACCCAGGAGCTGCCGTGATTTGGTTAAGTCTGCGTAGGTTTGGGAAACGTCGCCGGGTTGTTCTTCTTTATGTTCGTAAATCGCTTCCCGACCAAGGGCTATCTCCAGTGAAGAAACGAGTTTTCGTAGCGTAACGGGCTTTCCAGAAGCTAAATTAAAAGATTCAAAACCAGATCCTTCGTACTGAAGAGCCCGTTCAATACCAGTAATAATGTCGCTGATGTGGGTGTAATCCCGCTGGGTGCTGCCGTCGCCGTAGAGTACGATGGGCTGAGCGTTGAGAATCAGATCGGTAAATTTATGAATGGCCAGATCGGGCCGCTGACGGGAGCCATATACGGTGAAAAACCGTAGGGCTAAAAACTGAATTCCGTGTAAGTGAGCGTAGGTGCGTCCCAGCATTTCTCCTGAAATTTTAGAAGAAGCATAAGGACTAATGGGTTGTAAATCCGTATCCGTTTCTTTCCAGGGTACATTTGGATTCTCCCCATAAATGCTTGAAGAGGAGGCATATATGAATTTCTTAACCGACAAGGTTCGAGCAATCTCCAGCATGGAAAGAGTACCCATAACGTTGGTATCGTAATACTCTTTTGTCGAGTGAATGCTATTCCGAACGCCCGCTTTGGCTGCCAGGTGAATAATGGCTTCAAACCGCTGACTCTGAAGGATTTTAGTAAGGTAATTTTGATGCGTAACAGGAGCTTCAATTAATTGAAAATGAGGATGCTGGCTAATAGCCTGGAGGTTAGCCTGCTTTTGAGAAGAGCTATAGAAATCGTCGAAGTTATCAATAATAGTAACGGCGGTATCTGGCGTAGACAGTAGTCGCTCGGCAAGGTGACTACCTATAAATCCTGCTCCTCCCGTAATCAGAAAATGTTTCATGGTTTTCTGGGATTTGAGACCAATCGATTCGGATTAGCTTCGTCTCAGCATGGAAGGCTAAAGAAACGGTAAGTTACAATTCTTTACGACGTTTTCAGCCTTTTCTGCGGACGAATGAATAAGGTCCGGGTACGTTCATCGGTTCAGTCCAATGGTGAAGGGCATGAGTACCCCTTCAAACAGTGGAATTAAACGATTTATGAACTAGTATTCCGGAGATTTCTTTAATAAAATCGTGGTGGGGGTTTCGAAAAGGTCACGCTTTCGGATGACTTCCTGTAACTGTTCGAACTCATCCAGTTCGGATAGAAATTCAGTTCGGGAAATAACCATGACGGACGGATGCACTTGCAACGCATTTTGCAAAGCCTCGGGCGTTTGCATCACTTCAACCGGGCGATTGAGATAAAACACATATGCTGGATTGAATTGTTTATAAGCAATGACTTTTTGCTCGGGCCCGATGAGCTGAATGGTCTGACTCACCGGATTTTCCCGATCAATAATAGGATAAGCCAGCTGGAAAAACAGAATGGCTGTAACAATGAATGAACCCGTTAGAGCCATGATTGTTCGATTCAACTGATGATGCCGGAAGCGATACCAGGCGGCGGCGGCTCCCAGGGGGAACGTCAGAAAAATGAATGCCCAGTCCGCCAGATGCGATACCACCGGATCGAGTCGAAGTCCCAGATAAAAAGCAATGGGTAATAAAGCCGCGAGTACGATGTATACGATCAGCGAAGGGCGAAGTGATTTCCAGAGTGATTCCTGCTCCAGAACTGTATCCAGAAAAGCCCCGATCAGGAAGGCAACAAAGGGATAACTCGGCACCGTGTAATTGAAAAGTTTGGTACCGGAAAAGCTGAAAAACCCAACCACTACCATAGCCACACTCAGGGCAAATGCCAGCACCTCCTGCTGTCTTCGCTGCTTCCAGGCCGAGTAAATGGCCTGCGGAAGAAAGACGGAAAAAGGTAACAATCCAATCAATACATACAGGGGTGTAACCAGAAAAAATCCGCCGTGCCCTTCCATGGGTGCCTGAAAACGGCTGAGGTTATGTTTCAGAAAAAAGCCTTCTGTCCAGGCTCCGCCGGTTGCCTGATGCACGCTTAAATACCAGGGTAAAGTAAGGACTAAAATGAGTATAATGCCCGGTAAAAGTTTCATTTGCAGGAGGTAGCCGAGTTCTTTTCGCATGAAGAGAAACAGGCCTCCGGAAAGTCCTACGAGTACCAACGCAATTGGACCTTTGGTTAACACGCCCAAACCCAAGGCCAGATACATGAGCCAGATCCAGCGGGAAGACTGAAAAGACTGATCAATCTTTCGATACCATTCAAAAAAAGAAACCCAGGCTAAGGTCAGGAAAAAAATCAGGTAAGGATCGGGAACGGCCATTCGAAATTGAACGCCAATGTGCAGGGAGGCCAGTAGGACCAGAGCAGTAATCCAGGCCGTTCGCGGATTTCGGTTTCGCCAGGCGAAGAAAAAGGTTAATAGAATGGTACCGACCCCGGCAAGAATAGACCCCAACCGGGCAGAGAATTCGCTTACGCCGAAGAGGTGGTAGCTGCTCATCATTACCCAGTAATGCAGAGGCGGCTTATCCGTGCGAAGTTCGTCATTAAAGGTCGGGACAATCCAGTTATGATGCTCAAACATTTCGCGGGCACATTCGGCATTTTTGGCCTCATCGAGCGAATAGAGCATGAGTTTATTGGTTCCCAGTGAAAGCAATAGGAAGCTGAAAATCCCCAGTATAACCAGAGATTTTGATAAAGTAAAGGTTTTCATGGCAAGGGACGCTAGGTCCGAAAATCCTCAGTATTAACTCATTAAAGCTGAATAAGAGGAGGGTGAGGACGTGAAACTAGAAACAGACTGATTCTGGCGGAATTCATTTACCAGGTCACCAACGGTAATGATGTGACGGAGAGAAGGATTCGCCAGCTCAACGCCCAAAACGTGTTCTACTTCGTTCGTTAACTCTCGTAATTCGGCATCAGTCAGTCCAAAATCCTGCTGAAAAGAATGTTGGAGACGGATGGTGCGGGGGGCGTACACGTAGAAACTTTTGCGAAACAGCGTACGCAGAACAGAGATGATCTGTCCCTGGAGGGGGTCAATAATAGTTTTCATGGCATAGCCCGTTCGGGCATCATTAAGGTACTACGGATAATCAAACTAATTCATAAGGTGCATAAGTATAGATCGGGGTTGCATTAACATAGGTTTAGATTTTTCGACTGATTTTGTATTTCGGTCGAAAATGAGGTAAAAAAAGGAACGCTATTCAAGCCCTTTTCCGAGGATGTCGATCATTAAATCCAGTTTAGTATCTAAATCAGGATTCTCATCAAACATCAGAATATCAATTTCGATCCCGCGTAAGGCACTTAAAATCACGTGGGATAATAAGCTTAAATCCGCCCGGTGACGTTCGTGGATCTCCTTTCTTTCAATACCGAAAGTAATGATTCCTTCGAATAAATTGATTTCCCGGCTACTGAATAAATTCCGGCAGGAATCAATAACCGAGCGATTGCACTGCACTTCCGCGGACAGCGTCCGGTAAAGATTCATCTTTTTATGAAGGGCAATAATCTTGGTCTGCGTAACGGCTTTGAATTTTTCCCGGGTAGTAGTGGCCTGTTCGCAGGCTTTTTCCATCAGGGTAAAGACATCACTCATTTCTTTGAATAATACAGCTTCAAAGATTTCTTCCTTGCTGGCAAAGTAATAATACAGTGTACTCTTTCCCTTACCCATCGCCTTGGCAATGTCTTCCATCGTGGTTTTGTTCAAACCATATTGCTGAAAGATTTTCTGAGCGGCTTCCATAATGGAGGCTTTAATCTGCTCATCTTTAAGGAGGAGTGCAGTCATTTCGACTAAAAACGTTTTACGGTCTAAAAGTGGGACTTAGTTTTTAATTGACCTAATTTTTTTGCACTTTTTTGGAGACTGTCTAAAAATAAGTAAGCTCTCCACTTCGGGAGAACCGTTGGGGGAAGAAATTATGCTAAAATCTGTCGTAGAGAGCGAAGCGGAGGAGCTTATTGGGTTGCTTCCCCGGATGAAATCCGGGGACAACCCGAGGACACGGTTGGTATTTGAGACCATTTCA
Source organism: Siphonobacter sp. SORGH_AS_0500 (assembly GCF_002838835.1). Lineage (GTDB taxonomy): Bacteria > Bacteroidota > Bacteroidia > Cytophagales > Spirosomataceae > Siphonobacter. Next base: position 34,806 of record NZ_NHPP01000017.1, read on the forward strand.
TACCTGAAGGATATTTATCATGAATCAGCGTCTGTCATTCAGAGCGAAGCGAAGAATCTTATGACCTTTTTCGAGCTCGTTAGGTCAGGCGTTAACTTAACTAAGCTAGACCCGTTCTACAGCATAACTCTCTCTTCGTTCGAGAGGTCAGTTAAGGTAATGACTGGTGCGAGAGTCCATCTCGTTACTGCTCTAGGGTGTGAAAATAAAAAAACCGGTTTCTGTGCAGAAACCGGTTTTAAGGGAATCATTCCTATCTAGACAGACATAATATCCACCTCTTTGGCCAGAAATACCTGATCAATTTTAGCTACGTATTTATCCGTTAATTTCTGCACGCGATCTTCGCCTTCCTTCACGGCATCTTCAGCAACGCCATCTTTCGTCAGTTTTTTGATGCTGTTATTGGCATCCTGACGGGCGTTACGAATATTAACCTTCGCCGTTTCGATTTCCGCTTTTACGCGTTTAACCAGATCACGACGACGTTCTTCCGTTACGGGAGGAATACTGATGCGAAGAACTTCTCCGTCATTGGCGGGAGAAAAACCAAGGTTCGAGTTGCGGATAGCCCGATCAATGTCGTTCACCATCTTCTTTTCGAAGGGCTTAACTGTGATCGTCCGGGCATCGGGGGTAGTAATGGAAGCCACGTTTTGCAGCGGGCTGGGAACACCGTAGTATTCTACCATAACGCCTTCGAGCATCGCTGGTGACGCCTTTCCTGCCCGTATTTTACTTAATTCAATGTTCAGGTGCTTCATAGCCCCTTCCATTGTTTCTGTCGCAGCTTCGAGATAAAACTCTATTTCGTCCATTGCGGAGATAGTATGATGTTACGTGTAATACCGTTTCAGGAGAAATTGATCCTCCAGAAAATCTGAAATCAATTATGAAATAAGCGTTCCTACTTCTTGACCCATGATGAGGTTATGCAGGTTGCCAGGCTTATTCATATCAAAAACGACGATTGGAAGTTTGTTTTCGCGGCATAAAGCAAAAGCTGCTAAGTCCATTACTTTCAGATCTTTCGCGATTACTTCGTCGAAACTTACACTGTTGTAACGCGTTGCCGTAGTGTCTTTCTCGGGATCAGCCGTATACACGCCATCCACACGAGTTCCTTTCAGAACAACATCGGCTTTAATTTCGATGGCCCGGAGGCTGGCCGCTGAATCCGTAGTGAAATAGGGGTTACCCGTTCCCGCACCGAAGATGACGATACGACCTTTTTCAAGGTGACGCATGGCCCGGCGGCGAATCAGAGGCTCGCAGATTTGCTCCATTTTCACGGCTGACATCAGACGCGTGAACAAACCTACTTTCTCCAGAGCAGCCTGCACGGCCATTCCGTTGATGACGGTGGCCAGCATACCCATGTAATCACCCTGCACACGATCCAGACCAGTGGCTTCGAGTTCTTTTCCGCGGAAGATGTTTCCTCCTCCTACGACAATAGCTACTTGAACACCGAGATCAGCGATACGTTTTACTTCCTGGGCGTATTGTTCAAGAATGGATGAATCAATGATTTTGTCCGACTTCTTTTCGCCGCTGAGGGCTTCTCCACTTAGTTTGAGTAAAATTCGCTTGTACTTCGGCGTTTCCATAAAGGCAGTTTTTGGGTCGCTAAGTTAAGGCGTAGGCTGCCAGAAAGGCAAAGCTCTATTCAATTTTCTTTACGACGTGCTAAAAAATGTGAGGATAGTTAAGTTAGGTATTGGCGGGTTCCTAATGAGGGTTAAACGCTTTTAGTTTTCGGGGTGGAATTCACCAGATAAACCCCAAACAAGATGATAGCCATGCCCACAAAATGCTGAGCCTGAATCTGTTCATGGTCGATTACACCCCAGGCTACGGCAATGATGGGCATTAAGTACGTGACTGAACTCACAAAAACGGGCCCGGTAAGCTGAAGTAACTGATTGTAAAAAATCATCGCTATACCCGAACCAACGAGTCCTAACGTGACTGCCGCCGCAAAAGACCAGCCCGCATTGGCTTCTTGAAAACGATGAACAAAATCAGTCTGAAATAAAAAGGCTGCCGCCAGCGGAGCAACGGTAACGAAGGTAATGCCGGTTAATATAAAGGGTTTTAAATCAGATAAATACGTCTTTAATAAGTGCGGATTAATCCCATAAAGAACCGTCGCCAGTATCACCAGTAGCGAATAATAATTGAACGTAATGGCTCCCTTATTTCCGCTTAGGGTTATTAAAATACAGCCTATTAATCCTAGTGCTAAGCCAATGACTTGCCGGGAAGTCATTTTCTGTTTGAAAAACAGGAAGCCAATGATGAGTACGAAAAGGGGGGTAAAGGCATTCAAAATTCCGACGAGTGAGCTATTCATGTGCATAACCGCAAACGAGAACAGATACGCCGGGATAAAGCTACCGACCATTCCGCACACGAAACCCCAAAACCATTGCTTCGCCGTAGGCAGGTTATTGACCTGAGTAAGCAGAATAGGCACAAAAAAAGCTCCGGCTGCCAGTAAGCGAAACGAAGCAATTTGAATACCTGAAAATGTGTGAAGGGCCTGTTTCATCAAAATAAACGAGCTGCCCCAGGTCAGAGCGAGTCCCATTAATATAACCCAGGCAATAGGAGGAGTAGATTTTTGCATAAATTTTTCAGTTAGGTTAATGACGGAATTGTACTCTTGTTCTGGATTCATAATCCAGTGGTAAATTTTAGGTGGCAGTCATTCGGCTTTGCCGAACGACTGCCACCTAAAATTTAAAAGTAGATCGGATGCTGCCGCTGCCAGCGTGGCCCGGCCAGCTTTTTCGCTGGCAGCATTAATTAGGTGATCCACACTAATCTTGTTATTAGCTAGTCTTTACGGATAACCAATCCAAAAGAGCAGCAAAACAGCTAATGGTAAACTAGTAACTAACTTCAACCGCGTGAGCAGCGGAGATTTCGTGTAAAATCTCATCTACTTCAGCGAAAGTCTCTACTAATACCAGACGGCTGCGGAATGATTTTGCTCCCTCGATGCCTTTGAAATAACTGGCGTAATGTCTCCGCATTTCCAGAATGCCCAGCCGCTCGCCTTTCCAGCGAACCGAAAACTCTACGTGCTGACGACATACTGCTACCCGGTCGGCAATGGTTGGTGGAGCAAGCATTTCACCCGTTTTCAGGTAATGCTTGATTTCGTTAAAAATCCAGGGGTAACCAATACTGGCCCGACCTACCATAATTCCGTCTACGCCGTAACGATTTTTATACTCCAATGCTTTTTCAGGACTGGAAATATCGCCATTCCCGAAGATCGGAATTTTAATACGGGAGTTATCCTTAATCTTGCCAATCAGTGTCCAGTCGGCATCACCTTTGTACATTTGCACGCGGGTACGACCGTGAATGGTAAGAGCCTGAATACCGATGTCTTGCAGACGTTCCGCTACCTCTTCAATGTTCTTGGTGGAGTCATCCCAGCCCAGGCGGGTTTTTACCGTTACGGGTAAATGCGTGGCTTTTACCACCGCCTCCGTCATGCGAACCATTTTGGGAATATCCTGTAATAAAGCGGCTCCGGCTCCGCGACAGGCGACCTGTTTTACGGGGCAACCATAGTTAATGTCGATGAGGTCGGGAGAAACTTCGGTAGTAATTTTCGCACATTCGGCCATCGTATCTACGTCCGAACCGAACAACTGAATCCCGATGGGGCGTTCGTATTCGAAAATATCAAGCTTCTGACGGCTCTTGGCTGCGTCGCGAATCAGTCCTTCGCTGGAAACGAATTCCGTATACATTAGATCGGCACCACCGGACTTACATACGGCCCGAAATGGAGGGTCACTCACGTCTTCCATCGGAGCCAATAGTATCGGAAATTCGCCTAATTCAATATCTTTGATCTTTACCATTCGAGTGGAGGAAATAACTGGAGCTACGGTTTATGAAATAAGAATAAAAGAAAAGACCTTATTTCGTATCCGCTCCGTCTTATTGGATGCGTCTTGATTTTACAAAATTACATGGAAATGCTTGAATCCCCTGATCGTCCAGCCAGACGATTTTCACCTGTGGCCAGTTTATTGATACTTTTTGGCTTGATGGTGGTATTAAGTGCCGTTTCACAAATCGCCCTAATTTACCCGCTGGTCAAATGGCTAACGGGAGCAGACTTATCCGCGGCGGGCACGTCCTTATTTACCAATCCTACCGCTTACCCGCACAGTTGGGCCGCCATGATGCTTATGCAGGGCATCAATTCATTATTCAGCTTCACTTTGACGGCTCTTATTTATTGGTATCTGATTGAGAAACGCAACATCGTTTTTATAGAAAAAGGTTCGCCGGACCCTTTGATTTGGGTGGCAGTTTTGGTGCTGGTCATTAGTTACATTCCTTTCAATAGCCTGATTTTCGAATGGAACCAGAAACTTCCCTTACCCGAATGGATGGTCAATAGCGAAAAACAGCTCGAAACATTAACGAAGTTTTTAACCCAGTTTCCTGATTTTCTACACTTTATAGTGGGGCTTTTTGTCATTGCGGTATTGCCCGCTTTAGGAGAAGAATTACTATTTCGGGCTACGTTACAGAAACTCTTCCAACGCTGGTGGGGAAGTCCACACCTGGCCGTTTGGCTGGCAGCGGCTATTTTTAGTGCCTATCATATGCAGTTCATGGGATTTTTTCCCCGTATGATTCTCGGAGCCATGTTTGGTTACCTATACCTCTGGTCGCGAAACCTCTGGATTCCTGTGTTTGCCCATTTTGTTAATAACGGTTTTGTGGTATTGATGATCTACCTGCGGGGGCAAAAGCTGGTAGATATTGACGTAGAAAACAACGAATCCATTCCGCTGACTTCGGCACTGGTTTCGGGAGTGATTGCCCTGTCGTTAATGCGAATCATTTATACCCGATTGAAACCCCAAATCCCGGAAGCCTGAGAAAGTATTTCACCCGGAAACCACCAAAGGCATTCGCCCTGCGTTACTTTTGTCAGAATTAAGGAAATAGAATCCCATAAACAAAGCTGATTACTCGTCCGTTTTACCTGTAAATCTTTTATCATTTGGAAGGCTGGGTTAAAATATATGAGTCCTTTATGCCCTGGCGAGTAGAGCTCGTCAAGGGTTGGTTATTGGATGAATATCAAATCGATGGGGTAGTTTTGAGCAAGCAGGATAGTTCCTACTTATGGGGACATTGCGAGCTTCACGTTCCGGTACAGGATGCGGCTTTTGCCGAATTTATCATTAAGCATGAGGAAAAAAATACAGACACGACTGAGTAGTTATTCAAACCTTGGTCAACGGGTTATTACCGCCATCATCGGGGCTGCCCTGATGATTTTTGGCATTTACTGGAGCGAGTGGTCTTACCTGGTTTTATTCGTGCTCATCGGTGGGTTAAGTCAACTGGAGTTCTATCGGTTGGTCGGTCTGGACGACATCGCACCGCTGAAGTATTACGGCACAGGTGTGGGCGTATTCATGAATATTCTGACGTTCCTGATTGAAAAGCATTACCTGCATTTTGAGTTATACTTCCTGCTTTCGCCGCTTTTTACGCTGATTTTCTTTATTAAGCTGTACAAGAAAAACGAAATCAAGCCTTTTACTAATATTGCCTATACATTCCTGGGAATCATCTACGTAGCCATCCCTTTCGCCCTGATTACGGTTATTGCCCTGCTAGGAGGAACGTACAGTTACGAGCGGGTTTTAGGTTGTCTATTCCTGTTATGGGCGAGTGATTCGGGAGCGTATTTCGCCGGAACCAAGTTTGGCCGGACGAAGCTTTTTGAACGGGTGTCTCCTAAAAAATCCTGGGAAGGGAGTTTCGGTGGAGCTGTTACCGCAATGGTTGTCGCTTATATTCTTTCACAGACCTACGCGGATTTGAATCCCTGGCAATGGTACTGGATAGCCGCCGTTATTGTAGTGGCCGGAACGTATGGCGATCTGGTTGAATCGCTTTTCAAACGCAGCATTCAGATCAAGGATTCAGGATCAGTAATACCCGGTCACGGTGGTTTTCTGGATCGTTTCGATGGCTTGTTACTTTCCGCTCCGTTCATTGTTACATTTCTGAAAGTTTTTGAATAGCATCCGAGTAGTTCTCTATAAAGACGCCAAATCTGGCGTCTTTTTTGTTTAATGGCTAAATTTGCCTTTTTGAGAGGGTTTAGCATCCGAAGTGGGAGATGCGATACAGGGACGTCTTTACGTTTGGAATCAAAATAGGAATCTTCATGGCAAGGGACGGCCTTAGGAAAATTCGGCTTTTCGGTGGCGAGTGGTGAGAATTCTCAGGCAGCTTTCGAACGGATTTACCTTTGGTCTCCTCTGTGTTCCGTTCATCACGCAGACTTGAACTTCGGCCTTTAAATTTCCGGTTTCATCTACGTATTTCCCCGTTAGTCCCAAAAAGCAGAAGCCTCACGTAGGATCGGACTATCTTTCCTAAACGTCACAGCCCCTGAATGAATCTTCGAGCTTACGACTAGTTGTTCGTACTTATGAATAATAAAGAAAAGGTATATTGGATTTGCCAATTGGTAGCGTGGCCGCTCTGGTTGTCGAATGATTTGCTAACCTATTCGCTGGAGTTTAAGGAAACCGAAAATTGGGTTCTTGTCCTTAACTATTTTATTAACATCGTTCTGAGTATTTTCCTGACCCATCAGTACCGCCGGTATGTTAAAAAATTTAATCGGGATGTGTCAGATTACCGAAAAGTAGTTCCGCAGGTGTTATTAACGGCCTGTATTCTGGCTTGCGTAATGACCGCTCTGAATATTCCTTTTGATGTCTTTACGACCGAAATGGAATACCCCGGCGGACATTTGTTCAGTTTCCTTTTCTTCTGGGGAAAACCAATGCTGATCTGGTTAATCCTGTATCACATGTTCCAGTATCTGGAAACGACGCGGGAAATCGCCGTTGAAAAGGTAAAGCTGGAGTCTTTAGCGAAGGAAACCGAAGCGAAAGTATTACGGGCTCAGCTAAACCCGCACTTCATGTTTAATGCTTTGAACAGCATTCGGGCTTTAATTCTGGAAGACCCGGATCGGGCTCAGAAGGGCATTACTCAAATGTCTAATATCCTCAGAAGTAGCCTGTTAGCGGATCGTCGGCAAACAGTAACCTTGGGCGAAGAAATGCGAACGGTAGATGATTACCTCGCTTTGGAGAAAATTCGCTACGAGGAACGGCTGGAAGTGCGGCGGAATGTGTATCCCGAAACAACAAATTGTCTGGTACCACCTATGATGTTGCAAACCTTAGTGGAAAATGCCATCAAGCACGGGGTATCCAAACCCATCAAAGGTGGTTTTGTCAGCATTGAATCGAAACTGAATCAGAACCGACTGGAAATCCGCATTTCAAATACGGGTATTTTACAGGATACCGACTCGGGTGGTTTCGGACTAAAAAACACCGAACGCCGGCTGAAATTATTATTCGGAGAAGATGCCGAATTCAAGATTTACCAATCTGCGAAAGATGTCGTTTGTGCCGAAGTATTAATCCCGATGGAAAACCCAAAACCGAAGGAAGCTCCGGTCGTAGTAAACGTTGAGTAAAGACGCGATGGAATGCATTAAGGGCGAAAATAATACAACCAACCCTTTCAAGTAAAGCATCAGACGCGGTTAATAGCGTCTTTATAACCTATCTAACACTAAACCCGAAACTCATAAAAGGATGAAAGCCTTAATTGTTGATGATGAACGTCTGGCTCGTAATGAATTAAAACGATTACTGGAAAACTTTCCGAAGGTTCATATTGTAGGTGAAGCGGCCAATGCCGACGAAGCCATTCAACTGATCGATGAATTAAAACCTGATCTGTTATTTCTGGATATTCAAATGCCGGGTAAAAACGGGTTTGAGTTGCTGCAAAGCCTCGAAGGCGATGTGCCGGAAGTAATCTTCACGACGCTTACGATGAATACGCCATCAAAGCTTTCGAGCAAAATGCTCTGGATTATTTGCTCAAACCCGTCGAGCTTTCGCGTTTAACCGAAGCCGTTCAACGGGCCGAAGAGGAGATCCATCACCAGGAACTGGAACATCAGGGTAAGGTTGATGGAACGACCAAAGCCTTATCTGAAAACGACCAGATCTTTATTAAAGACGGAGAAAAATGCTGGTTTGTGAAGTTGGGGAAAGTGCGTTTGTTTGAAAGCATGGGTAACTACGTGCGTCTGCACTTTGACGATCAGAAACCGCTGGTCCTGAAGTCACTGAATGCTTTGGAAGACCGTCTTGATAGTAAAATTTATTTCCGGGCGAACCGCAAACATATCATTAACCTCAATTACATTGATAAAATTGAGCCCTGGTTTTCGGGAGGCTTACTGGCAACGTTACGCAGCCCCAACGATAAACCCGAGAAAATTGAAATATCCCGTCGTCAGGTATTCGCTTCAAAGAATTATTAAGTTTGTAAGCCAAGTCGCAAGTTTTCTTACTTTTCTCTATGTATGAGCAGGGTGGCTAACCGACCCGTTTGATTCATGAAAATTATCAAGTCAACGTACGGCTCGTATGAGTCGTACATCCTTCAAAATCCAGTTACGGGTGATGAAGTACATATTTTGCCTGGCCTGGGTGGGATCATCCGTCAGCTAAAACTTAGCAAAGAAAATCAATCTTTTGCGGTCATTGATACTCCTGAAGACCCGGCTGTTTTCGGAGACAATCCTAAGTATGGCAGTGCATTCCTTTTTCCCTGGCCCAGCCGGATTAAGGATGGCGTGTATGCCTATCAGGGGAACACGTATCAGTTACCCATTAACGAACCTGAAAAGCAGGCGGCGATTCACGGCATTGTGCACCACGAAACTTTTGAAGTAGTGGAGGAGTGGTCTACCGTTGCTTCGGCAGGTATTCGTTTGAGATACCAGCACGATGGCTCTTATCCGGGCTATCCCTTTCCGTTTCAATTTGAAATCCGGTATGATTTACTGAGTTCAGGAAAGCTGGATATTAGTCCCCAAGCCCTAAACACTGGAACCGAACCCATGCCTGTTGCTTTAGGCTGGCACCCGTACTTTCAGTTACCGGGCGGTACAGTGGATGACTGGACGATCTACTTCCCCGCTAAAAACCAAATCCTGCTGGATGATGAACTCATGATGCCCGCTGGAGTGGAGCCTTTCGAGGCCACTGAAGGCTATAAGCTGAAAGGACGCTCTTTAGATGCGATTTATGAGCTGAACGAAGGCGGTTATCTTACGCAGTTGGTTTCAGCAAAACAGGGCGTAACCCTTAATCTGGAATACCAAAGAGGGGAGGGGAACGTAAATTATCAGGTAGTCTATACCTTCCCGGATCGGGAACGGGTAGCGATGGAGCCTTTAACGGCCAACGTCGACGCTTTTAATAACGGCGAAGGGCTATTTATTCTTAAGCCCGAAGAAGTATACCAGACGACTTATCAGGTTTACCTAAGTTAGAGTGGTTTGGTGAAGTTTGATATAGTTAGATGAGGGTTGTGCTATTTGAATTATGAACGCGTTCGGCTAAACCGCGAGTTCTTCGATCAATGCAGACCTCAAACTTTCAAACCTTCTCAAACTAAATCAAACCTACTCAGACTATTAACCAAAAATCCCCCGACTGAAGCCAGCCGGGGGATTTTCGTATACGTAAGCTTTTTTCTTAGTTGAAAATATAACGTAAGCCAATCTGTGCCTGCCAAACGTTGTCAAGCGTAATTGATTTTACGAAAGAATCCTTCAACAGAACGGTTTGGCCATCGATGTTCTGAGTGCCTAAACGATATGAAGGAACACCTTCAGAGCTGGTAGAAACGTAAGACAGCGGGTTAGCTGAAGTAGATACGTAACCCACACCCCATTTGTTATTTAAAAGGTTACCAACGTTCAGGATATCAGCCCGTAACTGAATCGTATTTTTCTTACCCTTATCGCCTACTTTAACGTAGAACTCCTGAATAACGGTAAAGTCAAAACGAGTCAACCAGGGGAATTGTCCACCGTTACGCTCAGCATAAGAACCACGACGAGTCTTCAGGTAGCTGTTGCCATTGATATACGCTTCATAAGCCGCTTGCTGCTCTGCTACGGTATATACGCGGGCACTAGAGCCTGATCCAACCGTCAGGGGAACAAACGTGATGTCTGAAGCAGAGTTAGGTACGTAAATTAAGTCGTTACCATTTTGGCCATCTCCGTTGAGGTCACCGTTATAGGTGTAGGAAATTTTGCCTCCGCTGGCAGAGGTCATACCTAAGGTGAAGGTAGTTGATCCACCAAATTGACCACCATAGTTAAGACGGTAATTTACGTAACCAATGATGCGGTGACGCAGGTCATTGTCAGCATAGGAAACGCCCAAATAGTTTTGACCATATACCGTTGGAATGTTGGCTTGAACCGTACTTCCTACGGATTGTAAATCCCGAGCCTGACCGAAGGTATACGCTAACATTCCTCCTAAACCTTTAGAGACAGGCTTTTCTAATTTAGCAGTCAAGGTATAGGCCTGACCTTTGTTCGTGTTTTTGATAACGAATGTGCTCGTAACCGCCGAATTAGCGAAACGTGACGAAGGATAACGGTCGCGAGAATCAGGACCCGTAAACTTACGGTCAGCCGTTTTCAAGTTAGCATCAATGTAACGTAAGCCCTGAAGTGTTTGGTTATAAATCACCTCCAAAGTACCGATGAATCCACCTGGTAAACGCTGATCGACTGCTAAGTTGGTTTTCCATACCAAGGGGTACTTCAGGTTAGGATCGGTAGCATTTACGGTGTAAGGTTTTAACTTTCTAATGTCCGTTTCGCTAGGGATAAACCGGCTTGGGTTTAGCGTGAAAGGAATATTAGTAGTGTTTTCCTCCGTAACCAAGGCCGTGTTGATACCATTGTTACCTAACTGGTTAGATACCAATACTTCAGGAATACGAGATACGAAGAAACCGCTACCACCGCGAATCTGAGTCATTTTGTCGCCCTTTACGTCCCAGTTAAAACCAATACGGGGAGAAATCAACAGACGTGGTTTAGGGAATACGCCAGTATTAACCGTATAAGGGTTATTGTTCTCATCGTGGAATTTACCTGCTAAATCCTCCGTAAGAACGGGGTTATAGAAGGACTCGGCTGTTTTCTTATCGTAAGCAAAAATATCTGCACGAACGCCAGCCGTCAGCTTGAAGTTAGGATTGATTTGGAATTCATCCTGCACATAAGCACTATACGTGGCTCTTTTCAGCGTTTGTAAAGGCTCGGCTCCACCTGGTAATAATGAATATCGGTAATTGAAACGTCTTACAGATACGGGTGAAGTAGTGGCATTGGGATTCGCTAAGTAAGCCAAAGCCGCTGTCTTGAAGTCATCTATAGAGTTATAGACGTATACGCCGTTCGAAGCTGGGAAGAAAACGTTGTTAGAAGTAAAGTGCTCGTATGACAGACCGAAAGTCAGGGTATGCTTACCCGCAAAATAACTGAAGTTATTCGTGACGTTAAATGTCGAATAGTTCAGTTTGTTGTTAGGAGTAAAAGGATCAAATCCAACGGAAGTATAAGTAGAACCATCTTTCAGGATGTCAACAGTAGGGAAAAGACCAGTTCTGTAGGTCCGGTCCTCAATCTGCTTGTTATACGTAACAATTAAACGGTTCGCAAACTGGCCGTTGAAAGTAGAGTTTAATTCAGCAGCTAAGGAACGCGTGTTATCAGCAATTTTATAACCTGTATTCTGAGCCGAGAGAGCCAGACCTCCGTTGTAGCTACCCGTAGCATAGCCCGTACGGTTACCAAAACCAGCAGTTGAACTACTATTACTGTTGCTGATGGCCTGCTCAGATTGAGAGTCGTGATGAGAGTAACGTACCGAAAGCTTATGGTTATCGTTAATGTTGTAATCCAAACGAAGTAAGCCTTTTGTACTACTAACCTGATTATTAAAGTTATCAATGGCACCTAAGTCAAAATTGAAATTGGTGCTCATGAACTGCTTCAAATCTTCCAAATCAGCCGCAGTTGTTCTGGAAACGTTACCTGTGGCTCCAGGGCGGTTGGCTACCCAATCCAGAGCGGGCGTGCTGCTCTTGTAACGTTCAACGTTAGCAAAGAAGAACAACTTGTTTTTAATGATAGGGCCACCAATGCGGAAACCAGCGGTATTGTTATTGATCGTTACCGGAGGTAATTCTTTACCATTGGCTTTTTTACCTGCTAAATCAGAATTACGGAAAAGGTAATAAACCGAACCTGAGAATTCGTTGGTACCGGAACGAGTCACGGCATTGATACTCGCTCCTGAGAATCCCGTTTGGCGAACGTCGAAAGGAGCTACGTTTAACTGAACTTCATCCAAAGCGTCGAGTGATACGGCCGTAGTTCCCGTACGTCCACCCGCCGAAGCTGAAGAGCCTAAACCGAAACCGTTGTTGAATACGGAACCGTCAATGGTAATGTTGTTGAAACGGGCATCCTGTCCACCGAAAGACTGGCCGTTTCCGTAGGCGTTGTATTTGGTAATGTCGTTGATGGTACGGCCCAGGGTAGGAATCGTATTGATCGTTTCGCGACCATACGAGGCAGCAGCACCGGTCCGGTTCGAACTGAACACGCCGTTCTGGTTACTCGTAATCACGACTTCAGACAATTGGGAAGAAGCGTCTGATAATTGAAAGTTTACGTCCGCTGAAGTACCCAGGTTGGTGTAGATACCATCTTTCACTTGGTCCTGAAAGCCTACGAACGTAGCAGTAATTTTAAAAGGACCGCCTACCCGTACGCCAATCAGGGTATAACGACCGGAAGCATTGGTGGTAGTTCCATAACGGCTACCGGAAGGTTCGTGGATGGCAATAACGGTGGCTCCGGGCAGAGCTTCACCTTTATTATCCACCACAAGTCCCGTCACTGTAGAGGAAGTTACCTGAGCATGAGCCGAATTTAAACCGCAGAACACGGCTAAAAAAAGACCCAGAAACGAAAGCGTATGCCTTGATTTCGCTAAAAGTGCTTTCACAATTTTTTTGGTTAAATTTTAAGGAGTTTTGTTTTGAAGTATGTATGGGTACTGAAGTGGGTTCACTGCTAAACATAGAAAGACCTGACAGAACAAAAAATTCATAACTGTCAGGTCTTTCTAGAGGTGGTCAAATGTCAAATTATGATGCTAATCTACTAAAACAGGTAACGTAAACCAAATTGCATGCTCCAGGTAGTTGCCGTCGTCGTAACATTTCTGAACGGAGTGGTAGGCAACATGGTCTGGCCGTTTACAGACACCGTGTTCATCTGGAATGTAGGAACACCAGCAGTAGTTACAGCTGATCTTCTTAACACGTTGTTAGAACCGGTAATTAACTCCTGCTGGATGCCCCAGTTGCTGTTTAGGAGGTTACCCACGTTCATGATGTCCAGGCTAAACTGGAGGCTGTGACGCTGCTTGCCAATGTTCGTGAAGATATCCTGTAACAAACGGAAATCGAAGTTATTAACCCAGGGCAGTAAACCTGCGTTACGACTTACATAGCCGCCTTTGCTATCACGTAATACCTGCACATTGTTCACGTACGTATCGAAAGCTTCGCGTTGTTGCTCTGCGGTGAAAGTTACACCGTTTGAAGTGAACGTAGCAAAGTTTAACTCTGAAGCACTGTTAGGGACGTATAACAGATCAGCTGAGATCCCATCACCGTTCAGGTCACCGTTGTACTGGAATGAGTAACGGCCCCGATTGGCACCATTGTAATATAAGGTGATTGTAGTAGCCAGGTGTTTCAGGTATTCGAAACGGTAAGAAAGGTTACCCACGATACGGCTTGGCAGAGCGTTGCTAGACGTGTAGAGCGTCAAGTCGTTCGGATTATTGATGTTCGGGCTGCTTCCCCAGGCCGAGCTTGCGTTAGATCCTGGGTTGTCCGAAATCGTTTTAGCCGATGTGTGTGAATAGAATAAAGATCCGTAAAAGCCTTTCGTCTGGCGAAGAGTGACCCCAATCGTTGCATTAAACGAGTGACCTTTCGTAGTGTTCGTTAATACACTACCTGCGTTACCACCTAGGCGATTGTTATACGTGTAAGAAGCTGCATTAGGATAGAAATCACGCGTGTCGCCTGAGTAAGCCATCTTCTGCGTAGCCGCCTTGCGGTTGGCTCCAAATTGGTACACGCCCTGAAGGTCTTTCGTATACATCAGGTCAGCCGTGATTACGAAGGGAGTTCCTGGAATTACGTAATCAGCACCCAAACTGCTTCTCCATACTTGTGGCATTTTGAAGTTCCGGTCTACCAGAGCTAAGCTGCTGGGGACACCCGCATTGGGGTTCTTGATGAAAACATTTTCACCACCCGCCGGAGGATTATTCAGCCAGTAATATTTGTCAGGTTGGAAACGGATGTTGTTAATCCATCCTGAAGAAGCAGCGTAGCTACCAGGTTCGATTGTGTTCTGGATCACACCCGAGTTAGAGGGCATGTTAGTTAACCAAACGAAGGGCACACGTCCGGTAAAGATACCCGTTCCACCACGAACAACGAAGCCACCGTCTTCTTTCACGTCATAACGGAAACCGATACGGGGAGACAGCATAACGCGGGCTTTAGGCCATGAACCCGTGCTGTAGGTGCGGGGCTGTCCGTCCGTTCCTAGTAATTCCAGTTGGTCCACTACGGTGTTTGGCGTCAGTTTATTCAGGAACATGGGTAACTCCGCACGCAGACCGGCGGTTAAAGTCAGCTTTTTGTTCACCTGAATTTTGTCCTGAATGTAAGCGGAAGGTAAGCCGTATTTCGCCGGAGCATAAGTATCCTGACCCGCGTAAGGATACGTCAGGGCAAATTGAATAGGAGCTTTTTCATTAGCAGTTCCCGTAGTCAGGAAATCAGCAACGGAAGCATAGCGGTAATAAGAGGTACCAGAACGCAGGTATTGGTTACCGAAGCTTTGGTACTCGAAGCTAACCCCACCCGTGAAGTTGTGCTTGCCCGTTACATAGGTCAAGTTGTTCGTGATGTTGATGTTATCGTTCAGAACGTCATTGCCATAGGTGAACAGTTCGTAACCAGCCGTAATGTAGTTCACATAGTTGTTAGGATAACCCGTTCCGTCGCCAATGTCAATCATTGGAAATTCAGAACTTGGAGACGTACGTACCGACTGGATACGGCTGTAGGTAGCCAGGAACTGGTTGGATAGCTTGTTCGTGATGGAGCTGTTTAATTCAGCAGTCAAGGAGCGAACGATGTTTTTCTGGGTGTACATCGTGTTCGCGAAAGCCATCGATAACTGACTTACCCGGTTAGCTGTAGTGGAACGAGGGTAGGGGCCTGAGTTACCGTTGACAAGCGAAGGAGTGCTGCTTTCAACCTGGTTGTAACGAATGGCCAGTTTGTGTTTATCGCTAATGTTCCAGTCTAAACGAGCCAAAAAAGAGGTCGTTTTTTCGCTGTTATCGTTTGCATAATTTTCGTAGGCTCCTGGATCATAACCCCATTGGTTAATCAGGTGGTTACGAACAGCTTCCAAATCCGAACGACGCACACGAGTAATATTCTGATCGGGGTTGGAGGCTCCGTTTTCAGAAGCTTTCCATAAGTTAACTGCACCGGAAGCAGCACCTTTGTTTTCAATGTGCTCGGCGTTAACGAAGAAGAACAGCTTGTTTTTTACCAGAGGACCGCCTAAGCGGAAACCAATCGTACGAGCCGAAGAAACAGGTTTTTCAATGGTAACATTACCTGATTTTGAGCCTACCTGATTTTGGGTTCTCCAGAATGTGTAAGCAGAACCCGAGAACGTGTTGGTACCTGAACGCGTTACGGCATTGATCCCCGCCCCTGAGAACCCGCTCTGACGAACGTCATAAGGAGCAATGTTCACCTGAACTTCGTCGATAGCATCGATGGAGACCCCACCACCACCGGGCAGAGGGTTTCCATTCAGACCGAAACCGTTGTTGAAGTTGGCTCCATCAATCTGATAGTTGTTATAACGACTATCGCGGCCACCGAAGCTGTTACCGTTAGACTGGGGAGTCAGACGGGTAATGTCCGAGATGTCACGGCTTACGGTAGGAAGTGTAAGGATTTGACGAGCATTAAAAGAGGTAGCTGCACCCGTACGCTGACCCGTGAAGCCATCGCGGGTTCCCTGGATAGTTACTTCAGTTAATTGCGTACCTCCGTCAGACAACTGAATGTTGACGGTTGCCGCAGCACCCAGGTTAGCGAAAATATTGGTAGCCGTTTGTTCAGCATAACCGATAAATGATACCGTCACTTTGTAAGGACCACCTACCCGAATAGTGGGCAAGTTGTAAAGGCCTTCGGAGTTAGTGGTGGTACCATAGCGGGTTCCTGATGGTTCGTGAATAACGATCACGGTGGCACCAGGTAAATTTTCGCCTTTGGTGTCTGTTACGCGGCCATTAATAGCCGAAGTAGTAACCTGAGCATAGGATTGATTGCCAGTGATGATGAACATCAGCATCAGAGCAACTCCTAAGACTCCAGATAAAGGTAAAAACTTCCTCATCATGAAATTTGGAATTTAGTTTAAATTGAACTTTTAGTAGTGAGTGGAAAGAAAAATTTGACACAAATAAACATAGGAATTTGTCTTTTTTCAAGTCTTAATTTGATATGTACACTTTAAATATTTTTAATAATGTTCTGATCTGTAACAATTAGCCACTTTGGTATTGAAAAAGAACAATTTAGTGAATGTTAAATAATCGTTAAGTTTGCATAAGATATACTGTTGTATTTTTTTTATAATGGATGTATCCTCTAGAACCCTAAATTTCAATTTTTAATGAATTAACTGGGAAATACTAAGTTAGGAAGAAGAAAACTTTATAAAAGGATTAAAGCCCTACGGTAAAACAATCTATAAGCCTGGCAGCCATTCAGGAATAGATTACTTACAAACTATTTGGTAATTGATCCATATGCCAAATTTTATACCATAATTCGCTGACGTATATTTATATACGAATTAATTCTTAGGGTTACTGGTAGTTTATACCACAGGAGATGCTTACCATAGACTTGTAATAAAATCAAGGCATTACTAGTTGCTCATATTATATTTGTGGTTCTGTTAACCAACCTAATCCGGCAGGTTACATCATGCTTTAGCAGGCATCCCCATCTATGAAAAGAATTTATCTTGATAATGCAGCCACCACTCCGCTGGATCCGGTGGTTCTGGAAGAAATGTTACCCCTGATGCGGGAACAGTTTGGAAATCCCTCGTCTATTCACGGTCATGGACGGGTGGTTCGTTCGGCCATTGAGAAAGCCCGTAAGAAAGTAGCGGAATTACTGAATACGTCTCCTTCTGAGATTTTCTTTACCTCTGGCGGTACCGAAGCCGATAATACTGCGATTCGGAATACGGTACTTTCCAAAGGCATCAGACATATCATTACCTCGCCCCTCGAACACCACGCCGTTCTGCACACAGCCGAACATCTGGAAAAGGAAGGGCTGGCGAAAGTATCTCTTGTGGAACTGGATTCGAAGGGATATGTGGACTACGCTCATCTGGAAGAATTACTAAAAACAAACGAGCCGAGTCTGATTTCCTTAATGCATGGGAATAACGAAATTGGTAACTTACTGGATCTGGATCGGGTAGGGCAACTGGCAACGGAGTATAAGGCTCTGTTCCATTCTGATACCGTACAGACGATGGGCCATTACAAGCATGATCTTCAGCAGTTGAAAACTAATTTCATTGTTGGAGCGGCTCATAAATTCCACGGTCCTAAAGGGGTAGGATTCCTTTATATGCAGGCAGGAACTAAAATTCCTCCCTTCATTCACGGTGGGGCTCAGGAACGCAACATGCGGGGCGGTACCGAAAACGTGTATGGGATTGTAGGGCTGGCGAAAGCTCTGGAAATTGCTTACGCTGAAATGGCCGAGCACCAACAGCACATTCAGGGACTAAAAACTCATATGATGGACCGTTTGAAAGAGGCGATTCCCGAGATTGGCTTTAATGGTGACCCTGAAACGTCAGAGCAAAGTTTATATACGGTGCTGAATGTAAGCTTCCCACCGACTGCCGATAGTGAGATGTTGTTATTCAATCTCGACATTGAAGGTATTTCTGCGTCGGGCGGTTCTGCCTGTAGCAGTGGGTCAGACGTAGGTTCTCATGTATTGAGAGCGTTGAAAGCCGATCCTTCGCGTCCGTCCGCCCGGTTCTCTTTCTCCAAGTACACAACGAAAGAAGAAATTGATACCGTTGTTGACAAACTGGCGGTGATTATGGGCGTGGAAAAAGTTAGCTAGATTTTTATAAATAGTATCCTAGAAGAAAACCTCCCGGCAGTTACTGCCGGGAGGTTTTCTTTTTATGAGGTCAAGCTGTCATCCTGAGCGAAGCGAAGGAGCTTACCTGAAGATGAGAAAGCACTTTCGGAAAGTACATACGGCATTTAAGTAATGTTAATCCATAAATAACAATTTAAAAATTTGGAATACCTCAGGTAATGCATTCCAAAATGTTTCCAGAATTGGCCATTTGCTTTGTACACGTCGACCGAGCAGTTAAAACGTCGATGTTTGCGTATGAATGGTCTTCCTCTCCAATTATTCCGTGCCCGAAGTTTTCTTTTCAAACGAAAGCCTAGGTTCATTCTTTATGTATTGATGGGCACCCTGCCCGTTTCGGCTCAGGTGCAAACGCTCTCGCAGGTATTAGACCGCAGTGTAAAGCAGTTTCCGTTTCTGAAATCCAAGCAATCAGAGATGGAGAGTGCTCAGCAGCGAAAATCGGCGGCTCTAACCGAACGGTTACCTATTCTGACGGTTCAGCATCAGTATAATTACGCCACGAATAACAGCATTACCGGTTCGGTTTTTAATACCGAAGGAACCAACGTCGCTATTTCCGGTGGCGTTCGGCCTGAAAATAATTATGAAGGGGTCTTCGGCAGTTTTACAACGGCAGTAGCCGAATGGCGGCTCATCAACTTTGGTCGCGTGAAGGCCAGCATTCGGGCCGCCGATGCCGAAGTGACCCGTGCTCAAGAGGATTATCAGAACGAAATCTTCCAGCATCAGATTCGCGTATCGGATGCGTATCTGGCTTTGCTGATTAATCAGAAACTCGTTGACATTCAGCGACGCAACCTTGATCGGGCTCTCACGTTCAAGCAAATTGTGGACGCTGGGGTCCGTTCCGGCATGCGTCCGGGCGTAGATAGCTCCCTGGCCACAGCCGAGGCTTCCCGAGCCCGGATTTTATTACTTGAAAGTCAACAGCGGGAACAGGTTCAACGCCTCCAGCTTTCTGAATTAACGGGTCTGGTTGAAGATCATCTTCAGATCGATAGCCTTCGTTTTTATACCAGCTTACCCGCTTCACCTTCCGCTAGTGACAGCCTATTCTTAAATCATCCTGCCTTACGTTTTCAGAGGAGCCAGGTAGACTGGGCCACGGCCCGCAGCATTGCGACGCATCGTTCGTTATGGCCTACTATTTCGCTGGTGGGAGCAGGTTGGGCCAGAGGTTCGGGGGTTCAGAACAACGGCGATGTATACCGAACGGATGTGTCGAATGGGATAAAATATCAGGTTGGTAACTACCTCTTTGGCGTTTCGGCCCGCTGGAATCTAACCAATGCCTTGCGAATCAAGCGGGAATACCGGAGTGATGTAGCCCAAACGGAACGGTTTCAGCATTTATACCAAGAACAGA
The DNA here is from genome assembly GCF_002838835.1 of Siphonobacter sp. SORGH_AS_0500. Classification (GTDB taxonomy): domain Bacteria; phylum Bacteroidota; class Bacteroidia; order Cytophagales; family Spirosomataceae; genus Siphonobacter. The sequence goes on from NZ_NHPP01000017.1 coordinate 54,493, forward strand.
ATAACCGCCTACAACGACTGACGCGAGAATCAGAAACGCAGTTTAACGTCGCGATGGAACAGGCCCGTCAGGCTCCGGTACAGTTGCAGGCTGCTCGTCAGGCGTATCATCAGGCACAGGCTCGCTACAAAAACGGGCTTGCGGATTTACCCACGGTTCTCCAGAGCTTCCTGACCCTTAATCGGGCTGAAGTCGACGCGTACGTAGCCAACAGCAACGCCTGGCGTTCCCTGCTACGCATCGCCGCCGCCGAAGGAGACCTCTCTCTCTTCCTAAATCAAGTAAAATGAGTTTGGATGTTTTGAGTTTGGGGTTTTGAGTTGGAAGTCAGCCAAGTAATAACTCAAAACCCTAATGGCAACCGCTCGAAACTCAAAACCCCAAACTCAAAACGCGAAACAAGCTATGCATCAACTCATCAGATCTGCTTTACGAAAGCCTGTGGCAATTGTGGTGGCGGTGGTGGGGCTACTGTTTTTTTCAGTACTCTCGCTTCGTACCATTCCTGTCGACATTTTTCCTGACCTGGACTTGCCGACCATTTATGTGGTGCAACCCTACGGGGGGATGGCCCCCGACCAGATGGACGGCTTTATTGCCACCCGTTACCAGGATCACTTTCTCTACGTGTCCGGTATTAAGGATGTAGACGTGAAAACCATTCAGGGTTTATCCCTCATTAAGCTTCAGTTTTATCCCGGCACGGACATGGCACAGGCAGCGGCAGAGGTTGCCAATAACGTGTCGAGGGCGAAAGCCTACATGCCCGAAGGCACCGTACCGCCACAGGTCGTTCGTTTTGATGCCAGTTCTGTTCCGGTGGGGCAGCTGGTGTTTGAAAGCGAAACCCGTTCGCTGAATGAAATTCAGGATTATGCTTCTTCACGGGTGCGTCCGATGTTCTCGCGGATTGAAGGCGTATCAAGTCCGCCGCCGTTTGGGGGTAACCAGCGTACCATCGTCGTTCGTGTGGATCCTAAGAAAATCCAAAGCTATCAATTAACGCCTGAAGAGGTTATTAAATCCATTGTGAGTAATAACCAGCCTTCGCCCGCAGGTAACATCCGGGTAGGAGACAAGGCCGTAATGACGCCCGTAAACTCGCTGGTGAAGAAGCCCGAAGACTTTCTGAATATTCCCATTCGCACAGGCTCTGGCCCTACGGTTTTTATGCGGGACATCGGTACGGTGGAAGACGGAGCAGACGTAACGGTGAGTTATGCCCTCGTCAATGGTCGTCGGGCGGTATACATTCCGGTCGTTAAAAAATCGGATGCTTCGACGCTTCAAGTCGTTACCAACCTGAAAAATGCTTTACCCGAAATTCAGAAATCCGTACCCGAAGACGTAAAGATTTCCTATGAATTCGATCAGTCCGTTTACGTAACCAATGCTTTGAAAAGTCTGGTTACCGAAGGGGTGCTGGGGGCTTTGCTAACGGGTTTGATGGTATTACTCTTCCTGCGAGATTGGCGAAGTGTAATCATTGTAGTATTAACGATTCCCATCTCAGTCATGATTGCGGTGATGATGCTGAATCTGTTCGGGCAGTCCATTAACACCATGACGCTTTCCGGATTAGCTTTGGCCGTGGGGATTCTGGTCGATCAGGCCACCGTTACCATTGAGAATATCCACCAGCATCTGGAAATGGGGAAACCCAAAGCCGAAGCGATTTGGGACGCATGTAAGGAAATCGTTTTCCCGGAATTCCTGATTCTGTTAGCTATTCTGGCCGTATTTGCCCCCGCCTTTGTGATGACGGGCGTACCGAAGTCCATGTTCTTGCCCTTGTCGCTTTCCGTGGGTTTCGCAATGATCGCTTCCTTTTTATTGTCACAAACGCTGGTTCCGGTGCTTTCTAATTGGTTATTGAAATCCCATCCTGAACACGAAGCTCCAACGATGGCCCTGGACAGTCGGGAAATGCACTCGGTTATAGAAGAAGACCTGCATCCACCCGTTCCTGAAAGCGGCTTTGATCGCTTCAAGCATCGCTATAGCCGTTTTCTGGAAAAGCTGGTGCAACGCCGCAAGTGGGTAGTTCCCGTTTATTTGATTGGAAGTATTGCGTTGATTGTGCTGTGCTTTCAATGGTTAGGAACGGACATCCTACCGCATGGGAATAGCCATCAGTTCCAGATGCGATTGCGGGTGCCCGATGGAACACGGGTGGAACGAACCGAAACGGCAACGCTGAAAGTGCTGGACCTTATTAAGGAAGCCGTCGGTCCCGAGAACCTCGAAATTTCCTCGGCTTATGTAGGAACGGTGCCTTCGAGTTACGGTACTTCTAATATTTTCGTCTTTAATAGTGGCCCGCACGAAGCTGTAATGCAGGTTTCTCTGAAAGAAGATTATCACGTAAAAATGGATAACCTGAAGGAAGAACTGCGTCGGAGAATTGCCAAAGAGTTACCCAACGCACGAATCTCTTTCGAACCCATTGAGCTGACGGATAAAATGATGAGCCAGGGGTCGGCTACACCAATTGAGGTAAGCGTGGCAGCGAAAGACCTGAAAGAGGCCGGACGTTTCGCAAATCTGATCAAGGCCAACATGCAGAAAATTGATTTCCTGCGGGATGTGCAAATTGCCCAGCCGCTGGAATATCCGGTGTTGAAAGTAACGATGGATCGCGAGCGGGCCGGACAATTGGGCGTAACCTCTTCGCAGGTAGCCCGTTCGATGGTGGCGGCCACTTCATCAAGCCGTTTTACCGATAAAAACCTCTGGCTCGATGATTCGAAAGGGCTGGCTTACCAGGTGCAGGTGCAGATTCCAGAGTATTTGATGACTTCGGCGAATGAGATTGGAAATATTCCGCTGCGGTCAGGAGAAATGCATCCGGTCTTATCAGATGTGGCTCACTTTACCGAAGAAACGGCTCCGGGTGAATACGACCGGGCGGGGCCTAACCGACTGGTAACCATTAACGCCAACCTCCAGAACATTGATTTGGGGACGGCTCAGAAAGCGGTACAACAAGCCATTAAAGACGCAGGCGAGCCGCCTCGTGGGGTCATCGTGGAAATGAAAGGCCAAACTCAGTTATTAACCGACACGTTGTCGGGGTTGCAAACGGGTTTGATGGTAGCCATTGTGATTATCTTCTTATTACTCAGTGCTAATTATCAGTCGCTGAAGTTATCCCTGGTCATTCTATCAGCAGTACCGGCGGTAGTAGCAGGTGCGTTAGTCATGTTGCTGGTCTGTGGGGCCACGCTCAATTTGCAATCGTACATGGGATTGATTATGTCCGTCGGCGTATCCGTAGCCAACGCCATTCTGATGGTAACCAATGCGGAGAATTTGCGGATATCCCTGGGTAATGCCCGCCGGGCCGTTATTCTGGCGGCGGGTAGCCGGATTCGTCCCATCCTGATGACCAGTATTGCCATGGTGGCGGGTATGTTACCCATGGCCTCGGGTCTGGGTGAAGGCGGCGATCAGATTGCCCCACTTGGTCAGGCCGTGATAGGGGGCTTGGTTGCCTCGACGCTGGCCGCTCTCTTAATTCTCCCTTGCGTGTTCACGCAGGTGCAGGCAAAAGCTTCTTTACAGTCGGTATCACTGGATCCTGAAGATCCCGAAAGCAAATATTATAAACTTCAAGCTCAGGAGGAAATCGCATGAAACGCATGAATTATTGGCTAATTCTTCCCGCCATAGCCAGCTTATATGCCTGCACACCCGCAGGTAGCGAGAATAAAAAAACGGAAATGAAAGCGGCGGCACCCGTAAAACTGGAAATGACCGAAGTTCGGGAAATGCAGCCGAGTAAGAACGTAACCCTGCCGGGTGAACTATTACCCTGGAATCGGGTGAATCTTTACGCGAAAGTGAAAGGCTTTGCCAGCCAGGTCAAGGTAGATCGGGGTACCTGGGTTCGAAAAGGACAGGTGTTGGTTCAGCTTGACGCCCCCGAAGTACTCTCGGAAGTCAACCAGGCTCAGGCTCAGGTGCAGGCTCAACAGGCAAATCTCATCCAGCAGCAATCGAAATACCGGGCCAGCCGCCTTACCTATCGGCGTCTGGTTGAAACCAATCGAGTGGAAGGGGCCGTTTCGCTCAATGAAATCGATCAGGCTCAGTCGAAGATGGATGCCGATAGTGCTCTGGTGATGGTGGCTCAGGAAAGCGTTCAAGCCGCCAAAGCCAATCTTCGCAGCAAACAGGATTTAAAGCAATACCTAACGATTACCGCTCCGTTCGATGGCGTGATTATCGAACGGAATATCAGTCCGGGAGCGTTGGTGGGAGCGGGCGATGCCGGAAAACCTTTGCTCGTGCTGGAGGATACCCGAACGCTACGGCTAACCGTAGCCATTCCCGAAGCATACGCGAATCAGTTATCTAAGAAAAGTCCAGTAGAGTTTATGGTAAACGCCATTCCTGAGCGGATTTTCAAAGGCTCACTGGCCCGGAGTGCCGAAAGCCTGCAACAGGACAAACGTTCAATGATGGCTGAATTTGACATTCCCAATGCCAAAGGAGAACTCAAAGCGGGCATGTATGCTCAGGTGAAATTACCCGTCGAGCGTTCGCAGGCGACCTTATTCGTACCTAAAAGTTCGGTCGTTACTTCATCCGAAAAAGTATTTGTTATTCGTTTAAATGGCGATAAAGCTCAGTGGGTAACGGTAGATACGGGTAATACGCTGGATAGTCTGATCGAAGTTTTTGGAGACGTAAAGGCGGGAGACGTATTGGTTAAAAAAGCCTCAGAGGAAGTTCGGGACGGCCAAACCATTCAAAAATAAATTTTTAATTCAAGCAAAAAGCCTCGACTCAAATCATTGAGTCGAGCTTTTTGCTTGGGAAAGGTTACTTACAGAAATTATCAGATTCAATATTCAAGCGGTAAAATGTCACCTTTAATAAGGTATCTCGCTGGGTTAATGGCCAGCCGATGGCAGGGTTAGGAGTAGCCCGGAACCGGTAGCGTTTGCCTATTTCCAGTTTGTTGGAGGCTACTTGCCGAACGGTACGTGTTAAAGTAATCAGGTCACGCCAGGTATCGGTGCCTACCACCTGATATTGAACGTAGAGATTAGCAGGAAGTTTGGATTCATCTACTTGTTTACCAGCAGGACACTTCACCACCAATTCGACACTTAAAGTGGTTGGAGGCGTTTCGAAACTTATCGGAGCAACAATTGTCCGGCCATCACACAGATCCACAGGAGCCGAGGTGTAGATCGGTGTCGTCATGTCGCCGCCGTAGTAGTTATTCGCTCGGAAAACCTGAAGACGAACGGTTTTCTGAACCAATCCAGAGAACGAACGCTTCGAACCATTGTTGAGGTCCAGATAGGTTTCCAGCACGGGTTGGTTGGTTGCTACATCTATCAGTTTCGCATAGTAAAGAATATCAACGTTTTTCAGGTTGGTCTGAAACTGGAAAGTCGGCCCTACTTCACAAACAGGCTGTGTTTCAGCCAGTGCGTAATAGCTAAAATTGGAAACCTGAGTTTTGATGAAGAGCTTATTAGTGGAAGCATCTTTCTGAATGCGAAGCGTATTTTGACGAACCCAAATGTTGCGATTCAGGTCATAACGCCAGAAAGGAACTACATCTCCTTCTTTCACCAACTGACCGTTTAGCAAACGCTGATTCCCTATTAATTCAACGGTCACTTCGGCATTACCCGTTGACCCCTGAATAACCTGGCCGCCCGTGGTAAAAGCATCTAATTGGAAATAAGCCAGGCTTTGAAAAAGGAAAGCCGAAAGTTTGCGATCACTTTCGTCAACAGCATTATAAATGGTTTGCGTATGACCAGGTAAATACGTGTTGGCCTGGGTGGGATTAATATAATAAAGAGCCGCATTAACTTCACCCGTCAGGTCGTTACCTGCCAAAGTCTTTAACTCCAGATTATCCGGTAATGCCCATCGTGCTTTCGTTCCGGTTCCTGTTAAATCAGGCGTTTGCAGGGTAATAGAACGACCCGTATACGTTTGCTGCGTGGCTGATACACCGAAAGGAGGCTGATTGATATCAATAAGTTGAACCGTTTGGCGAATGTTGGTATTATCGGACATGTTAATCCGGGTCAGCTTACTTAAGTAGCCTTCAGCCTCGGCCAGTACAGAAAGTTTTACCGGATCCTGGGTAGTTGGCAGGTGATTGGGATCAATAGACAACCCTAACAACCCTTCCGAGCTGGGCCTGATCACTTTGCCACCCGTCAGGTTTCTGATGCGTTCGGCATCGTCTCCAACGATAGCAATTTTCAAATTGCTGGGAATTTTCTCCGCTGAGGAGGCATTGGCGTTGGCGTACTGGAGTAAAACGGTAGCTTCAGTACGCGGATCTTTAAACTGAAAATCGATATCCTTAAAAGGATTGGCACACGCATAAATTAGCGTCAGTAATGCGAGGCAGATCAGGGAAGGGAAAGAGTAGATTCGTTTCATCTTAAGATTTTGGCGGAAACCTTGATTGATTGAATATATACGTTTCTCTTTATCTCAAGGGTGGGTAGTAGGCTGAATAGTGTTGTTATTGAGATAAATATAAAGAAAAAAACTAACGATTGACCCACTTTGATTATCATAAAATATCAGACCACCAGATTTTGGTAACCGTATGGAATCATGGGTATAACGTAGTACTTGGAATGAGCAGGTATAATCAGTTAGGAAAATAAAAAAAGAAACCCCCAAACATCCGCCAATGTTTGAGGGTAACAAGTTTTGCAAGTATTCGTTAATACTTAGTTCTACTTGTACTAATAAAATTTTTTAAAATATCGGGCCATTCGTAATACAACTACCTAATGAGACGAAGCGTTCTCGATATGTGGAATAATTACTTCACATTAACTAGTGAAGAGTAAGTTAAGTAGCAGAAATAGGACATATTTTTAGTAGTAAATATATATATGATAGGATTAATTGAATATTTGTACAATAACTATAGTCTATTTTTCTTGGTCAGAAATGTTGAAATAAGGGAGTGGAAGCACTATTGCTATCCAATGTATGCAATGGCTACTGATCTACACGTGCAGACTTTTTGAAGCCTGAGTAGCGGGCATAAACTACCAACCCTATTCTATATACTAATTCAAAGCTGGATCCACCTTTGCCCAGATTATTAACCCCGATGCGATAGCCGGGTTCAAGCCCAAAGCAGTCAGGTAATTGGCTAATGCATACAAAGCAAAACCCGCAGGAATCCCCTGCATGACGTAGAGGTAGAAGAAAGTAACGTACCGCAGCCATCTTTTTTCAGACAGTATAAGTGGATAAGCACCTGCCTCAACCGGGGAACTATATACGTATACATAAAAATGACTAGTTATTATCCAGTTTTATATGAATATGGTTCTATAATATGGCTGTATCTAACATGGTTTGGCAGTAGGAGGGTAATGAATAATAGCTTTGTTGAATGATGTAATGTATTAATCAGTATTACCCAATTAATCAGACTGGCTCAGTTGAGCGATCCATTGAAAAGTCCGATAGCTAAGCCGCTTAGGATTACAAGGGCATAGTGTGGAAAATACATCCAGTTTATGTCGAAGTAATAAGGATGCCATTCCGCTACCTACCAACGTGGCCCGACCAGCTTTTTCGCTGGTGGCAACTACTTGTGCCGTGAAGATAAATCTAAGGCAAAAGGGAGGCTATGCCACTACCAGCTTTCCGCCGGTACCTATTACTTGTCTCAAGATGATGGATTTCATAGCACTGAGTTAGTGCTGGCAGTGATTGAAAAGTCATGCAAAAAAGCATGAACAATTAGTAAATTATGGAATGTTTTTTTTCGGTTAAATCCTGCTAGGTACACCCCAAATTTTAATACATTCATCAGACATGAAAATCAGAACGCTTGCTTTTGCTGGATTATTCTTTCTATTAAACGCCTGCGACTTTTCTCCTCAAGAAAAACAAGAAGTAAAAAATCAGGGATTCCCCGAGATTAGAAATCCCGAAACGGCTGCTCCTACCACTGGAGCCACGGGCGAACCTACTAGTCCTACGTACAACGAGTCAGATTCTCTAATTCTGCCTGAACCTCGTCAGGATACTTCAGATTTGAACTGAAGCCATGACGTTTATCGGTAAGTCGAAATTAGAGCAACTTTAGTGGCCGAAATTGAGGAGAACGTCCCTTCTAGGGATGAGCCAATAACCATTAGCCTACATTTAACCTACCTTGTCAGAGCTAATGAATTATTGAAATGTATGCCTTCCCTTTTTCATCTGTCCGCCAGTGTGGCCGCTTTCGCCTTTATTTTCACGAGCAATCATTTAGTTCTTACGACGGAAGACTCGCCTGAAAGAGCTGTGACAGATACGAGTGGTCGGTATCTAGCGGAAAAATACTGCCAGAGTTGCCACCTTTTCCCCGAACCAGAGTTACTCGACAAACAGACTTGGGCGAAGGGTGTACTGCCGTACATGGGGTTACGCCTGGGAATCAAATCTCATATCAACCCTTACCACGGGTTATTTGCCGAAGAAAAGCAGCGATTGCAGGAAGCCGGGATTTATCCCGAAAAGGCCCTTTTAACCAAAGCGGAATGGCGAGCATCGTTAACTATTATGTGAATGCCGCTCCCGAACGTACGCTTCAACCCCTGAAAGTACCAACGGCTCAAAAGAACCTTCCGCTTTTTGAGGTAAAGGAAATTTCTTGGCAAGACGAACACTTGCCTCAAACCACACTCTTGCATTACGATACGCTTTCCTCGCGTTTCTATTTAGCGGATCGACAGAAGCAAGTAACGATTCTGAAATCCAATTTTGAGGTAGAGCGAGTCATAAGCCTGGACAGTCCGGCGTCGGCCATGCGGGTAAGTAAGGAGGAAGACGTGCAGGTATTAACCACTGGAACACTCAATCCTTCGGATCTTTCCATAGGTAACTTATTGAAAATTAATGCTGATGATAAGATCGAAGTACAATTGCATTCACTGCCCAGACCCGTTGATTTTGTAGAATGTGATTTAAATCAGGACGGTAAAAAAGACGTAGTGGTCTGTGGCTTTGGCCATAATCTGGGAAAATTGTTATGGATTGAAAGTTACCGAGAATCCCACTCCCAGGAGCACGTACTTCGAGCCTTACCCGGAGCCCGAACTGCGGTAGTGAAAGATTTCAATGAGGACGGTAGACCAGATATCATGGTATTAATGGAACAGGCTCAGGAAGGAATTTTTTTGTATGAAAATCAGGGGAATGGACACTTTCTGGAGCGGGAAAAGCTACGCTTTCCACCTGTTTATGGCACCAGTTCGATGCAGGTTGTTGATTATAATCAGGATGGGTTTGATGACCTATTAATAACCAATGGTGATAACTGGGATTACACCAATATCCTGAAAGCTTACCACGGCGTTCGGGTGTATTTGAATGACGGAAAAAATAATTTTAAGGAAGCCTTATTTTATCCTCTGTACGGAGCCAATCAGGCCATTGCAGCCGATTTTGATGGTGACGGAGATCTGGATATAGCCGCTATTTCTTTTTTTCCAGATTTGCTCAATAGTCCTGAAAAAGGGTTCATCTACCTCGAAAACGAAGGAAATATGCAGGTAAAAGCCTATACAACGCCCGAAGCCGTCAGTGGAAAATGGTTAGTGATGGAAGTCGCCGATTACGATCAGGATGGCGATCTGGATATTCTGCTGGGTTCGCACGTATCTAATATGCTGGATTTTACTACGCTCACGTTGCAGGGAAAGGAAACGTTTCCTCAAATCCTGCTATTAACCAATCAACGTGGTGCTCAATAAAATCGGCTTAAACATTACTGTTTTCCAAAGGTTTATATACGTACTCTCTACTTTTAAATCATCTGATATGAAACAATTACTTCTGGTTATAGCCCTGGTGTGGGTGTCAATGGCTTGCTCGAAAAAAGAAAGTGCTCCGGTTAATATCGACGCAGCTACACTGGAGCTGAATTATGATGAGCAACATCAGTTTGTATTAACCCAGGGCAGTAATACGCTGAACGCAAACGATTATACCTGGGCTTCCAGTAATACAACCATTGGCCAAGTCAGTGCTTCGGGTGAATTTACTGCTAGTCGAATCGGAGAAACCACCGTTACCGCAACGGCTAAAAACGGTGGTGGAATCATTGAAAGTAAAGTGACGGTAGTACCTTATTATAGTTTTGGAACTGAGCCTTCTTTTAGTTTAGGCGGAAGTAAAACGGTGGTGAAGAGTTATGAAAAACGTACGTTAGTAGCAGAGACAGACAGTACCTTAGATTATCAAGGGGAAAATAATTCAATCAACGGGGTTAGGTATTACTTTGATAATGCTGCCTATAGCGAATCATATTTGTTCTACATGCCAAGTGTTACATTACTACAAGCCCAAACCTATTATGATGAACGATATAGTTATCTTGGTAATATACAAGATCAAGGATTGACTTACAATGTTTTTTCCATTACGAATACAGTAGGAGTAGGAGTTACGAATGTCTCAAACCAAGGATGCGTAGCTGTTTATTTGCCGATTAATTCGGGAGGAAGAATCCCTGCAAACTATTTGAAAGCAGCAGCCAATCGCATTCGATCTGGAGGAATTAAGTAATATTGATAGAAAAGCTGATAAAGCCGCTATTGACGAAATCAATAGCGGCTTTATCGTTTATGCTTTCGTCAAAAAGCGTCGGCTAGTTTTTCTTTCGATTCTAAAAAATTAACGTGTTTGCCTTTGTTACTTTCGAACATAAAGTCTTTTAAACTTTTACTTTCATACGCACCGAAATCGCCGATAATAATCAGTTGAACACGATAGGTTGAAAATTTCTGAAGTATTTCTCCGGCCAGTTTCGTTTTTAAGTCAAAAAATGCAGGAGTTATATTTTGGGCATGAATAATAACTTTATCGAAGCCCTGGTAATAGATGTTTCCCAGTAGATCGGTGGCCTCTTCCAGAGTAGTAATAATCAGATCATCTGAAATGATTTCAGCAAATTCGGTTTGATTGATTTTGATTCTTTCCAGTTTCATAGAAATGAATTTAAGAGACGCTTTTACGCAGTAAAGGTAAGGAAGTGCCTGTTATTGGAATGATTCATTAGGGCACTTCAGTAGCTAAAATGCCCTATTCAGCGTCTAAAAGCTGGTTTTGGGTAAGTTCTTTTTTCATGACATTCACTCATCCCTCACCTTTGTTACGAACCAAACGGCAAAGCACCTTTACAGGTAGGAAGTCGAAAATTTGAAAAGCCATGAAAAAACTCATTTTAGTATTCGGACTGATGGCAGGAGCCTTTCTTGTACAGGATAGTGCTGCTCAGGTAAATGTCAATGTAAATCTGGGAAGTCAGCCCGCCTGGGGACCAACGGGGTATTCGTACGCTCAGAGCTATTACTTGCCTGACATTGACGTTTATTATAACATTCCTCAAAAGCAATGGACTTATCAGGACGGCAATCGTTGGGTAACCGCACATACACTTCCGGCTCGTTATCGTGCCTATGATTTATACAGCGGACATAAAGTGGTTATTAATGAAGCAAGACCTTATTTAAACCACGCCAAATACCGCAAGCAATACGCCTTTTATAAAGGTCGCCATGATCAGGTCGCCATTCGTGATGGCAGAGATTCAAAAAACCGCTGGGATGATCGAAAAGATCGAAAAGAGGATCGCCACGATTCTCGTAAAGATCGGGATCGTTGGGAGGGAAATCGTCGTCGCGGCTAAACAAAAAAATCCCTGGTTTAAACGCCGGGGATTTTTTGTTTATATCACAATAAACAAAAAAGCCTGACACTTTTCAGTATCAGGCTTGCCAGTAGTCCGTGCTGGGATTAATTGACGACTATCATAATTGTCTGTTTATTAATAAGTATATATCAATTTTCTCAATTCAAGGTTAGTTTTTAATGAAAGAGGTTAAAATAAGATATGTTTTTTATTTATGGTTAGGAAGTGCCCTCTAAATTCAGGTATATAAATTTTTTTCTAAACAAAATTCAGCTAAATTAAGAGGGTATTAACCCTTAACATTCTTTACTTACCTATGCCGCCTGTAAACACTATTCGCATAGAATCAAACGGCTTTATTGTACTTGAGAATGATAAGGGTGAGTTGATTTCCATAGACCCTTCTAATGATACTCTCGCACTTGAGCAGCTTCGTAAGCTATCGCGTTTTCAATTAGATAGCTTATTACAGGTTGTAGATACTGAACAAAGAGTTGCCCTCTTTGAGGTTGCCTTACATCAGATAGCTGCCGAAAAAAATATTTTAAAAGGAAGTGTATCTAATGTACAAACAGTAACAATTGGAGATGTTATTCATATCCACTACACTCCTGTACCCTCTATCCCCAAAGAGCTAACGAGCAGAATCCCCCGAATTCAGGAGGATGAAATCATTGGGCGTGGGGAAGATTTACAGGAATTGCATCGACTTCTACATCAAACCAGGAAAGTGGTGCTAGTAAATGGACTGGGAGGGGTTGGCAAAACGACCTTAGCACAGGTATATCTAAGTAAGTTCTATGAAGACTATCAGCATATAGCCTGGATAACTCAAACTTCTGATTCTTTCGGGGTGGATTTAATCAATGAGGCAGATTTACTCAGAAATCTGGCCATTGAGACGGATCAAGTAAATGCTGAAACGTTGATTAGGGAGACCTTACGAAAGCTCAAAGCCATCCCGGAGCGACCTAATCTGCTGGTGGTTGATAATGCGGAGCAATCTTTTTCCGAATATGTACATATGCTTCCGGGCCAGCCTAACTGGCATGTATTGATAACGTCTCGGGAAGAGATTGAAGGAGTGCATGTAAAACCGATTGGATTTCTAAGTGAAACGGAAGCCATTGCTCTGTTTCGAAAACATTATACCCGTCAGAAACTCAGTGAGGAGGAAATAAGCGAGTTAGTAGTGTTGGTTGATTATCATACGCTGACGATTGAGCTACTGGCCAGAACTGCTCAGGTCCAGCGGTATGATCTGGCGACGTTGAAGATCGCCATTGAGCAGAATATGCGGGCAAATGTAAAAACGGCTCACAGCCAGATGCAGTCGATAGAGAAGGTGGGCACGTACCTGGAGGCGTTATTCGGGATTAGTTCACTAAGCGAGGGCGAGCGTTGGCTATTGACGCAGTTTGTGTGTTTACCGGCAGAGTATCATAGTTATGCGTTATTGGAAGAACTATTAATCAATGAGACCAGTGAGTATGCCGCCGAATTTTCCGAAACGCTGGACTTTCTAAGTAAGAAAGGCTGGTTGCTTCAGGATGGAGAATTGGATGGGTATAAGATGCACCGGGTGGTAGCGGGTGTGGTGAAAAAGCAGGTGTCATTTGAGGAAGAGCGGGTTCAGCCATTATTGGAAAACATAACAAAAAAGCTGAGTATTGATGACACACGAGATAACCCGGTTGACAAATTCAAGTGGATTCCGTTTGGTACGCTGTTGGTGGAGTTATTCAAGGAAACAGGCAGTATTTCCTTGTCAAATCTGCAAAATAATTTGGCTGTGGTGTTACAAGATTTGGGAGCGTATGAACAGGCCCGGGTGTTGCTGGAGCAAGCGGTAGAGTTGGATGAGTTGAATTATGGGAAAACACACCCGAGTACGGCCATCAGTTATTCGAATTTAGCTCTGGTGTTACAAGAGTTGGGAGCGTATGAAGAGGCCCGGGTGTTGCTGGAGCAAGCGGTAGAGTTGGCAGAGTTGAATTATGGGAAAAGACACCCGAGTACGGCAAGAAGTTATTCGAATTTAGCCCTGGTATTGAAAGATTTGGGGTATTACGTACAGGCCTTAATGTATTCCTCTAACGCTCTATGTATTTTTATTGACTGCTTACCAGAAGGCCATCCTTATATTGAGACGGCTGCTGAGAATTATAGGGCTATAAAGGAATCATCTGAATCAAACAACCATACGAATGGAACCCATTTATTAAGACGGCTGCTGAGAATTATAGGGCTATAAAGGAATTATCTGAATCAAACAACCATACGAATGGAACCCATTAGTGTAATAGTTTCTGCGGCCTTCGGGTATATTCTGAAAGGAGCCGCTCAGAGCAAGGCTGCGGACACCGCAAAAGAAGAATTAGTAACGGGCTTCTGGAACTGGATTAAACCGTACCTTTTGGAAGATGTGCCTGAACTCGAAAAACAACCTGAAGAAGCAGAAACAGAGGTAAAAACCGAAGAGAAGTTGTTGAAACTAATTCAGGATGAAAGCTTTTTCGAGGTACTGGCTGAAAAAGTGAATGCAATGAAGAATTCAGGAATTCGGGAAAAAAATATTGCAAAAGGAAATATAAGTAGAGTCAAAAAAATAAGAATAGGGGACAAAGTTTATAATCCTGATGAATTTTATAACCGTAAAAATATTGTGGAAGGTGATGTAAGTGATGCTGATGAGTTTATTCTGGGGGATGGGCATTAAGGTGCTAAGCAGTTGATCGTTTTTAGCGGCCGCCGCTGCGGTAGTCAATAGATTATAAAACAAGAACAGGCTAGAAATCTAGTTTCTAGCCTGTTCTTGTTCACAGCGTTTGCAAGCAAAGCTTTTCGTAGTCCGTACGGGAATCGAACCCGTGTTTTATCCGTGAAAGGGATACGTCCTAACCCCTAGACGAACGGACCGTAATCAGAACCTTCAAATTTCTAAGAAACTTTCCGGTAGTGGTCGCGTAGGGATTCGAACCCCAAACCTTCTGATCCGTAGTCAGATGCTCTATCCAATTGAGCTACGCAACCGGTACTTATGTCTTTTGTAATGCCTAAAATTCAGGTGGTGGTCGCGTAGGGATTCGAACCCCAAACCTTCTGATCCGTAGTCAGATGCTCTATCCAATTGAGCTACGCAACCTATTTCCCTTTCTGCCAGCGGCGTGATTGGGAGTGCAAAAGTAGCAATAGAAGCCCCCTTTGTCAAGTTTATGCTCAAAGGTTTTTAAAAATATTTTACTTCTTGCTGAATTTCAGGGCGTTGGTATAATGATTAATGATTCGCTTGGTTCGGAGGTAACGTCCTACATTGAACTCATCATAATGGTCAGCCGAAGGATCGATGCTATTTACCATGACAAAATTCGAGGAATGAATAAACTGATTGTTTCCGATCCACATGGCTACGTGAACGACTTTCTCCGTACCGTCCTCATTGACTTTCCCAAAAAATAATAAATCTCCGGGCCGAAGCTTCGACCAGTCCTTGGTCGTATCCACCAATTCTCCTGAATTTACCTGTTGTGAAGCATCACGGGGCAACTGGACACCGTTGAGGAAATAAACGGTTTTGGTAAAGCCACTGCAATCCACGCCTTTGAAGGACGTGCCACCCCAGAGGTAGGGCAAACCCATGAGTTTTTTAGAGGTACTTACCAGCGAGGATTCGGATATCTGAACGGAAGACAACCATTCCTCGTAGAAACGGGCATCGGCTTTGCGAATAAAGGCTTTTCGACCATCAGGGTAAGCGACCTCATAAAAAGCTCCTTTTTCGCCTTTGTAAGCCACTAAATCGCCCGCAACGATGTCGGAGATGGTTGATCCATCGGCGTTGGCCTCAGCGTAGCTGAAACCGTAAGGCGTCAGGTAAATAAGTTTGCGGGCTTTCTGCCAGTTTTCAACCTCTGCAGGCGTAGCCAGAAAAATGGCCCCCTGATCTACCCAGGAAATGTATGCATCGGGCGTTTGCACCCGTAGCCAGCTTCCTTCTTTTTCGTATACGTTCAGTGGTGTGCCGAGTAATGCCTGCGTGGCTAACTCCGCCGAATGCTTGGGGGCGGAGCGGATGTTGCAGACCGACACATTGACAATGGCCTGCGTTTTCTCGCCCACAGCGGCGTTGGGTAATACCTGCATTTCGTCCACCAGACTCGGTTGAACGGCTTTTAGTTTCTCTACCAACGCTTCGTGAGCTACAGCACTGCTGGTTTTGCCCGTTAATTTATCGTCCTCTGATACTTCAGCCTCAAAGATAACGGTGCGTTTATCGGGAGCGTAGGTTTTCTGAACCTGAGTAATGATTTCTTTCATGGATACATGCTGAGCCATTGCCGATCCAACCAGCAGGCAGAAACTCAGGGTTAATAGTGATTTCATTCGTATCGGTTAGACTAGAAACGGACGTAAATTTAAAGATAATGCCATCTATGAGTTCTGGGCAAACTGCCGACAAGCCTGAGCAATGTGCCTGAGGTCTTCGAGCGTGTGTAAAGGGGTAATAACCAGTCGGGTAATAGCCGGATCGTTGGGGCCGGGGTAGGGGAAACAAGCCGTTAATATTCCCTGGTGCCGTAAATACTCGTGTAATCCCGGACGATCTGTCGTGAAGGCTGGATACTTTTCGATCCAGTGAAACAGATGAATGGCTTCCCCTAATGCTTCCACGAATTGTTCAACCCGCAATAGGAGCTTTTGATGGGCTGACTGATAATCGGGTAGTGCCTGGGTTAAGGCCCACAAGTACGCCGGATTCGCCGGACTGGCTCCGCTAAACATGGAAAACTGACGCATGGAATTCAGGATGGCCTGAGAACCCATAATGAGTCCCGCTGGCACACTCATGGCTTTATTGAGCGAAGCCGTGATAAGTAACTCAAGGCTCGCTGGAGGGTTGATTAACTCATGAATGCCTTTTCCGTTGGCTCCCAAAACGCCCAGTCCGTGCGAGTCGTCAATAACTACGGTGATTTTCTTCGAGGGGGGTAACCGATGCAGCCAGTCAAAAGGAACGGCAGCAGTATGGGGAGAACCCACGGAATCGGTAACGACCACGATTCTTCCGAAGCCGTTGCCTCCAATCGTCTGGGAAGCTCGGCAAACCAGTTTTCGTAATCTTCGACAGCGGGCGTAAACCCTTCCAGTCTCAGGGCAGGGTGAACGTTAGGGGCATAGAAAATGGGAACCTGAGGGTTTTGAAAAACCAGCCATTTGAGTGCCAATTGTCCCGCCAGCATACCCGATGAAACGGTTAAGGTATCCGCCACGCCAAACCATTGAGCCAGAGCAGCTTCCGCCTCTTCGTATATCGATAATCGGAGGGTATTACTTCGCGAACTACCCCAATTAATACCCACCTGCTGCATGCCCTCCATTACCCGCTGAATGAATACTGGATTTTTACTCATGCCCAGGTACGAAGTCCCGCTGCACCAGAGGTATTCTTTCTGATCAATAACCAGGGTTCGATCTGGAATACATGAAGTGTAAAACGTTGACATTTAGCTTAATAACTTGGCTCCGGTTCCGTTTTCTTCGGCGTAAATTACTTTTCCGTAGTCGATGGTAACACCGCTGGAAATGTGGTCTTCTACCAGTAAAATACCGTCCATATCCACGTAATCGAGCAGCGGTAATAACTGAGCGATGGCTGAACAGCCAATGTTGGATTCGGTCATGCAGCCCACCATAACTTTCAGACCCAGCTTACGGGCGTGGGCAATCATCCGACGAGCGGGGGTAAGGCCGCCGCATTTCATCAGCTTGATGTTAATTCCGTGAAAGAAGCCATAACAACGGGCCACGTCGGCTTCTACGATGCAGCTTTCATCCGCGATGAGAGGTAATGCCGACTCCGCGTAGACTTTCTTCATGCCTTCCCAATTGGTGGCCTTCATGGGCTGTTCGATGAATTCAACTCCAAGTTCTTTTAGAGCTATGGAATTCTGGATGGTTTCTTCTACATCCCAGGCCGTGTTGGCATCAACCCGGAAAACGGCATCGGTATGTTTTCGTAATTCCTGGATAATTTGAATGTCTTGTTTCGTGCCTAGTTTAATCTTATACAAAGGAAAAGGCATTTCCTTCATTTTTTCGACCATTTTTTCAAGGGTGTCCATGCCAATGGTATAATCCGTAATTGGATTCTTGGAAGGCTCCAGTCCCCAGACTTCGTACAATTTTTTACCCGCTTTTTTGGCGTATAAATCATTATAAGCTACGTCCAGAGCACATAAGGCAAAGGGATGTTCATCGCGTAAGTGCGGCTCAATGAATTCGTAAAATTCCTCGGGAGTACCGCCCGGATACTGTTCAATGCGTGAGCGAACAGCTTCGAGCTGGGCAATCATGGTGTGCATATACACACCGTAATAAGTAGTTTCGGTGGCTTCGCCATACCCAGAAAATTCGCCGTCCTGAAGCTCAACGATGAGCGTAGGTTGTTCATTACGAGATTCGTGCGTGATGGTAAACGTGTGCCGCAACTGAAGAATATGGGAGTGAAGGAGAAGTTTCAAGGGACAATGAAATGATAAACGGTTCAATAATGAAGAAGGCAGATACGGTCCTAAAAAAAGAGAGGTACCCAATGATCACTAATCAAAGAAAATCAAAAAGCTCTGCCGATTAACAAAATTGTGTAATTTTATGAAAAATGGGCTATTTATTTTGTGATTCATTAGATTATTCTGTTTTTCTTTGGAACAAATCCGTTTATAGAAATGCTTCAAATGTAAACCCTATGACAAAGTCTCTGGTATTCATCGCTCCCACTAGGTTTGCTTGAAAATCATCCCGTAAATTTATCTGCCGTTTCAATTAGTACCGAACGAAATATAATCCTTTCTTTCCCTGTGAAAACTGAAGAAATTTCAGCTCCTGTAAAAAACGATAAAGCTGAGCGTAACTTTAATTTCTGGCAGTCGACCGTTGCTTTCATGACTTATGCTTTACTTCTGGTTTGCATACTCGGGCGATTCGGGACGTATTTTTTCTTCTTTGAGTTATTTAGCCACTTTGCCGTACAGTGCCTAGGTGTGTCGGTATTTCTACTGATTTACTGGATACTCTTCCGAAATCGGCTGTACGTAATTGCCTTGTTTAGCGTCATTCTAAATGCCTGGCAGGTGTTTCCCTGGTTACAGAGAACGGACACAAGCGGAACTGCTGATTTACGCATCATGCACACTAATGTGCTGTTTACGAATACTAATTACGAAGCCATCGTCAGGGGTATTGCTAAAGAGAAGGCGGATATTGTGTTAATCGCTGAAGCTACGCCTCCCATTTTTCAGCATTTCAGGAAGAGCCTCGGAGCCGAATATCCCTACCAATACATGGTTTACACGAAGTCACATTGTTACAATGTGATTGGCAGTCGCTTTCCCATTGAAGTAGACCACGCAGCTGTTACTGCCAATCGCATGATGCATGTTTACGCCAATGTAAAGGGCAAAAAAGTGGCTCTGATTTCGGTACACCCGAAAACGCCCCTGAGCTCGCTCTGGTTTAAACTTCGAAATGAGCGAATTTCCAAAGCCTTTGCCCTGGCTGCTCAGGAGAAAGTTCCGGCTATTCTGGCGGGAGATTTTAACGTCAGCGTTTTTTCGCCGGTGTATCAATCGCTGGTGAACGAATCAGGACTACACGCTTCCAGAAAAGGTATTGGACTTTTCCCTACGTACCGAAATGGCTATGGCCCACTAATGATTCCGATTGACCATGTGTTGACGAATAAAGGCTTCAAAACGGTAGGTTTTCACACCGCCGATATTGAAGATTCAGACCATAAAGCCATTATCGTCGATCTGAAATTCCAGTAAAAAAGCCCTGAATATTCAGGGCTTAGAATTTATGGGATTAAGCGGAAGTTTAGTTGGTAGCTGGCGTGAAGCGAGTTTGAATGCGTTTGTAATACAAATTCGTCAGTCCTTCATAGCCAGAATCGGTCCCAACGACCACATAAATATTTCCGTCGGCGTTGGAGGTAACCTGTAACTTTTGATTTTCGTTACTGCGAGTAATAAACTTGTACGTACTGTCCTGCGTGCCGTTTGAGATATCTCCTAATACCATCAAATCCTTACCGCCCTGGGCCTGATTGCCCTTGTCCAGATTAAACGTATAAAAATCTCCCACTAGCGTTACCGCCGGAGCCACGCCTGAAGCTCCGGCTTTCAGATAGACGGAATGGGCGGGCGACCCTCCAATTCCAACGCTTTTATCCGGTGCGTTTGAGGCTAGTTCCACCACAAACTCAACGTTAAACTTGGTGTTGGGAGCTAAGCCAGAAACTTTTTGGGTCAGATACATGAATATGTCATCGCTTCGATTAATTGATTGGAGACGAAATCCCTGTTTGGTAGTATCTAGTGGAGCAGGAAGTTTTGATAAACCTTTTCTAAAACTGAAAATGGCCGTATCGGTGGCGGTTGAATAGTCCGAAAAACCAGCCGACCAATTTGGACTTCCTCCCATACTAAAGTCAGTGGCGGTGAGAAAAAAGGGTTCTGAAAAATTTTTGTTACAACTGATAACTCCGGTGGAAAGGAGAATCAGGCAAATCCATTTTGACAGTTGTTTCATGGTTTGTTTGTTAAATCAAATGAGTTCTGTTTCACACTGAACCAGTGGCAGACGCAAACGGTCTGAGAAAGCTTTCTGAATTTAAGACCCTGGTTACTGATTAAAAGTTGTAACGTAGTAATTATTTATTAAGTATTTATAGGGTAAATTATTGAATTTGAATATCTTATGATTGGTGAAAATAGTTAGTTACCCCGCCGCTCGACTCTAGCCAAGCGACGCTGTAGTATGGTAGGCTTCTGTCCGATGTTCGCAAGCTTGGTCTTGTTTGGGAAAGCTGTTTTGTAACTAGCTAGGGGTTTGCACTCTACGGGCCAGAGGCCTGGAGCTAGGTAGTCACTCGGCTAGAGCCAAGCGACTGCGGAAGATTAACTTGCAGCCAGAAAGTGTTACTCAATCCTATAGTAGGGTCCTTCGTTTCGCTCTGGATGACAGGAGGGAAGAAGAGGGTGTTATTGCTACCAATGTAGCCCGACCAACTTTTTGCTGGCAGCTCTGTTAGGAATTGGAGAAGTAGAGTTATTTCTTAACCTGCATGCGATGCCAAATTTCGTAACACGCCCGGCTGTTGTGGTAAGGGCATTTCCAGGCATTAACCTTATCAGCCTTTCGGGAGGGCTGATGATGGGCATCCGTTTTCTCGAACCATTCGCCATCGTTATAGTCAATCAAATGCTCTTTGATGAAAGCCCAACTTTGCTGCGATTTTTCCAGAAAATGTTGCTTACCCGAAAGTTGATAGGCGTTGAAGTAACCCACCATTTGTTCACTTAATACCCACCAGCTTCGATCTTCGTTTTTATGTCCCGAGGTCGGATCGAATTCGTAAGTCAAGGCTCCGTCTGGGTTTAAGCCTTCTAGGGTAGCGGTAACCATTTTCAGACTTAACTCTTTTACTTTTGCTAGTAACCCCTTTTCATTTAATACTTCGGCTGTTTCGTAGAGTAACCAGGACGCTTCAACGTCGTGTCCGTAGGAAATTTCGGTGGACTTTACCTGCCAGTCTTCCGTGAAAAACAGCCGCATGTGATAACTTTCAGGATTAATGATATGACCCATAAAGTCATTTTCCAGCATGGAGCGAACGTGTTTTTTCAATTCAGGATCGGGCCATACGCGGTATAAATTTGTGAAGGGTTCAATCAAATGCAGGTGCGTATTCATCGATTTTCGCTCTTCACCCTTACTCAAAATATAATCCTCCGTTTGCGACCAATCTTCATTAAAAGCTTCAATAAAACCGCCTTGTTTCGGATCGTAGGCCTTTTCAATCAGCGTTTGGAACAACTGTTTCGCATCATCCAGGACTTGAGGTATTTTCGTAGCCCGGTAATATTCGCTCAGTCCGTACAAAGCAAAGCCCTGACCGTATAACTGTTTCTTGGTCACAGAAGGCTACCGTCCGTTTTCACCGACCAATACACGCCGCCATTCTTTTTATCCCAGAAGTAGGTTTTTATAAACTGATACGCCCGATCAGCCAGCGTTCGATAGTCCGGTTTTCGGGTAACCCGATACGCTAGCGAGAATGCCCAGAGAATGCGGGCATTCAGAACAATCGCCTTATCTGCCTTTGAATCAGGTTGATTGTCTGCGTCTATCCGACCATAAAAGCCTCCGCGTGGATCGACGGTATGCGTTTCCCAGTATTGAAAAATGCGTAGAAATTCCTGATAAACTTCCTGTTGCAGGGCCGGTAACGAAAGCATAACTCAACTACGTTTAAAAAATCAGTTAACGAAAAGAGAGGTATGAAAAGACTTCGCCAGCTGTAAATTCTGAACGATCTGCGGGTAATTCCAGAAACCCGGTACACGCCAATAAATTCGCGAAATCACCTGACCCTGACCCTTTGAGTGGGGTCGCCATCAATCGACCTTCTTCGTTAAAAGAAGCGGCAACGGTTAGAAAATACGTCAGCTCGGGTTTGAAAATGATCTTTTCTGAAAGAACGGCTTTCATTGGTGCGAGCGTGCCCTGCAACAAATACGGTCGAACGTATTTCAGAAAACAGGCAAAGGTAGAAACGGGATTGCCGGGCAAAGCGAAAACGGCGTTTTGTCCTGCTCTAACTCCAAACCAGACGGGTTTACCGGGCCGCTGAGCTACTTTATGAAATTGTTTCTGAATCCCTAATTTCTCCAGCGTAGCGGGTACAAAATCCTTTTTACCGGCTGAAACGCCACCCGTCAGAATCAGAATTTCAAAGTTCTGTATTAATTCCGTTAACTTCTTTTCCAGTGATTCAGGATGATCGGGGAGGTGAAATAACTCACTGGCAAAACCCATTTCCTGCAAAGCCGCCGCCAGTTGATACCCACTGGATTTACGAATTTGATGGGGGAGAGGAGTTACCTGAATATCAACCAACTCGTCGCCCGTTGAAATAATAGCTACGCGTGGTTTTTTCTGAACCAATACCTGCGACTTACCCACGGAAGCCAGAATGCCAATCTCAGAAGAACCCAAGCGAATGCCAGCCTGTAATAACACTTCACCCGCCCGACGGTCGCTTCCCTGGTGATGTACGTTTTGCTGCGGATTGACGTTTGTATTCAGAGCCGCAAATCGTTTATCTCCGTACTCTGAAAATGTTAAGTCTTCGTAACGAATGACCGTATTTGTATTCGATGGAAGAACCGCTCCCGTCATGACCTCGAGGGCTGAACCCCGTGAAGTGATCGTTTTAGGCGACTCTCCGGCGTATTGCGTTCCTTCAATTCGGAATAATCCTTCGGTAATGGGCGTATCAATCGAAACGGCGATACCATCCATTGTTACCCGATGGAAAGGAGGGAAATCACGGTCAGCCGTTATCGCTTCGGCCAGAATTCGGCGGTTGGCTAGCGGTAGAGGAATCGTTTCAGTACCCCAATCGATTTGATGGGCAGTGATGATCTGGGAGGCTTCTTCAACAGAAATCATAAGCAAAGGCGTAAAAAAAGGAATATCAAAGATGGCAGAGTAGACTTATTCAAGCAATGCTTCCGGCCCGAATGCTTTTAAATATTGAATTTCTTGGCTCTATTTGTAAGTTAGGTAGCCTCGGAAAGGTTTACATTTGAAGGTACTTTCTGTAAAAAGCCCCAAACTCCCATCTCAATAAGCTTAAGACTAACCAGTTTTTATGAGAAAACCATTTTCCCTCATTGCATTACTTGTTTTTATAAGTACGGTCTGTGCCATTGCTCAGCCCTCTGCTGAACCGTATGGCCCCCAAGCTTTGACTATTCTGGATGCCCGTAAGTTTCACTGGTCGCCCGATGGAAATGCTTACCTGAATTTTCAGGGAGGCGAGTTAGTTCAGACGGACGTTAAAACCGGAGCGAAAACTACGCTGGTAACAAAACAGCAATTAACTCCTGCTGGAGCGAGTGAGCCTCTGCGAGTGCAGGCCTTTGATTACTTGCCTACGCTTAAAAAATTATTGATCTACACCAATGGCAAGCGGGTGTGGCGTTATGCTACCCGTGGTGATTATTACCTGCTGGACATGGCGGGTAACTCCCTTAAGAAGCTGGGACAGTCGCTGCCCGAAAGCTCTCTGATGTTTGCGAAAGTTTCGCCCGATGGTTCTCAGGTGGCCTATGTTTCCAAGCATAACCTTTATGTAGAGGATTTAAAGTCAGGAGCGATTAAGCCTTTGACGACTGACGGAACAGATCGGTTGATTAACGGGACGTTTGACTGGGTTTATGAAGAAGAACTGGATTGTCGCGACGGATTTCGCTGGTCGCCCGATAGCAAGCGAATTGCCTTCTGGACGGTAGATGCCCGTAAGATTCGTAATTTCCTGATGATGAATAATACGGACTCTACGTATTCTTTTAACGTTCCCGTAGAATATCCTAAAGCAGGAGAGAAGCCTTCTCCGACGTTTGTCAAAACGGTTGAAGTGGCAACGGGTAAGATTACACCCATCCAGATTCCCGGCGAGCCGGATAACAACCTGTTACCCCGCATGGAGTGGATTCCTGGAAGTTCGGAGTTATTAATCCAGCAACTCAATCGTCGTCAGCAGGAGAGTACCTTATACGTAGCGGACGGAACCACTGGAGCGGCGAAAGTGATTAATAAAGAAACCGACGATGCCTGGGTAGATGTTCGGAGTAACTGGTCAGAAAGTGAAGTGACGAACTGGCACTGGCTCGCGGGTAACAAAGAGTTTTTATACCTGAGCGAAAAAGGCGGCTGGCGTCAGTTATATAAAGTGACGAAAGAGGGTAAAGAAACGTTGCTTTCAAAAGAACCTTATGACATTATTAATGTCTATGCAGTCGATGAAAAAAATGGGTATGTGTACTTTGCTGCTTCCCCTACGAATGCAACTCAGCAATATTTATACCGTCTGAAACTGAATGGAAAAGGAAATGCGGAACGCTTAACGCCAGCAAAATACGCAGGGACGAACGATTACGAGATCTCTCCGAACGGTTTATGGGCTAGTCATTCGTTTTCTTCGGCAAATATTCAGCCTACTGGGGGTTTTATCTCCCTGCCTACGCATAAGCCAGCCGATGGGAAAACTGAGCCTGAGTTGAAAGCGGGTCGAATGAAAGTAGAATTTTTCCAGGTAAAAACATCCGAAGGAACCGTTATGGATGGCTGGATGGTGAAACCTGCCAACTTCGATTCTACGAAGAAATATCCCGTTGTCTTTTACGTGTATGGCGAACCCGCTTCGGCGACGGTAGTCGATCGTTTTGGCTCGGGTTACAATCGTCTGTTCCAGGGAAATATGGCCGATCAGGGCTACATCTATATTTCGCTGGATAACCGCGGAACTCCTGCTCCGAAAGGTCGGGCTTGGCGGAAAGCGATTTACCGTAACAACGGAATCGTGAACACCAAAGACCAGGGACTGGCTACGCAGGAAATTGTAAAATGGCCATTTATCGATAAAAATCGCGTAGCCATTTGGGGCTGGAGCGGCGGTGGCATGTCTACGTTAAATGCTCTCATGCAGTATCCTGATTTGTACCAGACGGGCATTGCTATTGCGGCTATTTCGGATCTGCACTTGTATGATAACATCTACGAAGAGCGGTACATGGGTATTCCTTCGGAAGCTCAGGCTGATTATGCCAAGGGATCACCGATCAGTCACGTTAAAAACCTGAAAGGAAACCTGTTGTACATCCACGGAACGGGTGACGATAACGTGCATTACCAAAACGCGGAAGTGCTGATTAACCATTTGATCAAGGCAGGTAAGTTGTTTAGTCTGATGATTTATCCGAATCGCAGTCACAGCATCTCCGAAGGTGAAGGAACGTCTCAGCACTTGTCAAAAACCTATACGGACTTCTTGCTGAAGAACTGCCCTCCGGGAGCAAAATAAGCGTATTGCATTCTACCAGGAATCGCTTAGATTTGGCAACGCTTCGGCGTTGCCATTTTTATTTCTTACCTTCTTAAGCCGCAATGCAATGAGTACGAGTGAACCTTTTGCTTATGAAGCAATCTTGAAAGATACCCAGGACTCTGGCTTTACGATGGCCTCTGAGCCACTGACGGGTTCTTTGCTTCGGACGCTGGCTGCCACCAAACCCGGTGGAAAATTTCTGGAATTAGGTACGGGTACGGGATTATCTACCAGTTGGATTCTCGCCGGAATGGATGCGGCATCGACATTGATTTCGGTTGATAATGATCCTAAATTTCTGGAGATTGCGGAACGTCACCTTCACAGTGATGAGCGACTTACACTGGTACGAGCCGATGCGGGAGGATGGCTGGAAGCGAATGCGGAGGAGTCATTCGACTATATCTTTGCGGATACCTGGCACGGGAAATACCTGTTACTGGACGAAACACTGGCTCTATTGAAACCGGGTGGTTTATACATCATCGATGACTTATTACCGCAACCCAACTGGCCCGAAGGACACGATATCAAGGCACATTTATTAAAAGAACGCCTCCTTTCAGAACCCCAACTCTGGATTACCCAACAAGATTGGGCCACGGGTATTATGATTGGGGTGAAAAAATAAGGGAGTTTTGAGTTTAGAGTTGTTGGTTTTGAGTTATTGAAACATTAACATTTTAACAACTCTAAACTCAAAACCAACAAACTCAAAACTAGCATGCCTCTTTCTCATATAGACGAAAATGCGAACCCTACGATGGTGGATGTGGGGGACAAGCTGATTACCCGCCGGACGGCTACGGCCCGGAGTCTGGTTTTATTACCCCCAGCCGTGCTGGAAGCTTTGCAGGATGGTGAAATTAAAACCAAGAAAGGCCCTGTGTTTCATACCGCCATCATTGCCGGAACGATGGGGGCGAAGAAGACTTCGGAACTAATCCCCTTCTGTCATCCGCTGGGACTGGATTCCTGTAAGTTCAAAATTGAAGTCATGGGTAATCAGGTGCAAATTGATTGTACCTGTGCTCTGGAAGCCAAAACCGGGGTAGAAATGGAAGCCCTGACGGGAGCCTCTATCGCCGCTCTGACGATTTATGACATGTGCAAAGCTTTATCTCACGATATCGTTATTCAAGAAACCCGGTTACTCACCAAAACAGGCGGAAAATCTGATTTTCAATCAAAATAGATTGTTTGAGGAGGTTTGAATGGTTTTGAAATCGTTTGATTTTCTGAAAAACCATAGCCCTGGAGGGGTTCAATACGAATAGCCCCGGATGTATCGGTTCGTTGTCATATCCTATATGTTACTCTTCCCCGGATTACATCCGGGGCTACCCATATTAAACCCCGCTGGGGTTATTAAAAGCTGGGTTTATTAAAAAACGATCAAACCTTCTCAAATTAACCCAAGTCAAAGTGAAATGAAGCAATTACCACCGCTTTGGGGATTGGTGCTGGCTGGGGGGCAAAGTTCCCGCATGGGGCAGGACAAGGCCTGGTTGAGTTACCACGACATGCCTCAGTGGCAGTACGTACAGAAGCTGTTACAAAAGGTTTGTGAGCGGGTATATCTTTCCATGAATCCTTCTCAACCATCCGTTTCGGGCGAGTTAGTAATCACCGATCAATACGCGGAGCAGGGGCCAATGGGCGGGTTAATGTCCGCCATAGGAACCAATTCTGAAGTGGCCTGGTTAGTAATGGCGGTAGATATGCCTGTCGTAACCGAAGAAACCTTACGTTTTTTGTCGACTCATCGGAACCCTGCATGTGCGGCAACGGTTTATAGAACTTCTGATAATCAGATAGAACCATTATTGGCCATTTATGAGCCGTCTAGTTTTTCATCGATTCATACTTTATTTGAAAAAAAAGCATTAAGCTTGCAGAAATTTCTAGGGACATCAGACGTTACTTTCCTGAGTCCGCCCAAGCCCTCAGAGTTAATCAGTATAGATACCCCCGAAGCCTACCGATACTGGAATAAGCATTAAGCTTTCTCTTCAGATTCTCCGCTAAGGTTTGCAATCCCATAGATTACGATTGGAACAGTTTCAGGAATTTTTAAACAAGTATCTTCCAGGAAACGACTGGCTCAATTTTTTAGGATTCTTTGTTATCCTTGCTACTGGAACGCTCTTTCGCCGTTTTATTGGCAAAAAGCTGAGTCAGATCACCTTCGGAATCGTTCGAAGGGTATCCCGGGAAAATGAAGTAACGGTTCAGGAGTTTGTTACTTTATTGGGGCGACCTCTGGAATATGTCTTTTTGCTGGTCATTGCTTTTTTTGCCTTTGATCTCATACATATCCCTACCCAGTGGGAGCTGGCTCATCCAACGGAATTTGGCCTTCGCCTTATTTTTCTCAGAGGATACAAAAGTTTACTCATTCTGGCCCTAACGTGGGTTCTGATTCGTTTTGTGAAGTTTCTGGCGATTGTTTTTACCCGTCGGGCAGAACGAACGGACACGAAAATGGATGATCAGCTGGTGCCTTTTCTAACAGACATCATCATTGCATTGATCGTCATTGTGGCGGGGCTGATTATAACGGGCAAGGTATTTAATATTGACGTCGCCACGTTAATCACCGGATTGGGAATTGGCGGTATCGCTATTGCTTTGGCGGCCCGCGAAACGCTGGAAAACCTGCTTGCGTCGTTTACCATTTTTATGGACGGCTCATTCGTAGTAGGAGACGCCGTACAGATCGGGACGATGACAGGCGATGTAGAAAAAATAGGTTTCCGCAGTACGCGTATACGTACGGTAGATGGCAGTCTGGTAACCGTACCCAATCGTCTGATTGTCTCACAGGTATTAGAAAACCTTACTCAGCGTGAATTCCGACGGGCCAAGTATACGATCCGGCTGGATTTAAGTACCTCTTCCGAACGGTTAAGAGCGGTAATTTCTGATATTCAGGACGCAATTGACGTTCATGAATTTACAAAAAACAAACCTGGTGTCATACGTTTTGATGCCTTCGGCGATCAGTCCTTCGACGTACTGATTATCTATTTTGTAGAAACCCGGGACATTCGCACGTTTAACCGAATCAAGGAAGAAATTAATTTCAAGATTATGCAAATCGTTTTAACCCATAAAGTTCGCTTTGCCAATCCTATCAGTACCGTTTATTTGAAAAACGATTTTATCAATAACTCTGGCGATAACTCGCTGTAACAAAAAAGTTTAGGTTGAGATATTGACAAAATGCTTTCGTCCGTTTTACCTTTGCAACTCATTCACCAATGCGACGCATCTCCAGACGCTGGTACGCTCTCCTTCCCCAATCGTTGTAGTAGCTTTTACCCTTCTGTGAATGAATCAAAAACAACTCAAGCATTTTTTCTATTTCACCCCACCATATTAATTTTCTATTCCGGCACGGCCGCGATTGATACGTTATTTTCATGTATACATCAGAAGAGCTGAGTTTGCGGCTGCTGTCAGAATTGAGGGCAATCGCAAGGGAGTTGAGTATATCTAATCCCACCCAATTGTCCAAATCTGATCTCATTGCTAAAATTCTAGAAAGACAGGTCGAACAGAAAAAGCCTGCCAGTACCACTCATATGCCAGCAGCCTCCGATAAACCCCGGGCTCGGCGTACGCGGAAAGTGGCCGAAGAACAGGAGGTAACTCCCGCTCCGGTAGCCCAGCCCGTCGTTGCTGAATCACCCGTCGTTGAAACTCCTGCGGCTCCGGTTGAACCCGTTTCAACTGAAAATCAGGATAATCGACACAAACGTACCCGCATTCGTCGCGGTAACTCAGACGAGAAAATCCCAGAAGCTTCTACTTCCACTCTGGAAGCTGCGGAAGAACAAAAAAATCAGCAAGATTCGGCTTTTGAGCCCATTGATGAAATGGAAATTCCGGCTGAATTAGCGAATGATTTTTCTTTAGACGAGGCGTATCAGGCCACTATGGAAGTAATGCCTGAGCCTCAGACGGCCGCCGTTCAGGCTCCTAATCCTGAAACGGGTGCACGTCCGAACAATCGGGAAAACCGTGAACCTCGCGACCGGGAAGGACGTACCGATGAAAATGGACAGCCTTTACAGCCCAATCCTCGCTCGCAGCAAATGCAGCAGCAGGTGAAGCGTAACTATAACCAGCACATTCGGGAGTTCGACGGATTAATTGAAAACGAAGGAGTTCTGGAAATTATGTCAGACGGAGGATACGGCTTTTTGCGTTCCGCTGATTATAACTACCTGGCTTCTCCCGATGATATTTATGTATCTCCTTCTCAGATTAAATTATTTGGTCTGAAAACGGGAGACACCGTTCGGGGAGCGATTCGTCCTCCCAAAGAAGGGGAGAAGTATTTTGCCCTGTTACGAGTGGAATCCGTTAACGGAAAAACCACCGAAGAGATTCGGGACCGTATTCCTTTTGAATACTTAACTCCCTTATTCCCAACGGAAAAATTAAATCTGTTTACCTCGGGTCGCGAAAATTCTACCCGTATCCTTGATCTGTTTGCTCCCATTGGGAAAGGTCAGCGGGGGATGATCGTAGCTCAGCCTAAAACGGGTAAAACGGTATTACTGAAAGAAATTGCCAACGCCATTGCCCGTAACCACCCCGAAGTGTTCCTGTTGATCCTGCTGATTGACGAACGCCCGGAAGAGGTAACGGATATGCAGCGAAGTGTAAAGGCGGAGGTCATCTCCTCTACGTTCGATGAGCAGGCCGATCGCCATGTGAAAGTATCGAGCATGGTATTGGAAAAAGCCAAACGTATGGTAGAATGCGGTCACGATGTCGTTATTCTGCTGGATTCTATTACTCGTCTGGCTCGTGCGTATAATACGGTCGTTCCATCTTCGGGTAAAATCCTTTCGGGTGGGGTAGACGCCAACGCTCTTCATAAACCCAAACGCTTCTTCGGTGCAGCTCGTAATGTGGAGAACGGAGGTTCATTAACTATTATCGCTACTGCTCTAATCGAAACGGGAAGCCGGATGGATGAGGTGATCTTTGAGGAATTCAAAGGTACGGGTAACATGGAACTTCAGTTGGATCGGAAACTCTCGAATCGTCGGATTTTCCCAGCTATCGATGTTCCTGCTTCCGGTACTCGTCGCGAGGATCTGCTTATGGATCCCGAAACGCTCAAACGAGTATGGATTTTACGCAAATATATGTCCGATATGAATTCCGTAGAATCAATGGAATTCCTGCTGGAAAAAATGCGGGGAACCCGTTCAAACGAAGAGTTCTTACTCTCAATGAATCGATAATACTAGCGTTTGAGTGTTTGATTTCGTTTAAGAAAAGTTTAAAGAGGTTTTAGTGATTAAAACATTTTCAAACCTTACGAAACGAAATCAAACGTTCAAATGTAGAAAAGAGCCTTACCTACAGGTGAGGCTCTTTTTTATAACCTTTTCGGGTAAGCCTGAGTTATTATTATAGGCATATTTAACAAATGGCTTCGTTAGTGAACAAACAGAAGTACATTTGTAAATGTCGACGAATTCTTAAGTGTTTTCGAACTAATCTTCCATTCGTTCGCTCAGAACTTTTCATTTTATCTAACGATTTGTTATGTCAACCGTCAAAACGCTGACTTGGTTAGTGCTAATCAGCTGGATTGCAGGAGGGGCTTATTGGCACGTTTGCCAGATTAAACAATTGTGTGATGGAAATCCAGAACCAGTAGTGGTAAGCGAAGAGGTTTCTTCTACTGAATTTGATATACCGGCCCTTGATATCCAAGACGCTAATTCTTTTCATGTAACTTCCATACACAATCTGGGTTTTGCTCGTTCAAGAGGTGGGGTTTCAACGGAGGCGGTTCAGCCTCAGTTACAATCGCTGGCGGTTTATCTGAAAGCTAATCCCAGGAAAACAGTGAAATTGGTTGGGTATTATGCCAGTGACGAGGAAAATAACACGGCCTTCCAATCCTTGGGATTAGCCCGGGCTGATGCGATTAAGCAATACTTTTTGAAGTTAGGAGTTCCTGATAAACAGGTATTGACCGAAGCCGAACAACGGGCCTTAGCCTTCAGTCCGGCGGACTCATCCTATGGAGCAGGCTTTGTCTTTTCGGGAACAGCTGAAGTGGCAGAAACGCTAACGGAAGAAAAGCTAACGGAAACGACTCCGCCGACCTCCACTGCTACTTCCTTCGAAGTTCCCAAAGGACAAACGGAAGAGGAACTAGCCGCTGCGGCTACGTATGAAAGCATTTTCCGGCCCATGGAGTTATATTTCCCGCTGAGTAGTAATCAATTCATTCGAACGAAAGATAACGAGACGTTTTTTAATGAAGTAAAGAAATACCTGAAACAGAACCCTAATAAACGCCTGATATTAACCGGGCATACGGACAGTGAAGGGCCAGATGACTCGAATTTGAGACTATCTAAAAGTCGGGCAGAGGCAGTGAAGCGACAGTTTGTCAGAAAGGGAATAAAACCTGATCAGATTATTACGATTGGAAAAGGAGAGACGCAGCCGCTGGCAGACAATACGTTACCCGCAGGCCGAAAGGCTAATCGTCGGGTAACGATGGCGATCGACGAACAGAAGATGTAACAGAATTTCTCGGAAATAAGTATTGATATGTACGAACATTTTAATCCCATGCATCTGGAAAGTGCCTGGTTACAACACCTGATTTTTCTGGGAGGAGCCGGCATTCTGGGGTATATCATTGGCTATCTGAACGGGAAGACGACCCTCAATAAGCTAAAGGCAAGTTTAAGTAATCTGGAGTTTCATCTGAATCAGTGCGAGCAGGGTTTGTACGTGCCGCCGCAGCCGAAAGCCATTCATCCGGCTACCCCTTTTGCCGAGCCCATCGTAGCTCCGCCCGCTGAAGAGGCAGCTCAGCCGATGGCGACTACTGTAATTCCGAATGAGGAAGACGACCTGAAAAAGATTGAAGGCATTGGTCCCAAAGTAGAGAAGCTATTGCATGAGGCGGGTATCAAAACTTTTGCTCAGCTAGCAGCGGCGGAACCTTCCCACGTGATGTCCATTTTGCGGGCTTCTGGCGGTTCCCGTTTCCAGGTTCAGGAGTCCAGTAGCTGGGCTAAACAGGCGAAACTGGCTCAGGAAGGAAAATGGGAACAGCTAAAAGCGTTACAGCAGGAGATAACCCAGAAGGGGTAATAAGGACGTAAGACTTGCATTGAAGAATGCTATTCAAGCTTAGAAAATCATGGTATTAATACAATCGTTAAGTCAAAACATACCCATTGCTGTGCTGGAAGCCGTTGCCATCATGACTTTGGTGGCGGGTATTGGCTGGATCTTAGGCCGCCGTTCCATGAATCATCAGATTGATACGATTCAAATGGAAATCGCTACCAAACAGGTGGAGCTGGAAATGTGTCGTCAGGGCAAACCGAAACCATTCAGACAGGACAAGACGACCAAGCCGTTCATGCCAGAGCCTTTTGCGGTGCCGCAACCCGACCCTGTCGTTCCTTCGGAACCCGAAGTAATCAAAGAACCGACCATCGAGATACCTCTGGATATTGCTACTTTTGAAGGCATTCCAGGACTTACTTCCGCCATTGCAGCTCCGGTTATTCTGGATGAACCCGATGATCTGAAGGTTATTGAGGGAATTGGTCCTAAAATTGAACAAATCCTGAATGTCAACGGAATTATTAG
This sequence comes from Siphonobacter sp. SORGH_AS_0500, assembly GCF_002838835.1. Lineage (GTDB taxonomy): Bacteria > Bacteroidota > Bacteroidia > Cytophagales > Spirosomataceae > Siphonobacter. The sequence continues at coordinate 87,795 of NZ_NHPP01000017.1, forward strand.
CTTCAAAAGTCTGGCCACTACCTCCGTTGACCACATCAGAGCGTTATTAAAAGCCGAAGGTCCCCGTTTCGAAAACCGGGACCCTTCTACCTGCCGGAGCAGGCTCAACTGGCTGCGGAAGGCCGCTGGGTGGAATTAAAAGAATGGCAGGATGAATTAAGTAAAGGGCAGCGGAGTTAATGAATAGCAGACTGTTGAAAAACAGTTAGGATGAACGTTTCATTTTTCAATTATCATTATGACTGAAAGTAGTAAAACCTTTCTCTATCAATACCTTAATAACCCATCGCCAACGGGTTTCGAAGCCTCAGGACAACGCATCTGGCTGGATTACATCAAACCTTACATTGACGAATACATCGTTGATACCTACGGTACGGTGGTGGGGGTAATCAACCCAGGCCAGCCTTACAAAGTAGTAATCGAAGCTCACTCCGATGAGATTTCCTGGTTTGTGAATTACATCTCAGACGATGGTTACATCTATGTTCGCCGCAACGGCGGTTCTGATGCGGTCATTGCTCCTTCCAAGCGGGTGAATATTCACACGAAAAAAGGAATCGTTAAAGGCATTTTTGGCTGGCCTGCCATTCACGTACGTGACCTGGCAAAGACACGGCCCCGAAAGTAACCGACCTGACGATTGATTGTGGGGCTACGAAAAAGGAACTGGAAGAAAAAGGCGTTCATGTGGGTTGCGTCATCACCTTTGAAGACGAGTTAACCGAATTAAATGATCGCTATTTTGTTGGTCGTGCTCTGGATAACCGCGTGGGCGGTTTTATGATTGCAGAAGTAGCTCGTTTGCTAAAAGAAAATCAGGTGACATTGCCCTATACCTTGTACGTAGTCAATGCCGTTCAGGAAGAAATTGGCCTACGTGGAGCTGAAATGATTGCCCGTCGTCTGAAAGCTGATGTGGCTATCTGTACGGATGTAACGCACGATACTACTTCGCCGCGATACGATAAAAAAGAGCAGGGCGATTTACGCTGCGGTGGCGGTCCGGTGTTATGCTATGGGCCAGCGGTGCAAAATAACCTGCTGGATTTTCTCATTGGTGTAGCCGAAGAAAAAGAGATTGCCTTCCAGCGTCAGGCGGTAAGCCGCTCGACGGGCACGGATACGGACTCGTTTGCTTATGCGGCCGAAGGAACTGCTTCTGCGTTAATTTCCCTTCCGCTGAAGTACATGCACACTACGGTTGAAACCGTGAGTAAGCAGGACGTTCAGGCCGTGATTACTCTGATGTATGAAACCCTGTTAAAGCTCGAAAGCGGTCAGGATTTTAGATATTTAAGCTAACACAGGCAACGAAATAAACAGTATAGGGGTCGTAAGTGGGAACGCTTACGACCTTTTTGCGTAAGTATGCTAAATAAGCATAGGAAATGAACTTTGCTTCAGGAATCCCGATTGTAGAATAGATTCCCCTTCATTCCATTACCCCCATGAAAAAGCGAATACTGAATCGATTTATTAACTACTTCATTCGAGGCCTTTTACTCATTGCTCCCCTGTTTTTTACGGGCTACATCCTGTATCAGGCTTTTCTGTATCTGGATGGATTAATTCCAGTGGGCATTGGTACGGGTAAAGAGCAGATTCGGCTTTGGGGAGTGGGAATGGTAATCGTTCTGGCTATTGTCTTTCTCGTTGGTTTTCTGGGATCTACCTTTATTCTTATACCTATTTTCAATGTTTTTGAGGAAATCATTGATCGTCTACCCCTGGTTCGAATTATTTATTCTTCCCTGAAAGATCTAACCTCAGCCTTTGTAGGCGATAAGAAGAAATTCAATCAACCCGTGTTGGTAAAGATGGATGCCCATTCGGAGTTATACCGGATTGGTTTTCTAACCCAGACAGATTTGACAGATTGGGAATTGCCCGGTTCGGTCGCGGTGTATTTTCCCCAGTCGTATGCATTTTCCGGCCATTTGTTTATTGTTCCGAAAGAAAATGTAAAGCCTGTGAATGTAAGTGCTACGGAAGTAATGAAGTTTATTGTCTCGGGTGGCGTTACTTTGCATTAATCTTTACGACAAATTTGGTGTCAATCGTAGGAATGATTTTGTTCAGGAAAAGCCCAAACCCTCTGGCTGAAAGCATACTTTTCCTCGAAACCAGACGTTTTTTGGGTTGCATGTTACTTTTGTTACTGAAAGCTATGAAATGGATTATACTCCTTCTGACCACCTTTTCTGCTACGGCTTTATGGGCTCAGAGTCCTTCTACGGAAGAATTATTACGGAAAGCGAACCCAAGTATGGGTCGGGCTTTAACGGCCCATCAATCGGTGAAATACATTGCCGTTGATTATCCCGGTGGGAGAAAGCGTTTTTTCGCGGGCGACGAGATTGTCTTCAAAGCCAAAGGGCAGAGTGGAAAAATCCGTGATAATATTTTTGCCGTTACCGACTCGACCGTCGTCTTCGCTGATTTTAGTGAAATTACCAATCAGAATGAATTCGTAGAGTACCGGCTCGATCAGATTCGTAAAGTTTATTTCATGAATGGAAGCGGGCTGGCGGTTCAGGCGGGTTATCTATTACCCATCGCCGGAGCTCTTTATTTTGTCATGGATTTCTTCAGTCCTGTCTGGAATCAGGAGTTTAAGGGAGCTCCTTTGCAGTTGAAAACCTCTACTGCCATCGTTTCGGGCGGTTTGTTCGGTTTGGGAGCTTTGTGTTTTAAATCCACTCATAAGGCCTTGAAAATCGGTAATCGCAATCGCTTAAGAATTCTAAAAACGATGTAGACCAGGATTAATGGGGGCTCTTGGTACGTCAATAAATTTAAATTTCGGCCAAAACTCAAAACGGTTATAAAGTAAAACCCCGGAAAAAGAATAATTTTGCGGCTGGTTGTTATTGCGTGCATATTATTCTTCTGTACTGTCTTGAAAAAGCTCCTCCTCCATAAAGTTACCAAACCTTTTCAGGTTGACATTTTATTACCTGCTTCCAAATCCGAATCGAATCGTGCTCAAATCCTGAACGCGTTAGCGGGTGGTAAGGGCTTGCTCACGAACCTTTCCGAAGCTCGTGATACACAAACCATGCAACGCTTACTGATCCTGGATGGACCAGTAGCCGATGTACTCGATGCGGGAACGACTATGCGTTTCCTAACGGCTTATTACGCCGTGCTAGGCAAGAAAAAGATCATGACGGGGACTGCCAGGATGCAGGAACGCCCGATTGGAATTCTGGTAGATGCCCTGCGGGAATTGGGAGCTGATATTACGTATCAGAGAAATGAAGGCTACCCACCGCTGGAGCTGAACGGATTCAAATTTTCCGGCAAGAAGGATTTAACCATGCGGGGCGACGTGAGCAGCCAGTTTATCTCAGCGATACTGATGATTGCTCCCACCTTACCTGAAGGGTTAACCATTCATTTGACGGGTAACCTGGGTTCGATACCTTACATTGAAATGACCATCCAGCAAATGCGTCAGTTTGGAGCAGAGGTAACGGCAGACTGGGAAAACCGCAGCATTCGTGTAGAAGCAAAACCTTACGCAACCTGCGATTATGCCATTGAATCCGATTGGTCGGGAGCAAGTTACTGGTATAGTCTGGTAGCGTTAGGACCCGAAGGCTCAGAAGTAGAGCTATTGGGCTTAAAAGAAAATTCACTTCAGGGAGACTCGGCCATTGTTGACATTATGCGTCAACTGGGGGTAGAAAGCACCTTCACTGGTCGTGGGTTTAAACTGACACAAATTCCGGCAAGTGATCATCTGGAGTGGGATTTTACGCATTGTCCTGATCTGGCTCAAACGGTTTCGGTGGTAGCGGCCATGAAAGGAGTGCCTGCGATTTTCACCGGCATTGAAAGTCTGAAAGTAAAAGAAACGGATCGGGTGTTAGCAATTCAGCTGGAGCTTCAAAAATTCGGAGCCGATCTGGTGGAAGTAACGCCAAATGAAAAATATCAGATTCAGGTAGGGGAAAGTACCGATTGGAATAAGCCCGAAACGATTATTCATACGTATGAAGACCACCGGATGGCTATGGCTTTTGCTCCCATCGCCATGCGAACAGACCTGATTATAGATGATGCGTCAGTGGTCGCCAAATCTTATCCTCGGTTTTGGGATGACCTCTCCAAAATCATCGAAATTTCCTAATTTGAAGACGAGACCCGATCATTAATATCGGGTCTCGTCTTTTTTAGAGATAAGATGATGGAAGGTCCTAACCGATCAAGAGCAGTGTCGACGTTTATACGCTAGGTTATTTAAGAAAGTAAATTAAAAACGATAGTATAAGACTCATTAGTTAACGTATCCACTAGTAGTAACAAAAGACTTTAATTGTTTCTGAAGGACAATAAGTAGTGTGAAAGTATATAAGAATATGACAATTGAGCGTTTAAAAGGCAAATCGTTTGAAGCACTTTATTTCTATAAAATCATCCAGTAAAATCTATGTTATTGAGTATTTACGTATATAAATTCTTAACCACGTATATAAATGTTAATTCGAAATCTAATGAATAGATTTTTTTATTTGAATAGAATTTATTGGGTAGGATAGTAGTATTTATCTGGTAAATTATGATTTAACGCTCATAGAATGCTATGGATTAGTTAATTGATGGAATTTAAGATACTAATTTTATGTATTTATATTTATGAGTATTTTGACTTAAAAAACGCAGGTAACTTAAAAAAATATCGAATTGTTGGCTTGCGTTATGGTAAGTACCATAAAAATGTGCTATTTTAGCTGACAGTAAAACCGCCATTTCATAATTTCCTTGAAAAACGTATGCTTTCAGAAAACGTTACACAGCCACTCTTGTCCTACATCCGCAGATATGTGGAGCTGTCTCAAGAAGATGTAGATGCCATCAACTCTGCGTACCAAACTCGACCCTTCAAAAAAGGTGATTTTTTCATTCATCAGGGGGACCACATTGATGAGGTTGCCTTTGTGATTGAAGGAGTAATGCGAGTGTACCGCACCGACAAAGGAAAAGAAGTAACTCTATTCCTTCGAGACGAAAATTCTTTTGTGACGAGTGTAACCGGTTATTCTACCCACCGTCTCAGCCCTTATTCGGTTCAGGCTCTGGAAGATTCTACTTTACTGGTGATGACGAGCGAAGATCGGGCAACCCTTTTTGAAGAATCGCAAGCCTATCAGCGTTTTTCAATGATGATGCTGGAACGTACCGTTCAGGACATGGAAGGCCGTATTGATTCTCAAATTGCTGACAATGCTGCTGATCGTTATTTACGTTTATTGCAGGATCACCCCTCGTTAATTCAGCGGGTTCCTCAGTATCATTTGGCTTCTTATTTGGGTGTAACGCCCGAATCATTAAGCCGTTTGCGGAAATATCTTTAGTAGTAGGTTCATAATCGAACTTTTTCTACGCAAATTAGGGACATGAAGCCTATTCAAAAGGGCCATGTCCCTAATTCTTTTTATACCGAAATACTAGCCGGTATCACGAGTTTTCTGGCTACCGCCTATATCATTGTAGTGAATCCTTCGGTATTATCTCTTTCCGGAATGCCCTTTTCCGGCGTGTTAACCGCTACCGTTCTGGTATGTTTTTTCTGTAGTTTGATGATGGGGCTTTATGCCAAAAGTCCTTACGTGGTTGCACCGGGCATGGGGCTTAATGCCTTCTTCACGTATACCGTCGTGCAGGGAATGAATGTACCTTATACAACGGCCCTGGGAGCCGTTTTCTGGGCGGGGATTTTCTTTTTAATCATCTCTATTTTTAACGTTCGGGTGGTGTTAATTAAGGCCATTCCCAAATCTTTGCGTTATGGCATTGCCGCCGGTATCGGGCTCTTCATTACCCTTATTGGGCTAATCAATGCCAAATTTGTCGTAGCAAATCCGGCTACCATTATCAGCATAGGTACGTTAAACCCGGCGGTAATCATTTTCATTATTGGTCTGTTAAGTACCCTGGTCTTCATTCAGAAAAAAGTAAACGGCGGCATTTTATGGGGGATCGTTCTTACGACATTCATTGCATTAATTCCCGGCAGATTATACGAAAGTGAGCGACTGATTAACTGGAAAGGTGTTTTCGCTGCCCCGGATTTTAGTCTGATCTTTCAACTGGATATTTGGGGCTCTTTAACGTGGGCGATGGCTCCGGTCATTTTTGCCTTCGTTTTTACGGATCTTTTTGATAGCCTCAGTACATTCATCGGATTAGCCGAAGCCACGGGCCGACTCGACGAAGAAGGGGAGCCTTTAGCCATCAAAGAATCGCTGTTAACCGATGCTGTGGCGACGACCCTGGCGGGATTAGTTGGGAGTAGTCCGGGAACGGCCTACATTGAATCGGCTGTAGGCATTGAAGCGGGGGGACGAACAGGGCTTACCGCCGTTACGGCTGCCTTTTGCTTTTTACCCTGCCTTTTTCTCTCACCTCTCTTAAGCATGGTACCCTCCTTTGCAACGGCACCAGCTCTGGTCGTGGTAGGCGTATTTATGATGAAAACCGTAATACGCATTCCCTGGGACGAATGGGAAGAAGCCGTCCCTGCTTTTCTGGCTATGGTCTTAATCCCTTTCAGCTATAGCATTACTCAGGGAATCATTTGGGGCTTTCTAAGTTATGGAGCCCTGAAACTAGCTTCTGGTAAGTTTCGGCAGTTACCTTTGGCCTTCTGGCTGATTATTGGCTTGTGTCTGGCCGCTTTACTGAATGAATAAGTAATAAAAATGAAAAAGATTTTTGGAATTCTATGGATTCTTTTAGGCCTGACCTCAGGACTGAGAGCACAATTGACCTATTCCACCACGCCCGATCAAACCAGTGGCTTTCCCAGGAAAACCAGCAATTACACCGCCATTATGGGAGCATTCGCAGATGAGGTGGAGGTTTTGAAAAAAGAGATCAAAGGTCGTAAAGAGAAAAAAATTGAAGGACTAACTTTCTATACAGGACAATTGGAAGGCAAGAAAGTGGTGTTGGTGCAGGGAGGAATTGGTAAGGTTAATGCCGCTCTGACTACTACTTTATTGTTGGAACATTTTAGACCTCAACAGGTATTGTTCACCGGAATTGCGGGAGGGTTGAATCCCGATTATCATCCCGGAGATATTGTCATTGCGACTCAGGTGGCTCACCACGATTATGGACGTTATCTGAATGAAGGAATGCAACAGCGACCAACGCGGAACCCCTATAACTTCAAAGAAAATCCAGTTTATTTTCAGTCAGATTCGGCTTTATTACTCGTGACGGGCCTCGTGGTTCCGAAGGTAAAACTGGAGTCGATTGGCGATTACAAGCCGCTCATCCACACAGGGATTGTCGTAACCGGAGATGTGTTTATGGCTTCTGATTCCGCCAGTCTGAACATTCGTAGAACCATGAAAGCCGATGCCATTGAAATGGAAGGGGCAGCCGTTAGCCAGATTTGTTACCAGCAAAAAGTGCCTTTTTTAATCATTCGAAGTTTGTCAGATAATGCCAATCATTCCGCTTCGGTAGATATGCATAAATTCGGACCAATTGCGGCTCGCAACTCAGCTACGCTGGTAAAAGCCTTGGTACAGCGGCTAAAATAGGGCCGTAAGTACGGATTCTATTCAAAAAAAGTCTACTTCTCCCACCTTCTGTTAGTTTTGCAGTTCGGAAAGAACGTTGAAATAGAAGATTGAGTTTTCGGTGAATCTACTATTCGAAAGAGTTACTTACTAATGATTGTACATCAGGATCTTTATACGTTTGTTCGGGATATCTTCCTTGCCATGGGTTGTCCTGAGAACGACGCTACGCTGGCTGCCGACGTATTGGTATCAGCCGATTTACGCGGAATTGATTCCCATGGCGTTGCCCGTTTGTCCGGTTATGTCCGATTAATGGATCTGGGCCGCCTGAATCCCAAACCTACGATCCGTATGGTCCACGAAACGCCCTCCACGGCGGTAATCGACGGAGATGCCGGGTTAGGATTGGTGGTAGCCCCCAAAGCCATGGAAATAGCGATGGAAAAGGCCGACAAAGTTGGTACGGGCTGGGTAGCGGTTCGAAACTCCAACCACTTTGGAATTGCCGCATATCACGCTTCGCTTGCCCTGAAAAATGACATGATTGGCTGGTCCATGACACACGCGGGGCCTTTGGTTACGCCGACTTTTTCCAAAGAAAGATTATTGGGCACAAACCCGATTTGCGTAGCTATGCCCGCTCAGGAAGAGCCACCCTTTGTACTCGACATGGCTACCACAACGGCAGCTTATGGCAAACTCGAAATTCTGCAACGCAAAAATCTGGAAACACCCACGGGGTGGGTTCAGGATGCGGAGGGTAACCCCACTACCGATGCCAACGCCGTTCGAAAAGGCGGAGCTCTGCTCCCTTTGGGGGGAGATCGCGAGCATGGCAGTCATAAAGGATATGGACTGGGAGCAATGGTCGATTTGTTTTCGGGAGTATTGTCGGGAGCAAATTATGGCCCCTGGGTTCCGCCCTTTGCAACGGCAGGGTTTATGTCTGCCGACGAAGGCGTAGGCATTGGCACCGGGCATTTTCTGGGAGCCATGCGGGTAGATGCTTTTCGGCCCGCCGATGAATTTAAAAAACACATGGATCAATGGATCCGCCGCTTCCGCAGTGCCGAAGGACTCAAGGGAGAGCAGGTATTAATTCCGGGAGATCCAGAACGATGGATGGAAGCTAAGCGGAAAGAAGAAGGAATTCCGGTATTAGCTCCGGTAATTGCTGATTTAAAAACGCTGGGCGAACGTTTTCACGTTAAGTTTCCAAACGAATAAATCTGTTTTTTCGTTATCATCAACCACAACACGTTATTGAACAAACCCCATGATTCAGAATAAATATATAAAATACGCTATTATTCTGGTTTCTATTCTGATTCCTATTGTTACGTTTTATTTCTGGCAGATTTTTTATACGTCTAATTTAAATGTGAAAGGTAAGCGGGACTTTTACCTGTTAATCCCCACCAAATCAGCCAATTTTGAAACCGTTGTAGATTCGCTGGAAGCGAATAAAATGGTGCATGATGTGATGTACTTCAGATTTCTTTCCAAGCTTCTGAAGTATCCTGAGCACGTGAAGCCCGGCCGTTACAAAATCAAACCTAATGCCGGAAACTATGAGGTAATAAAAGCCCTCCGTTCGGGTAATCAGACTGCGGTTAAACTGACTTTCAATAACGTACGGTTGAAGCAGGAGCTGGTAGAAAAAGTAGCCGGAAAGTTTGAATTTGATTCAACTGAGTTTAAACGAATGTTAAACGATCCAGAGGTTGCCAAATTCTACGGCTTTACTCCTGAAACAATCGTAGGGATGTTTTTACCTAATACCTACGAAGTATACTGGAATACCACGCCTCAGAAATTACTGGGACGTATGAAATCAGAATACGATAAATTCTGGACAGCCGAACGGAAGGCAAAAGCAAAGGCTCTAAACCTAACCCAGGATGAAGTCATAACGCTGGCTAGTATTGTAGAGGCTGAAACGAAAAAGAAAGATGAAAAACCACGGGTAGCGGGAGTTTATCTGAATCACCTGGCGGCGAATGAACCCCTTAGAGCTGATCCAACCGTAATTTTTGCGATTGGTGATTTTGGTATTAAACGATTGTTGCACAATCAGTTACTGTACCAGTCGCCCTATAACACATACATTAACAAGGGCCTGCCTCCGGGACCTATTAATATTCCAGAGCCATCGTCCATTGATGCTGTTCTGAACCGCGAAAAGCACGATTACATGTACTTTTGTGCAAGTCCGAAACTGAATGGCTATCACATTTTTGCGGTAACGTATCAGGAGCATTTAAAGAATGCTAAAGATTATCAGAAAGCATTAAATCAGTTAGGAATTAAAAAATAAAAGACGATAGAGCATCAGATCCGGTAAAAGGAATGGTGCTCTTTTTGCTAATGAAGTATGCGTTTTTTTCAACACGAACATACCTACCGGGTTTGTTATGCCGATACCGACCAGATGGGGTACATGTATTATGGTAATTACGCCCGTTTGTACGAAATTGGTAGGGTAGAAGCCCTCAGAAGCCTGGGTTTCCCTTATAAAAAGCTGGAGGAATCAGGGATTATGATGCCGGTTTATGAAATGAAAACCCGTTATCTGAAACCCGCCCGTTACGACGAGGTAATTACCATTCGAACGAGTATCAAGCAGCGTCCAGCCGCTCGTATCGTTTTTTATTTCGAATTAATGAATCAGGAAGGAGTGCTTTTGAATACTGGAGAAGTTACTCTTGTTTTTGTAAACATGCAAACCAATCGTCCCGTACTGGCACCAGCTGAATTATTGGTAAGACTACAGCCTTCTTTATCAGAATGAGGGCTTTAAGTTTTGATGCATAAAGGTAACTGATGGCTAAAACTTACTCAAGATCCCGAACTTTTCAGAGGCGAATAAAAACCTGGCTTCGAGGTGTAAGAGTTCGTAAAAGAAACTTTTCACTGTATCACTTATTACAGGTCTTACTGGCAAACGTCCTGCAATTTGACATTGATCAGCGGGCCACTGCCGTAGCCTATAGCTTTACTCTGGCTATTTTTCCGGCTATCATTTTCCTTTTTACCCTGATTCCCTACATTCCCATTGCTAATCTGGATGACCAGATTATGACTATTCTTTCGGATGCTATGCCTCGGGGAATCTACCGGGAAGTAGAGCCTACCATTCGGGATATCGTAAGCCGGAGAAGAAGTGGGGTATTGTCATTCGGTTTTATTTTCGCCTTATTCTCGGCAACGAATGGAATGATTGCTCTCATGCGTTCATTCAACATCACCCAACGCACGCACGATGAGCGGGGCTTTATCAAAACGCGTCTCGTTTCTATCTTACTCACGTTTCTTTTGGTACTAGTATTACTGGTTGCGATTGGCGTACTGATTATTGGCCGACTGGTGGTAGATGAGCTGGTAGAGAAGCGAATCATCAATGTAGATTCTACCTACATGTATGCCGAAGGGCTGAGTTACTTGACCGTTTTCATTCTACTATTCGTTGCAGTCTCCGTTATTTATTACATTGCTCCAGCTTTGCATCGTCGCTGGCGGTTCTTTAATACGGGTTCTATTATTGCTTCAGTACTGATCATTCTTATTACACAGGGTTTTTCTTATTATATTTCCAACTTTGCCAGCTATAACCGGCTATACGGTGCTGTGGGTACTTTGATAGCCCTGATGATCTGGCTATATCTAGTTGCCTTGGGCCTGATTCTCGGTTTTGAAATTAACCAGAGTCTGGATGATGCAACGCAGAAGAAAGAGGAAGAAATAAAGGATTTATAAGAGACGATGATTCATTACCCTTTAGTATCTATCATTTGCCTTTGTTATAACCACGGACGTTTTGTTGCGGAGTGTTTAACGTCCGTTTTTAATCAGTCTTACCCTGCTATTGAATGTATTATTGTTGATGATTGCAGCACCGATACCAGCGTTCCTATTATTCAGAACCTATTACGAACTCAGGATCAATTAATTACGAACAGGCAAAACCTAGGTATTTGTAAGAGCTTTAATAAAGGGCTACAGCTCGCCAAAGGAAAATATATTGTTGATTTGGCAGCAGATGATTATTTATTACCAGAAACGATTAGACAACAGGTAAGCTATTTTGAAACGCTTCCTGAGGAGTACGGAGCCATTTTTGGCGAGGCCATCCTGGTTAATGAAGCCGGTAATAAAATAGGAACCTGGTATAAAAGAGATGAAGGGGGGCAGTTGATCCAGTCCGTCCCTCAGGGCGACGTTTTTGCTGCCGTTTTAGCTGGCACACCCATTTTAACGGTTACGGCTATGACGAGAAAAGTCGTGTATGATGCTCTAAACGGCTATGACGAATCGCTATTATATGAGGATTTTGATTTTTTGGTTAGGGCATCTCGTCATTGGAAATATGCTTTCAAAGATGAGTATTGGGTGAATTATCGTCAGGTAGCAGGATCGCAATCGCGTAATCAGCAGACCCGAAGGGCCAAGCAGTTAGAGTCTACCTTTATGGTGTGCAAGAAAGCGGCTGCTATGATTAGAACCCCCGAGGAAGAAATTGCATTACTATGGCGATTAAAACAGGGAATAAAGCAATGTTTTTATCTCGAACATTACTCGCTTGTTAGGAAATATGCGACCTTGCACGAATCTCTGAAACCACTTAGTGCGTCTTATCGGGCCATTCTCTGGGCCTGTCAACTAAGAGTTCCTTTTTATCAAATCTATCGCGGATATCAGAAAATCCGGCGATAATAGAATTGTAAAGCCATGCCAGCTGAATTAATAAGTATACATCCCGTAAACCCCGAACCCCGAAAGATTGCTCGGGTGTTAGAGGTATTGAGACAGGGCGGAATTGTAATTTATCCCACCGATACGGTCTATGGAATGGGTGGGGATATCCACAATGCCCGAACCGTTGAGCGGATCGCTCAGGTGAAGGGTATTAAGCCCGAAAAAAGCGATTTTTCGATTATCTGTAATGACCTGAGCCATATTACGGACTATGCCAAAGTATCGGATCTTGCTTTCAAAACAATGAAGAAGATACTTCCAGGGCCTTATACTTTTGTCCTGCCGGCCAGTAACAAACTTCCAAGATCCCTAAATCCCCGCAAGAAAACCATTGGTATTCGGGTACCGGATCATGCCATTACCCGGGAGATTGTTAGTCAGTTGGGTAACCCGATCATTACTACTTCGATTAAACTGGAGGATGATTTCATGGAGTATCCTACTGACCCCGAAGAAATTTTCCACCAGTTTCAGCATAAGGTTGACCTCATTATCGATGGAGGACCGGGAGGACTTATTCCTTCTACCATCCTGGATGCTACTTCTGACGACATTGAAATCATCCGGGAAGGTTTAGGTGAATGGGAGGAGTAATGAATGCCTAAGCATTAAAAAAGCCTGATCTAGCTAGATCGGGCTTTTTTAATGCTTAGGAAGAACCATTTCGTCTTCCGAAGGGTGAGTGGTCCGCTTATGTTTCCATCGTTTATGTGACCAGAGCCAGAGAGCTGGTTGTTCGATCAGGGTGTTTTCCAGCCAGCGAATGTACACTTCGGTTAAGGCACCTGAAGAAATATCTTGATAGGAAGGTTCTGCCACTAATTCCAGATGAAAGGAATAATAACCCCGGCGAATCTTCGTAACTTTTCCAAAGACGATAGGGGTATTAAATTTTCGGGCTAGTTTTTCGGTTCCGTTAAAAAAATCAGTTTCCTGATGGAAGAAAGTGGACCAATAGGCCGAATCCGGATGATGGGGAGCCTGATCAGCCAGTGTTCCAATGACCCTGGGTTCTTTCCTACGACTAACCATATCTCGTAGAATATTATACATAGAAACGGGCTTAATGCCAAAACGCGATCGGATGGCGAGCATAAACTTTTCGAAGAAATCATTCGACAGAGGCTTATAAATGACATCCGCTGGTATACCATCACTGGCGATGCTCAAGGATACCCATTCCCAATTCATCTGGTGGCCCAGCATGGTGAACACCGTCTTTTTTTCTTCATTCACTAACCGATGGAGAATCTCGGAATTTTCTAATTTCATTCGACGCTGGATTTCCTCCTGGGTAATCGTCAGCGTTTTAACAGTTTCTACTATGAAGTCGCAGAAATTCTGAAAAAACTCCCTGGCGATTTTTTCACGCTCCTGTTCTGATTTGTTGGGAAATGCAGCCGCAAGATTGGATAAAACTACCTGTTTCCGATAGCCGAAGATGTAATAGATAAAGAAGAAAAGGACATCCGAAAAAAGATAGAGTATCTTAAAGGGTATGCGGGATATAACTCGGAATAATACCATTTATGTAATCATAATAAATTCAAAAACTCATTAGGCTTGTCTATATAACTACAAAAGTTAAAAAATAATTTGACACATGAGTTTTTTTGACTTCCTTTAAAAAAGTGATTTAGTTGCAAATGTCGGAAAATAATACCATAGTTGTAGAAATTCAGTATCTCCCGGGTTTGGAATTCTGGACGTGCTACGAAAATTTTGAGACCATTCTCCTTGAAAAACACGAGCATTTTCAAAAGCAGACCTTCAGAAATCGGTGTCAGATATTAACGGCTCAAGGGGTTGATACGCTGGTAGTGCCAGTACTGGATGGACGCAGTAAGCATAAAACGCTGATTCAGGATGTAAAGATTGATTACCATCAACCCTGGATTAAGCGACATTGGGGGGCAATTGAAGCAGCTTATCGAAAAACTCCCTTTTTTGAGTACTTTGAAGAGAAATTTAGGAAGGTTTACGAACAAAAGCCTGACTTTTTGTACGACCTGAATAGGCAGATGCTGACAGTTTGTCAAGAGTTTTTGCGAGTGCCGGATAAATGTAAGGACACCGAAACCTATAATCTGGACTATGAATGGCCAATTATGGACGCCAGGGGCCTGATTTCACCCAAGAAGGGGCCGGAGGAACGGGGTTTTTATCAGCCCATACCTTATCGGCAAAATTTCGGGGAACAATTTTTTCCTAATCTAAGTATTCTCGATTTATTATTCTGTCAGGGAAATAAGGCTCGATCAATTTTGAAGGCTTCTATTAAAAATACATCAACAGAAAATACGTTGACAGTATAAAACCAGCAGATTTTATAGATTCTGGATTATAAATGAACAATAGCTGTTCGTCCGGCGTTAGCCGGTTAAATAAAGCACGCTAAACCTTAAGTATGGAAGCGAAATTTTCAAACCGCGTGAAAGAAGTCATCTCTTTGAGCCGAGAAGAAGCTCTGCGATTAGGGCATGACTACATCGGGACAGAGCATTTGCTTTTGGGTATGATCCGTGAAGGCGAAGGCGTGGCTGTTGCCCTGTTAAAGAAATTAAGTATCAACCTCGATGAGTTGCGAATGACGATCGAGCAAGCTACGAAGGGAACAGCAACGCACAGCGTTCGGAACATGGCCAATATTCCTTTGACTCGTCAATCGGAGAAGGTACTTAAAATGACTCATTTGGAGGCGAAGGTCTTCAAAACCCAGTTGATTGGCACTGAACACGTATTGTTAGCCATCCTTCGGGACGAGGATAACATTGCGACTCAGATTCTTCATAAGTTCAATGTGAACTACGAAATCGTTAAGGAAATGCTGGAATATCAATCAAACCCTAACATCAATGCCGGCCCGGATACGGACGACAACGATGAAGACAGCCGCATGTTTGGTTCCAGCCCTCGTAGTGAATCTGGTAAGCCAGGAGCAGAGAAATCCCGCACGCCGGTGTTGGATAACTTTGGCCGTGACCTCACCAAGTTAGCTGAACTGAGCAAGTTGGACCCTATTGTGGGCCGTGAGAAAGAAATTGAGCGGGTAGCTCAGATTTTGTCTCGCCGTAAGAAAAACAACCCTATTCTGATCGGGGAACCTGGCGTTGGTAAAACAGCCATCGCTGAAGGCCTTGCTCTCCGCATTGTTCAGAAGAAAGTAAGCCGCGTGCTCTTTGGCAAACGCGTCGTTACGCTCGATCTGGCATCGCTGGTAGCCGGTACTAAATACCGGGGTCAGTTTGAAGAGCGGATGAAGGCGGTAATGAATGAGTTGGAAAAATCACCCGAAGTGATTCTTTTCATCGACGAAATTCATACCATCGTTGGAGCTGGTGGAGCTTCTGGCTCACTGGATGCCTCTAACATGTTCAAGCCTGCTTTAGCTCGTGGAGACATCCAATGCATTGGTGCTACCACACTGGATGAATACCGGCAGTATATTGAGAAAGATGGTGCCTTAGCCCGTCGTTTCCAAATGGTTATGGTAGATGCTACTAGCATTGAAGAAACCATTGAGATTCTCAATAACATCAAGGATAAATACGAAGAACACCACCACGTTAATTATACACCCGAAGCTCTGGAAGCAGCGGTGAAATTGTCAGAACGTTACATTTCTGATCGCTTCCTGCCCGACAAAGCTATCGATGTGCTGGATGAAGTAGGTGCTCGTGTACACATCAATAATATTTCAGTTCCCGAAGACATTATTCAACTGGAAGAAGCAGTTGAAGAAGTGAAAAAGCAGAAAAATCAGGTCGTTAAATCGCAGAAATACGAAGAAGCGGCACAACTGCGGGATCGGGAAAAGAAATTACTTGAACAGCTTGACAAAGCGAAACAACGCTGGGAAGAGGATACGAAAACTCGTCGTTATACCGTAACGGAAGATAACGTTGCAGAGGTTGTAGCGATGATGACGGGTATTCCCGTACGTAGCGTGTCCAGCGATGAAGGCAAGAAGTTACTTACGCTTTCAGAAGATCTGAAAGGCAAAGTAATTGGTCAGGAATCTGCCATCGAGAAACTGGCTAAAGCAATCCAGCGGACGCGTGTAGGTCTGAAAGATCCGAAAAAACCGATTGGTTCTTTCATCTTCCTGGGCCCTACGGGAGTTGGTAAAACGGAATTAGCCAAAGTGCTGGCCTCTCACTTGTTCGACAAAGAAGATTCGTTGGTTCGGATCGATATGTCTGAATATATGGAGAAATTCAGCGTAAGCCGTCTCGTGGGGGCTCCTCCAGGATACGTCGGTTACGAAGAAGGCGGTCAGTTAACGGAAAAAATCCGTCGTAAGCCTTACTCAGTTGTCTTGCTTGACGAGATTGAAAAAGCTCACCCGGATGTATTCAACATTCTGTTACAGGTGCTGGATGACGGTATCTTGACGGACGGTTTAGGTCGTCGGGTTGATTTCCGAAACACGATCATTATCATGACTTCGAACATCGGAGCTCGTGACCTGAAAGATTTCGGAACGGGTATTGGTTTCGCTACGAAAACTCGGGTGGATGGTCAGGACGAAGCGGTGAAAAGCACTATTCAGAATGCTTTGCGTAAGGCGTTCTCACCTGAATTCCTGAACCGTCTGGATGATGTAATCATCTTCAACTCACTCGAACGCGAACACCTGCATCGGATCATTGAGCTGATGCTTGGAAAACTTTTCGCTCGGATCACTACGCTGGGTTACCGCGTTGAGTTAACCGAAGCCGCAAAAGACTTCCTGGCGAAGAAAGGATACGATCCTCAGTACGGAGCTCGTCCGCTGAACCGGGCCATCCAGCGTTACCTGGAAGATCCCGTAGCGGAAGAAATCCTTAAAGGAGATCTGGCCGAAGGCGATATTCTGCTAGCCGATCATGATGGAACCAGCGAAACGCTGACGATCACGGCTAAAAAACCAGAAACGATTACGGAAGAATAGATTTTCCTGAATAGATAGATAGAAAGAGAGTGGTGAAAGCCACTCTCTTTTTTATTGCCAGTTGGTAATGCGAAGCTTCCTGAAAAACTCATTCTCCTCCATTTCACGAACTTCGCCAGGTTGTAAATCTCCCAAAGTAATCTCTTCAATGGATACCCGAATGAGCCGTTGGCAATGGTGATGGATTGCTTTCATCATCTTCCGAATTTGCCGAAATTTTCCTTCCGTTAATGAAATAAGTAACCAGGTATGGGGACGGTCATCAGGATATTCCCAGCCACTTTGAAAGAGGTTCGCGGGTTTTTCTACGATATCGACCTGGCAGGGGGTGGTTTTGTAGTATAAATCTCCGGTGAGTGGAATAAGGACGCCCGTTCGTAAAGCTTCTAATGATTCGGGGCTTACTTGTTTATAAACCTGAACCAGATACTTGCGTTCGTGCGGAATATCGCCCTGAAAAAGAAGTTTAGTAACTTTTTTATTGGTAGTAAGTAATAGCAAACCTTCCGATTTATTATCTAATCGGCCAATGCAGTGCGTTCCTTCAGGAAAGTTGAAATTCAAGTTTCCTAACATATGCATAGCCTCGGCCCCAGTGAACTGCGATAGCATGTTAAAGGGTTTATTAACCAGAAAATACCGATGTGGCAAGGCTTCACTCATCATAAATAAGTACGGTAAAAAGAGAATAAGGACTTAAAAGTAATAGCTATGACGAGTTAATAGCTCAATATTCTGGCGAATCAAATCTAAAAAATGATAACCTACTCCTAGTGAATGCTATACATTATTGATTCGTTATCTTTGCCAAATGAATTCAGAAGAATCCAGCGGAAATACTGCTCTATTACTTGAGTTAACCACTTACAAAATGCCATTTGGGAAGCATAAAGATTCCCTGATTTCAGACTTACCCGTTTCTTACTTAGAATGGTTTGCCCGGGAAGGTTTTCCGCAGGGCAAGCTGGGTGTGCTGCTCCAAACCATGTACGAGATCAAACTCAACGGATTGGAATACTTACTGGACGGAATTAAGAAACAGCAGTTTAGATGATTTCCAAAGCCAGACTTCGCTACGGCTTCCTTATTCTTGTTACCATTGTTATAGGCCTCATTTCCAGAAAACTATCTTTTATACCTTTGGGGGTAGGTGATGCTTTATGGGCATTAATGATTTTCTGGATGATGATCTTCTGTTTCCCTACTGCAAAACTTGTTCGACTCATGTTAGTTAGTCTACTGATTTGTTTCGCCGTCGAAGCGAGTCAACTGTATCAGGCCGAGTGGATAAATGCTATCAGAAGAACGTTACCGGGCCGACTAATTCTGGGTCAGGGTTTCTTATGGTCAGACTTGTGGGCCTATGCAATAGGAGTATCGGCGGGAGGATTTGTTCAGGGAAAAGTAATAAACAAAACAGCGGAATAAAGGGCTGTTTTATTGTGGTGCAAGAATGTAGTAACGAAAATGGGTGAGGTTCATCATCCGGTTTCAGGGCACTAAATGAAAACGTAAGTCAAACGTAAAAAATGTTAATATTCTATTTGACAATACGTTATCAGAATTTTTGCCTTTAGTTTTGTAGGGTTTTTCTTCCAATTCACCATCAGAATTTATTAAAAATTGAGTATATGAAATTAAACTATACCTTCTTCATTGGTTGTCTGTACTTATTATTTTCTTCTTCTGCATTTGCTCAGGTAAACATTACCTTTCCAGTAAAACGGATCGTTTTTCAGCGAAATGCGAGCAACAATGCCAGCGTAACCGTCTCGGGTAACTATGCGAATAATGCAGATAAAATTGAAGCTCGCTTCGTAGCTCGCAATGGTCAGGGAACCAGTACTAATTGGACTCCCATAGCAGCGGGCAGTGGGGTTTTTCAGGGAACCGTCCAGGTTTCCGGGGGCTGGTATGACGTGGAAGTTCGCTCTTCGGCGGGGGGAAATGTATTATCCAGCGGTAAAGTGGAGCGAGTAGGAGTAGGGGAGGTTTTTGTTATCGCCGGGCAGTCTAACGCTCAGGGCCGCAAAGACCAAACGGACATTCCTGAACCTCAGGACGACCGGATTAACGTCATTACCAATTTTACAGAAAATGAGAATAGCAGTCAGGAACCCGGAAATTCTTTTCCGGAATTCAATAAAATGACGGCTAGTATCAAATACGCTCCTTATGGCTATACAGCCTGGCATTGGGGACATTTAGGCGACCTACTGGCTCAACAATATAACGTGCCCATTTTGTTTATTAACTCGGCTTTCTCTGCAACGGGAGCTTATAACTGGGAAGAAAGCTCGAAGGGATTGGCTACCAAGAATCCCTTTGCTGATTTTAACCTCCCCATGGGAATGCCTTATGCCAATCTAAGGATTTCTTTGCAATATTATGGAAACCTTACCGGGGTTCGGGGGGTATTGTGGCATCAGGGCGAATGGGACGGATTAAATAACACCAATCCTGAAACGTATTATAATCAGTTAAAGACGGTCATTGAAAAATCAAGGGCTGATTTTGGTGGGAAAAACCTGTCCTGGATGATTGCGAGAGTGTCCTTATATGTAGGAGCAAACAATGCAACATTTACCAGTAGTAATGTGATTCAGGGGCAGAATTTGGTCGCTGAGCGTGTCTCTAACTGTTTCAAAGGTCCTGAAACGGATAATATTCAAAATCCCAGGAATCCAGCCGATCCCGCTCACTTTTATGGTTCGGAGTATCATAAAAAGCACGGTCAGGCCTGGTTTGATGCCATCAACAGTACTAACTTTTTAGGAGCGTCCCAGCCACAAACGGCAGCCAGCATGTTACAAACGGCTTTTGCCTGTGCGGGTTCCAGTCAGTTTAGCTTAACGCTGCAAAGTGCGACGGGTCAGGGACTTTGGGTAAATGCCAATAACGGTTCTACTCAATCGGGACAAAGTATTACCGGACAAGCAGGCGTAACCTATTATGCTCGTAGCAAAGATGGAGTAGGTAATTCGTCCTTTGCTCCTCCCTTTACGGTTCCCAGTGGAATCGGTACGCCCAGCATTTCAGCCACTAGTCTTGCGTTCTGTCCCGGCGGTAGCACCACCCTGACGGCTAACGGAGCTGGTACTAATTTCGTTTGGAGTAATGGACAAACGGGAAAGAGTATTACGGTGAAAGAAGCCGGAAGTTACACGGTGAAAATTAAGGATGCGGGTGAATGCGAATCGGGTAACTCTGCTCCGGTAGAAGTGAAATTATCGTCGGCTCTTGCGGCCCCTGAAATTACGGCTTCTACTAGCGTAGTTTGTGAAGGAAGCTCGGTAGTTTTAAGCGTTCCAGCGAATAGTAGTTATCAATGGAGCACGGGAGCTACCACCCAAAGCATTACGGTAAGTGCGGCAGGAAGTTATACCGTCAAGGTAAAAGATGCCTTCGGTTGTGAGTCGTCGGTTTCCAAAGAGTACAAGTTAACCACTTCGCCCTTACCGGCGGCACCAACGCTAACGGCCTCTGGTTCTGTAACCAACCTTTGTCCCGGAACACAGGTAACTCTTAGTTCGTCTGCCGGGAGTTCTTACAAATGGAGTAATAACTCAACAGCACAAACTCTGGTGGTAACTCAGCCCGGTCGTTATACGGCTCAGGTAACTAATGCGAACGGATGTGTATCGCCCGTTTCGGCGGCCATTGAGGTTACGTACACCAGTAAGCCAAACACACCCGTTATCACCGCTTCTGGTAAACTGGACATTTGCGAAGGAGAGACAATCAAGCTTTCTTCCAGCAAGGCAGATAATTATTTTTGGTCGGATAATAGCAATACGCAGGAACTGACCGTTAGCAAATCCGGCGAGTTCAACGTGTATTCGACGAATGCCAACGGATGTAAGTCAGATCTTTCCAACACCATTCGGGTTACGATTCATGCCCTTCCTGCGAAGCCTTCGGTAGTGGCTCAGGGGCCTTCAACCGTATGTGATGGGGTGGCTGTGAACTTAAATTCTACGGTTCAGGCTGCCACGTATAGCTGGAATACGGGTGAAACTAGTCCCAGCATCAGTACTACCAAAGCTGGAGATTATACAGTACTTGTGAAAGACCAGTATGGCTGTACTTCGCCCGTCTCAGATGCGTTGAAAGTTATTGTACGGTCGTTGCCCGCTACGCCCACCATTGCGGCAAGTGGCCCGGTAACTAACTTCTGTCCTGAAAATCCAGTAACGCTCACTTCTACTTCTTCTCAAAAATACACCTGGAATAATGGCTCTGCTGATCAGTCCATTAAGGTTAGTCAGGAAGGATCATTTACGGTGAAAGTGACGGATGAGTTCGGGTGTACCTCTCTGCCTTCGGCAGTGGTTCAGGTAAAACCCTTCCCGAAACCTGCGACTCCAGTAGTAACGGCTTCAAGAAATCCTTCGTTTTGTGAAGGGGAAAGTGTAACGCTTTCGTCCACGCAGGCGGATACTTATAATTGGTCAGGAAATCAAACTACGAAGGATATCGTTGTGAATCAATCTGGCGTGTTTTCGTTGTTTGCCGTGAGTACTAATGGCTGTCGTTCCGACCAGTCAAATACAGTAACCGTAACTGTTCACCCATTACCGGCCAAACCTCAGGTAGTGGCCAGTGGTTCTACGTCCTTATGTACGGGTGGATCGGTTAACCTGACGAGCTCTTCTGGATCGGGTTATTCGTATGTGTGGAGTAATGGAGCCAACCAGCAAACCATTAATGTTTCAACGGCTGGGAATTACAAAGTGAAAGTAATGGATGCGTTCGGTTGCGGTTCGGCTGAATCGGACGCGATAGCGGTAGTGGTGAATCCTCGTCCAGATAAGCCTGTGATTCAGGTGCAGGGTTCCCCGGTATTCTGTGCGGACAAAAACGTAACGCTTCAGGCGAATTCTGCGGAGACTTCTTTTGTGTGGAGTTCAGGTGAGAAAACCTCTTCCATCGTAGTCACCAAAGCAGGTACCTACAGTGTGCAGGCGATGAACATCTATAACTGTCTGTCAGTAGCTTCTGATGCAGTTAACACTACCGTTCGAGCCTTACCTCAGGCTCCGGTGATTCGGGCGTTAGGTAACCTGGAATTCTGTGAAGGCGGAACGGTTACACTAGCCTCCGACAACTCAGCTCTGAAACATAGCTGGACTAGCAATACTGCTACTCAAAATAGTATTGTGGTTTCACAATCGGGTACTTATACGGCTCGGGTAATGGATGAGCTGGGTTGTACTTCAGCCGCGTCTAATGCCATTACTGTAAAAGCGGATCCCCTTCCCACGACGCCAACGATTACGCAGGTGGGTACGTATAAATTACAGGCTGGAGGCACAGGAACGGTCTTCAACTGGAAACGCGATAATCAGGCTTTGGCTACAGAAGAATCAGTAATTAAAGCCTCCGCTTCGGGTACATATACGGTTCAGGCCGCTCTGGTCTACCGATTGGCATCAGGTAATAATTTAACCTGTTTCGCCAAAGAAACGGCAAGTTTCCGCTTCGTATTGGACCCCAACAGTCAGGAACTTAGCGTTTACCCCATTCCTGCGGTCAATGGTCGGGTAACCGTTGAGACGTTAAAAGGCTTGAAAAATGTGACGATCCGCCTTTTCACTATGGCTGGAAAGCAGGTGTATGAACACAAGATGGCTTCACTGGAGGATACTCAAACGATTCTCGTCAATGAAAATTCAGGTCTATTAATCATGGTAGTAGACGCCGACGGATTCCACGCCAGCAAGCGGATTGTGGTTCATTCGTATTAATAGATAAGATGAATGAGTAATAGAAAATCCCTGGTCAATTCAATGACCAGGGATTTTTGCTTTTATAGGCATCGGACGTGACTTTATCGCGTTTGGTTGCCTACTCGCAGTCGCTCGGCTCTTACGCCGTGGTTGGTGTCTCACCAGCCATTTGTATGCAAACTGTAGTTGGTGAGACACCAGCCATGGCGGGAGATCTGATCCAAATGTATTTTAATACCAATCGGCCAGAGGCCTATCAATATTTCGTCACTCGGCAGAGCCGAGCGACTGCGGGGTGACTGCCTAGCATTTATTCAACAGGTAATACCTCCATCTGAACCCTGCTTGCCTTGATTTGATACAAAGGCGTTTCTTCGTGTCGGGGAGCTACCACCAGTTGCGTGTCGTTCATGTGCGGGTAGAACAAATCCCAGGCCACTTGCGGATGGTTATTCTCTTTCGATAAGTGAGATAGAATCAAATGGCTCATGAAAGCTGGTCGATAATTTTGAAAGAGAGACAACGCCTGCTGATTCGATAAGTGCCCTTTACCTCCCCGAATTCGCTCTTTCAGAAAATACGGATAACGGCTTTGCGTCAGCATTACTTCGTCGTAATTAGCTTCCAGAAAAGCCGCATGACATTGCTGAAAATGAAGAATCAGTTGGTCACAAGGAACGCCGATGTCCGTAAATACACCCACATTAATCCCCTGATACGAAACCAGAAAACTATGCGGGTCGGCAGCATCGTGGGTTTTGACGAACGACTTCACGCATAACTCACCAATCCAGACGCAGTCATTACTAGGTAGAATATAAATGGGAAAACCCGTTTGTGGGTACTTACAGTTTAACAGCGTTTTTGCCGTAATGTATACGGGAATCTGGTATTTTGCCGCCAGCATGGGCACCCCGGTGATGTGATCGGTGTGCTCGTGTGAAATAAAAATGGCCTTTACTTTGGTAATAGACAAGCCCAAACGCCGCATCCGCGATTCGATTTGACGACAGGAAATTCCGACATCCACCAGAATTGCCTCTTCTTCATTGCCTACGTAATAGCAATTGCCGTTACTGCCTGAATTGAGTGAAGTAATAAAAAGTGACATCCTACAAAGTAACGAATTTCGAAGTATCTCATCACGATTATTAGTTCTCTTTCAATCTTTCAGACCGTCATCTTTGCTCTGGTACCCGTTTTAGGATTTAATAAGCCCATTTTTGAATGGATTTATTCTCCATCAGCTGAGCTATAAATACATCATGTTTTTCTTTGGAACCCTGTATAATCCACGTGACCGTCAGATGTTCATGCTCTTTGATCTCGCGAGTAATCTGCCCTTTTAAGCCCGTTTGCTTGAGCAGTTCCTTTATCTCTTCACGAAAATGGCCGGAATAAGTGGTGGTAAGAATGTAGGTTCTGGACTGATTTCTTTCATCAATGTAATTTTCCAGAGAAGGCAGAGCGGCCAATACCAAAAAAATCACAATGCTTGCCCAGGCGGAAGCAAAGTAATAGCCAGCTCCAATGCCCATGCCCACGGCAGCTACGGTCCAAATGGTAGCCGCTGTCGTAATGCCTATGACTTTACTATCTCCACGAAAAATCACTCCTGCTCCTAAGAAACCAATTCCGGTAACAATACCAGCAGCCAGTCGATCTGGGTTACTCGGAGCACCTAATCGATTGGATATCATCGTAAAGAAACAGGCTCCCATCGAAATCATGATCATGGTTCTGAATCCAGCCGACTTGCTACGATACTCCCGTTCTGCTCCTACAATCCCACCCCATAACACAGCCAGAGCAAACCTTAATAAAATTTCTACGTCAAAAGAATCCATTCCTGTACATGAAACGATTGAATCACAATGATTCAAGAATACATTGTTTTTTTCAGGTTTAAAACCCTTAGCCGCCAAAATAACTGCCGGCAATGCCGCAACAGGCTTTCACCAGTAATAACCCATCAATGACGACGAGGTAATACAAAATCTTACGTCGATGATGGAGGCCATAGGCGACGGCCAGTAAAGCGAAGTAAGGCAAGGCATTAAAAGCAATTCGAAGGGTAGAAAAATGCTGCACACTGGCAAACACAAAAAAAGAAGAAACGCCGATTAATAAGAGCGGAATGAGAATAAAGTAAATCGTTTTCGAAGCCCAAACTGAACGACAAAGGTTTTCAGTTGCCGATTGGCATCATCGGCGTAATCTTTGAGATCAAACATGATGGCATTTACCGTGCAGAACATCCAGTTTTTAATGAACAACCAGATTTCCAGTTTGGCGTTGGGAAACACACTGCCGTGTTCAAGCTGGACTTCAAAAACGGGCATCAAGCTTACGCAACCCGCCCAGACGAAGCCAATGACGAAAGCCTTCAGCCAGCCCGTATCCCGCAGATTGAGCGTTAGGCCCATGCCGTAATAAAGTAAACCCGCTAGGGGTACCAGGGCAATGAATACGTAATCGATGAAGGGTAATGAGGTAAGATTTTTACCGTATTGAACGAGTAATAGAAGGGCTGAGCCAAGGCCAATCATGGATAGAACCAGCTGACTGATCCGAACAAAGAAAGCATGCTGACGATACCATTCGGTTCGGGGATTTCGGGAAACGGGAGCGGTGGCCGGAATGGTGTAAGCCACGGTGTAATAGACAATAACCGCCGAAACCACCAATACATAATAAGCCGGAGAAGCGAAAGGTAAATCCAGTTGAAAAGCCGTTTCCAGCGAAAGCATAAGAGCCAAGAGGCCCAGAAAGTAATTGGAAAAAAATAGAAACTGAATCGCCCGCATATTCTCTTTTGATGCTTTTTCAAAGCCTAAAGGAAGGCAGGAATTTTCATAAAGCGGTAGCCGCAATACTCAATTTTTTGAATCGATAAAGATACGGGGCTTTATGAGCCTTACCCGTGTAACTTTTCTCCAGCCGTTCGAGTAAATCCAACTGAAGCATTCGCCTTTGAAAACTGGAAGCGATTTAGTTTTTCACCTAAAATGGTTTCGTATAAGTTTTGTAAAGTCTGCATAGTGAAGGCTTCGCCGAGCAGGGAAAACCCTACCAGTTCCTGGTCCAGATTGGCTCGTAAATGTTGCATGGCAAATTGCACGATTTCGGTGTGATCCTGCATGAGTTGCGGTAAACGGCCATACTCGTGCCAATCGCACCGATCGGCCATGGAATCAGGTTGGGGACTTACTTTCGTGAAATCCACCAGAGCATAATACCCCACTGTTACAAATCGCCGCAGTAGCCAATGATGATCTTCGGCAACAAGCCCTTTTCCCTGCATGATGGCTCGCATGGAATCGGGGTCCGATCGCTCCACGCTACCAAAGGTGTGAAATTGTTGCAGATAAAGATTCGTCAAGCCCGTTCGCTCGCTTAAGACCCGCCGGGCGGCGTCTTCCAGATTCTCATTCATGCGAACAAAACCTCCCGGCAGAGCAAACAAACCAGTGTTTTCGTATTCAAGAATCAGAATTTTTAATTCCTGTTCGTGAAAACCAATGATAACAAAATCCAGAGCTAAATGCGGAATATAGCCCGCCCCGGAGGCATCATTAACGGAAGGATCATGCGAATCTGTCATTTCAGG
>NZ_NHPP01000018.1 GCF_002838835.1 Siphonobacter sp. SORGH_AS_0500
GTTTGATAGCGGGCCAGCCGGGTACGGCCCGGTGTCGAATCATGGCAAAGGCGAGTAACAACAGTCCGGCTGTCGTATTTCGAAGGGCCATGAACAGTAGAGCTGGAAAACCTGCCACCCCTATACGGGCAGCCAGATAGGTAGTGCCCCAGAGGAAACAGACGGTAGCCAGAGCTACATACGCTTTTTGAGTGTTTCGCATCGTCGTAGTCAGGAAAGTACGCCGCAAAACTCGGTTTTATTTGCTAGTAAAAACAGATGCAGATTTTTAAATTACAAGCATAACAGATTTAATAATTTTCTTCGAAAGTCTGTTGTATTATTCTCAGTATGAAGCGTATACTTTTATTGGATAGCTTTTACCTTTGCCCTCGTAACCGATTACCATCGCTGTTATTCATTTTCATGGCGAACACATCACTGACCGAAGAATTTCTATATGTTCAGGTAGCTGAGCGATTGGAAAAGCAAATGGAAAGCCAGATACTCAAGACTGGCGATAAACTTTTATCCCTGCGAGCCCTGAGTCTGGAACAGGGCATCAGTTTGAGTACCGCTTATAAAGCGTACGTCGAACTGGAAAACAAAGGCCTGATCGAAGCCCGACCCAAATCCGGGTATTTCGTCCGTTATACATCCACGCGGGTACCGCAGCTCTTGCCTTCGCCGCCTATTGATCGTTCCCTGGAAAAGGTCAGCGTTGACGCCATGATTCGCCGGGTGTACGAAAATCTTTCGCAGACGGACGTAGTCAAATTATCCGTAGCGACCCCGGCTCTGGAACTCTTACCGGAAGCCAAACTCAACAAGGCCATGCTGGAAGCCCTCCGGCAAAACCCCAGCAGTTGTACCGCCTACGAAGAACTGCGAGGCAACCTAACCTTACGCAAGCAGATTGCCAAACATGCCTTTAACTGGAATGGCAACCTTACCGAACACGAGGTTGTCACTACGCAGGGTTGTATGGAGGCTCTGGTCTTTTGCCTGAAGGCCGTTACCAAACCCGGCGATACGGTAGCCATCGAAAGCCCGACGTACTTTGGCATTTTCAACGTCATGAAGAGTCTGGGACTACGGGTTCTCGAAATTCCTACGGATCCTACCGAGGGTATTCGAATCGATTTACTGGAACAGGCTCTGGAAAAAACGCCCATTGCTGCCTGCCTGTTCGTTCCTAATTTCTGTAATCCCCTGGGAGCTTTGATGCCCGATCACCGCAAGAAACAACTGGTTAAACTGCTGGCTTCCCGGGAAATTCCGTTGATTGAAGACGACATTTACGGGGAAATGTACTTCGGTAAAACCCGGCCTCGTACCTGCAAGAGTTTCGATACGCAGGGGCTGGTCATGCTCTGCTCGTCGGTTTCTAAGACGCTGGCCCCGGGGTATCGGGTGGGCTGGTGCATTCCGGGCCGTTTTCTGGAACAGGTGCTGAATGTCAAACTCATGCATACCGTTTCATCCGCTACGCCCACGCAGGCGGCCATTGCTATCTTTTTTGAAACGGGCCGGTACGATTTACACATGCGAAACCTGCGAAAAGCCCTGCACACGCAATGTCTGCGGTACTTGCAGGCCATCGCCGACTATTTTCCAAGAAGCACAAAAGTCAGCCGTCCGCAGGGTGGGTACGTTTTATGGATTGAACTGGAAGCAGGAATCGATGCTTTCGAGGTATACGAAAAAGCCTGGCTCGAAAAGATCAGCATTGCTCCGGGTCATATCTTCAGTACGGACGCCCGCTTTACGAATTACCTGCGAATTACGTTCGGGGCTCCGTATACACCAGAAATTGATAAAAGTCTGAAAAAACTGGGACGCCTGATTGATTCCTTTCGAAGGTAATGGTCGCTTTGTTATACGCCTTTTACCTTCTTTATTCCGTTCTGAGCTTAACCACTGGCAATAACTACTCAGGCGACTGGATTGCCTACGAATCGGAAAGCGGTGCCGACGAGCCTCAGCACCGCTTTATTGCATCCGAATTGCTATGGACTCAAATTTCGGGATGACTCAGGTTTCCTATTCTGCTACTAACGAAGATCCATCAACTAACCACTACTACAAAATTCCTCCGCCCAGCATCAGTCGCACGAAGGCTACGATCAACACCAGAATGTTCAGATTTCGGCCCGTCTTATTTTCCGAAAGAAGGCCAATCCCCATACCGATGAAAGCAATGGGAAGAGCAACCCAGTTAACGATTCCAACGAAGGGAATCAAACCGGCCAGAGCAATGACGAACGCTACAATGCCAATGAAGATGGAGAGGAGATTAAGCATAGTTTTAAGGGCTTTTACGAGAATGACTTACCCAAAGAGAAAGCATTTTGAGTAATACTGAAAGCCACAATCCACCATCGGATTCAGGGTCTGAAGGACGCATGAAAAACCGGATGATAAAAGAAAAGGATGACTTCGCCTGAACGAAATCATCCTTTTAAAGCAGGGTATCGTATTGAATTACTTAAGAGCTTCGGCGTAGTTTTTCGCAGCGGCCTCCCAGTTTACTACGTCCCAGTAAGCTTTGATGTAATCAGGACGTTTGTTTTGATACTTCAGGTAATAAGCGTGTTCCCATACGTCCAGACCAATCACGGGCGTACCGGGCGTTTCAGCCAGTGCCATTAAGGGGTTATCCTGGTTAGGCGTAGATACAACCGCCAGTTTTTTATCAGGGGTAACAATCAGCCAGGCCCAGCCTGAACCAAAGCGGGTCGAAGCGGCTTTGTTGAATTCTTCCACGAATTTATCGTAGCTACCGAATGATTTGTTAATTGCTTCGGCTAAAGCTCCTGAGGGCTTACCGCCACGCTTGGGACCAATAGTATTCCAGAAAAACGTGTGATTCCAGTGTCCTCCACCATTGTTACGAATGGCAGGAGCCGTGTTTTTATCAATTTTCTTTACCACCTGAAAAATCGTCATCGAAGCTTCAGGCTTGCCTTCAACGGCTTTATTCAGGTTATCTACATAAGCCTTATGGTGCTTGCCGTAGTGAATTTCCATCGTTTGCTTATCAATACTCGGTTCCAGAGCATCCGTAGCGTAAGGTAGGGGAGCCTGAGTAAACTGGGCTGAAACCTGAAAGGCTGAGGCCATTAGTCCGGCAACAAGGAGAGTTTTGAAGTTCATGGTTGATAAATGGTTTCTAAGGTAAAGATGCTGCGAAGCATGCAGTTGAGGGGGCAAAAATATCCCCGCTGTGCAAGGTCGCAAGGATTTCTTAAATAAAGATTACTTTTTAAATAGAATAATTCTACGAACCAGGGTTAGGCCCATTCAATCGAGCGAAAGCCCTAAAGTACCTTATGTCTTTAAAAATTCATGCCTAGTCGATTACTCAGACTATTTTACATAATCGAGTCTAGATTCAGTGCTTTAATTTAAACCCAATCCGTTTGGGGGTGTCAGATTCTAATAGTACTTCAAAAAGGTTTTTCTCCATTTTCTTCTTAACACATCGCGTTATGACTTGCCTCTATTATGTATGTTACTCGCCGAATGATCGATTACAAGCCAAAAGCTCCAACAGGAGTGATTAGTTTTTAAACGGCTGGGATTTCCGTTTTTGAGATAAATTGGGTTTTAATTTAAATTTTTCCCGAAAACCACTGGAAATGAGAAAGTCACTGAACTTTTACGCCGATCTTTTCTCTTGTTTTCTTATTCCAGGCCACATTCCCTTGTTTCGCAGGTATTTATTGATTCCGTGTTAGACACTACTTTCTCTTGTTATGTGGATTGTCCGATTAGCCTTACAGCGGAAATACACCATTGCGGTGCTAGCTCTGCTGATTCTGATTTTAGGGGTGGTGTCGATTCGCCAGATGCCCACCGACATTTTCCCCCGTATTAATATTCCCGTTATTTCTGTGATCTGGACCTATCGCGGCCTTTCAACCGACGAGATGGAAAAGATGATTACCAACTTCTCTGAAACGTCAGTTATTAACAACGCTTCGGATATTCAGCGGGTAGAATCACAGACCTATAACGGCGTAGCGGTGCTGAAAATTTTTTTCCAGCCGACCGTAAAAATTGAAGAAGCCCTGGCGGCTATTACCGGGATTTCGCAGACCATCCGGGTGCGGATGCCACCCGGAACCCAGCCGCCGATTATCGTTCGGTATAATGCTACCGACGTTCCCATTATTCAGTTAAGTATCTCTTCGGATAGTTTAACGGAATCACAGATTACCGACTACATTACCACCCGGATTCGTCCGATGATTTCGACCGTGCCGGGTAGTCGCCTTTCGCAACCCTTCGGGGGAAAGGCCCGTCAGGTAATGGTAGATCTTGATCCTGAGCTATTAACCGCTCGCGGCGTGTCTCCCGAAGATGTGGTAAATGCCGTTTCTGGCCAAAACCTTACCTTGCCTTCTGGACAATTACGTCTGGAAGATCGGGAGTATAACGTTCGTCTGAATACCAAACCCGATGCCATTATTGCCCTGAATGATATTCCCGTAAAGACGCTGCCCGGTGGCGTAGTGATTCACCTGCGGGATGTGGCGAATGTGCATGATGGTTCGATTGTGCAGACGAACATTGTCAAGCAGGATGGTCTTCGGGGGGTATTATTAAACATCGTGAAAACGGGTAATGCCTCGACCACGGAAGTAGTCGATAAAATCAGAAATGAAGTATTACCCGCCGTTCGTGGAGCGGCTCCGGCTTCTTTACGCATTACGGAGCTTTTCGATCAATCGGTATTCGTACGGGCCTCGATTCATGGGGTAGTGGTGGAAGGTCTGATTGCGGCTTTATTAACGGCGGCGATGATTCTGCTCTTCCTCGGAAGCTGGCGGAGTACGCTGATTGTAGCCATTTCAATTCCGCTTTCCATTCTCTGCTCGCTCTCGGTGTTATACCTGATGGGAGAGACGCTTAACATTAATACCCTTGGCGGATTAGCTCTGGCAATTGGGATTCTGGTGGATGATGCAACCGTAACCATCGAGAATATTCACCGAAATGAAGAACTGGGCTTGCCGTTGCGAAAGGCAATTATGGTCGGAGCCCAGCAAATTGCTACGCCCACGCTGGTCGCTACGCTGACGATTTGTATCGTATTCGTTTCCGTGTTATTCCTCGAAGGCCCGGCTCGATTCCTGTTTGGCCCGCTGGCGTTGTCGGTCGTATTTGCCATGATTGCCTCGTACATTCTTTCCCGTACGCTGGTGCCCACCCTGGCTGATTTATTACTCAAACACGAACCCCATCACGCTGCCGATTACCAGCAGAATGGACAGGCTCGTCGTCCGAATCTTTTTGCCCGGATGTATCAGAGCTTCAACCGGGGATTTGATCGTTTCCAAGGCCGTTACCTCAACGTCCTGCAATGGAATCTGAAACACCGGAAGTCCGTGCTGGTGGTATTTTTATTGGTGGTCGGAGTTACCGCTGCGATGATTCCATTCGTGGGTCGTGACTTCTTCCCGTCGGTAGATGCCGGACAATTTAAGTTACACATGCGAGCTCCGGCGGGGTCGCGTCTGGAGGCTACCGAACGTACGGCATCCGAAGTGGAGAAAGTCATTCGCAGTATTATTCCCAAGGAAGAAATCGAAACCGTCATTAGTAACATCGGTCTGACGAGCGAGAGTTATAACATGGTTTTTCAGGATAACTCGTCCTTAGGTTCGGCGGATAGTGAAATTCTGGTGGCTTTGAAAAAAGAAAAATCACATCCAACGGATTATTACACCCGGGCCATTCGGGCCAAATTAGCGGAGGCCATGCCGGAAGTTACCTTCTTCTTTCAGCCCGCTGATATCGTTACCCAGATTCTGAACTTCGGGCTGACATCGCCCATCGATATTCAGGTGATGGGTTTTGACCGCAAGAATAACCTTCGTATTGCCAAAGAAATTCAGGCGAAAGTAGCCGAGATTCCGGGAACGGTTGATGTGCATTTGCATCAGGTCATGAACTCCCCTGAATTATACGTGAATATCGACCGCGAGCGGGCTAATCAGTTGGGCTTGAACGAAAGTAAGGTGGCCAGCAACATGATGATTTCGATGAGTGGAACGACGCAGGTAAACCCGAACTTCTGGCCTGATCCGGTTACGGGTTTCCCCTACCTGATTGCCGTTCAGACGCCTCCGTATAAACTCAATTCGATTGATAAACTCATGCAGACGCCGCTGGTAACTCAAACGGGCGAGTTAACTCCGCAGTCGCTGGCAAACGTGGCTAAAATTGAACGTCGAGTTACGCCTATGGTCGTGAACCGTCTCAATACGCAGCCGATGTACGACGTCTATGCCTCCGTGGAACGGACGGATCTGGGAAGCGTGTCGAGTAAGCTGGAATCGATCGTAAAAGAATACCAGAGCCAGTTGAAGCCGGGTAATAAAATTGAAGTTCGCGGTCAGGTAGAAAGTATGAATTCGGCCTTCGTGCGTCTGGGCATTGGTCTGATTTTCGCGGCGGTACTGGTGTATATGCTGATGGTCGTGAACTTCCAGTCTTTCCTCTATCCCTTCATTATCATTACTGCCTTACCCGGAGCGATGTGCGGGGTGGTCTGGTTATTATTCCTGACGCAAACCACGTTCAGTATTCCTTCGCTGATGGGAGCGATTATGAGCGTTGGGGTAGCTACGGCCAACTCCATTCTGTTGGTAAGTTTTGCTCAGGAACAGGTATTCGATCTACACTTTACGCCTTACGAAGCGGCGGTAGAAGCGGGAAGAACCCGTCTTCGTCCGATCCTGATGACGGCCTTGGCGATGATCATCGGTATGTTACCCATGTCTTTAGGTTTGGGTGAAGGAGGCGAGCAAAATGCTCCGCTGGGCCGGGCCGTGATTGGCGGTTTATTATTGGCGACGTTTACGACCTTATTATTCGTTCCCGTCGTATTCAGTTACCTAGCCAAAAACCGAACCGAAGCAGAATTAGCCGAAGAAAAAGAACTAGCTGAAATGGAAGTATAATTGAGTTGTTAGTTTTCGGTTTACCGTTTTCAGTTTTTGTAAAAGAACATTCATTGAAAACAGTAAATCGAAAACTGAAAACCAAAAAAGACTGAAAACGGCAAACTGATAACTGTAAACTAGTAAGAACATGAAAAGACTTTGGATATGGCTGATTCCGGTGGGATTGTTGGCTTTATTCTTCTTCGTGGGCATATTACCCCGAATTAAAAATCAGCAGGAGTTACACGCGGAAAGTGATTCCCAAAAAAACCGCACGACCTTGGTAAATACCGTAGTAGTGAAACGAGCGGCTGACACGACGGGCCTTACCCTTCCTGGGCAGATTATGCCGTATCGCGAAACGCAGGTATACGCTCGGACCCAGGGTTTTCTGCGTCAACGCTTTGTAGATATTGGCAGTAAAGTTCGTCGCGGAAGCCTATTAGCCACGATTGATGCTCCCGAATTGGATCAGGATATACTGAAAGCTCAGGCCGACCTGAAACTGGCTCAGTCTAATCTGGATCGCGTGAAAAGTGCGGGGATTCCCGGAGCTGTTTCACAACAGGATATTGATAACCGTCAGGCGGGTTTCGAAGTAGGTCGGGCTACGCTTCAGCGTTTACAGGCGTTGAAAGGCTTACAACAGGTTCGGGCACCGTTCAATGGCATCGTAACGGCTCGTAACGCCGATGTAGGAGCTCTGATTAATACCGGTAATATCTCTCTGTTTACCGTTTCCCAACTCGACACGCTTCGGGTGTATATCGACGTGCCACAGACGTATTACCGCATGGTTGCCATTGGTTTACCCGCAACGGTAAAGATTCCAGAGTTAGGTAAAACCTTCACAGGAAAAGTCGTTCGGACCTCGGGAACGCTGCGTTCCTCTTCGCGGACGTTATTAACCGAAGTAGCCATCCCCAATCATTCGGGTGAATTGGTAGCGGGTCTATACGGCCAGGTAACGCTGGACGTTCGGGCCGAAAATCCTCCCGTTCGTATTCCGGCCAATACGTTATTAGTTACGCCGGAAGGGCCAAGGGTTATCGTGGTTTCGGCTAACCATCAGGTAAAATACCAGCCCATTACCATCGGTCGCGATTTTGGTACTAGTCTGGAAATTCTGGAAGGCTTACAGGGCGACGAACGTCTGGTAACTAACCCCTCCGACGGCCTAAAAGACGGCCAGATAGTGCGAGTGAAATAGTTTTCTGTTGACCGTTTTCAGTTTTCAATTATTGAAAAAGTAGATAAGGAGTTCTTAGATCTGAAAAATGTCAAAGCTAAAGATGGAGTGAGAAACGAGGTTGAAGCTGGATCAGTGGAACGTCATTCACTCATTCTATCATTCACTCATTCAAAATTGCCTAACGCTTCCCAAGTTTTACCGAACGTTATGAATTGTATTGTTAAAATCAGTGGATTGGTGTTGCTGGCGGTTAGTACGTTGCGGGCACAGACACCAGCGAGCCGACCTTTCGTTGATCCAGAATTAGATAAATTAATAGAGGCAGGACTGAGCTTCAATCCCGATGTAAAAAATGCCCTGAGCCGGGTAGAAGAAGCTCGCATCCGAATTCGGGTGGCCGAATCGTATCTGCATCCTACCGTTCGGGGTAATCCCGGTATTCAGACGCAAAGTCTTTCGCCTAATCGCCCGGTGCAGTTCGTGAACGTGCGGGCCCAGCGGGTGCAACTGACCACGTTTCAGATTCCGGTTGATGCCAGTTTTGAGCTGGATTTATTCCGCCGACTCAGGCAGGGCGTACGGTTAAGCGAAATACAAACGCAAATTACCGAAGCCGATGTGCAAATTACTCGGCTGGCCGTGGCTTCTGAAATTGCCCGGCTGTATGCCCTGGTGCGTGCGAATGATGCCGAACAAACAGTTTTTGATCGAACCCTGACCGCCCGTGATTCGGTACTGGCCGTCGTTCGCGAACGCTTTCGGATTGGATTAACCAGCGAAATTGACGTACGCCGGGCAGAAACGGAGATTGGTAATCTCAAAACCCAGCAGTCGGCCCTGCAACGCAGTCGCCACGAGCTGGAAAATGGTCTGGCGATTTTAACCGGGCAAAGTCCGGAAGCTTTACGCTGGCTAGATCTGTTTTACCGATGTATCCAACGCCTGTTTACGCTACAATTACGCCCGAGCTTTTGAAAAATCGTCCTGATATTCAACAGACGGATTTACAGATTTCTGCCGCGGATGTGAACGCAGATATTGCCAGCAAGGCATTGAAACCCCGGGTTATTGCTGCGGGCTCCGGTGGATTAATCAGCGGTCGGGTAGGAGATGTGTTTTTACCTTCAAGTTATACCTATACGGTAGGAGCAACGGCCAGCTTCCCGATTTATGAGGGTCGCCGAAACCGCGAGAATATTAACCTCGCCCGTCAACAGGTGCAAACGGCTCGAACGGTGATAGATCAGCGATTAGTAAATGCCCAGCGGGAAGCGGAAGTAGCTCTGGACAACATTCGCGATCTGGAAACGCAGATTGCCAATCAGCAAAATGTGATAGAAACGGCGGGTAAAACCGAGTTACTGGTAAGAGACGTTTATAAAAAAGGGTTAACTACGTATCTGGATGTGCTGGATGCTCAGCGAACTTCGCTCGAAGCAGAACGACAGCTAGCCCAATTACAAGGTCAACGCCTGATTTACGCCGTAGCTCTCTGGAAAGCGTTAGGTGGTCAGTAAAAGATTAAAAGGCAAAAGAAGACACGTTTTCACGTGTCTTCTTTTGCTACGCCGTGGTTAGTGTCTCACCAACCACGGCGGGTAGTTTCGAATACTTCCGATTTATAACCCCAAAGAACAGGCGATCATACACGTAGAGACGCGACTTTATCGCGTCTGGGGTAAAGGCGTTTCTACTATTGGTTCTCATTCCCAGCCAGATGCGATAAAGTCGCGTCTCTACAGGAAGATTATCCCTAATAGTTCGTAAGGGGGTATTCACCGCCGTTTGGAATAATAAATCCGAAGGGGCGATTTAAAGCCATTTCGGATAACTTTTACCCCTTGTGGGCATATAAAAGAAAACGGAGACAATCGAAGTTCATCACTTTACGTTGGTTGACTCGGGAATAGTAAATACTTTTGCAGCCCAGAAACACAATGACGTCCGGCAAAGGAACCATTGGTAATGTTCTAACGAAGCAAACTTCCCATCTCTGAAAAAATTATCTTCAACCCCTTGATAGATTAACTAGTGCAATGCCAATTCTTACCGTCTTTTACATTAAAGTAATCCTGAGTATTTTCCTGACCTTAGGTGTGATTTTGACCATCTGGAAACCGACTGTAATCGCCGGGTGGCAACAGAAAAATGATACGTTGGCCTTTAGTCTGGGTTTCCTGTTGCTGCGTCTGATTCCCTGGATTGTCATTTTCATCCTCTTCAATCATGACCCTCGGGGAGACGTTCCTTTTTTCTATTATAAAGCTCAGGCCGCAAAAGCGGGCGGTTTCGTATACCGCGACTTCTGGTCCTATCACGCTCCCTTATTCGCTTATATCATTAGTTTACCGCTATGGATCTGGCATAATTCCCGTTCCATTGTGCTGTTCATGGTATTGATGGAGACGTTGATTCTCTGGCTAACGTATCGAACCTATAAAAAGGAAAAATCTAATGCTCTTCAGGCAACGTTCATTTACTGGCTGATACCAGCTTCGTTCATGTACATTCTGATTGATGGTCAGGAAGAAGTCTGGTTCTGGGGACTGGCTTTATTAATGTGGCGGCACGTAAAGAAAAATCCCGTTGATTATGAAGTAGGTCTGGGCGTAATCTTTGCTATTGCCTTATTAACCACGAAAGCTACCTTCGTTTTCTTTCTGCCACCGCTCCTGGTAAGCGTTCGCAAACCCATAAAAATGCTGCTGGTTATGGCCGCTATTGGCCTGCCTGCTCTGGCCTTTTTGTACTGGCAAATTGGTGACAGGTTCCTGATGCCCATTCAGCATACCGAGCAGTTAATGACGCCGAACCTGTTCTCCATTACCCGGCCATTTATAGAATTATTCGTACACATCGATCAAAAGAATTCTACTGCCGTAAACTGGATTGGGTTAATCATTACGATGCTGCTGGTATCGTATCTGGCGTATCGTGGGCGAGTAAACCCGCTGAGTCACACCTTACCTTCCCTTTTTATCGCCACGTTTGCCTGTATGATGATTTTTCAGGCGAGTGCACCCGGAGCGTACCTGATTGCGTATGTACTGGCAGTAGTTTTTGAAATCGTTGACCTGAGAAATAACAAACATCTGTTAATCTTGTTAGTACTAAGTTGGTTGACCGTCGTGCAGCCTTTTGTCAATGTATGGATTAAACAGCCCGATTACATTAGCTTCTCAATGTTAGCAAATTCTGCGTATTTGGGTGAGTTAGCGTTACAAGTGATGAACGTGGCCTGTTTCTTTTGGATTGTTACGAAAGCCGCCATTAAGATTGTGACTCCTAATTATTTAAGATCGGCATGAGTGTTGTTCTAGCCAAGTTGATCATTAGTCTGCTTTGCATTTTGCTGGTAAGCGTTGTGCTCTATTTCAGACCCCAGATCACCCTTGGATTAAAAAATAAAAGCGTCGTTGGCGTCTTAGGCACCAGTTGGGTATTGCTCCGCGTGTTGCCTTTTCTCTTGATTTATCTGTGGGCTGACTATCAGCCTACTTCCGATGTGAACGGCTTCTGGGACGAGGGTAGCAAGGCCTCGCAGGGCATGCTGGTATACAAGGATTTCTGGTCCCCGTATTCGCCTTTATATGCCTATTACTTAGGCCTTTGGCTGAAAATCTGGTATAGCCCGAAAATGATTATCCTCACCATGGCCGCTATGGACGGCCTGGCTCTGGCATTAACCTATCAGCTTTTTCGCTACAAGACCACAAAAGAGGATCTGCTCTTTAAATCTTTAGTGTACCTTTTGTTACCAGGATCGCTAGTGCTTTGCATTGTGGGTGCTCAGGAAGATATCTGGATGTGGCTTTTTGTCGTAGGGGCTTACTTAACCCGCAAACGCTATGGCGTAGTTGGTTTTAGCCTGGTCATGGCTCTGGGAGTGTTGATGACAAAGGCCATTTTCGGTCTGGCTCTGTTTCCTTTGTTTCTGATTGAAAAAGAAAAAATTCGTTTCCTGATTCCTATTTCTATCGTTGGGGCCATTTCGGTTGTGGTTCTGTACCTGACGGTTGGGATGGAGTTCATGCAGCCTCTC
The DNA here is from genome assembly GCF_002838835.1 of Siphonobacter sp. SORGH_AS_0500. GTDB lineage: Bacteria > Bacteroidota > Bacteroidia > Cytophagales > Spirosomataceae > Siphonobacter. The sequence goes on from NZ_NHPP01000018.1 coordinate 12,167, forward strand.
GATGAAGCTAACGTATTGCGAGCACCCAACATTCTGTCGGTTATTAACCCCTGGGCTTTCAATTTGGTAGGATTGGGTGCCAAAGCCTGGAACTGGATCGGGCTGGTCATTACTATTAGTGCGGGCTGTCTGACAGCCTGGCGATTACGCAAGCATGAATACCCCGTTATGCTGGCTCATTTATGGGTAACCATGTACGGACTGATGATGATTGCCCAGCAAAGTGCCTACAGTAATTATCTGTTTCTATTCCTATTACCCATGGTTTTCGAAATCATCGACTGGAACAATCGAAAACAAATCTTCTTGCTTTTTGTATTTAATGTGCTGGCCGTTATTCACCCTTCAATGTGGTGGCGGCAGGGTATGCCGATTTACCTGAGTCCAACCGATATTTTTGCCATTCCTGATCGTACGATAGATTATTTCATTCAGTTAGGAATCGTTTGTGTGACACTTTATTTTGTTTGGGGATCGTTTCCCCGAAAAAAAAAGTAGCTCAGAACGAACCGGAATTAGTAGTGGCCTAAGTTATATTTATACATCCCGAAACTAGAAAAAACAGTAGTTGGAATCTACCGCAAACAAATGGCCTGCGGAGGAGCAGTCCTCTGCGAAAAAAGCAATTCAGAAACGGAATTTTCCTAACCTGAATGGAGTACGCTGCATCGCAGCTATGTCGGTATTGATTCACCATCTGGAGCAGGCTAAACATACGTATGGAGTAGTTAACATCTACGAAATAACGGTAGTGAAGCACGCCGGTCGTCTGGGGGTTGGTTTGTTTTTTGTGTTAAGCGGATTTCTGATTACGTATCTACTATTGCAGGAAAAAGGCAATTTCGGGGACATTTCCGCTCCAAAATTTTACCTGCGAAGAGTCTTCCGAATCTGGCCTATTTATTACGTCATGGTCTTGCTGGCGGTCTTCGTATTTCCTAACTTCTCAATCTTCTATTATCCGGGTGTAACCGAGTTATTACAACGTAATTTTACGGAACGGCTTTCGCTGTTGATGCTGGTCTTACCTAATTATGCCTTTGTACTTTATGGCATTCCATACTGGGCTGCTCAGGCCTGGTCTATCGGTGTCGAAGAACAGTTTTATTACCTATGGCCCTGGATTATCAAATACCCTAAAAAAACGATAGGTATCGTTGCCATTTTTCTAACGGCTACCGTTGGATTATTAGCGTTGGGCATTTATTTTCTGGATGCCCCTGAAGTTAGAAAGATAGATGGAGTTCTGACCTTCATTGGGCAGTTTCGCCTGTTAATCATGGCTTTAGGGGGAGCAGGGGCGTATGCAGTTTATAAAAATAATACCAGAATACTCAATGTATTGTATCGAAAAGATTTACAGATTGGCGTCTACATACTCTTCCTGATCTGTTTCTTTTCCGGCATTCACATTCCGGCTTTTATGGAAGTGTATTCGCTGTTTTTCTGCTTCTTTATCTTAAATGTAGCCACCAATCCCAACAGTATTATTTCTCTGGAAACCCCTATTGTTAGTTACCTGGGCAAGATTTCTTACGGCTTATACCTTTATCACGTCGTGGTTTCCATCGTATTCATTAATCTGTTACGAATGTATGCTCCCGAATTATCCACGACGGTTTATAACCTGATTTTATATCCCTGCGTCATTGGATTTTCAGTACTGGTCTCGGGCCTGTCTTACGAGTATTTTGAGAAGCCCTTACTTCGTTTTAAGGATGAACGGTACGGACGTTAATCTTTCACGTTAGGTAAGTCAGACATACGGTAAAATTTCAGGTTTAATTCCTGGGCCGTCGCCAGAATTTTCTCCAGAAAACTAATATCAAATCCGTATTGCTTCGCCGTTGGGGGTGCTGATAAGGGCTCATGCCCGAACAACAAAACGGCTTTCCCTTTCTCCTTTGCCTTCACTAAAGCATCTTTCATTTCTTCCTGAGAAAGATTCGCACTGTAATCAATCAGCAGAGCATCCACTACGCGTTCCTGATCGAAGTCATAGTAAATCTGAGGTAAGTATTGGGGCGGAATATGGTAGAGTTTAAAGCCTTTGTAATGACGTTCCGCCAGGGCTACATCACGTAAAATCTGAAAACCTGAAGTGAGTAAGACGGAATCGACGCGGGTGTTATGATTGCCGCCGGGGTGAGCATAAGAGGTGGGGTAAAAACCGGCTTTATTCAGGTAAGAAAGTCCGGGACGGATTTCAGTATTAAGATAACCTTCTACGCCTAAATCCTGAATCATTTGCGTAGAAACGCCGTGAATAGTACCGTGGTAACCAATTTCATGACCTTCGTTCCGAAGTTGCTTTAGTAAAGTAATGTCTTCTGCAGAAAGCGAATCCGGGCAGTTAATGAAGAAAGTAACTTGGGCATTGTACTTCCTGAAAAGCGGTATTAACGCGGCCCATTCCTTCAGAAAATGATCGTCGAAAGATAAGGCAACGCCGGCCCGTTCAGGATGTTTCGGTGGCGTATCACATCCGAACAAACTCATAAGCAGCAGGAAGAATACTAGTAATTTATGAAAAGGCATACGGCGAATTTAATCAGGAAATGGCCTGAAAGATAACAATTATAAAAAGTAAACAGGTGATTGAAATTGTCTGGATACCTGAGAGGTTGAATTCGTACATCATGCAGAGATACGAGTTCATCCCAAAGCGATCCTTTACGGATTGTTACCGCCTTTTAACGGTAACATAACATTCTCTTAAAGCCCTTCTTTCCCCGATAATCTACTTTTGTGGCCTGAAAACTCTGAAAATAATTCATTGATTTTCAGAGTTTTATTTTTTACAGAAAAATCATTTTCTTCCCAAAGTTTAGTCTATGAAAAACTTGAACTGTTTTTCAGGTCAGGTAAAGTATGTCCTTGCGGGGCTATTTCTACTGAATCAACTTCCACAACGGGTGGTGGCATCACCCCACCTGCATAGTGTTTCCCCGAAGGAACTAACCATTACCGGCCAGGTAACGGATGCTCAAACCCGTGAAGTATTAACGGGTTGTACGGTCATGGTAAAAGGTACCTCGGTTGGTACGACTACGGGAGCCGATGGAAAGTATAGCATCAAAGTTCCCAATACAGAAGCTATACTGGTCTTTCAATTTGTGGGCTATGAGCCCATGGAAATGCCTGTGGGTCGTCAGACGACCATTAACGTTGAACTGAAAAACGACGCAGCAGATCTGTCTCAGGTAGTTGTGATTGGTTACGGTAGTACAGTGAAAAAGGACATGACCGGAGCCATTACTTCGCTGAAAAGCTCAGAGTTTAACAAAGGGATCATCAACTCGCCCGAGCAGTTATTACAGGGCAAGGTTTCTGGGGTAAATGTTACTTCAGCTACTGGTGAACCCGGTGGGACTCAGAATATCACCGTTCGCGGTCCCGGAGGAATTCGTACAGGAAGTACGCCGCTGTTCGTAGTGGATGGTCTGGCTCTGGATAACAGTAGTACGGGTGGAGCAACGAACCCGCTGGTATTCCTCAACCCACAGGATATTGAGTCCATTGATGTATTGAAAGATGCTTCAGCTACGGCCATTTACGGTTCTCGTGGTGCCAATGGCGTAGTTTTGATTACCACTAAGAAAGGCAAAGCCGGTCGCTCGACGTTGACTTACAACGGAAATATCGGGGTCTCAACGCTGGCAAATCCTTTGAATGTATTATCTGCTGATGAATTTCGTACGGAAGTTCCCAAGCTGGGGAACAGTTTGGTGGACAAGGGTGGTAATACCAATTGGCAGAAAGAAATTTCCCGCCGGGCCATTACTCAAAACCACAATGTGGCTCTGAGTGGTGGTTCAGAAAAACTGACGTATTATGCCTCATTCGGGTTACAGGATCAGCAGGGAATCCTGAAAAATAGCAATCTAAAGCGTTATACGGGCCGAATTAATGCGACGCAGAAATTACTTGAAGATCGCGTAAGTGTTGATATTAATCTGAATGTGACGAATACGGTTAACCAGCGGCCCCCCATTCAAAGTCTCATTGGAGGAGCACTAGCAGCTAACCCTACCTATCCGGCCTATGATGCGGATGGCAAGCCTTTTCAGTATGTAGATGGTACCAACCCTCTGATTCCACTTTCCCTGGAAAAGGACCTTACCAAAACGAACCGGGTGATTGCGAGTATCTCACCTTCAGTAACCCTTATCAAAGGACTGGTCTACAAACTCAATTTTGCCGTTGATCAGTCGAGTGCTGCTCAGGACCTTCAGTCCTTGCCAAATGAAGTGCCCTTCCAGGAAGGTCGTCTTGAAACCACCAATACGTACAATACTAACCGATTGATTGAAAATTACTTAACGTATTCATTCAACCGCAATGAGCACAATTTCTCTGCTCTGGCGGGGCATTCGTATCAGCGTATTTTTCTACAGGGTCGTACGAATAGTATCAATAAATTTCCTATTTCGGACATTGAGCCCATCTACAATCCAGGGTTAGGGCAAGACCTGACGCTGACGAACAACCGTCCGACGGGTTACGCGACGATCAATGAACTACAGTCATTTTTCTCGCGGGTCAATTACCAATGGAAAGACAAGTATCTGGCGACCCTGACGGTTCGGGCGGATGGTTCGTCGAAGTTTGGAGCTAACAATAAATACGGTATTTTCCCGTCAGCCTCGTTGGGCTGGCGTTTATCGGAAGAACCTTTCCTGAAACGCATTCCTGCCATTACAGAGCTGAAAATCAGGGCTGGTTGGGGACAAACGGGTAATCAGGAAATTCCCTCTAAAATTACTCAGGCCCGGTTTTCTACCAGCGTAACCGGAACTACCACTTACCCTCTGAATGGCTCCAATACCTATCCTTCTGGAGCTACGTACAATCGCCTGGCCAACCCGGATATTCAGTGGGAAGTTTCTACGCAAAGTAACTTTGGACTTGATTTTGCCTTCTTCGACGGATCATTAAGTGGTTCATTGGATCTATTCCGTAAAGTATCCAACAATATTCTGCTCGAAGTAATACCTGCCGATCCCGTGCAGCCTGTCCGCACTTTATGGACGAACGTGCATGACATGAAGATTACGAATCAGGGCTTGGAAATTGATCTGAATTACCGCAAGAGCTTTGCTAATGGGCTACGTTACTCCATTGGTGGTAATGTTACGTTCATCGGTAATAACGTAACGAACTCACCTTATTCCGTGCTTACTTCAGGAACCGCTTCGGGTTCGGGGTTATCCTCCGCAACGATAAACGGCTACGTGAATGGTCAGCCCATCGGTACGTTTTACCTGAAAAATTTCATCGGCTTTGATGACAAAGGAATTAATAAGTTTCAGGATGTCGACGGCGATGGCATTATTACGGATAACGATCGGGTAGCGGCTGGTTCGGCTTTACCGAAAAAGATGTTCAACATTAATGGTAGCATTGCTTACAAAGGCTTTGATCTGACGGCTAACCTGAATGGCGTTTCGGGTAACAAAGTCTATGATAACACGGCCAATGCGATGTTTTATAAGTTACGGTTGTCGAAAGGGCTCAACGTAACCCCCGAGGCCCTTCAATACGCTAATGAATCGGTTAATAACTCGGCTCCGGTATCTACACGCTTCCTGAAAAATGGTCAATTCTTACGTCTGAATAACCTGAGTTTGGGCTATAACGTCAATACGGTAGGTCTGGGAATGGACAAATGGGTGTCCAACATTCGCTTGTCAGTAACGGGTCAGAATCTCTTCGTGATTACCCCTTACAATGGCTACGACCCTGAGGTAAACAATGACCGCTCGGTGAATGGAGTTTCATCGTACGGGATTGATTATCTGAGTTATCCTAAAGCTCGTTCCGTGATTTTTGGATTAACCATTAGCTTATAATTCAACGACAATGAAACATAAATTTTCTGTTCTACTAGTGCTGTCCAGCCTACTGCTGGTGAGCAATGCCTGTACTGATTTAAATGAAAACGTGTTGGACGAAAGCTTCAACCCGACTCTGACACCGCAAGAAACGGCAGATGGACTCATTGCTCCGGTATACGCTCTGTTACCCGAAATTTATAAGCATACCAACTATTTTGCTTTACAGGAAATTTCTACGGACGAGGCTATTTTACCCTATCGGGGCGGTACCGACTGGGGAGACAATGGAATTTACCTCAACCTGCACGCTCACACAACCACGAGCACGGACCCCAACGTACGCACTACCTGGGATAACCTGGCAACGTCTATATCCCGGAGTATTGTAGCTATTAATTCCCTGGCTACGCTGAACAGTGCCAATGCCAATATGTATAAGGCAGAAGCTCGGGGGATGCGGGCTTTTTATAACCTGCTGATGTTGGATTTATTCGGTATTGCTTTCGTAAAAGACGACCCGAGGGAATATTCCAAAATCATTCGTGGGGACGAAGCTGTAAAGTACATTGAGAGTGAGTTTTTGGCGGTAGAAAATGCATTACCCGCGAAGGCAAACGTAGCCGCTGGGCGACTGACGCAGGGAGCTGTTTGGGGATTATTAGCAAAATTGTACCTTAACGCGGCAGTTTATCGGAATCGTTACGCGGATCAGTTCACCTTTACGGCGGAGGATATGGACAAGGTGATTTCGTATACTGACAAGGTCATTGCCTCGGGGCAGTATCAGTTGTCGAATGATTACTTCGGAATTTTCGGCAATAACAACCATAATAACCCCGAGTTAATCTTTGCTGTAGATCAGCGTCCTGAATTAAACGGACATAACCGTTTGGCGTATTTCTCGCTGTCGGGTGATCAGTTCCCGCTCGCAGCCTATCCCAGTGCAAACGGTACGGATGGCCCCGCTATAACGCCTGATTTTTACCGTACCTGGACTCAGGCCTACGGGAACGAAGATCCTAAACGCGATCCTCGTTTTTATCAGGAAAACATGAAAATTTATTCGAACGCAGCGGATACCTGCGTTTCGGCGGCGGATTATAAGATCAACCGCGGGATTCTTCGGGGGCAGCAATATGGTCTACTTCGTGTAAACGGCGTTTTCTTGAAATGTGCCAACGGACAGTTTAAGGTTGGAAAACTCTATAACTCCAGCCGCAACCGTTCGGATTTACCCGTAAACTTCACGGAGCAGATCGATTTTACAACTGCCGGAAGTAATTACAGCACAGGGTATCGCGTGGAAAAATACGAATTCAGCTCGTCGTCCAATACGGGTCGTAACCGTGGAGAAGCTGATATTTCTATCATTCGTCTGGCGGATATTTACTTGATGCGGGCGGAAGCGAAGCTTCGCAAAAGCAATGACGCGGCGGCAGCTTTGGCCGATGTAAACACGGTTCGGGCGGCTCGTAGTCTGACGCAGGCCCCGCCAGCTTTGACGGCCATGAATCTGGATTTACTTTTCCGCGAGCGAGGTTTTGAATTTTACTGGGAAATGCTTCGCCGTACGGATATGATTCGTTTTAATAAGTACGAAGGTAGCTGGACTGAGAAGACCAACACGGATAAGCGTAAACGGATTTTCCCTATTCCGCAAACTGCCATTGACGGTGCCTCAAACCGGGCCGGTTACCTAATGCAGAACGAAGGTTACTAGAGACTTACAGCTAGTTTGAAAAGGTTAGATTTTGTTGGAGTGGATAAGGGCGTTTTCGTTCTCAAACACTCTAACAAAATCTAACCTTTCTAAACACTACTCAAACCTCTCAAACTTCAACTCATTTCTATGGTGTACGCTGGGAAAATCTCTACCTTTACTGGACGAGCTTATTTTCTTTCCCATGATAAAAACCGTGATTTTTGATATGGACGGGGTGATCGTTGACACCGAACCCGTGCACCGTTACGCCTTTTTCAAACATTTTAACGAGTTAGGCATTCACATTACTGACGAAGAATATTCGACGTTTACGGGTTTATCCACCCGAAATGTATATCAGGGTTTAAAAGCAAAATATAACCTGGCCGATGAAGTAGAGGCGATGATTCAGCGGAAGCGGTCTATTTTTAATGATGCTTTTGACGAAAAAGAGGACCTAGACCTGCTTGAAGGCGTACGTACATTGATTGAAGATTTACATCAGCATGATTTTCAGTTAATTCTGGCTTCGTCAGCTTCGAAAGTAACCATTGCCCGTGTCTTCAAACGCTTTGGCTTGTCTCCTTACTTTACGCATATTGTCAGCGGAGAAGATTTCCCAAAATCAAAGCCCGATCCGGCCATCTTCGAGTATGCGGCTTCGCTTTCGGTAGCCCCTAAATCGCAATGCATCATCATTGAAGATTCGACCAACGGTGTAAAAGCCGCCAAAGGAGCGGGGATTTACTGCGTGGGTTATAACAGTGAGCATTCCGAAATGCAGGATTTAAGTCTGGCCGACCAGGTGATTAATCATTTCTCGGAATTAAACGCCGAAAAAATACGAGCTATCGAACCGTAGATGTACAATTCATTACGTCTGTCAAATAACTTCCCGAAAGTTTCAAACTTTCGGGAAGTTCCATTTTAGCCAAAGCTATTTATGGTATGAACTATTAAAATCTAGGCCGTGGCTGGTGTCCTCACCAGCCGCCATCAAGTGTCTGGTGAGGACACCAGCCAGGCTTGAGGCTTGAAGAATTACAAAATACCCATTCTTAAAACCCGCGTATTCTTCACCAAAATCAAGGGGAACCCTTATTTTTGATGTATGAAACGCTTCATTCCCCTGTGTGCGGCTGTACTGGCTTCACTTACCTCTTACGCTCAAAAACCTTTTCAGACGGGTAATCAACACTGGGCCGATTCGGTTTTTGCCCGCCTGACGCTCGACGAGAAAATCGGGCAGTTGATGATGCCCCGTGCTAATTTTACTAATCAGGCTTACGACCAGGAAAAGCTGAAAGGCTGGGTTCGTGACTATAAAGTCGGTGGATTGGTATGGTTTGCCAATCAGCCCACGCGACAGACGGCCATGATCAACGAGTTACAGGCAATTTCAGCCGTACCGATGATGATGGGAGAGGATCTGGAATGGGGCCTTACCATGCGACTGGACAGTGCTGTTCGGTATCCGTACGCTCTGACGCTCGGAGCCATCCGGCAAAATGACGACTGGTTTTACCGTATGGGGAAACAGATTGGCGAGCAGTGCCGCCGGGCAGGCATACACATTAACTACGCTCCCGTGGCGGATGTAAATAATAATCCGAATAACCCCGTCATCGGTTTTCGTTCGTTTGGGGAAAATCGGGAAGAAGTGCTTCGCAAAGCCAAAGCATACATGCGGGGCATGCAGGATGCCGGGTTAATCACCTCGGCTAAGCACTTTCCTGGTCACGGCGATACGGATGTAGATTCTCACGCAGATTTACCCGTGATTAACCATTCCCGGACCCGACTCGATTCGCTCGAATTATATCCCTTCCGGGAGTTAATTAAGCACGGTCTGAATGGCGTGATGATTGCTCACTTGAGCATTCCTGCTCTTGACCCTACGCCTAATCAGGCTTCGACGCTTTCCAGACCCATCGTAACCGATTTATTACGGAAGCAAATGGGTTTTGAAGGACTCATTTTTACGGATGCGATGGAGATGCAGGGCGTAGCCAAACATTATCCTCCGGGCGTAGCGGGCGTAAAGGCCTTATTAGCCGGAAATGACGTGCTGGAAACCTTCACGGATGTGCCCGTTATGTTTCAGGCTATTAAAAAAGCTCTGGTTTCAGGAGAAATTTCCCAGGCCGATCTGGACGATAAAGTACATCGCATCTTGCGGGCTAAGGCTTGGTTAGGGCTGGATAAGTATCAGGCGGCTCCTTTAACTAACTTACTGCAAGACCTCAACAAGCCCACCGCCGAAGCTTTATCACGCCGAATGTCGGAAGCTAGTTTGACGGTATTGAAAAACGAAAATGGGACATTACCCATCAAAAATCTGGCTACGGCAAAAGTTGCCGCCATTAGTGTAGGAACGCCCGCCCAGGGACCTGTCAAACCAACGGCTTTTCAGGGCATGTTGATGAATTACCTGCCGGTAGATACCTTCCAGGTAGATATAAAATCGTCGGCTCAGCAATTACAAGCCATTAAGGACAAGCTGGCTAAATATGATCTGGTAGTGGTAGCTCTGCACAGTCCGTTTTTACGCTCAGCCAATGCCTGGCCAGAGGCAAATCTGAAGCTGGCTCAGTCGTTTGTAGGCTTACCCAATGCCGCTTATCTGTTCTTCGGAAATCCTTACGTGTTGAATAAGTTACCCGGCATTGAAAAGTCAAAAGCTTTGGTAGTTACCTATCAGGAAACGACAGTCATGCAAGAGTTGGCTGCTCAGTTAGTAGGAGGGGGTATTGGAGCCAATGGGCAACTTCCAGTTACCGTGAATCAGGAGTTTAAGTTTGGAAATGGCTTACGGGTTGAACCACTGGGTCGTTTCAAATATGGAATGCCGGAATTAGCTGGAATAGATTCAAAAATACTGAATACCAAACTGGATTCCATTGTCAATCAGGGGTTACAGGAGAAAGCCTATCCCGGAGCTTCGGTGGTGGTAGCGAAAAACGGAATGGTAATTTTTAAGAAAGCCTACGGAACGCAGACGTATGAAAGCAAACAACCCGTGCGGGAAACGGATTTATACGATCTGGCTTCGGTAACGAAAGTCAGCACGTCTATTCTGGCTCTGATGCGTTTGCAGGATGAGGGTAAATTCCGGCTGGATATGACGCTCGGCGAGTTTTTCCCGAAATGGAAGAACTCAAATAAGGGTAAGCTAAAAATGATTGACATCCTGACCCACCAGTCGGGACTGAAAGCCTGGATTCCGTTCTGGATGACGGCTAGAGATTCAACGCGTGAAAGTGGCTGGAAACCCCGGACGTTTAGTAATGAGCAGAGTCGTCGTTATCCCATCGCCATTGCCGACCATTTATTTCTGCACCGTCGGTATCGTCGGGAGTTAATGCGTCAGATTGAAGAGTCTCCCGTAAATCCAAAACAGGGGTACGTCTACAGCGATCTTTCGTATTATCTCTATCCGCAGATTGTTGAGAAGATTACCGGAGAAAAATGGGAGGATTATCTGAAGAATACTTTCTATCGTCCGATGGGGGCTACGACCTTAACCTATAATCCCCGTGAACTATATGCATTGGATCGAATCGTACCGACGGAATATGATTCTTTATTTCGGAAAGAACTGATTCATGGTCGCGTACATGATGAAGGAGCAACCTTAATGGGAGGTATTTCTGGTCACGCGGGCTTATTTGGAGACGCCAATGATCTGGCGAAGTTATACCAGATGTATCTGAACGGAGGTATATACGGTAACCAGCGTTTTATCAGCGAAAAGACCATCAAACAATGGTCATCGTATCCATTCCCGGTTGAAATTAATAGTCGTCGCGGCATTGGTTTTGATAAGCCTGATCGTAACAAACCCGGCCTCTCTGGACCTCCTTCTGCAAGTGCTGAAAGTTTTGGTCACTCAGGTTTCACCGGAACCTTTGTGTGGGTAGAGCCGAAAGAAAAGATGTTATACATTTTCCTGGCAAACCGGGTATATCCCACTCGTAACAACTCCAAAATCAGCAAACTTAATACCCGAACGCAGTTTGGTGAAATGATTTACGAAGCCATTCGTAAGTCGAACGTACCTGGATTTTAGAGGATAGTTAGGGCTTAATGATTAATAGAGCATCCCGAAGACTGTATGGTTTTCGGGATGTTTTTGTTTGAAGCCCTAGAAGAGAAGATGGATTGTAATCAGACTAATGCCTTTCGAGAAGTCTTACTGCCGCTGCCATCATAGTGCTGCCAGCGGAAAAGCTGGCAGCACTATGTTACGTCCTTTGGGAAATTGTAACCTATTGATTCACTAAATATTAGGTAAGACCAAGGCAAAATGCTGCCAGCGGAAAAGCTGGCAGTAATGGGATTCAGCTTTTTAAAACAGAAATCTCTATAACTAAGTCCCTACCATCATGGCCGGGCCACAGGGGTAGCGGAAAATAACAAGCTCTTGTCTCTACGAATGGGAAGCGAATAGTAACTTTAATTACAGTGAAGAAATCTGAAGCAAACTATAAAGTCGCTCTCTGCCATGTAGTCCAATCAGCTTTTGTGCTAGGGTAAAACACCACACACTCCCTCTAAAAAAGAACTTCCCGAAAGTTTCAAAACTTTCGGGAAGTTGATAAACAACTGACAACACTATTTCACAATCTGGCTGCTTAGTCGGTATAATTCAATTTCAGACACCTTGGCGTTATACTGAGCCTGTAAAAGTCGAATTTCGGCGGCTACGAAATTTCGCTGAGCTTCCCGTAATTCCAGTGGGGCAGCTACGCCAATTTTATACCGTTCCAGAGCAATGTTTACGTTCTGCTGAGCCGTTTTGGTGTTAATAGATTCGAGGTCGAGTAGATTAAGATTATTCCGGTAGTTTTCGTAAGCCTGCCGTAAACCCGACTCGACCTGTACTCGCAGATCTTCTTCCTGAAGCTTAATAATCTCCTCGTTGATTCGGGCTCCCTGAATGCGTCGATGCTGATTCAGCCCATCAAAAATAACGGCTGTTACCTGTACTCCTCCCGTAATGTTACCAACTGTACCACTTCTTACCCCGAAACCAGAACCGCCGTTTCGAAGTCGGTTATAAGTATATCCTCCCAGCAAATTTACATTGGGCCACAGCAGAGCCTTCTGGTTCTTCACGTCCAGATTGGCAATGGTGCTGTTATGACGAGCCAGCATCAACTGAGGATTTTGTGATAAGGTTTGCTCTTTAAGGGTTTCGTAAATGAGGTCCCTGTTTACCAGTAAGGTATCCTGTGGGTTAAAATTGATGTCCAGCGATCGGGCCAGTAGCTGATTAAGCTGGGTTTTGGTATTGGTAAAGGACAATTGCTGGGCAATCAGGGTGGCTGTGTCGGCGTTGAAATCAACCTGTGCGGTCAGGTATTCCACTTTTGAACCCTGACCAATATCGTAGCGGTCTTTAGCCAGACGACGACGCTCCCGAGAGATGACCAGTGCATCTTCTAAAAAACGGGTCTGCTGTCCTTGTTGCACGGCGGCATAATACGCATTCGTAACCTGAGCAATCGTACTTTCGATGGTTACCTGAGCCTGAGATTCCCCCGCCCGAACGAGTTCTTCCAACCGATCTTTCGTAATGTACATACTTAAGCCATCAAAGATGGTCCAGGTGGCCGTAAGATTGCCCTGAACGTTACGGTTGAAGACGCCCCGTTGGACAAGTGGAGGGCGTACCGCATCGAAAAATCGCTGATTCGTGTAGTTAATCAAACCATTGGGTTGTACCACAGCTGTGACCAGCGGAAGCATACCCGCATTACCTCTGGTATTGTCATTTTCAGCCAGACGAACCTGGTTTTTAGCTACTTTAATCGCGTAGTTTTTATCTAAAGCGATGGTAATAGCATCTTCCAGCGTAAGATTTTCGGATACGGTCTGAGCAAAGAGAGAGAAATTAATAGCAAAACAGCAGAGGAAATAGGCTATTCTTCGACGCATGGAATTTTAATAGATTCGGGGGTTTCCAGAACGGAAAATAGGTAAATTATTCCCGTTGTTGGTCTCAATTCTCGTATAAAATACGACTACTTCTTACGAAGGTAACCGGGCAATGAGGGCACTTCAGATAATCTGAGATAAATCATGCAAAAGCCGCGACGAAGAAACGAAGCTAAAGGCTGATGGCACAAGAACTTAACTTTCCCTTACCGGGCCATTCACAGTCCAATCAGGGTAGTGCTTTTTACCTCTTCCATCACGAACGAACTACTCATGTGCGAGACGCTGCTCAGGACGCTCAGTTTACTTTGATAAAAGGTGTTATACGCTTCCATATCAGCGACGATTACTTTCAGTAAATAATCGAAATTACCGGATACGACGCTACATTCCAGCACCTCGGGTAGTTTTCGAATCGCTTCATTGAATTCCTGGAAACTTTCCTGACGCTGTTTATCCAGGGTAACGAAGCAATACACCATCATCCCGCGACCAATCCGTTTCCGATCGACCAGAGCCACGTATTTTTCAATGATCTTCTGGTTTTCCAACTTCTTAATCCGGTCGTGAACGGGGGTAATACTTAAGTGAACACGTTCAGCTAATTCACGAACCGTGAGAAGAGCATTGTCCTGAAGAAGATTAAGTAACTGCCGGTCAATTGCATCCAGTTCCATGGCTTTTATAGATTTTGAAGGTTGAAATAAATGACTGTATTTTTAAAGTAAATCTCTACTGAAAAGTTATGAAATAACAAAAATGACCTGCATCTGCAATCTTAAAGTGAGAAATAAATGATTAATAGGAAGCAAATAGGGTAAAAATGAACGTGCCGCTTTAGGGATAGCTGATCGATGCTTTTAAAAAAGGGGTACTGAGGCACAGAAATTTTTTCGGTTTTTAAAAAGGAATAGCTTTGATAACAGTAAAATAAACGAAAATATAATAATAAATCAAAACAAATTTCTTATTTATTTGATGAATAGCGAAATCTATTCTGAATGCATGAATTTTGTAGTCACAACGGGTACTCGTTGCAGCATTCATTTCATTAGCAGACTTCCTCCAAATTAAACTTGTTACGATCATGATTATTGGTGTTCCAAAGGAAATCAAGAACAACGAAAACCGCGTCGCACTAACGCCTGCGGGAGTAGCCGAATTCAAAAAACACGGTCACGAAGTCTACGTGCAGGCTACGGCTGGTGTTGGTAGTGGTATCAGCGACGAGGAATACGTTCAGGCTGGAGCAACCATTCTTCCTACTATCGAAGATGTGTATGACATCGCCGAGATGATTGTGAAGGTGAAAGAACCCATTGCTGCCGAATATCCGCTGATCAAAGCAAATCAATTACTGTTCACCTATTTCCACTTTGCTTCTTCGGAAGAGTTAACCTACGCCATGCTGAAAAGCGGAGCGGTTTGTTTAGCTTATGAAACGGTAGAGAAAAACGATCGTAGTCTGCCCCTGCTCGTTCCGATGAGTGAAGTAGCGGGTCGTATGGCGATTCAGGAAGGTGCAAAATACCTCGAAAAACCAATGGGTGGTCGTGGTATTCTGCTGGGTGGCGTTGCGGGCGTAAAACCTGCCAACGTATTAGTTTTAGGAGGTGGTATCGTAGGAACGCAGTCGGCGAAAATGGCCGCTGGTTTAGGAGCAAACGTAACGATTGTAGACATTAGCCTGCCTCGTCTGCGTTACCTGGAAGACATCATGCCCGCCAACGTAGATACCGTTATTTCCAATGAATATAACATTCGTCAGTTAATCCAGACAACTGATTTGATCATTGGTGGTGTGTTGATTCCTGGAGCTAAAGCTCCTTCGCTGGTCACCCGTGATATGTTAAATCTGATGCGTCCCGGAACCGTAATGGTTGACGTAGCTATCGACCAGGGGGGATGTTTTGAAACGTCTCACGCGACTACTCACCAGGATCCTACGTTTGTTGTAGAAGGAATCGTACATTACTGTGTAGCAAACATGCCCGGTGCGGTGCCTTATACGTCTACCTTAGCCTTAACGAATGCGACTTTACCTTATGCAATTCAACTGGCAAATAAAGGCTGGAAAAAAGCCTGTCGTGAAAACGAAGAGCTGAAAAAAGGTCTTAACGTAGTGAATGGCAAGACGGTATACGCTGGCGTAGCGGAAGCCTGGAGTTTACCATTAACTCCTGTAGAAGATGTACTGGGGAAAGTTATCGTCGCTTAGTCTCACTTCTGGGTAAGAATAATAACAAATATCAACAACTGAAAACTGGAAACCGCTCAACGTTTTGAGCGGTTTTTTTATGCCTCAGACGGACGAAACGTATATAAACAAAATTACCGGCCCGCAAAGCAGGCCGGTAATCATCGTTCAACCTTCAACCTATCTGTCTTTTCTTTTTTTTAAGCTTTTTTCCGATTAAAACTTTGTTCAGTGACAGTAATCAAATCATGTACGTTTCGTACTGTCGACAAGGAATGATCGGGAATATTAATGTCGAATTGTTGTTCAATCATTACAACTAACTCGGTCATTTCTAAACTATTAAACCCAAAATCATTTTTAAAAGTTCGATTCAACTGAAAATATTCAGGGTTTATAAAAAAATGCTCCGTAACTACTTTTCGGATCGCCTGAGCGATTGCATTTGTGGTTTTCATGGCTCTATGGGCGACTCAGTTATATAACGTATCTCCTAAGAAAATAGTTTGTATACGTTACATCAAAATTTCATACCAGCGTTAATAACTGTTAAGTTTTGGGTTGTGAGTTTTGTGTTTAGAGTTCACTATAAAAATAGTGTGCTTCGATGAATAGAAATGATCAAATAACTCCCAACTCTAAACTCGCAATCCCAAAACTCTACTACCAGATTTTTGTGCCTAGCAGTCGGTTTACTTCTAAACGTGCCAGGGCCTGCTGATATTGGTACTGGATACGTTGAAATTCTGCTTCTTCCAGAGCCGTTTGTGCGGACTGAATTTCCAGTTGGGTAATGACTCCGTTCTGGAAGCGAACGTCCGCCAGTTTCAGACCATACTTGGCTTCTTCTAGCTGGGTTTCTGAAAGTCGCAGTTTCTCAGAGGTTGAACGTAATTCTGATCGAGCCTGATCCAGTTGGGACTGGACAGCCACGGAAGCCGCTTCCGTGCCGTACTGACTCATTTGAAGATTTTTGCGGGCGATGTCTTCCTGAATGATATGACGCTTGCCGGAATAAATCGGAGCGGATAAATGGAAACCCAGGCCACCATTGAAACGGAACTTATCAATTTCGGGCTGGAAACCGTTTTTAAAGCCCGTATTGCCTACGAATGAGAGCGAGGGTAACTTGGCAGCCTTCGCGGCCTCGATGTCCTTCTCAGCGACCATTTCCTTCGTTTTCGAAACCCGAATGTCCCAGTTATTGGCTAGCGAAACGGAATCTTGTGAAGTCAGAGTAGTCAAATCAAAGCTGCCCGTGGTAGGAATGTCAGCGTGAACATCTTTCCCCACCAAAGAACTCAGCAGAATGAATTGACGGTCCAGTTGGTTACGTAAATCAACAATACGGGTTCTTACGTTTTTGTAACGAACGTTCGTAGCCACCAAGTTATAGTCAATTTCATCCCCGCTTTTGATCCGGTTTTCAATAACCTTTGCCGTTTCGCTCACCAGTGACTCCTGGGCTAGCTGAACGGTAATGGCTTTTTGCAGATAGACAATACTGAAGTAAATCTGAGCAACCTGATAGGCTAGCTGATGAGTAGCCTGTTCTACGTTCTGCTCGGATAAAATGCTTTCGATACGAGCTTTATCAATGGCTGCATTCGTTTTTCCCCAGTCATACACGGTTTGACTCACGGAAACGCCTACATTATAGTTATTCCGGGGAGCAAACTGAATGGCATTGGAACCTAAGCCGGGAATTTCGAAAGCTACTTTCTGCAAAGGCCAGATGTACGTGTAGCTCGCGTCTCCGCTAACAGTGGGCTTATTACCCGATTCAGCTAATTGCGTGCGGCTCTGGCTCAGAGAAACGGCTTGGCGTTGTTGTTTCAGTTGGGGGTAATAGGCAATCGACTGACGAATGAGTCCATTCAGAACCTCGTCATTATTTTGTTGAGCAAAGGCCGCCGTACTCGTCAAAGCTACGAGGGCCAGTACTGGGAAGAATTTCATGATTAGTTTTCAGTTTTCGGTTGTCAGTTGTCAGTTTTTTTCTCGCAGGATTCGGTTTTAATTAACAGAAAACTGCAAACTAAAAACTGACAACTTTACTAATGGGCTTCGGCCATGGCGGCTGCGGCTGCGGCGATTTCTTCGGCTGATTTTTTCTTTTTCTGACGTAAGACTATCGTTAAGGGCAGAATAAGGATGAAGAACAGACCAACTACCCGGAACGTGTCCAGATAAGAAAGCAGATAGGCCTGCTTGTCAACGGCGAGTTCAAGCATTCGGTAAGCTCGCATAGTAGCTCCACCCATGGCCTGCAAACGTTGCGTCAGTAAAGGATTTCCCTCGTATAAATTGGCTACTAAATCCGAGCGGTGCTGAGCATAACGGATGGCTACGAAGTTGTTGGCCAGGGCTACACCGAAGGCTCCCCCTAACTGCCGAATCATGTTATTGATCGCGATGGCATTGGGGTATTCTTTTGGGGTAAGTCCGGCTACTGCCTGGTTAGTCAGGGGCAACTGAAGCAGAGAAATCCCGATTACCCGCATCATGTGAGCGGGGAAAAACTGCCATTGACTCGTGTTATCATCAAAAGTTCCGGCGTAAAAACCGAAGGCAATCATGAACAGAATACCCGTGATAATGAAGGGCAGGGGAGAAGCTCCCGCTGATAACCGTCTTCCTACAATCGGCATCATGAAGACCCCGATCAGCGTCGGCCAAAGTAATGACAAACCCGTCATCGTTGGGGTATATCCGTTAATCCGTTGCACCATTACGGGGTACACAAACATGGCCGTGAATAGACCAATACCCGCCACGAAGCTAAAGATTGTGGTTACTCCCAGTGTTCCTTTAGCCATTACCCGTAAGTCAACGACGGGGTGATCGGTGGTTAATTCCCGCCAGATGAATCCCACCATGCCAATGGTGGCGGTAATGGCTATCATCACAATAAGTCGGGACTCAAACCAGTCTTCTGATTCACCTTTTTCCAGCATAAACTGAAGGGAACCAATACCGACCATCAACAGAATAATACCGATGTAATCAATTTTAATTTGATCTTTCTTCTGGCCTTCGCCTTCTTTCTTATCAATGTAGAGCATGGTTAACACTGCCGCCAGAATACCGACGGGAATGTTCACTAGGAAGATATTGGCCCAGTGGTAATCTTCCACAATAATACCCCCTAATACAGGACCAAAGGTAGGGCCCATGATGATACCCATGGCAAAGATACCAGAAGCAATACCGCGTTTTTCGGGAGGGAAGGCATCAAAAATGATGGCCTGCGAGGTAGAAAGCAAGGCTCCACCTCCCACACCCTGAATGAAACGCCAGAATACTAACTCCCATAAATCCGTAGACTGACCGCAGAAATAGGAAGCAATGGTAAAGATGACAATGGAGGTGAGGTAATAATTTTTCCGGCCAAAGTACTCGGCCAGGAAGCCCGTCATCGGAATGATAATTACGTTGGCGATGGCGTACGAGGTCACTACCCAGGCAATGTCCTCGATGGTTGCTCCCAGCGATCCGGCCATCTGGTTCAATGCCACGTTCACAATCGTCGTGTCAATCAACTCCATGATGGCAGCGGAAATTGCCGTAGCAACAATAATAGCCCGCTTAAATCCGGTTGGATAGGTTGTTGCCATGTCTTTTGGTTTTCAGTTGACAGTTGTCGGTTTTCAGTTGCTCGTGATACTTAATCATTGACTAATAAAAATTGACAACTGTCAACTAGTTGGTTCTCAGTCTTCAGTTTATAATCTTCAGTTAGCCGTGATACGTTTTATCACTGACAACTAAAAACTGACAACCGAAAACTACTTGGTTTTCACGCTAACTTCCACGTTCATACCGGCACGGAGTTGCTGACGGTATTTGGGTAAGTCTTCAATTTCAATTTTCACGGGAATCTTCTGGGTTACTTTTACGAAGTTACCCGAAGCGTTATCGGGAGGTAACAGGGAGAATTTGGCACCGGTGGCTTCACTGAAAGAAACGATTTTACCTTTCATCGGCTGGTTAGGGAATGCATCTGCTGTGATGATTGCCTCAGCACCCATGCGTAAATGTTCTACCTGCGTTTCCTTGAAGTTGGCAACCACCCAAAGCGTACTATCCTGCACAACGGTCATTACCGTTTGTCCATTCTGAATATACTGGCCGGGTTCTACGCTCTTGCGGCCAATCCGGCCTGACGAAGTAGCGTATACTTTAGAATACGTCAGTTTCAGTTTTTGCTGGTCAATCCGGGCTTTCTGAACGTCCAAAGCAGCTTCGGCTTTGTGTAACGCTGAACGTAGTACGTCCAGCCGCGAACGGGAAGCCAGAATATCAGCCTGACCGGCTACATACTGTTGTTCAAGAACGTCCGCAGCGTTACGGCTGTCGTCCGACTGCTTACGGGTGATGGCTTTATCCGCTAATAGACGAGCGTCGCGTTCGGCGTCTGATTTTGATTTATCCCGACGTAAAGCCGTTGCTTTCAGGTTCGATTCCTGAGCCTTGATTGTCAGCTCGGCGTTGCGGAGGCTGGCTTTAGCGTTTTCTACGTCCGTTTCCATCTGACGATACGTAGCCTCCATTTCCGCCAGTTGCAGTTGATATTCATCAGAGTCAATCTCTAATAACAACTGTCCTTTTTCTACTTTGTCGTAATCATTGACGTTTACTGACTTTACGTATCCAGAGATACGGGGAAGCACGGGAACGAGGTAACTTTCAATCTGAGCGTTGTCGGTTTCTTCGTGTGTTTGAGCATGCTGGTAAGCGGAAAATCCGAACCACGCACCCACACCCAGTACAACGACCAGAATAACGCGGGGTAACATTTTGCGAAGTGAAGATTGTTCTGGCGTAGCCATAATTACATCTATTTATAAGTGGTTTTAAAATGGGATGCGGACCCGTATACTTTAATGAGATAGTCAACTAAATTGACAATGCAAATGTAAACTTAGTTGACTAAAAAAGTCAAGTAGGTTGACTATTATTTTTTTATAACTATTTTTGCATAGGATTTGTGCCTTAAAGACCAAAGTTCCTTAAAGACTACGGCATATAATGGCGATTATTATTATTAAATGATTGTAAATCAATTATTTGTGTTTTGGTGATTGATTTTGTAGAAAATGTTCCTGGAAACATAAATTGAAACCTATGATTTGTATTTTGTACTTTTTTAATTAATATTAAATTTACATTAAACTGAAAAAGAAAAGATTTTCGAATATTTTGAAATCTTTTCTGAGCATATAAAGTGATGGACAAGGAATTAAAAGAAAGGCTCGAAGCATTTAAAGCTCACCGGAACCGGATCATGGGACGGTTACTAAGTAGGGCTTTCAGAATAGTGGTGGATGTTTCAAGCCAGAAATTGGCGGAATCGGGCCATGAGTCGTATCGACTGGGACATTTGGTATTAATGGTACATATTGATTTGGACGGTTCGACTATTAATGAGCTAGCCGCCGTCCTGGGTATTACCAAACAGGCTGTTAGCAAGATTGTGAAGGAGTTGCAGGAGCAGGGATACGTAGAAACGGAAAAGCACCCCGACGATGCTCGTTCGGTATTAGTAAAAATTACCAATAAAGGAGCTCGTTTTACACTGGAATGGCAGTCATGCACGAAGGTGGTTGATCGAAAGTTCGAGGAAATTCTCGGAGCGGAACGATTGGAGATACTAAAGGATATTCTGGTGGATTTGGCTGATTATCACGAAAATAAAATCAAGGAAGAACTAACCGAAGCCTCTGAAGGTCGCCGGACGCAGTGGCTGGAAATATTGCAGCAAAAAACTGTAAACTACCCCCTGCAATCGGTGCCGAAGGGTGACAAGAAAAAATAAATCTTGAAGATTAACTTATGAAAGCGGCGTTTCAGCACTGAAACGCCGCTTTTGTATATACTTTACTTACTCAACCGTAAGTATGGCGATGCTGGTGCCGCCGATATGACGAAGCTTGCGGAATGTTAGATTTCCAGACAGATAGTAGTCATTGAGAGCCCGTCGAACGCCTTCCCAGTTGGTATAGTCATGCCAGAGAATCGTACCGCCTTTGCGAACGAGTTTGAGGGCATTTTCGGTGTCACTCAGTACGTATTCATACGCGTGCGAACCGTCGATAAAGACCAGATCCATACGATTATGATACGGCGA
The DNA here is from genome assembly GCF_002838835.1 of Siphonobacter sp. SORGH_AS_0500. Lineage (GTDB taxonomy): Bacteria > Bacteroidota > Bacteroidia > Cytophagales > Spirosomataceae > Siphonobacter. The sequence goes on from NZ_NHPP01000018.1 coordinate 33,973, forward strand.
ATAATCAAACGTAGCCGAGTCGCCGAACACCTGTGTAATTTTATACGCCTGTGGGTGGCCTTTGAAACGTTCGCCCGATCCTGATTTCTGTACGTACATTTCTTCCGTTTTTTCAATCTGCATTTGCGTGTTATTCAGGTCTGCGGGGGGCAGATCCAGCGTAATAATGCGGGCGTCTTCGGGACTGTTGAGGGCCATGTTCAGCGTAGTTCTGCCCTGAAAGGTACCAATCTCAAACATACACCGGGGCTGTAACTGGCTGACAAGCTGGCTAATTACTTTTACTTCGAACTCGGTAACGTGTCCGAAACCGCATTCGTTAACACCTTGCAGCGTAAGATTTTTGTCCAGGTTGGATAATTCAAGAATATCCGTTTTAGGTAATTTGTACGGATCTTCGGGTAATAGCGAAGCAGCGGCAGGTGGACTGTACAAAGCGTACAACTCTCCGAGTCGGTTGCGTTCATGAGCGTCAAATGGGCTCAGAGCAGCGGTTCGGGCCACGCGTTTCAATACTCCCAGATACAAGGTGAAGAGAGCGGTATTCATAAAGTAAAGAATTGGTTGTTAGTGTAGGTTATAAAAGGCAATAGCTAATCTTACGAACGGGCTTTCTGAAAATTAAAAGTCGTTCAGGTAGAGAGAATCAGTGAGGGCTTGAAAGAAGGCAATAGTTTGAGTGATAGTTAGTTAAAAGATAGGTGGCTGAAAGATAAAGACGATCGCAAAATAGAAAAAGCCGATTAATAAAAATCGGCTTTCGTAAGAAGTTACTCAAAAAAATCACTGTGAAAATTCACTAGAAACACTTCCAGGCTGGCCCGCGTCATGGCGGTATATAACCATCGGACAAAGTCAGCATTTACCTGTTCCAGTGTCAGGTAACCCTGATCAACAAAAACGGCACTCCACTGGCCGCCCTGCGATTTATGGCAGGTAAGAGCATAGGCAAATTTCACCTGCAAAGCATTCAGATAAGGGTCTTTCCGAATCTCCTGCATCCGCTCGCGTTTGGAAGCAATGTGTTCGTAATCGGCAGATACCCCATCGTAAAGCATTTTATTTTCTTCTTTACTCAACGAAGGTAAGGGACTGTCGAGGGTATTAAGGGTAATTTTGGCATCAAACGGAGGTTGATCGGGATAATCCGAAAGTTGCAGCAGACAATTGGCAAAACGTAGACCGTATTGTTCTTCGTAGCCTCTGATTTTCAGAACTTCCACGAAATCGCCATTGGCCAGAAAACCCGCTGGCGAATCTTCGTCCAGCACGGTATAATTATTCCGAACCACCATCAGCCGGTCGCCCGTTGAAATTTCATCTTCCTGATACTTGATCCGGGCTCGAATGTACCGATTATAAGCTACCGCCGTTTTGTTGGAGCGGGTAATGACAATGGTATTTTCCTCGCCGTATTTCCGATAAGCATAATTCAAACCGTCTTCCAGTTTCTCGCCCGTCATGCGGTAGCAGTCCCGGAAACCTTTAGTGATGAGACGAATTTCAGGAATTTTATCCCAGAGAATTTCCCGTAATCGGGTCGCATTGGCCAGAATTCCCGAATCGTTATCCTGACGCATAACCTCCGTCATTTCCACTTCCATCACGGACATGTGAAAGTTGTCTCGTAAATAGGAAGCATCCAGAGCCGGACTATCATCTTTACCCACGGGAGGTAACTGGGCCAGGTCACCCACAAAGACCAGTTTGTTAGGGTCTCCTTCTTCATTACCAAACGTGTATTCCACCAGGTCAGTTAACAAACCCTGCATGCCGCCAAAATCAGCTTCGTCAGCAATCATGGAGGCCTCATCAACGATGAAAACCGTATTGGTATGGTAGTTATTCTGACGACGAAATTCCAGGCCGCCGCTGTATTTATTGGTGACCTGACGATAGATTTTTTTGTGGATCGTCGTGGCTTTTTTTCGGGAGTACGTCGCCATGACCTTGGCTGCTCGTCCGGTAGGAGCTAGCAATACCGTTCGAAAACCCAGTTTAGGCAGACTTTTCACCAACGTGCTGATGAGCGTGGTTTTCCCCGTACCCGCATAACCTTTCAACAGAAAGGTCTGAGCATCGTCATTGGATAGAAATTTTTCCATCAAATTAAAAAGCTCCAGCTGACCTTTGGTGGGCTGAAAAGGGAACTTCTGCCGAAGCAGAAACGCGGGCGTTGGGGTATCAGATTTCGGTGTATTCACAAAAACAAAGATAAGAAATTTGGGTCGGAAGAATAGGGGACCTTACCAGTACAGACGCGATTAATCGCGTCTGGTCGGGGAATGAAACTACTTTCAAATCAATCAAAATGTCTTTTACCCAGACGCAATCAACCAGTCTCTCTACTGGAGGCCGTAACCACCGGGTTGAAGTAAGGCTTCCAGCGACTGATATTTATGGAAAATGGAATGCACATGATCAGCAGGCAGGGCTTTCAGTTCTGACCAGGATAACCAGGCAGCTTCTTCCATAATCTGTTGGGTAAACTCTGGATCATGGCCCAGTAATAAGTTTCCCGAGATAACAGAAACGCGGAAAAATAATTCCAGCGTATGCAAAGGCGAACGGATAAACTCATTCACGAAAAGTAGCTCTCCTGCTTCAACGGTTAACTGCGTTTCTTCCTGAAATTCACGGATTAACGCTTCTGGAATGGACTCCCCAAATTCCAGACTACCACCCGGCGGCGACCAGAATGGACCGTCATGAAATAAGGCTTTATGTTTGATGACCAATACTCGATCTTCCTGCACGGCAATGCCACACACTCGCACCCGCACGTAACCGCCGAATTTTTCTAATACTTCTGTACTCATGATACCTAGCTCAACTTTTTGGACAATATACGTGTTTGAATAGTATAAAGGAAAGCTCAGGAGGTTGCTGGTAGGATTTCGGAAAGAAAGCCTTGAATGTCGCTGGCTAGGCCACGCTGGCAGCGATTCAGTAGAGAGGATATTCACCCGAAAACCTCAGGGAAGCTTTCTAAAAACCGCCTGAAAATCCGTACCTTTGCACTTTGAAAACCAGATACTAGATGCTATCAGTAAGTAATATTTCGCTCCGCTTCGGAAAGCGGGTTTTATTTGAAGACGTAAACTTAAAATTTGTTCCGGGTAACGTGTATGGCCTGATTGGTGCCAACGGAGCTGGAAAATCTACCTTTGTAAAAATCCTTTCGGGGGAAATTGAACCCACCACGGGCTCGGTAACGCTGGATCCCGGTGAGCGGATGTCGTTTCTGAATCAAAACCAGAATGCCTATGATGATCAGACCGTCCTGAACACGGTAATCATGGGTAACGACAGGCTGTATAAAGTAATGATTGAAAAGGATGAAATCTACGCAAAAGCAGATTTCACCGAAGAGGACGGTAACCGGGCGGCTGATCTGGAAGCAGAATTTGCCGAAATGAACGGCTGGGAAGCCGAGTCCGATGCAGCTGCTTTATTATCCGGTCTGGGTATCAAAGAAGACACCCACTACACGCTGATGGCTGACATGAACCCTTCCGAAAAAGTGAAGGTGCTGTTAGCTCAAGCCCTGTTTGGTAACCCTGATATTCTATTACTCGATGAGCCTACGAACAACTTGGACATTGATTCCATCCTGTGGCTCGAAGAATTTTTAATGAACTTCAAGAATACGGTAATCGTAGTCAGCCACGACCGTCACTTCCTGGATAACGTTTGTACGTATATTGCTGACCTTGACTTTGGTAAAATCCAGATTTATGGGGGTAACTACACCTTCTGGTACGAATCAAGTCAGTTGGCCGCTCGTCAGAAAGCCGATCAGAATAAAAAGGCTGATGAAAAGCGTAAAGAATTGGAAGAGTTCATCCGCCGTTTCTCGGCCAACGTGGCGAAATCTCGTCAGGCAACGGCTCGTCAGAAGATGTTGGATAAACTTCAGGTGGATGAAATCAAGCCTTCCAGCCGTCGGTATCCTTACATCGGTTTCAAACCCGAACGTGAAATTGGCGATCAGGTATTAAGTGTAGAGAACCTGAGTTATGTACTAGAGGACGGTACGACCCTGTTCAAAAATCTGTCCTTTAATACCCTGAACGATCAGAAAATCGCTTTCCTGAGTAAAGACGGTCTGGCCGTTTCGGCTCTGTTCGACATTCTGATGGGCGAGCGTAAACCCACCACCGGAACGTTCAACTGGGGAGTAACCACCACGCAAAGTTACCTGCCTAACGATAACACGAAGTACTTCTCAGACGGAAGCCTGAACCTCGTGGACTGGTTACGTCAGTATTCGGCAGAAAAAGACGAGACGTTTGTGCGTAGCTTCCTGGGCCGGATGCTCTTCTCGGGCGAAGAAGCCCTGAAGAAGTCGACCGTATTATCCGGGGGTGAAAAACAACGTTGCATGTTCTCGAAAATGATGCTCTCGGGAGCGAACGTACTCTTACTCGATGAACCTACCAACCACTTGGACCTGGAGTCAATTCAGGCCCTGAACAAGGGAATGGAAGACTTCCCTAGTGTGATGTTGTTTGCCTGCCATGACCACCAGTTAACGCAAACCGTAGCCACCCGGATCATCGAGTTAACGCCTAAAGGTTGTCTGGATAAACTCATGACCTTCGATGAGTACTTAACCGATAACCGCATCAAAGAACAACGCGAAGCCCTCTACGGCGAGAAAGTATAATTTTGGGGTTGGTTGTTGTTGGTTGATAGTTGTTAGTAAAACAAAAGACTATCAACCAACAACAACCAACTAACAACTAAAAAAAGATGGCAAAGAAGAACTATACCGGCGTAGTGTATTCAACAGATCCTGATTTTCAGTATCAGTCTGATGAAGCTTCGGAGGCGGCTACCTTGCCACCCCAGCAGCAGAACCTGAAAGTGCAACTGGACAAGAAATTACGCGGGGGTAAACAGGTAACTTTGGTAACGGGTTTCGTTGGAACGGAAGATGATTTAGCGGATTTAGGCAAGAAACTAAAAACGCTTTGTGGCGTAGGCGGTTCGGTCAAAGACGGCGAAATTATCGTGCAGGGAGACCAGCGGGACAAAGCCTTGAAATGGTTACTTGAAAAAGGATATAAAGCCAAACGAGTAGGTTAATCTACCTTTTATAAGTCTTAGAGATCAATTAATAAAAAGCTGTTGATGCAAATCGACAGCTTTTTTAGTTTTGGTAATACGCTATCTATTGGTTTTATAGAATTTGTATTTATAGCCATAATAAGGGTAGGTAAAGAATTGATTAAGATTTTAGGTAGAGTAGTAATGAGCTTGGTATGAATGGATTTTCCAAGGGCTGTTATTCTAGTAAATAAGAAAAATGATTTTGTGAGTATAGGGACATGATGAAACGAATCGAGGGTTATTTTTTGCCGACAGTCCTATTAGTAATGGTTAGTACTGTTCAAGAGAAATACTTAATTTATACATTTGCTTGTATAATTGTTCATTAATACGTGTTTACCTAATTTCTCTAGTTATGAAATACATTTTACTTTTTGCCTTACTCGTTTGGAATCAGGTTCAGGCCCAGTCTGTTTATAGAATTTTTTATACGAAAGACGGAGAAGAAGTTCAAACCGAAAACGTAGCTCAGTATTATCGGGATATTACTAAAATGAATGACACTACGTATCGGGTTATTCAATATTCAAAAAATAATGTGCTACAGTCAGAAGCCTATGTAAGAAATATATTACCCTTCGTTTTTCATGGGAAATATGTAAGTTATTACGATAATCAACAGATTGAATCTGAGGGTTTTTATGAGAATGGCCGCCAACAAGGTTATTGGAAAAGATACCATTCTAATGGTCAGCTAAAAGAAGAAGGTAACTACGTAACTCAAATAGTTAAACATAAAGAATATACAAATCAGTATCAGGAGTTTATAGTAGATACCTATAAAGATTCAACAGGTAATATACTGGTAGAAAATGGTACGGGAGATTTCAGAACTTTCTTTGAAAACGGAGAAGTAAAAGAAATAGGGCGTTACGAATCAGGTGAGAAAGTAGGTGTATGGAAAGCGTTCAGAAAGAGCAGACATCCCTTATACGAAGAGCAGTATACGAAAGGCATTCTTGATTCTGGTATAAGTTATGATTCGCTAGGAAAAGCATATGCGTATAAAGTCATAGAAGAATCGGCCGAGTTTAAAGGTGGTGTTAAAGCGATGTATTCATTCCTATCTAAAGCTATGAGGTATCCTGTTGAAGCTCAACGGTCGCGTATGCAGGGCAAAGTATTTACTTCATTTATTATTGATTCGAAAGGCGGTATTTCAGACATTAAAGTATTAAAAAGCCCGGGTAACCCTTTGTCCTATGAAGCCATACGCGTCATTGAGTATATGGCTGGCAAGTGGGAGCCGGGCAAGCAAAGAGGGCAGGCGGTTAAGTCAAGATATAATCTTCCACTTAGTTTTATGCTTGACTAAGGTTAGAGAGATTTTCTCTTACTTCATTTTACTGGTGAATGATGAAAAATACCAACTATCTAAACAGCTTAAGTGTTTGGATAGTTGGTATAACTTACACATTATCCGTACTCTTCAAAGCCCAATACACCAGTAGAGGTTGGAATAACAAACGGACCAATCGTTTATTGTCAGTATCGAGTCCGAAGGCATCACGAGAGTGAGTGTATTGAGCGATATTACCCGGGAAAACAGCCGTAAAGAAGGACGCAGCAATTTTACCAACGGCCTTTTTATTTTTCTTATTCGTTAAAAGAAGGCTGGCCCCTAAAGCAATTTCGGCGTAACCCGAATACACTACCGTATCGTCTTTTTTGAGAGGAACCCAGTTAGGCACCTGAGCTTTAAAATCTTTTCTGGCAAAGGTTAAGTGACTGATTCCGGCGAAAACGAGGGAACCTCCCAGAAGTAATCGAGCTGCTGTTGTTAATTTTTCTTTTTCCATACTAGCGTTGATAAGAGTGAGTATGCGTATAAATCAATAAAAAAACGGGCCTCAGTTCAGTGGCTGAGACCCGTTTTTAGGTAGCATATTGGTAATGAGTAAATTACCGCTATAGAGGATTGATTAAAACCTAGGTAATGAAAGGATCGTACGGGGTGTTCTTTAGACGGTATGTAACTTACAATTGCAATGAATACGCCATCTTTTCATCAATTTTATCAAGCTTGAAACTGAACGTAGTTCCTTTGTCAACGCGACTCATCACGGTAATTTTCGATTTATGAGCATTGACAATGTGCTTTACAATGGCCAGCCCGAGTCCGGTGCCGCCTTTTTCTTTCGAACGTGACTTTTCTACGCGGTAAAAACGTTCGAAAATGCGATTCAGGTGTTCGGGAGGAATGCCTGGGCCGTCATCTTTTACCTCGATGGTCCAGTCCTTTTTATCTTCGGTAAATGTTACATCCACCTTTCCTCCATCGCGACCATACTTAATGGCATTGTCAATCAAGTTGGTCAACGCTTGTGAAATGCGGTAGGCATCGGCCTTGACAAAGATCTGATTATGAAACGTATGAAGCTTTACCTTGATGTTTCGCTGATTGGCTCGCGGTTCCAGCTGTTCAATTACCTCCTGCGTAACCTTAATCACATCTACGCGTTCGCGGTGCATTTTAATTTCACCCGCTTCAATTTGAGAAAGGGTTAACAGGTCAGCTACCAGTACATCCAGGCCATCAAGACTTTTCGCGGCTTTTTGCAGGAATTTATCCCGAACGCGTTCGTCGTCTTTGGCTCCGTCAATTAACGTATGAATGAAGCCCTGAGCGGCAAAAATGGGCGTTTTTAATTCGTGTGAAACATCGGCCAGAAACTCCCGGCGAAATTGTTCCATTCGACGGAGTTCGTCAATTTCCCGCTGCTTCTTAGCGACGTAAACGAAGATGTCGTTGTTAAGCTTTTTCAACGGATTGACGCTCTTGGCTACCTTCTTTTTCGAAAAGCTAAAATCACTGAGTTTCAATCGCTGAATCGTGTCGTAGATTTTATTGATTTCTTCGAAAATCAGATAATCCAGCACGTAAAAAACCAGAATGAGTGTAGCAAAGAAAGAAGTGGCTCCGGCAATGAAGATCGTGCCGCCGGGCGTACCGGGAACGAACCAGAGAAACCCGCTGGTAATCGCCGAAATCAAAACGGCCAGCAGCAAAGAAATTACCTTAGGATTTAGGGGGGACATTCTTTTTAGTTTTCAGTTTTTAGTTTACTGTTTTCAGTTCTTGCTAGGAAGGTTCATGAAGAAGATTAACCACAGAGCTGCTCAGAGTTTAGCACAGAGTAACTCTGCGTAAAACTTGGTGAAACTCTGTGGTTAACAGCAATGGAAAACTGAAAACAGCAAACGGAAAACTAGCCTTATTCGCCCTCGGCGTTGAACATGTAGCCTACGCCTTTTAGGGTTTTAATGTAGGTTTCACCAATTTTTTCGCGGAGCTTTCGAATGTGTACGTCTACGGTACGTTCCAGCACATAGATGTCGGCACCCCAGATGCGTTGCAGTAACTCTTCCCGATTGAAAACTTTGTCTGGGTGCTGAGCCAGGAAAAACAGCAGTTCAAATTCTTTTTTAGGCAGAACCACCGAACCAAAGTTACCCGTCACCGTATAGTTTTGTCGGTTAATGGACAAACCAGCCGTTTCGATGCGATCACCGGGATCGGTTTTCTGAGCTTCCCGGCGGAACAGGGCCTTAATCCGGCTCATCAGAGCCCTGGGTTTGATGGGCTTGGTGATGTAGTCGTCGGCTCCAATTTCGAAGGCCGCAATTTCTGAATACTCCTCCGAACGGGCCGTCAGGAAAAGAATGTAACTGCCCTTCATTTCGGCCAGCTCACGCAACTGGCGAGCGGTTTCGATGCCATCCTGCTGGGGCATCATGATATCTAACAATACAAGGTCTGGAGAAAAATTTCGGGCAATTTCAACGGCTTTTTTGCCATCGTAGGCCGATTCAATGTCGTATCCCTCTTTTTCAAGATTATATTGAAGTAATTCAATAATGTCGGGATCATCGTCCACCAAAAGGATTTTGTAGGCGGGCGTAGTGCTCATGGGGAAGTATTTTTAGCTCCATACAAAGTTAAATGAAATTTATGGCTTTAAAAGAGTGTTATCCTTTCATGAAAATTACTTTAAGGTAAGATTAATAATTCCATAACATACGCTTTATGTAATGGTAACAAACGATGATTATCCTTCGTATTTATTCATTGGTAAAGCCTGATTTGATCCCTTCATTACTTTTGAGGGTAAAAATATAAATACCTGATTCACTGATAATAAATTCCACCTAGTCCTATTTGTAAACATAGCTTTTATTTCATTAATGATTTCAACGAAAGAGCAGGTTCTCAAGCAATATTTTGGTTACGATCAGTTCAGACCCCTTCAGGCTGATATTATCGATACGGTTCTGACGGGAAAAGATTGTCTGGTACTGATGCCCACGGGTGGTGGAAAGTCGGTTTGTTACCAGGTGCCGGCAATGGTGCTGGACGGTCTGACGATTGTCATTTCTCCGCTCATTGCTCTCATGCAGGATCAGGTGCAGGGGCTGGTGGCGAATGGCATTCCGGCGGCTTTTCTGAATTCTACTTTGAGTAACTCCGAGCAGGAATCGGTCATCTGGAAAGTAAAGCTTGGCGAGTTGAAATTATTATACGTTTCTCCCGAGCGTTTGTTCGCCGGTAATTTTCTCAACTGGCTGAAAGAGCAGAAAATAAGCCTGTTTGCGGTGGATGAATCACACTGTATTTCCTTCTGGGGGCACGACTTCCGGCCAGAATATACGCAGTTACATCGCATTAAAGAAAGTTTTCCCGAAGTACCCATTATTGCTCTGACAGCCACTGCCGATAAGGTTACCCGGAAGGATATTCTTCATCAATTGGGTATTCCCGACGCTCCTACGTTTCTGGCTAGTTTTGACCGTCCGAATTTGAGTTTGACCGTATTGCCAGGACGTAAACGCCTGCAACAAATTCAGGATTTTCTGGACGAACACCCCAATCAGCCCGGAATTATTTATTGCCTGAGCCGGAAGTCAACCGAAACCGTGGCGGCGAGCTTGCAGAAGGAGGGGTATCAGGTAAAGTATTACCATGCGGGTTGCGATGCAGCTTACCGAACGCAAACCCAGGCAGAGTTTCTGAAAGATGACATTCAGATTATCGTAGCGACGATTGCCTTCGGCATGGGCATTGATAAATCGAACGTACGCTGGATCATTCATTACAACCTGCCCAAAAATGTCGAAAGTTTCTATCAGGAAATTGGCCGGGCGGGGCGGGATGGGTTACCTGCCGATACCGTACTTTTTTATAGCTACCAGGACGTTGCCCAACTGACCGAAATGATTATCAAATCGGAACAGAGTACGGAGCAGAAAGACTTGCTCAAAGCAAAGCTGGATCGCATGAAGCAATACGCTCAGGCGGACATTTGCCGACGCCGGATTCTGATTAGTTACTTTAACGAAACTGTTGAAAAAGACTGTGGCAATTGCGATGTATGCCGGAATCCGAGAACGCTCATTGACGGAACCGTTATTGCCCAGAAAGCACTTTCAGCCATTGCCCGAACGGATCAGAAAATTGCGATGGGAATGCTCATTGATATTCTGCGAGGTAGTCACAATCAGAATATTCTTCGTCATGGGTATGATCAGTTGAAAACCTATGGAGTCGGACGGGATTTGAAGACGGAGGAGTGGGTGGAATACATCGGGCAGTTACTCAATTCGGGGATCATTGACATTGCCTACGACGAAGGCCATGCCTTTAAACTGAATGAGATGAGTACGCAGGTATTACGTGGGAACCGGCCCGTTTCTCTGGTGCAGTTTGTGCCCTTTGAAAAACGTAAAAGTCAGGAAATAGAAGCCGAAGAAAAAGCTTCTAAAACCAAACGCGAAGTGGTTCGGGATGCCCTGTTCGAACGCTTACGTACACTCCGTAAACAAATAGCCGATTCACTGGGAATGCCGCCTTTCGTGGTTTTCAGTGATGCTACTTTATCAGATATGGCTCAGAAGCGTCCCCTGAACCACGCTCAGTTCTTGCAGATTTCGGGGGTAGGCGAGCAGAAAGACCGGCAGTTTGGCGAGGTTTTTATTAACGAAATTCTGGCGTTTATTCAGGAAAATCCGCAGGCCGTTCGAACCGAGAAAGGGCAAACCTATGCTTTGACCCTGGAGTTATACAAGCGGAATTTATCCATTGAAGAAATGGCTGAGCAACGAAGCCTGGCCATATCTACCATTTTTAGTCACTTACAAAAACTAAAAGCGGAAGGTGAAACCATTGATTTAACGAAGTTTATCTCCGAGCGGACGAAAGAAACCATTCTGGAAGCGGCTCGTCAGCTAGGGATTCCCATTGCTGAAAATGCTCCCATTGGGCCCTTACTTGAAAACTTTGGCGATACCTATCAATCCTGGCAGTTACGTCTGGCCTTTCTCATTGCCGGGGAAGGCGTTCGGATGGATGTGGAAGCCTGGCGGGAAGAACGCGGCTTACCGCCACGTCCGGTAAAAGAATAGGGATTTTTAAGAAAAATTAGGTTATTTACGGCAAACAAACATTCGTGGAAGTGAATCAGACGGTTGTAGCTCAACAGAATACCGTATCTAAAAATCAGACCACTAGGGGAGTCAAAATCATTGGTATTGGTGGAGCGGGATGCTCGGTTTTAAAAAAACTGGCTACGCTGAATTTGCCCGGCGTGGAGCTCATTCCCTGTCATACTGATTTTTCAATGCTGAAGGGTTTCGACCGAACCTTACCGCTCGGTACCATCGGAGCCGGGTCAGGCCTGAACGATCAGCAGGTACGTCAATGGGCTTCTACTCAGAAACCCGCCATTCGGGAATTACTGGATAGCTCCACTGGGGCAGTGATACTCGTGACGGGTTTGGGGGGTGGTACGGGTTCGGGGGCGGCTCCGATTATTGCCGAAATTGCTCGTCAGCAGGATTTGTTGACGGTAGCCTGCGTTACCATGCCCTTTTCTTCGGAGGGGTACGAAACCATTCAGGCTGCCGAAGTTGGCCTAAAACATCTGGTGCTTTACTGCGATTCGGTCGTTGCGTTTTCGCTCGATAATCTGGAGAAAACCTTTGCGGATGACTTAAGTATTACCGAATTCTACGCCGCTGCCGATGATTTAGTCTTGCAGGCTGCCCGGATGATTCCCGACATCGTCATTACTTCTGAAGAAATCAATACTGATTTGAACGATGTTCGGGCCGTATTAAGCAAAAGCGGCCCTGCTTTCTTTACGCAAGTAGTCATTGATTCGCCCACGCGTCTGGACACATGTCTGTCACAGCTAAACCAGACCTTTGAAGGCAGTCGTTCACAGCCCATTCGTCGTATTCTTCTCCTGATCAAAAGCAGCTCTAAAAAGCCCGTGACCATGTTGGAAACTCGAAGCATTGTTCAGGCATTAACGCAACTAATTGGTAGAAAAGCCGAGTTATTTAAAATTGCGTTGGTTACGGATGAAAGTCTGGAAGAACGTCTTCAGTTAACGATTCTCACGGGTGGTTTTATTGAATTGGACGAATTGAAGTAGAAGTAGGATAAATAGGCTTTTATGCTTAATTTTAATAAAGATTAATTTAAGGGATTATAGCATAAAATATAATGTTTAGGGCTGGAAAATTTGAGTGATTTTCTATAGTTTTACGGCACTTACTTTTCTCCCCATAACTTTATATTTTACGGCTCTATGTTTCCCATAACTCAGAAGCGTCAGTGTCCTTACTGTCGCTCGACGTCCATTGAACGTCAATCACGACCCGTACTCGTCCGTTTCTTATTCTTTTTCACCGATGCCCGTTATTATCAATGTGAGCGGTGCCGACGTTATTTCGTGAAAGTGAACAATAAAAATTCTAAGCGGGAGTCCAGTCTGAGTCAGTAGACCCTTCTTAAATCGTATATTAGGAAAAACAAGGGTATAAGTTATTTCTTTCGTTAGTCGTTATTTTTTTGGAAATAAGAAAACCGACGTTTAATTACGTAGGGTAGTGAATCGATTTCCCTTTCAATGCATTTTGAAAGGGAAATCTTTATTTTTACTCCCGACGTTTCATTTTTTAGGGAAATCCATGTGTATTAAAAAACTCTTTATACTTCTTCTGTTCTCCTCCCGTGTTTGGGGGCAGTGGCAGGTTCAACCCTCGGGAACTGACGCCAGCTTTAGGGCTGTCTGTGCCATTTCTGCCCAAGTATGCTGGGTAGGAGGTACCAAAGGGCAGGTGTTGCGAACCCAGGATGGAGGTCAGAGTTGGGAAATACATCACGTTCCCGGAGCAGAATCTCTGGATTTTCGGGACATACACGCTTTCGATTCGGAGGTAGCTGTTGCGATGAGTGCTGGAGATGCTGATAAAGGAGCGGCCCGGATTTACCGAACGGAAGATGCCGGAAAAAGCTGGAAAATGGTTTATCAAACCAATCAGAAAGGGGCTTTTCTGGATGGAATCGAATTCTGGGATAAGGATCGGGGTATTTGCTTCGGCGATCCCATTGACAAAAAATTCTTTGTATTAACCACTACCGACGGCGGCAAAAGCTGGCATGAAGTTGCTCGGGATCATTTTCCTGCCATTCAGGACGGCGAAGCGGCTTTTGCAGCCAGCGGTACGTCAATGGTCATTGCTGGCAAAGGCTGGGCCTGGATTGGTACCGGCGGTTCTCATCATGCCCGGGTCTTTCGCTCGAAGGACTATGGTCTTTCCTGGGAAGTCACAGAAACCCCTCTGAACGCCGGGAAAACCTCGGGTATTTTTGGCCTTCATTTTTATAATCGGCTACGGGGCATTGCCGTTGGTGGTGATTATCTGCATGTGAGTGATTCTACTCAAAATGTAATGACTACTCAGGACGGCGGTAAAACCTGGCAGTTGTTAAACTCAACAACGCCCCCCGGCCTAAAAGAAGCCGTCACAGTTTTTCGGCAGGAATACCGCGGCATAGGTGGTGAAGCAACGGGTAATGCCCTTGTAGAACGGCTCATTGCCGTTGGGCCTTCTGGCACGGGTTATTCCATGAATGGCGGAAAAAGCTGGCGAAAGCTGGACGATTCTCCCTTTCATGCCGTTAGTTTTGCAGGAAAAGATGGCTGGGCGGTAGGAGCCAAAGGTCTGATTTCCAAATTTGAAGGCTTTCGAACGACGGACCTCAAGAAGAATGCTGGATCAAAAAAGAAGTTCGTTAAGCCCAGAAGATAGTTTTAATAAGCAGGATGAAATGAAGAAAGTAGCGGTGTTTTGTGGAGCCAGTTCCGGCTCCGATCTGATTTATCGGGAGGTAGCAGCAGCGTTGGGCACTTATTTGGCAAATCGTCAACTTACTTTAGTGTACGGAGGAGGAAACGTGGGGTTAATGGGTATAGTGGCAGATGCTGCTCTGGCTGCCGGAGGCGAAGTGATTGGGGTTATTCCTGATTTCCTCAAAAAATGGGAAGTAGGTCACGAAGGAGTAACTGAGCTGATTGTTACCGAAAACATGCATGAACGCAAAGCACGCATGGCTGAACTTTCGGACGGATTTATTACCCTTCCGGGTGGTTTTGGTTCGATGGATGAGTTGTTTGAAATTCTGACCTGGAAGCAATTACAAATCCATAAAAAACCGGTAGGATTACTGAATATTAATGGATTCTATGATCTGCTTATTGCTCAGATGGATCGCATGGTGGAAGCCGGATTCCTTCGGGATTCGAATCGGGATTTATTAGTAATTGCTGATTCCATCGAAGAATTGATAGCCTTGATGCAAACGCACGAACCCATCGTAGCCGAAAAGTGGGTAGATCGGAAGAAAATCTAAGCCTCATTGATGATACTTTCGCGGCTTGTCTTTCGTTCATTTACCTAAGTCTACCGAGCCAGCCCCAATCATACCTAATGAAACGTCTTTTCCCTGCTTTTATACTTTTTATTCTTCATAACTCCGTCTGGGCTCAGGCTCCGGAAAATCTGGGCGATCGAATTAATTCAGAGGTTGCAGAAATACAGCCGGTTATTTCTCCAGATGGTCGTACGCTATATTTCAGCCGGGTTAACCATCCTCAGAACGCTTCACAAAAAAAAGGCAGTCAGGATGTCTGGATGGCGGTTTCCTTATCACCTACGCTCTGGACAAACGCCAGTCGTATGCCTAGCCCGGTAAATGGGGAAGAGCATAATGTCATTTACAGCATCACGCCGGATGGGAATACGATCCTGACGCATTGGGTGGAAAAGGAGGGAGAGGATTTAAGAATCCGTGGTTTTGCGACCATGAAAAAGAATGCCACGGGCTGGGATCGTCCCAAAAAACTGGATATTCCCGGGTTGGAAGGGATGAACAAAGGTTATTATCAGTATGGGTACCTTGCCAACGACGGTAAAACCTTATTGCTGGCCTTTTCAGAGAAAAAAATAGCCGAGAATCCGATCTTTATGTTAGTCTCCAGGATCGCAGCGGAAAGTGGACGCGGCCTGCTTCATTGGGTAATGACATAAACACCAGCGGTGACGAAACAACGCCCTTTCTGGCGGCAGATGGCGAAACGCTTTATTTTTCAAGTAACCGCGAAGGTGGGTTAGGCTCAAATGACATCTGGATGTCTCGTCGGCTGGACAAAACCTGGAAGAAATGGAGCAAGCCCCAAAACCTGGGAGAGTCAATCAACACTCCTGAATTTGATGCGTACTTCACCATCCCTGCTTCCGGCGAATGGGCGTATCTGGTGACGGCTACGGGTGGAAAAGGGAAAGCGGATATTGTGCGGGTGAAATTCCAGTCCCAAACCCCACCGCCAACGCAGGTTCCTCCTACGATTGCGGAAACTACTGGTCAGCCCACGCCTCCCCAAACGGCTCAGGTTTCGCCTCCACAGCCCACGGCTAAGTCAAACTCGGTGGTGTTATTACAGGGAAAACTGCTGGATGCCAAAACTGGGAAAGTGCCCGAAAACGCTCGTATTATCTACGAAAGTTTACCCGATGGAACGGAACTGGGAACGGCCACACCGGACCCAAATACGGGAGAATACAAGATTGTGTTACCCTACGGTAAAAAATACGGAATTCGCCCTGAGATTGATGGATACGTAGGTAAAGCTCAAAACCTGGATTTAAGCAAGCTGGGAAATGGGGGATATCTGGAACTGAAAGATCGGGATTTAATGGTGACGAAAATCGAGCAGGGAGCGAAAGTGGCTCTGAATAACGTATTCTTCGAGACGGCCAAAGCAACCCTGCAAACCGAGTCTTTCCCGGAACTTAACCGGGTGGTAGAGTTAATGAATAAGCAAAAAGCGATGATCGTTGAAATTGATGGTCATACCGACAGCGACGGAACCGAGGAGGCTAACCAGAAGCTGTCTCAGGATCGGGCTGAGTCCGTGCGGACGTACCTGATTTCCAAAGGTATTCCCGAAAATCGCGTCGTTGCGAAAGGCTTTGGTGAAAGCCGACCCATTGCTACGAATGATACGCCCGAGGGCAAGCAGCAAAACCGTCGCGTGGAGTTCGTGATCTTAAAAAATTAATTTGATAAGCAAAGGTTTTTAAAACACTTTAGCTTTGTTCAGCAGTATTAACTTCCGTCAGCATCGACGATGTTAATACTGCTTTTTTATGAACCATCCGAAGAAATAAACAGCATCCATGAATCTCGAAACCCTAGCTATACAAGTCACCCGCTTTCACGACGCCAATGCTTCCGCCGTTACCACGCCGATTTACCTCAGCACTACCTACGAACGAGACTCGGAAGGAAACTTGCCCAAAGGATTCTTATATGCTCGTGGGAATAACCCCAATCGTGATTTACTCGAAAAAAGTATTGCTGTGCTTGAAGGTGGGGCCGTGGGTTTCGCTTTTGGTTCCGGTATGGCTGCTATCGCAGCTTTGTTTCAGGCTCTGAAACCCGGCGACCACGTCATTACCACGCCTTTTGCCTATTACGCAGCTCAGCGATTATTAGTAGACGTGTTTGAACCCTGGGGGCTGGAATTCACACTGGTTGATACTTCTAGCATTGAAGAAGTTGAAAAAGCCATTCGCCCCAATACAAAGCTATTCTGGCTGGAAACGCCAAGTAACCCTTTATTACACCTGACGGATGTAGCAGCTTTAGCGAGACTGGCTCATTCCGTGGGAGCAATGTGTGCAGTGGATAATACCTGGGCTACGCCCGTGCTACAAAACCCGATTGCCCTGGGGGCGGATGTGGTGATGCACTCCACCACCAAATATTTCGGGGGGCACTCTGATGTTCTGGGGGGAGCTCTGGTATTGGCTCAGGAAGGAGAATTATCTCTGAAACTTCGCCAGATTCAGAACTTGACGGGTGGGATACCTTCGCCATTTGATTGTTGGTTAATTACCCGGGGAATTCAAACCATGCCTTTGCGGGTAAAACGCAGTCGGCGAGTGCCTTACCTATAGCTCAGTGGCTGGAACAACACCCTGCTGTCGAGCGAGTGTATTACCCTGGTCTGGAAAGTCACGCTCAGCATGAACTGGCGGTATCGCAAATGAAGAATGGTTTTGGAGGGATGCTGTCTTTTGAAGTAAAAGGGGGCTTACCCGGAGCAAAAAAAGTAGCGGGAGCTTTGAAGGTATTCACGCAGGCGACGAGTTTGGGAGGGGTGGAAAGCCTGATTGAGCCCCGGAAAATATATGAAGGTCCTGATAGCCCTACACCTGACGGATTATTACGGGTATCTGTAGGGTTAGAGCATACTCAGGACCTGATCGACGATCTGGAACAGGCCCTGGCTCAGGCGTAGGATGCAGAAGTGTTAATAAGTCCTAAAATACTGGATTATAGGCTACGATGCTGTTTCTCTGACAATTTCAGGGGAACAGCCATCGTTTTTTTAGTGTTCTATTTATGAATCAAATTGGATTCAAACGCTAAGAATAGGATTCCTTTTAAGCCAGTTGTTTAGATATATGAAAACAGTAAGCAAACTTTTGAGTGCGGTGGCCCTGGTAGGTATGTTGGCTTCCTGTGCTCCTTCCGTGATGGTGCGTTCAGATTATGATCGGACGGCCAATTTTTCAAAATATCGTACGTACGCCATTGCTCCAGTAGCCAACGGTAATAATGACCCAGTAATGGGTAGCCAGTTAATGCAAAAGCGAATTAGCCAGGCTCTGGACGTAGAAATGCAGGCTCGCGGGTATAAAAAAGTGGAAAAAAATGCAGACCTGATTGTGAAATATGACACCGATGCCCGCAATCTTCAGCAAATTCAGTCGAATAACATGGCTCCCATGTGGGGTTGGTGGTGGTACGGTCCCAATAATAACGTCAGCTCGCGTAATTACGAAGAAAACCGACTGATTGTCAACCTGGTGGATGCCCGAAATAATGAGTTAGTCTGGCAGGGATGGGCAAAAGGAGAATTAAACGCTCGTCGTAAAAATCGGGATGAGCTCATTCAGAAAACAGTAACCAAAGTAATGGCCGAATACCCCTATCGAGCCGGATTAAACCAAACGGAGTTAATCTCCAATGGTGAGTAGTTGAATTAATTTCCTGTTTGCAAGAGTGATGAAAAAGAGGTCGAGCTGTTTCGACCTCTTTTTTGTTGGGACTCTCCGATCGTATTACTTTAGCCCTTAATAAAGAGTTGCGATGGAAAATTTTCTAAAGTCATTCCAGGTATTAACGGAAGCAGAAATTGACCAGTTTCTAAAACTGGGGCAGCATAGAGTACTAAAAAAAGATGAGTTTTTTATTCAGGAAGGACAGGTGTGTAAGAAAGTAGGCTTCGTTACCTCTGGTCTGCTGCGGTCTTTCTATTACAATTCTGCGGGTGAGGAAATTACCTATTGCTTTACCTTTTCAAATGATTTTGTGACGGCTTATTCCTCTTTTATAACTCAAAACACCGCCGCCGAAAGCATCCAGGCCTTAACGGATGTCGAATTATTCATCCTCACCAGAGAAGATATTACTCAACTGGAAGAATCGAGTCTGAACTGGATGAAGTTTTCTAAGATGATGGCCCAACAGGAATACATGACCTTAGAAAAACGAATGTTTCTCTTACAAAAAGAAACCGCCGAGCATAAATACAAAGATCTGCTTGAAAATTATCCCGATTACCTGAAACTGATTCCATTGAATTACTTGGCCTCTTATTTGGGAATTACACAGCGTCATTTGTCGAGAATAAGAAAATCATATCCAGCATAGACATTTGTCCTTTCAGCGGCTCATCACTGACTTTTTCTTTGTAATAAAAAAAGAGTGAAGAAAATCCTGATTATAAACGGACATCCAGACCGGGATAGCTATAATTATGCTCTTTCGGAAGCTTATCGAACCGCGGCCATTCGTGCGGGAGCCGAACTTACGCAAATTAATATTGCTGACTTACAATTTGATCCTAATCTACGGTTTGGTTACCGAAAACGAATGGAACTGGAGCCAGATTTAGTAGAAGCCCTGCAAAAGATAAAAGAAGCTGAGCATATCGTGTGGTTTTTTCCGATGTGGTGGTACAGTTATCCGGCAGTCATGAAAGGTTTCGTTGATCGCTTATTTCTGCCGGGAATAGTGATGAAATTCATAGAAGGAAAACCTTTTCCTGAAAAATTACTAAAGGGAAGAACTGCCCGAATCGTCATTACAGCGGATACGCCCTCGTGGTACGATCGTTTTTTATGGGCCGTCCAGCAATTAATCAATTCAAAAAAGGAACGCTTGAATTTTGTGGGATTCATCCCGTTTCAGTAACCTATATCGCAACCATTAAAGCATCCAGTGAGCGATTCAGAGAAAAGTGGTTGGCAAAAGTATCTGCACTAGGTTCCGCTTGTAAATAATTGCTTATTATCAATGGTTTAGAGAGAAAATAGGTTCTCAGCTTTGCCGTAGTGAAGCCATATCTTACCAATAGAACTAACCAGCATCATGAGCTAGACCTCAAAAATTGCCTAATAAACTTATTATATTGAGTATAGGTAAAACTAAGGCAATTAAGCTACTACAATACTTAATTACCAATCAAAAAGTAATTAAGTATTGTAGTAGCTTAAGAATGCAAAGGAGTATAGGTAATTGTAAGTATAATATTCGAATGTATATGACTTGCGTTTAATTATATTTTTTTGTTAGTGTACGATTTATCTTCAGTAAAGTACTAATGTTTAAGCGTTTTTTTCTAGTCATCACATTTTGTTTTTTATGTAATCTTATAGAAGGTAATTCGATGAAATGATGAATACATGAACACAAAATAAGTAATGGCAAAACACAACTTACAATGACTAATCCATAAGCAGTGTCAGATAAATATTTAGTTTTATCAAAACCTAATAAAAATTTAAATACGACGTAAATAAAAAATCCATGGAATAAATAGATAACATATGTACATTGACCTAAAAATAACGAAAAAGATCTGGTTAATAATCCAAAAATGTCGTTTCCCAAAGCAATAAGGGTAAATACTATTGAAAGTAAAAGTAAGGTGGTCAATGGGTTGGGATTCCTTAGAGAAATAGCTGCTCCGTAGCATCCAAGAATTATAAGTGTGGCTAGCTTACTCCTAGCGAATAGTTTAAATTCAGATTTTTTTACTAAATATACTGCTGGAAGTCCCATAAGAAAGGCAGCTATCAGAACATAGTCAACGTAGTGGGTAGCAGCTATTGAAATGCTTAATCCGGTTGCTAAAATTAGTACTACTCGTGGTACATTAACCTTGAAAAATAGAAATCCAATTAAAGGTAGCATACTATAAAACAACCACTCATAAACTAAAGTCCAGGTTACCCCTGCTAAAATGAGCAGAGTATCATGAACCTGATTAATATACGGAGCTTCATAAAGTGTAAAGAGAACCCAGTTTACACATTGAGTAGTTACACTAAAAAAGGAATCATGAAGTTCCCCTTGAGATAGGAATGCAACTAATAGGAAGAGAAAACTTATTGCTAAAAGATACACAGGACCTAATCTAAGTAGCCGCCCCTGATAAAAATGAAACCAGTTTATAGATTGCCTTTTACTATCTTTTAGTTTAGAAAAAAATAAAAAGCCTGTTATCATGAAAAAAAGCATGACACTATGGGCTCCTAAGCCAGCGAATAATCTGGACTCAGGAATTTGCCATTGTCCTTTTTGGAGGTAAACTCGCCAACAATAAGTATGATGTAAGAAAACAGAAAAGGCTAGGTAACCTCTTAACCCATCGATGGACTGATATCGCCCGCTTTCCTGTGAAGAAGGAAACCAACGCTGAATGATCCAGGCCGTAGTAATAGCCGTAAGTAAAGCGTAGAAAATAAATAATAGTGGAGACTGGAACATAAGGCTAGGCGGATAAAACAGGTTTTTTAAAATGAGAAAAGAGCTTAAGCCACTCCCATTTAAAAATAAAGTTATTGGCTGTATAACAGATGTTAGAGCGTTAGATAAGGCTAATGACGGAAAGCCTAATAATAATTTATGAGGATGTTAATGAAGGTTACAAGAGGAATGTATCAAATATGGATTTAGAGGTAGATAATCAGGGTTTGGCATGATCAGTAGATTAGAATATGCAATTAAACAAGACTTGAATAATTAACATATACAGAGGTTAATAGGCTGAAAATTGCACGAAAGTAATGCATAAAGAAGAGCTAATACCGATGTGTCTGGTAATCTTGCTTAATCAAGAAATAGCATTTAACCCATGATTATTACGCCAGGGTTGAAACCAGCACAGGCCCATGTAAGATGGATGACCTCTCATAAAAATACAGTTTAGCTAGGTATATTGATACAATAATACAGATTTATATGAAGATAAAAAACAGCAACTGCTAAGTAATTAAAAATGAATACAATTGCTTATTATTATGTGCTATATAATGGAAATTTATACTTAAGTTATAAAAAGGCTGAAGAAATTTTTCTAGTTCCAACTAAAAGTTAACAAATGGGTAGTAGTGAACTTTCAAAACTGCAGTCAATTAGAGCCTGGCTAGTAGGATAACGTATTTAAAGATGGACTACGCTCTCTATACGTCTGGGCTGAATGATCGAAAAAGCTGGTTTACTCATGCAGATTATAGGTTCTACCAAATCTTTAGGCCATCGATGAAAGGGTTATGGTTATACTTCCGTTGGTATAGAAAGGGGCAATGCTGATCCTCTAAAAGCAATACCCTCCTTATAAAACAAATAGTGATTTTATAAGGAGGGTATTTATGAATGAATAACTAACTAAATGATTAACATTCACCTGAACCTAAATCACAGCTATCAGCCTGAGCAATAACTTGTGGTTTAGACTCTTCGATTACCTGCCGTAGGGCATTTACGAACGTTTCGCTGGGCTGAGCCCCTGATAAAGCGTATTTATTATTGAGAATAAAAAAAGGAACCCCTGTCACGCCTAACTGACGAAAATAATTCATTTCCTGTTCTACAGAATCACGGGCGATGTCTGATTTTAAAATCTCCAGGGCTTCTTTTTTGTCCCAACCCGCCGACTCCAGCACCTGTAATAAAACGGCTTCCTGGGTTAAATCAATTCGGTCTACAAAATAGGCTTTCAATAAAGCTTCTTTGGTTTCTGCCTGATTGCCGCGTTCGTATGCTACGGTTAATAAACGGTGCAGATCAAACGTTGAAATGGCTTTAGGAAGCTGACTGAAATCAAAATCAAGACCTACTTCATTGGCAACCTGTTCTACGCGTTGAAACATACTTTCGGAGCGTCCCGGACCGAATTTCTTTTCCATGTGTTCTGAAAAAGAAATACCTTGTTTAGGAACACTCGGATCAAGTTCGTAAGGGTGATAAACAATTTCTGCCTTTACCTCTTCGCCCAGGGTTTGTAAGGCTGACTCCAGCCTTCTTTTTCCAATATAACACCAAGGACAAACAACATCAGAGACAATATCAATACGAATAGGAAGAGCCATAATCGGTTTGTTTATTTTTTAAATATATGCCGTTACACAAAATAATTTTAGACTAATTTCTTAACTTATTAGTGCTGAAAATAATTCCGATTAATCGCATAACTTGGTATCTAGTTCACCCCAACGGAAAACCTTATCCATACCCGCTAATTATATGATTACTGTACCCGCCTGGCTGGAAGAAATGCTTAATTCCACGTATGAGCTTTCTCAAGAAGACTGGATTTTTTTAGCTACCCATTTACAGAGGGTGACGTTCAAAAAGAAGGAAATTATTCTGGAATACGGGCAGATGGAACAATACATGTATTTTCTAGAAAAAGGGCTGGTTCGCCTATTTACAGAAAAAAATGACCGTGAAGTTTGTCTGGACTTCATTTTTGAAAAGCAGGCATTTAGCTCTTTTATCTCGCTTTCCACACAGAAGCCTTCTACCTTATGTATACAAACCTTAGTACCTAGCACGGTGATTCGTTTACCCCTTGGAGCAATGCGGCAGTGGCTAGAGGGTTCCGATTCCGCGGAAAGCTGGTGCGTCGACTGATTGAAAATCGTCTGGTTGACAAACTTCAGAAAGAAATCAAAATGTTAACCATGACAGCAGAAGAAAATTATGAAAGCTTGTTGAACGAATCACCCAATATTGTTCAACAAATACCTATTAAAGACATGGCTTCTTATCTGGGTATTCATCCTGATAGCTTAAGTCGAATTCGTAAGCGGACGATGCTTCCCTGAAATTGAAAATTGGCACTTTTCTGACAATAATCAGAAATTTACTCTGAAGAAATGCTCATTTTTGTGCCTGGCTTTTTTGTAAAGAAAAGCTTTTTGAACACGAGAGGTGGCGGCCTCCCGTGTTTTTTTATTCTACAATTCGCAGTTTAGCGAAGCTGAGTAATAACGTTTTCTCTCCCTGACTATCAAACTGAATGACGGCCTTCGCTCCGTTCTGATCGTTGGAAATTAATTTTACTACGCCAAAACCGAATTTTTGATGTTCTACCCGCTGACCAGAAGCTAGGTTTCTAGGATCTGAAGCTTTAAAATCACTGCTCGGTACGTGCGTTGAAATAGGCGTATTAGAACGGGTAGGAGGTGTTTTAGCCTGAGAACCCCCGTTCTGAGCCGCCCGATTGGCTACATTCCGAAGGAAAGCTGCTGGGGTTGGGCGATCGGAATTTCGCTGAGCCTCGGCCATACGCCGAGCGGCCTGCCGACTGATGCGAACGTATTTTTCATCAATTTCATCCATGAACCGGCTAGGCTCACAGGGTTTCAGTCGACCGTATTGGTAGCGGGTTTCAGCATAACTCAGATACAGACGTTTTTCGGCCCGGGTGATCGCTACGTAAAACAAACGCCGCTCTTCTTCCAGATCCTCGCTTGACTGTAACATCATCTGGCTGGGAAATAAATCTTCCTCTAAACCAACAATGTAAACGACTTTGTATTCCAGTCCTTTCGCTTGGTGAATGGTCATCAGCGTTACCCGATCACTATCACCGTCCTCGTCTTCCTGATCAGCGTTGGTTAACAAAGAAACGGTCTGTAGGAACGCTCCGAGCGATTTATCTTCGTTTTCGGGATTGTCTACGAACTGTTTAATGGAGTTCAATAATTCCTGTACGTTTTCGTAACGGCTGAGCCCTTCGACGGTTTTATCATCATATAACTCCTTCAACACGCCTGATGCTTTCGCGACGTGACTAGCCACTTCGTAAGCATCCTTGGTATCAATGAGCAACTTAAATGACTTAATTAGATCGGCGAAGCCTTCAATAGCCGAGCCCGAACGGCCCGTGTTATACTGCTGAATATTAGCGACAACTTCCCAAACTGGAATAGCCTGTTCGGCAGCGGTAACGGCAATTTTCGCAATGGTCTGATCGCCGATGCCACGTTTGGGCAGATTAATGATTCGTTTGAAGGCTTCTTCGTCACTCTGGTTGAGCGTGAAGCGAAGATAGGCCAGTAAGTCCTTGATTTCCCGACGCTGGTAGAAGGATAATCCACCGACAATCCGGTATTTGATATTCAGTTTGCGAAGCGATTCCTCGAACGAACGCGACTGCGAGTTAGTGCGGTAGAGAATCGCGAAATCGTTGTTACTGAGACCGTGATTCAGTTTTTCTTCGAACAGGGATGTGGCTACCAATCGACCTTCCTCTACGTCGGAAGCGGCTTTAATAACCTCGATGAGATTACCGTTTTCATTTTCTGTGAAAACTTCCTTGCGTAACTGCCGTTTGTTACGGGCAATGACCGAGTTCGCTGCTTCAACAATAATTTTCGTCGAACGATAGTTCTGTTCCAGACGAATCGTAGTCAGATCCGGGTAATCTTTCTCAAAGTTGAGAATGTTCTGAATGTTGGCTCCCCGGAAGGCATAAATTGACTGAGCATCGTCACCCACCACGCAGATATTCTCATGAATGGCTGCTAGTTTCCGGGTAATCAGGTATTGAGAAACGTTGGTATCCTGAAACTCGTCCACCATTACGTACTTGTAACGGTGCTGATACTTATTAAGCACCTCCGGGAAATCCCGAAAGAGAACATTGGTATTGAATAACAGATCGTCAAAGTCCATGGCATTGGCCTTGAAGCAACGATCTACGTATAACTTATACAACCGACCAATTTCAGGCAAGCGGGCTGCCGCGTCATCCGCCTGAATAATAGGATCAGCGATGTAGGCATCCGCCGAAACCAGCCGGTTTTTGGCCCCGGAAATTCGGTTAAAAACGACGTTAGGTTTATAAATTTTATCATCCAGCCCTCGTTCCTTAATAATGGATTTGAGCAAGGACTTGGAGTCATCTGTATCATAAATTGAAAAGTCGGAGGTATAACCCAGCGACTTCGCTTCAAAACGCAGAATCTTCGCGAAGACACTGTGGAACGTACCCATCCAGATGCCCCGAGCTCCAGTTCCTACTACCTTTTCAATCCGGGCCCGCATTTCTCCGGCGGCTTTGTTGGTGAAGGTCAGGAGTAGAATGGAAAAAGGATCCACCCCCTTTTTGATGAGATGAGCCGTACGCTGGGTAAGTACCCGAGTCTTGCCCGAACCTGCTCCGGCAATAATCATCAGGGGGCCTTCGGTATGTAAAACAGCCTGAGCCTGAGGCTCATTAAGGCCTTTCGTGATATCTTCGAACATGGCAATAAGGAAAAAAGAGGGAACGAACTAAGTCCGTTCCCTGAAAGCATAGTCAAAGATAATAAATTGTTGGGGGCTATGGAAGTAGCTGAGGGATTAAAAGCCGTTGTAAGTAATGCCGAAGGAAATAGTTTTAGGAGGATTGCCAAAGCTGGTACGATAATGATAGAGATCTCTGGAAGTTCGATTCAATAAATACTCTCTTTTACTCCCTAATTCGTATTGTCCGTAAAAACCAAATTTCTTATAGCCAGCATTTAAGATCAAACCGTATTTGAAAGCTTTATTATATTCGTTGCGAAGAGTATAATCAATGCCCTCCGATTTAGCAATAAGCCGATCCTTAATAGCTACCTGAAAACCTGCATAAAATCCAAAGCCGTAAGAATAATTAAGCTTTCCTGAGGAATCATAAAACCTTATGGTTGGGACGATAGGAGCCTGAAGCGTACTGATATTGGTGGTGATTTTATTTACAGGTTGCGTAAAGGATCGATTCCAAAAATACCGTTTTATGTCAACTTCTGCCCCCCATCGTAAAACGAAGGACCAATCCTTTTTCTGAATTAAACCTGAATACATAGATACACCAACGGCGTAGTTATAAGATCGACTCAATTGACTTTGATACATCGTTTGATATAATCCAAACCAAGAATTCGGCCTGTCTGCGGGAATGTTGGCAAAATCGGCGAAACCAAAGCGGAAGGAGAGGGACTGAGCAATAAATTCAAGGTTGCTTTTCAACTTTTTAGTAGTAACCAAAGCTGCCTGATCACGTTCCTGCTGACTCACCTTAACCAACGAATTGACACTTCGCAAACTACTGTCACTTAGAAAACTCTTTCCACTCAAATCAATGTAATGCTGGCGAGGTTCGGATCGCGTCGTTTCAGATAGGCGGGCATTGAGGTCTTTAAGAATGGTATTCCAGTCATAATTTTCCAGCTTTTTTAATTCTTCTCTACTGGGACTGTAAAATAATACTTTTGATTTGGGACCAATCCGAACCAGAATGGAATCTACGGGAGTAGCGAGAGTAGGTAAGGAGCATAGCAGTCCCAGTACCATTGTAAGAAATGGACGTTTCATGATAGAAAAAGGGCGTGAGTTAAGGTTTGATTTTTGAGGAATCGACTTTAGCTTTTCCGAGAGCAGCCGGAGATTTGAAGTCTTTCCACTGCGGACGTTGATCGGATTTTTTCTCCGAACCGAAAATGCGGGCCAGGATGGATTTTTTCCGAAGCTGCGTTTCCTGCTGAGGCTCGGGAATAGTCAGGGTAACGGTGGCTTCAAAGCTTTCTGCCTGATTTTTCTGAACAATAACGGGTACATCTGTGGATGGAATAAAAGTTGAAGGTTGAACTACAGGCAGCGAATCTAAAGTAATAGGAATCTCAAAATTGATTTTTTGAGTAATTTGAGCCTGTTGGGTTACAGGAGCTTTTTCAATAATTTCAGTTGTAGTATCTACGGATGGAATGGGGGGAACTTGCGTTTTTTCAGGCGTACGAACCGGCTCTTTTGGAGTAATTGTAACGGTTGCTTCCTGCGAATGATGTTTTTCAATGGGTTGATGAATAAAATAGCCCATACAAATTCCCAACGCTGCCGCCACGCCTATGCGAATGGGCCAGTACCATTTCTGAGAAGATTTTGGCTCTTCTATACGCTTCCAGACCCCTTCCAGATCAAAAGAATCATCGGATAAATCTTCCAGCCGCCGCCGGATCTGCTCATCGAGTTTGTGCTGCATAACCAAGGGCTTGAAGTTTTTTCTGTAATAATTGACGGGCTTTATTTAATTGCGATTTCGATGTTCCTTCCGAAATCTGAAGCTGCTTGGCCACTTCCATGTGAGTATACCCTTCGAGGGCTACTAAATTGAAAATCGTTCGATAACCAATGGGTAACTCCGTTATGAGCTTCTGAATCGTTTCAGCGGCTATTTCTTCGATGATGCTATAGGTAAAAGTTTGCTCAGCGGCTTCATTTTCAGGCACCATTGTAAAATTGGCCGAGCGTCGTAGCTCCATCAGACACTGATTCACCAGAATGGTTTTCATCCATACCCAGGTGGCGGCTTCGTCTTTGTATTCAAACTTTTTCAGATGTTCAAAAATTTTCTGAAAGGCTGAAACCAGCATATCTTCCGCCTCCATCCGATCCTTCATGTATCGCTGAGCGACCCGAAACAGCCGACCTGCGTAGCGTTCATATAACAAACGCTGAGCTTTGACATCGTGAGCCCTGCACCGGGCCAGCAGATCAGATAGATGCATGGGTGGTTGATTTACACAGGGCGAAATGCGGAATATACGTGAAGGGTTGCCCGGCTGGTGAAAAATTTCGAAATTACCTGCCAATTCTTAGCGATCAATGCCATGACTCATTATACACGAACCCTGTTCAGCGTAGGTTTTCTTTCCATAACCTCCTTCACTGCCTTCGCTCAGTCACCTGAGTTGGGGCTAAGAACTACTCAACAGTCTCAGGTAACTTCCGTTAAAAATCAGGGAGGAACAGGTACTTGCTGGTGCTTTTCGTCAACAGCAATGATCGAATCGGAGTGTCTGCGGAAAAATCTCGGCGAATTTGATATTTCGGAGATGTTTACCGTTCGGAATATTTACCTTGAAAAAGCTCGTAATTACGTGCGTCGGCAGGGAAAAGCTCAGTTTGATGAAGGGGGGCTGGGTCACGATGTGCTGAACGCCATTACTTTATACGGTGCCGTTCCTGAATCGGTGTATTCCGGTTTGAAAAATGGCGAGACGAATCATAGCCATGGGAAACTGGTAAAAGATTTGAAAGCCTATCTGGCAGAGGTCATGAAAAAGTCACCCATTGACCCGAACTGGGAAGAGGGCTATACGAAGATTCTGGATGAAAAATTCGGAACAGTGCCTGCCTCATTTGACTATAAAGGAAAAACCTATACGCCCCGCGAATTTGCGGATCAGGTATTGCAGTTTAATCCCAACGATTACGTTAGCCTGACCAGCTTTACGCATCATCCTTTTTACAAGTCTTTCGTACTGGAAATTCCCGATAACTGGGCTAACCAACGTTACCTGAACGTACCGCTGGAAGACTTAACTGCCGCAGTAAAACAGTCGCTCAGTCAGGGGTATACCATCATGTGGGATGCTGATATTAGTAATCTGGGTTTCAAACAAGACAAAGGTTTTGCGGTAGCCGTAATTGATAAAAGTGACAAAGCCGATTCGCCGGATGTGAGCGAGAAAAAAATTGATCAGTCGTTTCGTCAGCAGTTATTCGACAGTCAGATTACCGTGGACGACCACCTCATGCAAATTGCCGGAATGGGCACTAACGCAACGGGAAAGAATTTCTATTTAGTGAAGAATTCATGGGGTGACAAAACAGGACCCTACAAAGGATACATCTACGTTTCTGAACCCTATTTTGACCTGAATACCATCAATGTTATTCTGCCGAAAGCGTCCTTGCCCGAGGCTATCAAAAGCAAAGTGAATCTTTCAGAATAAGTAGTTGATAGTTGTTAGCAACTGCCGCTACGGTTGTCAGGAGTTGGATTGACAGGTAATATTTTACAACAAAAAAGTATATTATTCTCTTATTACAAGAACTTAAAAGGAACAAAATCACCGGATTTTGTTCCTTTTTTTGAATGAGGTATTAGTAAGATATATCTTTTGTACTGCTTGCTGCCAGCCAAACACATTCAGTTTTGCTGAAGAGGTAGTTCGCTTATGCCGCTGGCAGCGGTAAACTAGAGACTTTTTTGAGGAATAAATTTATTTGATAAACAACTAACAACTAACAACTAACAACTAACAACTAACAACTAACAACTAACAACTAACAACTACTTACCCCTTAAAACGTTCGTTCCCAGAAGTCAACCGTTTTGCCTAATACATCGATATAAGTAATCGAACTTTCTTCGTCTCCGTATTTCCGAATTTCGGGTAAAGGTGTATGACCGACAATCTGGTGAAAACCTGATATATAATGCCCTGCCGTCTCCCGCTGGTCGGCCCAGACTAGCCCGCTCGTAGCACCCGGATTTCCGCCGCGAATGGCTCCGCACTCAAACAAGGCTTCCCGACCCGCAGCCGTTTCCTGTAAGGCATTCAAGGTATCTGCTAAATGGTCGCCTTTAATACCATGCTTACGGGCCCAGAGACGGGATACCCCCGCGTGCGTAAACAAATAATGATCAAGCTGGTAAGCGACCTGAAAAGCCGACTGATGCTCCCGGTAAAAAGCCGTCCATTTCTTTTGCATGTAAAACCGAAAACCCGAGCAGGGATGTTCTGGATAATGGAGATAAGCCACGTCGTGATTTCCCAGTAACAGCACAAACTTCTCCGGTTCGGCTTCTTTTAAAGCTACAATTTGCTTTAAAACCTCATCCGTCTGTTCATCCGAAAACTCTTTGGAATCAACGTAATCGCCCATGAAAATGACCTTATCCGCTGCGGCTATTGGGGCTTGTTGCCAGTTGGTTCGTCCGTGAATATCACCAATCGCTAATACATTCATGAAAGCATAGTAGAAAAGGATGTTCCACTACTTCTTTTTGCGTTGCTCTTTCTGGCGTTTGCGATTATTGTCCAGCAATTTTTTTGCCTCGGCTCGCTGAGACGTTTTCTTGTCCGCAAAACGGATCACTTTTTCGTAATAGTGCTTCGCTTCCTCCAGATTTCCTTCGCCATCAGCAATTTTTCCGAGGTTCAAGAGAGCCGACGTATGGTAACCCGATTCGGTAGCTCCATTCATTTCCGCAAAAGCAATTGTGCGTTTGTAATACTCTTTTGCTGCCGGAATATTATGATAGAAAAAGTGATTGTAATACGCCAGAATATACGCGGCATAACGACCACTGACAGGCTCGTAGCCAAACTGACGGTTGTCATAGCGTTCCAGGATGGCTTTCGATGCCACATCGGCTTCGTTAATATGCCCCGTTACGAAACATTCGCGGGCATACATGCGGTGAAAATAGGGATTCCAGGGATAGGTGATGTGCAGATAACGAGCCAACTGATACCCCTTTTCGTGCTGATTTTCAGAAGCATAAATCTGAAGTAAAAAGTATTGAGCTTCTGTTCGGCTGTAAAAGGCATTGCGAGAAACCCATTCCAACTGACCGATTCCTTTTTTCTTATCACCCTCGTGGAAAAACCAGAAAATGGGTTTTAAAGCCGAGTAATTTTCCGGTACCCATTGTCGGTAATAATTATACAGACCGTCGCCGAAGGCCATTTCGGGAGAAAAATCTTCGTGACCTTTACATTTTTCAAAATACTTCAATGCGTTTTTTCCGGCATTACTCGCTTTAAGCCATTTTTTCCGCTCAGCGTACATTCGGGATTTGAAGGCATACGAGGCGGCTAGAAAGAAACTGGCTTCAATTTCCTGATTCCCACCCTGATCATACAATTTTTCGGCTTTTTCAATGGCTTCGTCCATGAATAACTCGCACTTCGCATCGTACATATCGTTATCCGTGTTCGGAACGATTTTCCACCATTCTGCCAAGCCAAACAGGAAATAGGGGAGCGGATGCTCAGGGTAACGAGCCCGCAGGTAACCAAACTCCTTCAGGGCTTCCGGAAAGTTATAGTTATACATAGCGTTAATCGCGTCGGTCGCTTCGATCTGCACTTCGGTGCGTTTCAGCAGCATTCCACCCGAGCGGGCCTGCTCATTTTTCTCCGCCGTTTCAAACCAGGATTGTGCCGAAGAAGTAAGGGTAATTAGGACTAAGAAAAAGGTTACTAAATTGATTTTCATGGCTTTGAAAAAAGCTCTCACGGGATTGTACGTTACAGAGTAGCTGTGGTAAGATCAACGGCAATTATTAAAAAGTCGTTTAAATTTAATCTGAATTTTTTTCGTTTTGACACTTACAAAGATAGGAAAGCTAATTTTGGGTTTTCAATGAATGAAAAATTGACTTTTCCTTTGAAGATCAGCGAGCCTTCAGGTAAAGGAAAGCGTACGGTTTTATTGGTTTCTCCCTGAAGTAATTCTTGTTTGCCCCGTGGAAAGGCAGTCTTTATGTACTCAAACTTTCAAACGAAAGCAAACCTGAAACGTACTTCCCTAATCCCAACTCAAGTGATACAGATTCACGATAAACATTTTGACATTTTTATTGATCAGGAAACGCTGGAAGCACGAATTGCGAAGCTAGCCGAGCAGATTGATCACGATTATGCGGGGCGGTGTCCCTTATTGATTGCCGTGCTGAATGGCTCGTTTCTGTTTGTGGCCGAATTGATGAAAAACATCAGGATCGATTGCGAAATTACGTTCATTCGCCTTAATTCCTACGAAGGTACAGGCACGACGGGAAAAGTGAAGCAGATCCTGGGTTTAAGCGAAGAAATCAGCGGTCGTGATGTAGTTATTATCGAAGACATCGTAGATACGGGTCATACCATGGCGGAGTTACTGGGTCAGGTAACGGCGAAAAAGCCCCGTTCCATTGAAATTGCGACAATGCTTCACAAGCCCGAAGCGACCCGCATTCCGGTAACGTTGAAGTATGTAGGCTTTGCGATTGAAAATAAGTTCGTGCTGGGCTACGGACTGGATTACGACGGTCTTGGCCGGAACCTGCCCTGTATTTATCAACTGGCGGAGTAGATAGAGTGCTTAGTGATGGGTTGAGGGTTGTTAGGAACTTTACTGTGGTCTGTGATTGGTTTCACAGGCCACTTTTGTTATAAAGCAAATGGTAATGAGAGTTGTTAGTCATTGGTTGCTGGTTGTTAAAAAGTACGTAATGCGATGTCATTTTATCTCTAAAACGAACAACTAATCACTAACAACTAAATCACCAGCGTCTTGCCCGTTTGGTAAGGAGCCAGAAGACTGGATTCGGGCGAAAGTTCGGTAACCAGGTAATCGATTTCTCGCAGATCTGCCACTTTCATGGACATAACACTGTTCATTTTCTCAGATATTGCAAGAATTGCAATCTTTTCGGAGGCACGAATCATGGCTTTCTTGGCCTGTACTGTTTCCCAGTTTGAATCGGTTAGCCCTTCTTTAGCGTCTAATGCGTTGGTTCCCATGATACACAGGTCTACGCGAATCTCTGACAATCGTTGATATACGTCGCCGCCCACGGCCATCTGGCTGTAGCGGGAAATGGGGCCGCCAATCATTATAATTTCCAGATTTGGCTTATCCAGTAATTCTACGGCTGTTAATGGATTGACCGTTAGGAAAGTAGCTTTCAGCTCATTCGGGATCATCTTGATAAACTCCCGAATGGTCGTACCACCGCCCATCAAAACCAGCATTCCGTCTTTTAATAAGGAAACTGCTTTTTCTGCAATGAGTTTTTTGCTGTCATGGGCGTAACTCTCTACGGGTTGCGAAGAGTAGTGATAAGCCTTAGACATCGCTCCACCCCGTATTTTAATCAATTTTCCCTCGTCGGCCAGGTCATTAATATCCCGGCGAATGGTATCCTCCGAAACATTAAGGGTATTGGCTAAATCCGTAAGGGTGATACGGGTATGAAGGTTCACTTGGTTTATAATCAGATCCTTACGGTCTTCTTTTAAGAAAACGACTGACATTCGTTAAGTGGATTACTGTTGAATAAACAAAGGTAAAAAAAATCAGCAGGGAGTGGCTACCGTTTGCTGGCTACTAGTGAAATTCCTGAATCTTAAAAAGCATTAATAGTATTGTAATATATCTAAAAATGCATGTTTTGCAATTAATAATGCTGTAAAAGTAATATTTTATGATTGATAATGCATGATAATGGTCGTTTTGTAAAATTTTATTTGCAAAGTCGATAAATAAGTGCCTATATTTCGCAAAAAATGCAAATAGCTTGCAAGTTATGCGGATTAACCTGGCAAGTCCATTTGGAAAATCCTTATCCTGTACTTCTATGAAAATTCTACCCTCCTGTTTTCCTGGCCGTTTCGGAAGGCTCTTTGCTTTCTTCTGGCTCATCGGAATTCCTGCGATAGCCCAGACTATCACCGGAAAAGTAACCAATGCTGGTGACGGAGCTCCGTTACCCGGCGTTACGGTTGTCGAGAAAGGTTCTACCAAAGGAACTGTTACTGACGCTCAGGGACAGTTTACCCTGATGGCGGCTGAAAATGCAACATTAGTATTCTCTTATGTAGGATTTCTGTCACAAGAAGTAGCCGTTGGCGGACGGACGAATCTGGAAGTGGCCATGAAAGAAGATACCAAAAGCCTGAACGAAGTAGTCGTAACGGCCTTAGGTATCCAGCGGGATAAAAAAGCTCTGGCTTATTCGGTAACGGAAGTGAAAGGCTCTGAGTTTACCCAGGCTCGTGAAAACAACGTAGCCAATGCCCTTTCTGGTAAAATTGCCGGGGTGAATGCCACAGGTCTTTCGACAGGACCTGGCGGGTCGAGCCGTATTATTATTCGTGGGAATGGTTCATTAACGGGAGCGAACCAGCCCCTTTATGTAATTAACGGGATGCCGATTGATAACACTACTCCTGGTGGAAGTGCGACAGCCAACGGTGGGCAGGGTAACGTGGACCGCGGCGATGGGATTGGCGGAATTAACCCCGACGATATTGAAAGCATGAGTGTTTTGAAAGGTGGTACTGCGGCTGCTTTATACGGCTCACGGGCTGCTAACGGGGTTATCTTGATTACCACCAAGAAAGGGCGTGCTCAAAAAGGCATTGGTGTCGACTTCAATTCAACGTTCACCACAGAAAGCATCGCCGTTGTGCCTGATTGGCAGTACGAATACGGACAAGGAGACGGAGCAGCAAAACCAACTACGCAGGCTCAGGGCATTGCCTGGGGTCGTCGTTCCTGGGGTGCTAAAATTGATGGTTCTGATTTCGTAGCCGCTGATGGCTTAACTCATCCTTACGTTGCCCAGCGGAATAACCTGAAAAACTTCTATCAGACGGGTAAGACTTTTACTAATACGTTAGCCGTCAATGGTGGAAATGAGAATGTTAACTATCGATTCTCCGTATCTGACCTGGACGCTAAAGGAATATTGCCAACGCAGACTTATAATCGTAAAACGGGTAACCTGAACTTGAATGGCCGATTTGGACCTAAAATTGCGGTAGAGGCCTTGGCTCAATACACCATCGAAGCTAACAACAACAAAACGGGAGCGGGGGATGCTTTGGGAAATCCCAACTGGACTCCTTATATGATTGGTAATACCTCAGATATTCGCTGGCTGGCTCCAGGGTATGATGCAAACAATAATGAAATTGCCTGGAATGATGCTTCCATTGCTTCCAATAGCTACTTCGTTATCAATAAATACAAGCAGAACGATACGAAGAACCGTTTTATCGGTCAGTTTGGTTTGACTTACAACATTCTGGATAACCTGTATGTGAAGGGAACGGTTAGCCGCGACTTCTTCAACTATCAGTATAAATACATCCTTCCGACTGGAACTTTATACGTTCCTAACGGCGAGTATAACGAACTGAAGACCGACGTAAGCGAAACCAATGCAATGGTAACGGCAAACTATAATACCAAGATTGCTTCTACTATTGGTCTGTCGGCTCTTGTTGGAGCAAACCGTCGTGATTATAACTACAACCAAATCAATATTGCGGGTAGTAACTACGTACTTCCTTACTTCTACAGCTCTACGAACTTAAGAACGATCACTACTACTCCGCTGAATCAGAGAGTACGTACGAACTCGGTATTTGGATCATTAGATTTAGATTACAAAGGCATTGCGTTCTTAACCATGACGGGTCGTCAGGATTGGTTCTCTACTTTGAGTCCTAAAAACAACTCCATTTTTTACCCATCCATTGGTGGTAGCTTCGTTCTGTCGCAGGCAGTAGAATTACCCCGGGCGATTGACTTTGCCAAGATTCGGGCTTCCTGGGCTCAGGTAGGGGGGGCTACGCCTGATCCTTATGCCATTAATCTGACGTATTCAATGGTACCTAGTTCAGGACAACCCTTGCAGAACGTAACCAGTACGGCTATTACCAATGCAGGGCTGAAACCTTTGACTTCTACCACTTATGAAGTGGGGGTTGACTTACAATTCCTGAACCGCCGGGTAGGGTTAGACCTGACGTATTATAACCGTTCTACTACCAACGACATCGTGCAGACGAGCATCAGCGAAACATCTGGCTATAATTCGGTGTACATGAACGTAGGTAAGATGAGTAACAAGGGTATTGAAGCCTTAGTAACGTATAGCCCTATTCGTCGGAAAAATTTCGGTTGGGACATCAGCTATAACGTAGCCTATAACGACAGTAAAGTAATCAAACTGGCGGATGGTATTACGTCTTTACAAATGGCTACATCGGTAGGAAACTGGGCTTACATCAACTCGATTGAAGGCCGTTCGTACGGAACAATCGTGGGTACGACTCGTCAGCGGGATGCGAATGGTAACATTATCTACGATCCAACGACGGGTTATGCTTTAAAATCAAATCTGCATGAATTAGGCAAAGGGGTACCTCCGTTAACGATGGGATTAACTAACGAATTTCATTACAAAAACTTCTCGTTTAACTTCCTCCTTGATGGTAAGTTCGGTAACAAAATCTTCTCTGTATTAGAGGTATATGCGAACCGAATGGGTAAACTGAAAAGAACCCTTGACGGTCGTGAAAATGGCTTGACGGTAACGGGTGTGACGGCAAGTGGAGATGCCTTTACGAAGACGATTGCTAAGGAAAATCTGCGTCCTTATTATGACAATGATAAAAATTACACGGAACTTTTCCTGCATGATGCCAGCTTTGTTAAGCTTCGTCAGGCCATGGTGAGCTACAACATTCCGGTAAAAAACTTCAAACTCCTGAAACTTCAGTCAGCCAGCATCTCATTTGTTTCACGGAATATTCTGACGCTGTATAAGAACACGGACAATTTTGACCCTGAGCAAAGCTTTACGAACAGTTCGAACCAAGGTTTTGAATCGATTGGCTTGCCCAGAACCAGAAGTTATGGTTTGAATCTTCTCTTGAAATTCTAATTACCGACTACGATGAAAAAAAGATTCTATAAAATATATGCCTGTTTACTGGTATTGACCGCATTGCAAAGCTGCGACAAAGGCTTTGAGGCCTTGAATACCAACCCGGATGCTTCCAGTACGATCAACGGAGATTATGTATTTACGAAAGCTCAGTATGATGCCGTAGGAAACATGATCACGGGTTTACAAGGCACCATGCAATACACGACCAGCTACAATGACGTGGCAGGTTGGGGCTCTAAATACATTTTTAATCAGGGAACGGCCCCCTATGCGGTATTTAGTAGTGCCTATACGAAAGAGCTCAATGAAATGGGCGAAATCGTACGAGCTTTTGAGAAAGATCCAGCTCTAGTTAATAAACTGGCTATTGCTAAAATCTGGCAGGTGTACTGTTTCTCAAAAGTTACCGACTTATACGGTGATATTCCTTATAAAGAGGCTGCTCTTGGTTACGTATCGAGTAATTACAAGCCCGTTTACGATTCACAACAAAGCATCTACACCGATCTTCTGGCTCAGTTAGAAACAGCAGTAGGCATGTTTGATGCGACGAAGACGACGTTTGGTGCCGCCGATATGATTTATGGTGGAGACCTGACGAAGTGGAAAAATTTGCGTACTCTCTGATGTTACGCATGGGTATGCGAATGACTAAAGCCAATAGTACGCTGGCTGAGACCTGGGTGAAGAAGGCGATTGCAGGTGGCGTTATTCGTGATGATGCGGATCTGGCTAAAATCTCGTATCTGGCTTCTGGACAGATCATTAATCAAAATCCGTTGGCTTACTGGATGTTGAACAGTGATTATATCCTGGCTAATGGTAATAGTAACCCTGAAGGGGGCAAGTACGATAAGGTTTTTATTGATTACCTGAAAGCAACGAATGATCCGCGTTTGCCCGTAATTTCCGTGGTATACGTGAATGGAAAAGCCAGTAATGACCCCTCCATTCAGAAAGGTATGGCTCATAACATTGCCAACACAAAACCTAGCGATTTCGTGACCTACTCAGAGCCTAACCAGAATACGCTTCTGAAGTTAAGTGCTCCTATGTTGGTATTAACCAATGCAGAGGTAAATTTCTATCTGGCAGAGGCAGCACTTCGGGGTTGGTATACTACTGAAACGGCAGCAAACCTGTATGCTTTAGGAACTCGGGCAGCGTTACGTCAGTGGTCGTTGTATGGTAGCGATGGTGTTATCTCTGATGCAAACATTAATGCTTATGTAACGGCACAAGCTCTGAAAACGGGCACTGTGGCGGCTCAGATGGAACAAATTCATACGCAGTTCTGGGTATCCGTATTTCCTAACTCTCAGGAAGTATTCCTCAACTGGAGACGTACGGGTTACCCCGCTCTGGTGCCGAATAACTACGCGGGTAATATTACCGGAGGACAAATTTTCAGACGAATGTTATACCCCGCAACGGAAGAAAACCTGAACGCTGAAAACTATTATAAAGTAGTGGCAGCCCAGGGAACCAATGAGTTTATGACTCGAATCTGGTTAGATAAGCAGTAATAATTTTGAAGGAGTGAATGATAGAATGAGTGAGTGAATGTAGGCAGCGTATTACCTTGAGGCCTCACTCATTTGAATAGTTCAGGAATGAAATACCTAGTAACCATAGTACTTTTCTTCATTGGTTTTGGAAATGGGTTCGCTCAAAGCGGGCTCATTCCTCAACCGGTAGCCTATCACCGGAACTCGGGCGAATTCACGCTTACGGCCTTAGCGAAACTTTCGTCCGATTCCGGTGTGCCGGCTGCTTTACTGAAACTGACCCAGGAGCAAATCCGCTCGTTGACCGGATTTACCTTGCCTGTGTCCTCTACAAATGCCTCTATTTCCCTGAAAATTGATTCGCTGAAGGTGTCCCAGCCGGAAGGTTATCACCTGCGAATTCAACCCAAAAGCATTGAATTGATCGGGCACGATCAGGCCGGACTGTTCTATGGCGTACAATCGCTCGTTCAGTTGATTAGTCAGTCTTCCGACCTGCGATTACCTGCCTGTAGTATTAAGGATTATCCCCGGTTTTCGTACCGGGGTATGCACTTGGATGTCAGCCGCCACTGGTTCCGGGTGCCTTTTATTAAAAAGTATATTGACCTGCTGGCTCAGTATAAGTTCAACACCTTTCACTGGCACCTGACGGACGATCAGGGCTGGCGAATCGAGATCAAGCGTTACCCACAATTGCAGGAAACGGCGGCCTTCCGCAGTCAGACGCTGATCGGTCATAAACGCGAACTTCCTCACCGTTTCGACGGCAAAAAATACGGCGGCTATTACACGCAGGATGAAGTCCGCGAGGTCGTTCGTTATGCGGCCCAACGCCACATTACCATCATTCCCGAAATCGAAATGCCCGGTCACGCACTGGCGGCGTTGTCGGCTTTCCCGGCTCTGGGTTGCACGGGCGGGCCTTATCAGGCTGCTACCTTCTGGGGGATTTTCGATGACGTGTATTGTGCAGGAAACGACAGCACATTCACTTTTTTACAACATGTTCTGGACGAAGTTGTCGAGTTATTTCCTTCAAAGTACATCCACATCGGTGGTGACGAATGTCCGAAGACCCGCTGGAAAAGCTGTCCGAAATGCCAGGCCCGGATGAAGCACGAAGGGCTGAAAGATGAGCACGAGTTGCAGAGTTATTTCATACAACGAATGGAGAAATACCTGTTGACGAAAAACCGTGAAATCATTGGTTGGGATGAAATTCTGGAAGGGGGCTTATCGCCCGGAGCGACCGTAATGAGCTGGCGGGGAACCGAAGGAGGTATCGAGGCCATGCGTCAGAAGCATAAGGCCATTATGACACCCGAAATGTTTGTCTACTTCGATTTCTACCAATCTTTATATCCTCAGGAACAAGTAGCCGCTGCCTGGTATACGCCGTTAAGTAAGGTCTATAGTTACGAACCCGTTCCTGATTCATTAACTCAGGAAGAGGCCTCGTATTTACTGGGCGTTCAGGGAAATGTCTGGAGTGAATACTTATCGACAGATGCCAAAGCCGAATACATGATTTTTCCACGGGCACTGGCCGTAGCCGAAATAGCCTGGTCACCGAAAACGGGACGAACGTACACCGATTTTTTAAGACGCTTACGGAAAAATGAATCTTTACTTAAACGACTGAAGGTAAACTATGCGAAGGTTTTCGACGAAATTACGGACACCGTTTTAGTGACGGCACCGGGGAAAATTCAGCTTCGGTTAAAGACCACTTTACCCCAGGCAACCATTCGGTATACCACCGACGGAAGTGAGCCACAAGCGACGAGTTCGATCTATACTTCAGCATTACCCATCCCGAAAACGCAGACGATCAGAGCGGCGGTTTTTCAGGGTAAAGTTCAGCAGGGCCGGGTGTTCGAAAAATCATTCACCATTTCCAAATCCACAGGTAAGCCCCTTTTGCTGGCGACGGCTCCGAAGGGTAACTTCATTCCCTCCAGTTCACTCGTAGCGGTCAATGGTGTTCAGGGAACGGCTCGTTACAACACTGGCGAGTGGTTAGGATTCTTGGGTGAGAATGCTGAGTGGAGGCTGGATTTACAGAAAACGGAAACGGTTTCTGTAATCAGCATCAACGTTTTAAAATACCACTGGCAGCGGTTTTGGGAACCTACGGCCCTGCACATGCTGGTTTCAGAAGACGGAAAAAATTACCGGGAAGTGTATCAGCACAAAGACTTCCCAATAAACGGAATCAACGAAATCAAAGGACAGTTTCAGCCCACCAGAGCCCGATTCGTCAAAATCAAAGCGGAGAATAAAGGAATTGTCCCCGCAGGCGAATACGGAGCCGGTAATAAGGCCTGGCTTTTGATGGATGAACTGATTGTGAATTGAGTTTAGAGTTTTGGGTTTAGGGTTACTGCCAGTGCAGTTTTGAGTTATTCAGAAAACGGAATAGTAACCTTGACAAATCCCCAACACAAAACTCTAAACCCTAAACCCTAAACTAATAATGCGTCGATTATCCTGCTTCCTCTTCCTGTTTTTATTTGCCCTGGCTGGTTACGCTCAGGAAACTGAGAATTTTGGTGCCAACCATAACAAGCCCGAACGTGAGGAGTGGCTGAAAGATGTGGGCTTTGGGATGTTTATTCACTGGAACGTGGATACACAGCTTGGCGTCGTCATCAGCCACTCGCTCGTGGGAGCTTCACCGGATTATGTGGAGCGTTACATCAAGGAACTGCCTCAAACCTTCAATCCCAAAGACTGGGATGCTGAAAGGATCGTGATGCTGGCAAAAAATGCGGGCATGAAGTACATCATGTTCACGACCAAACACCACGCCGGATTCTGCATGTGGGACACCAAAACCACGGATTTCAACGTGATGAATACGCCTTACAAAAAGGACATCGTAAAGCAATACGTGGACGCTTGTCGGAAGTGGGGGCTAGCCGTTGGTTTTTATTATTCGCCCGAAGATTTTGTTTTTGCCTACAAGAATGGCATGAAAGACATTACCCGCGATGACCACTGGGAGAAGGCGAAGCCCTTTCAGGCTCAGTACAAGAAATTCGTAGTGGAACAGACGAAGGAATTAATGACCAAATATGGTCCGGTAGACCTGTTCTTTATTGACAGTGATGTGTTGAAAGAAGAGGTTAAAGAAACGGTCTGGAAATACCAGCCGAACTGTCTGATTACTCGCGGAGCCTTACCTACACCTGAGCAGTATTTACCTGGAGAGACGTTAGTGACGGCCTGGGAAAGCAACATGACGATGGGAACAGCCTGGAATTACAAGCCTACCAATGAACACTATAAATCAGGCACGGAGTTACTGAACATTCTGATCGAATCACGGGCAAAAGGGGGTTCTTATCTACTCAATGTAGGACCTACTCAATGGGGCAATCTGAACGAAGGTCAGGAAGGTCGTTTGATGGAAATTGGAGCCTGGCATTTCATTAATCAGGAAGCGGTGCATAACGTTCGCCCCTGGATTGTTCGCACGGAAAATGACATCTGGTTTACGAAGAAGAAAGACGAAAATACCGTTTATGCGTACTTAACGAACATGCCCGATTGGCCTCGCGGCGAGCGTCGGGAATTCTTGATTCGTTCGGTAAAAGCAACGGCGAATACGGAAGTTTCAGTATTAGGACAAACGGGTAATATCGTGGAATATAAACCTAACGTGGATGGTCGGGCTCGCTTCGAGCAAACGCCGGAAGGGTTGAAAATCTCAGTTGTTCGGGCTCAGCGGATTTATAATAATCACAAGTGGCCTAATCCCATCGTAGTAAAACTCAAAAATGTAGAAGCGGCTCTGACGCCCATGCAGTTCCGTACGGTAAGTGCTGAAAAGTTGAAAAACGGTAACCTGAAATTGACGGCAGATGTCGTAAGAATGGGTTCAGGAAAAGAGTATCGCATTGGCTTCGAGTATCGTCCCGTACAAAGTTCGCTGAACGAAGAATTCAATGAAAAATGGAAGTCAACGGATATTTATCCCGTAACCAATACCGGCAAAATGACGCTGGAATTAGTGAAAGGTAATATTCAGTCTTACAACGAAATTGAATACCGGGCGGTGGTCTATCAGGACAACATGCGAATTGAAGGCAATACTCAGAAGATCAGTACCCTGCGGCTGGAATAGTGAAAATTGCACTGGCGGGTTTTAAGTGCCGATTACCGCTGCCATCGTGGCCAGGCCAGCTTTTCCGCTGGCAGC
This sequence comes from Siphonobacter sp. SORGH_AS_0500, assembly GCF_002838835.1. Taxonomy (GTDB): domain Bacteria; phylum Bacteroidota; class Bacteroidia; order Cytophagales; family Spirosomataceae; genus Siphonobacter. Next base: position 76,779 of record NZ_NHPP01000018.1, read on the forward strand.
AAAAGCCGGGACTTAGGCTTGGTTGGTAGGAATGGAGTAGTGCTGCCAGCGAAAAAGCTGGCAGCGGCATCAATAACCTTGATTGTGCTGTTAGCATCTATTCGTTGCCAGTAGGAACAACGGTTAAATAATAAAGAGGTCGCTTAAAAACTAAAGGTTACGTTTTCACTGAAAACAGAAAACCGCAAACAGAAAACGGATCGAATGCTTAGTGTTGCTGCCTGTATTGTTTTACTAGTGTTACTTATTGTTTGGGCCAAAGTCAATCCCTTTTTAGCCTTTCTGCTAGTTTCGGTTTTAGCGGGCTGGTTATTAGGTATTCCTCTGATAAAAATCGGACAATCCATACAGAAAGGAGTTGGTGATACCCTGGGTTCGCTGGTATTAATCATTGCCCTCGGAGCCATGCTGGGAAAACTGGTGGCCGAAAGCGGAGCCGCTCAGAAAATTGCCTCAGTGATGATGGGGTTGTTCGGCGAAAAATATATTCACTGGGGACTAGTCTGTACGGGGTTTATCATCGGGATTCCTCTGTTTTACGGCGTTGGCTTCGTGTTGATGGTGCCACTGATTTTTTCGGTAGTGTACCAATACCGTTTACCCGCCGTGGCCATTGGGTTGCCTATGTTGGCGTCTCTGTCAGTGGCTCATGGGTTTTTACCGCCACACCCTTCGCCAGCGGCCTTAGTTGGCCAGTTTCACGGGGATATGGGACTGACCTTAGTATACGGATTAATCATTGCTGTACCCACTATTATCCTCGCTGGTCCGGTTTATGCTTTAACCCTGAAAGGCATTCATTCAGAGCCATTAGTAACTTTTCAGGCCAGTTTTATTCCTGAAGAAGAGTTACCCAGCGGCTTTAGCAGCTTTTTTACATCGTTACTCCCCGTTGGCTTATTAACCCTGACCACGCTGTCGCATTTTTATCCGGGTAACCCCTTCGAAGGCGTCTTAGGCTTCATCGGAGACCCGACGATTGTGATGTTGATTTCTGTAATCGTAGCCACTTTTACGCTTGGAATCAGTCGGGGAAAAAGCATGACCGGAGTCATGAAAACCTACGAAACTGCCGTTAAGGACATCGCCATGATTGTCCTAATCAGTGGTGGAGCGGGAGCCTTAAAGCAGGTATTAACTGACAGCGGGCTGAGCACCGAAATTGCCAGTCAGCTCCAAAGTCTGGAAATGCCACCGTTATTTTTAGGCTGGCTTATTGCAGCCATCATTCGAGTCTGTATTGGTTCAGCTACGGTCGCCGGACTAACCGCAGCGGGCATTATCGCTCCGTTGATGACTCAGCAGGCGATTAATCCTAACCTGATGGTATTGTCCATCGGAGCGGGAAGTTTAATGTTTTCGCACGTGAATGATCCGGGGTTCTGGATGTTCAAAGAATACTTTAATTTATCCGTCAAAGACACCATTCGTTCCTGGTCCATGATGGAAACCCTCGTCGCCATTGTAGGTTTAGTGGGGGTATTACTTTTGAATCAAATCATATAGCAAATGCCGTTTTGAGTTTAGGGTTGTGAGTTTGGGGTTATTAAAAACGAACTCAAAACTCACAACCCTAAACTCAAAACATCAAAAACTAATAACTAAATTTTAATCTCATGAGCACAGCCGCAACAACTGTTGAATTACTTAGCCCTGAAGCTGCCTTTGCTAAATTAGGACTTTCGTTACCCCCCGCCCCTACGCCGCTAGGGGTTTATAAGCCTTACCTGATTGACGGTAAATACCTTTACGTTTCTGGTCACGGACCCGTGCAGGACGACAAGAGTCTGATCATTGGCCGGATTGGTCGTGAAATTGATGCTGAAGCGGGTAAAATGGCCGCTCGTCAGGTAGGATTAACCATTCTATCCACCATCAAAACGCACGTTGGTAGCCTTGACCGTGTCAAGCGGGTAATCAAGGTATTGGGCATGGTCAACTGCGTTTCCGAATTCGAGCGTCATCCTTATATCATCAACGGTTGCAGTGAGTTATTTGCTCAGGTTTGGGGTGAAGAAAACGGCATCGGCGTTCGCTCCGCCGTAGGTTTCGGCTCCCTCCCCGACAACATCCCCGTCGAGATCGAGGCTTTGTTTGAATTAGTTTAATTTTCCGTTTTCGGTTTACAGTTTTCAATTTTTATTACTTATCAGTAATTCAATCACAGGGTTTCACTAAGTTTTACTCAGAGTTACTCCGTGCCTAACGCCGTGAAACCCTGTGGTTCATTGAAAACTGCAAACTGCAAACTGACAACCGAAAACTGAAGATGTTCATTTTTGATGCTCACCTGGATTTGAGTATGAATGCGATGGAGTGGAACCGCGATTTGCGATTACCCGTCGAGCAGCTCAACGCCAGAGAAAAAGGCTTAACCGATAAGCCCGACCGGGCGAAAGCAACGGTTTCCTTACCCGAACTTCGGAAGGGAAACATTGGAATCGTCGTAGCCACGCAGATTGGTCGTTACGTAGCTCCCGATAACCATCTGCCGGGCTGGCATTCGCCCCAGCAGGCCTGGGCCCAGACGCAGGGCCAGGTTTCGTGGTATAAAGCCATGGAAGATGAGGGTGAAATGACGCAGATTACCGACTGGGCTGGGCTGGAAAAGCATCTGGCTCTCTGGAACGATGGAACTCCCAACGACCAAAAGCCGGTAGGGTATATCCTGAGTCTGGAAGGAGCTGACTCCATTGTTACCATTGACCATGTGGAGCGAGCCTATAACTACGGCCTTCGTGCCATTGGTCCTGCTCATTACGGGCCGGGACGTTACGCTCAGGGAACCGATGCCACGGGCTTCATGGGCAAAGCCGGACAGGACTTACTCAAAGAAATGGAGCGTCTCAACATTATTCTGGATGCAACCCACCTGTGTGACGACAGTTTCTGGGAAGCAATGGATCACTTCAACGGGCCGGTTTGGGCAAGTCATAACCTGTGCCGGACGCTGGTGAACCATAATCGTCAGTTCAGCGATGATCAGATTCGTGAACTTATCAGTCGCGGAGCGGTTATTGGCGGTGCTTTGGATGCCTGGATGATGGTGCCTAACTGGGTCCGTGGCGTGTCTACGCCCGAAGGCATGAACTGTAATCTGGACGTATTAATTGACCACCTCGATCATATCTGTCAGATTGCTGGCAATGCCGACCACATTGGCATTGGAACGGATCTGGACGGAGCTTTCGGTCGGGAGCAGTGTCCGTATGATCTGGAAACGATTGCCGATTTGCAAAACATTCCGGGCTTACTGGCCAAGCGGGGGTATAGCGAAGAAGATATTAAGAAGGTAATGCACGGAAACTTCTTACGTTTCCTGAAGAATGCCTGGAAATAGAAATAGGTTAAGAATACTGTTTTGTTGAAAAGCTCTCACCTGTTAGGTTTGAGCTTTTTTGTTTTACTGCCGTTCCAGCATAAACTCACCCGTTTGTAACGTTCGGTTATCAGTTACTGGATTTAAAATCAGTCGGTTATTATCCAGAAAAGTTGTCTTAAATAACTTGCCACTCAGCGAAGACATGCAGGGAGCTTTGATTAACAAATAGGAATCTTCCAGCGTGAACGTACCATTTCCGCAACCCAGAAAGGCATAATGAATAGGAAGGGTATTCTTGTATTCTTCCTTGAATTCTCCCTTTTGATTGAGATTAAGCAGAACGATTTTATCGTTCGGGACGGCCATGGGCGTGCAGGTTGAGTCAGTCTTAGGCTGGCAATAGGAAATTAGCCGCCAGCTTCCCTGAATGGGCGAGACGGCCTGATGGGAACAGGACATTAACGCCAGTAAAAAGAGGGCAAGCAGCAGCCCATTCAGAGACAGTCTGACGTTTACCATTTTTTGAAGATAAAAAACACGGCAATAACCAGAAAGATAAAGCCTACAAGGTGATTCCAGGCCAGTTTATCCGTTTTAAAAAGGTACACGGCCATGAGTGTAAATACCGTTAGCGAAACGACTTCCTGAATGATTTTTAGCTGAAAAAGGGTGAAGGGGCCACCCGTTTCTTCAGAGCCAATGCGATTGGCCGGAACCTGAAAAACGTACTCAAACAGAGCCAGGCCCCAGCTTAGAAAAATAACGCCAAAGAGTGAAAGTTTGGCTAACGAAGGCCATTGTTTGACCTGAAGGTGACCGTACCAGGCCAGCGTCATGAAGACGTTGGAGACGATTAAAAGCAAAATGGAATAAATGCCACGCATATAGAAAGAGAGAACCAGCGAAAGGTTAGGCCAGCTATCTCTTGCGAAAATAAAGAAGTTTTACGGAGAAACGAATGACAGAGTTATACAGCTTTAGTCAATCGGGCTGATTAGCTTTCCAATTGGATTTAATGCTTATGGGAGTAACTGAAGCAATCTACACTTCATAAAAAATGCCCCCAAGTAGTAGCTAACTTCTTGGAGGTATTTTAACCCTGCGACTCATTTTATAGAGTCACAGGGTTAATAAAAAGATAGGTTGAAATTTTTAAAAGATGTATTCTTTGTTCCACTACTTCACGTAGGAGGTCATGTTAACAGTAATGGTATTTGAGCCTGCATCATACGTTACATTTCCTTTGACATCTTTATCATTAATGGTCATCGGTAATTTACTTGGATCGAACGTAATGAGCGTTTGCTGCCATTTTTTATCGTAGTAAGCACCTACACTGTAGGTCCCATTCTTAATGATCTGACTTACCCCGTTTCCGGTGTTAACGTACATGTTCACATTAGTTCCGGGCTCCCACCAGTTACCCGTAGTTTTGTTCATATAAACCCATCCTGAAGGTTTGGTTAATATTTTACTACTTGAACTGTATACAGAAAAATTGAAGGTCAGATTTACAAAAGTTGGAGGAGCCGGAGGGTTTACATTTACGGTTACATTATCAATTGAACAAGGATTAAATAAATTCGTTTGTCCAAGCTGCTTAGATCCCCACATATCATACACTACAATTTTTACTTTACTATAAGCTGGAGATTGGGGAAGGGTAACACTAAGCCCATCGTATACCTCTTGACTATGCAAGCCAGCTAAATAGGCCCCGTATTCGGTCTGAAGCTGTACTTCGTAAGTGTTTCCTCTGGTCTTAATTGTATTTGATTTAAAATTTATGGTTAGTTTTTTACGCTTACAATCTTTCATACCATAAAACAATCCCCAATCCAAATTCCAGAATGATAAGTGAGCTGCTTTAAACTGAGCGGTTAATTTTCCGTCTGAGCCAGCACTAATGGTGGCAGTGCCTTCTTCTTTCCATTCGCCCGTTTCTTCATTCAAACTCCAAACGGGTACAATTTCTCCCGCTTTTATGGATTCACCAGTCGTTGGATTAATCAGACTTTCATCTAACCCAATTTTAACGTCTACTGGTTTGGAGAATTTTTTAACTTCGGTACTTCCTGCAAACATATCAACCGCCACAAAACCAGCCGTGATGAAGGTTACTGGATCGGTTGCCTGTCCATTGGCATCGACTACGTTTTCAGCGATAAATCCTCCAGGAAAAGCAACGACTGACTCCTGAGAAGAGGGGGTGTAATGGACGACATTCATCTGAACCTGACCCGAAGGAACGGCCTTTCCTGTCGCATCCTGCATTTGGGTGCCTGGAGCAATGCTAATCGTTGCTACGTCGGGTTTCGTTGCGGTTTGCGGGGCCGTAATGGTTACGGTTGATGACGTTGATCCATTGGCATCAAGATTGGTTTTAACAACTGCGGCAGAGGTACCCTCGGCTGGATTGGCAAACTCCACCAATGGAATCTGAATGGTACTTGCATTGTCATCGGTTAACGTGACGTTGTACGATACGGGGCTAAATCCCGGAACAGTTGCCGAGATTGTAAATTTCAGCGGTGCATCGGCGGTGGGCTTCACTTTCGAACGCATCCCCAGGGGTAATAATCCGTCCGTCACTTTATAATTTTGGGAGCCATCACTCATAAATACTACGCTGGAGTTAGGACCTTCAATAGTTACATTGAACGAGGTAGGCTGGTTGACGGCATCCACATTCGCATTTACGAACTTAATCATCACCGGAGCCACGAAGGGATCTGCGTTAATGGTGAATTTTACGTCTTTTAACGGATCAAGACTCATCATGTCTTTTAAATCCTGACAGGCTATCGCAATACCTCCGATGAACAGCATGCCTAAGCTTCCCCGTAGAAGACGATTCTGTAGAAAAATAGATTTGAAATTCATAACTAGGCGGTTAGTTATTTAATAAGGGGTTATTTATTTAAACGGTACGAAAGACCAAAAACCAGCACTGGATAGTACTTCAGAGGCTGTAGGTTTTTTTCAATGACAGGACCCTGATCTTCAGAAGGCTGGAGCATTTTAGTAGCAACCAGCGAAATCATGGGTGATTGTTGATAAAAGAAGCCTATATCAGCATTGAACTTCAGGCGTTTTCTTAAAAAGGGTTGCCCGAATCCGAAGCCTATGTAAGGAGCAACTTTGCTGAATTCAGCTTTACCGGACAGAGAGCCAACTTCCTCTACTGTAAATGATAAGTCTTTAAATTTGACATCTCTGGTGGGAGCACCATCGAAGTTTACTTGATTTAAGTTTACCATTAATCCCCCGGTAAGGCGTAACCCCACTCGTTTAAATGGATAGTAGTCAAGTAATGCGTTGATCGTATTTAATTTGATTTTACCATTCAATCCAATCTGGATGTCATCCGTAGCAGAACCTGATACAAAACGAGCATTATAATTGAATGCACTTATCCCCAGACGTGCATCAAAGCGTCGATTGATGGATCGATAAATATCCAATCCCACACCGCTAGTTCCTACCTTTAAGCCCACAGCGAAGCCATTGGTATATTTAGGCAAAGGACGTTCGGGCTCCGGTTGGTCTACGGTCTGCCCCCAGCTTTGAAATGCTATGATTATCATAACAGGAAATAAAATTTTTCTCATGGACAATGATTAGGTTTAATGGGGTGATAATTGGGAATAAATTAAAATAAACGCTGGCGGTTAAATCATATAGTGGGTTTTGATTTGATTTTTATTAAACTAATGATAGATGAAAATATATAATTACGTGAGTAATGGCGAGGGTTTTATGTATGCTTATTAATTTATTTGACTTGTTAAATAAGTAGGTTTTTATTAAATGTTATCTGTATTTGGTAATTAAAAAAACATTATTAGTATGACAAATGTGTTACTGTATCTGCGTAGATACGTTAACTGACATCGTTTTATATGAATGATAATTAGCTTTCGAAATATTAGGTTTTATGCTATACTGCTGCTGGAATTAATAGTGATTTTATACTAAATGAATTGTAGTATAATGTTCTGTTATTGAGTTGTTTATGATGCAAGGTATAGGTCTCGTATAAATATATAAATACCCATAAATGGGGGTTGATTTTTATTTAAATATTTATATATAAGTAAAAAGATATCATTGGTTAATATTTAATATTTTGAATTTTGTTATATATAATATTTAATAGCATTTTTATATAAATCATATGTTTACATATTATTTATTATTTGAGAATTGTACAGATAATAATTCTGTTTTTTTAAACTAAATTATTTACTGATAATTTGTTCTTGATTTTTGATTATATATGTCGTGTATAAGTCGATATTATCTATGATTTGTACTGTTATCGATCTATAATATTATTTCAATAAAGTAAAATAGTATAATGGAAATGTATGGTTTTCAAGTAGTAAAAAATCGATTAATAACCTTTTAAAAGAGTAGGGATGGATATGAAAAGCTAAAGTAGAAGGTAAATCAGAAAGGTATTTTAAAGCCTAATTTCAAAAAGTTCATTAGTGAGAGAGACTAATGCTGAGAGACGCATTTTGTTGAGGCAAGAAGGTTCTAATGAAAAAAACGTCCCGAAAGTAAGATGCTTTCGGGACGTTAAATAAACCAGAAGGAACAATAAACCTATAATAAATCAGGCTGATAAACCTTAACGGTTCCGTCGCCTTCGCTGCTTACAACCAGCATGCTACGGCCATTCGGGCTCTTATCTGCTGAAATGAATAAAACACCTTCGGGAGCATCACCCGTGGCAATGAGTTGCAGGAATTTCGGAGCTGTAGGATTGGTTACGTCGTACACCGCGATGGCATCCGCACGTTCCAGACCAACGAAAGCAATCGTCTTCCCATTTACGATACCTATTGTAACGCCTTCAGGTTCAACACCTTTATCGTCTGAACGAGAATCGTCGTATTTGCCTGCTTTGATTACTTCTTCTTCCAGAGCTTTACCAATCTCGAAGACCTGCTGACCCGTTGAAGCGTTGAAAATACTGAAACCACGCCCCCCAAAGCCGTACAGTTCTTCGTACAGACCTGCACTGTTTTTTCCCGCAGTCGTCGTAACATTCAAACGGCCCAGGTTTTCATTCTTCTGTAATTCAGTCGCATTCGGGAATTTTGATGGATCAAGTTTCAGCGTGCTGACGCGAGCTTCTTCCTTGAAAGCCGTGTAATCGCGAGCGTCGCCTTCATTGGCAGTAATCAGGTAACCCGTTCCACCGATTTTGAAGTAAGAAATGGCATCGGGCATGTAATAAGATTTTACCGGCCAGGTTTTTAGCTCGATTTTTCCATCTGCATTGGACGCATCAATGGCGTTCATCGCTACGCTATAATCCTTCGTCCCTAGGGGATTGATTTTTAGAATTGTACCCGAAATCAGATCAACCTCAGCAATAGCATTGTTTTCCTGAAGCGTAACCCAGGCCTTTTTAGAATCTTCTGAAATGGCTACGTATTCAGGCTCAATATCTTTAGAAAAATCGCCCGCATTGGGGCCAAATGTACGGAAGCCACCAGCCACTAACTGTGACTGAAGGCTGGCGAAAGCTGTGAAGTTAACGGTCTTTACGCTGTAATTATTCGTAACGTCAATGATCGAAACAGAACCTTCAGGATCGTTCGTGTAAGCTGCGTTTGGTTCTCCTTCGTTAGCCGTAACGATGTATTTCCCATCGGGGCTGAAGGTTACCATGTCGGGTAGGGCACCTACCGTAATTTGTTTGAGTTCAGTCAGCGTGTTGGTATTGATAACAATCACCTTACCATTGGCCTGCTTGTTGGTTGCTTCCAGAGCAACGGCCAGTTTACCATCCGAAATGGCTACGCTATTGGCTACGCCGCCCAGAGTAGAAATATCGATAGATTGAATTTTCTTAGCGGGGAAGGAAGAGAAGTCGAGAACGTCTACAAGAGCTTTGGAAGCGTTGTTAACTGTAAACAAACGCTTCGTAGCGGGATCATAAGCCGAAATCTCAGCGGCGGCCTCACCACCTAGGGTTGTGGTAGAAACCTCACGAAAGGCGGCGGCGTTTTCGGAAAGAACGGGCTGAGGGTTGTGGTCTTTAATACAGGCGTTTAAAGCCATAGCAAGGACGCCTAAAGCCAGCGTCCATTTGTTCCGTATCATATTCGTTTATAGTTAAGAATTAAACAAAAATAGATGACGGAACTCTGCTTATTCGGGCTGTGAATAAGGGTAATAATTATTTAATAAATAGCCTCTTTTCGTAATAAATGGGTAATAGAGTTTGGAGCGGCCGCCGCTGCGGTTTGGAGTTTGGAGTTTGGAGTTTGGAGTTTGGAGTTTGGAGTTTGGAGTTTGGAGTTTGGAGTTTGGAGTTTGGAAAGGGAGAAACCCATAAAGGTAGGCAAGACTTTTTGAAATGGGAGGCATAACCCCGAAGTGGTTGAATATGGATAGCCCCGGTCTGGATGGACCCAGGCTGGATAGCCCCGGATGATAATCCGGGTGTTAACCGAGGAGTCCTGTGTTTCCTATGATCCGCAGGTAGGAATTTGAAAAAGGGAAGAACTCTGTAAAATGGAGAAGACGTTTTGAAATGGAAGTAACAACTTCATCTCCCTGCCGTGGCTGGTGTCCTCACCAGCCGTTACTAAAAGCCTATCGTTTGGTGAGGAAACCAACCACGGTGGATGAAAAGTCTTGATTTTAAAATATCCTCAAAACCGCCTCTTTCCCAGACGCGATAAAGTCGCGTCTGGGAAAGAGGCGGTTAATACCGTCCCTCGGCTAAGGCAGTTTTGATCTGTTTGATCCGTTCGTTGAAGGAAACGTTAGGATAGTCCACACCTTCTACGGTGGCTATTTTCAAAAAATGGGCAATGTCCTCCTGATGCGTCATGCGTTTGCCATTCAGAACAGAAACGTATTTCATCGTGGACCATAATACATTTTTCAATTCCGTCTTATTCTCATTCGTCATCACGTATTCCGTTACCATCGTATCATCATCGTAATAAATGATACTGGCAATGATGGTCACCCATTCACTGACGCGAGCGGGACGGACGTAACCAATCTGATGGTTGTACACTACCCAGGCAGATTGATACTTGCGGAAAGGGTAATCTATCGTGAAACCGTAAATCGAAAAAAGCTGGTCTTCGCGGGCGTGAAGTAATAATCCAGATACTTGGCATTATTCAGATGCTGCATTGGGTCGCAATCCTGAAAACGAATAAGGGAATGGGATTCAGTTTTTTTAGGGTAATTACGGTCGGGGTCGAGTTGAAACATGAGATATTTTGGGTTTTGAGCGGCCGCCGTTGCGGTTTAGCGTTTTGAGTCAAGGCATATACTTAACTCAAAAGGCCAGCCTTCGGGGAGTTATAGCATACAAACCAAGCTAGACCCAACTAAGTTATAAACGTCAAAAGAGAATTCACCAGCAATAACTGAAAATTCCCTACCGGGGCATGGATCGTCAAGAACTATAAATAATTGTGGCTGGTGTAGACACCAGCCACGGTAAATGAAGAACAATAATAACACAAAACCCTACCGATCTACCTCGCCCATTACCAAATCCAGCGAACCAATGATGGCTATTAAATCAGCCATTAAAGCTCCGCGACTGATTTCTGAAATAACCGAAAGATTATGATACGAAGGCCCGCGTGACTTCATACGAATGGGAACGTCCGATTTTCCGTCCGTACGAATATAGAAACCTAGTTCACCTTTGGCTCCTTCGCCGCGAGCGTAGAAATCCATAGCTTTCGGACGAATCTTCTTTGGAACAACCGCTTGAGGATCAAAGTCTTTGGTACGAGTATACTTGCCCGTTAGCTGTTCCAGACATTGGTCAATGATTTTAACGGATTCCCAGCATTCCAGCACCCGAACGTAATTCCGATCCCAGCAATCACCGACGGTACCCATTTTTCCCTCACCAATGGGAATATCGAAGTCCAATTCTGGATATACTGAATAGTTATCCACTTTCCGTAAATCCCAGCGTAAGCCCGAACCGCGAAGAACGGGCCCGGTACAACCGTAATCAATCGCTAACGGCAGAGGCAATACCCCTACCTTAGCCGTACGGCGAACGAAGATTTCGTTTTCAATTACCAGTTGCTGTAGCTCAATCAGTTTAGGCTTTACGTAGGTAATAAACTCGCGGCAGCGATCTTCAAAACCCACGGGTAAGTCGTAAAACAAGCCTCCAATCCAAATATAGTTGTAAAGCATGCGGGCACCCGTCGTCCATTCCAGCATTCGCTGAATGTGTTCGCGGTCCCGCATGAGCCAGAGAAAAGGCGTATAGGCCCCAATATCCAGAGCATACGTACCGATGGCGACAAAATGCGAAGCCAGACGGTTCATTTCCGCCACCAAAACCCGGATGTATTCCACCCGCTTCGGAATATCGTTTTCAATGCCCAGCATTTTTTCGATACCCATCACGTAGACGTGTTCGGAATTCATTGCCGCCAGGTAATCCATCCGATCCACAAAGGGAATGGTCTGGTTAAAGGGCAGGTTTTCCGCGTGTTTTTCAAAGCAGCGATGTAGGTAACCCAGGTGAGGAACCACATCGACGATCACTTCGCCATCACTGATGACTTCAAGACGCAGTACCCCGTGAGTAGAAGGGTGCTGAGGCCCCAGACTCAAAATCATTTCTTCCGATCGCAAATCCTCCAGTTTGTACTTGTTGGGATCAGAGCGAAGGTGATTGTCTGGTTTGTATTCGTATTGGATAGATGACATAACGGGAAGGTCAATACAGGATTCTTCAAAATTAGAAGGAAAGCCCGGAATCATGCCGAAAAAATCCCAGAAAGCAGTAACGTTTTATTGGGTTTGATTTAGTTAGAAAAGGGTTCAACGTTCGTTGAATTCTTTTTCTACTTTCAAACGCCTCAAACAAAATCAAACTTCAAACCCTTCTAACCACCTCAAACGTTACTCTAATGACCCCATGACGACGCCTTTTCGGCCTGTTTTTTCACGTACCACTGTTTACCTTCGGGATAGTCCTGTTCCAGAAATTCCTCTACCTTACTGACAATTTCTTCCACACTTAGGTTCGAATCAAAACGAATAGGTTCTTTAAAAGTAACCGAAAGCTGAGTGCCCCGTTTTTTGAGCAATAATCCCTTTTTATCGAACGCCCGGCGGAAACCATTAATCACCACCGGAACCACGATGGGATTGTGATCTTTAATCAAATGACCCGTACCTTTTCGGATTGGGGCGTAAGGGCTGGTGGTACCCTGGGGAAAGCTAATAACCCAGCCATCCGAAAGAGCTAAGCCGATTTTGTCAGTGGCCGAATGATCTACCTCTCGTTTGACATCCTGTCCTTTGGCCCGCCAGGAACGGTTAATGGTAATAGCCCCGGCCTGAGCAAAGATCTTTGGGATCAGGCCGCTGTCTTTCATCGTTTCTGATGCCGCCACGTAATACATCCGGGCCCGTGGAGCGAGTAGGTAAATGGGGAGGCCAATCCAGTTCCGAAAGCCCCACTTTACACTACAAAAGATGTGATAGAGGCAGGTTGCATCGGCAAAGTAGGTTTGATGGTTGGACAAAAACAGAACGCCGTTTTCGGGTAATTTTTCGAGGTATTCTGTTCCTTGAATTTTGGTTTTATTTACCCACATCAGCCGACTCCAGGTTAGGGAACCCAGGCTGGCGATGAGCAGACGTTTGGTGAAAAAGAGGTTTCCGAAAGGATCACGTTCGAAAAATCCGAACACGTCGACCATCTTCAGAAATTTCCGAATAATAGATTTCATAGGTTCAGATGACGGAATGGATTAATGTTTTCCGGGCAAAGGTGTACATAAAAACTGTATAAGTCCGTGCCAGTTACTCAGGCAGCGGCGATTTACTTGTCTGAAAGCAGGCGTCTAAATTAATTTCAGATTGTTTCCAGAATTTGAACCCAATTTTAAGCTTTAATTCCAATCCAATGAAACTATTATTGATCGAAGACGAGCCCGGACTGTATCAGACGATTTCCAGTTTTTTAATCAACGAAGGTCACGTCTGTGAGCTTGCCACGACCTATGAGGAAGCCGAGGAGAAAATCGGTGTCTACGCCTATGATTGCGTTTTGATTGATATTATGCTTCCCGGCGGTAGTGGGTTGGACTTACTCAAAGAGCTAAAGAAGTTACACAAAACCACGGGAGCATCGTCATTTCGGCTAAAGATTCACTCGATGATAAACTAAAGGGACTGGATTTGGGAGCAGACGATTACTTGCCTAAACCCTTTCATCTATCGGAGTTGAATGCTCGTTTGCGTTCGGTGTTACGTCGTTTAAAATTTGAAGGGTCGGATGAAATGCAGGTCGGTAGTTTAACGATTGATACTACTGCCCGAACCGTTTTTTATGAGGGAAAAGAAGTGATTCTCAATCGTAAGGAATTCGATCTATTACTCTTCTTCGTGACGAACCAGAACCGGGTTATTAAAAAATCAGCACTAGCCGAACACGTTTGGGGCGATAACATCGACCAGGCCGATTCGTATGATTTTATTTATTCACAAATCAAAAATCTGCGTAAGCGTTTTAGTCAGATGGGTTATGAGTTAAATATTCAGACGGTATATGGGATTGGTTATAAATTTTCGCCCCAGTAAAACATAGAGACGCAATGGATCGCGTCTGATCCCCTACGATTACCTGTAAACGAGTTCCAATAGCTACCCGAACGCAATCAATCGCGTCACTACAGAGATTTAATATGCGACTATTAACCCGTAGTAATCTGATTAGTACCCTTGTTTTGCTAATGGCTTTGGTTATTAGTGGGCTATATATTTACGATCAGGTAAGCGAAGAAGTACGGGATGAAATTGATGAAGAGCTACAGAACCGAAAGCTGGAAATTCTGGCAAGCTTACCTGCTTCGGGTTACTCTGAAAATTCAACTTTGAAAGCTGATTTTCGCATTAACCCGATTAGTCCTTCAGAATACAAAAAGCTAAAAGAGCATTACGAAGATATTGAAGTCTACGAACTGGTTGAGACCGAAATTGAGCCTCATCGGCAGCTCGTAACCAAATTTGAGCATCAGGGGAGGTATTACCAATTACAGATTGAAACGTCATTGCTGGACTTGGAGGACATGGGTGAGGTGATTACCCGTAGCACAGCCTGGGTTTGTTTAGGACTGGTTCTGTTAGCGTTCATAGTGAATCTTCTCCTGCAAAAAAGGCTTTGGCGATCGTTTTACCAGACGCTTGAGCAACTGAAAAACTTTCGCGTGGATCATCAGGATCATCTACTATTACCCCAAAGCTCAATCTATGAATTTCAGGAATTAACGCAAACCGTAAGCACGCTGGTCGAGGTAAACCGGAAGTCTTACCAGCAACAGAAACAGTTTGTTGAGAATGCTTCTCATGAGATTCAGACGCCTCTGGCGATAGCTCTGAATCAAACGGAACAGTTAATCCAAAACCCTGATTTAAAAGAAGAAGATGCCTTAACAATTGGGTTATTAACCGAACAACTCGAACGTTTATCAGCTTTAAATAAGGCTTTGTTATTAATAACGAAGATTAATAATCAGCAGTTTGGGGAGCAGGAATCCGTAGAAGTTAACCCCATGGTGATTCGTCTGATTAATGAATATGAATTTCTGGCGGAAGATAAACAACTGGATATTCAGGTAACGGATGAGCAATCAATCATTGTTCAGGCTAACGAATATCTGATTGAAATTCTGATTCGAAATCTTATTCGTAATGCCTATTTGCACACGCCGGAAAGTGGTTTTATTAAAGTTCAGTTGAGTCCTAATAAACTGGAAATTCGGAATTCTGCCAGGGCCATTGCTGGTAAAACAGAAGATTTATTTAACCGATTTACCAAGCAAAGTACGCATCGACAATCGTTGGGATTGGGTTTATCCATCGTCAAATCCATCTGTGATGCGTACGGCTATCAGCCCAAAATTTCTTCAGATTATGAAAAATTTATGATCAGTATTCAATTCTAGAATTTATTCCAGATTCGTTCCAGAAATGGGTCTGAGCTTTGGCGGTATAATCGACAAAGCCATGAAAAAGCTACTGACCTTCTTCGCTATCCTTTTTGCCTATCATACCCAAGCTCAAACTTCGGATTCCAGCCGGGTATTACCACCGGTAAAACCCGTTAAAGTCTCCCACGCCGAACCTCTATATCTGGATTTGGTGCGTGATTTAGGAGCCCGCAAAGGCGAACGGGAATGGAACGTAGGAACCTCCTTCAGCAAGCACGGCGGGGCGGCTCACTGGCATCCTTTCGTCGAATATGAATTTGCTCCCATTAACCGGCTGGGCCTGGAAGTAGAAGTGCCGCTACAGGCTCAGGTACCCATGGCAGACGATATCCCGAGCAGTAGTTTGAATATGAAAAGTCTGAAAACTTCCCTGCAATGGACGTACGCGGTGATAGAGCCTGGCAAACTTCGCTGGCGGTGGGTTATACCAATGAGTTATTAATCAATCACGAGTCGGGAAAGTTGTTTTCGGCTGAATTAGGCTTTCCGTTTATGGTTGCGGCCAAAAAGTGGGGATCGCAGGTACACACGCTGGTATATGCGGCTCTGGGTGGGGAGAAAAAATGGGGGAAATCACTGGAGCCAACGGGGTATGAAGTAAACCTGGCTTTGCATTACGTTATTCCGCATAGCAAGGCTTTTGTTGGCGTAGAGTTATACCATAGTCAGAATGGTCCCGTCTATGAAAACGCGATTCGTCCGCAGGTACGCGTTGCTCTGAAGAATAATCTATTGGTAGGGTTTGTAAGCAGCTTCTCGCTGAAAAATTCCGATCCGGTAAGTTCTTTCATTCGGATCATCTACGAGCCAAAGAAACGGAAGTAGGGCAGAAAAAGTGGAGCGTTGTAATAAGTCATCTATTCCAGCCTGTTGTCTCGAACGAAGTGAGAGCACTTACTAAGGTTGTGAAAAGTGACTTACTGATAACAAAGGTGCTACTAAAAACAATAAGGTTCTTCGCTTTGCTCTGAATGACAGAGAGGGGGCTTATACTGGTAAAAGAGCTGCGATAAACGAATAACAAACAACCACAAACTAATCACTAACGAATGGCTGAAACAGGCAAAGTAGGAGCCTGATGCCATTCGATCATAGCATTGAAAAGGCGGATTTCTTTAAAATAACGCAAATCGTCAGCGGCGAGTCGTTCAGGAATGATAATTCCGCTGGCTAACAGAGCTGCCCGCCGTGTTCCTAACAGTAGAGGCTGGTGCGGCGTATACCATTCCTGCCCGTCGGATAAAGCAATATTTGTGTAGCTCGTATCGGTAATCAAACCATTTTTTATAATTAACACTTCATCAGCTTTGGCCTGAGCAGTTAACGCGTTCAAAGAGGTACGATCAGAAAATTTGTAGTTATACTCCAAGGCATCAGCGGTAACTAATTCCAAACTTTGAATGGAGCGGATGGTGTAAGGAATGAATTCAACCAGCGTAATACCCTCTGACCCGTAAATCACCCGGCACCGGTAAGTCCCTTCAACATCAAGATTTTCAGGAATGGGAATCATCTCCTCTAAATCCCAGCGATCATTCAGACCAAACAATTCCTTCCGACTCCGATGAATCCGTTGCTGGTGGTAATACAGATTTTCCAGTTCTCCCTGATGAAAGCGAATGGTTTCTAGAAGCATTTAGGGTTTAGGGTTTAGGGTTTAGGGTTTAGGGTTTAGGGTTTAGGGTTTAGGGTTTAGGGTTTAGGGTTTAGGGTTTAGGGTTAGGGTTTAGGGTTTAGGG
>NZ_NHPP01000019.1 GCF_002838835.1 Siphonobacter sp. SORGH_AS_0500
AACGATGGGGTTGTTATCACTTTCCACCAATCCACGGACGGCGTTAGCAACGCGTTTCTGCATTTCAGGGTTTGAACGCTGAATGGCGTTTAACTCAATATAGGCCTCTGGCCGAGTGATATTGAAATATATTTGGGGTAAGATGCAGTATTTCGTTACCTGGACTTTTTTGAGTCAGACGGCCAGAGGCCTACAGCCAGGTAGTCACTCGGCTAGAGCCGAGCGACTGCGGGTGTCTCTACCATTGGTAACTGGACTCAAAACGCTCAATCCAAAACTCCCAACCTACTAAGCTTCTTCGCCTTGCAACTGCTTTTCGTATAACTCACGGTACGCCCCGTTTTTCTTCATTAATTCTTCGTGCGTGCCTTGCTCTACAATTTCGCCTTCGTCGAGTAATACAATCTGGTCGGCTAGTTTAGCAGAAGATACCCGGTGGCTGATAATCAGTGAAGTACGATTTTGCATAATACCTTTCAGGTTCGAAAGAATCGTCGATTCCGTTTTGGTATCAACGGCAGATAAACAGTCGTCCAAAATCAGAATTTTAGGTTCCCGGGCAATGGCTCGGGCAATGCTTAACCGTTGCTTTTGACCCCCGGAAAGGGTGATGCCGCGTTCTCCGATTTTAGTTTCAAAACCTTCGGGAAAATCCACGATGTTCCCGTATAATCCGCGTCTTTCGTGGCCTGAACTACTTTATCTTGAGGTAAGTCGGGCAGCCCGAACCGTACGTTATTCGAAATATTATCCGAAAACAGGAACACATCCTGTGGCACATAACCCATCTGACGACGCAGCGTCGGAATGTCATAGGCCTGAATAGCTTCCTGATCAATCAGAATTTTCCCCGAAGAGGTATCATACATGCGAGTCAGCAGGTTCGCCAGCGTACTCTTACCCGAACCCGTTCCACCGAGAATGGCTACCGTTTCTCCGGCTTTTATACGCAGGTTAAAATTCTTCAGAGCAATAATACCTGAATCGGGATAAATGAAGGTAACGTGCTTGAATTCAACGTCTCCTGAAATTTCTTTTTGTAGATTTTCGGTAGAAACAAGATCCGTTTTCTGTTGCAGGAATTCATTGATCCGGGTTTGTGAAGCCGCCGCCCGCTGAATTTGTGAGGTCGTCCAGCCCAGAGCCGTTACTGGCCAGGTCAGCATGTTCACATAAATGAGAAATTCGGCAATGTTACCGGGTGTTAATCGACCCGCGATAACTTCCTGACCACCAATGTATACGCAAAGAATGTTGGAAAGCCCCACCAGCAGGAAAATCAGCGGCGTGAATAACGAATCGACTTTAATCAGATTTAATGATTTATTACGATAGTTTTCTGACTGATTTTCAAACTGTTTAGTCGAGAACGATTCCTGAACGTACGCCTTTAACACCCGAATGCCCGAGAATGCTTCCTGAGCGTTGGTCGAAAGCATGGAAAGATTCCGCTGAATTTCCTCTGAACGTTTATTGATAATGTTAGAAACGAAGAAAATACTCACGGAAAGAATCGGTAGAGGTAATAACACGTAAAAAGTTAGGTGTGGACTTACCGAAAGCATGTAACTAATGACCATTACAAAGAGCGTAATGAGGTTCAGTCCGTACATGATACTCGGTCCGACATACATCCGAACTTTCGAAACGTCTTCGGAGATACGAGCCATTAAGTCCCCCGTGTTATGCCGGCGATAAAAACTTAAGGGCAGGGTTTGGTAGTGTTCATAGATTTCGTTTTTCAGATCAAACTCAATGTGACGTGACATCACGATAAGCGTCTGTCGAACGAGGAACAGAAAGACACCTTTGAGTAGGGCCATGGCGAGGATTAATACGCCGTAAATCAGAATGTTATAGGCAAAATCTTCGTAAATGTTAGCCTGAACTTTCGATCCGTCAAAAAGAAAATACAGATCCAGTGTTTCTTTGACCAGATCCAGGGCATGCCGGACGATCTGAGCCGGAATAATTCCGAAAAGATTGGAAACTACGGTAAATAAAGTGCCCAGCAAAAGGGTGCCTTTATACTTCCACAAGTATTTGTTAAGATAAGCGAGGGATTTCAAGAGTATAAATGTTCGATGTATGAATGCAATCAGGGCTCGTCGTAAGGGTGGCCATTTCAGTCAATTACCGCAAAAAATGAAAGACTGTAGACTGAAAACAAAGATACATCGGAATGGTTCGCTTCTTTTGCAATTGAAGGGTATTCGGCACGGAAGTCGTCTATTTCTTAGCTGTAGCAACTATTCAAACTCCTATGCAGACTCGTTATGCACACCATCCCGACGACGTTCGGCACTACGACACCGACCGTTTACGGGAGCAATTCCTGATTGAAGACGTCATTGCCGACGATCAGTTTCAATTTACGTATTCCCATTATGACCGCTTTATTGTAGGCGGTGTGAAACCCGTTAACGAAGTATTAAGCTTACCCACGTATGACGAGTTACGCTCCGGGTTTTTCCTCGAACGCCGCGAGTTAGGAATCATTAACGTAGGTGGCCCCGGCGTAGTTACCGCTGATGGCGAAACCTACGAATTAAGCAAACTGGAAGCCCTTTATCTCGGTAAGGGCACGGTTGATGTAACTTTTGCCAGTGCCGATGCGACCAGCCCGGCAGTATTTTATCTGGCTTCTACACCCGCTCACCGCGTGTGCCCTAATGCCAAACTGACGAAAGAAGGAGCTTCTCCCGTTCAGGCAGGAACCAAGGAAACAGCTAATGAGCGTACCATTTATAAATACATTCACGCCGAAGGTCTGGAGTCTTGCCAACTGGTGATGGGGCTGACTATCCTGAGTACGGGTAGTATCTGGAACACCATTCCCGCCCATGTGCACGATCGTCGAATGGAGGCTTATTTTTATTTTGATGTTCCTGAAAATCAGCGGGTGTTCCATTTCATGGGCGAGCCTCAGCAAACCCGTCATTTGCTGGTGAATAACTATCAGGCGATTTTGTCGCCACCGTGGTCGATTCACTCTGGGGCGGGAACGGCAGCTTATTCCTTCATTTGGGCGATGGCTGGTGAAAACTATACGTACACCGACATGGATCTGGTGGACCTGAAAGAATTGAAGTAATACAAACTTTTGAAAGTAATAAGCCCGAAATCGGTATGGTTTCGGGCTTATTACTTTTCAAAACGCTGCCAGCTTCTTTCTTCTTTAGATTATCCCCTAGTGCTATTTATGTTACCCCCGCTGGGGTTATGGTAACTAATTAATTACAAAGCAGAGCTGCGAACTACTTAAATTAATACTTGATAATAACCCCAGCGGGATTAAATTTACAATAGTCCCGGGTGTTAACCTGCGGAAGAGGATGATTTCATTAACCTCATCTTAAAAGCATAACTCCTCATTTCCCATCCTGATGAAACGACTTTTAGTATTCTTGGTTTTCCTAAGCACGCTAGTGAATGCTCAATCTTCAAAACCGTACTTATTGATTCCTGATCGGGTTTTTGATGGGAAAGAGGTGCATACGAACTGGCAGGTATTAGTCATTAATAATAAAATTGAAGCCGTGGGGGCTAACCTCAAGAAGCCGGAGGGAACGGAAGAAATCATTCTCAAGAATCAGACTTTGTTACCCGGTTTAGTAGAAGGTCATTCCCACCTGTTTTTACATCCGTATAACGAAACGTCCTGGGACGATCAGGTCTTGAAGGAATCACCGATGGAGCGAGCTGCCCGGGCGGTTATTCATGCGGAAAAAACCTTATTAGCTGGGTTTACCACCGTTCGGGATTTAGGAACGGAAGGAGCCGATTTCGATGATGTGGGTCTGAAACAGGCCATTGAAAAAGGCATTATTCCCGGCCCGCGGATGATTACGGTCGGACGGGCGTTGATTGCTACGGGAAGCTATGGCCCGAAAGGGTATAATACTCGCTCGAATGTACCGCAGGGAGCCGAAGAGGCCGACGGTAACGACCGATTAATACAAGCTGTTCGCGGACAAATAGGGCGTGGCATTGACGTCGTGAAAATTTACGCCGACTATCGCTGGGGGTTAATGGGCGAAGCGAAAGCGACGTTTCTTCAGGAAGAAATTGAGTTAATGGTGAAAGTAGCTGCCTCATCGGGCCGGTCGGTAGTGGCCCATGCTTCTACCGAAGAAGGCATTCGCAGAGCGATTTTAGGCGGATGCAAAACCATTGAGCACGGGGATGCCGCTACCGCAGAGCTATTTCAGTTAATGAAAGATAAAGGCGTAGCCTATTGCCCAACCTTAGCGGCCAGTGATGCCATTTCGCAGTATCGCGGCTGGAAAAAAGGGCAGGAAGCTGAACCCGAACGTGTTCAGCAAAAACGGAAAAGCTTCAAAGCCGCTCTGGAATCGGGCGTGGCGATTGTGATGGGGGGCGATGTGGGTGTCTTTACCCACGGTGATAATGTTCGGGAAATGGAATTAATGAACACCTATGGCATGAAACCACTGGACGTGTTACGCTCGGCGACTTCCGTTCCCGCGAAAATATTTGAAATGAAGCAGTTGGGGGAAATAAAATCGGGTTACCTCGCCGACTTGATTGCCGTAGAAGGTAACCCGACTGAAACCATTTCTGCCTTAAGAAAGGTAACGATGGTGATGAAAAATGGACAATGGTATAAGAGACCCTGACTAAATCGTTTGGATCAGCAGGTAGCTATTCAGTAACAGAATAATTCCTGCAATAACCCAGCTCACAACTTTCAGTACCGAAGAGTTTACAAATGCTCCCATCATTTTGGCGTTCGAGGTAAACATAACTAATGGGATAACCGCGAAACTCAATTGAATGGAAAGCACTACCTGACTGAAAACCAGTAACTCGGAGGTACCTTTTTCGCCGTACCATGCTGTAGCTACAAAAGCCGGAATAATGGCAATCGAGCGGGTTAACAAGCGGCGAACCCAGGGCTTCAGTCGCAGATTCAGAAAACCTTCCATAACGATTTGCCCCGCCAGAGTTCCAGTAACGGTAGAGTTTTGTCCGGCGGCAAGTAGAGCTACGGCAAATGAAATACTCGCCAGCTTCACCCCCAAAACGGGATCGAGTAAACGATGGGCATCGGTAATGTCGGCCACATCCTGATTGCCGGTAGCGTGAAAAGCAGCGGCGGCTACGATCAGAATGGCGGCGTTGATGAAGAAGGCTAGGAATAGCGAAATCGTGGAATCAAGCGTGGCAAACTTAATGGCTTCCCGCTTGCCAGTATCGTCCCGATTAAAATTACGGGTTTGCACAATGCTACTGTGCAGGTATAGATTATGCGGCATCACAGTCGCTCCTAAAATGCCGATGGCCACGTAGAGCATGGGGCCGTTGGTGATGATTTCAGGTTTGGGAATCAGGTTCTGAACAATCGCTGGGAGGCTGGGATTAGACGCAATCATCTGATACACAAAGCAACAGAGAATCACGAAGATTAACCCCCCCACAATACTTTCCAACGCTCGGAATCCCCTATTCTGAAAATACAGAATCACCAGAACGTCCAGAATGGTAATGACCACGCCCACCGTAAGGGGGAGTCCAAAAAGCAGATTCAGGGCAATGGCAGAACCTAAGACTTCGGCCACATCGGTAGCAGCAATGGCAATTTCGGCAAATATCCAAAGGATAAATCCAACGGGTTTGGAGAAATGATCGCGACAAGCCTGGGCTAGATCTCGTCCGGTCGCAATGCCTAGCTTTAAGGCTAGATGCTGCAGAACCATCGCGAAGAGATTGGAGATCAGTACCACGGAAAGAAGGGTGTAGCCAAACCGCGAGCCACCTTCAATATCGGTTGCCCAGTTACCGGGGTCCATGTAACCCACCGCTACCATTAAACCAGGACCAACAAAAGCCATGAACTTTTTCCAGTTGCTGGCATTGTGCGGAATCTGGATAGACGCATGAGATTCGGGAAGGGACTGCTCCAATAAATTATATTTATGATCTGTGTTGGGTATAGGCGTATTCATCTATTATTGATCTATTCGTCTGATTGTGTGTGCAATGTCTGAATGAGTAAAACAAATGTAATGAAGGTTTTGTTAAATCAAAATAAAAATTTAGACTCACCTAAATTTTTATTTTGCACGGTGAGAATCTACCTTTGCAGCCAACTTCCGAAAACTTGAATGGCTTCATTAGCAGAAGAGAACTATCTGAAACTGATCTATCATCTGTCCGGCTCCGGTGCAGATGAAGTCAGTACCAACGCCCTGGCGGAACAAACACAGACGCGAGCGGCTTCGGTGACGGATATGTTACGTAAGCTAGCTGAAAAAAATCTAGTCCACTACAAGAAGTATCAGGGCGTTCGGTTAACTGCGGAAGGGCAGGAGGTAGCTTTGCAGGTGATCCGTCGGCATCGGCTCTGGGAAGTCTTTATGGTTCAGAAGCTGGGTTTTCGCTGGGACGAAGTACATCCCATTGCGGAAGAACTCGAACATATTGCTTCGGAAGAACTTATTAATCGTTTGGATGCGTTTCTGGATTTTCCCGTTTCTGATCCGCACGGTGACCCCATTCCGACGGCAGCGGGGAAGATGCCTTCCGCTGAATACGAGAAGCTTTGCGAAGTAACCGCCGGGAAACAGGTAACGATGATGGGCGTTTCTGAGCACGCCGCTTCTTTTTTGCAATTTTTAAGTAAAGCGGGATTAATTCCCGGAAGTGTAGTTTCGGTGCTGGAAATCAATGACTTCGACCGATCCATGCTATTGAAAATAAACGAATCCGGCCCTTCTTTTGTCAGTTACGAAGTGGCCAGAAATATTTTGATTAAGTTTTCAGTTTAAGTTCAATGAGGGAATGAGTGAAGGATAGAATCAGGAATGTTCAGAAGGCTGGGTTGACATTGATAAATCAGGGCTGAAGGATTCCATTTTTTACAAGTCATCCCTGAAAACCGCAAACTGACCACAGACAAATCATAGGCAGTGAAAATACTAGACTGGTATATTTTTAAACGATTCCTGACGACTTATGTCTTCGTCGTTTCGCTCGTAACGCTGATTATTTTAGTAATCGACTATACCGAAAAGGTAGAAAACTTCATTCGTTACAAACCTTCCACGTACGAACTACTGGTTACGTATTACATGAATCTGGCCATTTTCTGGGCGAATTACGTAAGCCCGTTGATGGTGTTTATTACGGTCGTTTTCTTTACGGCCAACATGGCGGCAAAGACCGAAATCATTGCCATTTTTAGTACTGGCGTTAGCTTTATTCGCTTCATGCGTCCGTATATGATGGCCTCCACGCTGATTGCCAGTATTATTTTCTGTCTGGTAGCTATGTAATTCCGGCAGCTGACAAAAAGCGACTGGCTTTTGAGCAGAAATACGTTGAGGGGGGTACCTATTACTTCGACAAACGCGACGTTCATATTCAGGTAGGCCCTAGTGTGTACGCCTATCTTTCCAGTTATAACAACACCACACAGCAGGGCGATAAGTTTACGCTGGAAAAGTTTGAAGATAATAAGCTGGTTCAGAAGCTTTCGGCTGCTTACATCGTCTGGAAACCGGAGATTAAGAAATGGTCGGCGGTAGACTATAGCATTCGAACCATTACCGAAACGGGTGAAACCATGACGTATGGAAAGTTAATAGATACCACGATTGCTCTGGAACCCAAGGATTTTGAAAATACGAACAATCTGGAGAAAACCTTCACCCTTTCCGAGCTTAACAATCACATCGCCAAACTTCAGAGTCGCGGAGCCGAAGGGGTGGTGTTATTTCAGATTGAACGTTATACCCGGATCGCTAATCCTTTCGGTATCATCATTTTGACCGCCATTGGCGTTATCGTTTCGGCCCGTAAATCACGCGGAGGCGTGGGGTTCCAGATCGCTCTCGGTTTTGGTCTGGCCTTTGTTTATATCCTCTTCTTCATGATGAGTAGCGGCATTGCCAAGAAAGGAGCGTTCGATCCCTTCCTGGCCGTCTGGCTACCCAATATCGTATTCTCTCTCATTGGCCTGGTTCTATACCGAACCGTCCCTAAATAGTTTTCAGTTGTCGGTTTATAGTTTTCAGTAGGTTGCTCACCGTAAAGACAGGATAGTGAATTAAAATTCTATCATTCACGCCTTCTATTATTCAAAATTCATTGAAAACTGTAAACCGAAAACGGCACACTGGATTCCATGAAACCATCGTTACAATCGTATTTGCAGCTACACTTTGTGGTGCTGATTTTTGGCTTTACGGCCATTTTAGGTCAATTGATTAGTATTCCGCCGCTGGCTTTGGTCTTCTGGCGAACGGGGCTGGCTACGGTCGGGATGTGGGCTTTTCTAAAAACTCAGAAAAGTACGTCTAAAGCTTCCGCCGGATTAATCATTCGTCTGTTGCTGACGGGTGGATTGGTGGCTCTGCACTGGATATTATTTTTCGGCTCGGCCCGGGTTTCCAACGTTTCGGTATGCCTCGCAGGTTTATCGACGAGTTCTTTATGGACGGCTTTACTCGAACCCCTTTTTACCCATCGTCGGCTGAGTCTAGTGGAGGTTTTTCTTGGATTATTAGTGATGGTAGGCTTATACCTGATTTTCCTGTTCGAGTTTAACCATGCCTTAGGATTAACCATGTCCGTGGTGGCAGCGTTGTTATCGGCTTTATTTTCCATTTTCAATTCCCTTTTTGCAAGGACGTTAGAGCCTCGTCGGATCACGGCCTACGAAATGGCCGGGGCCTGGATAAGTACGACGATCTTTCTGCCCATTTATTACTTCCTGATTGCTCCTGAAGAAAAAATGAATCTTATTCCGCAGGGTTGGGACTGGCTTTGGGTGCTTATTCTGGCGGGTGTCTGTACCGTTTATGCCTACGCGGCTTTTGTACGTTTATTCCAGACGTTCTCTGCTTTTGTCATGAATTTGACCACTAACCTGGAGCCGATTTATGGGATTATCCTCGCCTTTCTCATTTTTGGTAGTGCTGAAAAAATGACGGCGGGCTTCTATGCGGGAGCTTCTTTGATACTGGGAGCAGTGCTGTTGTATCCGATTTTAAACCGTTGGTCGAATCGGCGGGCAAAGGCTTCGGTAATCTCTTAACTTGTTCATCCAATTAGAGCATTGGATTACCGAAGTACTGAACTTCATCTCCTAACAAATTCTTGCATGAAAAAACAACTCCTTGTGCTGGTTCTGGCCTTGGGTATGGTTTCGTTTGTACAGGCTCAGGACGCCACGTATCAGACGCCGCCGAAAGCTCTGGCCGATTTAGTGAACACGCCGCCAACGCCCGGTTTTAGTGTAGACTCTAAAGGGCAGTGGGTCATTATTACCGAACGGGCTGCAAACCCTTCCATCGCTGAGTTATCTCAACCTGAGTTACGCATCGCTGGTCTGCGAATTAACCCCGCTAATAACGGTCCCAGCCGTGGTTTTCCGCTCATCAACCTAAAGTTGCGTAAACTAAATGGTAAGGAAGAAATTCAGGTCAAAGGCTTACCTCAAAAGGCCGCGATTTCTAACCTGAGCTGGTCGCCCGATGATGCGAAAATCGCCTTTACTAACTCGACAGATACGAAAATCGAGTTATACGTCATCGACGTGGCTACGGCTACAGCTCGCAAGGTTACCGACCTGGCCCTGAATGCCGCTTTAGGTTCCCCCGTGAGCTGGGTTTCTGATGCTCAGTCTCTGATCGTTACTACTGTTCCTGCCTCTCGAGGAGCGGCTCCCGAAGTAAGTCGCGTACCCGTAGGGCCGACCATTCAGGAAAACCTGGGTAAAAAAGGTCAGGCTCCTACGTATCAGGATTTGCTGAAAAACCCATCGGATGAAAAGCAGTTTGAGTATTACGCCACCGCTCAGGTCGTGAAATTAGGACTGGATGGTTCGGTGAAGAATATCGGTCAGCCCATGCTGGTACGTGACGCAACGCCTTCTCCCGATGGTAAATACGTGTTAGTGGAAAGCGTGCACCGTCCTTTCTCGTACATCGTTCCGCTGCGTTATTTCCCTTCGAAAGTAGAGATTTTTGATACGAACGGATCCGCCATTAAAATGCTGACGGATAACCCGCTGGTAGAAAATGCTCCCTGGGGTTCTGACGCCACGATTCCTTTTCCTCGTAACTACAACTGGCGGGCCGACGTGCCTGCAACGGTAACCTGGGTAGAGCCTAAAGATGGCGGCGATTCCCGTAAGAAAGTAGCGATTCGCGATGTATTGAAAGCTCTGGAAGCTCCCTTCTCTGGCGAAGCAAAAGACTTATACTCAAGTGCGTTGCGTTTCGGTGGCGTGGTTTGGGGGAACGCTACAACGGCCATCGTTTCTGAACGCTGGTGGCAAAACCGGAAGCTGGTGACGAAGATTCTGAATCCTTCCGACCCTGCTAATCCCGTTGTGCTGTTAGAACGTTCGTTCGAAGACAAATACTCCGATCCTGGTCAGCCCGAAACGAAGAAAAATCAGTACGGTCGTCAGGTGCTGGACATTAATGCGAAAAATGAAGTCTATTACCTCAACACAACCGGAGCCTCTCCCGAGGGCGACCGTCCGTTTGTGAGTGTGCTAAACCTGAAAACGAAGGAGAATAAAATCATTTGGCGTTCAGAAGCACCTTATTTTGAAATTCCAGTAAGCATTCTGAATGCGGAAAAAGGCGAAGTATTGACCCGTCGCGAAGCCGTTGACCAGAATCCGAATTACTTCGTTCGTAACCTGAATTTCACCGCCAAAAAGAAGAAGAAAAATGAAACAGCTCTGACGCAGGTAAGCTTCTTCCCCGATCCTTATCCACAACTGAAAGGGATTCAGAAACAGGTGCTTCGCTACAAGCGTAACGACGGCGTAGACTTAACGGCAACGTTATACCTGCCTGCGGGGTATAAAAAAGAAGACGGTCCATTGCCTACATTCCTGTGGGCGTATCCGGCTGAGTTCAAGAGCAAGGATGCGGCTGGTCAGGTGAGTGGTTCGCCTTATAAATTCAACGCCATCAGTTTCTGGGGTGCGGCGGCTTTCGTTACGATGGGTTATGCGGTTCTCGACAATGCCTCTATCCCCATTATCGGCGAAGGTGACAAAGAGCCTAACGATACATACGTTGAACAATTGGTAGCTTCAGCCAAAGCCGCCATTGAAACGGGCGTGAAAATGGGTGTGGTAGATTCCAGCCGCGTAGGCGTAGGGGGGCACTCATACGGAGCTTTCATGACCGCCAATTTATTAACGCATAGCAAGTTGTTTAAGGCAGGTATTGCCCGGAGTGGTGCGTATAACCGGACGTTAACGCCATTCGGTTTCCAGAATGAGCAACGCACCTACTGGCAGGCACCGGATGTCTACAATACGATGTCGCCGTTTATGAACGCTGATAAAATGAAGACCCCCCTGTTGCTAATTCACGGGGAAGCGGATAACAACACGGGCACTTTCCCAGTGCAGTCCGAGCGTTATTTCAATGCGTTGAAAGGAATGGGAGCAACAGCGAAACTGGTATTTTTACCTTACGAAAGTCACCATTATGATTCGCAGGAGTCACTCATGCACATGTTGAGCGAAATGAATAACTGGCTCGACAAATACGTGAAAAATGCCGGAAAAACCACGGGAGCTTCGGGTTCTGTGGGTGGTAAAGGTGAAAAGTAATTAGAAGTTTATTGTTGATTAAAAAGGCCTGCTGAAAACTCAGCAGGCCTTTTTATTGTCTTAATTAATAGTTAATAAGAGATTCAGGCCCGGCTCAGCCGGGCTTTTTCATTAAAGGACCTTTTGGAATATTGCTTTGTAAAAGGATCAATATGCGGTATTATTGATGGTGATTATGGAATATGACATTCTTTCTTCCATTGATATGCTGCGTTTTTACAAAGGTATGATAAGCCTTCTGCTTCTCTTCTTTTCTAATACCATCTGGGCTCAGTCGATTGCCTATACAGTTCGGATGGAAAACCCTCAAAACCATACTTATCAGGTAAGTCTTACGTATACCGGGCTGACCTCCTCCGTGCTTGAGCTGAAAATGCCAGTCTGGACGCCGGGATATTACCAACTGATGAATTATGCCAAATCGGTAGAAGGTTTCGAGGCCAGTGATGAAGCAGGTAAAATCCTGCCGTTCGAGAAGTCCACACCTAGTACCTGGCAGGTTCGGACGGGTGGTAGTAAAACCTTAAAAGTAAAGTATCAGGTTCGGACAGGTATGTCTTTCGTAGCTAGCAACTATCTGGATGAAAACCGGGCCTATATCTCTCCAGCGGGTTTATTCCTATACCCGAGGGGCCAGTTGAATCAGAAGGTAATGGTCACTTTTGTACCTGATTCTTCCTGGAATCCTCGTATTGCGACGGGACTGGATTCCCTGGCAGGTTCGCCAAAAACCTACATTGCTCCGAATTTTGATATTTTATACGACAGCCCCATTCTGATTGGAAAGACGGAGGAATTAGTACCGTTTGAAGTGAAGGGCATTCCGCATTATTTCGTAGGATATAACATGGGCGAATTTGATCGGGTAACGTTCATGACTGATCTTAAAAAAATTGTAGAGCAGGCTTCCCAGGTTATTGGTGATATTCCCTACAAACACTACACCTTTATTGCGATTGGTCCCGGTGGAGGTGGGATTGAACATTTGAATTCCACTGCCGTGAGTTTCAGTGGCAAGCAGATGAATACACGATCCGGAAAATTGAAGATGTATAACTTTCTGGCTCACGAATATTTTCATCATTACAATGTTAAACGTATTCGTCCCATCGAACTGGGACCTTTTGATTATGATCAGAAAAATAAAACCAAAATGCTCTGGGTATCAGAGGGATTTACGGTTTATTATGAATACATGGCGGTAAAGCGGGCTGGATTGATGACAGACGAAGAGTTAATCAAAGCTTTCCAGAAGGAAATTCAGAGTTATGAAAATAAGCCCGGCCATTTGTTTCAATCGGCTACACAGTCGAGTTACGAAACCTGGGAAGATGGGCCGTTTGGACGAACAGGGGATGAGGTTAATAAAACGATTTCATATTACAACAAAGGCCCTGTGCTGGGAGCCATGCTCGATTTCGCTATTCGACATGAAACTCACAATAAGAAGTCGCTTGATGATGTCATGCGATTGCTCTATCAGCAATATTACCAGAAAAAGCAAAGAGGTTTTACAGAAGATGAATTTAGAAAAGGCTGCGAGAGAATCGCTGGAACTTCGTTGCAAGAAATCTTCGATTATGCTTCTACTACGCAGGAAATCAATTACCCAAAATATTTCGGTTACGCTGGGCTGGCGATAGATACCACCACAAAAGCCCTAGCCGGCGGGTGGTTGGGCATTAATGCGGCAACCAAAGGTGATTCATTACTCATTACAAACGTAGAGTACGAATCTCCTGCCTGGAAAGCGGGCTTGAGGAGTAAGGTCGCTATACTTGAAATAGACGATCAGCGGCCAACAGCGTTAGATGCTATTTGGAAGGATCGCAAAGTAGGAGAAATGGTGAAAATGAAGGTATGGCAGAATGGAAAGATCAAAGAAATAACTGTGACGCTTGGACAAAAAGGAACGAAAGATTTTACCCTTTCTTACCTGCCACAAGCTTCACCGTTACAAAAAGAAATTTTACAAAGCTGGCTGGGCCAGTAGCTTAAAAAGTTTGTATTGATGACACCGGCATGAGTTGCGTAACCGAGTCATAAGTAGCGGCATGAGTAGGAGCAAGCACCTGATCCAGAACAGCTCCAGCCACGGCAACTGCCAGGGCGATGACCAACGCGGGCCAGAAACCCTGAATGGTGAGACTGCTCATAAACGAGTCGACCAGCTTTAGTAAAAGAGCCGTAACGACCAGCCGAATGACAAATGACAAAGCGAAGAAGGTAACCAGATTACCGACTCCGCGTAAAAGCCAGCCAATCGTAACGTTTAGAAAAGCCAGGATAATAGCGACCAGAAAAGCTTTTCCAAAACTCTTCACGTCAACTTGGGGCATCACATAAGCCAGACCAAAAATGACAGCTGCGTCAAGTAGCAAATGCAGAATTAAATTCATCGATGAAATAATTTAAGGTTGAAAATACTTACTCAAACATAAAAAATGAGTAACAATGCGACGCATTATTACTCATTTTTTATTTCAATATGGTGTTGGTCGGCAGCTCGCCGAATCCGACTTTTAATTAATTCCAATTCATCTGAGTCATATGTAGAGGCATTGTCTTTGTGATGGATATAGCTCCAGGCCGCCCGGATGTGTTCTGGCGTATCGATGGGATATTTGTTATTGGTAGTATCGGCGAAGGAAACATCTCCGTATTTCCGTTCCCCTTCTTCGGGATTGACATCGTCCCGACGATCAATTTTTGTACTCATGGCTTGGTAGAGTTGGTTCAGGAAACCTGTAACAAACACTGTACCAGCCTCAGTATCCTCAGCTACCAGTTGTAAAGATTTTGTTCAAAAATTACTTTCTCATCTGTTAATTGCGAATATATTTCGCATAGACCAGGCTGATTATAAATGCGTACTAACATGAAATCACACAGCTTGGTACCATCGCAGCTATAGATCGTTACAAATGGACCAGCAATGCCACGGCTGGAAGTTACGGTTACATAAACCGTCTGATCCTGATAACGAGCCTGAGAAATTGACTCAACTGTCTGCGTCTTAGCCTTTAACCAGGACAAATCTTTGAGCGGACGTTTAACGCCACAGGTGTTGGGTATTACGTCTTTTTTGTTACAGCTCAGACCTAGGCCGAGTAAAAGAATAAGTAAAAGATAACGCATAATAAAGTGGGTTTTTACTAGTAAGACCCTTGAACAAGGGAGAAGGTTGGATTGAGAAAATACTAATTTCCAGGCATCCGCTGCCAGTGTGGTCGGCCCACTTTTTGCTAGTAGCGGTGCATGAACGCACTGTTAGCCCGCGTATGCGACGCTGAAGCATTATCCATGCATTTTTCTACTATTTGCGACGTCGAAATGTAAGGCATCACTCCTTAGGGCAAACGGTTTACCGCCATTACAAAACTCTGCAAATCCTGATTAAGCGAACGAATGCTGGATTGTAACTGATTCAGCAAATCAGCCCGGGTGTGCAAATCTTCGGCTTTGTATGTGCCGCCTTTACCAAACAATAATTGCTGTTTTTTCCCTCCCTTGTCACCATCAAATGCCAGGGTTAACCAGCGGTCGTGGATGGAGCGGATAATTCCCTGTTTATGCTCATTGCTGAAGCTTTTTTCATTGAGCATGTACCAGATGAAAGGCGTGTAGATTTCAGATTTCTCAGGCATTAACCAAATGTCCCTTAGTACATTTCTGGGATGATCGAACTGTACTTTCCGACCTTTAATCAAACTACTTCCCCCTAAGCCCCCGCTCATCAGACCACCCACCAGACCTACCGTTTTCTGGGTTGCGTCGGAGGGAATAGCTACGGTTAAAATGGTGGTTAAAGCACCCACGGTGATGGAGGCTACCGTGAGTAAATCGTTTCGGTGATCCGCCCGTTCGTCCAGATACGAGGCCAGTTGATCGGCTCGTTCGCCCTCGCAGTCCAGCTCGGCTGAAAAGGAATTAAGTTCCGTACTTACTAACAGAAGTCGGTTCTGTAGTTCATTCTTCAGGTGAAGCCGATTCACCTTGCCTGCCAGCGAAGAATCTGCCTGATTCTGAATCAGCTTTTCCAGAAAAGTCAAGGTTCCGGTGGCGTTTGCCATCAGAAGATCATGACTGGAGAAGTAAGGACTTAAACCCGTCATATGCTTGAGTAGCGAGTCCGTATTGGTTAATGGAATATAGGGATCTTCGACATGAAAAGCAGGTTGACAATAACTAGTTCTGACTGATGAGTGAATTCGGCTACAGCCTGAAATTACCAGACCTAAACCTATAAATAGTACAAGAGAGGATGACTTTAGATACATTCAATTCATTGATTAACAGATACTGAGATATGCTTATTAGTAAGATGAACCTATTTATTACTTCTACCAAAGCAACATTCTAAGCGACCACTGCTATAAAAGAAAGAAAACCTGAAAAACCAGATAAGTTGGATTGAATATTAAAATAATTTAATTCTTATTAATTATTAAGTATGTAATACTTCACTTAAAAAGTCTATACTTTTGCTTTCATAGTTACTCACCCCATTGCATGAAAAAAGTAAGGCCTTCTTTTCGAAAGAAGGGACAGTGCTCGTTAGTTTTCTGCTAATGGGTCTGATCGTGGGCATCCAGCATTATTTCATGGGCCCCAAATATTACAACAATTACCTCATCTTCCGGCAGTCGTTTGTACACCTGCTGGCGGGTACTAATCCGTACGTAGAGTACCCGGCTGAGTACTTTGATATTTTCCTCTATCATCCCAGCTTTTGCCTTTTCTTTAGTCCTTTTTCCTACCTCCCCATTTGGTTAGGCATGCCACTCTGGACGGCTGCGAGTGCTCTGGTACTCTTTTACGCCATCCGGCAGTTGCCAGTGACGTACTCGCAAAAGCTATTTTGCTGGTGGTTTGTTTTTCTGGAAGTAGTATTTGCGTTGCATTATCAGCAAACCAATCCACTTATTATAGCTCTGGGTTTGTTAACCTTCGCTTTTCTTGAAAAGGGGAAAATGGGCTGGGCTGCTTTATTTCCACTGTTGGCCTTCTGCATCAAGGGGTACGGGCTGATTTTCGCCGGAATGTTCTTGTTTTATCCGCGTCCCTGGCGGTATATCTTCAGTTCGCTGGGCTGGTTACTGATCCTGACTTTTCTGCCCTTACCTCTGCTGGGCTGGAGTCGTTTTGTAGAAGTATATCAGCAATGGATGGCCTGCTTACAGGCCGACTACAAAGTCAATTACGGCTTTTCCATCATGGGCCTCATCAAACTGGTACAGCCGACTTTTGAAGCCGTGGGAAAGGTGCAGGTGGTAGGTTTGTTACTACTGGCCTTAACCTGGGGCCTCTACTTCCTGAAATCGCTTTACCGGCCCTTGGATCTGGCTACCCGTTTGAGTTTACTGGCTTACTTATGCTTATGGGTCATTCTCTTTAATCATGCCGCTGAAGCTCAAACGTACATCATCGCTATTCAAGGGGCGGCTCTCTATATTTTACTCGAAAAAGAAAAGCGGCCCCGCTGGGCGTATACCTGTGCGGTGCTGGTCGTTTTGCTGGCCATTTTTCCTGCCACGGACCTTTGTCCCCCCCTCTGGCGTAGGGAGTTTTTCTATCCCTACCTCATGAAAGTCATTCCCTGTACGCTGATTTGGTTTGTTTTACAATTTGAATTGATTAGTCGTGGGCTTCAACAACGTAAGTACCGAACCCCTGAGAATCAGCCTAGTTATTCCGTGCTATAACCCCTCGGAAGGCTGGAGTAATTTGATTCTGAAACGTATGCAGGAACTCAAGGCCATTTGGCCCGCATACGAACTTGAATGCATCATTTCAAACGACGGTTCTACCCGTTTGCAAATGGAAGAAGTCGAACGCTTGAGCCGGGAGACCGGTATCCTTTTCTTAAACAATCAGGAAAACCAGGGCAAAGGAGCGTCCATTCGTAAAGGGGCGGCTTCTTCGCACGGTGAAATTATTATTTATACCGACATTGATTTTCCCTTCGGCATCGAACCGGTGGTAGAGATGGTGGAGTTACTACAAGTCAACCCGAGATGCCAGTTTGTGTATGGGGCTCGCAGTAAACAGTATTTCCGGCAGTTACCTTTCAAGCGGAAGGTAATATCCCAGTGTCTGAAAATGCTGAATGTATTTCTGCTTTCCCCCCGAATCAAAGATACGCAGGCGGGTATCAAGGCTCTGCGTCGGGAGGTGTTGAATGAAATGCTGGCCACGCAAACCAATTCATTTGTGTTTGAAATTGAGTTGATTCGAAAACTCATGCAGAGAAAAGTAGAGATTCGTTCGGTGGCGGTAAGTCCTGAACCCGGTTTGGTATTTAGTGACTTTGGCTCGCAGACGCTTTGGCGGGAACTCATTAACCTGGTTCGTATCTTTACCCGGAAAGCTCCCGTTGCGACGGCAGTGGAAATACCCATGATAGAAATCCAACCCGAGACGTATGCAGGCGGTTACGCTGACTTTTGATCTGGAAGAATTCGATATTCCCGAGGAGTACGGGCAGCTCGTACCTGAGCGTGAGCAAATGGAGGTCACGCGGCGGGGCACGGAGGCTTTATTAACCCTGCTGGATCAATATAAGGTTCGGGCTACCTTTTTCACGACGGGCCATTACGCCCGTATGAATCCTGATTTAATCAGGGCCGTAGCCGAACGGCATGAAATTGCTTCGCACGCACTGTATCACTCGCCCAGGCATGAATTCCAGATGGAAGATGTACGGGAGTCCAAGCAAATACTGGAAGCCTTAACCGGGCAGGAGGTAAAGGGGTTTCGAATGCCCCGACTGAAGCCTTTTGCGATGGAAAAGTTACTGGATTATGGCATTACCTATGATGCCTCCATTAATCCGGCTTACCTGCCCGGACGTTATAACTTGTTGCACGAAAATCCGCAGCCTCATCTTCGCAACGGTCTGATGGAGTTACCTAGTTCAACAACGCCTTTGCTTCGTTTACCCTTATTCTGGTTATCGTTCAAGAATCTGCCTGCGGCTTTATTTCGCTATTGGGCGGCTCAAACGCTGAACAAACGGCAGGTTTTAATGCTGTATTTTCATCCCTGGGAATTTGCTGATATTCATTCGTATAACGTGCCTTCTTACGTCAAAAAAGTGGATGGGGAAAGGTTACTGCAAAGACTTGAAAAGCTAATCGTATCGCTTCAAAAACAGAAAGCAACGTTCCTGACCTGCCAGGAATACATCCGGGAAATGCCTACGGGTCAATAGGTTTCTTCTTTCGTAGAAACGTCGATTTATCGCGTCTGGGTAGAGGCGGTTTTCAGGTACCTTGCTATCATTTCCATTACCCGGCGGAGACGCCATAAATGGATGTCTCTACGTTTTCGAATGTCCTTAACCTGACTGTCAACGAGTGAAATCCAGCTTCAGGTAAGGTTCTTCGCTTTGCTCTGAATGACAGCTGGAGGTAGAAAATAGGCCCTTATGCCGCAAACAGCGGTTGGTGAGACACCAACCACGGCGTAAAAGTTACTCCTCGATAAATTTCTTCAAGGTAGAGACGTCGATTTATCGCGTCTGGGTAGAGGCGGTTTTTATTACCTTTCAATTATTTCTATCTTCCGACTGAGACGCTATCAATGGACGTCTCTACATTTATTCAATATCCTGATTCTGTTATCCTGAACACAGAATAATTTTGTTTTTCGCAGAGAAAACAGTACAAAAGGAATGACTATTACACATCGTCGCAACTTTTCTTTTACTCGTCGTTGGGATGGATGAGGTTTCTTCTGAATTATCTTATGAAGGTTATCTTTGGTTTTTACTTCTCTAATTTCCACATTGATACTTCATCTATTTATGAAGAAACGATTACTCTTCTGGCTATGCCTCATTCTGGCAGGAATGCAGGCCATGGCCCAAACGCCGACGTTCCCTACGAACGGTGTTCAGGATGAGCGGCCCGGTCGGGTAGCGTTCACCAATGCCACCATTGTTACCGATGCCCAAACCACACTTGAAGGAGCTACGCTGTTGATTCAGGGCGGCTTGATTGAAGCGGTTGGCAAAAACGTAAAAATTCCCACGGGTACGCAGGTAATTGACCTGAAGGGCAAGCGAATTTATCCTTCGTTCGTCGAAGTGTATGCGGCTTATGGTATGCCCGAAGTAAAGCGGGAGGCTCGCATGGGTCGCGGAACGCCGCAGATGGAATCCAAGAAAAAAGGGGCTTACGGCTGGAATCAGGCCGTGTTACCCGAAGTGAAAGCCGCTGAAATGTTCAGTGGTAATGCTAAAGAAGCAGCAGAGTTACGGAATATCGGCTTTGGCTCGGCAGTAACCCACTCGCAGGATGGTATCGTTCGTGGAACATCGGCTCTGGTTGCTCTTTTGGATGCTAAAGATCAGGAAGCCCTTTTAAAATCGAATGTTTCTGCTCATTACTCGTATTCCAAAGGCAGTTCTACGCAGGATTATCCCAACTCACTTATGGGCTCAGTAGCTCTGGTTCGTCAGACGTATTACGATGCTCAGTGGTATAAAGGCTTGAAGGGTCGCACGGAAACAAACCTTTCGCTGGAAGCCTTCAATCAGAATCAATCTTTACCCCAGGTTTTTGAAGTAACAGATAAACTCGGGGTCTTACGCACGGCTAAAATTGGCAAGGAATTCGGCGTAACCTATATCATCAAAGGCAGCGGCGATGAATACCAGCGTTTACCCGAAATTAAGGCTACGGGTTTGTCCTTCATCCTGCCCGTGACTTACCCTACGGCTCTGGATGTGGAAGATCCTTTCGATGCAAGCGTAGTTTCGCTTTCAGACATGAAGCATTGGGAAATGGCTCCGGCCAATGCTGGGTTACTGGCGAAGCAATCCATTCCCTTTAGCTTTACCACTAGTGGTCTTCGCAGTAAAGCGGATTTTATGGCTAACGTTCGGAAAGCCATTGCGGCGGGTCTGGATGAAAAAGCGGCTTTGGCAGCTCTGACGACAGTTCCGGCTCAGTTGATGAAAATTGAAGATATGGTAGGAAGTCTGAAACCCGGAATGCTGGCCAACTTCCTGATTTCTTCTGAAAGTGTATTCAGTGAATCGAACACCCTGTACGAAAACTGGGTGAAAGGGACACGCTACATCGTGACCGATATGAATGCAAGCGATTTCCGTGGCTCCTACGATCTGGCCTTAGGTTCTCGCTCTAATCTGAAACTGAACATTACCGGGAAGGCGGATAAACCTACGTATCAAATTCAGGTAGATACCACCAAAATTACCCCGAAAGTAACTCGTCAGGGCGATTTATTAACCCTTTCGTTTAAACTCAATAAAGCCGAAAAGGGAGAGAACCGGATTTCTGCTTATTACGATGGTAAGAACATCAAAGGGGATGGGTTCGATGCGACGGGAGCTCCGTTGACCTTCCTGGCTACTTACAAATCAGCTCCCCAGGCGGATCGTGCTCGTTCGGATTCTAGTAGAAAAGCGGCTCCTTATGAAATGGGTAAATTGATTTTCCCATTCGCCGGGTACGGAAGCGAAGAAAAAGCCAAAGCTGAGACGATTCTCATTAAAAACGCAACGGTTTGGACGAACGAAAAAGACGGTATCGTTCCCAACACGGACGTGCTCCTGCAAAACGGTAAGATCGCGAAAGTAGGAAAAAGCCTTTCCACGCCTTCAGGGGCAAAAGTGATTGATGGCACGGGTAAACACCTGACTACTGGAATCTTCGATGAGCACTCACATATTGGCCTGTACTCCGTAAACGAAGGCACGCAGTCGGTTACTTCCGAGGTTCGGATGGGTGACGTAGTAAACTCGGAAGACGTCAACATTTACCGTCAGTTGGCGGGTGGGGTTACTTCCTCACAGTTATTACACGGTTCCGCGAACTGTATCGGTGGTCAGTCGGCGGTTATTAAACTCAAATGGGGCGAAACGCCAGACAATCTACTCATTCCCGAAGCTCAGTTTATCAAGTTTGCCTTGGGTGAAAACGTAAAGCAGGCGAACTGGGGCGATGCGGCCCGTGTGCGTTTCCCACAAACCCGGATGGGTGTGGAACAGGTGATGATGGATGCCTTCATTCGTGCCAAAGCTTACGAGAAAGAGTGGAAAGAGTATAACGGTTCTTCGAAGAAAGCTTCGATGGTAGCTCCCCGCCGTGATCTGGAGTTGGATGCTCTGGTGGAAATACTCAACAAAAAACGCTTCATTACCTGTCACTCTTACGTCCAGTCGGAGATCAACATGTTAATGAAAGTAGCCGATTCACTGGGCTTTACCATTAACACCTTCACGCACATTCTGGAGGGCTACAAAGTGGCCGACAAAATGAAAAAACACGGAGCCAACGGTTCGACGTTCTCTGACTGGTGGGCGTATAAAATGGAAGTAAAAGACGCGATTCCTTACAACGCGGCGATGTTATCGAAAGTGGGGGTAAATACGGCTATTAACTCCGATGACGCAGAGATGGCTCGTCGATTGAATCAGGAAGCGGCGAAGACGGTATTGTATGGTGGGGTTTCGGAAGAAGAGGCCTGGAAAATGGTAACGCTAAATCCAGCGAAAATGATGCACCTGGATAACCGTCTGGGTAGTATCAAAGTAGGTAAGGATGCCGACGTAGTACTTTGGAATAACAATCCTTTATCCGTATACGCCAAGCCCGAAAAAACCATCATTGAAGGAGCGATTTACTTCGATCTGGAAAAAGACAAAGTATTACGTAAGGAAATTGATACCGAACGGAACCGTTTAATCCAGAAGTTACTGACGGCAAAAGCTTCCGGTGCGGCAACGCAACGTCCAGCCATGCAACGTCCCCGTCACTTCCACTGCAATACCCTGGGTGGTTTGTCGGAAGAAGAAGGCCACATGCGTTTCTTCGGTCAGTTCAACTGCGACGGTTCTTGCGGGTTTTAATTGGTTTGATGAAGTTTGACAGAGTTAGATATAGTTTGAGATGTTTGAAAGTTTGATAGGATACAGATTGAATAAGTAAAGAATGTTTGATCAAACTTCTCAAACTTATTCAAACTTTTCAAGCCCAATATCTCAAACCTTTTCAAACGCTATCCTAAAGATATTTTAATGAAAAAGATAGTATTTACCCTACTGGCACTCAGCACGATGCTGAAGACGGCTCAGGCTCAGAATGAGGCTGCTGCTTCACCACAAACGGCTCCCATTGCCCTGACGGGAGGCACCATTCACGTAGGAACGGGCGAGGTCATTCAGAACGGGACTGTCGTTTTTGATAAAGGAAAAATTACTTACGTAGGCAGCGGAACGCCGACCTTACCCGCCGGAACGCAAAGCATTTCGGTCGCTGGAAAGCACGTGTATCCGGGATTAATCTCTCCTTCCAATCAATTAGGTCTCGTAGAAATTGCCTCCGTTCGGGCGACGAACGATCAGGAAGAAGTAGGCGATTATACCCCCAACGTGCGGGCTTTGATCGCTTATAATACCGATTCAGAAGTCATTCCAACCGTGCGGGGTAACGGGATTTTATTAACACAGGCTACGCCCGTTGGTGGAGTAGTGTCGGGCATGTCATC
This sequence comes from Siphonobacter sp. SORGH_AS_0500, assembly GCF_002838835.1. Classification (GTDB taxonomy): domain Bacteria; phylum Bacteroidota; class Bacteroidia; order Cytophagales; family Spirosomataceae; genus Siphonobacter. Next base: position 23,126 of record NZ_NHPP01000019.1, read on the forward strand.
CGTTATGCAATTGGACGGCTGGAACTGGGAAGATGCCGCTCTGAAGAAAGACGACGGCGTTCACGTGAACTGGCCGGGTTACTTCCGCCGGGGATATAACTTCGAAACGGGGTCATTCAGTATCGGTAAAAATGATCGTCGTGAGGAGCAGTTCCGCGAATTGGATAAGCTGTTTAGCGATGCCATTGCTTATGCTCAAACGCCAGCGGCTTCGCCTGTTAATATGAAGCTGGAAGCTATGCGAGGGCTGCTTGACGGAACGAAAAACCTGTACGTAGCGGCTGATTATGGCAAGGAAATCATTGAAGCAGTACGTTTTGCGAAGGCTAAAGGCGTGAAAAAAGTAGTCATCATTGGTGGAGAAGAATCATTAATGGCGGCTGATTTCCTGAAAGAAAACAATATTCCGATTATCGTGAATACCACGCACCGTTTACCCAACCGTACGGACGATGATACGGATTTGCCTTATAAACTGCCTTACCTGCTTTCCCAAAAAGGGCTAACGGTAGGTTTGGGGTATGTGGGTCTGAACTGGCGGACGCGTAACCTGCCTTTTTTAGCTGGAACCGTGGGCGGTCATGGCATGACGGCGGAAGAGGCTTTGAAGCTGGTTACGCTGAATAATGCGAAGATTTTGGGGATCGATAACGTAGTAGGTTCACTCGAAAAAGGGAAACACGCCACGTTAATCGTTTCAGCCGGAGATATTCTGGACATGCGGACGGCTAAGGTTGAACAGGCTTATATTCAGGGTAAATCCTTAAACCTTGATGACAAGCAGAAGAAACTCTATCGTACGTTTTCCAGTAAATATGCGAAGTAGTTACTTCTGACTTTTTTACTAAAAACGGCCCTGAATCGAAAGACTCAGGGCCGTTTCATTTTGAGAAGGCGGACTATCAATCCGAAACAGCATTCGAGTATGATAGCAGCTTAACTATCGTGGAAGTTGAGCGGTCAAATCCACCTTTAAATAGTCACCGCTACTTTTCCCACAAAGTGCCCTTCTTCCAGTTTCTGGTGAGCCTGCGTAATATTTTCCAGCGGAAAAGCTTCGGCGACGTATGGCTTCAAGTGTCCTTCCTCCACCAGCATTTTAATCTTTTCCAGATCGTTGCCGTTGGGTTTCGCCATAAAAGGCCTTACCTGTTTACGAAAGATGACATCAATTGCCGTACTCACATCCTTAATTTCCGGGCGAGTAGTTACGTAATATGCATCTTCCGTCAAATGATCCTTGATGTCGTCGAAAGAAAACTTACCCGAAGCATCAAAAATCAGATCATAGCGTTTGGTGGCGGGAATGGATTGGGTTTTGTAGTCAATGACTTCGTCGCAACCCAGGTCACGGGCCGTTTGCACGTGCTCAGTGCTACACATACCAGTGACAATGGCTCCCCAACTTTTGGCGACCTGAACGGCAATGCTCCCTACGCCGCCCGTACAGCCATTAATCAGCACTTCGTCCCCTGCTTCGATTTGGCCATGGTCCACCAGACCCTGCCAGGCAGTGGTCGCTACCAGCGAAAGACTTCCGGCTTCTTCGAAGCTAATGTTCTTGGGTTTGATCGCTGCGATGTCTTCATCGACAGCGAGATATTCGGCGTAAGCTCCGCCTTTTACCGGACTAACATGTCCAAAAACTTCATCACCAATATTAAACTTATCAGACTTGGTAGCAATAACGGTACCGCTGAAATCACTGCCAATGATCTGATCTCCGAAGAGCCCAGAGGCTAGTTTCATTGCTCCTGAACGAATAATGGTATCAACCGGATTAACAGAAGAAGCCTCGTTCCGAATTAGAATTTGCCCTTCTTTGATGTCTGGGGTGGATGCTTCTCTGATAATAAACTGCTCCGCAGAGCCATAGGATTCTAACACAGCTGCTTTCATAAGGTTGGATATTAATTGGTTACTAAAAAATAGAAAGGACTCTCATGGAACCCTTCTATTACACCTATCTCCCCACACTAAAGCTGTTCCATCTGGACTTTAATAGCGTTTTAATGTGGCTTTAAATTCACCTTAACTCAGTTGCGGGACTTTTGGGTCAGAAATCGCCACAGTCTTAACTCTGTAAAGCCATGCAAACGGTCACTTTCCAACCTGAGAATCGCTTTGGCACTTTTAATGCCATTGTCAAAGTATACGAACGTAAACTGAACTATCACATTCGCCGCTACGTACGCGATCCCGAAGATGCCCGGGATGTGACTCAGGATGCTTTGTTAAAGATTTGGCAGGGGCTCCCTAATTTCAGAGGGGACTCTCAACTGTTTAGCTGGATGTATCGGATTGCGACCCACGAAGCCCTGAATTTTCTTCGTAAACAAAAGCACCACGTAGGTACGCAGATGGATACGGAAGTTCTGGAAAATCGTCCCGTTTTCGCGGATGTAGATACGACCTGGAACGGTGAAGAAGTAACCATCTGGCTTACGCAGGCCATTGAGCATTTACCCGAAAAACAGCGTCAGGTCTTTCGCTTACGCTATTTCAAGGAGTTACCCTACGAAGAAATTGCTACGCAAACCGGAACGTCGGTAGGAGCTCTTAAAGCTAATTACCACTTAGCCGTACAGAAAGTAGAGAAGTATATTCTCGGTCGTCGCAATGATTTTTAATCCTGCTATAATCTTGATTTTATACGGATTTCAGGTCGCGTTTCTACGTTTATGATACTCAAACGAAGCGTAAAGAATCGGAAGATACCCGATGAAACGAAAGGGGTTTTGAGATTAACTTAAACGACGGATTGCCATGAAAAAAATCCTGCTTCTGACAACGCTATTCCTGGGTCTGGTAACGCTCCATAGCTCCGCTCAGGTAACTATTGATAAAGATAATCAGGCCAATTTTAGCCAGTATCACACCTTTAATTGGGCCCCCGCTGACGTACGTACGGGAGCAAATCCGGTCTACCACAGCGATCTGATTCTTCAGAATATCCAGAATAATCTGGCCGACGAATTAAACGCTCGGGGCATTTCCCAAAGTGATGAGCCCGATTTACAAATCACCGTTCATACCTACACCGAAAATAAAACGCAACGGGTAATGAATGGCGGTTATGGCTACCCTTATTACGGTTTTGGCTGGGGCCGTGGATTTTTGTATAGTCCTTTCATGTATGGCTATGGTCCCAGCTACCAGAACTATCACTATACCGAAGGAACGCTGGTAATAGATATGATGGATACCCATACGCACCATCTGGTCTGGAGAGGCGTAGCTCAGGGAGCGTTAAATGGCCCTCGTGGACTGGAACGGGAAATTGCCAGAGGTATTCATAAAATGATGAAACACTATCCTGCCGGATTGGCTTAGGATCTGAAAATAAAAATGTTAGGTCGGTGCCTGATGCAGATTGCTTCTGCTCATCAGGCACCGATTCCTGCAGGAAAACCAACCGATTTTCAATATTAAAGTCGAAAGAGATGATGCTCTATCAAAATATTACTACTTTCCGGGAAGAAAATGTACCGACAACTCCTATGAAAGTATTGATTGTAGAGGATGAACCTAAACTAGCCGCCTTTGTAAAGCGTGGACTGGAAGCGGAAGCATTTGACGCAAAAGTAGCCTATGACGGAATGATTGGCCAGAAAATGGCTCTGAGTGAGTCTTTTGATGTGATAATTCTGGACGTTAATCTTCCCCATATTAATGGTTTTGATTTAGTAAAAAAGCTCCGGGCTGAAGGAGTTAATACACCCGTATTGATGCTGACGGCTTTAGGAGAGCTGGAGGATAAAGTAACCGGACTGGATTCAGGAGCGGATGATTACTTGGTAAAGCCTTTTGAATTCCGGGAGTTACTGGCTCGTCTACGGTCCTTATACCGCCGAAGCCAGTCGGGGCCGGTGAGTCAGCATATTTTACAGGTAGCCGATCTAGAGCTGGACCTGGAAGAAAAAGTAGCCCGCCGGGGTGGCCGTCGCATTGACCTGACTGCGAAAGAATTTAGCTTACTTGAATACCTTCTCAGAAATCGCGGACGAGTCGTCTCTCGCGTAGATATCGCCGAAAAAGTCTGGGATTTACATTTTGACACCGGAACCAATACGATTGAAGTATACATTAACTTCCTCCGTAAAAAAGTAGATAAAGATTTCCCCAAAAAGCTCATTCACACCGTGATTGGGATGGGTTATGTTTTGCGGGAAGAAAACTGAGTGAGTTTCCTGTGACGATAAAATAATAGCATGGCTGGTGTTTTCGCCAGCCATTTTTGCTATAGATTAAAAAGGCGAAATCTATCCCTTGGAGGGAATGAATTACTTCATTTCCTTTGTTAAACTGCGTGGCTTGGGCCTTTGTGGCGAACCAGAATATAACCTCGTACCTAGATGCTTATACGTAATAAATTAATCCTGCTTTTTACGCTCCTGACGATGGGCGTACTAATTCTGTTTTCAACCTTTCTTTACTCAACGTTTTCCTTATACCGTCAGGTCATTTTCCGGACGCGGCTAACTGAAAAGGCCCAGACAGCAGCGAGCTTGTTAATCAATCGTCGGCACCAGTTTGATGACTTTTTCAATCAGCTCATGGAGAGTGATATGCTCACGATTGTTGACGAGCACATTATGATTTTTGATGATCGTGATACGCTGGTGTATACCAACCGTCGTGGAGAATCGTCGCCGAGTTTGATGAACTTTATTCATACTCTGAAAACAAACCAACCCACCTTTGCTCAACTGGGCGAAAATGAAGCCGTGGGCATGGCTCACCGGGATTCTTCGCAGACTTTTCGGGTCGTGGCGATGGGGTATGACCGGGTTGGGTTCACCCGGCTCATTATGCTGAAACAGTTAATGATCTGGGGAAATCTGGGAAGTATAATTTTGCTGGTAGCGGTGGGGTACTTTTTCGTAAAAAGAATGCTGAAACCTATATCCAAAGCTATGGATGAGGTCGATACCATCACGGCCCAGCATTTGGACAAACGGCTGGACGAAGGAAACCGACGGGATGAAATAGCCCGATTGTCGATGACTTTTAACGAGATGTTAAACCGTCTTCAAAAGTCTTTTGAAGCTCAGAGGAGTTTTGTGTCCCATGCCTCCCATGAGTTGCGAACACCGCTGACCAATATGCTCGGTACGCTTCAAATCTCGCACGATTACGATCAGGATTCTGAAGAACTGAAAGCGTCGATTCGTTCGGCGATGGAGGAAATCCGGCAGTTAATTTCCTTAACGAACAGTCTGCTTTCGCTGGCCCGAACGGGCGAAGGGCTGGTTGGGCTGGAAACCATTTCGGTGGATGATTGTGTCACAAATGCTCTTGCACACATTCATAATAAATACCCCGATCGACAGATTCATTACGATTTTGGAATATTACCCGGGGATGACTCCGGGACATTTTTCGAAACCCAAGGGAATGGTTCTCTACTAACGACTTGTATTCTGAACGTGCTTGATAATGCCTGTAAGTATTCGGAAGGATCGGTAGAAATCGTATTAAGTCAGGAAGATATGATTTCGCTTTCGATAAAAGATCATGGCAACGGGATTAATCCCAGCGATTTACCCCATTTGATGGAGCCATTTTTCCGAAGTAATGAAGTTTCCAGCATAAACGGATTTGGCATTGGGCTGGCTGTTGTTCAGAAAATTATCGCTCTGCACGGGGGCACGATCCATTTTCAGTCGGAAGTAGGAAAGGGGACTAACGTAATGATTAAGCTACCGGTATCGTTGTCGAAGAAACTCATTACCAGTTAATTCATGAAAAAGCCTTCTCAAGTTATGCTGAGAAGGCTTTTTCATCTTATACTAACATCTTTTTCAAATGAGCCATCTGCCCGCTGTGATAGGCTTCGTGGTGAAGCATACCGTGTAAAAGCGTATAATAGTTATACCGTCGACCGGGAACCTGATCGTTCAGTTTATGGCTGCTAATTCGGCCCAGCGTTTCTACTAACTCTTCCTGCGTTTCCTGAAGATTATCTAAAATTTCCTGCCATTTGTCATCCGTTAATTCGTTAATAACCGACCAGTCGGCTTCAGAATTCAGGATGATATCGAAGCTCACGGAATCCGTTAGCTTTTCCAGGACAAAAATTCGCCAGTTAGTTAAGTGAACGGCAAGTTCAGCGATATTATGAACTGTTGGGGAGGGACGAAAAACTGCCATTTCAGGCGTAATCCCCGTCAGAATTTCCTGTGTGCTGGGGCCATGCCAGGCTTCCCCGTCATAGATGGCGGTTAACAAAGAGGTGATCCGATCAACTTCTACTCTCATTATTAGGTATATGTTTGGAATAAATGCTAGAAAATAGGGTTACTATTAAATTTTATGGAGGAAAATGCACTTCTTCCTGTAAAAGGTATTTTTTTTGAACTACTATCTTCCTTAGAATCAGTCGCAGCCGGATAGCTCTTCATCAGTCAAATATAGGAGCTTGTGCGGTAAAAATTGGCAGGTTTAGGGCAGGAAAGGCCTTGAAAAGAATCAGGTGTTAATCACGGATGAAAAGAGTAGCAGAGGGAATGCAAAAATTACATCGGTGAGTCATTATAAAACTTCTAAATCAATGCGTGAAAACGACCGACGGCGGTTTATCAAACAATCCGTTTTAGGAACTCTGGGGACCATTTTAAGTACAGAAGTAGTCTTTGCTATTCCAGAAGGATACAAGCCGCTTTTTTTTGACAATGATCGAGACGCCCTAAAGGGGAAAAGTGCAGAAATGGTGGTGCTGAACGACCGTCCCTGGAACGTAGAAGCTCCCGCTCATTTACTGGACGATGCCGTAACGCCTGCTGAGAAAATGTTCATTCGTAACAACGGCATTGTGCCCGAAACGATTGACGTAAATGGCTGGACCTTAACAATCAATGGCGAGTCAGCAAAGAATAAAAAGGTATATACGCTGGAGGATCTGAAGAAAAAGTTCAAGCACTATACTTATCAACTGACGCTCGAATGCGGCGGAAATGGTCGGGCAGGTTACTTCCCGAGCACCGCCGGCAATCAATGGACGAACGGCGGAATCAGTTGTGCGGAATGGACGGGTGTACGCCTGCGGGACATTCTTGAGGACGCAGGCATCAAGGATGATGCGGTGTACATCGGCTATTACGGAAAAGATATTCACCCCAGTCGCGAACCGGGCAAGGTGGTAATCTCGCGTGGTGTACCCCTTAAAAAAGCTCTTGAAGATGAATCGCTCATTGCCTGGGCGATGAACGGAAAAGATATTCCGGTGGTGCACGGGTATCCGCTGCGATTGGTTATCGGAGGCTGGCCAGCTTCGGTTTCGGGCAAGTGGTTGCATACGATTTCGATTCGTAATAAAGTGCACGACGGGCCTAAAATGACGGGGAAAAGCTACAAAGTGCCTATCAACCCCGTTGAGCCAGGCGTTGATCCACCAGAAGATCAGTTTCGGATTATTGAGTCCATGCCCGTAAAATCACTCATTACCTATCCACAAACGGGAGCGATGCTGGATTTCGGGAAAACCCTGGCCTTACGAGGCCACGCCTGGGCGGGAGACCTGGAAGTGAAACAGTTGGAAATTTCTATTGACTTTGGAGCTACCTGGCAAAAAGCAAAACTACAGGCTCCTAAGAATCGGCTGGCCTGGCAACACTGGACGGTAGAGGTACAATTTCCGAAAAAAGGTTATTACGAAGTTTGGGCTAAAGCCACGGATTCGAAGGGTGTAAGTCAACCCATGGTAATGCCCCAGTGGAATCCTGAAGGATACATTAATAACTCCTGCCATCGGATTGCGATAAAGGTAGTCTGAGGCTAGAGACGTGATGAATCGCGTCTGGGTAAAAGGCAATTTTGTACTAATACTGATTGGTGGAGGATCGGTAGACAGAAATCTATTTTATGAAATACCTATTCATGTTATCGGCCTTCCTGCTGCTGGGAAGTGTGGCCTGGACTTCGCAGTCCGGTAATAAGCCTACGACCATAACCAGGCAAGCCTGGGCCGATTCTGTAAAGAAAGACCCGGAAACGGGATTGGCTGTAGATACCAATTTGCCTTTGATCAAGGCTCATTGCACGGCTTGTCATTCCAGTAAGTTAATTACGCAAAATCATTTTACCCGAACGGGTTGGGTCGATAAAATTCGATGGATGCAGAAGTACCACAAACTCTGGGACTTAGGCCCATCCGAAGTGGCGGTACTGGATTACTTGGAAAAGTATTACGGACCCTCGAAACAAACCTTCGACGGACGTAGAAAACCACTGGAGAAACCAAGCTGGTACAAGCTTTAGAGTTTTGAGCGGCCGCCGCTGCGGTTTTGAGTTTTGAGTTTTGAGTTTTGAGTTTTGAGTTTTGAGTTTTGAGTTTTGAGTTTTGAGTTTTCAGTTTTCAGTTTTCAGTTTTCAGTTTTCAGTTTTCAGTTGGAAAGAGAAACCCGTAAAGGTAGGCAAGACGTTTGGAAATGGCAGGTATAACCCCAGCGGGGTTCAACACCAATAGCCCCGGATGATAATCCGGGTTTTTTCTTTGGCTGGTGTCTTCACCAGCAATTAATAGGAAGCCTAGTGGTTGGTGAGGACACCAACCATGGTGGAAATCGTATCTCCCTAGGCATGTTGCAGTTTTGGAATTACGTACTCGCCCCCCGGGTTGTCACCCGGGGCTATTCATATTAAACCCCTCTGGGGATGTTGTTTTCTCCGGCCATAGCGGATAATAATAGGAACGTCAGCGTCTGGAAGTATCAGATAGTAGACAAGGGTTTCATAAGTAGAGACGCGACTTCATCGCGTCTGGGTAAGAGGCGGTTTTAACACTAGTCCGTTATTTTCATCTCCCGGCCAGACGCAATGAAGTCGCGTCTCTACTTGCAGGATCGCCTGCCCTTTAGGGTTGTAATCAGAAGTATCCGACACCTAAATATTGGAATAAAAGATCATAAAGAGTGCCGAAAATACCTGCCCAGAAGCTAGCGAACTTCATTCTCAAGGATATTGTCGAAGAAAGTGAGGGCAAACCAACAGATAGATGAGCTTCTAAGAACACTAAAAAAGGTCTCTTAGGCGGCTAGTGAAACATGAACGTTCACTCAAAACCCAAAACAACGAAATACTCACTTCTTCGTAAGGGTAAACTGATTTTTCACGTCTATAACTTCGGCGATCTTTGCAAAGACCAGCTTGGGAACTTCGATCTTATGATCAACTAATGCGACTTGAAAATCAGATTGAAGGGTAATCTTATCGCCCTGAACGGTCAACTTTCCATTTAACGTTCGCTCTTTTTTTACGCCGTGCAAGTCAAAAGTCCCTACCGCCGACACGTCGTAAGTTCCCGGTTTATTAAGGTCAGGTATGGGTTGAATCTTTCCCCGAAACATCGCGTATGGATACTTTTCCGACTCCACGTAGTTTTCATTGAAGTGTTCCTGCATCAATTTATTGGGGAAATTAAAATCCGTCATAGTCATTCGTACGACGATCTCTCCCGTTTGCGTATTCAGCACCGATCCTACTTTTTTATTAACAGCCGATATATTTTCCATCGGCGTTTTTGAGAAAAAACTCGTTTCTCCGGTCTGAGTAATAAAGAGCTGAGCCTGAGCTGATCCTGCTGCCAAAATCAGCAAGGTTAGTATTCTGAAAATGGAGTTGGACATAAAAATCAAAGGTTAACGTTTGCGATCAAAACTAAACGTGCGGGAAATATTGAAGCCGTAATGAATATCGCCTTTGAAGAAGTTACCCGTCGTTTGCGTCAGGAATTGCTTTTCAATCATGCCCTGAGCGTTCGTGAAATGCAATTGAAAGACGTGACCACCCGTTTCAATATCCACACCTACGGCAAAAGCATTGTACGTATTAGCTCCGCCGGGAGCAATATTCTTCTGATCCGAACTCAGGAATCGTGCATAGTATTCAGCGTTAACAGATACCCGTTTACTGATTTTATAACGACCACCAATGCCCAGGGCTGTGACCGCCTCGGTTTCAGTGTCAGCCTTGCCCAACGTCACAAACGTGGGCATCAACTGTAAAGAAAACTTATCATTGAACTTACGAGCAATCAGAGCCTGAAACGTCCAGTTCTGGCGTTCGCCGTTGTTATAGTACAGCGTACTGGTGGCATTCTCCCGCGTGGGTTCGGTAATGATAGCATCCGAAGCAAAAAGGGTAATACTCACCGGAGATGAATGCTCGCCGGTGCTTTGGCGGAGCAGACGGTATTTGGCGTATAAATCCACCGTTTTCTGGATACTGCTACGACCAACGCCTACGGTTAAGCGGTCCGTAACTCCGTAATCAAGTCCGAGTCTGATGTAAGCTTCGTCGAGGCCATAAAAGTTATCTATGCCCGAATTTAAACGGCCAAAACGGTGAGAAATCAGAAAATCCAGGTGTTTCCTTTTTACCGTTTCAACGGTATGCCCATTCATGAGTCGAGTTCCCTTGAAGGTTGCTGACGTATAGGTTTTGACGGCGGGCTGGTCAAGTGATTTCAGTAAGTCATCGTCCTGAGCAAAAGATTTTTGCCCGCACAGACTCAACCCGGATAGGAGAAAAAAGAACAGAGAATGTTTCATAGAAGCTTGATGCTCTCGTGGAAAAAGGATTACTCAAATACTCGCAGAGTGGTGCCAGTCAGCTCCGTTTTGTACTGTTTTAGGGCTGAAGAAGCGGGGCCAGCCAATACCGTCCCTGTGGTACTAAAGCGTGAACCATGAGCCGAGCAATAGAAATCATTGTTTGCGGAACGATACTGCACCGATACGCCCTGATGCGTGCAGGCCTGAGAAACCGCAATGTACGCTCCGGCTGAGGTACGGGCCACGATAATTCCGCTGACATATACGTAACCTCCATTGGCATTTAGAGCGGAATAGGCGGTATTCGATAAATCAAGGGATAGACCCGTGCTACCACCCCCAGAACCGCTGCCTGGATTGACGGCTTCATCCTTTTCATTTTTACAACCTGAGAGGCAGTGTTGTAGTACAATAGCCCCGATGCTGGTACCTACCAGGGTCATGAATTGCTTGCGGTCCATCGATTTCATGTCGTTGATAATTAGTGTAAGCGTTTGGGTAAGGCAATAGTTGTGCTATAGCCCGAAAGAGCTACCAACCATTACGAGTGGTTTAAACACGGCGTTGCAAAAAAACTGTAAAATGTATGTTACTACAGGTAATTTATAATTAAACTATTGAAAATCAGTGCTTTTTAAGTTGGTACCGCAACGAGAAAAATACACCGCTACTGCGGAGCCGTACCTTGCCAAAGCCTACGCCGCCCAGTGGTGTCTTTACGAATGGTTCTATACGTACCAGTAGGCGTGGGAGGATAGGTCGTTCCAACCCTAAAGAGATATTGGCGGTAGCTAACCAGTGATTTCCCGTTCGTTTTTTCTCCAGTTCGTAGGTATACGTCGGATATTGGTAATAATAATCTTCCTTGAGCATCAGGTAAGACGTACTCCCCAGACTAACGAAAAACTGGTTTTGCTTCCACTTCCAGGCATCATACGTAATAGTTAGCGGCACGTCGAGCATCCGACAGGCGGCATCGATGACATCCGGGCGTTTGTACGTGGCCCAGTAACCCTGGTAAGGTCGGTAATCATAACTGCTGGCGGAGTAATTTTTGAGCGAATAAATAACCCCCGCCGAAGCCCGCCAACGCGGAGCGAAACGATATTCCAACTGCAAGCCGGTATTATAACCTGTGGCTGCTTGCCGCCCTGGCACTTGCGTGAAATCAGGAGAAAGTAGCAATTGCAAGGCCCAACGGCTAACCAACGGTTGAATCGGAATTTCTGGAGCTGATGCCAGGTCGGGCGTTTGCCAGCTTAAATTCACGGGTAACTTTTGCCACTTGGACGGCTTCAATCGGGATAATGCAAGGGTTGCTAAGGTATCAATAGATGTAACGTGGGAGTCCGAACTGAGCTCGGAGTGGATTGTTGCTGGGGTTGAATTCAATAGGATAGTATCAGAAACGGAGCGTTGTTGACCTGACTTCTTCTGAGCGGTAATGGGATAAAAGGGTTCATGTAAAACCTGTTTTCTAGGAATGGATTTTTGAGAAATCTTTGCCTTTTTAGCCGACGTTGCGGGTTGTTCAGCAAGGGCAGAGGAAGCGTTTGAGTTAAGTTCAGGAAGCCGCTCGTTCGCTTCCTGGGCATGCTCATGGCTACCTGGTATAACGTTTGACGATTTGTGTAAGGGATTTCTAGAACTGGATGGAAGGGTAGAGTGGGTCGGTGGGGCCGGCTTCTCTTGATGCTCTAACAGGGTTTGTTGATCCAATTGCGTAACAGCCCGGCCAGTGGTTAACCAGAACAGGCCCATCATAACCAGAATAACAATTCCTTCAATCAGTGTAAAACGTTTTAGTTTGGTTTGAAAATACTGATCCCCATCGAGCTTTTGCTCCATGCGTTTCCAGGCCTCTGGATCGAACGGCGGTTCGAATCCCGAAGCAGCTTTCCGGAACAGGTCGTCCAGCTGATCGTCAGGCATATTTGGAGGATCGTTCTTCATGACTTTTTTTTAATAGTTCCTTCAAATGCTGACGGGCTTTGGCCAGGTTTGATTTAGACGTGCCCACGTTAATGTTCAGTTGCTGGGCTACTTCCTCGTGCGAATACCCGTCAATAACGTAAAGGTTAAACACGGCCCGGTAACCCGGACTCAACTGCTGAATCAGGCCAATCAAATCTTCATAAGCCAGCCCGTCGAGCGGACTTTCGGTGATGGATGCAGGAACATGAATGTCTTCCAGTCCAACCTGACTGGAATATTTAAGCGTACTTCGATATTGATCAATCGCCGTATTAATGACGATTCGTTTGAGGTAACCAATGAACGACGGAACCGGATCGTGCTTTTCGATCTGATACTGACTCATGCCCTGGAAAACCTTCAAAAACCCATCATTCACTACCTCCAGACTCACTTCCTTATCGGGACAATACCGAAGGGCAATACCCATAGCGAACGAATAAAAAAGCCGGTATAGGGTCTCCTGGCTTTTTCGCTCGTTCCGGGTACACCCTTTTAGCAAGGGGAGTAGCTCTGCGGCGGTGATTTTCGTCACGGTTAAGGTCGTTTCAATCCCTTACTCGGTAGAAAATGCGGAAAGGTTGCCTGTGTGACCATATTTTTTAAAAATTTCATCGATAATAAGTAATGTATTGATTGTTAATAGATTATAATCTAAATAAATTTTTGGAACCGCTCTTTTTAAAGAAAAAACAGGCGAGTCATTGCGAATAAAAATTGCCTGTTACCACTGATCTTTTACCATATTTGTGCCTATGCAACGAGCCTTACTTCTGCTTTCATTTATACCCTTTTTAGCCTGTCAGCCTTCCTCTAAAAATACGCAGGAAAAGCCATCAGTCGATTCGACGCAAACGCTGGTTTCAGAGCTTGATTCCACCTCTATTGATCTGGTGGAAAAAAAAGCAACCCTCGGCAAAGCGGAAACCATTACGATTACCAATGACCCCGTTTTTCACAAAACTAAAACCTTCGAAGCCATTCCTTTAGTGAATGTTTTGAAGCAAATTCCAGCTTACGCCCATCTGAAACCAGAAGAAACGCAAGTGGTTTTTGAGTGTGAAGATGGCTATAATCCTTCGATGCCTTTAACCAAAATAATAAGCAGTAAGGCTTATCTGGCCATAAGAGATAAAGACGCTGCGGCAGGCGAAGACTGGACAACTTTGCAGAAAGGCCCGGAAACAAAAAAATTGCTCCGTTTTACATTTGTTATACGGATGGAAGGGATAACGATCCAACCTATAAATGGCCTTACAATCTGGTGAAAATTAGCCTGACTTCGGCTTCGAAAGAAACGGCAGCTTTGTTTCCGAAGCATGATGATTCGGTAGTGAAAGGGTACGGATTATTTAAAACCCATTGCCTGACTTGCCATGCCCTAAACGGCGTAGGTGGAACGTTAGGACCAGAATTAAACAGACCCAAAAGCGTAACGGAATACTGGAAAACGGAAGATTTGAAAGCCTTTATTGCTAACCCTGAGCGTTATCGGGACAAGGTAAAAATGCCGAATCTGGGTTTGAAGAAAAAGGAAATTGATGAGATCGTAGGGTATTTGTCTTACATGGCAAAACAGTAACTTCAAAGCGGTAGAGACGTCCATTTATGGCGTTTAGGTAAGAGGCGGTTTTATTAATAGTTATTGATTCCCGTTTTCTAACTATACGCAATAATGTCGCCTCTCTACCGAAATAAAACCGAATTTTTTTATGAAAATAATGATAACCCTTGCCTTAGCCCTGACAACCTTAAGTTTGAAAGCTCAGGATACAGAAGCAGTGAAAAGCGTCATTGACCGACTATTCGAAGGAATGGCAAAACACGATACAATTCTGGTGCGAAGTGTTTTTCATCCGACGGCTCGACTGCAATCAGCGGGATTAGATAAGCAGGGTACACCCGTGTTAACCTTAACTTCTATCGATGCTTTTGTAAAATCCATTGGCTCCATTCCAGCAACAGTTACAGTTGAGGAACGTCTGAAAAACTATGAAATCAGGGTAGATGATCGGTTAGCAACGGCATGGACCCCTTATGAATTTTACGTTAATGGCAAATTGAGTCACTCGGGCGTAGACGCTTTTCAGTTATACAAAACCGATCAGGGCTGGAAGATCATCCAGATTAGTGATACCCGTAAGAAATAAAAAATGCCCCCAAGTAGTGTCTAACTTCTGGGGGCACTCCAAAACCTTCAGCGTCGTTTTTTATTATTTAATTCCTCCCGTCCAGTTTTTCAAGGGTCGCTGTAATATAAAAATGATACTTCCAACCACAAGGCAGAACCATACAATGCTCATAAACATTTCGGGCATTTGATGAATATTTTCTTCGTCAAATCCACCAGCGAAGAGCCCTGCGAAAAGATTTCCTAAAGCAGCTGCAACAAACCAAATACCCATCAGCTGACTCAGGTATTTTTTAGGGGCAAGCTTTGTATAAGCACTGAGGCCGACCGGACTCAGGCAAAGTTCTCCGAGTGTATGGAATAAATAGGTAAAGGTCAGAACCCATGCGGAAGCTTTCACGCCGGAAAGTGCGGTTTTGCCCCAATCACCATGATGTAATAGCCAAGAGCTAGTAGAAAAAGTCCAATAGAAAACTTAATTAGTAAAGGAGGGTTGAGTCCCCGTTTTTCTAAAAAGACCCAGATACCACCTACAACAGGGGCAAATACGAGAATGTAAAACGGATTGAAGTTTTGAAACCAGCTAGAGGGCATTCCAAATGGAAGTTCAGAGTAACGATCTGCAAAAATCTGCAAAGAGGAGCCTTGCTGTTCAAAACCTGCCCAAAATAGTACGGCACCCCAAAATAGTATAAATAGAATGGCTAATCGTTTTTGTTCAACTCTATCAAAACCAGATGCGAAAAACATATTCAAAAAGTAAGTCATAACCACAGCAATGGCTAAAACTCCCATTGATGCTGCCACTGCCTGTTTACTATCCCACTTGAATGTGCCACTTACTTGCATGATAACCAGGAAGATGAATAATGAGCCGATCAGAATCCAGGTAAGCGTTTTGACAGGAGTTTTCTCTTCGGTATCTATACTGGCTTTGGGATATAACCCTTTCTCACCTAGATAAGTACTGGCAAATAAGCGATAGGCGACGAGGCCTAGTAACATGGCAATAGCGGCAGCTCCAAAGCCATAATGCCAACCTATTTTCTGTCCGAGATAGCCCACAATCGTGATTCCTAAAAAGGAACCCATGTTGATTCCCATATAAAATATTGAGAAGGCTGCATCTCGAATAGCTCCTCCTTCAGGATAAAGCTCACTGACAATTGAGCTGATGTTGGGTTTTAATAAACCTGTTCCAATGGCAACTAAAGCCAGCCCCGCAAAAAATACCGTTTGACTGGCAGGAAAAGCAAGAACAACGTGGCCCGCCATGATAGCAAGACCACCATACCAGATGGATTTACGTTGACCAAAGATATTGTCAGCTAGCCAACCCCCAGGTAAGGATAACAAATAAACGGAGAAGGTATAAAGCCCATAAATAGCTCCACCTTCTCCTTCATTCAATCCCATTCCTCCCTTTGTTTTGTCAAGTAGAAATAGTAATAATATGGCCCTCATACCATAGTATGAAAAACGCTCCCACATTTCTACAATAAATAAAAGAAAGAGGCCTCTAGGATGTCCTAGAAATTTTTTATCAGACATATTTTTTTAATTGTTGATAGAAATAAAAAATGGTCAAATATAAGCGAAGTTTGAGGTAAGCCAAATACAGGCCATCTATGAAACTTACTGAGACTCTTCAAAAATACCAAATTTCCTTTGCTCCGGTCATGTCTTTTGACTGGAAAAAAATGCCCGTAAAGATTCTGGATTTTACGGCGGGTAATCGGGCACTGGAACAGCAAAATCTGACACAAACGGCGGATTTTGCCGCTTTTGTAACCCAGGAAATTGAAGCGGCAGGGGCCGTTTATGGGGTAGGGGGGTATAATGAACACCGGGTTTTATACCGCCGAAGTCCGCATTTTCAGCAAGCGGAAGAACCCCGGGAAATTCATTTGGGAATTGATATTTGGGCAAAAGCCGGAACCCCAGTGGCTGCACCCCTAAAGGGAAGAATTCATAGCTTTCGGGATAATGCTAATTTCGGAGATTACGGGCCAACAATTATTCTTGAACACGAGCTCGACGGACAGCCGTTTTATACCTTATACGGTCATTTGAGTCGAACGTCTTTAGTGGGGAAAGAAGTTGGACAGCATATTCAGGCGGGAGAGGTATTTGCTGAATTAGGTCCCTTTCCAGAAAACGGCGACTGGCCGCCGCATTTACACATTCAGGTCATTGAAAATCTGGAAGGCTGGTCGGGAGATTATCCGGGCGTGTGTGCCGTTAGTCAGCGTGAAAAGTATCTGAATAACTGCCCCGATCCCAACCTGATTTTGCAGATCCCAGGGTTGTAAAGAATACTTTTTTACTACCCTGTCATCCAGAGCAAAGGACCTTCCTTATGTCCTAGCTAATTTCTTACAGGTAACTAGTAATTAGGGCCTTACAAAACGTAGAGACGCGACTTCATCGCGTCTGGCCGGGAAATGGAAGTATTTTAAAGGTACCTAGGCTGTGGTTGGTGTCTCACCAACCACGGTTTGCGTACAAATGACTGGTGAGACACCAGCCATGGCGGGGAGAACAGACGCGATATAGATGATAGAGAAAGGAACATTCAAGGCAACAGATAGAAGGAACAATAGATAATCTGAGCTAATCGATCTTTCGGATCTGTGATTCGAAATCCATCTGCAAGGGATTGGTAATCCTCTGCCGCCAACATCCTACTTAGAAAATGCTCCGCCATTCATAAGGCTTTAGCGTAATTACTACTGCCCCGGGCAAGCGAACGGCGAACGTTTCGTCGGTATGATTAGCGATTAAGGTCGTTTTCCAGCCGTTTGCTTTCTCCAGAATTAAACTGCTGCAACGCAAAGGTTGAGAAGTTCGGCTGGGAATAAGCTGCTCGGGCTTAAACTCACTTAAAAAAGCAAAAAGCTCGTAAACGGGCGTTGGACTCTCTTCATAGATAATGCCATCGGGACCGAAAAGGTCATAATAGGTGATCGCTTCAGCTCCGGCTTCGGCGAGGTATTTATAACTGCCAATGGTCCAACTGGCGGCAAAAGGTGTCTGAAGCCGTTCATCCGTTTGATCGGCAAATCGTACGGGCGAAATCTGAACAGGCTTTTCAGAAAGCTGAATGGCTGACCGAACGGTTTCGGCTTGTCCAGCCAGATTTTCAACAATAGAAACTTCATCAAAGCAATGGACCTGTGGACAGATGGAATAACTTACAAAGTCAACCCGTGCGTATTCAAAAGGATTACGGTTGAATTCTACGAAGAAGTTAGTCGTTCCTCCACCCATGCGTAAGGTAGGCCAGCGAGATTCTAACAGGGGTAAGGCTTGCTCCAATAACTCATTCGTGGTCAAACCGTTTTCGTTAAGCAGGACGACTTCTTTGATGAGTGACTTGGACTTAAAGACATTCAGATCGGGTACTGCATTCAAGTCAATTAAGACCGCCAGCAGAATAGGGATATTCAGCTTCTCGATTTCCCTGAAAGCGGCAAAAAATGTCTCCTGCCAGTGCTTTTCGGTTAAATCCAGTTCCAGGCGAATATGCGAAGGCGAAAGCTTCCGCAGCAGCTCAATTTCTTTTTCAGTAAGGGTACGGTTTTCCTTGGGCCAGCATAGACCCCACTTAGCCAGTGGCTGCGATTCTCCTGCTAAATCCACCCGTACATTTGGGTTGGGACTGATATACAAAGGCCATTCTCCCGAAAAAGATAAAAAAGCTTTTTGCTGAAAAACTTCACCTTTGCTTACGGCCACGGGCTTGGGTAAGCTCTGGGGTGTAGCGTAAGTTTTATAGGAAGTATCCGAGTAGTTCCGCTGATCTTCCGTTTCAAAAATGTCGCCTTCAAGCTGTAGCTGAGCTTTCAGGCCGTTGATGGCGTGCCATTCCAGGCCGGCAACGGTCATGAAAGGTTGATGCGGTAAGATCAAGTCCGGGAAGGTTGATGGCGTTTCTTCTCCGTTGGGATGAATAACCCTGACAATCTGATTTTTGAAGCCTTCAATGGGATGCAAAATGCAAAGGCCAAGTCGATTTTTAGAAAAATCTTCCAGAGCCGTACCCTGCCAGTCAAACGTGACGGTGCCGTCTGCTTCACCTGTAATGGTTACTTCACCTGCCATCTTGGGTTCGTCAGTCGTCCAGCGATAATATACCTTAAAAGTATCTTCCGATGGTTCAATGCGTTCGTCCTGAATAGTAATGTCAGCCGTGCCCCAATTTTCATCGCGGATGGCCACGTAAATCCTCCTCAGAATTTCCTGATCATTAATGGTAAAGTAGCGTAATGAGCCTTCGTGGTAAAGTAGCGTGAGGTTTCCGGCACGTAATAACATGGGGCATTCCATTTAATAGTGATCACTCAACTCGCAAAAAAAGAATGCCTGTGAAGCTTAACGTTTGGCTAACGATCAAGCATAATAGAGTCAACGGATGCGGGAGTTATGAAGTTGACACAAAACCATTCGAACTTACTCCTCTACCCTTCGAGGCTTAATCTTCCATTCCTGTAATAAACTATCTCTGAACAACTGAGCCGTCTGGGTAGTGGGAATTTCGAAGGAACTGATGGTCGGTAGACCCGCTACTTCAAGCCGGGTTCGGAGTTGCCGTTTGGCTGTGCTGTCCGGGTAATAATCAAAGTGCATCAAATGATGACCTTTAGGAAGGGGATAATAATAAGTATCTGTTTCGCGAATGAGTTTTTGCTGACGAATGACCATCTCTTTCTTCCAGAAATAAGGTCGATTAATAGCGGGAATCTGTGCGGGAAGCCAGTACAAATGGTACATTCCTGAAGTATCCTGCGTGACTTGGGGCTGATCACTGTCCAGGACGGGTTCTAACTTTAATGCTTTTCTCTGTTCGTTGAGACGTACACCGAAAGGCTCCGTGTGAAATAGATTTTGAGTACGCTGAGGATACGTTTGAATGAGATTCCAGGTTAGAATGCCTACACCGACGACTAAGATGAAAAAGATAAACCGATCAATTCTACGAAGAAAATGCATAAGGAGTATGGCTGTACAGCAAGGGTAACTTTCTAAAACAATAGTGGGAATTACAAACTACCATTAACGACCGATCTGGAAAATATAGACTGTAATTTATTGCAAGTCAGTAAATTACCGTTTCGGCCTATGGGTTTGATTAATGCTTGGAAGAGACAGGACAATTACTCGTAAAACAATTGATTCATGCTAGGGTTTATGGCTTTATACTTTTGTATGAAATCGTTAATATTTTTAAATTCGTCGCAAAATAGCCAAACTACTTAGACCCAATCAAAAAGCAAAAAACAATTGCTTGGTGTTATCGTAGAAAAATCCTATTTTAGCGGCGTAGAAATCGTGAAAAAGCAGTAATCAAACGGATGAAATTTTCGGGATGAAATCTCGGAAAAGTACTAGTAAAGAGCACCATTTTTTGATTACTGCTCAATGTTAACAATAAAAATCTGATTGAACGTGGCAGATATTTTTGAACGTCGTCTGGCTAACCTGGGGCCTCTCGGACAGTATTCCGACAAAGTCCATGGGTACTTTGCTTTTCCTTACCTTGAAGGAGAGATTGGCCCTCGTATGAAGTTCCATGGAAAGCAGATGCTGAACTGGAGCCTGAATAACTATTTAGGGTTAGCCAATCACCCGGAAGTACGGAAAGCAGATGCCGAAGCTGCTGCGGAATGGGGTATGGCCGCTCCGATGGGAGCCCGGATGATGTCGGGTCAAACGCCGTATCATGAGGCTCTGGAACGCCAACTGGCTGACTTCGTAGAAAAAGAAGACGCCTTCCTGCTTAACTTCGGTTATCAGGGGGTTATGTCCACCATCGAAGCCATTGTTGATTATAAAGATATTATCGTTTACGATGCAGAAAGTCACGCCTGTCTGATTGACGGTATTCGGCTGCACAAAGCGAAATTAGGTAAGTACTTTACCTTCAAGCATAACGACATGGAGTCCTTGGAGAAAAACCTCCAACGGGCTACGAAACTGGCCGACGAGCAGGGTGGTGGCGTTCTGGTTATTACGGAAGGTGTGTTTGGAATGTCTGGTAACATCGGTAAACTTGATGAAATCGTAGCTCTCAAGCAAAAGTACAATTTCCGTTTATTAGTAGACGACGCTCACGGTTTTGGGACGATGGGTAAGAATGGTTCAGGCGTAGCCGAGCACCTGGGTGTGCAGGCGGGTGTGGACTTGCATTTCTCAACGTTCGCTAAATCAATGGCTAGTATTGGTGGTTTCATTGCTGGACCTAAAGCCATCATCCAGTACCTGCGTTACAACATGCGTTCACAAACGTACGCCAAGTCACTGCCGATGCCACTGGTATTGGGTGCGATGAAGCGTCTGGAACTGGTTCGTACGCAGCCTGAATTGCGTGAAAATCTCTGGAATATCGTTCGTGCCGTGCAGAATGGTCTTCGCGAACGTGGTTTTGATATTGGTACGACGCAGTCGCCTGTTACGCCTGTGTTCTTACACGGACAATACGATGGTAGTGTGGTAACTCAGTTAGTAGCTGACTTACGCGAAAATCTGGGTATTTTCTGTTCTATCGTGGTGTACCCCGTTGTGCCGAAAGGAGTAATTATGTTGCGGATTATCCCAACGGCTGTTCATACGCTGGCAGATGTTGAAGAAACGCTGGATGCTTTTGATATCATTCAAGAGAAACTTACTAAGGGCGAATATGCGAATAAAGGATTTGCTGACGTAAGCAAAACTACGGTTTAGTAGCCCTAAACGCTGTTTACCCTTTACCTTTTATTCAGAAAAGACTGGATAAAATGGGGTATTTTTCTGCTCAAAGGATAAAATTGTATAATTTTTCCAAGAACTTTCACATTTTCGAGCCGGGTTCACTTGCGGGAATAGCGTAAATGCCTAAATTTCGCCAAAAATGCACTTTTGCATACTTTCAATCATTCGTTATACATTATAAACACCAGACTCACATGAGCAGATTCTCAGAACTCAAAGAATTGGTATTATCCCTAGAAGGCGACTTCGAAAAATTCTACGATAAACAAAACCAGGCTGCGGGCACACGTGTTCGCAAAGGTATGCAAGACCTAAAAGTGTTGGCTCAGGATATTCGTTCTGAAGTACAAGAAAAGAAAAATGAAAAAGAAGGCTAGTCGCCATCCTCTTTATCGATAACCCTCGAATGATCGCATTCGAGGGTTTTTTATTGCCTTGTTAGAAATGCTCTTTGTTCATTACCGCGGCCACGCCCCGGGTGGTTACTTTCTTGGTCTGGGCATCAATAATTTCGGTAGAGATCTCGGCAGTGTGTTTATCAGCATTAACGCTGAGCACTTCAAAACGAGCTTCATAAGCCACGTCTACAAACATGGGGCGTAAAAATTCGAGTGACTGCTTCACGTATACGCTACCCGCTCCGGGGAACTTCGTACCAATAACATTAGAAAAAATGCTGGCTCCCAGAATGCCGTGGATAATCGGTTTCTTGAACGGAGTTGTCGCTGCAAATTCAGCGTCTAAGTGTAATGGATTATTATCACCGGAAACTTCCGCAAAACGGATGACATCTTCTTGTGAAAACTGAAAGGAATGCTGGTAATTATCGCCAATAGTCATGATATGGAGTGATAGATAAGGAATGCAAATGATCCACAAAGGAAGGGGCTTCGCTTGATAAATGCATAGAAATAAATCAGCTTCTGAAGATTCATTCGGTCTTTTCTCTACAATATCAACGGGTTTCAGTAACATTGTCCTTTAGTCGAATTCAGCACTAGCATTTTGAGTTATGAAAAAAATCTGGGCGGCAATCCACAAATATCGCCAGTATATTGGCGTCGATGGAGCCATGTATTTATCGTTCATTATCGTCCTCATAATTCTCTTCATCTTTTTCTCGTGAATAAAGTTCAATAGTAAATGTTCTATTAATTGTTGGAATATTTACTTAATTGCAACGTATTCACCTTCGTTCACGATTTTAAACGTAGATTCCATGAAAATCACCGTTGTAGGAGCTGGAGCCGTTGGAGCTACCTGTGCTGATAACATCGTTCGGCGAGAATTGGCTCAGGAAGTAGTCTTGCTTGATATTAAAGAAGGACTGGCAGAGGGAAAGTCACTGGATATGTTTCAAACCGCCACTCTGCTGGATTTTGATTCCCGGATAGTCGGTTCAACCAATGATTACGCCAAAACGGCTGGCTCTGATGTCGTCGTGATTACCTCGGGAATTCCGCGAAAACCCGGCATGACCCGCGAAGAACTGATCGGTATTAACGCGGGGATTGTGAAAACGGTTACGACGCAGATTCTGGAACATTCGCCCGAAGCGATCATTGTTGTGATCTCCAATCCAATGGACACCATGACTTATTTAGCTCTGCAAACGGCGGGAGTTTCCAAGCATAAGATCATCGGCATGGGTGGAATTCTGGATTCAGCCCGATTTAAAACCTACCTGTCGCTGGCGATGGATGTGCCACCGTCGGATTTACAGGCTACGGTTATTGGCGGTCACGGCGATACCACGATGATTCCTCTGACTCGACTGGCAACTTATTCAGGAACGCCCGTCAGTCAATATCTGGATGAAACTACCTTACAGAAAGTAGCCTCAGATACGATGGTCGGTGGAGCAACGCTGACGGGATTAATCGGGACTTCAGCCTGGTATGCTCCGGGAGCTGCGGGAGCCTTACTCGTTGAAAGTATTGTCAGAGATCAGAAGCGGATTCTTCCCTGCTGTGTGTATCTGGAAGGTGAATACGGTCAATCAGATATTTGTTTGGGCGTGCCTGTAGTAATCGGCAAAAATGGCTGGGAAAAAGTCATTGACTTTGGTCTGACTGAAGCTGAACAGGCCGCATTCAATAAGTCAGCAGAAGCCGTTAGGAATATGAACAGTGTACTATAGTTTGAGAACGTTTTTAATAAAGTAAAAGCGGTCTGGAGAACCTCCAGACCGCTTTTACTTTATTAAAAACGTGAAGAATAGCTTCGTTTACGCTTATTCTACAACGAACTTACCCTGCATGATGCCATAGTGACCGGGGAAGCTACAGATATACGTATACGTTCCTTTTTTAGGAGCCGTAAATTCGATGGTATCGCTTTCGCCACCGCCTAGCAGTTTGGTATGAGCCACGATACTAGCTGACTCTGACTTAGGAATATATTCTGTACTGGAAGCCATATTAGCTTTCGAGGCAAAAGCTTGTAAATCGGTGCCGGGTTTTAGCAACACGAAGTTATGACCCATGGCTTGTTTGGCAAATTTACCCGTATGTTTGAGCGTCAGCTTTACTTTCTGGCCAGCTTTCACTTTAAATTCTTTTTTATCAAACTGCATGGCATCGTTCGCATTCAGGACCAATGCTTTAGCAGGTTTACCAGCTTGAGCGGAAGCTTCAGTTGCAGGTAGGAAAGTAGATACACTACATAAAGCAAGAGCAGCCGCAAAGAGCCGGAAACGTTTCGTGTTCATAGATTTATTTTTATTTAGTTTAAATTAGTGGCAAATTAAATCAAAACTCCTTACACCTATAACAGAGATCAGACGTTTTTTATTCCATCTGTCTAGAATACTTAACACTTATTAAGGAGTTTGGAGCGGCCGCCGCTGCGGTTTGGAGTTTGGAGTTTGGAGTTTGGAGTTTGGAGTTTGGAGTTTGGAGTTTGGAAAGGTAAAACCTATAAAGGTAGGGGAGTTGTTTGGAAATGGGAATCATAACCCCGGAGGGGTTGAACCTGAATAGCCCCGGATGTTAATCCGGTTTTTTGTGTGAGGTACATACTCCTGCCCTGGCTGGTATCCTCACCAGTCAAAGAGCCTAGTGGTTGGTGAAGACACCAACCACGGTGGATGGGAAGAGGTTTGGAAATGGGAGGTATAACCCCAGAAGGGTTGAATGTGGATAGCCCCGGGTGATAACCCGGGGTAAACGTTGGACGGGCCATACGCTCCCGCCCTGGCTGGTGTCTTCACCAGCCAAAAAGTATAGTGGTTAGTGAGGACCCCAACCAGGGCGGAAAAAGCATACAATCAAGCATTCAAGTAGAGATACGACTTTACTGCGTCTGGTCGGTAAATAAAAATCCTTTCAATCGTGATGAAACTGCCTCTTACCCAGTTGCGATGAAGTCACGTCTCTACCAGAGGGACGGGCTGAAACTGAGGTTTGCTCATGGGTCAAAACAATAAATCATTAGTTTTGAGCTTTCTTATCAAGTTTAGATGGCCATGAGTACTAAGTCTCTTTTTTATACACCCCCCATATTCCAAGCATTTTCAGAATTAATTGCCGCTCAGAGCACGCGTCACGGTGGCGTGAGCCAATCGCCCTATCATAGTCTGAATTTGGGCGGTTCTACGCAGGATGATCCTGAAGCGGTTCTTGAGAACAAACGCCTTTTTTACGAGAGTTTAGGAATCAAAGAAAGCCAGGTGGCTTCTTCTCATCAGGTGCACGGAACGGAGATATTTATAACCAATCAACCTGGACGAGAACAGGGGCACGATGCCGTCATAACTAATCAGGCTGGGGTAATGGCTTTGGTAACCATTGCCGACTGCACACCAATTCTAGTATATGATGCCCGTACCCAAGCAGTTGCTGCCATTCACGCAGGGTGGCGGGGGACAGTAGCTGGAATTGTAGCAAAAACACTAAAAACGATGCAGGAAACCTACGGAACTCAACCTGAAGACTGTTATGCCTGGGTTGGTACTTGCATTGACGAGTGTTCGTTTGAAGTAGGGAGCGATGTGTCCGATCATTTCGCCGATCGTTTTAAACGTTGGGACGAAAGCAGGCAAAAATTCTTCGTGGATTTGAAAGCCGCTAATGCCTACCCCTTGCAAAGCTTTGGTATTCCTGATTCTCAAATTGAAATATCACCTTATTCAACGGTCCTTCACAATGAAGATTACTTCTCCCATCGTCTTGAAAAGGGCATAACGGGACGAATGGTCGCAGTCATTGGCAGAAAATAAAAGAGGGACGCAAAACGTTTGCATCCCTCTTTCTATAAAATCATCACTCACTATCGACCAAAAGCACTTCTCAGTCGTGAAGCCGCGTATTCCTGAGCATCCTGAGCATTGGGCTCGATGGCATAAGTTCCAAAGAATTCGTGGGTTACACCTTCATACAGACGGTATTCCGTACTTACTCCGGCAGAAGTAAATTTGTCTGCCAACTGTTTGCCTTCCGTTTGCAGGGGATCGATCTCCGCTCCGATGATAGTCGTGGCAGGTAAACCACTTAGTGTGGCTACGTCAACCAGCGAGATATATCTGCTATCGCCGTCAGACATAGTGCGGAAATATTTGTCCACAAACCACTCTACCAGAGGCTTGCTTAGCGGTTTTGCGTTTGCATACGTATTATACGAGGCGGTAGTTAAATCATTATTAGCTACTGGATACACTAGGAGTTGGTGAATCGGCATTGGGAAATTGTTCTCACGAGCCATGATACTTACCCCAACGGCCATATTACCACCGGCACTTTCACCGGCTACGGCAATTTTAGTAGAATCGCCATTGAGTGAAGCGGCATTTCGTCTTACCCATTTGTAGGCTTCGTAACTGTCTATATGAGCCGTTGGGAACTTATTTTCGGGTGCTTTACGGTATTCAACAGAAACGACTATTGCTCCAGTATTGCGAGCCATTGCACGGGCTGAAGCCTCATACACTTCGGGACTGGCAATAACCCAGCCACCGCCGTGGTAATACACAATGACGGGTAAATTACCACTAGCCCCTTGCGGACGATATACTACTGCCCGGATGTTTGTACCACCATAACCGGGAATCAGGCGTTGACTGGTATCTACCTGCATGTCAGGAGGCGTAATGTTGTTTCTGCTCAGCAAAGAGCTAACGGCGTCTTTAATGGATGGTTTGGTACGGGCCTGCTGAGGAGTGAGGGTATAAAGGGGAGTCGAATCCAGACGAGCCATTTCTTCGATAATAGCCTGCATTTGTGGCTTAATGGTGGGTCCCCAGGAAGGCTTGGGACCAGTCGGTTGAATATCCTTACCCGGATCCGTGTCGTCATTTTTGTTGCAAGCCGTTAAGCTTAGCAGAGCGAACATCGCCAGAAGATAACCTCCCTTCAAAAGAAGTCGATGCTTCTTTTCTGCATACGTATTCAATGTTGATTTCATGTGGAGTTGGATTTGTTAAATGACTTTTTATTTCCTTAACTCCCTGAAATTCACATACCATACTTAAATTCATTAGCCTTAATAACTAGGAGAAAAGTAGCTAAACTAGTAGGGTTTACTTATTAGATTTATTTGAATAAATTAATGAATCAGCTAATGACTCACCTAGTTAATAGACTCGAGATAAGATAATTACTTGAAATAACGGAGAACTAGACAGTTGAAATAACGGAAAGAAGGGCATTCATCCAGAATTGATGAATCCGGTCAGGAAGGGTGAGCATACCTTCAGAGTAAGCTTATGCTTTGATAAGATCAAATGGCAAAATAATATACGCCGTTCAGGATTATTCGCAACCTTTTGAGCAAGCGATACCTCAGATGAAATATTTGTTGTATAGCTGTCTAGCCTCCAAATTTCCGTTAACAACCCTCTAAAACAGACCTTCCCGAAAGTTCTTAAACTTCCGGGAAGGGCATAAACAACGAATAATCCATTACAATCCAATAGGAATGAAACGGTCCCCTATATTCCAGCCTTCCAGCGAAACGAGCGGTTTGTCTTCGGTTTTGGGTGTATATTCCAGCGTTATGGTTTTTTGTTCCCCCGGTAATATCGAAATGTAATTATCGCTATAAAAGACGGGTAACACGCGTTGCTTCGTTTGCGAGTGTACCAGCGAGATTCGATTGAAAAACGCTACCGGATTATTGGCTTCATTGCGTAGCGTTACTGCAATTTTACCTTTGGCTACTTGTCGGGCCGTAGCCTGAATGTCTACTTTCTTTAACTGCTGTAAGCCCGTGTAGGTGCCTTTCTCATTTGGTAACCAGTACAGGTTATCACTCACCACTTCCTTATTCAAATTCAACAGACGTAAGGACAGAAACACGCCGTCTTCTTTCGCAGCTTTTTCCAAAGCTTTCGCTATGGACAGGTAAGGGCGTGCCGTGCTGGGGCCAATTTCTGTGAATACCTGTGTAATCACCGTTTCCTTGCCCTTCATGTCGTAGAGCTTCACGACCATCATTAAGTCGCGTTGCGTCTGAAAGGTATTATTCGCCATCATTACCATGCTGTCCACAGGATTATACATGATGTGCAACGGCTCGCTACCGCTATGCAAGCCATACAAGCAGGCATTCGGATCGAGGTAATAATCGTACATCTGACCGCGAAGAGCCGTCCAGGGGTTTTGCGTTTTCCAGATGATACTTCCCGTATACCATTCCCACATGTGTGAAGAGAAACCTTCCATCAATGCCCGGTACTGATCGTAATTAACGACCTGAGCTTTCAGTCCGAAATCGCGGGTATCTTTAGCCTTACCGTAAGGGTCAATGTACTCGTCGTATCCAATGTATTTATGGTAGTCCCACACCGAATCCACTTTTGATTTACCATTACTGAATTGGGGAGCAGTAAGATTTTCCTTCGGAATAAAGCGTTCGAGCGACTGAATATCTCCTACACCCACTGAACCCACTTCGGAGTTGAAAGGCCAGGTTTTGAAGGACCAGAATTTAGCAATGGGTTGAATGCCATAAGGCCCGTCACCATTACCGCCGAGTGAATTGAAGGACATATCATCCGAGTTGGAATAATCAATGAACCAACGCGTGCCATCCAGAGCAGGTAACAGGGAATCACGGAGTGGTAACATGATGTCAGTAGGCAAGGTAATTTCGTTCCCTCCACACCAGATGGCCAGCGAAGGGTAATTCCGAATCATCTTAATCTGATCGGCGGCTGATTCAAGGAATAGCGAATGGTCGTCGGGATATTTTCGGCGAGTCCACTGATCTTCCAGTTTCGCGGGATCTACCCAACGGCCATTGCAGTCGCCCGAACCCCAGAAATCCTGCATAACCAGTAATCCATATTTATCACAGGCTTCGTAAAATTCAGGACGTTCGGTAATGGCTCCTCCCCAGATGCGAATCAGGTTGAGGTGCATATCGCGGTGAAAGCGAATCTCGGCATCATAACGTTCAGGGGAGAAGCGTAGCATGGCATCCGAGATAATCCAGTTACCGCCCTTGATAAATACTTTCTGTCCGTTTACCGAAACCTGCTTGCTGCGGGTGGTGGCGTTCCATTCCGTTTGAATTTCCCGAACACCAATATTGATTTTTTCTTCATCTGAAACGTTCGCTCCCGCTACAAACTGAATCGTGACTGGATATAAATGTTGCTGACCATACCCATAAGGCCACCACAGTTTAGGATTGTTCAGCGTTAAGGCGGGTAAGTCAACAGTTACCGTAGATTTAGCGGGGATACTTACTTTTTTAGAAATTTTAGTGCCTTCAAGCGTGTATTGAACCATTCCCTCCACGCGGTTGGCTGTAGGATTTTCCAGCTCCGTAGATACTTTAATCGTTGCGGGTTTCTGTGGGCCCTCGGGCATCCGTTTGCCGGGAACGAGCGTAACCACGTGCGGATTTTTCAGATGAATGGCTCCCGTTTTTTCAATCGTTACCTTATCCCAAATGCCCGTGTTACGATCGCGGATGGGTTGAATCCAGTCCCAACCCGCTACGTATTGATGCGAAACGTTTTTAGCAATCGTACCGTCGCCGCCCTGTCCACCGTTAGGGTTACCTACCGGATCGGGAGGATAGACAATGACCGCCAAACGGTTGGGGCTGCCTTTTTTCAGGTAAGGCGTAATGTTAAACGTCTTCCGCAGAAACATGCCCGTGTGGGGCTTATCGGTTAATTTTTTTCCGTTCAGGAATACTTCACAACTGTAATTAATGCCCCGAAACTGAAGCCAGACCTGCTCACCTGATTGAGCTTCTTCCTTAAAATCTTTGACGAACCAATAGGTGTAATAATCCCGACCCGTGTGGTAAATGTCTGGAATGTGCTTGTTATTCATTCCGTAAAAAGGATCGGGAATCTGCTTATTATTCAGCAGGGTCGTCAGCACCGTGCCGGGAACGGTGGCGGGTTGCCAGTTGGCCAGGCTGTACGAAGGATTGGAAAGTTCCGTGCCTTTTACCGCTACTTTCCCAACGGGGGCACACTTCCAGCCCGCGTTGAGTTCATAAGGTTGCTGAGCAAAACCCAGAGCCGAAGTCAGTAGGGATGCCAGAGCAAGTAAGGTCTTTTTCATAGAATTGAGGGAAGAAATGTTTGAGGATTAAAAAAATAACCTCCGGCAAAACCAGATTCAACGGTTTCGCCGGAGGTTACATAAGGCCCTCCGGGCGGGTAAAAGATTAGTTAGTCGTGAATGGAACGTGGACGGTCGGCGGGATTGACGCCAAACGTTTTGCTGGGTTCTTTACCCATCAGAATTTCCATTTCACCACCATTCATCAGGTCTTGGTGTAATAAATAAGACCGGGTATAAGGCTTTCCATTCAGCTTAATGCTCTGAATGTACTTGTTCTCCGGACCGTTATTCACCGTTTTCAGGTGGAAGGTTTTTCCGTTACCCAATTGCAGAGCTACCTTGTCAAACACAGGACTACCAAATACGTAAGCTCCATTGGCAGGGTTTACGGGGTAGAAGCCCATCGAAGACAGGATATACCAGGCTGACATTTGACCGACATCTTCATTACCAATGATTCCGTCAGGTTTGGTAGTGTACATATGGTCAAGGATGTAGCGTACTTTTTCCGCCGTTTTCCAGGGTTGACCTACGTAAGTATACAGGTATGTTACGTGGTGACTGGGTTCATTTCCATGGGCATATTGACCAATCAGACCTGAAATGTCGTTGGAGGCCTCGGCTCCCATGTCACCTTTAATGATAAAAAGGGAATCCAGTTTTTGCGTGAACCCTTTTTCTCCACCCAGTAATTCAATCAAACCTTCCACATCTTGAGGCACCAGCCAGGTGTATTGCCAGGCATTACCTTCGGCGAAATCATCTTTTTCGTGACGCGAAACGAAAGGATTGAAAGGCGTCCGCCATTCTGTATCGGAAACCCGACCCCGCATGAAACGCGTGCTGGCGTCAAAGTTATTCCGGTAGTTTTTCGCCCGCTTGCTGAAGTAGGCGTAGTCTTCCATTTTACCCAGCCTCTTTGCTACCTGAGCCACGGCCCAGTCGTCGATGCTGTATTCCATGTTTTTCGCTACACTTTCCGTTTGCGTATCTGCTGGAATGTACCCTTTTGCTTTGATGTAATTCAGGCCGCGTTCATCCAGCATAGCCGATTTTTTCATTGCCTCAAAAGCCAGATTTACGTCAAAACCATTAAATCCTTTCAGAATGGCATCCGAGATAATGGGTAATGAACTGTTACCGGGCATGGTGTTTGTTTCATTACCTACTAAATGCCAGATGGGTAACTTACCCTGCTGCTGATAAATGTGCAGCATTGTGTTTACAATGTCATTCACGCGTTGACCCTGCGTAATCGTCAACAACGGATTTGCTGCCCGATACGTATCCCAAAGTGAAAAGGTAGTCAGGTTTTTGAACTTTGCGTTCGGGTATACTTTCTGATCTGCTCCGCGATAATCGCCGTTATGATCGTTGAACGTTGACGGAGCAATCATGGTGTGATACAGAGCCGTGTAAAAAACCTTCAAACGATCCTGATCTTTGGTCTGCACCTGAATTTTGCTCAGTTCCTTATTCCAGGATTCATCGGCATTTTTCGCTACCTGATCAAAATCCCAGCCCGGTACTTCGGCTTTAATATTAGCTAAAGCGTTGGCTTCACTGACGGGAGAAATTCCCACTTTTACAAGCACCTGATCGCCCTGTTTAGTAGCAAAACTCAGCACGCCTTTCACCTGATTCCCCTTGGCTGATTTGCCGGAAATGGCAGTGGTGGCATTGTATAAATCGAGTTTTTCGATGGGTTTCGAGAAAACGATGGCGAAGAATAACCGCTGATCTTTAGCCCAACCCGTTGAATAACGATACCCTGTTAAAGTGGTCGCGTCTTTTTGTTCGAGATACGTATCCGTTGCCCGATCCCAGCCAATGCCTTCTTTTAGATCAATGAGAATGTGTGATTCGTCAGATTTAGGGAAGGTATAGCGATGCATTCCCACCCGCTCGGAGGCGGTTAACTCCACACCAATATCATAGCGTTGCAATTTTACGGCATAATAACCGGGGTAAACCACTTCGTCATCGTGCGAGAAACGAGACATGTACCCGCTTGGTGAATTACCTGCTACGCTACGCTCTAGCCGGACTTTACCCGTCGTTGGAATCATGAGTACATCGCCTAAATCCCCGATACCCGTTCCGCTTAGGTGCGTGTGAGAGAAACCGGCAATCAGCGAGTCCGATACGTGGTAACCCGAACACCAGTCCCAGCCATCCCCTAACTTCCCGGGGTTCGCCTGTGTAGGTCCAATCTGTATTGCCCCAAAAGGAACGTTCGCCCCTAAAAATACGTGACCGTGAAAACCCGTACCAATGCGGGGATCAACATACTGGGTAAAATGCCCCGGCTTCGCTTTGGCAGCGGAAGAATGGGGTTTACTATGTTTGCCGCAAGCGGCAGCCAGCAGGGCCAAAGCCAGAATACTTACTTTTTTCATAAAAACAGAACACGCAAAGGCAGCAAGAGCCTCGGTAGAAATGTATCAATAGTGTTAGGTAACCCTAAGAAATCGTATTAAGGGAGTTGAAGTTAAGGAGCTTAGAAGGCGAATCCTTATTTTTTAAAATATTTTACAAATATGGGAAATGGTTTGGGCTAGAAAAGAAAACGATTGAAATTCTGGGAAGGCTACAAATACTTGGTGAAAAAATGATGGTTTTAAGGAAGTATAAAATTCTAAAACCGCCTTATAACAGAATTGCCGAATAATATTTGGAATCTAAAACGGAACGCATCGACTGTAGAGACACGGTTTATTACGTCTAGCCGAGCATGAAATACGATACGGATAGTTCCCGTTGGCGTCGAAGACGCAATTCTCATGAATCCGTATTGAAAACGCGGAATAACCGTGTCATTTGATACGATGAGTCGCTTTTTGTTAGTTAAATCGATAGGCAATGGCAAATCCTCCGTAATGCTCGGCTTTTTCACGCATCAAACGAGCTTCGCGTTGCGTGTAGGAGAAGGTAGAGGAAAGGGTTAGCCGATGAAATGCTGCCGTTATTCCCAGTTGATGCAAGTAAACAAATGGAGTGATAGGTCCGGTAGCGGGACCTTTGTCCTGAAGAAAAAGACCACCCTGGATGGTGGAGTTATAGAGCTGGTATTTGAGTTGAGGATGGAAAAAGAAATAAATCTCCGGTTTCTGATGATCGGAATTACGACTGATTTGGGCATTAAATAAAGAGGACTCCGAAGCCTTTTGAAAGAGGCCGAGCTGGAATAACAAACCCGCTGAAGCACTGGTAAAAGGCGTACCGAGCTCCACTTGTGCCGACGTAAATACTTCTAGCCAACGCTGACGTTTGGGAGGTAATAAGCTGTGAAAATATTGTCCGCGAAGGTTTAGGGAGAACTCGCTATTCAACTGCTTAACCCAGCCTTCGGGAGGAATAAAATTAAAGGTTTTGTGAATAAGCGTTTGTATCTGCTTGGCATACGAATGCTTACCTGTAAAGCCGAGGGAGGCCGAAACATTTAAAACCTGATTTTTCCGGTAGAAAAAAGAAAAGCCTTTTTGGGCATAGAGATAGCCCGTATAGGGTCGATCAATTTGGCGAGTCGTTACTAAAAAAACGTTTTCTGGATTATAAATCATTTGCCCGATCTGGTACGTAGATGTGATTTTGGTAACCTTACGGGTGCTATCAAGACGATTATTAAGCTTTGAGGGTAGGTAATAAAAGCTGGCAAAAATGCCGTTGGTATAATAACCATCGTGCCTGTTCCAAAGGTAGGCATCGTTTTCAGAGATGACTTTCAGTTCATGACTTTGAGCTAACAGCAGTTGGGGGAGAAGTAGTCCAAACCAAAGAAAAACAAACCGTAAAAAGGCAGAAGGCATAAATGGCAATGTATAGAGGTATCAGGCATTAGAGAAGCTAAGCTAATAAACTGAAAAGGAAGGAAGATGGTTTGGAATGCCTGGGTATCGCCGCTGCGGTTTGGAGTTTGGAGTGAAAACCAGTAAAGATAGGGGAGACGTTTTGAAATGCAGACCATAACCCCAGAGGGGTTTAACATGGATAGCCCCGGATGATAATCCGGGGTGAATGGGCCGGATAATGTGAGAGTGCGACAATTCACATGAAGATGCGACTTCATCGCGTCTCTAACAAAGAGGGAGACTAGAACTCTACTTCTGTTGTTCTTACGAACTAGCTTTCCCGCCCTGGCTGGTGTCTTCACCAGCCATTCATATAAAGCCTAGTGGTTGGTGAGGACACCAACCATGGTGGAAAGTTAGACAAGACGTTTGGAAATGGGAGGTATAACCCCTCCGCAGTTTGGGATAGATTATACTGTGGATAGCCCCAGGTTGGACAGCCCTGAATTGACAATCCGCAGAGAAGAATCCACTATCCTGCTTTCACAGCGTCACAGACGCGGTTCTCTCAAATCCGTGTTAAAAACTTGGACTAACTTCCGCATTCTTGCGTCCCCACAACAGCATTTCTTATAATTCCGTCTTGATAGACTTAGGCTTAACAAAACAAAGGGTTTGAGGAAAATATGTTCCTCAAACCCTTTCTAACCTTCAAACGAAATCAAAGCCAAATGCTACTGCATCAGCTTTTTCCGACGTTCGCGGCCACTGTAAACCCATTCGTATACAGCGGGTAGAATCAATAAGGATAATACCGAAGCAGTTATCAAGCCCCCAATGACTACAATTGCCAGTGGTTTCTGCGTTTCGGAACCAATACCGTGGGACAGAGCCGCAGGTAACAGACCTAACGAGGCCATCAGAGCTGTCATAATTACTGGACGCAAACGTGACTTAGCTCCTTCTTTAATGGCTTCGCCGAGTGGCATTTTCTCGTGTAGATTCTGACGGAATTTATTGACCAGAATAACCCCATCCTGTGTGGCGACACCGAAGAGAGCGATAAAGCCCACACCGGCTGAGATACTGAAATTCATACCTGTCAGCAACAGAGCCATAATACCACCGATGAGAGCAAAGGGCACATTGAGCAGAACCAGAATCGAATCCAGAGCATTGCCGAAAGAGGCAAAGAGAATAAAGAAAATCAGCAGAATACTGATGGGAACTACAATGGATAATTGACGTTCAGCCCGTTGCTGGTTTTCAAATTCTCCATTCCACTTGATTTCATACCCTTTATCGAGTTTGACAGCAGCCTGCACGCGTTGTTGGGCTTCTTCAATCGTGCTACCCAAATCCCGGCCACGAACCGAGAATTTTACTGCAATGAAGCGGGCGTTGTTTTCCCGGTAAATGAAGGCTGGGCCAGCTACGTTACCAATATTGGCAATTTCCTTGAGCGGAATCTTACCGCCGTCCATGGTTGGTACTCGTAAAGCTCCGATCTGTTCGATGGACGAACGGAAGGGTAAATCATAGCGTAACCGAAGATCGAATTTGCGTTCTTCTTCGTAGACCTGACTTACGGCTTTACCACCAATCGCCATTTCAATAACGGCGTTTGCATCGGCAGCATCTACGCCATATTGAGCCATTTTATCGGGATTCAGCGTAATGATTAACTCCGGTTGACCGAGGTTACGAAACACGCCTAAGTCCTGAATGCCGGGTACTTTCTTAAGAATAGCGTAGACCTGATCCGCTTTTTTGTCCAGTACGTTTAAGTCTCGTCCCTGTATTTTGACGGCAATCGAGCCTTTGACGCCGGATACGGCTTCTTCAACGTTATCCGAAATGGGTTGGGAAAAGTTAAAGTCAATGCCCCGGTATTTATGCAGTTTCTGTTGCATTTCGGCGATTAACTCATCTTTGGTAATGTCGCGTTTCCACTCTTCCTGAGGGTATAAGTCCACGAAGAATTCCTGATTGAAAAAGCCCGTTGCATCCGTTCCGTCGTTAGGACGGCCCGTTTGGGAGATTACGCCGCGAACTTCAGGATACTGCTCAAAAACCTGACGGAATTTGCGGGTATAGTGATAGGAATCTTCCAGACTGATACTTAAAGGCATACTGGCCCGCACGTAAATCGAACCTTCGTTAAGGTGAGGCAGGAATTCCGTTCCTACAAAGTGGAAGGAAGCGAGGGATCCGATGAGGAAAAGAACGGCTATCGTGATAGCCCGTTTGGGGTGATCCATCACCCGATTCAGCAGTGGAGCGTAGTTCCGGTTTAGAAATTCAATAACCGGATTATGACGTTCGCGGACGTTTTTATTGAGTAAAATGCTACTTAAAACTGGAACCAGTGTCAAGGCCAGCAATAAAGCACCGAGCAGAGCAAAACCCATCGTGAAAGCCAGCGGACTGAAAAGCTTACCTTCCACTTTCTGGAACGAGAAAATGGGTAATAAAGCCGTAATAATGATAAGCTTGGAGGTAAAAATGGATTTACCCATTTCTACCGAAGTTTTCAAAATTCGGCCCATTTTGGCTCGTTTATTAAACCTCTCCATACCCTCATGCTCGGCCCAGTGAGCCAGCATTACAAAGAGCCCTTCCACCATTACTACCGCTCCGTCAATGATAATTCCAAAGTCAATAGCTCCGATGGATAAGAGATTGGCTGACATTCCTTTCATCCGCATCAGGATAAAAGCGAAGAGTAAAGCCAAAGGAATGACGATGGCTACGGTAACCGTTGTCCGCCAGTCCGCCAGGAAAATCAACAGAATGACGGTGACCAGCGTAATACCCATAATCACGTTTTCGCCCACGGTGTGCAGCGTGTGATTGTTGAGCTCCGTTCGGTCGTAGAAAACCTTGATTTTTACATCAGAGGGTAAGACAACCGAATTGAGATAGGCAATTTTCTCCTTAAGTTGGGGTAAAACCAGTCCTGGGTTTTCACCTTTCCGCATCAGAACAATGCCTTCTACCACGTCATCATGATTATCCCGACCGACGATGCCTAGTTGAGGTAAAGCCGATTCGTGAACGGTTCCCAGATTGGAAAGCCGAACGGGAACGCCTTTTACGTTCTTAACGATCACCTTCTCAATGTCAGAGACATTTTTTACAATCCCGATACCCCGAACCACAAATGCTTGCTGCCCTTCCCGAAGGATATCCCCGCCGACATTCACGTTAGCTCGTTGCAGGGCACTGTAGACATCAAGAGCCGTCAAGTCATATTTGGCCAGTAAAGCAGGGTTAATACTTACTTCGAAGGTCTTAACGTGTCCACCAAAACTGACCACATCAGCAATGCCCGGAACGGCCTTGATCGCTTTCTCTACCGTCCAGTCCTGAATGGTTTTTAATTCCGTGGTATTCTTGGTATTGGAAGTCAGCGTGTAGCGATAAATCTCCCCCGTAGGGCCAGCGGGAGGCTGAATTTCAGCATCTACGCCATCGGGTAAGTTTACATTCGCCAGTTTCTGACTGGCCTCCATGCGGGCGTTGAAGTTATCAACGCCATCTTCAAAAACGATTTTAATGAAAGATAATCCGAACAGGTTAATGGAACGAATCGCCGTCTTATGGGAAATGGAGTTCATTTCTGTTTCAATCGGACTGGAAATGAAACGCTCCACTTCTTCGGCACTACGACCCGGCCATTGGGTAATAATAACCACTTCGGTATTGGTTACGTCGGGGTAAGCTTCCACCGGCGTATTGTAAAAACTAACGGCTCCCGCAATGACAACCAGTCCGGTCATCAGAAACACAATGCCTTTGTGTTTAAGGGAAAAGCCAATGATATTTTTAATGAACTTATTCATGATCGGACCCGGGAAGGGAGTGGGGGGATTAGTCCGTTAATTCATTGAAAAGTAATAAGGCACCTTCGGTAACGATGGGATCACCATCTTTCAAGTCGCCTTTCACATAGCTATAGCGGGAAGTGCTACGGATGACTTCCACGGGTACTGCCTCGTATTTTCCTTTGCCCATATCCTTGATAACAAAGTATTTATCTTCGCTAAAAATGACCGACTTCGGATTTACCGCCAGTAAGCTTTCGGGTTTTTCAATGTGCAGTTTAATCGTGCAGAACATCTGAGGTTTCAAAAGTCCACCGGGGTTAGGTAATACCACGCGGGCTTGTAATACCTTACTGTCGTTATCAATCACCTGGCTGATGTTTTCAATTTTTCCCTGAAAAACTTTATCAGGATACGCCAGAGTTGTGATATTCACTTGCTGTCCCACTTTAACGGCTTCAATGTCCGATTCGTAGATATTAATCAGAATCCAGACATCCGACAGATTGGAGATGGTGAACATGCTGTTTCCATTGTCCGAACGAATTTGGGTATTGGGGTTCACGTTCCGTTCTACCACGTAACCACTCACGGGAGATTTCACCAGGAAGGTCGGCTGGTTAGTAGACGAGGTTCCGCCGTACATTTTCAATACCTGCGTCGAACGATCCAGTTCTGAAGTCGCAATTTCAAGTTGCTTACGGGCATTAATCAAATCCGATTCGCTCGAAAATTTGCTTTTATAAAGCTGTTCGGCATTATCTGCATTGCGTTTGGCAATGTCGAAACCGGCTTTGGCCTGATTATAATCGCGTTGAAACTGGCTTACATCCGCACTTTGCAGTTTGGCTAATATTTGGCCCTGTTTCACATAGGCTCCAAGCTCGGCGTTTACTTCCAACACATTACCACTAACAATGGGGAAAACGCGATCTACCTGTTTCTGATCGAAAGACACTTCGCCCGTGAATTGTAACTCCTGCTCGTAATTTCGAATGTGAACCGTATCTGTCTTAAAGGCCGAATCCGTATCCTTCGTATTTACTTCCTGGGGTGTTTTGTTTTGCTGACAAGCCGCAAGAGTCAGCAGACTCAGCAGGTAGAAAAACGGCTTTAAGTTCGTTTTCATAAAAAGTGGGAAAAGGGATGGAAACCTGGAGTGGAGTTAAAAAGTCTTGGAGTTAGTAACGTAATTGATTTGTTGCTGAGCCTGATACAACTGGTTACTCAGGTTAATGAAGTTCAACTGAGCATCTTTATAGGAGCGAACTTTATCAATAAAACTGACCAGATCAATCACCCGTTTTTGGTAGTCGATGGTCGCGTTTTTACTGATGTCCTGAATGCGTTGACGGTATCCTGGATCAAGATTTGCCTGTAGTTGCTGAGCATGCTGCCACTGTTCGTAGGCGGAAATGACTTCCTGTTTTACCTGTAACTGACTTTGGTTAATGCTCTGATTGCTTTGTTCGATTCCAATTTTAGCCGCCTGAATGTTTCCCTGATTGCGATTTTTGAAAGGAAGGTCCATGGCTACCTGCAAACCGTAATAGTTAGGATAAGCATCCCCAAATCTTGCATAGTTGGCCCCAACCATTAGCTGTGGAGTTGCCAGCGATTTCTGATACGTAAGGTTTTGCTGAGCGTATGCCGATTGGCGTTGAGCTGCTTTTAAATCAGGACGATTAGAAACTGCCTGATCCAGTAATTGATTGAGCAGGGGTGATGCCGAATCAAGGTTTTGAAATTCAGTGAGGTAGTAGGTAGAGGACGAATCGGCTAGAAGTATACGTAAGGTGGCTTCGTCCTGACTGATCTGGTTACGTAGGTCATTGATGGAAGCATCCGTATTCCGTTGTTCCAGTTCCAGACGGGTAACTTCATATTCAGAAATGACACCTAGTTTTAATTGAGCCCGGAATGCCTCAAGTAGATTGGCCAGGCGAGCCCGTTCTTCCTGAATGAAGGCATACTGAGCCTGCTCGCTGGCAAGGTTACCAAACGTCTGAGCTAATTGATAACGCAAACTCCGCATCACATCCTGAAAAATGGCTTGCTGAACTTCCGTATTTGCTTCATTTAAGGCCACCAGTTTACTCCGGCGACCCGCCAGATTCAGTACTTGCTGTAGTTGCCAGCTATAGGCACCCCCCGTAGGATTAAGTATGTCTCCCGATGGGTTTCGTAGCGGAATCACTTTTGACGTATTGGGATTGTAGGCATTAAACCCAAACTGAAAGTTAGGATTATCCCAAAGCTTCGCCTGCTGCACAGCCGCTTCCGATAAATTGATGTTGTATTTCTGAGCGATCAGCGTAAAGTTTTTTTGCAAAAACTGCTGCTCGGCCTGAGGTAAGGTCAGGCGAAGCGTATCGGTCTGTGCAAAAGACGATTGAGCAACCGAACCTAAAAAAAGGACGCTCAGTAAGACTCTGAATAATGGAATAAGCTTCACTGTCTGGTAGTTTAAAAGTGGGATCAGCGGGTAGTAAACGGGCTGTACTTTCTGTGCTTGACGTCAGCAAAGGTTCTTTCAAGAACTTATAGGAGCTTTAAAGGAACTTTAAAAACGGATTAAAATAGTTTGAGTGGGTTAGAGCAGGTTTGAGTTCGTTAGAAAAAGGTTTGAAGAAGTTTGAAAAGATTTGACAGGAATAAGTTAAGGCCTGCGATTGTTGCAACACCTTACACTCATCCTAACTCCAATTCACTTAAACTTCTTCAAACCTTTTCTAACGTACTCAAACCCTTAAAGTCTTGCTCCGCAAAATTTACAAAAAACGGCATCCATATCGTGACCCTCGCGACCGCAGGAGGGGCAGGCTTCACTGCTGTGATTCCTTTTGCGGGCGGCAGCGGCAATTTCATTGGTAATGATACCCGTCGGAACGGCGATGATACCGTAACCAATCAGCATGACAAGGCTGGAAATAAACTTACCCATGGGAGTGACGGGCGAAATATCGCCATACCCTACGGTGGTAATAGTAACAATGGCCCAGTAAATGCTTTCGGGAATGCTGGAAAACCCATTTTGATGATTTTCAACCAGGTACATCACCGAACCCAGGATCGTTACCAGGGTAATAACCGTAAGCATAAAAATACTGATTTTCTTAAGGCTGGATCGAATCGCAACCGTCAGAAATTCCATTTCAGTAAGGTAATGGGTGAGCTTGAAAATTCGGAAGACCCGTAGCAGACGCAAAGCCCGCAAGACGAGTAAGGATTGAGCACCTGCGTAAAAAATACTGAGATAGGAAGGAATAATAGAGAGTAAATCAATCAGCCCCAGCGGGCTCAGCACATAACGAATAGGTTGCCGGATACTGATGAGTCGAAGAATATATTCAATCGTAAAGAGAAAGGTAAAGGACCACTCCAGAAAGAAGAATAATCGGCCATAATGCTGGTGGTATTTATCCACGCTATCCAGCATTACCACAAGAATACTGGTGAAAATGGCAATCAATAAAGCAATATCGAAAGCTTTGCCGGCCTTGGTATTCGACTCATAAATCACTTGCTGAAGCCGTTCCTGCCAGGTTTTTATAGGTTGGTTTTCCATGACTAACAAGGTAAAAAAAGAAGGCTAGGGCTGCAAGTGTATGAGGCTCACAAACACAAACCCCCGTTACTCAAAGATTCAAGTAACGGGGGTTTGCTACTATTGATAATGAAGATTACTGTTCCGCAGCTACTTCATCCGCGATTTTGTCGATTACACCCATTTTCACGGTGTTCGTACGTAAATCCTGCTGAGCAGGAACGCTCAGTAAGGTTACGAATACATCGCCTTTTTGCAGATGACCCTGTTGAACCAGAATTTTCGCAATATCGTGTGAGATTTGT
Organism: Siphonobacter sp. SORGH_AS_0500; assembly: GCF_002838835.1. GTDB lineage: Bacteria > Bacteroidota > Bacteroidia > Cytophagales > Spirosomataceae > Siphonobacter. The sequence continues at coordinate 64,529 of NZ_NHPP01000019.1, forward strand.
TCGGTGCTGAGGTTGGCACTGTCGTAATTGAATACGCGTGTGCCCCATAACAGTCCCATCTGCGTCATCAGTTTTTCGTCCGCCGAGAATACGAAAATATCCGCTTTGGGACGGTGTGAAGACAGACGGTAAGCTGTGTAACCACTGTTCGTAATGCACAGGATGGCTTTCGCCTGTACGTCACGAGCCAGACGGCAGGCCGCCGCAATAACCCGATCGTTCAGGATGGTAGGAGAGTTTTCTTCTCCTTTCAGCATGTGATTTTTGAAGTAAATCGCTGATTCATCGCCATAAATAATAGGAATATGGTTCTGCTGTTCTTCCACGGCTTCGATGATGTGTGTCATCGTCGAAACCGCTTCTACGGGATACTGACCAGAAGCAGATTCTGCCGAAAGCATGGTTGCCGAAGCTCCATCCAGAACGGCGTTGGCAACGTCAGAAGTTTCCGCACGCGTAGGGCGGGGAGAGCTCGTCATCGATTCCAGCATTTGCGTGGCTACGATTACGGGTTTCGCCTGCTTGATACACTTGCGAATCATGGTTTTCTGTAATTCAGGAACCATGGCACCATCTAACTCTACGCCTAAGTCACCACGAGCGACCATTACCCCGTCCGTAGCTTCGATGATGGCATCGAGTACTTCGGGAACAACGGCTTCGGGTTTTTCGATCTTAGCGATGATTTTCGAACGACCGTTTTTCGCCTTGATTTTTTCCTTAACGGCCATAATATCTTCAGCGGAACGAACGAACGAAAGAGCGATCCAGTCTACGTCATGCTCCAGACCGAAGATCAAGTCTTCTTCGTCTTTTTCAGTTAGAGCGGGTAATCCTACTTTCGTGCCGGGCAGGTTAATGCCTTTCTTCGATTTCAGGATACCACCGTACACCACTTTCGTGTGTACTTCTTTTTTATCGTAATCGATAGATTCTACCAGTACTTCCAGGTTACCGTCATCCATCAGGATGCGTTCGCCGGGTTTTACGTCCAGGTACATAGAAGTATAAGTCGTACCTACGCGTTCAGAAGTTCCCAGCAGATTTTCGTCCATAACGAAAGTCAGTGGGTTTCCGGCTATGAGTTCAACGCCGTTATTTTCTACGAGTTGGGTACGAATCTTAGGTCCTTGTAAATCCTGAAGGATGGTAAGGTTTAAGCCATGTTCGGCGTTAATTTCGCGAATAGCCTGAATGCGACTCAGGTGGTCAGCGTGCGTTCCGTGGGAAAAGTTAAGCCGAAAGATGTTCGCACCAGACTGGGCGAGCTTCAGCAACATTTCTTTGGATTGGGAAGCCGGACCAACGGTGGCAACAATTTTGGTTTTTTTCTGGTAAGGCATGTGTACGGAATACAAGTGTTCAAGTTTCCAGGGCCGCAAGTTAGGATTTCGTCCCGAAAAATCCAGCTTTCAAGAAGAGAATCCTTTAGTTGGGGGAAAAGAATTTCCTTTGGCTCATTTCCCGAAAAAAGGTATAAATTTTTCTTTTTTCGAGTAGAAATGGATTTTTAAAAGCTCTTCCTTCGCGAAAGGTGAAAGCCCTGTCAGACCTCAAAATTGATAAATTCTGGTGGAATACTCAACGAAGTAGCCTGATTCTTCGGGGATTGCCTGCTAAAAATCGGTCTATACCCTGAAAGTAAGTAGAGTAATGAAGAAAAAAATATAAGTTAGCGGGAATGGAAATAAGCCCTCAGGGTTTCAGAAAGAAGATTCTGGTTCCTTTCTTGCACAGATTTAACGTGAAGATGGCCTACTTGGTCGATTTTCTCGGTGTAGAAAATAATTACCGTGAAATTTTGTAAAAGGCTGGTCTGAGCAAGTCAGCCGGATTTAATAAAGCTCTGATTTACTCAGAAATTCGATGCCTCTAAAACGTATTCAACTAATACTCGTGCTGTTGTGTACAGCGTCACTGGCGTGGGCTCAGTCGGACACAACCATTGTTATCAAAGCCATTGCAGGTCTACAGTACGACCCACCCCGAATTCAGGTTAGACCTAATACCCAGGTTACGTTTATTCTGGAGAATTACGACGACATGGCCCATAACCTGGTTATTACCAAAGCCGGCATGCGGAAAACCGTGGTAGAACAGGCTCTGAAGGTCCCTTCCGAAAAAAATTACGTCCCTGAAACGCCAATGGTTATTGCCGCAACCAAAATTGTTGCTCCAGGTAACTCCGAAAAAATAACCTTTACGGTAGGCGAGGGCGTGTATTCCTACGTTTGCACCTATCCGGGTCACGGCTTTGTAATGTACGGAGCTTTATATGCCCGAGACGCGAAATTGCCGCCGCTTGAACTAGACCCGCACGTGGCTCAAATCGTGAAAGACAAAGTGGCTGGACAGCAGGTAGGGCCGCATGCTTTTCCGCTGGAATATCCTCTGTTATACCGAACCTGGGTTTCTGGAGCCAGTCCGGCGGCTATTGTCGTGAGTTTCGACGGGAATAGTTCTTACTGCTGGGACGCCGGGCAGTGTCGTCTGCGGTATGCCTGGACGGGGGGATTTGTGGACAACTCCGAGCAGTGGTATTCAAAAGGGGATAAGTTTACAAAGATCATAGGAGATGTCTACTGGAAAGAAGATTCGCTGAATTACCCCATCCGGGTAGGCACGCCCGAACACATTCCCGTAGTGAAATTTCTGGGGTATAAGTTGAAAGACCGATTGCCCACATTCCGATACCTCGTCGACGGCATTGAAATTCACGAAACCCTACGTGTATTACCCGGCGAAATAGGCATTACCCGTGATTTTCTGGTGATCAAAAATCCTGCTCAAAAGAAGATCTATTATAAAACCGGAACCTACCAGCAAACGACCTATCAGCCGAAATTTTTGAAAGCAGATCCTTCCAGTCGGGAAGTTTATGTCCTGAACCCCGGTAGTGCCAAATTTTCTGTTACCATTAAACCCAATTCTTAATCATGCGGAACCTCATTACTCTCGCCATTAGTCTGGGTTTGGTAACGAAAGCGATGGCTCAGGATCATAGTCACCACATGAGCAGCCCGTCTGCTCTGGGCGATACCGTTTACGTGGCTGAAAATATTGCACTCCCGGTAGGATTAAAAGGAGAGGTCGGAGCGATTGATTTTTTACCTGACGGTCGTTTAGTCGCTACTTTTCACCGGGGCGAGTTATATTTTTATAACCCCAAAACAAAAGAGTGGAAACTCTTTGCTGAAGGCATTCACGATGCCCTGGGTTTGATGGCCATTTCTTCCAAAGAAATACTGGTATTACAACGAGCCGAATTAACCCGAATCCGGGATACGGATGGCGATGGGAAAGCCGATGATTTCAGCACGGTAACGGACGATTTCGGTATTTCGGGTAATTACCATGAATTCAACTTTGGTCCGGTGAAGGATAAAGAAGGCAACCTTTACATTGCCCTGAATACGGCTTCCAACGGAGCGGGTATTCGGCCCGAAATGCGGGGCGAGTATAACCCCCTCGGTCGTCCCGGTCGGATGTATTCCTGCGTGCCCTATCGAGGTTGGGTAATGAAGCTGACCAAGGATGGAAAGTTACACCCTTACGCTTTAGGGTTCCGTTCGCCGAATACTCTGGCGTTTGACGCAGCGGGCCGCTTACTGGTCAATGATAATCAGGGCGACTGGCTGGGTACAAGCAAAATGTACGTAGTGAAGCCCGGCAAATTCTATGGCCATCCCTCTAGTCTGGTCTGGAAGAAGGACTTTCCCAAAATCGATCCTTTGACTTTACCAGCTAAAACGCTGGACTCTATGCGAACCCGGGAATCAGTGGCTTTTCCGCATGGATATGTTGCCAATTCTGTCACACAACCCATTGTTGACCGGACACAGGGAAAATTTGGACCTTTCATCAACCAGACTTTCGTCGGTGATATGGATCATCGTTACCTGATGCGGGTCTTGCTTGAAGAAGTAGGCGGCGAAACGCAGGGAGCCTGTCTTCCGGTACATATTCAGGGAATGCGAGTAGGTAATAACCGTTTTGCTTTTGCTCCCGACGGTAGTTTGTGGGTAGGGCAGACCGATCGTGGCTGGGTTGGTAGTGAAGGCATTCAGCGGATTCACTGGAATGGCAAAACGCCGCTGGATATTATGGATTTCAAGCTTACAAAAACGGGTTTTGACCTGACGTTTACCAAACCCATAGATGCAAAAACAGCGACAGACATAAGTCAGTATGCGGTGAAGCGTTTCTATTACGAATACCACCGGGAATATGGTTCAAAGAAATTTGACGAAAAACCCGTAGTAGTGAAGCAGGTGAAACAGTCGGCCGACGGAAAGAAGATTTCGTTAGAACTGGAAGATTTACAACCCGGCTTTATATACGAATTCCGATTGGGCAACTTAAAAGCCAAATCGGGTGAAGGCTTGCTGAGTCGTTGGGTTTGTTATACGTTAAATCATTTGAAATAGGGGTTACCTTGCCTATTCTCTCGAACTTAATGGGACATTTTTTTAAAAGTATCGTATACCACAACTCCAGCGGGGTTAAATTATGAATAGCCCCGGATGAATCCGGGGAAGTAACGTATAAAGTAAAAATAGATACGAAGTAGAAATCTTATGCCAGTCGCTAATGGGTGTCCCCGGATTTCATCCGGGGCTATTCGTATTGAACCCCTCCGGGGTTATCTATTTCATAAAAGTATCGTATACCACAACCCCAGCGGAGTTAAATTAAAGGGGAAGCAACAAAAACACCCCGACAGGTTAACCTGTCGGGGTGTTTTTGTTTAAAATCTATGACTTACTTCGAGCTAGTCGCGGCGGGTTTTGCGGAGGTTGCTAAGACGAGTTTAGCTCCTACTTTGGCCGTAACGTCGGCTACGTCGACCAGATCCTGAACGGAGCTGGTTTTTTCGATGCGAACTAACACAACGGGAGCTTCCTGCCCTTCGGTGCGGCTTTGTAACGCACTCTCCAGTTCAGCCAACCCAACGACCTGGCCTTCCACATTATACTGCTGATCCGGCATTACCGACAGGTTAATGACTTGTGATGGGGTCGAAGGGGCCGTAGATGATTGCGGTAACAACATCTGCATCGCCGAAGGACTCGCCAGCGTCGCAATCATCAGGAAGAAAATCAGTAAGAAAAATAGAATATCCGACAGCGAAGCAGCCTCAATATGCCCCTTATGCCGGTTACGACGTTGTATTTTCATGAGAGTATGTTTAGAGTTTTGGGTTTTGAGTTTAGCGTTGCGAGTTCTTTTACTCCAAACGCTAAACCCCAAACGCTAAACTCTTATGCTGAAACCGGTTGGTAAAGAACGTCCAGGAATTGGTTCGTGGCGGCCTGGAGACGAGCTACGGCCCGGTCTACCATACCGTTCAGGATCGTCAGCAGAATGTAGGCCAAAATACCAACGGCCAGACCCGAAGCCGACGTAATCATTTTCTCATAAATACCCCCTGAAATCGTACCGATGCTCAGGTTATTGGAAACGGAAATATCGTGGAAAGCCCGGATCATCCCGGCTACGGTTCCGAGGAAGCCGAACATGGGGGCAATCGCGGCAACCGTACCTAACAAGCCCAGGTTCTTTTCCATGTAGGAAAGCTCAAGTTGAGCCGTGTTACCCATGGCCTGCTCAATTTGTGGAATAGGCGTTCCAATGCGGGACAGGCCTTTTTCCAGCACGCGGGAAACCGCTGAACTATCATTCTGGCAAAGCTGACGAGCGGCATTCAGGTTACCCGACTGCACAAGTCCCCAGAAGCTGGCCTCGAAGGATGCCCCCAGAGCCGTTGATTTTTTAAGGTACAGCCAGCGTTCTACGAAAAGATAAATCGTGAGGAAAAGCAATACCGCAATGGGAATCATAATCCAGCCACCGGCGGCAAGCAGATCAAGAAGGCTAATCGATTTTTCGGCACCCGCCGCTACAGGAGTAGCAGCAGTCGAATCAGGAGTCACGGAAAGAGTCTGTAGCAGCATGCGTACGGAAATCAAATTGGTAGGTTATCAGTTCTTTATTAATACGAAAACAGGTACTTATTCCTTGTATGAACTTGGATTTCAACGCGAAAATACTTTTCTAAAAGCCATTCAGATACGCAATCAGGAAAAACTTTCACGTTATTGCTCCAGCTACCTAACGGAACCTACGCGATTTAGTTTTGAATTGGATTTAATTTGTACGGAGAAGTCTATGAAAATGAGTATCCCACCTAAACCTTATTAATCAGTTGAAAGCAATGAAGCGAATACAACCGCTTATGGTATTAATGCTTTTTATGGCATTAATGGTTGCCTGTACTCAGCCAGGCGACCAGTTTATGAAAAGCTGGAAAACAACGGACGTAGACATTGAAACCGTATCCGGCTTACCTCCCGATACAGCAGATGGTTTTCCTCCCGAATCTTATCTGAATTTTTATCCCGGCGGTCGCGTCGTCTGTTATACCCGTAGTGGTCATTACCGAATGTTTGACTGGGAGATCTCTGCCGACGAACAGACCATTTACCTCAAGCGGCAGGCTCTTTCCTTACCTAACTTACAGCTAAAGATCTATACGTTCTTCCCGAATTACTGGTCGGCGAAATTACCGGGTCTGGACAGTGTCCGGCTTTTCAAATACACCACCGTTTTCACGCATGAAGATCACGATTTACTCGACCCGAAAAGCAATACCTGGCGACTCCGGCCCGATCATCGCCTGTCAGATGCCGAGCTGAAGGCTAAAGTGGGTCAGCATATTCAGTACGCGGCTCATTACTTCGACATTGTCATTAAGCGGGAGCAGGGGTACTTCGAGCCACGGTTTATCAATCTTCCCGTCCGGTTTTATCGTGGAGCCGTTGGTATTCAGAAATTTGCAGGCACAAAATTGCTCTGGCGGCAGATGTTTTATGACGATCAGGAAGCCATTAAAGCTCTGCGTTATTACGAGGCGGCGTTTAGAAGCTTACGTTCCATGCCGCCTGAAAAAGATATGCTGAAAGGCCTGCGTCGTTCGTTCAGCAAAATGGCGGAGACATTCAATGAGTAATACCGCTCATCAGATTACTTTTTCCGCTTACTAATTCTCATTAGCATTCTTACCTAAAACTTTCCTTTATTGCATCGCTTAGCAAACTAATAACTTATACTTTACATGAGAGTTCGCTCCAGTTTATTCATCGGAATGATGATGGTAGCCATAAATACGGTGGCTCAAAACCTAAATCAGCCCATTCCGTTTGACCCACAAACTAAAGTAGGAAAACTACCCAACGGACTGACGTATTACATCCGTAAAAATGCCGAACCGAAAAATCGGGCCCATTTGATGCTGGCGGTAAAAGTCGGCTCTATTCAGGAAGAAGATCCGGAAAATGGTCTGGCTCACTTCACCGAGCACATGGCCTTTAACGGAACCAAGAGTTTTCCTAAAAATGAATTGGTGAGCTTCCTGCAATCCAATGGCATTAAATTCGGAGACGATCTGAATGCATTCACCAGTTTTGAACAAACGGTTTACTTTCTGCCCGTTCCAACGGATTCCATGAAGGTTTTCCTGCGGGCTTTTGATATTCTGGAAGACTGGTCGCACGATCTGACCATGGACGAAACAGAAATCAATAAAGAACGTGGCGTTATTCTGGAAGAGCTTCGCGGTGGAAAAGGTGCCCAGCAACGCATGCGGGATGCTTACTTTCCCGTGATTATGAACGGCTCGAAATGGGGTCAGCGGAACGTAATCGGAACGGAAGAGATTCTAAAAAACTTCAAACCCGAAACCATTCGTAACTTCTATAAAACCTGGTATCAGCCCCAAAACCAGGCCATTATTGCGGTAGGTGATTTTGACGTAGCTCAGGTAGAAAAAATCATTCAGGAAAAATTTGGAGCCATTCCGGCTGTTACCAATCCTAAGCCCGTGGGCGTATTCCCCATTCCTGATAACAAAGACACGAAAGTGGCCATTGTAACGGATAAGGAACAACCTTATACCATTGTTCAGATCCTGACGCGTTTACCCGAGCTGAAGGAGAAAACCTTTGCTGATACCCGCGAGAAAATCAAACGGACTCTGTTTAATCAGATGTTGAATAACCGTTTGCAGGAATTAACGAAAAAGGCGGATCCTCCATTCCAATACGGATTCAGCTCAACGAGTAGCTTCCTGGGCAACTACGATTCGTATGTAAGCGGCGTTGTGGCGAAAACGGGTGGCATTGAAAAAGGCCTGAAAGCCGTTCTGGACGAAAATGCACGCGTAGCTAAGTTTGGTTTCACGGCAACGGAGCTGGAACGGGCCAAACAAAACCTGATGACGTCTACGGAAAAACGTCTGAAGGAAAAGGATAAAACCAAGTCTGAAGCCTTCGCAATGGAGTACATGAACGACTTCATCAATGACGTGCCTTCCATGGGAACCGAGCGTTATGCTGCTTTCGTGAAAGAAGAGTTACCCGGTATCAAACTCGAGGAAATCAATGCCTTACCCAAAGAATTGATTTCGAAAGAAAACCGGGCGGTCATTGTAATGGCTCCAGAGAAAGACAAAGCCACCTTACCCAAAGAATCTCAACTGCTGGAATGGATTGATAATGCCGGACAAAACGTAACGGCCTACGTGGATGAAGTGGTGTCGAAACCCTTGCTGGCGAGTGAACCTAAAGCTGGTAAAGTAACGGCTGAAAAACAGATTGCTGAAATCGGGGTAACCGAACTGACGCTTTCGAATGGGGTGAAAGTGGTACTGAAACCGACGGATTTCAAAAATGATGAAATCCTGTTCCGATCGTACAGTTTTGGAGGGACTTCGCTGTATCCTCTAGCCGAAAACCTGGATGCCGATCAGTCCAATGTGATTGCGGCTCAGGGTGGCTTGGCTGATTTTTCTGCTATTCAACTTAGAAAATACCTGACGGGGAAAGTCGCTAACGTCTCGACGTATGTAGGTGAAACCACGGAAGGAATGTCGGGCTCGTTCTCTCCTAAAGACGCAGAAACAGCTTTACAGCTAATCTACGCCAACATTACTGCTCCCCGTAAAGATCCTGAAGTGATCAAGGGATACCTGGCTAACCTGAAAGATGAGTTACAGCAAAGCTTTGATACGCCCGATCCACAGGCGGTTTTCAGAGATACACTTTCGGCGGCTCTGAGCAGTTACAACCCCCGCCGGATGCCCATGAAGCCCTCTGACGTAGATAAAATTAACGTTGATAAGGCGTTCAACATCTATAAGGAACGCTTCGCTAATGCGGCTGACTTTACGTATTTCTTCGTAGGAAACTTCAAAGTAGAAGAGCTGAAGCCTTTGCTGGAAAAATACCTGGCAGTTTGCCATCGACGGGTAAGAAGGAATCTTACAAAGATCTGAATATTCATCCTCTGAAAGGAAAAGTAACCAAGACGGTATATCGGGGTATTGACGATAAATCAGCCGCTCGTCTGGTCTATTCGGGTGACTTTGTGTATACGCCTGAGAACGTAACCAACCTGAGTGCCATCGAGGAAATTCTGAATATCAAACTGATTGAAGAAATCCGCGAAAAGGAAAGTGGGGTGTATTACATCGGGTCTCAGGCAAGTGCGGAGAAGTTACCCAAACCTCGCTACACGTTGTTAGTGGCTTACGGAACGAACCCCAGCCGCGTAGATGAGTTAGGTGCCAAAACGATTGCCTTACTGGATGGGTTGAAGAAAAATGGCCCTTCACAGACGGACGTGGATAAATTTAAAATTGAAACCAAACGTCAGTTGGAAGTACAATTGAAGGAAAACCGTTACTGGCTGGGAGAATTACTTTCCAGCTACGAAAACGGCGAAGATCCCCGCGACATCCTGAAAGAAATGAGTCTGGTTGATAAGGTAACGGTAGCCTCCGTAAAAGCACTGGCCGCCAAAGTTTTCGGCCCCAACCTGATTCAGGTGAAGCTCATGCCAGAGAAGAAGTAAGCGTGTTGGATTGTATTGGAGAGGGTTTGAAGGTTAGATTCAAAGTTTGATTGTGTTTGAAGTTAGAGAGTTATTCTAAAACGTTAGACATCATCAAACGATCCAACTTCTTCAAACTGATCATCAAACCTTTCAAACGGGCCGCTAAAGAGCCGGGTAGTCGGAAAATTCCGATTATTCGGCTCTTTATTTTTGGGGGAGTGAGGGTAAAACCGAGCCGGGAACGTCTATTTCGCATAGACCGGGTTATTTCTAAGCCCCAATACCTCTTTACGTACCCAACTGCTATGAATATTAATCCTCCGCAGGTAGGCCAATCACTGTCAACTCCAACGAAAATGGGCAATTATCGCTGGACGGTGGTTATGTTACTTTTCTTTGCAACGACGATCAATTACGTTGATCGTCAGATTATTGGCCTGCTTAAACCTACCCTGGAAAAAGAATTCAGCTGGACCGAATCAGATTATAGTCGTATCGTAACCTTCTTCTCGGCGGCCTATGCTATCGGGTTATTACTCTTTGGGCGTATCGTTGATAAAGTCGGTACCAAGATGGGGTATACCATTTCCATCATTTTCTGGAGCATAGCGGCTATGTTACACGCTATTGTAAGCAGTACCATGGGTTTCATTACCGTTCGGGTGTTATTAGGTTTAGGCGAAGCAGGTAACTTCCCTACGGCTATTAAGTCCGTTGCCGAATGGTTTCCTAAAAAAGAAAGAGCTTTAGCTACGGGTATTTTCAATTCAGGAGCTAATATCGGAGCCGTTGTAGCTCCCATTATGGTTCCCTGGATTCTTGGGGTGTATGGCTGGGAGGCTGCTTTTATCATTACCGGAGCCATCGGCTTTATCTGGCTTATTTTCTGGTTGGTGATGTATGAAATTCCTGCTAAGAAAAAGAACATGGACCCTGCTGAGTACGCTCACATTCACAGTGACAGCGACTTAGCCGCGGCCACAGCCGAGGTAGAGGGTGGTTCGGTTTCCTGGGGCCGTCTGATTGGTATCAAGCAAACCTGGGCGTTCATTTTTGGCAAAATGCTGACTGACCCCATCTGGTGGTTCTTCCTGTTCTGGTTACCTTCCTATTTCGCAGAGCGTTTCCAGTTGGACTTAAAGAAACCTAGTTTACCGCTAATCATCGTTTACACGGCGACAACTATTGGTAGTATCGGTGGCGGTTATCTGTCGGGTTATTTCATCAAACGCGGGATGCCCGTCTTCAAAGCCCGTAAAATGGCGATGCTGATTTTTGCTCTGGCCGTTGTTCCCATCATCAGTGCCAAGTACATTAATGACATCTGGATTGCCGTTGCTCTTATTGGCTTGGCCGCTGCCGCTCACCAGGCCTGGAGTGCGAACATCTTCACCACGGCTTCCGATATGTTCCCCAAACGTGCCGTAAGTTCGGTCGTGGGCATGGGCGGCATGGCCGGCTCGATTGGCGGTATGCTGTTCCCAATTCTCATTGGCTCTATTCTTGATTCCTATAAAGCTCAGGGTAATATCGTTGCTGGTTATAACCTGGTATTCATCATCTGTGGCTTTGCGTATCTGCTGGCCTGGGGTGCCATGCACATCTTCGCCCCAAAAATGGAAGAAGTAAAACTTTGAGTTTCGGAGAATTTCAGACTTTATTTGAAGACGAATGGATTTCCATTCGTCTTTATTTTTAAAACGGGTTGAGGTTTGCAAGACCCCTGTAACACTCCTGCCCGGATTTCGTTATACATTTGACTACTACCTCAAACCCATTAACTATTGTGAGATGAAAGTAACCCTTCTTTATGCCTTCGTACTGTTATTTACTTTTTCCAGCTATGCTCAGAATAAGTATGAAGGAGAAATTAAAGCATTCGAAGAGCAGGACAAAACCAATCCTCCCGTAAAAGATCCCATTCTCTTTGTGGGCAGCTCGTCCTTACGTTTATGGTCAGATATCAAAGAAGCTTTTCCCGATAAACCCGTACTCAATCGGGGATTCGGAGGTTCTACCTTAACTGACGTTTCGTATTACTATAAACGCCTTATTCCCGTCTATAAGCCCAAACAAATTGTTATTTATTGCGGAGAAAACGACATTGCTGGCGGCAAATCGGCGAAAGATGCCTATATGGAATTTTTTAAGCTATATGCCAAAATCCGCAAGGATATGCCTCAGGTTCCGGTGCTTTTCATCTCTGCTAAACCCGCTCCTTCACGTTGGGCTAAAAGAGCTGAAATGCAGGAATTCAACCGTCTGGTTAGCTCATTTCTGGATGGTGAGGAAGATGCTGACTACCTGGATGTATGGCCTGTAATGCTAAATGCCGATCTTCGTCCAGAACCGACTTTATACAAATCAGACAGCCTGCACATGACGCCCGAAGGGTATCGTCGCTGGGCTGAAGTAATCAAACCCTTATTGGTGGATTAAATCATTGAAGAATACATCGAGAGAGACGCGATTCATCGCGTCTTTTTTGCTAAGATTAATGCCACTGAAATTTTGACGGAGAAGGAGACGCGATCCATCGACGTCTTTACCATTGAAAACCGTAGCTAAACGCATGAAAATCGTATTACTCGACGGGTACACGCTTAATCCCGGCGATCTGAACTGGGCACCCTTGCAGGAAATCGGTGATTTCACGGTATATGACCGCGTGAAACCGGACGAAATTGTAGAAAAAGCAAAAGAGGCCGATATCCTCTTAACTAATAAATCGAAGTTAACGGCGGAAATTCTGGAGCAGCTACCCAATGTCAAATACATTGGTGTAACGGCTACAGGCTATAATATTGTAGATACGGAAGCCGCCCGCAAACGGAATATTCCAGTTACCAATGTCAGTGAGTACAGCTCACGAGCGGTGGCCCAGCATACCTTTTCGTTGATACTTCATTTCACCAATGACGTAGCTCGACTGAATGAATCGGTTCGGCAGAAACAGTGGGCGAAAAGCCCCGATTTTTGTTACTCGTTTAGTCCTCTAACGGAGCTTTCCGGCAAAACATTAGGTCTGATTGGCTTTGGAAGTATTGCGAAAGAAGTGGCTAAAATTGCTCATGCCTTTGGAATGCGGGTCATTGCTCATCGTCGCAGCGAAAAGCTCGCGACCGGTTTTGAATTCGTTGAAATACTGCCTTTAGAAACGGTTTTCCGGGAAAGTGACGTGGTATCGTTGCATTGTCCGCTTACCGAAGAAACGAAAGGAATTATTAATGCCGAACGATTGGGCTGGATGAAACCTACGTCTTACCTCATTAATACAGGAAGAGGGCCTTTGATTGTCGAGCAGGACTTAGCTGATGCGTTGAATCAGGGAGTAATCGCCGGAGCAGGACTAGATGTTCTTTCGGTAGAACCGCCTTCGCTGGATAATCCTTTACCCGAAGCTAAAAACTGTGTGATTACCCCGCACGTAGCCTGGTTGGCCTTTGAGGCTCGGCGGAGATTGTTGCAAATGACGGCGGATAATATCAAAGCTTTTCTGAACGGAACGCCAATTAATGTAGTGAATTAGATACGTTGTGGACCACGCTGGCAGCGGCTATCAGAGTAACAGGTTATAAGTACTTCTTTGGGTTGATAAGCCATTCCCCAAAGCCTTTAATGTATTAGTTAAGACTGCCGCTGCCAGCTTTTTTCGCTGGCAGCAAAACGTTATAAGGTTAACAAACTCCATATATTATTGAATACTGCCAGCGAAAAAGCTGGCCGGGCCACGCTGGCAGCGACTATTCTAGTAATAGGCTAGAAACACTTCTTTGGATTAGTAATCCATTCGCTCAAAAGCTAGTAGCAAAACGTTGGGAAGTGAACAGCTATTAAATGCTGCCAGCGGCTGTGTTATCAACAGGTTATGAATGCCACCTAAGTTTGATAATCCGTTCCCTAAAAGTCTTTAGTTTATTATTTATTACGTAGATTTCCGAAAAATTCGGATGCAACTGATGATGGAAAAATTAACTCCGGCAGAAGATGCCGCTATGCTAACGCTCTGGCGATTAGAGCGAGGTACCTTAGGAGTAATCTTGGAAGCCATGCCAGAGCCTAAACCGCATTATAATACATTGGCTTCGACTTTTAAAAACCTGGAAAAGAAAGGGTATGTGAAGTTTCGTCGGTATGGCAATGTGTATGAATATTATCCTGCTGTGGAACGGGAAGCTATGGCGGGGCAGGTAGTAAAAGATTACTTTGATGATTCGTACAAGAATCTGGTAACCCACTTTGCCAAAGAACAGAAAATCTCGGCAGACGAGCTGCGGGAGATTTTATCCATGATTGAAAAAGGCCAATAAGATGGAAATCCTGATTTATCTGATACAGGCGAGTTTGAGTCTGGCGGGTTTTGCGGGCTTGTACGCTTTACTTCTGCAAAAGGAAACCTATTACCGCTGGAATCGCTGTTTTTTCTGGCTTGCCGGATTAGCCTCGCTGATTATTCCGGCCTGGAACGAGTGGTTATCGCAAAGGAACACGATCCAGCAGGTAACGACGTATGTACCTGATCTGAGTTTCCAGTACAAAGCTCTTCAGCAAACGCAGTCTCAGTATCCCTCCCTTGAAGGGCTGATTCTGAGTATTTGGGGAGTGGGAGTAGTAATAATGATGATTCGATTCATCCGGCAACTTGTCAGCGTTTATCACTTGTATCAATCTTCTCAACGCTCAGTCGTTGAAAAGCAGGTGATCTGGGTGCCCTTACAAGAAACCGCTCCCTTTTCCTTTTTCCGCTGGATTTTCATGAATCCTGCTCAGTTCAATTCCCATGAGTTAAAAGAAGTGTTGTTGCACGAACAGGTTCACGCCCAACAGGGACATTCCTGGGACGTGATTATGGGAGAATTCCTTCGAATCATCTTCTGGTTTAATCCGCTGATCAATTGGTGGGTGAAAATCATTCGTCAGAATCTGGAATATCTGGCGGATAATGGTGTATTAACGAGCGGACTAAATGCTCGCCATTATCAATATCATTTACTCCGCCAAAGTGGACTGGCCGTCCCCGTTCGGACGCATTTCAACGTTTCAGAACTTAAAAATCGAATCCGTCAGATTAATACGCCCTCCTCGGCTCCCTGGAAAAGTATCAAGTTTTTATTGATCTTTCCTTTACTAGCCTTCTGGGGTATGGCCTTTACCCCGCGTCGGGTATTAGAAAAAATCACGATTCATACCAGCGTCGCTAAATCCTTAAAGTTAGCTGAAAAAACCACTCAGGATGAGCCAATTCTGCTTCAGAAAAAAACAGTTGTTGAAGCTAAACCTAACCCAAAACGGCAGGTAAGAGGGCATCCTGAAAAAAGTAAGACAACGGAATATTACCTGGACGATGAAAAAGTAACCCAAAAAGAAGTTGAGAAAGTAAACGCAGATCAGATAAAGTCGGTAGAAGTGGTAAAAGCCAATTCAGGCGATGAAAACGCGACCAGTCAAGTAAAAATCTCTTTACTAAAGACAGATACTCAGGTCAAAACCCCGATGTATATCGTGGATGGAAAAGAAGCAACCGATGTAAGTAACATTGAGCCGAATACGATTAAAGAAGTTCACGTGCTGAAAGACGCATCGGCTATGGAAAAGTACGGGAGTAAAGCGAAAGACGGAGTGATCTTAATCTTTACCAAAAATAAAAACTAACCCATAAGGCCTTTACTCAAGGCCTTATGGGTTTTAATAATCACCACCAGCACCACCACCGCCGAAGCTCCCTCCACCAAAGTCAAAGCCGCCACCGCCGCTACTTCCACCGCCCCAACTACCCGAAGAACTGCCCCAGCCGCCCATGGTAGTATAAGGACCAAACCAGGGCATTCCAGCACCCGGACCACCGGAATTTCGACAGCTGTTACCCATGGATCGGGCAATGAAAATAAAGACTACAACGGCTATCCCTAGGAAAATAAGCACCGTACCAATGGGAAGATCACCTTCGGCATTACCCTCGCTTTTGTATTCACCGCTGGCTCTTTGAATAATCTCGGTAGTAGCCTGGTCTAATCCCTGGTAATACTGCTGTTCCCGGAAGGCGGGTGTGAGTGTATTCGAAACAATTTGCTTGGCTACCGCATCTGGAATAGAGCCTTCCATGCCGTATCCCGTGGCAATGTATAACTTCCGGGTTTCTGTGGCCCAGAGGATAATTAAACCGTTATTTTTTCCTTTCTGACCAATGCCCCAGCGTCTACCCACTTCGAAGGCATAATCGCCGGGCGGATAATCACCCGTGGTTTTAACAACGAGAATGACAATCTGGGTAGAGGTAGAATCCATGTAACTTTTCAGCTTACGTTCAAGCTGGGCTTTTTCGTTACCGGAGAGCATTCCTACATAATCATTCACCAACCGGGCGGGTACGGGACGTTCAGGGATGTCCTGAGCGTAGGTAAAAATGAAACTGAGTAGGGAGAAGAACAGCCAGAGTCCCTTCCGTAGGTACTTGAAAAATGGAGCGGGAATTGTGACCATTACTGTTAGGAGTTTTGAGTTTGGTGTTTTGAGTGGATCTGGCTCAAAACTGCAATCTGCCGAAGGCAATTCTTACGTTAACTGAAGGAAATTTCGTCGGGTAATTCGTTCTGGTCGTCAGACTGGCGGGGAAAGTAGGTCTTGAGCTGCACTCCGGCCATTTCAATACCTGTGCATAAGCCTTGTACCAGATCATTCTGCCGGAAATGCTCCCGCATGGCATCACGGGTACTATTCCAGAATTCCGCTGGAACGACCTCATTGATTCCTTTATCGCCGCAGATAGCAAATTTTCGGGCTTCTATAGCCACGTAAAACAATACACCATTACGCTGGGCGGTCTGGTGCATGTTGAGCTTCATGAAAATTTGCTGAGCCCGTTCCAGTGGATCTAGATCGGCTTGCGTTTTCTCTTCGATATGAACCCTAATTTCACCCGAGGTTTGCTTCTCTGCCTCTTTAATATGCTGAATAATTTCCTGCGTCTGATCTTCCGTAAGCATAGCCATTCTGGAGAAAAGCTGGTCTTTACCTCTCGGGTAAAGACCAGCGACCGACTTAAAATTTAACCGTTGGGGCTTTTTCTGCTCCGGCATCGGCTTCAAAATACGCTTTGGCCGAGAAGCCGAACATACCAGCCAGGACATTGGTCGGGAAGGAACGAACCTTACGGTTGTAGCTCTGAACGGCGTCGTTAAAGTCGTTGCGAGAAACCTTAATCCGGTTTTCAGTGCCCTCTAGTTGAGCCTGTAAATCCCGGAAATTCTCGTTTGCTTTCAGTTGAGGATAGTTTTCAGCAACGGCTAACAATCGAGATAAAGAGCCATTTAACTGAGATTGGGCTTGCTGGAAACGTTGAATGTTTTCGGGCGTTAACTGATCTGCAGTAAATTTGACAGAAGTGGCATTGGCCCGGGCATTCACTACATCAGTAAGCGTCGATTTCTCAAATTCAGCCGCACCTTTGACAGTATTGACCAGGTTCGGAATCAGGTCAGCCCGGCGTTGGTAATCAGACTGAACTTTACTCCAGGCCGTATTAACACTTTCATCCTGTTGAACCAGACCGTTGTAGGAACAGCCGCCCATAATGACAATCAAAACTATGATGGCAATCGTAGCAATAATTCCGCGTGACATATTTGTTGAAGTTTAAATCTGTGTGAGAACGTTCGTATAAAATTATGGGCCAAAGCTAAAATTTTCCGGGAGTCAATAACAACATTTTGGGATGAAATGGCAATAGCCGGATCAAGAGTCCGGCTATTGCCTGATGAGTGGAAAAAGCTCCAAGAATCTGACTTAGTTTTCCCACTGTTTATTGCGAATCTTCGAACGAATGATAAATAAAGGTCGGCCTTTGGACTGGAAGAAAATTCGAAGCACGTATTCGCCAATGATACCCAGTCCGAACAGATTCAAACCTCCGAAGAAAATAATGGTGAAAAGCGTGGCCGGGAAACCCGCGGGAACGTCCATACCTAATACAAATTTCTTGATCAGGTTATAGATAAAATACAGCATTGCAAAAACAATCGCTGTAGAACCGAGCCGGGTTAAGAGCTTAATGGGAAATTCGCTGAAATTGAAAATACCGTTATACGCCAGTTTGAAGAGCAACGCAAATGAATACTTCGACTCCCCGGCAATGCGTTCATCCCGTTCGTATTCTACTCCAATTTGCTTGAAGCCCACCCAGGTACGCATGCCCCGCAGGTATCGGCTTTCCTCGGGCATGTTATTCATGACATCTACTACCCGACGCGAAACCAGAGCAAAATCACCACTGTCCAGAGGAATATCAATGTAAGAAATAGAGCGTAAAATGCGGTAAAAACTGTGATAGGCCATTTTTTTGATGAATCCTTCTTTCCGCTTGCGGCGAACGGCATATACTACATCATAGCCTTCTTTGTATTTGGAGTAAAAACTTTCGAGTAATTCTGGCGGATCTTGTAAATCGCCGTCAATAACCATAATGGCTTCTGTCCCACGAGCTTCACTCATCCCTGCCGTTAGAGCTAACTGGTGACCGTGATTTCGAGCCAGAAAAACGCAGTGGTACCGGGAGTCCGATAAAGCCAGAGCCTGCATTAGCGTTGCGGTATTATCCCTGCTGCCATCATCAATCAGAACAACCTCAATGCTTTGAGGTAACTTATCCATGAGTGCATTTAGCCGTTCAATGAGGTGAGGAAAGGTTTCACTTTCATTATACAGCGGAGCAACGATTGATATTTGTGGACTATCCAATGGGAAATTAATAAGAAGGTTGTTGAAACAGAATTAAGATGCAAAAGTAATGTCAAATGGTCAATTTCGTCTCAGAAGCATAGCGTTTGGCTTCCTGACCCTCCATTTGAATGAGCTCCATCTCGTAAGAACCCGGCTTCAGCAGATCGTGTGGGAAGCTCGCTCTGCCACCAATCCCCGGTAAAAACGGGTTTTTACCCGTATTAGGCACGCCACCAAATGGCACGAGGTATTCATCCGTATTAAAGGTCGATTTCAGGTGAAGTAACACCATGCCGTTTCGACTCCTGGGGACAGGGAAGTTCGACTGTACGACACTAATTTCCTTAGTGGTAATAGTTGGAATCAGAGAAATGTTTTGAGCCTCCTTATTTTTTTCAAAGCTTCATCAAAAAAATGAACGGGTGGTTGAAATACTCCCATTTTTATGGGCTCCTTGAAAGCCCAGATGATGTAAGGCTCCAGAATGGTTCCGCGAGTGGCGGCAAGCCCGATGTTACTATGGTATTGATTGAAGGCGTTCGTTAATAACAACTTGCGGCGTTCGACTACTAATGGGTAATAATTGAAATAGGATAGAAAACTAAATAAAACCCCCAAAGCGATTAGCGGTGCCGGACTGAAGGACACCCCCTTTTGACCTTTTAACCAGGCCAGATATAATAAACATAAAAACAGCAAAGGGTATAGCCGGTAGTTACTAATCAACATCACGAAATACCCGAAGTGTGGACGTAGAATGGCGATTACACCTGCATTGATCAAGAGGAAAAGCATGCCGCCGAGGAGAAAGTCCTGAACGAAAGTAGATTCCTGTGGGTCAATGGAAGGTTGGAAATAGTAACGAATCAAAGGCCAGAACTGCTGAATAAACCAGCGAACGGCGATCCACATGATGACTAAACCCGCCAGCGTGGGTAACACAAATCGCCAGGGTTCAGGCATAGAGGGGAAAAAGTCAAATGGCCCCCCCATGTAGGTAAAAAAGCCACTGACGGATAAGTGCGGCATTTGCAGGAATTTACCAAAGCTGCGTTCATTACCCGAATAGGGGAAGTTGTAGTAATAGCCAGTTATTCCAACGGCCATTCCAAAAGCCCAGATAAAGACTTCACGGAAGCGTCTGCGAAGCAAAAGTACACCTAACCCCGCTAGCCAGACAAACATGCCATTACTCATCGTGAAGGTCGTGATTAGGCCTAAAACTAAAGCTAGGGGGAAGGAAAGCCGGGTGCGTAAAGCTAGAACATATAAAGTCAGTAAAACCAGAGCTAGTAAAGGTTCGTGTTGTAAGCCTGTAATAGACCAGAACGTAAGCAGGTAATACTGAGGCTGAAACAGAATGAGCGTTAATGGCAGAAAATACCAGTACGATAATTTAAATCGGCGGAAGGTAAGCAGTAATAATCCCCAGATAACGATCACCGAGAAATTTGCTAGCCCCTGAATCCAGCGGAAATCGAGAAAACCCGAACAGTAATATACCAGCACAGTAATAAGCTTGCCCGTCGCCATCCGGTGTTCATTATTAGGAACAATCAGCCAGTGCCATTTTTCAGCCCAGGTTTTGGATTTCAGGAATTCCAGAAAAAATCCTGACAAAGCTTCGAAATCATCGAACCACGGAACATTGACAACGTATAATAGAAAGAAAATAACGAAACCAATAATGGGAATCGTATTGACCAGAAGTGGGAACAAACGGCTGGTTTTCATATAAATTCAATCAATAAGGCAAAGGTTAAGGAGTAATGACGAGAGCTTTTTTCTGGAAAAACTTAGTCTCGCAATCATTCCAGGGGTGCTTTGGATTGTCTTTAATGTCTTCCAGGAAAAGCGATCGAGGAACGTGCTTCAGGGGCTGAATGGTAACCATTGCATGAGCGGGAGCCTGCCGGATTTTCTCGTAACGATCGTAGAGTTCGCGGCTGTAAGCCGCCGCAGTTCCATTTTTTAGATCACTCGCCATCATCCGAACGTTCGTGTTTTTCCAGATAAGTAAAGGCAAAACAAGAATGGATAGCAGCGTTAGCACCCGCACAATACCGGGACTCAGAAAACCAAGATTCCACTTTTCCTGAATCCAGAGCATGGTTACCAGTACGTTATAAAAGAACCCGATTAAATAGAAGAAATAGACCGAGTTATGAATACGTGGTGAAACGCTTTCGATACCTACGCCGTAAAAAATCGGGAAGTAAAGAACCGGAACCACCACGGCCCATACCAGCCAGCCCACCCAAACCGGGATGCGAACGTACGCACTGAAAAGAGACGAATGACTGATTTTATTACTCAGCCAGTTAATCCAGAAAACCAGAAATACGAGCGTTAAGGGTAACCATTTAATGCCAACCATTACCGCTGTTTTGAAGGAAGTAAGGATGGAAAAAGAAAGATTACCGCCTAGGGGATTACTCCCCTGACGAATCTTCGAACCGGGGGATTCGAGTACTAGGTAGCAGCAAATCACAGCTTCGAGGAAAAGGATAAGCAATAGCCAGTCTAGTTTTCGCTGAAACAGAAGCCGATACCCCATAAAACAAAGTAGCAAGCCCGTCGTGAGTAAGAGAAACATCTCGCAAAGGCCAATCATGGCAAAAACCAAAAACGCTGCCCAAATGATAAGTCCGTATTTAATACGTTTATTTTCAGGTTTGTAGGAACGGATTAAAGCGACCCAAAATAGTAAGGTCAGGATTTGGGGCAAAGCATAGGTATACGAACCCGTTACCCAGAAAAAGCTCTCTACAATACTGTCTAACTGAAGAATGTATAAGACTAAAAAAGCAGTGCTGATTAACCATTTCTGTGCACGGGAGGTGTGAATTAACTCACCCAGCAACAGGTATACGCTGCCGACCGTTGCGAGCATATAAACGATGGGAAGGGCCTGGTAATACCAGAACCAACCCTTGAATAGGGGCGTGGAATGGAAGAGCAGGCAGGCAAAATAACGTCCTGTCCACTGGTCGTAATAGAATTTGGTGGACCACAGAATACCATAATCCCGAGCCATGTAGGCAAAGCAAAAATCGTCGGCGGCAGAGGGATGGTTAAAGAAACTAAGCACCATCATAGGGACGATGGTAATGGCTACCAGAAACGCCCAGCCGAGGTTCGTCCAATATCGTTGCTGTAAAAAACCAGACATAAAGGTTGTAAAATGATTAAGCAATAGGGAAGGATTAATACTTAAATCGACTTTTTAGGTTATTGATCGGTTTCTCAATAATATACCAGGAAAGCGTGGCAACGAAAATGGTTAATACGATGTAGGTAGCGAAATTGAAAACCAGATTTTCTTCGAGCGAGGGGAATGAACGGTAAATCCGGTGCATAAAGCGATATACGGGATGCGTAGGCGTAATGTGATAATGATTGAAAACAAAATTATGATACAGGTATAGCCCATAGCTGATTCGCCCCAGATAGACACTGACCGGGTTTTCGAGAAGCCATTTCATTACACCACTGTAACCCGTAATGGCCTTACCGATTAGGAAGAAGGCAAAAATAGAACCCGCTAATCGTTCAAAAACCGAGTTAAGGGACAAATGAGGATCGGGCGAAAGATGATACCATAACAAACTTCCCCCGAGAATAGCCAGACCCAGCCAAACCAGACTTCCCCGTTTAAAGGTAGAGTCAAACAGATCTCGCTGGTAGATGTACATATAGGCCATGAGTCCGCCCAGGCCGAAGGCATCCAGACTGGTCGGCATTAATACATAGGCTACAAACCAGGGAGCTCCCGTCAGGAAGTAATACAGACGCAGTAATACGCTACCGATAATAAAACCGACGAGTAATTTAGGCAAATGTCGGTTTGGAATAAAGAATACAATGAAAGGGAAAAAGATATAGAACTGCTCTTCAACGGCCAATGACCAGAAATGATCCACCACGCCCAGCCAGTGTTCGTGATGGGCGATGTAAATATTAGAAGTATAAGTTACCAGCCACCAGAATTTTTCACGGGCGGGCGGCACATTGAATACCACGAGCAGGAAGATTGTCAGGTAATAAATCGGGAAAATCCGAATGGTCCGGCGGATGTAAAACTTTTTCAGATAAGTCTTAAAGCCATCTTCACGGGGCTTATACTGATTTTTACTTTCAATGAGAATGCGGGTAATGAGAAACCCACTTAGCACGAAAAAAATGGTAACCCCGATAGGCCCAATGGGAAGCGTATTAAATCCCGCCAGCAAGTGATCATATAGAACCAGAAAAACAGCTAAGAAGCGGATTCCATCTAACTGGTTAAAATAGGTCTCCTGCTTCTTAGCTACTTCCTGCAAGTGTATGGGCGTTGTTGACATTTCGAACGAATGATTTGAAGCAGACTGAATTCATAACTCAGGTTGAAAAAGTCAGAGCGGTCTGTCATCTGGATATAACTTTAAAAAGAGGTGGTAAGTTGGCAAAATAAGTCCAGCCGCTTAGATAATTCCCAGTGCCGCCGAAGCTCTTTTTCTTTACCTAAACCAATAAACTCCTTTTAATCAGTACTTTATTGTCCAGGCACAAGCCAAAATCAAAAGCTAATTTCTTAAAGTTCTTCGAGAATGCCTCAAAATATTTTCTTTGTTACTATTTCTTATTTTAAGAAGGTAAAGAAAGAAATGTAAGTCAGGGTCTTGGAAATGAGTTAGTTTTATTAAAAAAAATAGCCGAAATTGCACCATTATCCTTTTGACAGAAAGGATTTTAAGACGTCTTAATGAATGATTTTGATTCAAAGATTCGTTAGTAGTATAGATTCAGCATTGCTGAAAAATTTATTCATTTCCTAACCAAGTAATACATGGAAACAGTCTCTGTATTTACAGATACTTCTGCATGTTTGACCATGAATCATTCGAAAGATCGGATGGTTATCATTCCAACCTATAACGAAATTGAGAATATTGAAACGGTCGTTCGTCGCGTAATGAGCCTCGAACCTTCGTTTGATTTGCTCATTGTGGACGACGGTTCGCCGGACGGCACTGCTCTGAAAGTTCGTCAGATGCAGGATGAATTTGGAGACAACCGAATTCATTTGCTGGAGCGGAAAGGAAAACTAGGTTTAGGTACTGCCTACATCGCAGGTTTTAAATATGCTATTTCCAGTGGATACGAGTATATTTTTGAAATGGATGCGGACTTGTCTCATAACCCGGACGATCTTGTGCGTTTATGGAAAGCCTGTGCCATGGATGGTAATGATGTAGCCATCGGTTCGCGTTACATTCAGGGCGTAAACGTGGTGAACTGGCCCATGGGACGCGTGTTAATGTCATACTTTGCCGGCGTTTACGTTCGCTTTATTACCGGAATGCCGATTATGGATGCTACCGCTGGTTTTAAGTGTTACCGTCGGATTGTGCTGGAAACCATTAACCTCAATAAAATCAAGTTTGTGGGCTATGCCTTTCAAATTGAAATGAAGTTCACTTCCTGGAAATTTGGGTTCAAGCTCAAAGAAGTCCCCATTATATTTACGGATCGGACGCAGGGCGTTTCTAAAATGTCTCCCAAAATTTTCAAGGAAGCTTTTCTTGGGGTTGTTCAGTTAAAGATAGATAGTTTCTTCAAGCGTTATAACCGAGAAACGGTGTACGTGAAATAAAGATATAGAGTAAACAAAAAAAGATATGCTAAGTTTCCTGAAAGTTTATTGGATGACGTT